>CAJUKH010000037.1 GCA_910587345.1 uncultured Oscillospiraceae bacterium | reverse complement strand
GCACTTGGTCTTGACCTGAGACTTTTCTTGGAGAGCGCGAGAGGCTATTCTTTTCCTCGGGAAAAGAATAGTCTTTCGCATCCACGCACCCATAGGCTTCCCACACACCCACCATCCAAACGGAACCCGCCTTACGGAGATGGAATGGTTTCTGGTGGGGGGAACCGCCCTTCAAGCTGTGTAGACAGAGGCGGGTCAATTTCAACGACATTTCTTTTGTGTTCCACCAACGGACGCACGGGTGCGGGGCAAGGGGGACCATGGGGGCGTAAAGACGATACGAGCCGACTTTAACGCGCCTTGTCTTGACCTGAGACTTTTCTTGGAGAGCGCGAGAGGCTATTCTTTTCCTCGGGAAAAGAATAGTCTTTCGCATCCACGCACCCATAGGATTGCCACGCAACCACCAGTCAAACGGTAAACAGTCCGGTATCGGTGGGTTTTCGCTTTTTTGGGGAGGAGTTTTTCCTGCGGGGGTATCTTTCCTTTGGGTGGGGCATAGACCTTACCGAAAGGGGTGTTGTCCGTGGTGGAGCAGTTGACGGATGGGCTTTGGAGGCCCTGGCTGCTGGGGGCGTTTTTGCTGGTGGGGCTTTGGTGTTCGGTGAGGAGCGGGTTTTTCCAGATTTTTGGGGTAAAAACCTGGTGGAATGGCTCGGTAGAGTCGCTGAAAAAGGAACGGGGCGGAGGGAAGGGGCTGAGCCAGATGCAGACCCTGGCCACCGCATTGGCCTCCACCATCGGCACCGGAGCTGTGGCGGGGGTTGCTACGGCACTCTTTTTCGGGGGGCCGGGAGCGGTGTTCTGGATGTGGGTGTCCGCCCTGCTGGGGATGATGACCAGTTTTGCGGAGAAGGCTTTGGCGGTCAAATACCGGGTCAGGACCGCTGAGGGCTGGGAGGGGGGACCCATGGAGTATATGAGGGGACGGCTCGGGTGGCGGCTGGGAGCGGCCTGGTTTGCCCTGTGGTGCGCCATGGCCGCTTTGACGGGGGGCGCTTTGGTGCAGGCAAACTCCATTGCGCATACCCTTCAGGCGGCCTTTGGCTGGGGGCGGCTGACGGTGGGGCTTGGGGTCGCTTTGTGTGTTGGGGCGGTGCTTTTAGGAGGGGTGCGGGGGATCGGCCGGGTCAGTGAGGCCGTGGTGCCCGTCATGGCGGTCCTCTTTTTGGGGGCGGGAATGGCCATACTTTGGCTGCGCCGTGAGGCGCTGCTGCCTGCCTTGCGGGAGATAGTGACTTGCGCCCTCACGCCCCGGGCGGCTTGGGGCGGCGCGGCGGGAGCCGCTTTGCGGTATGGGGTGGCCCGTGGGGTCTTTACCAACGAGGCGGGGGTGGGGTCCTCCGCCATGGCCCATGCCGCCGCCGGGGAGACAACGGCACGGCGGGCCGGCTTTTGGGGGATATTTGAAACCTGCTTTTCCACGCTGGTGGTGTGTACCGTTACGGCTCTAGTCATCCTGACTACGGGGGTGCTGGAAGGGCCGGAGGGGCTGACAGGAGCGGCCTTGGCAAGAGCGGCCTTCGGGGTGGGGCTGGGCCGGTGGGGGGAGGTCATCCTTACGGTGTGCCTGCTTTTGTTTGCCTTTACCTCTTTGCTGGGGTGGAGCTATTATGGTCAGCGGGGAGCGGGCTGGCTGGGGGTGGGGCGGGTCCCCTTTCAAATCCTCTATCTGGCGGCGGTGATTTTGGGCAGCGTGGGGCAGGTGGAGACGGTGTGGGCCCTTTGCGATTTGTGCATCGGGTGCATGGCGATACCCAATCTGCTGGCCATTCTGGCCCTGAGCGGCGAGGTGCTGCCGATGGTCCGGAAGCCTTGACAGGGGAAGGGGACGTATGATATGATGCCCCAAAAGACCGGGGAGGCGGGAGGATGGACAAGGGGACGGAGGATATTCTGCGGCGGCGGATGCATGGGCTTTATTTGTCCCGGAGATGTTGGGATATTGGGGAGCTGGCCGGAGAATTGCTGGGACTTCACTGCTGGTTCCATCGGAATGTGGCGTTTTCAGCCCTTATCCGGGGCTGTGGGCTGACGGGATGGAAAAACGCCCTGACCAAGACCTGGCTTTACCGGGGGACCCTCCACGGGGCCGTCTATGAGGACTTGCCCCTGCTTCTGGCCCTCCACGCCGACGCCGCACCCTGGAGCTGGTTCGGGCTTCCGGAGGAAGAGGTGGAGGAGGTGGCCCGGCGGGTACTTTACCTGATGGAAGACGGGGTCAACTCCCGCTCTGAGATGCGGAAGATCTTTGCCGACAGCTACGATGCCGAGACGGTGGGAAGGCTCTTTTCCTCCTGGGGCGGGATATTTGTCTATCTGGCCCGGCGGGGGAAAGTGGCCTTTCGGAGCATGGTGAGCCGGGATTTTGATCTGATCGGCGCGGAGCCTGTCCTTTCCCCGGCGGAAGCGCTGGAGGAGCTGCTGCCGCGCTTTTTTGAGGCCTATGGCCCCGCAAGCCCGGAGGATGCGGCCTGGTTCTTTGGAGTGGATAAGGCCGTGGTGAGGCAGGCAAAGGCGCTGGAGGGGCTGGAATGGCTGGAACGGGGGAGAGAGCGGCTTTACTATGTCCCAAAGGGGGACATGGGGGATATTCCGCATTTGACGCTGCTTTCCGGCTTTGACCCCTATGTGGTGTCCTATGTGGACCGGGAGGCGGTGCTGCCCAGGGAATACCGGAAGGCGGTCATTTTGAAGTCCGGTATCTGCCTGCCCACCGTCGCCGTGGACGGGGTGGTGGCAGGGGTCTGGAACCTGAAAAAGAAGGAGCCGGTGGCGGAGTTCTTTACAAGCCAGCCCAGGGCGCTTCAGCAGGAGGCCTTGGCCCGGGTGGAGCAGATAGGCTGGGGAACAGCGGGGCAGCTGTGAAGAGAAAAAACACACCCTATGGGATTTTCCATAGGGTGTGTTTTTCAGTTCAGGAGCCGGACCAGAAGAAAGGCCAGAGCACCGCAGGCGGGGAAAGTGAAAAGCCAGGCGGCCCCCAAAGAACCGGCCACACGGGAGTCGGGATGGGCGCCGGCCCCAAAGATGGCGGCCGACTTGGCGTGGGTGGTGGAGACGGGCAGGCCCCAGAGAGTGCAGAGAGTCAAAACGGCGGCGCAGCCCAATTCGGCGGCAAAGCCCGACCGGGGGGTGAGGGTCACCAGCTTGCGGCCCACCGTGTCGATGATGCGGCGGCCCCCCAGAAGGGTGCCCAGCGCCATAAGGGCGGCGCAGACCCAGGGGGCCTGGGGCGGCAGGGAGAAGGTCCCGGTCTGCAGGGTGAGCAGAAGGGCCAGTACCCCCAGGAATTTCTGCCCGTCCTGAGCGCCGTGAAGGAAGGCGGTGAGGGCGGCGCCTAACATTTGGCCCTTTTGGTAAAGCGGGTCTTTTCCCGTTGGAAGAAGCTCCAGGATAGCCCGGCCCAGAAAGGCCCCCAGAAGAAGGGAGAGGACCAGCCCCAGAGCCACCCGGAGAAGAGGCTCCAGCCGCACCCGGTCCAGCCCCAGGGCCAAAGCGGAACCAATGAGGCCGGCCATGAGGGCGTGGCTTTCGCTGGTGGGGATGCCGAACCGCCAGGCGATGACGGCCCAGAGGACCGTAGCCGCTAAAGCGGCGGTGAGGGCGGTGACGGCGTAGGGGCCGAAGTCGGCAATGGAGAAAAGAGTCCGGGCCACGGCATCGCTGATACGGGTGGTGCAGACCACTCCCAACAGGTTGCAGACCGCCGCCAGCAGCACGGCAGAAGGGAAGGACAGCACCCCCGAAGCCACCGGTGCGGCGATGGCATTGGGCGCATCGGTCCAGCCGTTGACCAGGATGACAGCGGCCAGCAGAAGAAGGACGGGCAAGATCGGCATAAAAACACCCCCTGCCGTATTGTACGGTGAGGGGGCGGGAGGTAGAAGGGGATTTTTTGGGGGAGAGGAGATGTTGGACCATTCCATTTCGCCGGTCGGTGGTGCAAATTTGCTGTGTGGGAAGGCCGGGCGGGCGAGGACACCCGCCCCTACGGGGTGGGATGGGTTTCGATGAAAAGAACCACACCTCAAGCTGTGTAGGTCGAGGCGGGTTGATTGCAACGATGTTTCTTTTAGCGTTTTACCAACGGATGCACGGGTGCGGGGCAAGGGGGACCATGGGGCGTAAAGACGATACGAGCCGATTCTAACGCACCTTGTCCTGACCTTGGTTTTTGGGAGTCCAGAACCGCTTTTTCCAAAAAGCGGTTTTAGGGCCGGCTGGCAAGCCGATGCCAACCCGGTTGATATGAACATTTGCTCCGAAAAACAGGCCCATGTTTACGCACCCATAGGATTACCACGCACCCATCAGTCAAAGGGTAAATGGCTGATGATCGGCAGATCAGTTGAACATCCCGATACTCTCCAAAATCCGATTCACATCCTCCGCCCGTTCACTCCAGGCGGCGGCCCTGCCGTATTCCCGGCGGCGGTCACGGGCGTAGGTGCCAGTCTCCTCCAAAGCACGGGAGCAGAGAAGGGAAAACTCGGCGGCGGTGTGGGCGCCGTAGACCACGTCGGGGAAGTCCTCCACCTGGTCGGGGCGGAGCATGGCCACGATGGGCTTGCCCGAGGAGAGATACTCGAACATCCGGGTGGGGATCACGTCGTCATAAAGATGCTCCCGCCGGAGAAGGAAGGTGCAGACGTGGAAGGCACCCAGATAGTCGGGCAGGTCCACCGTCTCCACCTGTCCCACATAGCGGACATTTGGCTCGTCCAGCAGTTCGGGCAGCAGATAGCACCCTGCGTCCCGGCCCGCCACCACGATACTGCAGTCGGGGCGGGAGGAGGCCAGATGGATGAGCGGAGTCAGGTCCAAATCAGGCCAAAGAGTGCCTACAAAGCCAAAGATAGGGCCTTCCATATCCCGCAGGGCGTGGGGACGGGGCAGCCGGTCCTTGGCGAACATGGGATAGTTACAGCCAAAGGGCAGCAGAGAGACGTTGGAGTTACAGGGGACCACATGGCGCAGAAGGTCGGGGGAGGCGGCAAAGATCACATCGGCGGTGGAGGCAAGCTCGCTCTCCCAGGATTCGGGGTAATCGGGCCAGTCCCGGTAACAGTCGTAGACCAGTCCGCGATAGGCGATGTCGTCCAGATATTCCGCCCCGCCGGGGCTGGCGCACCAGAGCACCGGCTCTACAAAACGGTGTTTTTCCAGCTTGGACTGGAGGAATTTGGCGGTGCGGGTGGCATCGTACCGGGCCAGCAGCTTTTTCCGGGGATCTCTGGTAAGCGTAGGGGGCAGGGTATAGGCGATAAGACCGGGGCGGAGCTTCCGGCCTTTTCTCTTCCAAAGATCGGAGCCCCGGGGGGCGGGAGGCTCAAAATAGAGAACGTCGGCGTCCTTCATGCGGCTCATCAACTGCTGGGTCCGGGTGGGGATGGCCGACCAGGGTTCCCCGGCCAGACAGACTACTTGACGTTTCATTCTGCCCTCTCTCCTTTCAGGCCCAGAAGGGCCCCGGCGGTATCCTGATTGCGGCGCTCTACCGCCCGGAGGCGGTCCACACCTTCCGAGAGGAAGGCGTCGTCCCCGATGCGGGCAACGGCGGCGTCGATGTGGGCGGTGAGGCCCTCCGGCGTGAGGGCGTTCAGATCGGTATAGAGGTCCTGCCCGATATAGCTGAGGAAGGAGCTGATCTTGGGGTCATAGACCACCCCCACCAGCGGAACGGCCTGCCCGGCGGAAAAGACCAGGGCGTGGAGGCGCATGGAGACTACCACCTTCATCCGGGCGAAAAGGCCGATGGTGTGGTCGGAGGAGGCGGCCCCGGGAAGCAGGTAGTGGGGGGCGGTCATGGAGGCGGCCACCAGCCGGGCGGCGCCGGTGTCCAGCCGGGGTTCGATGGGGAGAAAAACGGGGATCAGACCGTATTTCTCGTAGGCGTAATCGGCGGCTTTGGCAAAGATGGGGGCTTTGGCCTCGAACCCCGGCCAGGGGCGGAGGGTGAAGCCGATATACCGGCCCTGGGGGTCCAGCCCGGCGCTTTCCAGAAGGCCGTCCACCGTGGCATTCTCCGCAGCGGGGAGGATGACGGTGGGGTCGGCGGAGAGAATGATCTCGGGGTTGGTGACCCCCATGGCGTCCAGTTCGGCCTTGGAATGGGTGTCCCGGAGGGTGATGGCATCCACCCGCTTCTGGAGGACCTTGGCGCACAGCTTCCGGTTGGAGGGATAGTGGATGGGTCCGATGCCGCAGCCGTACATCATGACCCGGTTACCCAGCAGCTTGGCCGCCGAGATGGTAAAGAGATAGAACCAGAGGCTTCGGCGGCTGGTGGCGTCCTGCATGAGCGAGCCGCCGCCGTTGATATAGAGCCGGGTCTTTCCCATCCGCCGGAGGAACCGGGGGACGTGGAAGGTATAGATGGAGTTGACCCGGTAGGTCAGCCGGGTCTCCCGGGGGCGCCGGGAGAGGACCCAGATGGGAAGGTCGGGGTCCAGCTGGCGCAGCTCCCGGACAATGGCCTCCAAAATGGCGTCATCGCCGGCGTTGCCCCGGCCATAGGCGCCGCAGACCAATGCCCCGTCCCGCCTGCCGGCATTTCGCTCCTTCCGGCGGAGGATGGACCTGTAGATGTCCAGCTGCCGCTCCAGAGTGCTTTCCAGAGAAAACTGGCTCTTGCCCTTCTCATAGAGTCGCTGGCCCATATGCTCCCGCAGGGCCTTATCGGAGGCCAGCGTGGAGAGATGATGGGCCAGAGCCTCCTGGTCCCCGGGAGAAAAAAGGAAGCCGTTGACCCCGGGGTCGATAAGATAGGGGATACCTCCCACTTGGCTGGCCACGGTGGGCAGGCCGGCTCTGGCCCCCTCGGTAATGGCATAGGGGAAGCTCTCAGACAGGGAGGTGAGGGCGTTGATGTCCAGAGCGTTATAGAAGCTGTCGGTGTCGGTGACCCAGCCGGCGAAACAGACCTCTTGGGATACATTGAGCCGCCGGGCCAGGTCCTGAAGCATGGCAAGCTGCTCCCCGTCACCGGCGATGAGAAGGCGAAGCTGGGGGCAGCTCTCGTGGGCCAGGGCGAAGCCCCGGATGAGGGTGGCAATGTCCTTCACCGGGTTCAGCCGGGCGGCGATGCCCACGATGACAGCATCTGCCGGCCAGGTAAGGTCCAGGCTTTGGAGATAGGCCTCCCGGTCCAGACTGGGGGTCCGGGGGGTGAAGTCCAAGCCGTTGTAGATAGTGAAGAGCCTGTCCGGGTCAAAGCCCCGGGAGATGAGAAGGTCTGTCATGGCATCGGAGACGCCGATGCGGTAGTCCAGCCGCCGCAGGGCGATGGTGTTCACCACCCCGTAGGTGAGCCGGGCCAGAGGGCGGCCCAGATAGTCCAGACGGGGGTCGGAGTGGACGGTGGACACCACGGGCAGTCCGGTGGCTCCGCTCAGAAGGGCTCCCATCATGTTGCCCCTGGCTCCATGGCAGTGGATGAGTTCATAGCCGCCGTCCAGAATGAACCGTTTCAGCTCCCGGTAGACCCGGAGGATGTTGTTGCCGGGGAAAATGACGGTGTGGATGCCAAGCTGCCGGGCCTCTTGGGCGAAGGGGCCGTCGGTGAAGCAGACCATGGTCACATCGATGGTCCGGCTGAGGTTTTGCAGTAGCATATGGACATGGGTCTTGGCTCCGCCTGTGTCGCCGCCGCTGATGAGATGGATAACTTTCATGGTTCCCTCCGAAAAAAGACTTGTGAGAAAGAACAGAATGTGGTAAAATGAGGGTCGGTCTGTGGTAGAGCTTGGGAAAGCCCAAAGTCTATTGTACCACAGACGGAAAAATATACAACCAGAAATCGACAGAGATTTCCCGGAAACCGGAAAAAGGAGAATACCAATGAAAGACGGAAAGCTCTTTGGAAAGATCAACATCATCGACCTTCTGGTGGCCATTATCGTGGTGGCCGCCGTGGGGGCTGTGGCCCTGAAAATGTCCGGCCGACTGGGCCCCGCCGTGGTGGAGGTGGGCACCGACATTACCTATACCGTGCGGGTGAAGGGCGTGGAGAAGGAAGTGTATGAGGATGTGCTGGAGTTCATCGACGCAGCCAAGGAAGCCGGCTATGAAGGCGACCAGCTCATGTCCAACGGGACCCTTCTGAGTGCCTATGTGACCGATGCCATCGCCGTGCCCCATGAGGCCAAGGCAGTGATCAGCTCCATGGACGGAGATGTGATCATCCCCGTGATGGAGGATACCCTGGATGTTACCTTCACCGTGAAGGGCCATGTGGCCAGTGACATCAAGACCGAGCTGGGCAGCCAGGAGGTCCGGGTGGGGAAGACCCATATTGTGAAGACCACCCACTTTGAACTCAACGGCGGCATCGTTCTGACCTGTGAGTGGGCCAGCGGTACCGGCGCCGAGCGGCAGCCTGTGGCCTGAGAGAAGCGCCCAAACGGGGCGGGGAGTTCCCCGCCCCGTTTTTATGAATTTTTTGGGAGAATGCGGCGAAAGAGGTGGAAAGATGGAAGGTTTTTGGACTGTGCTGGCCAATATAGAGGGTCCGGTCCTTCTCTGGTTTCAGGAGGCGGCCCGCAGGCCGGGGGTCAATGAGGCGGTATCCTTTTTTACCCATCTGGGGGACGGTGGGATGCTATGGATATTGCTGTGCGCCCTGCTGCTCCTCTTCCCCCGGACCCGGCGGGCAGGACTGGCCGGGGCGGCGGCGCTGGTGTTCAATCTGGCGCTGGTGAACCTGTTTCTCAAGCCGCTGGTGGACCGGACCCGGCCCTGGCTGATGGTGGAGGGGCTTGCCGCCCTTGTGTATGAGGGGGACCCCCACTCCTTCCCCTCGGGCCACACCAGCGCCGCTTTCGCCTGTGCTCTGGCCTGGTGGGGGACCCTGCCGGGGCGGTGGCGGTATGCCGCTGTGGCGGCGGCGGTGGCCATGGGCCTGTCCCGGCTGTATGTGGGGGTCCATTTTCCCACCGATGTCCTCTGCGGCGCCCTGGCCGGAGCCTTTTGCGGCTGGGCGGCGGGAAGAATGGTACGGGGAAGGGAGACACTGTGAGGAACAAGGAACGGGTGAGCCGTACTCACCCGTTCCCGCATTTTTCGGAAATCTTAAAGGTTTTGTAAAGCGTTCTGCTGTTTTTTGTGATAGCATAGGTCCAAAGGGAGGCAGCGGTATGTTGAAAGAAGGAATTTTGACCAGTTTTGGCCTGAAACGGGTCGCTATGATCAGCATGGTGATAGACCATATCGGCAGTTTTCTGCTGGGGGCCATGCTGGTGCCCTATATGGCAGGAGGCACTTTAACGGTGAACGGGGATTCCCCCGCCGCCCTGTGGCAGATCATGAAGGGACAGGAACTGTGCCATATTCTGGGGCGGATGGCCTTTCCTATTTTCTGTTTTCTGGTGGTGGAGGGCTTTCTTCACACCCGGGACCGGGTGGGCTATGGGGTGCGAATGGGAATATTTGCCCTTCTGTCCGAGATCCCCTATGATCTGGTGCAGTTCCACAGGGTGTTTTCCTTCCGGCTTCAAAATGTGATGTTCACCTTCACCGTAGCCATCTTTACCCTTTTGGCCATCACAAAGGCGGAGGAGCGGTGGGCGGAGAAGGGAGGAGTCCGTATGGCGGCCATCGCCGCTATTACTGCGGCGGGCATGGGGGCGGCCCTGCTGGTTCGGGGGGAGTATGTGTTCCTGGGGGTGTTGGCGGCAGTGCTGGTGTATCTGCTGCGGGACAGGGGAAGGCTGAGGGTGCTGGGGCTGGCGCCTTTGCTTATTGTCTCCCCCTGGACGGCGCTGGCGGTGCCGGTACTATTGCTTTACAACGGGCAGCGGGGGAAGGGGAATAAATGGTTCTTCTATGTGTTTTATCCGGTCCATTTTCTGGTGTTTGCCGCTTTGGCGGCGGTCATCACAGGGTGAGAAAGAGCCTGGACGAGAGTGCTCGTCCAGGCTCCTTTTTGTTATGGGGCAAGGGGGGTATAGGTGAGGACCCCATCCACCCGGTGGGACCAGAAGAGCCGGGGACCCTCCGTGTGGGCGGGGATGGGGTGATACAGACAGGGGGAGGGGGTGAATCCGTTCCGGAGAACGATTTTTCGCCCCAGAGTCAGGTGGGGCGTATAGGGACGCTCCGGCAGAGAGAATCCTTCCCGGGAAAGGGCAGCGGAGAGAGCTTTTTCCAAAGTGAAAAGAGGGGGGCAGGGGGCGGGGGAGAGATACCAGATCCCTCCGTCGAAATGGTCTAAATGGGTGAAAAGAAGGTCAAAGGGGGGCCGTTTTACCGCATCCAGAATGGAAAAGAGAAGGGGGAGACGGGCCTCCTCCACCTCCCCCAGAAAGGCAAGGGTCAGGTGGAAATTGGTGACCGAGGTGAAATTCCCTCTGATGGAATTTTGCAGCAAAGGCCTCTGGGCCAGCAGAAGATCCCGCCGGACCCGATGGGGAAAGGGAAGGCCGTAAAAGAGGCGCATTACGCACTCCCCCTCTGGATAAGGGCCAGCTTTTCTTCACGGGTCAGGGCCTTCACCGCCAGTTCCCGGCGGAGGGCGGAGGGCTTGTCGGGCAGTTCCTCCTGATAGACCAGAGTCAGCGGCCCACGTCCCCGGGTGTATTTGGCGCCCTTGCCGCTTTGATGGGCGGCCAGCCGCCGGGCCACATCGGTGGTGATGCCGGTATAGAGACTGTTGTCGCCGCAGCGGAGTATGTAAAGATAGTAGGGCATGGACTCACCCCCGGATATGTATCCCCCCGAAGGGGGTGGGATCTTACTTGCAGCCGCAGTCGGTGCCGTGGTCGCCCAGCTTGAAGGAGGCGCACTCGGTACAGTCGCACTTGGCTACGTTCTGCTGGGTACAACCCACAGAGATGCCCTGCAGGGTACACAGGCCGCCGGTGGCGGGGGTGTGGTAAGCGCAGGAGCTGACAGAACACTTGATATTGGGGTTACCGTTTGTTTTCCGATCCATGATGATTTCCTCCCTTGATTCCGGATTCCCTTTGTTGATCGTGGTACGCCTTTAGTATGGCCTGGCGGGGGAGAAATATGCGGTCATCGGCGGTCTTTCGTGGGAAGGAGGTCCTCCCGGCGCCGGGGGATGAAGGAGGAGGCCAGTTTGCCCTTTCCCCGCTGCTTGACGTAAAAATAGCCGATGATGGAAAAGACGGTGGCGCCGATAAAGTTGACGAAGAGGTCCTTCATGGTGTCCCAGATACCCACATCCAGATAGCCGCCCAGGCCGAGGGCCTGCTGGGCACCGTCGGAGTGGACGATGATGACGTCAGCGATGTCCTGAATGATGACAGGGGTATTGCCGCCGGCGGGGTCCAGCATTACAGAGGAGATGGTGTTCATAATGGCGTCTTTTTGCATATCCAAAAGGAAAAACCGGTCCATGGCGCATTCAAAAAACTCCCACATCACACCGACGGTCATGGAGAAGCAAAAGGCTACCACCGCCATATAGACAGGGGAGAGGGAGAAGGTGGAAATTTTTGTGCTGCGGTTGAGAAGATCCACCAGGGAGAAGCCGATGGCGGCGCAGAGAAAGCCGTTAAGGGTATGGAGCATGGTGTCCCAGTAAGGAAACTGGATGTAGTAGGCCCGGATCTCGCCCAGGATCTCGGCGGCGTAGATGAAGAGAAGGATGATGATCTCCAGCGTGTCGGGGACCACCACCCGGAGACGGCGCTCTAAAATGCTGGGGACCAGGAAGAGAAAAAGGGTGAGAATACAAAGGAAAACACTCTCATAGTCCCGGTTGAAAAACTGGGCGATGAGGACCAGAAATACCGACAGCCGCAGAATGCCGTAAATAAAATTCAGCCATTTCCCCTTGCCGGGACGAAGGGGTTTTCGCTCACGCTTCATGGAAGGACCTTCCTTTCTTTGGGGGATATTAGAGTAAACTATACCACGGCAAAGGCCGGCTTGCAAGTCAAAAAATCACCCCGGGCGCATAGGATAGATGGGAGGTGATACAATGGATCTGAAGGGCAACAAAATTACAGTGGGAGAGCTGATGGACTACGGCCCCGCCAAGGCGGTGTTTCAAAAGCGCTTTCCCACCGTGCTTCGTCATCCCATGATGGGAGCGGCCCGGACGGTGACGCTGGAACAGGTCATCGCTGTGGCCAGGGGTTACATCCCGCAAAAGACCATCGACGAGACGCTGGCCGAGCTGCGCCGGGCGTAAGCTATGCCCGCAGGGGGCGGGAGCGGACATACCACTTCAGCCCGGCGGGGCCTTCCCGACGGAGGATGGACAAAGAGAGACCGGCGTCCGCCAGATAGAGCAAGAAGGCGGGAAAGGTCACGCCGTCCGGGACGGCGGCAGCCCAGGTCAGCACCCAGGGCTGCACCAGATAGACAAGGGGGAGGAGCAGCCCGCCCCAAAACAGACTGAACCAGAGGCAGACCCTGCCGTTGAGATTCCAGGGCAGGGCATGGTAGCTCCAAAAGGCCGCATGGGCGGCCTTTTCGTAAAAATGGGACATCCCCCATTCCACAAGGGTGCAGACCATCCCGCCCAACAGATAGAGAAGGGCGGGAGAGGCTTTGACCGAAGCGGGAAGAGCCAGTACGGCCAGCGCCCCCAGACCGTAGACCGGGCAAACGGGGAGAAGAAGATGACACTTTCTGTCGGGCTTCGGGCTGTGGGTCAGGCGGGCAAAGGCCACCTCCATCAAAAATCCGCAAAAGCTGAAAAATAAAAATTGCCAGAAAATAAGGGCCATACAGCCGCCTCCCGTGCTTTTTTCTTATCTTTGCCGGCGGGAGGAAAAGCATACAGGGCAGTTTTTGGGTCAGGTTGGAAAAAAGGGATTGACAAAGGGTGGGGGAGTGTGCTATCATATCAAAGCTGACGATTTGGAGCGTGTCGGCCTATGCGGGTGTAGTTCAATGGTAGAATCCCAGCCTTCCAAGCTGGTCGCGTGGGTTCGATTCCCATCACCCGCTCCATATGTACCTGTGGCTCGGGTAAATGCCGGCTGTTTTGTATATAGTTGGCGCCGGAAAATCGGCGAAGCGGCTGCTTCATTGAAAAGAGCCTGAACGATATGCGCCTGTAGCTCAGGTGGATAGAGCAACTGCCTTCTAAGCAGTGGGTCAGGGGTTCGAGTCCCTTCAGGCGTGCCACTTTTTCTTGGCGGCAAGCAAAACAATATGGTGGGCGTAGTTCAGTTGGTAGAGCATCGGATTGTGGTTCCGAGTGTCGAGGGTTCGAGTCCCTTCGCCCACCCCAGAACATGCGGCAGGGCCGAAGCATCGGCTTCGGCCCTGCTCTTTTCCATAGGGGTGTAGCCAAGCGGTTAAGGCACGGGACTTTGACTCCCGCATCGCTGGTTCGAGTCCAGCCATCCCTGCCAGAAGCGCGGAGTGGCGGCCTGCTGAGGGGCTAACGACGGAGCGGAGCGAAATTCCGGCGGGGCGGATGCCCCAGAGGAATTTTGCGCAGTCGGAGGAGTTAGACCCGAAGCGTCCAGGCCGCTGCGCAGCGTGACAGTCCTTTTTTCTGATAACTTCCCGCCAAAATCGTATATGACCCGCTAGCTCAGTTGGTAGAGCACCTGCCTTTTAAGCCGGTTGTCCGGGGTTCGAACCCCCGGCGGGTCACCAGCTCAGAAAAAGCCGAAAGGTCAATAGCCATCGCAGGCGATGGCTACATGACCAATCGGCTTTTTCTTCGCTTTCCCACAAAAGCGGAAGGGCGCTTTTGTGGGAAAGCGGTAGAACCAGAAGGGGCATCCTGCCGGATGGCAGGATGCCCCTTCCGGTTTTTGGCGGGATGGGGAGAAGGGGCTTTGCGGAGTCAGCCGGAGGTGTCGGTGAGCGGGGGGTGAAACAAAGCCCGATTGTGGAGGACGGCGGGGTCTTCCGGCTTGTAGGCGGCGGCCAGTTCATTGAAAGCGTCGGCTCTTTGCAGGTTGCCAAGGCGGCTGTGGCAGACGCAAAGCTGGATACAGGGCAGGTAGCCGTAACAATCGGGGGAGATGAATCCTCCCCGGCGGTCATTCCGGGGGCAGGTCAGAGCCAGGGCGTACCAATAAGCGGCCCGGTCGTACTGCTCCCGCTGAAAAAACCAGCGACCCACTTCACAGCAAACCTCGGCCCGGGGACGGTCGTAGGAGAAGGTTTGGAACAGGGATGCCAGCGCTTCGCGGTCATGCCCCAGTTCCTCCTGACAATAGGAGCAGTGGCAGCAGGCATCAATGTTATTTTCCAGCCATCCCTTCCCCTCGGCCAAAAACCGCTGAAAGACCGTCAGGGCCTCCTCATAATGGTGGTGATAGTAGAGTTCCCGGCCGTAATAAAACTGCTGTCTGGGGTCCAGTTCTTTTCCGGCGGCCAGTTGGGAGCGGTAAATACGCAGGTTGCGGTCCGGGTCAGAGGGATGGGCCTTGCGGTGGGTGACGGCAAAGTCGGCGTAAAGAATGTTCCCGGTGGGGGTGATGACCTCGTGGACGGCCCCCTCCCAGGTCATGCCGGCGTGGTTTTTGATGAGCCGTTCCCGGTAGTAGGAGAAGGTCACCTGGCCGTTTTCATCAAAGCCGGTGTGATAGGGGGCCATGACCACCGAAATATCGGGGGACAAGGAGCTTTTCAGGGAGAGAAAAGCGGCCCGGTCGGCATCCAGAAGGATATCATCGGCATCCAGCCACATGCAGTAGTCCATGGATGCGTGGGAAAAGGATTCATTTCGGGCGGCGGCGAAGTCGTCCCGCCAGGGGAAATCAAAGACCTTTTCGGTAAATCGGGCAACGATCTCCCGGGAGGAGTCGGTGGAGCCGGTGTCCACCACGATGATCTCATCCACCAAATCGGAAACGCTGGAGAGACAACGATCCAGTACGGCCTCCTCGTTTTTTACGATCATACAAAGGCTTATAGTGGCCATTGGGTGGCCTCCTTTTTGCATATCATGGTCTTCCGCCGGCGCAAAGCGCCGGCGGAAGACCAAAAAGTTCAAATGGAGTTGTCCGGAGCACGGAGGGCTGTGCTCCGTGCGTTACTCATCCTCTATCTCTATCTCAGACTCATGCTCACTCTCAACGGCTGCGGCCGCCGGCTCCAGCCGAATGATGGTCAGGGAGGCGCCTGCGCCGCTGCCCGCCAGGACGGCGGTCCCGACAACCGTGGCCGGATAGAGCTGGAGGGTGATGGTGGAGTTAGCGGGCAGGGTGACCTTGATCTGATTCTCAAAGCGGGAGGTGGACACCACCGGGGCGATGGTGGAGGGGATGCTGTTGGCCCCGTTGATCACCAACCGGGTGCCCATGAGCAGGGCGAGGGTGGTATTCACATGGTAGGAGATCTGATAGGTGCCGGCCTCCGCCACGGTGAACACGGTACCTCCGGCGTTGACGGTGATGCCGGGGGAGAGGAGCTGGGCGTCAGGCAGGGGGACGGGACTGCCGCCCAAAGCCACCAGAACGGTGCTGCCCTGGGTGTTGGCGGCAAAGGCAGCGGTGCTGGTGGGATTAGGCCCGGCAGCGCCCGTGGCGCCGGTAGCTCCGGCGGCGCCGGAAGCACCTGTGGCGCCTGCTGCGCCGGTGGCACCTGCCATGCCGGCAATCCCGGCGGCACCCGTGGCTCCGGTAGCGCCGGTGGGGCCGGTGGAGCCGTCCGCTCCTGTGGCTCCGGTGGCGCCGGTAACCCCGGTGGACCCGGTGGGTCCCGTGGGACCAATGGCTCCGGCAGGGCCTTCTGCCCCGGTGGGACCGGTAGGGCCTTGGCTGCCTGCGGCGCCTGTGGCTCCGGTGGGACCGTCCGCTCCGTCCGCCCCGGTGGGGCCATCCGCCCCGGCAGGTCCAGTGGCGCCGGTGGGGCCGGTGGGACCTTCGGCGGGGCCGGTAGGCCCGACGGGACCGGTAGGACCGGTGGGGCCGGGAGCAATGGGAGCGTTCATGGCCGAGCTTAGCTTGGCGGTCAGAAGCATCTGCTGTTCCATAATGTCGGACAGGGTGTTCTGCACGCTCTGGTTGATCTGCATGACCTCGTCCAAGGCCGCCGGTACTGCAAGGCCGGGTAGAGTGCCCAGAACATATTGCAGTTTTTCACCTTCGGCATTGAGAATATGGCTTAAGCTGAGTTCTTCGGAGGCAATGGAGGAAATGATCTCATTGAGGCTTTCCTCACGGGTCAGAGGGGGATCGATCTGGGGAAACATAGGCAAAGACATGAGATTCCCTCCCTCAGCTCAGACGGGTGATGGACAGGGTCGCGCCGGCGGAGCCGGGCAGCAGGGTGGCAGTGGAAACAACGCCGAACATTTGCAGGGAGACAGTGTCCCCGGCGTTCAGGTTCACCAGGATCTCGTTGGAGAAGTGGCTCAGGGATACGACGGGGGCCACGGTGGAGGCCGTGTTGGCGACACCGTTGATGAGAAGACGGGTGCCGCTGGCCAGAGCTGCGGTGGTGTTGACGTTGTAGGAAAGCTGATAAAGCCCGGCGGCATTTACCGTGAATACCGTGTTGGCGCCATTGACGGTAATGTCCGGGGACAGGAGCTGGCTGTCGGGCAGGGGGACCGGGGTCCCGCCAAGGATGACGCTTATCACGCTGCCGCTGGTATTGGCGGCAAAGGCGGAGGTGGCGGTGACGTTGGGGCCGGTAGGTCCGGTGGGTCCGGTCACGCCGGTGGCGCCGGTAGCGCCGGTGGCACCCGTGGCACCTGTGGGGCCGGCCACACCCGCAGCGCCGGTGGCCCCGGTAGCGCCAGTGGCGCCAGTGGCACCGGCAATGCCCGCAGCCCCTGTGGCCCCGGTGGCGCCGGTAGCGCCATCAGCACCCGCAGGTCCGGCGGCGCCGGCAGGGCCTGTGGCCCCGGTAGCCCCAGTGGGTCCGGTGGGACCGTCAGCGCCCGGAGCGCCGTCGGCACCTGTGGCACCCGTGGCGCCGGTAGCGCCCGTGGTACCCGTAGCGCCGGTAGCCCCGGTGGCGCCTGTGGCTCCGGTGGGGCCGCCGGCAGGTCCGGTGGCGCCGGTAGGTCCGGTGGGACCGGTGGCGCCCGACATGGGGGAAGCGCTCAACGCCCCCTGCATTTTCGCTTTGAGAAAAAGCTGGTTTTGCACGGCGGTCTCCAGCATACTGCGAACGCTCTCGTTGGCGGCCAGCACATCGCTGACCGTGGCGGGAGGACCGCTGAGACCGGGCAGAGTTCCAAGGATATATTGCAGCTTCTCGCCCTCGGCATTGAGGATATGGCTCAGACCGAGTTCCTCCATGGCGATGGAGGAGAGGATCTGATTGACTGCGTCTTCCCGCTGAATGGGCGGGTCGACGTTGGGAAAGCTGGGCAGAGACATGGTAGGATCTCCTTTCGGTTTGGGGCGTATTTTGAGATACGCCGGCGCAGCGGGCAGGGAGATGGGCTCTCTGCGGCGCAGCGCCCAAAACAGTGTATGCGGTTGCCGCCGCCGCAGTTCCCGGTGGCACCGGGGCGCCCATACGGGCATAGGCTAAAGCGGCGGTATGAATTTCCAGCCGTACATTTCCATCCCGGCGCTGCCCGGGATGCGCTATGGAGTTTTTGATATGTCTATGCCTTCTTTTCCCCCAAATGGGGCGGATATGACCCGGGAGGAAGCCCTGACGATGATCATTGCGTCCATCGCCATGGAAGAGCTTGCGTTAAGTCATATCCTCAATGCCGAGGGTGAGAAGCTGCAATATATCCTCGGGACCCTGCCCGGTTCCAAGCCCTGCGCCACACCCCAGGATGTATTGGCGGTCAATAAGAGCGTTACCGATCTGGTGGAGGCGGTGACCCAAAACCAGATGCTGCTGAAAAACAAACTGGCCCAGGTGCTGGAGTTTTGCCCCCGCCCCTGTCCGCCGGAGCCGTGTCCGCCGGAGCCTTGTCCTCCGTCATGGGAGACAGAGCCTTGCGAGTCCTCAAAGGTGCCGTGTTGTGGAAAAAGTGCCCTTCAGCTGGTGGGGCAGCGGGATGGAATGCTGTGGGAGCCGGGCTGCCGGATGTCCTGGCGGCTGCGAAAGTGCATCGGGAAGGGTATCCGCTGGGAGGAGCGCAGCCCCGCGCAGCTCCAGCTGGACCCGAAAAAAGCCTATGCGGTCCAATATACGCTGAATGTCTGCGCCGCCTCTCCGGCGGAGGGGACGGGAACGATCCGGCTCAAGCAGTCGCCCGGCGGCGGGTTTTCCGATGCGGTGCCCCTGCGTTTTTCCATGGAGCAGCTGACCCACGGCTCTCGGACACTACGGTATGCTGCGGTGCTGTATCCCCAAGGAAACAGCGGCTGTGAGACATCGGTGTCCCTGGTGCTGGACGCGCCAAAGGCCCTGCGTGTGGAGCGAGCCGTGATGGATGTGGCAGAGCTTTGGTAACTGCGGGGCGTTTTTGCCGTGCGGGAGTGGGTGGATGCGGGTGGTCTTGGATGCTCTGCCATACCTAAAAGGTATGGTAAAGCTTGGTCGAGCGTGAAAATAAGTATTTGCGAGGACCCATTCCCGTTGGTATAATAAATGTGAAAGGTCTGAAAAGACAGGGAAACCGGAAGAAGTTCCGGGCCGCAAAGCGGGCGGAACAAAGAGAAAGGATGAGAGAGATGCTTTACAAAAAATTTCAGGATCTGGAGCTTTCTGCTTTGGGCATGGGTGCCATGCGGCTGCCCACGGTAGAGGGGAAGGATGGGGAGATCGACGAGCAGGCCACCTTTGAGATGGTGGATATCGCCATGGCCTCCGGCATCAACTATTATGACACGGCCTGGGGCTATCACAACGGCAACTCCGAGCTGGTGATGGGAAAAGCCCTGAAGCGGCACCCCCGGGAGAAGTTTTATCTGGCCACCAAGTTCCCCGGCTATGACCTGAACAATATGGGCAAGGTGGAGGAGATTTTTGCAAAGCAGCTGGAGAAGTGTCAGGTGGAGTATTTTGACTTCTATCTGGTCCACAACGTCTGTGAGCTGAACATCGACGCCTATCTGGATGATGAGAAGTACCACACCGTATCCTATCTGCTGGAGATGAAGAAGGCGGGGAAGATCCGCCACCTGGGCTTTTCGGTCCATGGGGATCTGAACACCACCAAGCGGTTTCTGGCGGCCTACGGCAAGGATATGGAGTTTTGCCAGATCCAGCTGAATTATCTGGACTGGACCTTCCAGGACGCAAAGGGGAAAGTGGAGCTTCTGAAGGAGTATAACATTCCCGTCTGGGTCATGGAGCCTCTCCGGGGCGGCCGGTTGGCCAAGCTCGCCGAGGAGGAGGCCGCAAAGCTGGCGGCCATGCGGCCGGAGGAGACAGTGCCCGCTTGGGCCTTCCGGTTCCTTCAAAGCATTCCGGAGGTGACCATGGTCCTTTCCGGTATGTCCAATCGGGAGCAGATGGAGGCCAATATCAAGACCTTTGAGACTGATGCGCCCCTGAAGGAAGCCGAGATGACGGGTCTGCTGGAGCTGGCGCAGGAGATGCTGGGGAAGAAGTCTCTGCCCTGTACCGCCTGCCACTACTGTACCAGCCACTGCCCCATGGGGTTGGACATCCCCAAGCTCATTGAGGTGTATAATGAGCATTCCTTCACCGGCGGCGGGTTTATCCCCACCATGTACATCGGTACGCTGCCCGAGGATAAGCGGCCCGCCGCCTGCATCGGCTGCCGCAGCTGCGAGGCGGTCTGCCCCCAGCAGATCAAGATCTCTGAAGCCATGGCCGACTTTACGGCCAAGCTGAAGGGCTGATATAAAGAAAAAAGTCCCCTTCCGTCTTAAAACGGAGGGGACTTTTTTGCCCAAATGGGGCAAAAAGCCATAAAAAGGGCATACTGCTGGGGAGGTGATTTTTATGGGATCTCTTTGGAAAAAAACAGCCCGGATGCCCGGCTTCCCAACATTGGAGGGGGACACCCGGACCGATGTGCTCATCATCGGCGGCGGACTGGCGGGGCTATTGTGCGCATGGAAGCTGGAGCAGGCGGGGGTGGACTATCTGCTGGTGGAAGCCGAGCGGGTGGCCGGCGGCGTAACGGGGGACACCACCGCAAAACTCACCAGTCAGCACGGGCTGATCTATCACAAGCTGTTGGCCCAGTTCGGGGCGGAGAAGGCTCGCCTTTATTATGAGGCCAATGAGGGGGCGCTGGCGGCATACCGGGCGCTGGCGGGGAAGATAGAGTGTGACTTTCAAGAGGAGGACAACTATATCTACTCCCGCACAGGGACCCAGGGGCTGGAACAGGAGATGGAGGCGCTGGGATTGCTGAACATTCCGGCAGAGCTGGTTACGGCGTTGCCGCTGCCCTTCCCGGTGGCGGGGGCGGTGCGGTTTCCCCGTCAGGGCCGTTTCCACCCCCTGAAATTTCTGGCCGCCATTGCGGAAGGGCTGAACATCCGGGAGAGGACCCGGGCCATCTCCTGGAAGCCGGGAGTGGTGGTCACGGACCGGGGGACCATCCGGGCGGAAAAGGTTATTGTGGCCACCCATTTTCCCCTGTTTGACAGCCATGGGGGGTATTTTCTCAAGCTGTATCAGCACCGCTCCTATGTGATAGCATTAAAGGGGGCCGGCCCCCTTGCGGGGATGTATCTGGACGAGACTGACACCGGCCTTTCCTTTCGCAGTCAGGAGGACCTGCTCTTACTGGGGGGCGGGGGACACCGCACCGGAAAGGCGGGGGGCGGCTGGCAGGAACTGGAGCAGTTCGCCCGCATCCATTATCCCAAGGCGGAGGTGGTGGAGCGGTGGGCCACCCAGGATTGTATGAGCCTGGATGGGGCGCCCTATATCGGCCCCTACTCCCGTAATACGCCGGGGCTGTATGTGGCTGCCGGATTCAACAAATGGGGCATGACCACCGCTATGGCGGCGGCAGAGGTGCTCTGTGACCTGACTCGGGGGAAGGAAAGCCCTTATGAGGAGCTGTTTTCCCCCTCCCGGACCATGCTGCGGGTGCAGCTGGCCGCCAATGTGATGGAGGCGGCCATGGATCTTATGATGCCGGTAACGCCCCGGTGCTCTCACATGGGGTGTGTGTTGCGGTATAATGCCCAGGAGCACAGCTGGGACTGCCCTTGCCACGGCTCCCGGTTTTCCAAGCAGGGAAAGGTGCTGGACAATCCGGCCACAAGGGATATGTGAGAAAAGGACTGCGGTGTACCTTTGGTACACCGCAGTCCTTTTGTTTGAATCAGCGGAGCTTACACCAGCTGAAAGAGATAAAATTTCAGGTAGTTGGTCTCTTCCACGCCCCAGAGGATGGGGTGGTCAGGGGACTGCTGACGGGCTTCGATCTGCTTGAGCTGTACCCCGGCGTCCCGGGCGGCCGCAGCGATGACTCCTAAAAAGCGGCGCTCCTCCATAAAGTGGGAGCAGGAGCAGGTGGCCAGATAG
The DNA here is from genome assembly GCA_910587345.1 of uncultured Oscillospiraceae bacterium. Lineage (GTDB taxonomy): Bacteria > Bacillota > Clostridia > Oscillospirales > Oscillospiraceae > Vermiculatibacterium. The sequence goes on along the minus strand of CAJUKH010000037.1, from coordinate 74,809 downwards.
CCGCCCCGGGGGAGGAGCTTCATGGCCCGGTAGTTGATCTCTTTATAGCCCCGGGCGGCCTGGTCGGCGGTGCGCCGGGATTTGGTGAAGGCAGGGGGGTCCAGAATGATGAAGTCCCACTCCCGCCGCTTTTCCTCCACCAGCCGGGGGAGAAGGTCAAAGACGTCGGCGCAGAGGAAGTCCATCCGCCCCTCCAAACCGTTCAATATGGCGTTCTGCCGGGCCATATCCACGGCGGACTGGGACACGTCCACGGCGGTGACGTGCTCCGCACCGCCCAGGGCAGCGTTGAGGGCGAAGGAGCCGGTGTGGGTGAAGCAGTCCAGCACCCGTTTCCCCGCCGCCAGCCGGGCCACCGCCCGGCGGTTGTACTTCTGGTCCAAAAAGAAGCCGGTTTTCTGGCCGTTTTCAAAGTCTACGGTGTACTTGACCCCGTTTTCCGTGATCTGGGTCACAGTCCCGGCGGGCATGGCCTCGCCGGGGAGGGGGGCGAAGCCCTTGTGCTGGGGCAGACCTTCCTTGTCCCGCAGAGCTTCATCGTTGCGCTCGTAAATACAGCGGATATCCTGCCCGTCCTCCCGCAGCGTTCGGATGAGAAGGGGGAAGAGGGTGTGTTTGCGCTGCTCCAGCCCAAAAGAGAGGGTCTGGACCACCAGAATGTCGTTGAATCGGTCCACTGTCAATCCGGGCAGGCCGTCGGACTCTCCAAAGACCACCCGGCAGGCGGTGAGGTCGGCAGGCTCCAGCACGCTCTTCCGATAGGCCCAGGCGTATTGGAACCGGCGGAACCAGAAGCCGTCGTCAAAGGCGTCGTTGGGGTTCCGGGACAAAAGCCGCACCCGGATGAGGGAGGAAAGGCTCAAAAGCCCCGCCCCCAACCAGGTCCCCTTTTCGCTGCATACATCCACAATGGTGCCGTTCTCCGCCGCTTCAGGGCAGGAGAGGACCTCCCCGGCGTAGACCCAGGGGTGGCCTTCCTCAATGGCCCGCTGACCCTTTTTGGTGATGGTGACGATGGGATAAGGACGGGGATGTTTCATGGAATGACCTCATTTCTTGATACCCTGACCCTTGTTGACAGAAGGGGTTGAGGGAATGTAAAATACATTTGATAGACGGTTTTCGCTCCGGATGCTACCATAGGCTTGCAAGGGAGGCAGAAGCATGGAACTTGGAGGACAGATCAAAAGGTACCGGACCCGGCTGGGCCTTTCCCAAGAGGAGCTGGCGGACAGAATTTTCGTCACCCGTCAGAGCGTTTCCAACTGGGAGAACGGCAGGACCTACCCGGACCTGCAGAGCCTTCTCCGGCTCAGCGACCTCTTCGGCCTTTCCCTTGACGAACTTATCAAAGGAGACATTGAGACCATGAAAGAGGAGATCAACAGGCTGGAGATCCAAAAGATGAACCGGTGGGGCGGGATATTGGCTCTGCTTATGCTGACGCTGATGCTTCTGCCGGCACCGCTGCTGAAGCTGCTGGATACGGCGGGGTTTCTGCTGGTGATGGCCCCCCTGTTCCTTGTGGGGATGGCGGTGGCCCTGAAGGTGGAGAAGATCAAAAAGGACAATGATGTTCACACTTACAAAGAGATCCTGGCCTTCAGCGAGGGCAGAAGGCTGGATGAATTGGACAAGGCCGTGGAGAAAGGGAAACGGCCATATCAGGCCCTTGTGGCTGCATTGAGTTCTGCTCTGCTTGCCCTTCTGGCGGCGGGGGGGATTGCTCTGATGTATATAGCCTTTCGCTATTTGACCCGGAGCTGACAAGAAAAGGAGGTGACCCGAAACGGGTCACCTCCTTTTCGGATGCTTATTCCGTGGTGTAGTTATCGAAATACCCCTGAATATAGATAATGGGGGTACCCTTGTCGCCGCTGCCTGAGGTCAGGTCGCAGAGGGAGCCGATCAGGTCGGTGAGCCGGCGGGGGGTGGTGCCCTCGGAGACCATCTGACCCTTCAGATTGGTGTCCTTCTTCTTGATGGCCTCGGCGATGGCGTCCCGCAGGGCCTCGCCGGACAGGTGACCGAAGTCATTGTCAGCCAGATATTTCAGCTTCAGCTCGTTGGGGGTGCCCTCCAGCCCGGCGGTGTAGGCGGGGGAGACCACGGGGTCGGCCAGCTCCCAAATCCTGCCGGCGGGGTCTTTAAAGGCACCGTCGCCGTAGACCATGACCTCAATGTGCCTGCCGGTCTCCTCCATCAGCTTCTTCTGGATGGCGTCCACCAGAGGCTGGGGGTCACGGGGGAAGAGCTTCACCTTGTCCTCGGTGGCCTTGTTGGAGCCAAGCAGGCCATACTTTTCATTCCAACCGCTGCCGTCTACGCTGGCGGTGAGGATATCGTCCAGCCCCAGCACCCGATTGCCGCCGGCGGCCTTCAAAAGCCGCTTGGAGCGGGCACGGGAGTGGATGTCGCAGGTCAGCACGTCTTTGGTGTATTCCAGCACGGCCCGGGGGTCGTTGGCGAAGATGACCTCCACCTGGGCACCGGCCTCTTTGATGAGATTTTCATAGTACTCCACATAGTCCACACCGGTGAAAGGATGCTTCTCATAGCCGAAAAGCTCCCGGTATTTCTCCAGCGTGAGGACGTCCCGATAGGGGTCCACGCCCTTCTCGTCCAGAGCGTCCAGAGAGATAAGGTGGTTGCCCACCTCGTCAGAGGGGTAGGAGAGTTGGAGAATGACCTTCTCACAGCCCTTGGCGATGCCCCGCAGGCAGATGGCAAAGCGGTTGCGGGAGAGGATGGGGAACACAACGCCCACGGTGCCGCCGCCCAGCTTGGCGCGGACATCGGCGGCGATCTGGTCCACGGAGGCGTAATTGCCCTGAGCGCGGGCCACAATGGCTTCGGTCATGGCCACAATGTCCCGGTCCCGGACGGTAAAGCCGTCCTCAGGGGAGCGGGCGGCGTTCAGAACGGATTGGGTAACGATGTCGATCAAATCGTCCCCCTCACGGATGATGGGGGCCCGGAGACCTCTGGAAACGGTGCCGACGGTACGGCTCATAAAACAGCACTTCCTTGTTTATAGTCTATAAGATACAATACTTTGTGGTTGCTTAACAGAAATATTATAGAGGAAAACGGGCCGGATGTAAAGAAAACTTTTCATAGGCCACTTATGAAAGGAGAAGGAGCCGGAGAGACCGGCGGCAGTCCTTAGCGCAAACGGATGATCTCATGACGCTTGGGGCCGGTGGAGACGATGGTGATGGGCACTTCCAGCTCTTTCTCGATGAATTTCACATAATTTTGGGCTTCTATGGGCAGCTTGTCAAACTCGGTGATGCCCCGGATGTCACACTTCCAACCGGGCAGGGTCTCATACACCGGCTTGGAACGCTCCAGCAGGGCGGGGACGGGGAAGTCTCTTGTCACCCTGCCGTCCACCTCATAGCCCACGCAGACCCTGATCTCATCCAGATAGCCCAGACAGTCGATGGCGGTGAGGGCCACCTGGGTCGCTCCCTGGACCATACAGCCGTAGCGGCTGGCCACTGCGTCATACCAGCCCACCCGGCGGGGCCGGCCGGTGGTGGCGCCGTACTCCCCCTTGTCGCCGCCCCGGCGGCGAAGCTCCTCGGCCTCCGCTCCGAACAGTTCGGAGACAAAGGCTCCGGCGCCAACGGCGGAAGAGTAGGCCTTGGACACGCAGATGATGTCGGAGAAGGCGGTGGGAGGCACCCCGCCGCCCACGGTGCCGAAGCCGGCCAGAGTGTGGGAGGAGGTGACGAAGGGATAGATGCCGTGGTCGGGGTCCTTCATAGCGCCAAGCTGTCCCTCCAACAGAATGGTCTTGCCTTCCTTGAGGGCCTTGTGGATGAAGGAGACCGTGTCCCCGATATAGGGGGCGATGGCCTTCCGCTGGACCATGAGCCAGTCAAAAAGGGCCTTGGGGTCCAGTGGCTCCTTATGGTACAGGTGGGTAAACAGAATATTTTTCAGCTCACAGATATGGTCCAGCCGCTCCATAAGCTGTTTTTCGTCAAAGAGGTCGGCAATTTGGATGCCGATTTTAGCGTACTTGTCGGAATAGAAGGGGGCAATGCCCGACTTGGTGGAGCCGAAGGCGTTGCCTGCCAGCCGCTCTTCCTCATAGGTATCCTGAAGTACATGGTAGGGCATGAGAAGCTGCGTCCGCCGGTCCACCATGAGCCGGGGGGCGGGAACGCCGCCGTCGGAAAGGCTTTGCAGCTCCTTCACCAGCTTTTCCACGTCCAGGGCAACTCCCGTGCCAATGATGTTGGTGGTCCGGGGGGAGAAGACTCCTGAGGGAAGCTGGTGCAGGGCGAAGCGGCCATACTCACAGATGATGGTGTGCCCTGCGTTGGCCCCGCCCTGAAAGCGGATGACCACATCGGACGTTTCGGCGAGGAGGTCGGTGATCTTTCCCTTTCCTTCGTCGCCCCAGTTGGCGCCTACGATCGCTTTGACCATGTCGTTACCTCCGGTCCCGGGATTCGCAATCATATCGGGTATGATTTTGCCTTTTCCGGCGACTCCATAACAACATGGGTATTATAATACGTCAGGGCTGGAAAAACAATACTGTTTATGGATAAAAAAGGGAAAAACAACCATAAAATTCCGAAAAATCGAGGAAAAAAGCCCCGCCGCAGAGAGCGGCGGGGTCTTTTGGACGCTGAGGAAATTTTATTTGCTCAAATCGGCGGCCACGGCGGCGCCGGTGGTGCGGCCGGTGGTGGCGTAGATGCCTAGAGAGGCGGCCAGCACATAGTTTTCGTTGTAGAAGTAGCGGTTGCTGTCAGCGCCGGTGGCGTAGAGGCCGGCGATGGCGCTGCCGCTGGTATTCAGCACCCGGCCCTCGGTATCGGTGAGGACGCCGCCCTGGGAGCCGAAGGTGTTGGGATAGAACTTCACGGCGTAGAAGGGGGCGGTCTCCAGAGCCACCAGCATATCAGCGGCCTTGCCATGGTCGGCGTCGGCGCCGGCCTTCACCTGCTCCATATAGCGGTCGTAGGCGGCCTTCAGTGTGGCGGCGTCCACCTTCATGCCGGCGGCCAGTTCTTCGATGGTGTCGGCCTTGACCACCACGCCGGCGGTGACGCCCTGATCCAGAATGGCCGTGGTCTCGGCATTGGCGGCGTCATAGATGTACCAGAAAGGACCGTTGCCGTCCTGGATCATGTCGGAGCCAAGGGAGTCCACATACTTGGCAGATTCGCTGGCAAACCGCTCGCCCTTGGCATTGACGCCCAACTGAGCGTCGGTGGTCAGCTTGGAAGCGTCAGCCACGGCGGCGGCAAATTCGGGGTCCACGGTGGTGGCCCAGATGGAGGTGAAGAAACTGTCAAAGGTATCGGCGCCCACGGCCTGAGCCATCAGCAGGCCGTCGCCCACACAGCCGGCAGCGGCGGTGTTGACGGTGCCCACATTGGCCACTTTGGGAGAGTACTTGGCGGTGATCTCCTCGCTGCCCGAGCTGCCGCCGGTGGCCAGGACCACAGCGGGAGCGGTGTAGGTGATGACCTTGTCGGCAGTCTCGGCTACAAGGCCGGTGACGGCGCCGGCGTCGTCGGTGGTCAGTTCCCTGGCGGTGCATTCGGTGATGACTTCCACGCCCAGCTTCTGGGCGGCAGCCACCATCTCGTCCACCAGCCCACGGCCGCCGCCGGGATTGGCGGCAACGGGGTAGGGGCCAAAGAAGGTGAATGGCTCCTCCCCAAAGGAGACCCCGTGGCCGGCCAGCCAGTCCACGGAGGCGCCGGTCTGAGCGAAGACGGCCCTGGCCCGCTCCATGTCGGGATAGCCGGAGGTCTGACCGGAGTAGGACATCCGCTCATCCCAGTATTTCAGAAAGCTCCCCAGAGAGTCATCGATGCCGGAGTTCTTGTAGCGCTCGGACTCCACACAGATGAGGTAGCCGCCGGCGATGGCGGTGGTGCCGCCGGTGGTGGCCATCTTCTCCAGTACCACGATGTTTTCCACGCCGGCCTCGGCGGCGCTGATGGCGGCGGCCAGACCGGAGATACCGGAGCCGACGATGACCATGCCGGCGGTGCGCTCCTCCTCGGTCTTGACGGTGTCGCCGCCCTCCACGGGCTGCTTCAGGGCCTCAATATCGGCGCCGGCCTGCTTGGCGCAGTCCTCCACGGCGGCCAGAATGGCGTTGGAGGTGATGGTGGCGCCGGCCACCGTGTCCACCCCCAGGCTTTGATGCTCGGTGATGGCGTCGGGGACACGCTCAATGGCGGGGTCGGAAATGCCGGCGGTCTCGGCGTGGTCGGTGACGGTCACCGTCTCGATCCTGTCGGCGGTGAAGACCACCTCCACCTTCACGGCCCCGTTCATGCCCTGGGCCTCGGCGGTGTAGGTGCCCGCCTTAAAAAGACCGGTCTCCTCGGGGTCGGATTTGGGGGTGCAGGCGCTGAGGCATATGGCCAGAGCCAGCATCCCCGCAAGGACCTTTTTCTTCATTTCTTGCTCCTTTCCTGTACCAGTCAGGTACAGTAGATGATTTTGGGGAAGGAAAGGCTTCCCTGTGAATATTTTAGTATGAGGCAGGGGGATTGTCAAGAAAATATCAGAGGAAGAAAAAGGGCGGGTGGGGGCGGTTCCGCCTTGTTTTTCCGGCGGGATTGTGCTACAATACTAAATTAAGTATAAAATAGTATTGCTATGACTATTTTGGAGGGGATCATCCATGAAAATCGTTGTTTTGGCCGGGGGGCTGTCCCCGGAGCGGAATGTATCGCTGTCCTCGGGGACCAAGATCGCCGAGGCTTTGCAAAGCAAGGGCCATCAGGTGGCCCTTGTGGATATGTATTTCGGGGAGGAGGACTACCCCGGTCTGACCGGGGAAGCCCTTTACGGGGTTCCCCTCCCGGAGAAATGGCGGTCGGTGGACCGGCAGGCTCCCGACCTGGAGGAAGTGAGGAAGGTCCGGAAGTGGTCCGGCAAGGGGGATTTTGGCCCCGGGGTGCTGGAGCTGTGCAAAGGGGCCGATGTGGTCTTTCTGGCCCTCCATGGCCGGTGCGGAGAGGACGGCCGGGTCCAGGCCGCCTTTGACCTGCTGGGCATCCCATACACCGGGGCGGGCTATCTCGCCAGCGCCATGTCCATGGACAAGGATCTGACCAAGCGGCTGGTGGCGGGGGCGGTGGACACTCCCGTCTGGCGGTATGAGGAATATACCGCCGCCGATGTGGACCGGCTGACGGCGGAGTGTCAGGTCCCCTGTGTGGTGAAGCCGGTGGATTCCGGGTCCTCCATCGGGGTGACCATCGTCCATGACAGGGAGGCCCTGCGGACCGCTTTGAGGGATGGGCTGAAGCAGGGGGGGCACTGTGTTATCGAGCAGTTTGTCTCCGGCCGGGAGCTGACGGTGGGGATTCTGGAAGGGAAGGCCCTGCCCCCGGTGGAGATCATCCCCAAGGTGGGCTTTTACGACTATGAAAACAAGTACCAGCCCGGCGCCGCTGAGGAGGTCTGCCCTGCGCCCCTGACGGCGGAGGAGACCGAAAAGATTTCCCGGGCGGCGGAAAAGGTCTATGAGATCATGGGCCTTCGGGTCTACTCCCGGGCCGATTTCATTCTGGACAGGAATGGTACCTTCTGGTTTTTGGAGATCAACACTCTGCCCGGCATGACCCCCACCAGTCTGATGCCCCAGGAGGCTGCGGCGGCAGGAATAGGCTATGCCGATTTCTGCCAGCATGTCATTGATGTGTCCATGAAGGAGAAACGCATCCACTGAGAAAGAAGGAGGGCTTTGTATGGAAGCCTTGACCATCCGTGAAATACTGGAGGCGGTGAACGGCCGCCTGCTGGGGGATTTTGACGACCTGGACAAAACGGTCTCCGTGGTGGAGACCGACAGCCGCTCCATCTCGGAGGGGGCGCTGTTTCTGCCCCTGTCCGGCGACCGTTTTGACGGCCACGCCTATATCAGCAGCGCTCTGGAGGCCGGAGCGGCGGGCTGTCTGACCCAGCGGGAGCGGGAGAGTTATCTGCCCGGAAAATTCTACATCAAGGTGGAATCCACCCACCGGGCACTGCGGGATCTGGCGGTGTGGTATAAAAACCGTTTTGATATCCCGGTGGTGGCGGTGACGGGCAGCGTGGGCAAGACCACCACCAAGGACATGGTGGCCGCCGTCCTCAGTGAAAAGTACAATGTGCTGAAAACCGAGGGCAACAAGAATAACGATATCGGCCTTCCCATGACTCTGCTGCGGTTGAACCGTGACCATCAGATCGCCGTGGTGGAACTGGGCATCAACCACCCGGGAGAGATGGGTTATCTTTCGGCCATCGCCCAGCCCGATGTGGTGTGCATCACCAACATTGGCGATGCCCATATCGAGGCCTTTGGCTGTCGGGAGAACACCCTGAAGGCCAAGCTGGAAGTATTCAGCCACGCCCGCCCCGGCTGCACCGCCATCCTTAACGGGGACGATGCCCTGCTGCGGAGCGCCCGGGATGTGTCGGAGACCCTGTGGACGGGGGATACCCTCTATGTGGGCCGGGATATGGGGCTGAACTACCACGCCGGGGAGTTGGAAAGCGACTGGCGGAGCAAGGTATCCTGTGAGGTGGTGACTCCCGGGGGAAGCTGCCACATGGAGATCCCCGCCCTGGGGGAGCACATGGTCTATCCCACTTTGATGGCCACCGCTGTAGGGGAGCGTTTCGGCATGACGTTAGAGGAGATCGCCGCCGGGGTCCATAACTTTGCCCCGACCAAGATGCGGATGAACATCCTCTCCCGGCAGGAGAACATCACCATTCTGGATGACGCCTACAACGCCAACCCCCAGTCCATGCGGGCGGCCATTGAGGTGCTGGACGGCTATACAGGGGACTACAAGGTGGCCGTGCTGGGGGATATGTTTGAGCTGGGTCCTCTGGCCCAGGTGCTCCACGCCGGCGTGGGAGAGGCGTTGGGTAAAAGCCATGTGGACTGTCTGGTGGCGGTGGGGGAGTTGTCCCGCAGCATCTATGATTCCGCCATGGATTCCGATGTGCCCCAGTGCTATCACTTTGACACCAAGGAGGAGGCCTTTTCCACCCTTCAGGACCTTTTGCGCCCCGGCACCACTGTGCTGGTCAAAGCCTCCCGGGGGATGGAGTTTGAAGTGATCACAGACTTTTTGAAGAGCATCACGGCGGAGGAATAGAACGTGCCGGGCGGGCTTTGCCCGCCCGCACTTCCGCAAGTGAGAAATAGCATATCAAACATATTATTTTGAGGAAACACCTATGATAGACATTCAAGTGACCGGCCTCTCCATTGAGTTCGAGGTTGGCAGAAAAATTTTAGACGGCCTCTCCTTTCAGGTGGACCAGGGGGAGCGGGTGGGATTGCTGGGGCGAAACGGCGCCGGCAAGACCACCCTTTTCAAACTTCTCACCGGGGAACTCCATCCCGACGAAGGGGAGGCCCGCACCGCCCCCGGTAAGGGGGTGGGCCTGATCTCTCAGATCCCCGTCTATCCCCCGGAGTACACCGTGGAGGACGTGCTGAACACCGCCTTTGACCAGCTTCGTGCCATGGAGCGGGAGATGGCCCAGCTGGCCGAAAAGATGGGGGAGGGAGATAAGGCCACCATGGCCCGGTATGACGCCCTTATGGCCGCTTATGAGCGGCAGGGGGGCTATCAGACCGAGATCGATCTCAACAAGGTCTGCAACGGTTTGGATATCCCTCCCGCCATGCGGGCACAGCTTTTCTCCGACCTCTCCGGCGGAGAGAAGACCCGGGTGAATCTGGCCCGGCTTATCCTGCGGGAGACCGAGATACTCCTGCTGGACGAGCCTACCAACCATCTGGACCTTCACGCCACAGAGTGGTTGGAGGAGTATCTTTCCCACTACAAGGGTACCGTGCTGGCCATCTCCCATGACCGGTGGTTTCTGGACAGGGTGGTCCAGCGGTGTGTGGAGATCCATGACGGCAAGGCGGAGTTTTACTCGGGCAACTACAGCTTCTATGTGGAGGAGAAGGAGCGCCGCTTTCAGGAGCGGCTGAAGCAGTACGAGAAGGAGCAGGCCAAGATCGAGCAGCTTCAGGAAGCTGCCGACAAGATGCGGCTGTGGGCCTTTTTGGGCAACGACAAGCTTTATAAGCGAGCCATCAACATGGAGCGGCGGATGGAGCGGCTTCAGACCACCGACCGCCCCACCAAAGAGCGGAAGCTGACCATGGGCTTTGGGGAGCGGGAGTTCCGGGGGGACGAGGTACTCACCGTCAAGGACCTGTCCATGGGCTTTGAGGGCCGTACCCTCTTTGAAGATGTGAACCTTGAGGTGATCGGGGGAGAGCGGATCGCCCTTCTGGGGGACAATGGTACGGGCAAATCTACATTTGTAAAACTGCTGCTGGGGGAGGTCCTTCCCACCGGGGGAAAGATCCGTTTCGGCCCCACGGTAAAGGTGGGTTATCTGCCCCAACAGGTCACCTTTGACCATCCGGAGCGGAATCTGGTGGATACCCTGCTGTGGGACCTGAACTGCACCCCCCAGGAGGCCCGGGACCGTCTGGCCGCCTTTAATTTCCGGGGTGAGGATGTGTTCAAACTGGTGGCGGACCTCTCCGGCGGAGAGCGAAGCCGGCTGAAGCTCTGCGAGCTGATGAGCCAGAAGATCAACCTTCTCATTCTGGACGAACCCACCAACCATCTGGACGTGGACAGCCGGGACTGGATCGAGGAGGCGGTGGAGGCCTATGAGGGCAACCTCCTCTTTGTCTCCCACGACCGGTATTTTATCAACCGCTTTGCCGGCCGGGTATGGATGCTGGAAAACCGGAAAATCACCGATTTTAAGGGCACTTATGAGGAATTTCTGGACTTTCAGGAGCGGCAGAAGGTCTACGCAAAGGCGGGGACCGTCCCGGCTCCGGCAAAGGAGGAACCCAAAAAGGACAAGCCCAAACGTCCCGGCGGCACCAAGGAACTGGAAAAGCAGGTGGCCGCCGCGGAGCGTGCGGTAGCCAGGGCCGAGGAGAAGCAGTACGAACTGACCCAGCGGGCCGAGGAGGTTTCGGACAACTATCTGGAGCTGCAGAAGGTCTATGAGGAGCAGCGGACGCTGGAGGAGGAGATCGCCCACCTCTATACCCAGTGGGAGACGCTGGCCGCAGAGCTGGAGGAGGCCCGGGGATAAGCCCGGGAGAAGGAGAAAACTATGAGCTATCGATCCACATGGGACGGCCGCAGCGGCTATTCCGGCAAGCGGCACACCCTGCGCAATCTTTTGCTGGTTTTGCTGGCGCTGGGCATCCTCTGCTTTGGTGTTCTGGAGGGACTTATCTACTCCGGGGCCAGGACCCGGGTAACGGGGGAACCCGGGGTGATGGTGGTTTTTGGATGTAAGGTGAACCGGGACGGTCCGGGGGCCATGCTGAAGGACCGGTTGGATACGGTGCTGGACTATCTGGAGGATCACCCGGAAACGAATGTGGTGCTGTCCGGCGGCAAGGGCGACGACGAGCACGTCTCCGAGGCCCGGGGGATGTACGACTATCTGGTGGCCAACGGCGCCGACGGGGAAAGGCTGTGGATGGAGGGCAATTCCCGAAATACATGGCAGAATGTCAATTACACGCTGGAGCTGATGGAAGAAAAGGACCTGAATGCCGGTAACGGCGTGGTGCTGGTCTCCAGCGGTTTTCATCTGACAAGGATCAAAATGCTGTGGAGCCGGGCGGGGGGAACGGCCAATGTGTCCACTCTGGCCGCCCCCACCTCCAGCCTTTATACCACGGTCCATATGTTTTTCCGGGAGCCGTTGGCACTGGTAAAATCCTTTGTCTTTGACCGATAGGGGGGCGGACTGGTCCAACCCGCCTGCCCTATGAAGCAAATCAGGAAAGGAGGCCCTGCCCATGCTGGACAAACTGAAAATCGTGGAAGCCCGATATCAGGAGGTGGAGGCCCGCCTTGCCGATAACGCCACCTATGCCGACCCTGCGCTGGCGGCCCGACTCAATCAGGAGCAGAAGGAGCTTGCCCCTTTGATGGAGGTTTACCGGGCATTTCTACAAATGCAGAAGACGTTGGAGGAGAGTCAGGCTCTTTTCTCCGACCCCGACCTGGGGGAGCTGGCCAGGGAGGAGTTCGCCGCCGCCAAGGCGGCTTTGCCGGAGCTGGAAAATCAGCTGAAGATATTACTTTTGCCCAAGGACCCAAACGACGACAAGAATGTCATCGTGGAGATAAGGGCAGGGGTTGGAGGGGAGGAGGCCGCCCTCTTCGCCGCCGACCTCTACCGAATGTACTCCATGTACGCCGAGGGGCGGCACTGGAGCGTGGAGGTGGATTCGGTCAGCGAGACCGAGCTGGGAGGCATGAAAGAGATCTGCTTCACCATTCAGGGGGCCGGAGCATACAGCCGGTTGAAATTTGAAAGCGGGGTCCACCGGGTCCAGAGGGTGCCCGAGACCGAGTCGGGGGGCCGTATCCACACCTCCACCGTCACCGTGGCGGTGCTGCCAGAGATGGAGGAGGTGGACGTGAAGGTGGACCCCGCCGACATTGAGATGCAGGTCTTTCGCTCCTCGGGCGCAGGCGGTCAGCACATCAACAAGACCTCCTCGGCGGTCCGCCTTATCCATAAGCCCACGGGCATGGTGGTGGAGTGCCAGCAGGAGAGAAGCCAGTTTCAAAACCGGGAGAAGGCCATGCGTATTCTGGCCTCCCGCCTCTACGATCAGGAGCGGGAGCGGGTGGAGGGAGAGCACTCCGCCCAGCGGAAAAGTCAGGTGGGCAGCGGGATGCGGAACGAGCGCATCCGTACCTACAACTTCCCACAGGGCCGCCTGACCGACCACCGGGTCAATCTGACCCTTTACAAGCTGGATGCGGTGATGAACGGCACCATTGACGAGATCATCGACACGCTGGTCACCGCCGATCAGGCAGCCAAGCTGGAAGCGGAAACACAATAAGATATTCCGGACTTTACCTGTAAAATATTGCCGAAAGAAGGAATTTTGTATGGAACTTCGTATCGATTTCCCCAAACTGCCCGGGGGCAAGAGCCTGATGGATATGCGCCGGGAACTGGATGAGGTGCTGGAGGACGACGGCTGGCTTCTGGCCTCCGGACAGGAGGGGGAGGCCGGCTTTGTGGAGTTGGAGCTGGAGGACGAGAAAATCAACCCCAAGTACGGTATCATGGCGGTGAAAGCCTATCTCCAGCGGGCGGGCTTTGACAAGTACACCACCATGGACCTTCAGGGGACAAAGACCCGGATCTTTGACTGAAGCGGCGTGAAGAAGGGGCTGAAAACTGCGGGGTGTGCCCTGCTCTGGCTGGCAACGGCCGTGGCCGGAGCGGCAGAGGGACTTCTTGTCCGGGGATGGACCGTTGGGTTGAGGTATCTGGAACAATTCGGCCGGGCGGAGAATCCCTATGTGGCGGAGGATGTTTCGACTGTGGGGGTACTGGCTGTTTTTCAGCTGTTTTTGCTGCTGGTGCTGCTCTTTTTTGTGGCCTTTTGCACATACCAACTGAGACAAAGAAGGAAAACGGATGAATACGAAACGACTGACGCCCCATGATGTGGAGGAAGCGGCCCGGGTCATTGCCTCCGGCGGCCTTCTGGGCATCCCCACCGAGACGGTTTATGGGCTGGGGGCCAATGGATTGGACCCTGATGCGGTGAAGGCTATTTTTGAAGCCAAAGGCCGGCCGCAGGACAATCCTCTTATTCTTCATGTACCGGATGAAAGCTGGCTGGAGCGGTACTGCGGGGCTATTCCGGCGGCGGCCCATACGCTGGCGGACCGGTTCTGGCCGGGGCCGCTGACCATGATACTGCCCTGTAAAAAGGCGGGTGACGGGACGAACATTGTGCCCGCCGCGGTCACTGCCGGGCTGGATACGGTGGGGATGCGCTGCCCCGACTGTGCCGTGACCCGGGCGGTCATCGCCGCCGCCGGAGTGCCGGTGGCGGCCCCCTCGGGGAACACCTCGGGGCGGCCCAGCCCCACCTCGGCAGCGGCCATGCTGGAGGATATGGAGGGGAAGATCGACGCCATTTTGGACGATGGACCCTGCTCTGTGGGGGTGGAGTCCACCATCATTGACCTCACCGTTACGCCTCCCCGGCTCCTGCGGCCCGGCGGGGTGACACTGGAGGAGTTGGAGGACGCCTTGGGGGAGGTGGCGGTGGACGAGGCCGTCCGCCGTCTGATGGCCCCCGGGGAGCAGCCCAAAGCCCCCGGCATGAAGTACCGCCATTATGCCCCCAGGGCCCCCGTTACCGTGGTAAAGGGGGATGCGGACATGACGGCGGGGTATATCGTGGCCCGGATGGGGGAGAAGAGCGGGGTCATCTGTTTTGACGAGTTCCGGGGCTATTTCCGGGGCCACATAGTGGAGTCCATCGGCCCCGTGGCCGATCAAGCCCAGCAGGCCCGCCGCATCTTTGAAGCCCTGCGGGCCTTTGACCATTTGGAGGTCACCGACATCTGGGCCCAGTCCCCCGGCGACGAGGGCATCGGTCTGGCGGTGACAAACCGGCTGAATAAGGCGGCGGGGTTTCATATTATCGAGTTATAACCGCCGGCCTATGCCGGGGAAGGAGCAATATGGAAATTGCGGACAACATTTTGCGGGAACTTTTGAAGAATTGTTATTTTATCATCGGGACGGCCTACGCCGGGAAGTCCACTATGGTCCGGCTGTTGGCCCAAAAGCACGACGGCATTGAGTGCGGGGAGAACTATCACGACGTGCTGATGGAGGCCACCGACCCGGCCCACCAGCCCAATCTGGGCTATTTTCAGACCATGGGGGGGTGGCATGAATTTGTGTCCCGGAAGCCGGAGGACTATGTGGCATGGCTGGACGGCACCTCCCGGGAAGCGGCGGAGTTGGAGGTCATCCAGCTGCTGCGGCTTTCCCAGAGCGGGAAAAAGATTTTTGTGGATACCAACATTTCCCTGGAGCAGTTGAAAAAGATCGCCCTCTGGGACCATGTGGCAGTCCTTTTGAGTCCTCAAAATCTTTCGGTGGAGCGCTTTTTTGACCGCCCCGATGCGGAAAAGCAGTTTCTCTACCGCCAGATACTGGAAGGGCCCCACCCGGAGGAGACCATGGAAAACTTTCGGGCCTGTGTGGCATTGGCCAACAGCCGGTCACGGTATGAAGCCTTTGCAAACAGCGGCTTTTTTACTTACCTGCGGACCGAAGAGAGCAGCATAGAAGGGACCATGGCGGCGCTGGAGGCCCACTTCGGACTGTGAAAGCCGCAAAGAGGAGAGAAGGGAAGTTATCATGACGGAGCTTTGGGACCTGTACACAGAGGACCGGGAGAAAAGCGGGGATACTCTGGTTCGGGGGCAGGAGATCCCCGAGGGCCGCTACCATCTGGTGGCGGATGCCTGGATCGTCAATTCCAAAGGGGAGTATCTCATCTCCCAGCGTTCGGCCAGCCGCCCCACCTTTCCCTTGATGTGGGAGTGTGTGGGCGGCTCGGTGCTGGCGGGGGAGGACAGTCTGACAGGGGCTGTCCGTGAGGTGAAGGAGGAAGTGGGGCTGGAGCTTGCGCCCGAACAGGGCATTCTGGTTTTTACCGAACGCCGCGCCATGGTCAACGGCATGAAGTTCCATGATTTCAAAGACACTTACCTCTTCCGCTACGATGGGGAGGTCCCTCTGGACGAAGCCACCACCGACGAGGTCTGTCAGGTCCGCTGGATGACGGCGGAGCAGGTGGAGGAGCTTTTGGACACGGGAAAAATGGCCGCCACACTGCGGGTCTCCTTTGCGGCGGTCAAAAAACATACAGAAGGGAAGGGGACGCAATGAGTACACTGACTGCCGGTATCACCCGGGAAAAGGCGCTGGAGCTGTTGAAGCAGTATAATACAGAAGCCTTCCATATCCGCCACGGCCTTACCGTGGAGGCCGTGATGGGCTGGATGGCAGAGGAGCTGGGCCACGGAGAGGACAGGGAATTTTGGGCGTTGACCGGGCTTCTCCACGACGTGGACTTTGAAAAGTGGCCGGAGGAACACTGTGTGAAAGCCCCGGAGCTGCTCACCGCCGCCGGTTGTACCCCGGAGCTGATCCACGCCGTCTGCGCCCACGGCTGGGGCATGACGGGCACCGACTGCAAGCCCGAGCATGAGATGGAGAAGGTGCTGTTTGCCTGTGATGAGCTTACCGGGCTTATCGGCGCCGCCGCTTTGATGCGGCCCTCCAAATCCACCAAGGATATGGAACTGAAAAGCCTGAAAAAGAAGTTTAAGGACAAAAAGTTTGCCGCCGGCTGTTCCCGGGAGGTCATTGTTCAGGGAGCGGAACAGCTGGGCTGGGAGCTGGACCAGCTGCTGGACAGGACCCTTCGGGCCATGGCGGCCACCGAGGACGCCGTGGAAGCCGCCGTAGCGGCCAACACCTGAAGACAGCTTCGGAAAGACCGGGGAGGGAGAACCGTGAGTGAAAAACAGGACAGAGTACTGCGGGCGCTGGAAACTGCCGGGATCAGCTATACCCTGACCGAACATCCGGCGGTCCATACCATTGAGGAGATGGATGTGCTGCCCCTGCCCTATCCGGAAGCGGTACTGAAAAATCTCTTCCTTCAGGATGCCGGAGAAGAGAGGTTCTTTCTGGTCAGCCTTCCCAAAGACAGGCGGGCCGATTGGAAGGCCTTGCGCACTTATGCAGGAAGCCGTCTCAGCTTTGCCGGGGAAGAGCGGCTGGCTGCCCTTTTGGGGCTGGAAAGAGGCTCTGTGACCCCCTTTGGGGCACTCAATGATACGGAAAGCCGGGTGGAGGTCCTGTGGGATACGGACATTCGGGAAATGCCTCTGGTGGGGGTCCATCCCTGTGAGAACACGGCCACGGTGTTTCTGCCCCCCGGAGACCTGGCCCGATTGCTGAATGCCTGTGGCCATCCGGTGAGATGGGTGGTGCCGTCATGACTGTCATCGGCATCACCGGCCCCACCGGGGCGGGAAAGACTACCGCTCTTCATGCGTTGGAACAGCTGGGGGCGGTCGTTCTGGACGCGGACAGGGTGTACCACCGCCTGCTGGCGGAAAGCCCGGCGATGCAAACCGCTCTGGTTCAGGCCTTTGGCCCGGACATTTTGGACGGGGATGGGGCCATCGACCGCAAAAGGCTGGCCGGGGCGGTTTATCCGGACCGGTTGGAGGAGCTGAATCAAATCACCCATCCTCTTATCATCACGGCGGTGATGGAGGAGGTGGAGAAAGCCCGCACAGAGGGGTATCCGGCGGCTGCCATCGACGCCATTGCCCTTGTGGAAAGCGGGCTGGCGGACCGCTGTGACGTGGTGGTCTCGGTACTGGCTCCCATGGAAGAGCGTATCCGCCGCATCATGGTCCGGGACGGCATCGATGAGGCGTATGCCCGCCGCCGGGCATTGGCCCAAAAGGGGGAGGACTTTTTCCGCTCCCACAGCGACTATGTGCTGGAAAACACGGGAGAGGACAGCCCGGAGGCCTTTGAGGAAAAGGCGTTGGGGCTTTTTCGGGAAATCGTGGCGAAACGGTAGAAAAATTCAGGCCGGTGTGGTATCATATCCCCGTGAGAAACACTGCCTGGTTTCTAAAATGAAAAGGAGGCAATACCCATGGAAGAAAAGGAAAAGACCGTGGCTCAGCAGCGGCGGGAGGCTCTGCTGAACCAGCCAAAGAACGGCTATGACCGCCTCTCCGCCGAGGATGAGGCTGCCATGCGGACCTATTGCGAGGAGTATAAGCGGTTTCTGGACGCCGGCAAGACCGAGCGGGAAGTGGTGGACGAGGTGGTCCGCCTGGCCCAGAGCAAGGGCTTTGTGCCCTTTGTCCGGGGCATGGCAGTGAACCCCGGCGACCGGTTCTACCGCGTGAACCGGGGCAAGGCCGTCATGCTGGCCGTGATCGGGCAGGAGTCTCTGGCTGAAGGCGCCTCCATCGGCGCCGCCCATATCGACTCCCCCCGGCTGGACCTGAAGCCCAGCCCCCTCTATGAAGACAGCGAGCTGGCCTACCTCAAGACCCACTACTATGGGGGTATCCGCAAGTATCAGTGGGTGTCCATCCCTCTGGAGCTTCACGGCGTTATCGTCAAGGCCGACGGCAGCACCGTGAAGGTGGCCATCGGCACCGGGGCGGGGGAGCCTTTGTTCACCATCAACGACCTGCTGCCCCATCTGGCCGGGGAGCAGTCCAAAAAGAGTCTGGGCGACGGCATCACCGGCGAGCAGCTGAACCTGCTGGTGGGCTCCCGTCCCTTCAAGGATGATGAAGGGAGCAACCGGGTAAAGCTGGCCATTCTGGATATCCTCAACGAAAAGTACGGCATTGTGGAGGCCGATTTCATCTCGGCTGAGCTGGAGGTGGTCCCCGCCTTCCGGGCCTGCGACATCGGCTTTGACCGCTCCCTGATCGGCGCCTACGGGCAGGATGACCGGGTGTGCGCCTATGCCTGTTTTGCCGCTTTGATGGACATTGCGATCCCCAAGCATACCGCCGTTTGTATGCTGGCCGATAAGGAGGAGATCGGCTCCACCGGTGTTTCCGGCATGAAGGGGGCCGCCTTCGACACCTTTATGAGCGACCTCTGCGATGCCCAGCGGGTGCCTTTGAAGGCCTGCTACGAGCATTCCTTCTGCCTCTCCGCCGATGTGACCGCCGCCTTTGAACCCAACTTCCCCGAGGTCTATGAGCGGGCCAACAGCTCCTTCATCAACTACGGCATGGGCTTTTGCAAGTACACCGGCTCGCGCGGAAAGGGCGGCGCTTCCGACGCCTCCGCCGAGGTGGTGGGCTTTGTCCGCCGCACCATGGACGCCGCCGGGGTCATCTGGCAGATGGCAGAGCTGGGCAAGGTGGACGCCGGCGGCGGCGGGACCGTGGCCGCTTACATGGCCGAGCGGGACATCGACACGCTGGATGCCGGGGTCCCCGTCCTGGCTATGCACTCTCCCTTTGAGGTGACCGGCAAGCTGGACTGCTACATGACCTACAAGGGCATGAAGGCGGTCTATATGGCCGGCTAAAAGAGATAAGAAAAGGGCCGGTAGCTTTCGCTGCCGGCCCTTTTTCGTGGGGGTGAGGACTCTCTTACGAAAGAGGGATTTTATCCGCACCGCTCCAAAGTCCCCAAAAACAGGGGAGTGCCGGTGAGCCGGTCCACGATGGCGTAGACAAAGGGGCGGTCCAGAGTGAGGGAAATGGGCTGGTCGGCAGGCATGGAGGTGGCTTTATTCATGATGACTGCGGTGACGGCCGCCGCCTCGGTGCCCATCTCATTGACTTCAAAGGTGGCCTTGTGGATCACATCCCCGATACAGAGATTGTCTTCGGGGTCCTTCAGGGTGCCCATGGCGCTGAAGTCGGCCGCCTGCCCGTCAAAGGCCCGGGCAAGGCCAAGGGTGGCAAGGGGGGTGGAGAGGGAGGCGGACCATTCGGTTTTGAACTTGGGCATGGTAAGGCTGACTCTGGTGTCCTGACAGGCGGCCAGAAGGGCGGGAATGGTGGCCCCGTCCCACCGGGCCAGATAGTCGGTGAGGGAAAGCCCCTCCCGAGGCAGCATCAGCAGCAGGCCAAGCCGTCCGTCGTCGTAAGGAAGAAGAACCCCCTGCCCCTCTTCGGCGGCGATGTAAGCCTCATTCCGGGTGCCGTTGCGCATCCCAAGGGGACGGGATACCGTGCCGTCTTCGGCGGTAAAGTCCATTTGCCATTCGCTGGTCGGGGCGGCAAAGGGGTGAAGGAAGGCGTTTTTCAGATAGATACCGTTGACCAGAGCCAGCACTGTGTCCCGGTCAAACTCTTCCACCACCGAGGGGATGAGGCCCTGTGTGGCATCGCTGACCCACTGGTTCACCTGATTTACCGTGGCCGGGTCTTGAAGGTCCCCGTGGTACAGCTGGGCACCGTAAGGGTCAGCACAGCGGAGGACAAAGTCATCGGTCAAGGTGATGTCCGGGTCGGCCCACAGGCTGTTGGCAAGGGTGGCACGGGTGGAGCCTCCCAATGCGGCATAATCCTCCATAAACCGGGCGGAGAGGCTGTTGAGGGTGTCTACGCTCATGCCGAACAGAGTCTCGAACTCCCTCCGGGTGCCTCCCGCCGCTCCGTTGGCCGTCATACCCAGCGCCAGAGAGATGGACAGGGGGGAGAGGAGGGTATTCTGCCCCTCCTGCCGGCAGGCACGCAGCAGCTTCAGGGCATAGTCGTCATAGGCCTCGCCCAGCCCTTCGGAAGCGCAGACCTCCACACCCACAGGCGGCAGGGACCCTTCGGGATGCGGGATGGGGGAGAGCCCTCCCGTCCCGGCGGCACAGCCGGCGAGGAGGGAAAGGGTGAGCAAAAGAGGAAGGGCACGTTTCATGGGAAGGACTCCTTTCCGGGGTGGATACTCTTTAGACGAAGGCGCATGGAAAAGGTTCCCAGAGGGAGAAGAAGAATAAAAATTGACGAAAAGGCCGGGATATGATAGAATAACCACATACGACCTTTCATTTTAAGAGAGAGGGGAGACCCCTATGAACGAGGGCCTGCAATTTCGCACCTCCGCCTTCGGAGGATTTAATAAACAGGATGTAATGGCCTATCTGGAAAAAAGCGCCCGGGAACACAGCGGGAAGATCGCCGAGCTTCAGAAGGAACTGGCGGAGCTTCGTCAGGCCCGTACCGAGGCCGAAGACGCCGGAGAGACCATGAAGAGCCGCCTTGCCGTGCTGGAGGCGGAGAATCAGCGCCTTGCCGCCGACCTGGCCCAGCGGGAGGCCGCCTTGGCCCAGGCGCTGGAACGGGGAGAGGCCCAGGCCGCCGAACTTACGGTGTTGAAGGAGGAGGCGGAGACCCTTCGCCCGGCTGCCGCCTCCTATGAATCCATCAAGAGCCGCACCGCCAGCATCGAGCTGGAGGCCCACGGCCGGGCCCAGGCCATCGAGCAGGAGGGCCGGATCAGGGCAAAGAAGGCCCAGGAACAGGTGCTGGACTGGTTTGACAAGATGCAGGCGGCCTATCTGCGTCTTCGGACCGACATTGACGCCACCCTCCATCACGCCGCCCGGGAAATGGAGCGGGCGGGCCAGAGTTTGGTGGATTTGGATACCGCTCTGGGCGGGCACGATAAGACACTGGCCGAGCTTCGTCAGGCGGCGGAGCATCTGGAGCCGCAGGCCCCCCAGCCGCTGCCGCTGGAGGGGGAGCAGGGGTAAAAAGAGGGTAAAAACAGGGCAAAAACCCTAAAAAACGAAAAAAGGACGCCGTTCTCACCGGTTGAGAATGGCGTCTTTCGTTGCATCAGCTTTTTTGATAGTAGGACCGGAGAAGGGGTTCCAGCCCCCGCCATTTCAGCTCGTACTGCCGGCGGTAGTCCTCCACGGTGTAGTAGGGTTCCACCAGCCGCTCCTTGCCCCGGTAGGTGATGGTGTGGGGCTTGAAAGCGGAGGAATCCGGGTTCAGGCCGTAGAGGCCCTCCAGCAGCTCCCGGCCCTCCTCCAAATTCCGCAGGATCACCGAGACATGGGACAGGCCCTCCTCGTTGGGGGGCCTAAAATCGTGGATGTCCGCCCCGTGCTTCAAAAGCTCGTCCAGCACCGCCTTCAGCATCTCCCGCAGCCGGCGGTTTTCCTCCGTGGCTGTCTCCACATAGTAGCTGGGATAGGACTTGTGGGCGAACTGGTCGTACTGGTCCAGGGCGTGCTGCCAGGCGGTAAGGCCGTGGGAGGTCTTCTGGTTGGGGTCCATACCCATCTCCAGCAATCGGCGAAGAAGCAGGAAGTAGCCCTTGCTCCGCTCCGGGCCGGGGCCCACCGTATGCCGTGCCCGCATAAAGCACTGGCCGATGGCATCATACCATATAGGGGCACCGAAATTGCTGCCGTAGGGGTTGACGGCATCCGCAAAATTCACGTCCGCCCCCCGGTCCAAGAGCAGGTGGGATACCTCCAGGTTGTCGCTCTTGATGGCCACCATGAGAGGGGATTGGCCGTCGTCCTTCTTGGGGGGTGCCTTGGCCAGACAGGAGATAAGGTCCGGGTTTCTGTCCAAAATGGCGGCCACCTCCTCCGTTTTTCCTTGGCGGATGCAGGTGAAGAGTTTTTTCATGGCGAGGCCTCCCTATTTGGAAAATCAAAAGAAAAACAGGACCATCTGTACCTCGTTTCGGTAGCTGCCGTCTTTGAGGAGGAAGGCCCGGGGGGTGATGCCCACGGGCTGAAAGCCCAGCTTTTCATAGACATGGATGGCGGCCTGGTTGTCCTCGAAAACGCCCAGCTCCAGCTGTTCAAAGCCGTTGGCCCTTGTCTGCCGAATGGCCCGGCCGATCATGGCGGTACCCAGGCCCAGTCCCCGGCATTTGCCCTGGATGGAGATGCCCATGGCCGCCCGGTGGCGGAATTTGATGTGCTCACCGATTTTGGATACCTGGAGGTTGGCCACCATCTCTCCATCCAAGTAGGCAGAGAGGGTGAACTCCCGGTCCGATTCGTTGACACGGGCGATGCGCCGGGCCACGAGAACCGGGTCGGTGACCACCTCCTCAGGGTAGCGGGCCATGAAATAGGTCTCCTCCGAGGTGATGTACTGATGCCGGGCCAGGTCGGCCCCCTCCGCCGCCAAAGGACTGCGGAGAAGAAAAGCGGTATTTTGTAAAATCAGATGCTCTTCGGGGAGGATCATTGGTCATGTACCTCCATATCCAGCAAAACGGGCATCTGGGCAAGAGGGGTGTAATACTGCTCTTTGCACTGGGCAAACATCCGCTCAAAGGCCTCATCCTGACCGTGGTGCAGAGCGTGGGTATAGGCGTGAGTGTCGGTGCGGACCAGATCGCCTTCCGGGGCGGTCTGCCGCAGGACCAGCAGGGCCACATTGGAGCAGTGGTCGGAAATACGCTCCAGATTGGTCAGAAGCTCGCCGAACTGGGTGCCCAGTTCGATGGTACAGCTGCCGTTTTTCAGCCGTTCCACATGGCGGGCGTGCATCTCCTCCTGCAGCAGATCCACCACCTCCTCCAAAGGCTCTACTTGAAGAGAGATGTTATAGGACCGGGTGCGGTAGCCGTCCAGAGTCTTCATGATGGTATCCTCCACAGCGCCGGTGAGAATGGCCAGCTCCTGCTTGGCGGAATCGGAAAAGACGATGCCCTTCTCATGGAGATAAGAAGCACAATCGGCTATGTTCACCGAGTAGTCCCCCACCCGCTCGAAGTCTGAAAGGGTGTGGAGAAGTTCCGAAATATGGATGTTCTCGGCGGGCGTCAAAGCCCGCTCGGTAAGTTTGACCAGATAGTTGTCCAAACCGTTTTCCATCTTGTCCAGAGAGGCCTCTGTCTCGGTCAGTTGTTCCAGCGCCTTGGGGTCATAATCGTTCAAAAGCCGGATGGCGATGCGGTAATTCTGAAGGGCGTAATCCCCCATGCGGATGACCACCTCGTGGGCCCGCTCCAGCGCCAGAGAGGGGGAGGAGAGGAACCGCTCGTCCAAAGCGGACATATCCTCCAGCTTGGTTTCGCCGGGGACCAGCGTTTCCACCAGCTTTACCAGCTGCTTGCGGAAGGGGAGGAACAAAGCGGTACAGGTCAGGTTGAAAATCAGGTGGAAGTTGGCCACGCCGCCCATGTTGATGGGGCCATCCCAAAAGGCGAAATGGAGGATGGCATTGCCGGCATACAAAAGGATCAGGAAGAGGACAGAACCCATCACATTGAAGAAAAAGTGGATAAGGGCGGTCCGCTTGGCGTTCTTGCTGGCCCCCGCGCTGGAGAGGAGGGCGGTGATGGTGGTGCCGATGTTCTGGCCCATGATAAGGGGCATGGCGGTGTTGAACCGCACCGCTCCAGTGGTGGACAAAGCCTGCAAAATGCCGGTAAAGGCGGTGGAACTTTGAAGCATGGCGGTGACAAGGGCGCCCACCGCCATACCCAGAACGGGGTTGGAAAAGGCGGTGAAAAGATCGGCCAGCCACGGCTCGTTCTGCAGGGGCATAACGGCGGTGGTCATGGTGTTCATGCCGATGAAGAGAATGCCGGTGCCCAGGAAGATCTGGCCGATATTCTTCTTGCTGCCGCCTTTGATAAACATGAAAAAGATGATGCCGATGACCGCCATCACCGGCCCCAATACAGAGGGCTGAAGGAGATCCAGAATAGCATTCCCGCCGGAAATGCTGGACAGCCGCAGGATCTGCGCCGTAACGGTGGTACCGATGTTGGCCCCCATAATGATGCCCACCGTCTGCTCCAGCTTCATGATGCCGGCATTGACGAAGCCCACGCACATGACGGTGGTGGTAGCCGAAGAGTGGATGATGGCGGTGACCAGCGCCCCCAGAAATACACCCTTAAAGACGTTGTCGGTCAGTTTTTCCAGTATGCTCTCCAACCGGCCGCTGGACAGCTGGGCCAGACCGTCGGTCATGGTGGACATACCAAAGAGGAACAGGGCGATGGCACCTAACATGGAGATGATGTTTGAAGCGTCCAAATCGAGGCCCTCCTATGTTCAAAGAGTGATTTCCCACCGGGGAGAAAGCAGGACTATTCCACAAAACAGAGAATGCTCAAAGCGGCTTTTCCAACAGGTCAAGAGGAGCCTTGCTCCCGGCGGTCTGCCCCACCTTCTGGAATCCCCACCGCCGGTAAAAGTGCTGGGCGGCGGCGTTGTTGGGGGCACAGGAAAGCTGCAGGCACCGCCGGCCCATGGGGCGGTATGTACAAACGGCCTGCCCGATGAGCTGTATCCCAATGCCCTGTCTGCGGTACGCCGGGTCCAGATACAGAAAGGAGATGTATCCCACACCCTCCCGGGCCTCCCGATGAATGGCCAGCTGGAGGATGCCGACGGGCTTCTCTTCCCACATGACCTGCTGTACCGCCCATGGGTTTTCCTCCTGCTCCCGGCGGGCCTCGGCCAGATATCCGGGGCCGTCAAACCCGTGAAGGGAGTCATAGACCTCCCTCCAGGCGTCCTCCCGGGCCTTGTAATACCGCTGTCCCTCTCTGTTCAGGTCCATGGGCTGGAACCAGACCAGCGGCGGCATATTGCGTCTGGGAGGTTTGGGAAGGCTGTCCAGATGAGTGGTATCGTTTTCGTAGACGATACGGAATTTGTCTCCCTTCACCTCGTAGCAGGACACCCCGGTATTGCCGCAGGTGTGGATATCGGGGGCGTCCTCGGGGTGCTTGCCCCGAAGGGCGGCCTGAAAACAGCGGATGACGGCGCTGTGGGTGAACAGGCAGATGGTTTCGTCCGGGTGTCGCTGGGCCAGACGGAAGAAGGCGGCCGTAAACCGCTCCGCCGCCTGGGCGAAGGTGTCTCCGCCCTCGGGGGCCCACTTCCGGGAATAGGTGCCGAAATTGACCCGTTCCTCCGGATGGTGGTAGATAAGGTCCCCCAGCGTCACATCTTCATAGACCCCCATGCGGATCTCGTTGAGACCGGGTTCGATACGCAGCTTCAGCCCCTTAGGCGCCACCACCGCCTGGGCGGTGGTCTGGGTGCGGGTCAGTTCGCTGGCGTAAGCGGTATCCACATGGATGTCGGCGAACCGCTTTTCCAAAGCGGCGATCTGCTCCATGCCTGTGGCGGTGATGTGGCCGTCAAACCAGCCATGGGCCCGGTGGAACAGGTTTCCCTCAGCCTCGGCGTGGCGGATAATATAGATACGGGTCATGGGACGCCTTCTTTCTCTTTGGTGTGGATGGGGGTTATCTCTCCCATATCATGCGAAGCTCGGTGACGGGCCGACCCATGGTGTCGGTCTTCTCCGCACCGTCAAACCGAAAGCCGCATTTTTCGTAGAACCGGATGGCCCGCTCATTGCCCTTCAGGACCCAGAGAGCCACACGGCCATAACCGGAAAGGGCCTTCAAAGCCGTATGCATCAGGGCATAGCCAACTTTTTGTCCGTAGTACACTTTCAGTATGTAGATGGCCATGACTTCGCCGGTGGAGGGAAGGTCCTCCCACCGGTAGGGGCCATAGACGACAAAGCCGACGACCCGGTCCCCATCCTTGGCCACAAGGGTGTTTTCCGGGTGCTGGCGGGCTATCCCGATCTGTTTTTCCAGGGACAGGCTATCCAGATAGGACTGGTCGATGAGGCCGGTGTAGGTCTCCTGCCAGGCCTTCCAATGGACGTAGCCCCTGCCCTCCATCTCGGCAGGGGTCTCCATGGGCTTGATGGTGACAGCCATGGCAAAAGCCTCATTTACCATGGCTGGACCGCTCCGGTAAGCTCGGTGACGCTCTTTACCCCCTGCTTGTCGCAGAGGGCCTCCAGCTCCTCCAGAATACGGAGGGGGGCATAGGGGTCGGAGAAGGTGGCGGCGCCCACCGCCACGGCGGTGGCGCCCGCCAGCAGCATCTGGGCGGCGTCGGCGCCGGTGGAGATGCCCCCCATGCCCAAAATAGGCACCTTGACGGCGTTGGCCACCTCCCAGACCATGCGGACGGCCACGGGCAGGATGGCGGGGCCGGACAGGCCGCCGGTGTTCATCTTCAGCACGGGCCGGCGGGTATTTACATCGATGACCATGCCCCGGATAGTGTTGATAAGGCTGATGGCATCGGCTCCCGCCCCCTCCACCGCCCGGGCGATCTCGGTGATGTCGGTGACATTGGGGGAGAGCTTCACCATGATGGGTACAGTGGCATGGCGTTTGGCGATCTCGGTGACCTCGGCGGCCATTTCCGGCTTGGTGCCGTAGGCCAGACCTCCCGCCTTCACGTTGGGGCAGGAGATGTTGACCTCTATCATGTCCACTCCGGCGGCGGACAGCTTGGCGCACATTTCGCCGTACTCCTCGGGAGTGTTGCCCGAGATGTTGGCGATGATAGTAAGACCCTGAGTCTTGAGCCAGGGCAGCTCCCTGGCGATAAAAGCGTCCACGCCGGGGTTCTGAAGCCCCACCGAATTCAGCATCCCCAGAGGGGTCTCGGCGATACGGGGGGAGGGATTGCCGTTGCGGGGCAGGGGGGTCAGGCCCTTGACGGAGATGCCCCCCAGACGGGAGATATCAAAAAATTCCCCGTACTCCCGACCGAAGCCAAAGGTGCCGGAGGCCACGGTGATGGGGTTTTTCAGGTCCACCCCGGCCAGCTTTACTCTCATATCAGCCATTCCAGACCACCTCCTCAGCGTTGAAAACAGGCCCGTCCTTGCAGACGTGCTTCATGGAGCCGTCGGTAAGGGCCACGGCGCAGCCCAGACAGGCCCCCACGCCGCAGGCCATCCGCTCTTCCAAAGAGACCTGACAGGGGACCCCGGCGGCCTTGGCCAGCTGGGCCGCCGCCATCAGCATGGGTTTGGGGCCGCAGCAGAGGACGGCATCATAGTGGTTTTCCTTCAAAAGTTTCTCCACAGGGCCGGTGACGAAGCCCTTTTCACCCAGACTGCCATCCTCGGTGGCCACCGCCACGGTGGGGCAGACAGGGGCGAAATCGTCCATCAGCAGGGCGTGGGCCTTATCCCGAAAGCCCAGCACCGCATCGCACCGGCCGGGGGCGGATTGGGCACAGCCCAGCATGGGAGGCACCCCGATGCCGCCACCCACCAGCAGATACCGCCCGGTGGGGGAGAGGGTAAAGCCGCTGCCCAGAAAGCCCATCACGTCCACCTCGTCGCCCACCGCCCGGTGGGCCAGCCAGTCGGTGCCATCCCCCCGGACCTCAAAGACCAGCCGGAGCAGGTCGCTGGGGCTGTCCTCGGAGCAGGAGCAGACCGAGATGGGCCGGCGGAGGAGCCGCTGGTCCCCGCATTTCACATGGACAAACTGTCCGGGGTTTTTCAGGGTGGTACGGATCATGTCACTGACTTCCAGAGTCATGGACCAGGCGAAGTCGTTGAGGGGGGTCATCTCCGTGACCCGGGCAAGGGTCTGGGTGGGCATAAGATCACCACTTTCTTTAGAATGTTGGGGACGATTGTTATAAATTATAACAGTTATGTTTTATAACTGTTATAGATAATACTGTTTAGAGGTCTGACCGGGAGGTCGTTATCCCTCCCAGGGGGGAAACTCCCTTTTGCGGTCGAAGAGGCCCAAACTGTTCCATGGCTCTTCAGGGGCTTCATCGCTTACATCCAGCCGGTCGAAGATCCCGATCGCCTTTCTGCAAAAGGGGCAGAACCACCCCTCGGCGTCGGGAAGAGCGGAGAAAAGCTGCTGGGACAGAGTGCGGCGGGCGGCCTCATCCTCCAAAGAGCCCACCATGGGAATGGCCGCCCGACTGCCCCATGGGGCATAGCCGGTGTCCCGGTCCTCCGCCTGCGGGACCCAGCGGATGGGGTCGGGGTGAAGGGGGCGGGTGGTGAGATAAAGCCCGCCGGGGGTCATCTCATTGCCGCAGAAGGGACAGCGCATGGGGATACCTCCTGTCTGTCAGTAGGAAAAACGGCTGGAGCGACCCTCCGCCGCAATCGGGAGGACCTTGCTAAAGGTCGTACGGGGCAATACCGGCCCCCTGCTGGGGCGGTTCACTCCTCCCAGTCGGGTTTGTCCTTTTTTCGGCGGAAAAGACCGCCCTTTTCCCAAGGGTCGGCGGGCCGGGCTGCCTTTGCTTCGGCCTCCGGCCGGGGCGGGGGAGCGGGCTGGGTCGCCGCTTTGGCGGCCTCCTCCTCTTTCTGCCGGTGGTCATAGCTGTAGATCCGGATCAGGCCGCAGCGGGGACAGGTGTATATATCCAGCAGAAGGTTATCGGCAAACAGACTCGAGGGGGTTTCGCTAAGGGAGAACCGGGGGAGAGTCCGTTCCAGCTCCACCCCGCAATCGGGACAGCAGCGCCGAACCGGAGGCGGGGTAAGGGGGGTAAACAGGTCGGACATAACGTCACTTCCTTTTCAATGGTCAAAGCGGGTCTGTGTCTGCTCTGTCTGGACCGGGAGGAAGATGGGATACTGGGGACAAGGGAAGGAAACATATGCCGTTTCCCCTTATCCCTCCCAGTCGGGTTTGTCCTTTTTTCGGCGGAAAAGACCCCGCTTTTCCCACGGGTCGGCGGGCCGGTCCGTATTCTCTTCGGGTTCCAGGTCGGCGAAGGGGTCCCAGTCGGCCAGCTCCTCCGGCTCGGGGGCCAGATCGGCCTCGAAAAATTCCGCCCGGCGGCACTGGGGACAGGTGTAGAGATCCAGATAGAGGGTGACGGTGCGGAACATACCGAACACATCCAGAGCATGACCCTCTTCGGGGATGTCGTACCCCTCCACTTCCCGGCGAAGGCGCAGAGCCATGGGCACGCCGCAGGCGGGGCAGAGATGTTCCTCCGTGAGCATGACACTCCCTCCTTACAGGATGGTCACAAACTGCCTGATATCGTCCCGCATGGCCTCGGCGGCGGCCCGGGCGGCGTCCTGATAGTCCATGCCGTCCTTCCCCGTCTTCTGCCAGGCGCACATGATGGAGCGGGAGGCGTTGACAATGGCCCCCCGGCCATACTTGTCAAAGGCGTACTGCACGTCCTCGGCGGTGCCGCCCTGTGCGCCGTAGCCCGGCACCAGAAAGAAGGTGTGTTCCAGCCGCTTCCGCAGCGCCCGCAGGTCGGAGGGGTAGGTGGCTCCCACCACCGCCCCGGCCCGGGTGTAGCCGTACTTGCCCACATCGTCTTTGGAAAGCCGCTGGGTCAGATCACCCATGACCTGATAGACCACCCGGTCCCCGGCCACCATGTCCTGCAATTCGCTGGAACTGGGGTTGGAGGTCTTCACCAGCGTAAAGAGGCACTTGTCCTCCGCCCGGCAGGTCTCCAGAAAGGGATTGATGGCGTCGGAACCCATGTAGCCGTTGACGGTGACACAGTCCACGTCAAAGGCGGGAAGGAGCTTGTCTCCCACCTGGGTCTTTCCCAGCCAGCCGTCGCTGTAGGCCTGAGCGGTGGAGCCAATGTCGCCCCGCTTGATGTCGGCAATGACGAAAAGCCCCTTTTCTCTGGCGTAACGGATGGTCTCCTCCATGACCTTCATGCCCTGCCAGCCCAGCTTCTCGTAGTAAGCGGCCTGAGGCTTTACAGCGGGGACCACATCGCACAGGGCATCCATCAGCCCTTTATTGAACTGAAGGATGGCGTCGGCCGCCCCCTCCAGTGTCTCGCCGTACTTGTCATAGCTGGCCTTGCGGATGTGGGGGGGCACATACTCCGGCTTGGGGTCCAGCCCCGCCACGGTGGGGTTTTTCTTGGCTTTAATAAGGTCCTGCAGGTGGTCGAACGACATAAAGATCAATCCTTTCTGTATGTTGAATGTTTTGATCACAAATCAGGGGTCGGTGCGTTCCTCCGGATATTCTTTGACCATATCAAAATAAAACTCGGCACCGGTGAAAATAAAGGCAAAGAAAATGGGGAGAAGGACAATGTCGCCGCTGAGGTCGATGGTCTAGACCAGCGTTGAAAGATATGAGGCGAGGGTAAGACACATGATGGCGGCAAAACGAAGCAGCCCGGCCAGGAAACGCTGCCGAAAGGGCTTTGTATGGACGGAGGAAAAATTGTCCGTCCAACTACTCCCGGTCGAACAGTCCGATCAGAACCGTAGCGGCTCCAACCAGCAGGGAAAACCCCCACTGTCTGAACCGAAACAAAATCTGCAAAATACCGGCCAAAACATAGAAAAGATAACGGGGGTTCCGGCCAAAGTCGTCGGCATAGCGGGTCGTGAGGGGGAAAGGGATAAATCCACAAAACCCGGAAACCCCGACCCAGATACAGAGAACTCCCAGCCCACGGCGTTCCTCAAGGAAAGAGGGAGCAAACAGGCAAGCGAGAAAAATGAGGATGCATCCCGGCCAAAAAATAAGATGGGGAAGCAATTTTTTCTGCATGACACACACTTCCTTTGCTCTGCTGTCAGACGCTGTAGAGACTGCCGCCCTCGGCGGTCCGTCCCCTCCACAGGGGTGGCATACACCCCGCCTGTACTTTCTTTATACCGACGCTTCCTTCCTATTTACTATAAAATCATAGGTCAAAAAGGCAAGGATGCCCACGAAAGCCGGCAAGTGGATAAAGGAAAGAACCTTGGGCGGAAGGAAATCCTCCCAATATCTCCCTGTGACCAGACAGAAATAGCAGGCGCCATTTCCCAGACGGTAAAGAAAAGACCTGCCCCGAGCGTTCCGAAGGGCATTCAGTCCCGCACACAACCAGGCCAGGGAGAACAAAGCATCCAAAAATCGACTGCCGTCTCCGCCAATGCAATTTATTAAAGTGAAAAGACCAGAGAGAAAAAACAGCAGGCATTCAAGTTGTACCAAATTTGAGTTCTTCAAATCACTCGCCCTCTCCTCACTCGTCCCGATAAATGATCTCCCCGCCCAGGATGGTGTACTTCACCCGGCCTTTCAGGGTCTTGCCGGCAAAGATGGTGTTTCTCGCCTTGGAGCGGAACTGCTCCGGGTCCACCACCCACTCCTCGTTGGGGTCAAAGAGGGTCAGGTTGGCCTCGGCCCCTACGGCCAGATGGCCGGCGGTGGGCAGGTGGAGGATGGCGGCGGGATTTACCGTCATTTTTCGGATGATATCGGGCAAACTCATTTTATCGGTGTGATACAGCGCCGTGAGAGTGGCGGCCAGGGAGGTCTCCAGCCCGATCATGCCGCTGGGAGCCTCGGTCAAGGGCCGGGCCTTCTCCTCGGCGGAGTGGGGGGCGTGGTCGGTGGCGATGACATCGATGGTGCCGTCCTTTAAGCCCGCAATGATGCCCTCCACATCGGCGGGGGTGCGGAGGGGAGGATTGACCCGGGCCAGAGAGCCTTTTTCCAGCACCTCCTCCTCGGTGAAGGTGAAGTATTGGGGACAGGTCTCGCAGGTGATGCGGACCCCACGCTTTTTGGCCTGGCGGATGATGTCCACCGAGCGGGCGGTGGACACATGGCAGATATGGACCGCCGCCCCCGTCTCCTCGGCCAGCATGGCGTCCCGCATGACCTGAAGCTCTTCGGCAATGGCCGGCCGGCCGGGGATGCGGAGCTGACGGGAGACACGACCCTCGTTGACGGCGAAATTCTGCACCATATCGGCGTCCTCACAGTGAGAGAGGAGAGTGAGTCCCTGCCGGTTGGCCAAAATCATGGCGTCCCGCAGAAGATTATTGTTCTGCACGGGGACTCCGTCATCAGACAAGGCCACCGCCCCGGCGGCCTTCAGGGCTTCGTAATCGTTGATCTCCTGCCCCTTCTGGCCCTTGGAAACGGCGGCGATGGGCCAGACCCGGGCGCCGCCCTCTGCAAGAGCCTTGCCGGCCTCCTCCCGGATATAGGCCACCCCGCCGGGTTCGTCAATGACGGGTCGGGTGTTGGGCATACAGGCCACGGCGGTGAAACCGCCGGCGGCAGCGGAAAGGGCACCGGAAAAAATGGTCTCTTTATACTCGAAGCCGGGCTGGCGCAGATGGACGTGCATATCCACAAGCCCGGCGCTGACTACAAGGCCTTTGGCTTCAATGACCTGAGCGTCTTCGACCTCCAGCTCGGGACCCATGGCGGCGATCATGCCGTCGTCGATGAGAAGGTCGGTGAGATTGCCCACACCTCCGGCGGCGTCCACCGGGCGGGCCTGACGAATCAAAATCTTCACAAAAAGCTCCTTTCCGTGATAAAAAAGGCCGAAAACAGGTAAAATGGCAAAAAAAGAGAGGAGCGACAGAATGCGCCCAAAACCTCCTATTTTTCCCTATCCCACATTATATATGATATTGGCTGCCTGTGCAATGGTTTTTCATCTTTTCGCCAGTAAAATTTAGAAGAGGACTTTTTTTACTTTTGGTCATACTACTCTTGGGAGCAGAAAGCCCGAATACAGTTGAAAAAAGGGGGGGGAGAGAGGATGACAAAGGATCATGATTTTGTCAAGGGCGTGACCATGGGCGTGGTGACCGGCGCGGCGCTGGGAATGGTGATGGCCCCCAGGAAGAAGACCAGCATGAAAAAGGCGGCCGGAAAGGCCATGAAGACCATGGGTCAGGTAATGGAGAATTTTTCCGACGAGATGGGGTTTTAAAAGAGAGAACGGAGGCCCAAAGGGGCCTCCGTTCTCTTTTTTTGCCGTTTCAGCCAGGAAAGAACCGGGGGGAGGGCGGTTGACAACAATGGACAAAAATGCTAAAATGTGTGCAGCAAAGATACCCTTTTTCTGTGAAAAGGGACCATCCCGGTCCCTGATTCGGGATGGGGAACAGAGACAAGGGAGGAGAAACGATGGGACTGGAATGTATCAAAGCCATCAACGGCCAGCGGCCTTTTGACGTGGTCATTGAGAATGTGAAAATCGTCAACGTGTTCAATCTGAGTGTGATGGAGGGCAGCGTAGCCTGGGTGGGGGATACCATCGCCTGCATCGGGGAAATGGATTTTCCCTACACCGCCAAAGAGACCATTGACGGCAAGGGCCGCTATGCCATTCCCGGCCTGATCGATTCCCATATGCATATTGAAAGCAGCATGATGGCTCCCGCCCGGTTTGCCGAGATCGTACTGGCCTACGGCACCACCACGGTGGCGGCCGACCCCCATGAGATCGGCAACGTCTGCGGGGTGGCCGGGGTCCGGGCCTTGACCGAAGCGGCGGGCAGGACCCCGCTCCATGTGCTGATGATGGCGCCTTCCACCATTCCCTCCGCCCCGGGACTGGAGCGGGCCGGCTTCTCTGTGGAGGAGAAGGAGATGGAGGAGATGCTGGACATCCCCGGGGTCTATGGCATGGGGGAGATCATGGACTTCAACGCCGTGGCCGACGGGGACGAGCGTATTCTGGCGGTGCTGGCTGCCGCCAAGAAGCGGGGGGTCATCATGGACGCCCATATCCCCGCCCTTACTGGCCGGAGGCTTCAGGCTTTCCGCACGGCGGGGGCGGACGCCGACCATACCGATATGTTCCTGGACCGGGCCAGGGAAAAACTGGAGATGGGCTTTGCCATTCAGGTCCAGCAGACCTTCCTTTCCGCCGAACTGATGGCCTTTTTGAATGACTATCCCATGCAGGACCGGATCATGCTCATCACCGACGATGTGCCCTATATTGAACTGGTCCGCAACGGCCACCTGAACGCCAACGTCCGGGACGCCATCGCCCTGGGGCTGGAACCCATGAAGGCGATCCGCTATGCCACGCTGAACGCCGCCGACCGGCTGCGGCTCTACGACCGGGGGGCAGTGTCCCCCGGCTATAAGGCCGATGTGCTGCTGGTGGACAGTCTGGAGGAGATGAAGCCTTCCATGGTCTTCTCCGACGGCAAGCTGGTGGCGGAAAACGGAAAGTGTCTGGTCCGGTCGGGAGATTATAGCTTCCCGGAGGAATTTTACCGCTCCATCCATGTTCTGCCGCTGGAAGCGGCCGACCTGGTGATGAAGACCGGGGAGCCGGGGGCCGCCCGGGCGCTGGTCAATACCATTGCCTGCGGCAAGGTCAGCACCCGCACCCAGCGGGAGGAACACTGGGTCCCGGTGAAGGGCGGGGTCCTTCAGCCGGCGGAGGCGGGGCTGATGAAAATGGCCATTGTCTACCGCCATGGCTACGGGCCGGAAAAGGCCCCGGGGAAGGAGGTCTCTCTGGGCCTTATCAGCGGTTTTCCCGATTTTAAGGGGGCCATTGCCACCACCTACGCCCACGACAGCCACAATCTGGTGGTCTACGGCGCCGATGACGCCGATATGGTGTTGGCGGCCAACCACCTGCTGGAGATGGGGGGCGGCCTTTGCGCCGTGCTGAACGGGGAGGTCATCGGTCAGGTGGAATTGCCTCTGGCGGGGCTTCTCAGCGAGGCGGAGGCGGAGCCGCTGACCCGGAGCTTCGAGGGGCTTTTCGCCGCTGTGGAGAGGCTGGGGCTGGACCATGCCCACCCCATGACCTTCCTGACCCTGATGGCCCTGGCGGTGTCGCTGGAGATAAAATGCACCGACATCGGCCTTGTGGATGTGCGGGAGAAAAAGCGTATCCCCGTCATCATCCGCACCGAGTAAGTCCATATCCACATTTCCGGAAAAACCCCTCCGCCTTTGCGGAGGAGAAGGAGGACGGGTCGTGAAGATACTGAACATCGGTTCTTTGAACATTGATAAGGTCTATTCCGTGGACCATTTTGTCCAGGCGGGAGAGACCCTGACCGCCCCCCATGCGGAGACCTTCAGCGGCGGCAAGGGGCTGAACCAGTCGGTGGCTCTGGCCCGGGCGGGAGCGGAGGTCTATGCCGCAGGAGCGGTAGGCCCTGACGGGCTGTTTCTCAAGGCCCTTCTGGAGCAGAGCGGAGCCGATACTCGGTATCTTCAGGTGATGGAGGGGGAGGTCACCGGCCACGCCATCATCCAGCTGGTCCCCTCGGGGCAGAATTCCATTATCATCTCGGCGGGGGCCAACGGAGCGCTGACTGAGACTTACATAGACGATACCCTTTCCCACTTTGGACCGGGTGACCTTCTGCTTTTGCAAAATGAGACCAGCAACGTGCCCTACGCCATGAAAAAGGCCAGGGAACTAGGGCTGAAGGTCGCCTTCAACGCCTCTCCCATTACGGCGCAGATATTCGAGTATCCCCTGGAACTGGTGGATTATTTCATCATCAACGAGATCGAGGGACAGGCCATTGCCGGATGTGAGGAGACAGGCCACCGGGCCATTCTGGCCGCCCTGGCCGCCCGGTTCCCCAAGGCCGTCATTGTTCTGACACTGGGGAAGGACGGGGTGCTGTACCACAGCGGGGAGGAGGAAGCCTCCCACGGGGTGTACGCCTCCACCGTGGTGGATACCACCGCCGCCGGAGATACCTTCTGCGGCTATTTCCTGGCCTCTGTTGCCAGAGGTCTGCCCGCCGCCGAGGCGCTGCGGATGGCCAGCCTTGCCAGCGCCCTGGCCATCGGGGTCAAGGGAGCGGCCAACTCCATCCCCGGCTGGGCCGAGGTGGAGCAATACGGCGCCGGAAGGTAAGCCTTGCAAAAAGAGGATCTTTACAAATGCAGAACCCATATTTGGGACACTGAAAGGAGTTTTTTATTATGGCCAGACTGACTGCACCCACCCCCCACATCGCCGCCCAGGTGGGCGAGATCGCAGAGACCATTTTGCTGCCCGGCGACCCCCTGCGGGCCAAGTTCATTGCCGACACTTATCTGGAGAACGTGAAGCAGTTCAACAACACCCGGGGGATGCTGGGCTTTACCGGCACCTACAAGGGTAAGCCGGTTTCCGTCATGGGCACCGGCATGGGCTGCCCCTCCATGGGCATTTACAGCTATGAGCTGATCCACATCTACGGCTGTAAGAACCTGATCCGCATCGGCACTGCCGGCACCTTCCAGCCCCATGTCCATGTGAAGGATATGGTCTTCGGCATGGGGGCCTGCACCACCAGCAACTACCCCGCCATGCAGGGCCTGCCCGGCACCTTTGCCCCCATCTGCAGCTTCGAGCTGCTGGAGAAGGCGGTAGCCGCCGCCAAAGAGCTGGGCTTCAAGTACCATGTGGGCAACATTCTCTCCTCCGATGTCTTCTACGGGGTGGACCTGCCCCACGGCAAGACCTGGCCCGAGATGGGGGTGCTGGCGGTGGAGATGGAGTCCGCCGCCCTCTATACCAATGCCGCCGCCGGCGGAGCCAACGCACTGTGTATCCTGACCATCTCCGACGGTCCCGACGAGGTGACCACCGCCGAGGAACGGCAGACCGCCTTTACCCAGATGATGGAGGTGGCCCTGTCTCTGGCGTGAAGTTTGTTTATTCTTAAACACTTGCGCATTTGACACAGGAGTTGTATAATATGAAAAAACGACCTTTTATTATTGACTGTGACACGGGGACCGATGACGCCATCGCCATTATTGCCGCGCTGTGCAGCC
Organism: uncultured Oscillospiraceae bacterium; assembly: GCA_910587345.1. Classification (GTDB taxonomy): domain Bacteria; phylum Bacillota; class Clostridia; order Oscillospirales; family Oscillospiraceae; genus Vermiculatibacterium. The sequence continues at coordinate 38,044 of CAJUKH010000037.1, read as the reverse complement.
CCCAGGTGGAGGTGAAGGCCATCACCTCGGTCAACGGCAACGTGAACCACGGCTACACCAGCCGGAACAATCTGGATCTGGTGGAGTATCTGGGCCTTGACCTGCCGGTGGCCAAAGGGGCGGTCCAGCCCATGATGAGCGGCTTTGTTCAGGTGGAGACCACCGACCTGACCCACGGCCGCACGGGGATGGGAGATTTGGAGCTGCCCCGGGCAAGCCGCAGCAGGTTTGACAGCCGCATTGCCTCCCAGCTGATTTATGACATGGCGGTGGAGCTTGAAGGGGAGCTGGAGCTTCTGGTGATCGGCCCCATGACCAACATTGCCATTGCCCTTTTACAGTATCCCGACCTGCCCGGCCTTGTGAAGCATATCTGGTTCATGGGAGGAGCGGCCAGAGGAGGGAACGTGACCCCCACCGCCGAGTTCAATATCTGGGCCGACCCGGAGGCCGCTCAGGTGGTCATCCGCAGCGGCATTCCCATGACCATGGTGGGGCTGGATGTGACCGAGAAGGCCATTATGGTGGAGGAGGACGCCCGAAAGCTCCGTATTGCCGGCACCCGGGAGGGGGAGGTGGTGGCCCTGCTTTTGGAGTATATGTTCCGCCGGCGGGACGCCGGGGGAGAGAACGCACTGATGCACGATGCTCTGGCCTTTGCCGCCGCCGTGTGCCCGGAGTGCCTCACCTTTGAGGAGAACTTTGTGGATGTGGAGTGCAGAGGGCAATATACTTACGGCCACACCTTTGTGGACCGGCGGAAGAAGACGGGAAAGGCCCCTAACGTGTCGGTGGCGCTGGGGCTGGACACCACGGCCTTTCGGAAATGGCTGGTGGACACGGTATTGAACGGGGTCCAGAGAGGATGAGGTTCCGTTTGGAACTTACGTTTATCCGGTGGATAAGCGAAAAAATAAGTTCAAAAACAACAAAAAAGGGGTAAAAAGACATGAAAAAGATCTCAAAGATCCTGGCCGGCGCTCTGGTCCTGTCCATGGCGCTGACCGCCTGCGGTCCCAAGGAGACCACGGAGTCCGAGAAGCCCAATGGCGGCGATGCCACCAGCAAGGGCAAGATCGCTTACATCGTGAGCAATCTGGGCGACAACTCCTTCAACGACTCCGGTGAGCGGGGCATGGAAGTCCTTCGCAGCGAGGGGTGGGACGTGATGAAGACCATCGAGACCGGCGATGCTTCCAACGCCGACAAGTTCGATGATACCATCCGTGACGCCATTGAGCAGGGCGCCGAGTATCTGGTGGCCTCCTCCACCTATACCGACAACTTCCTGCGGATCGCTGAGGAGTATCCCGACCAGAAGTTCCTGGTGTTCGATGACTCTCCCGACCTGACCGGCCGTGACAACGTGGCCTACATCTCCTACGCCCAGAACGAGGGTTCCTACCTCGTCGGTATGCTGGCCGCCGGCATGAGCCAGACCGGCACCGTGGCCGTCAATGTGGGTATGGAGAACCCCGTGATCAACGACTTCGTCACCGGCTTCATCGAGGGCGTGAAGGCCCAGGACCCCGAGTGCAAGGTGGTCACCGCCGCCTGCGGCTCCTGGAGCGATCCCGTCATCATGAAGAACCTGTGTCTGGACCAGCAGCGCAACAACAACGCCGACGTGTTCTATCAGGTGGCCGGCGGTTCCGGTGACGGCTTGTTCGAGGCCGCTATGGAGACCGGCACCTGGGCCATCGGCGTGGACTCCGACCAGTATCAGGTCTATAAGGACGGCGCCAACCCCGAGAAGGCCGACGTGATCCTGACCTCCATGCTGAAGGAAGTGGGCAACTCCTTCGTCGCCTTCTTCCATCAGGTCGAGGCCGGCGAGGATGTCTGGGGCAAGGGTATGACCCTGGGTCTGGCCGACAACTCCGTGGGCTATGTGGACAACGCTTTCTTCCAGGAGAAGGTTCCTCAGGAGCTGCGTGACGCCATGGCCAGCGTGGCCGATAAGGTCAAGAGCGGCGAGCTGAAGGTGAAGAGCTACTTCGACTTCGCTGACGAGGCCGAGTACAAGGCCTATGTGGAGGCTGCGAAGTAATTAAGCCACATCATCAGGATAAAAGGGAAAGAGCCGGCAATATCGTGTTGCCGGCTCTTTCCAAAGATGGAGGTATCAGATATGGCCGATGAAGTATTGCGCATGGAACACATCACGAAGATCTACTCCAACGGCTTCATAGCGAATCAGGACGTTACCTTCGGGGTGGGGAAGAACGAGATCCACGCCCTGGTGGGTGAGAACGGGGCGGGCAAGACCACCTTGATGAAAGTCCTGTTTGGTATGGAGCCCTCCCAGGAGGGCAAGATCTTCATCAACGGCCAGGAAGAGAAGCTGCAAAACCCCCTTCACGCCATCAGTAAGGGGGTGGGCATGGTCCACCAGCACTTTATGCTGCTTCCCTCCCTGACCGTTGCTGAAAATGTGACCCTGGGCGTAGAACCCACCAAGGGCGCCCTTTACGACTTTGACCGGGCCGTGAAGGAGACGCAGGAGATCGCCGACAAGTACAACTTCGACATTGACGCCAGGGCCAGGGTCCGGGATCTGAGCGTGGGCCAGATGCAGAAGGTGGAGATTTTGAAGGCGCTGATCAAGGGCGTTAAGATCCTCATCATGGACGAGCCCACCGCCGTGCTGACCCCTCAGGAGACCCAGGAGCTGTTTGAACAGCTGTTTATCCTCCGGGACGACGGGGTGTCTATCATCTTTATCTCCCACAAGCTGGAGGAGGTCATGCATATCTGCAGCCGGGTCACCGTGCTGCGCCATGGCCGGTCCATGGGCACCTATGACACCAGTGAGCTGACCGAGGCCTCTCTGTCCAAGCTGATGGTGGGCCGGGATGTGGTGCTGAAAATCGAGAAGGAAGCCCCCAAGCTGGGCAAGAGTGTGGTCTCTATCCGGGATCTGGTGAAGGTGGACACCACCGGGAAAAAGGTGCTGGACGGCATTTCCTTCGACATCCGCGAGGGCGAGGTGGTTGGCATCGCCGGCGTGGAGGGCAACGGCCAGACCGAGCTGAGTCAGGTCCTCAGCGGTCTTGGCGTCTTCGCCGGCGGCACGGTGGAGCTGAACGGCACTCCCATCAAGGGCAAGAGCGTCCGGGAGATCCGGGACCTGGGCATGGCCTATATCGCCGAGGACCGCATGGTGGAGGGCGTGGCCGGGAATATGTCCATCAAGATGAACATTGTGGCCGACCGCTTCACCAAAAAGGATTTCAAAAAGGGCCTTTTCATGGACGCCAAGAAGATCAACGACATTGCAGACCGGTACATCAGAGACTTTGAGATCGCCTGTGACAACCGGGACCAGCCGGTGCGGATGCTGTCGGGCGGCAACATCCAGAAGGTGGTAGTGGCCCGGGAGTTCACCTCGGGGGCCAACTTCCTTCTGGCCTGCCAGCCCACCCGGGGCATCGACGTGGGTACCGCCGAAATGATCCGCAAGACCATCGTCCGCAAGGCCCGGGAGGAGAAGGTGGGCGCTCTGCTCATCTCCGCCGACCTCAATGAAGTGCTGGAGTGTTCCGACCGGCTTCTGGTCATGCACAAGGGCAAGATCGTGGCCGCCTTCCCCAAGGCCAACGAGGTCTCGGAAGAGACTCTGGGCGAGTATATGCTGGGTGTGAAGGAAATGACGGCGGAAGAAATGGAGGGACTTCTATGAGCAAGACGCAACGGATCGAAACTACCATGGAGGTCGTCCGGACCCTGGTGGGCCTGCTGATCGCCTACGGGGTGGCGCTGGTCATTCTTTTCGCCATCAGTGATGACCCGGTCTATATTGTGAAACAGTTCATTCTGGGCCCCTTTTCCTCCCCCCGCCGGATCGGCAGTATCATCAATCTGGCTATCCCCTTTACCATCTGCGGATTGTCCATGTGCTTTATGTACGCCGTAAACCGCTTCAATCTGGTGGCAGAGGGTATCTTCATGCTGTCGGGCTGTATGGTCACCTTTACGGCGCTGAAGCTGGGGGGGGATGTCCCCGCCGCCGTGATGCTGTCCATTTTGTTTGTGGTGGGCGCAGTCACCGGTGTGGCGGTGGCATTTATCCCCGCCATTATGGAGCGGAAGTTCAACGCCAACGTGGTGGTGGTGTCCCTGATGCTCAACAGCATCATCGCATATCTGGCCACCTGGATCATGCGGTACTACATGAAGGACAATACCATCGCCTATATCGCCTCTCAGGAGTTGCCCGCTTCCGCCCAGATGCCCCGGCTGTTCAAGACCTCCTTCCGTATCCAGTCCGGTATCTTTGTGGCGGTGATCTGTGTCATCGTGGTGGCCCTGCTGTTTTACAAGACCAGCTTTGGCTGGAAGATGCGGCTGGTGGGGGAGAACCCTGAGTTTGCCACCGCCGTGGGCCTGTCGGCCGTGGGTGTGTCCTTCGCCGCCCAGCTTATCGGCGGCGGCGTGGCCGGCATCGCCGGCGCCACCGAGATGCTGAGCAACTACACCCGCTTCCAGTGGACGGCCACCACCGGCCATGGCTTTGACGGCCTTTTGGTGGCGGTGCTGGCCAAGAAAAATCCGGCGCTGGTGCCCATCGGCGCCCTCTTCCTGGCCTATGTCCGCATCGGCGCCGATGTGGTGAACTCCACCGGCGATATCCCCAAGGAGTTCATCACCGTCATTCAGGGTATCATCATCCTGCTGGTGGCCGCCGAGTCCTTCATGTCGGGCACCAAGAATAAGATGATCTTCAAGGCCGCAGAGAAGGAAAAGGCCGAGAAGGAAAAACAGGAAGCCAACACGGCTGCATGAAAGGAGAGTGCAAGTTATGAGTATTGATTGGGTAGCATTTATTGCAGACGCCATTCGCCTGGCCACCCCCATTGTCTTTGCCGCTCTTGCCGCTCTCATCTGTCGGCAGGCCGGTATGTTCAACATGGGTATCGAAGGCATGATCCTCTGGTCCGCACTGGGGGCCGTAGCCTTTGCCCATTACAGCGGCAGCATGTGGGTGGGCCTTCTGGGCGCTGTGCTGGTGGGTCTTGGTTCCGGCATGATCATCGCCTTTGCCAGTATTACGGGCAAGGCGGATCTGTACCTGACCTGTATCGCCTCCAACCTGGCGGCCACGGGCGGCACCCTCTTTGTGATGTTTGTCCTGACCGGAGAGCGGGCCAACACCGCCAGCGTGTTCCGCTCCTATCAGATCCCCAACATTGATATCCCCGTGATCAAGGACATCCCCATTATCGGCAAGATCATCTCGGGCCAGAGCCTTCTGACCTGGATCGCTGTGCTCAGCGTATTTTTGGTGTGGGTGCTGCTGAAGAAGACCAAGCTGGGCCTTCGTATCCGGGCGGTGGGGGAGAACCCCCATGCCGCCGAGTCGGTGGGCATTTCGGTACCCAAGGTGGGCTATGTCTCCTTTGGCATCTGCGGCATCATGTCCGGGCTGTCCGGGGCCTTTTTGTCCATGAGCTTCGTCACCTTCTTCATGAAGGGAATGTCCAACGGGCGGGGCTATATCGGCCTTTCCGCCCAGAACATGGCCAACGGTGAGCCTGTTGGCTCCGCACTGGCGGGCCTGCTCTTTGGCTTCTCTCAGGAGTTGTCCACCACCATGAAGAACCAGACCAACTTCCCCACGGAATTTTTGGAGATGATCCCCTATGCAGCCACCATTCTGGCTCTGGGTATCACCGGCATGGTCGCCATCCGGAAGAGAAAGAAGATAGAGCAGGGCCAAACCAACACCAAGGAGGGCTAAGCCATGACCACCCCCAGACGGAAGGTCATCATCGACTGTGACACCGGCGTGGATGACGCTTTGGCGCTGGTCCTCTGCCTGAAAAACCTGGAGGTGGTGGGTATCACCACCGTGGGAGGCAATGTGGGCCTTGCCAGCACCCAGCGGAATACCCGGTATGTGACCGAGGTCACCGGATACACCCATGTGCCCGTTTTCGCCGGCTATGACCGGCCCATGCTGGAGCCGCTGCGGGACGCTTCTTATGTCCACGGCGCCGGCGGTCTGGGTCCCATTGAGGTACCCGAGCCGAAGAAGCCCCTGGAGAGCCGGCATGGGGTGGATTATCTGATCGAGACCTATATGGCACATGACGATATCACCCTGATAACGCTGGGGCCGCTGACCAATGTGGCCCACGCTCTGCTGCGGGAGCCGCGGCTGGCTGGGCGCATCCCCGAGATCCTGTGTATGGGCGGCAGTGCCACCTTTGGCAATGCCACTCCGGCGGCCGAGTTCAACATCTACACCGACCCCGAGGCGGCCAAAATCGTCTTTGAGTCGGGTATCCCCATCCGTATGGTGGGGCTGAACCTGACCCGGGAGCAGCGGGTGACCCCCGCTTTGATGGCGGCGGCGGAGGCGATCGACAACGATGTGGCCCGGATGGTGGCCCGGCTCTGCGGCCATGTGCTGGACCGCTCGGGGGGCACGGGCAGCTTCTGTGATGCCTGTGCCGTCATGTGGCTGGTGGAGCCTGCCGTCATTACCAAAAGTCTGAAGCTTCATGTGACGGTGGAGACCAGAGGCGAGTTCACCCGGGGCATGACAGTCTGCGACACCCGGCCCTACGCCGGCGCCGCCCCCGGTGTGGACATCGACCGGCAGTGGCAGTCGGAGCCAAGCCTCCCGGGAAAAGCGCCCAATGTGGAGGTGGCAATGGATCTGGACCAGGAGAAGTTCAATGAGGTCCTTCTGGATACCCTGCGCCGCTATTCTGAGACATGATTTTTACCCCAAAATCATAGATCAAGCTCCCCTCCGGCAAAAGCCGGAGGGGAGCTTTTAATTTCGCGGAAATCAGTCGGTCAGCTCCTTTTCCAGCACGCTTCGCAGTTTTTCCAGCGCCTTTTTTTCGATGCGGGAGATATAGCTGCGGGAGATGCCGCACTGCTGAGCAATCTCCCGCTGGGTGAGGGGAGCGTCCCCCGTCAGGCCGTAGCGCAGGGTGATGACCATCTTTTCCCTGTCGTCCAGACACCGCTCCACACACTCCCGCACCGACCGGCCGGCGTCCTTGGCGGAAAGCTCTTCCAGCATATTGTCATCCACCCGGATCACATCCATCAAAGATAGGGAACCGCCCTCGTCCTCCGCATCCAGAGAGTCGGAGAGGGAGACCTCGCCCTGGAGCTTTCGCTGCTGTCGGAAGTGCATCAGGATCTCGTTTTCAATGCACCGTGAAGCGTATGTAGCAAGCCTGACCCCCCGGTCGGGCTTGAAGGTGGAGATGCCTTTGATAAGTCCAATGGTGCCGATGGAAATCAAATCATCCTGGTCGCCGGAGGAGACGTAATACTTTTTTACGATATGAGCCACAAGCCGCAGGTTGTGGATGATGAGCTGCTCCCGGGCCTCCTCGTCCCCGGCGGCAAAACGCTCCAGATACTCCCGCTCCTCCTCACTTTTCAAAGCGCGGGGGAAAGAGCCGCTGTTTGTGGAAAGGCGGAGCGGGAAGAAAAAGGTGTGAAGCGCTAAGATGAGCCAGGCCGAGAGCATGGGCAGGACCTCCTTGTGTCATTTTCCCCATTCTATTCCGCAAGGCGTTGTCCTGATACAAAAAAGAAAAAGGGCGGCCCGTTTTTTCACGGACCGCCGTTTTTCAATCGTTTCGGCTTCTTACCAGACCCCGCCCGGAGGGGCATAGGCATATTTCCCGGTGCCTGTGGTGAACTCGTCAAAGTCCTCCGCATCAAGGAAGCCTTCGGTCCACATATCCCCGACGCCGTCTGTAACGTCCCGGGCGGCATCGCCCACATCCCGGGCTGCCCGCTCCATCCCCCGGGCCATGTCGTCCATCCCCCGGGTCACCACATTGGGGCTGGTGTCGGGCGTGGTGGTGGGCGCCACGGTGGGAGCGTTTCCGTCACAGGCGGTCAAAGGAGCCGCCAGAGTCAGAGCCAGGGCCAAAAGACCAAGTTTCCGCTTCATTCCCATTCCTCCTGAAAGCATGACATCGGAATCTCCATCCGCAGGATAGTGTGTCCCGGAAATTCTTCGGCACACCTGGTAATTTTGCGAAAAAATTGAAAAAGGCTTGCGATTTCAGGACAAATATGGTATTCTCATACATATCAATAATTATTCTTGCTAAAAGGAGGGAGCAGAATGGCGGGAAAACGCTATTCCAGACAGCGGGAGTTGATTTATCAGGCGGTGCTGGGCAGTAAGGAGCATCCCACGGCGGAGATGGTCTATCAGTGGCTGAAGCCGGTTGCTCCCAACCTGAGTCTGGGGACGGTGTACCGGAACCTGACTCTGCTGGCTGAAGAGGGGGTCCTCATTCGGATGCCCTTTCCGGTGGAGCGGTATGATGCGGACCTGTCGGCCCATCCCCATTTTCGCTGTAAGGGCTGCGGCAGGGTGATAGACCTTTCCCTGCCCTATGACGAAGAGCTGAACGCTGCGGCCGGGGCTGCGGCTCCGCAGCTGCGGATCGAGGGGCATACCACCCTGTTCACCGGCCTGTGTCCCGACTGTCAGAAGGCGGGGGAGAAGGAAGCGGAAGAGTATTCATAAAAAGGGGAAGCGGAGGCGTAATATTACGCCTCCGCTTTGATTTTGGAAGCCGGCCGGGGGAAATCACGGTCAAATTCACAGGCGGAAAAACAGGCGGGAGAATAGTCTGAGGAGAAATGCCTGCAAATATTCTCACCGGCCCGCCGATTCAGCATCGCATAGGTAAAATAATAAACATCTTTACGCATCTGACGGGGACGAAGCTGTTTTTCCGTAAGGCCAATCAAAACAGGGTCCTGAAAGTGGGGCGCATACCGCAGCAGCTGGGGCGTGGGGTCTTCGCCGCCCAGTTTCAGCTCAAAGAGGACATCCCGCTGTAAAGAGGGCATTTTTGCCAGAAGATCCACCCGAAAATGGTCAAAAACGGCCTCTTTTTTTATGGGGACCAGTTCCGGGAAGATGTCGGGCAGTCCGCCTTCCAGATAGGCGGCGTAAGCAGATTCCGGCCGGGGGCGGTCCGGCCGGGGGAAATAGGCGGCTGGGGCCAGCTCCTGAATGAGCAGGTCGATGAAAAAATCCCCAAACCGGTCACGGACCAGATTCAGCCCGGAGAAAAAGAGACGGTTGATCAGTGGGGAGTGGAACTGCCGGTGCATACAGGCCAACTGGTACAAATCTTTGCAGTCCTTTGCCCGGCGGAGCTGGAGCAGGATGGAGGACGCTTCATGGGTCAGGAAATCATGGGAGCGGCCATCACGGCCGGCAGCTTCCAGATATGCGGGAATGGAATCCTTCAGGACGGACCAGGTACACAAAATGGCTCACCTCCTTACAACAAAAACCCCCGAAGCCGCACGGCTTCGGGGGTTTCCCTTTTGGCGCAGTGGGAGGGATTCGAACCCTCGGGCCGCTTTTGACGGCCACACGATTTCCAATCGTGCTCGTTATGACCACTTCGATACCACTGCAAATCATAACCTTTGCCGTCCTCTATATTGCGAACAGCAAAGATTATTATACCAGATTTTTTGCATTCGTCAAGCCCTAACGGGAAAAAAGCTGAAAAAGGATTGACAGAGAAGGGGGGGATTGTTATAATTCATAACAGTTATATTTTATAACTGTTATGAATTATAACAAAGGAGAGAGCAAAATGCTTCCCATGCTTCAGTATGCGGTGCAGTTCAAGCAGCTTTACACAAAATACTTTCAGGCGCTGGGGGAGGAGTTGAACCTGTCCCAGACGGAGATCGACATTTTGCTATTCCTGAGGAACAATCCGGAGTTGAATACTGCCCGGGACGTGGCGGCCATGCGGGGGCTGGCCAGGTCCAACGTGTCCTCTGCGGTGGAGCGGCTGCAAAGGGAGGGATGGCTCCGGGTGGAGCCGGACCCGGGGAGCCGGCGGGTGAAGCGGCTGGTCATCCGGAACGTCTATGAGGAGGAGATGGAGCGGCTGGCCCAATGTCAGGAGGAATGCTTTTCCGCCGTGCTTCGGGGTATCAGCCCGCAGGAGCGTGAGGAATTGGGGGGGCTGTTTGGCCGTTTGAGGGCCAACATTCAGCAGGCATTGCAGGAAATGAAATAGGAGGAAGCCATGTATCCATTTATGATCTGTTTTCTGGCCGGTATCGGCGCCGGATTGGGCACCGGCTTTGCGGGGATGAGCGCTGCGGCGGTCATCAGCCCCATGCTGATCACCTTCTTGCATATGGACCCCTATATGGCTGTGGGCATTGCACTGGCCAGTGATGTGCTGGCCAGCGCCGTATCAGCATGGACCTATGGGAAAAACAAAAATCTGGACATTAAAAACGGCCTTGTGATGATGGCGGCGGTGCTTTGCTTTACGCTGGTGGGAAGCTGGGTGGCCAGTCTGCTGCCCGGCGGTGCCATGGGGGGCTTTTCCACCATAATGACCCTGCTTCTGGGTATCAAATTTATTGTCAGACCGGTGATGACCACCCGGGAGGCCATGGGGGCGGTGGAGCCGGGGAAGCGGCTTGTTCAGTCGGTGCTGTGCGGAGTCATGGTGGGCTTTATCTGCGGCTTTGTGGGAGCGGGGGGCGGTATGATGATGCTGTTGATCCTCACCAGTGTTTTGGGGTATGAGCTGAAAACGGCGGTGGGGACCAGCGTATTTATTATGGCCTTTACCGCTTTGACCGGGGCGGTGAGCCATTTTGCCATTGGGGGGATGCCGGATATACGGTGTCTGGTGTTTTGCGTTCTCAGCACCTTTTTGTGGGCGCAAATCGCCGCCCGGTTTGCCAACAGGGCCGAGCCTATCGTGCTGAACCGGGCCACCGGCGTGGTGCTGACGGTGCTGGGCGGGGCCATTTTGCTGGTGAACTGGCTGGGCTGAGCCGTTTGCGGCTCCGCTGTCCTGCGGGGCGGAGCCGGAGAAGGAAAGGGAAAAAGGAAAAGGCACTCCCCGGCGGGAGTGCCTTTTTGGCGTTTGGGCCGTGCGGAGTACCTCATGTCAGGGTCATTTGAATGCCCCGGGCGATACGTTGGGGGACATCGTTGAAGTGGCCGCCGGGGTTCATCTCCAAGGCGGCGGGGACGCCACGAGCGGTGAGGAGAGACAGAATGCGGCGGGTATTGTCCTCCACGGTGGCCATGCGGGGGTTTTTGGTGTTTTTCTCCCGGTCGCCCAGGGAGAGAAAGACCCGCTTCACGCCGGGGGAGGGGGGGAAGGATTCCAGATAGTCCGAAAAGCCGTCGAACCAGAGGGAGCCGGAGAGGGAGGCGATACGGTCAAAGGCATCGGTGCGGGTGGCGGACCAGAGGGCAAAAAGGCCCCCGAGGGAGTAGCCTGCAAGGACCCGGTGGATGGGGGCCGCCCCCAGAGCGGCTTCTACCCCGGGGAGGATGCGGCTGGTGAGGACATCCAGAAAGGACTGGGCTTCTCCGCCGAAATCGGCGCCCCCCTTGAAGGCCCGTGGGGCGGGCCATGGGGAAAGCTCCCGATCCCAGTCAATGCCGTCTATGGCGGCCAGAACGGGCCGTGGGGCGGGGAGAAGGTCATAGAGGGGGAGAGCCTCCTTGGCGCTCTGGGGGCAATACACGATGGCCTGTCCGCCCGCTTCAGACAGCAGACGGACAGTATAGGGGCCGAAGGACAGAAGCTGGTCAGTCATGGTAATGCCTCCTAACAAATGTGCGGATGGGGAAAGCCCCCCGATGAGGATATTATCCTACATCGGGGGGCTTTTGTCCACTGTTATTGTGAAATCAGGACTCTTTCCGCTTCCGGGGGGTCAGCGCCACAAGCCCGGTAAAGGAAAGAGCCATGGCGCAAAGAAGAAGCAGGGGGGAGGTGGAGTCGCCGGTCCGGGGCACGGTGCCCAGGGGGACTTCATCCTCCAGAATATAGTCCCACTCTTCGGTCACGGGGTCCCAGAGCTTTTTGTAGGTCTTGGGAACGCCCTCTTCGATGATGGTGACCTCCTCGGGGCTGTCGGGCTCGCTGGGGTCGGGGAGGGTGGGAGTGGGGGTGGGTTCAGGGGTAGAGGGAGCGGAAGGCTCCGGCGTAGGGGCGGGAGTGGGCGTAGGCGTAGGTTCCACAGAGGGAGTGGGTGTAGGTGTAGGTGTAGGTGTAGGGGTGGGTGTAGGAGTAGGCGTGGGGGTAGGCTCGGGCGTGGAGGAAGTATCCCCATCCGATACCGTGCGAAGATAGCGCAGGATAATGACCTGATCGCCTTCCTCCGTAGCATGGATAAAGGATGCGCTGTTCCCCTGGTCATCTTTATTTATTTCGTAAGGTTCGGTACCATCGGCAGGAATTTCAGGCTTCATGGTGCCGTAGGCATCCCGGTCCCCCTGATAGCGGTAGGTGTACTTTGTACCATTTGCGGTGTATTCGGGTTCCTGCTTTACGTCTTTGGCGGTGTACTGGGTCTCCGGGTCTGCATTCGCATCCAGGGTGATAATAAGGGGCTTATCGCTCCGGCCCTCAAAATGTTCAGAGCCATCCAGATCCTTTCTGAAGTACTCATGGATAACCTGATAGGAGAGGGCTTTCTCGTAAGTGTTTGTGAAAGTGATGACCTGACCATACTCATTGAGAACAAATTGAATTGACTTTTTAGGAAGGGTATAGGAAACGGAGAACCCATAGCATTTTTCCAGTGTGACCGTATAAATTCCCGGCTCGGTCAACTGAACGGATTTTTCGGTTACTTTTCGATATTCTTCATATTTATCGTCGGCAATTTTTTTGCTGATGATAAAAGTGGAAAGGCCTTCTTCCTTGGGGTCCTGGAGGGTGACAGAGCAACCGTCATCAATTTCAACGGTATAGCCGTCAGGATAGTCATCGGGGGAAATTTCCAGAGTTTCGGAGTCCGCTTCGGCCGCGGTAAGGGTATAAACAAAACCGGCATCCATCCCGGCGTCCGACGGAGCAGGGATGACCTGCGCTCCGGAAAGATCATATGCTTCGGTGGAGATGAGTTCGATCATATAAGTGCCCTCGGCAAGCGGCTCATGGCTGTCCAGAACCGCGGTAATATCTTCAGAGTCCTGATTTTTTACCGTAGCAATATAACCGTCATTTGGGGTAACGGTCAGGAAGGAGGGTGTTTCAACGTTCACCTCGGCAGAAGAGTCCTCTACGGTTTTGGTGGCGCGTTGGGGCTGTTTGGTCGTTACCATTTGGAAAGCAGCCTGAACAGGGATTTCGGTGATCTCGATGTCGTCCTTGGAATCGACCTTTATGTTTGCATTGCCGTTGAAGACGGGGTCTTCGTTGTTTACTTTATAGGAAATACTCGGAGAAGCGATGACATCCAGAGTTGCCGGCCCTTGCAGTTTAACGACATTGGAAAAATTGTCGCCGGCGGGGACGGTAACGGAGGCCTTTATCTTTGCGGAAGTGGAATCGGAATAGCCCGGGATGGAAGCGTTGATCTCGGTAACGGTATAGAGTTTTCCGATGATAAAATCCTCTATATTTCCGCTGTTTCCGCCGGGGGCGACCTCAACCACTTGGGAGGAGCCGTCCGGACCTTCAATTTTGAACTGAAATGTTTCGGGGGTTTTTATACCGTCCGCGGCAAGTTCAAGCTTTTTTTCGATTTTAATATAAGATGTTGTGGCTCCGTCTGTTGCGAATACCACTGCGCCGGCCAGAAGCAGCATGGAGAAGAGGATCACCATGCTGAACAGCTGCCTGCCCTTTCCGGCGGAGGTGGGGGCCGCCTGTCGTTTGCCTTTGTTGTGTTTCATACTGTATAACTCCTTTCTGTATTTTGAACCGTCTCCCCAGGGGAGACGCCAAAGGGAGTACTCCCTTTGGAATGATATTTATCCAACCGGGCTTATGGCAGAGCCAGGCGGAGGTTGACTTGGTTGGCTAAATCGTCCATGCGGCTTTCCAGATAGGGGCCGGGACAGTCGGTGTCGTGGAACATTTTATGGATGGTGAGGCTGCCGTCGGCATCGCCGGTATAGGTAAGGGCCTCCATCCCGCTGCGGCAGCAGATGTCGGTGCAGAGGGCCACCAGAGTCTCAAAGGCCTCGTCGCTGACGTGCCAGTCGCCGCCGATCTCGTCGTTTGCCACCTCGATGGTCACCGCCCGGTGGTCGTTGTCGGCACTGCTGGAGGTCCAGGCCCGGTCCGATTCCTCCACATAGAGGGCCACACGGCCTTCGCTGTCGATGGCGTAATTGGCGGAGGCACGGCGGTCCCGCTGCAGGAAGGCCTCTCCCAGCTCCTCCAAAGTCAGATCCCCGGCCATATGGTGGACGGTGATCTTGGTGATGGGTTCCTCCCGGGGGAAGGTGGCGTTGGGGGAGAGGAGGACGTATTCCGTCAGAGGGCTGTTGCGGGAGATGACGGTCCGGACCTCCTCATCGGTAAGGCTTCGTCCCACCAGAGGGGGCAGGGAGAGCCGGGAGGAAAGGCAGAGGGCCAGGATCAGGGCCGACAACAGGCCGAAGGCCAGAAGAAGCAGTCTGACGGAGGAAAATTCGTCTTTTGGGGCCTTCATGTCCACACCTCCCGTCCGAAAAAGAGGTAGTAGAACAAAAGGGAGGCGAAGAGAAGGGCAAAGCCGGCGAAAAGGAGCCGGGTGGTCCGGCCGCTCAGGGGCTTGCCGCCGTCTCGGGGACGGGTGGCGGTGAGAAGGACCAGAGAGGTGATGCCGGTATAGAAAAAACTGGTGTCCATCATATTGTGGACCAGAAAAGCGGTAAAGGCAGCGGTTTGGGCTTCGGAATGGTCCTTGCGGAAGAAGTGAAGCACCAGAAAAATCAGGGCGGCCATGGCGATCCAGCCCATCTCCACCCCCACATGGAGGAGGGAGTTATGGATGTGCCAGGTGTTGAAGTAGGTGCCGCCGTCAGCCATATCCAGAAACCGCCAGCGGTAAGCTCCCACGCCGGTGAGAGGGTGGGCGGGGAGATAGGCAAGGCCGCTTTTCATCATCTCAAGCCGCTGGGCAAAGGTGGCCAGGGCGCTGGGGCGGATGGCTACGGCTCCCACCGCCACCAGAAGGCCCAGAAGGGCCAGAACAAAGGCGGCGCGGGGGCGGGCGGTCAGGTAGGCATCCAACCGGGGCCAGCAGGCCGAAAGGGCAAGGGCGTAGGCCAGCGGGAGAAGGGCCACAAGGGGAAACTCGGTACGGGTCACCGAGAGATAAAGCAAAATACCGGTGCCGAAGCAGAGGGTGGCCTTGGCCAGAGAGGGCCAGAGGCCGTTCAGGGCATCCCGAAGGGAGGTTTTTCGCCACCGAATCAGGAGATCCAGAAACATACCCGCCGCCAGAGCCACAAAGCTGCCCATGGAGAGGGTCAGGCTGAGGGCAATGAGGAGAAAAGGCTCCAGAAAGGGGAGCGGGGCGGGGATACGGTCACGGTCCTTCAGGCAGTCCTGAAGGAGAAACCAGCCCACCACCAGAAAAATGCCAAGGGCGTTGGGGTTGCCCAGCAGTCCGCCGAGCCGTCTGGGGGCGCCCAGAAGAAGGGACCGCCAGAGAAATTCCCCCAGTCCCCAAAGGGCAACCACGGCGGCCCAGAGGGCACAAAGCCGCCGAAGGAGGGCGGATTCCCTGCCGCTCATGGTGCTGAGAAGCAGGTAGAGCAGGGGAAACAATAGGTGGGAAGGGCCATAGCTCAGGGTGAGATTTCCGTAGACGGCCAGAGAGGAGAACATACACATTCCGGCGTAGAGAAGCAGGAGCAGAAATCCCACGAGGTCCGGTTTTGCCGCCGAGCGGGTCAGGCCCATGGCGGAGAGGAACAGGCCCAAAAGACAGGAGATGAGAAGGCCGGCCACCCCCAGCAGGGTCAGAATGAACTGGGCCAGCATCAGGCAGGCCAGAAGATAGAGGTCGGCTTCCGGCGTTTGCCGGTCTGTCAGGGTAGGGGCCATGACACGCCATCCTCCTTCAAGTGACTGGGAGAGAAAGGACTCCAGACCACAGAAAAATCAAGTCCGCACCCGGGACCAAGATGTTACACAAGTACATATATTTCCTACTTTATTATAGCGGTCTTTAACCCTCTTGTCAATGATTTGAGGGAAGGTGGCGGGAATTTTTCCGGGGAGCGAAATAATGGGGGAGGGGTCACGAGATCTGGTAGAAACGGCGGCGTTTTTCACCGATGGAAAGGCCCATACTTTGAATTTGAGCGCCGGTGGTGCTCAGGGTCAGGGCGATCTCTTCGACGGGGCGGCCGTCCTGGAGCATTTGGAACAGGGCCTGCTCTTCGGCGGACAGGCTTTGGCGGAACTGCTCGGCCATGATGCGTTCCTCCAATTCATCGATGCCGCCGGAGGAGGAAGGGATGGCGTCGTAGAGGGAGAAGGTGTTATGAACATCGGCGGTAAGGGGCTGGTCCAGAGAGCGGTGGCGGTAGGCATCGGCGTACTGGCGGTTTTCAGAGAGAAGGCTGCGGCGGATGGCTTCCTCCAGATAGCCCTCCAGCTCTCCCATGGCGGGGCGGTAGGCAGGGAGGGCGGCGCAGAGGGCTTCTGCGGCGATGGCCTTTCGTTCGGCCAGTGGGGTGCTTTTGGCAAGGTGGGCAACGGTCCGGTCGATCATGGGGGTGTAGAGGGTGAGGA
The DNA here is from genome assembly GCA_910587345.1 of uncultured Oscillospiraceae bacterium. GTDB lineage: Bacteria > Bacillota > Clostridia > Oscillospirales > Oscillospiraceae > Vermiculatibacterium. The sequence goes on along the minus strand of CAJUKH010000037.1, from coordinate 21,515 downwards.
GCTGTTCGGGGTCATAGTGCCGCTGGCCGGTGGCGGCGTCTCTCTGCCGGCGGGGGATGACGGTGCCCAGATAGAAGCCGGTGGCTTCATCCCGGTGGAGGGAGAAGGCGATGGGCAGCTTCAGCCCGATGGAGCATATCTGGGCGGAGAGGAGCCGGGCGTTCAGACTTCCGGCTGCGGCGGCGTCCCCGTCCAACTCCCGCCCTTCGGCAATGGCCAGGACACGGGCATCCCGGTCGAAGCCCACCCGGATAAAGGGGGGGAGGGCTTTTCGGAGGGGGCGGCCCAGGCGGAGTTTGCCCTCCCGGCTGACAGAGGCCCGGAGGGCCTTTCGGCGGTCCTCCTTTTTGAACCATTGGAACGTGTAGCGGTTTGCTTTCATAACTGTACCTCCAAACAATGATAGTGGAAGAAATAACAGTACTGCGTTTGGAGGAAAAAGGCAAGTTTTTGCCGAAAAAAGGGGTAAAAAAACAGCCGCCCCGTTTGAGGCGACTGTTCAGGCTTTCTATTTCTCAGAAAATACGGCGGGCGTAGACGTAGGTGTTGTTGTAATGGTTGGAGTAGAGACTGTCATACTGCACCGCGTAAGTGTTGGTGGAGGCGTGGATGAACTGGCCGTCACCCACATAGATCCCCACATGGGATACGGGGGTGGAGACCCGGCCGTTGTAGAAGAAGACCAAATCGCCGGGCTGAAGCTCGCTGCGGGAGACCGAGACACCGTTGGACAGCTGGGCGCTGGCGGTACGGTTCAGGGTATAGCCGAAGTGAGCATAGACATACTTGGTAAAGCCGGAGCAGTCAAAGCTGTTGGGGCCGTTGCCGCCCCAGACATAGGGCCGGCCCAAAAACTGCTTGGCGTACTCCACCACCTGAACGCCCAGAGAGGCGGAGGCGGCGGTGACGGTATCGTCTCCCCGGGAGCCGGCGGAGTCTTTGCAGGTGACCATATAGTCGCTGGAGACATAGCCGGTGGCGCCGCCGTGGGAAATTTTATACCAACCGTTGTCCACGCCGTTGATGGTGACCACCGTGCCGGGGTAGAGGACGGTGACCAGCTCGCAGTCGGTACTGGGACCGGTGCGGACATTCAGGGTGGCGCCGTCGGTCTGGACCACGCCGTAACCGATGGCCACGTCAGCCTGGGGGGCAATGTCCAGATATTCGCCGGACATATAGCCTTCGATGGAGAGGTAGTCCACCTTATACCAGTTGTCTTCCGCCTCTTCCAAAACCACCACGGTATCCCCCAGGGTGGCGGTGGCCAGAATGGAGGATTCGGTGTTGGCCTCGGACCGGAGGCGGAGAGCATCGGCGGTGACGGTGCCGGCCCCTACACAGGCGGCGGAAGCTCCCACCACACAGAGAGCCGACAAAACACTACCGAGTAATGCGGTGCGCAGAGCGCGAGTTATGGAAGGCATTGGAATCGCATCCTTTCTGTATCTCTATCGGATCTTTTGTATGAGCGCTTTTATTTGCCGGACAGGGCGCGTTCCAACCAGATGGCGCCTACGTCCATGGCATCGTAAAGATTAGCCTTTTCGCTCTTCTTTACCACACGGTCCCGGCTTTTCAGGTCGGGGTCGGTGAGCTGGAGCTGGACCGAGATCTTATTGGCCACATCCAGATCCCCCTCTTTTTGGGAAGAGAGGATCTGAATGGCAATGATATATTTATCGGCCATGCTGCCGTAGTAGATGAGATTATCCTTGCGGCGCAGGGGATGGCCTTTGTAAGTCAGGGGAAATTCTTTCTTGTCCGCCATGGGGGTCCTCCTCATAAAGATTACAAATTGGTTGCAAAGTTTGTAACCAGATTGTAACATTTTTTGACCGGCTTGTCAATGTCAACAGGGAGAAAAAGGAGAGAAAAATTTGCCAAAGCGGCCGAAAGCGTGCTATGATGGGAGCGGAGGGAAGTTTATGCTGTTGTTTTGGGAGTTGCTTGCCACGGCGGGATCTGCGGGGTTTGCCGCACTGCTGGTCCGCCGGTGGCTTTGGGAAAGCGGGCTGTCCCCGGTGAGAGGGGGCGTGGCCCTGCCGGAACATCGGGGGGAGCGGCCCGACGGCGGGGCGCTCCTGCGGGTCTTTTGCGCCGCGCTGGCCTTTCGGCTGTGCTGGGCGGTTGTGAGCCTTTTGGTCTACCGCCTGCTCACCGGGGACGGCGTGGGGCCTGGGGAGCTGCCGGCCCTTTGGAGCCGGTGGGATGCGCCCCACTACACCCATTTGGCGGAGCTGGGCTATGGGGGGTATCTGGAGGAGGGAAAGCCCCTGTTTTTGGTCTTCTTCCCACTCTATGTCTGGCTGGTGCGTGGGGTGACCGTGCTGGTGGGAGATACCGCTTTGGCGGGGATGGGGGTCAGCTGGCTCTGCTTTGGCTGGGGGAGCGTGTATGTCTACCGGCTGGCGGCGGAGGAGTACGGCCGCTCTGCCGCAGGGCGGAGCCTGGCGCTGCTGTGGAGCTTCCCCTTTTCCTTCTTTTTCGGCGGCATTATGACGGAAAGCCTGTTCCTGCTCACCACGGCGGCGGGGTTATATCATATCCGGCGGCACCAGTGGGGAAGGGCGGCGATATGGGGCGTTCTGGCCGCCATGACCCGGATGCAGGGGGTGCTGCTGGTGGGGGCGGCGGGGGCAGAACTGTTTTGCCAGGAAAAACCTTTTGCCCGAACGGGGAAAGAGCGGGGGCGGACCCTGCTGCGGATGGCGGGGAAGCTGCCTTTGCTGGCGGCGCCGGTACTGGGAAGCGGGGTCTATTTCCTGCTCAATTACCGGGTGGCGGGGGACCCCTTTGCCTTTGTGGAGATGCAGAAGCACTGGTCCCAGGGGTTTCAGTGGTTTCCGGAGGTGCTGGCCTATCTGGCGAAAAATGCCTTTACCTGGCCCAATGTGTCCACCCGGTGGGAAATGTGGATTCCGGAGCTTGCGCTGTTTCCTCTTTTTGCCTTTCTTTTATGGCGGAGCCGGGAGAAGCACAGGAGTATGTTTACCCTTTATGCCTTTGTTTATTTCATTTTAAATTACTGCCTGTCCTGGCTGTTGAGCGCCGGGCGGTATCTCGCTTGCGCGCTGCCCTTTTTCTGGTTCGGGGCGGTGGAGCTGGAGGGGCGGCCCGGGCTGACAAGGTGGTTGACGGCAGGGATGGGGCTTTTGCAGATAGTGTTCTGCTTTCGCTATCTCTGCTGGGGACAGGTCATGTGAAAAAAGAGCGTTTCTCTCATAGAGAAACGCTCTTTTTGCCGTAAAGGGAGAAGAGAAAAGTCACTGTGACGGTGAGGATGGCCGCCAGCATACAAAGCCCTTCCAGCAGTTGAGCCCAGGTGGTGCCAAAAAGGGTGAGGGGGAGAAGATAGCGGCCCATCAGATAGGCGTGATAGCCGCCCAGAGAGGCCAGCTCTGCCCCGGCGGCTGCCGGGGTGTGTCTGGGCCAGAGGCAGGCCCAGACCACAAGGAGGATTCCCCCCAGAAAGAAGTACCGCTCATGCATATAGGGCAGGAGAAAGGGGATGCCCAGAGAGAGGGCGGCCGCCGCCAGAAGATAAACGGTGCCGTCAAGATGCTTTCGGCGGAAGAACAGAAGGGCCAGAACGGCCAGCATAAAGGCAAAGGCGGCGGCGATGGCCAGCTTGGGGGCGGCGGGGGAGAAGGAGAAGCGGTAGGGAAAGAGGGAAAAAAGGGAGGGGGAGTTGTAGTTCACCGTCTGCCAGGCCACACTGTCTCCCGCCTGCTCAAGATAGATGGAGAGGATAGCCCCCAGAGGTTTGCCCAGCATGAGCGCGGGGGAGATGGAGAGAAAGAAGGCAAGAGGGAAAGCGAAAAGCTCATGGGTCCTGAGCTTTCCAGCAAACCAGAAGGCGGCCCAGAGGGGAATGAGGAAGATGGCCTGCAGCTTAAAGGAAAAGGCGAGGGCCAGCAGGACCAGAGAGGGGACCGGCTTATCCTCAAGAGCGCAGGCAAGAGCATGGAGGCACAAGGCGGCCCAGACACTGTCGCACTGCCCCCAGCAGGCGCCGTTGAGGATCACGGTGGGCAGCAGGAGAAGGGAAAAGAAGGTGATGAGCCAGACCGAGCGGTCGGCGGTGCGGGTCCTTGCCAGACGAAGGCCGCCCCAGGCCAGAAGGACATCGAAGAGAATGGAGAAGAGCTTAATGCCGTATAGGTCGTTGAGCGGCAGGTGGGAAAGGGCGGCGAGCATATAGAGATAGGGGACATTGTAGTTGCCCACAGGGTCTTTCAGGGCCAAAAAGCCGCCGTTTTGGCGGAAGTATTCCACCCAGTGGGAAAGAAAATTCTGATAGTCCGAGGTGACGCAGGGCATGAGAAAGGCCCGCAGGAAAAAGGCCAGCCCCAGAGGGAAAAGGGCGGCGGCCAGAGCATTTTCCGAAAACCCCGCCCTTTTCAGCAGAAGAAGAGCCAGAATGAGCAGGGACAGCATGGCGAGGGGGACCAGCAGATGGTCCCAGCCGCTGCCGGACAGGGTGGCGCAGCGGTATAAAGCGGCCAGACAGAGAAGCAGACCGAAAGCGGCCGGACTTTTTTTAGAGAGAAGGGGCACGAAAAACACCTCCAGACATGAAAAAAATCTGGATCGCTCCAGATATTTTCCCGGTGTAACGTATTGACTTTACAGGAAAAACGTGCTATACTGAAATGCTTTTATATGCAAAAGAGAAAATACATCCAATTTTCCACGCTGCGGTCAGTTTATCACAAACCGGTGGAAAAGGCAAGAGGAAGAGGAAGCAAAGCGACAACCCTTCCGGGTGTATCAAAACCATCTTTTGTTTGAAATGACGAGAAAAGGCAGCCGGAAAGGTGAAAAAACGGAAGAAAAAGGACGTTTTTTCGCCGGAAATACGAAAAACGAGGTGTGAATTCTACATGGTCAAGGACATCTACTACGGCAAGACACTCCGTAAGAGCTTTGCCCGCCACCAGGAGCTTTTGGAGATGCCCAACCTCCTGGAGATCCAGAAGAACTCCTACCGGTGGTTCCTGGAGAAAGGGCTGGAGGAGGTTTTCCGGGATGTGGGGTCGATCGCCGACTACGCAGGGAACCTGGAGCTTTCCTTTATCAACTACACCATGGATGAGGAACCCAAATACTCTGTGGAGGAGTGCAAGGCCCGGGACGCCACCTATGCCGCCCCCATCAAGGTGCGGGTGCGTCTTCGCAACAAGGAGACCGAGGAGATCAAGGAGCAGGAGATCTTTATGGGTGATTTCCCGCTGATGACCAAGGCGGGTACCTTTGTCATCAACGGCGCCGAACGGGTCATCGTCTCCCAGATCGTCCGTTCTCCCGGTATGTACTTTGCCCGGACGGCGGATAAGGCGGAGAATTTGACTTACGGCACCACTATCATCCCCGGCCGGGGCGCCTGGTTGGAGTATGAGACCGACCTTTCCGATGTGTTCTGGGTCCGTATCGACAAAAACCGGAAGATTCCCGTCACCTGTCTCATCCGGGCCACCGGGCCCCGGAGCGACGTCGAAATTTTGGAGATGTTCGGCGAGGACCCCCGCATCGTGGCGACGCTGGAGAAGGATACCTGCAAGACCTATGAGGAGGCCATGCTGGAGATCTACCGCAAGCTCCGGCCCGGCGAGCCTCCCACGGTGGACTCTGCCGAGAACCTGATGAACGGACTCTTCTTCGACGCCCGGCGGTATGATCTGTCCGCCGTGGGCCGGTATAAGTTCAACAAGAAGATGGCCATTGCCCCCCGTATCTCCGGCCACACCCTGGCCCAGCCCGTCGTGGACCCCGCCACCGGCGAGATCCTTGCCGACGCGGGAGAGACCCTGACCCGGGAGCAGGCCTGGGACCTTCAGGCCAAGGGAGTCAACGAGGTGGTTCTGGACATGGAGGGGAAGCCGGTAAAGGTCTTCTCCAACCACATGGTGGACATGAAGGGCTTTGTGTCCTTTGCCCCCGAGGAGTGCGGCATCACGGAAAGCGTCCGCTATCCCGTGCTGATGGACCTGATCGCACAGGCCAACGGGGATGAGGAGACCCTGAAGGAACTGGTCAGCGACCATCGGGACGATCTGGTGCCCAAGCACATTATCGTGGACGATATCATGGCTTCCATCAACTATCTCAACGGCCTTGCAAGCGGCGTGGGTGTGCCTGACGATATCGACCATCTGGGCAACCGCCGTCTGCGCTGTGTGGGCGAACTGCTTCAGAATCAGTTCCGTATCGGCTTTAGCCGGATGGAGCGTGTCATTCGGGAGCGGATGACCGTTCAGGATCTGGACATTGTGACCCCCCAGAGCCTGATCAACATCCGGCCCGTTACCGCCGCCATCAAGGAGTTTTTCGGCTCCAGCCCCCTGAGCCAGTTCATGGACCAGACCAACCCCTTGGCCGAGCTGACCCACAAGCGCCGTGTGTCCGCACTGGGCCCCGGCGGTCTGAGCCGGGACCGGGCCTCCTTCGATGTCCGTGATATCCACTACTCCCACTATGGCCGTCTGTGTCCTTTGGAGACTCCCGAAGGCCCCAACATCGGTCTGATCTCCTATCTGGCCTCCTACGCCAAGGTGAACCGGTACGGCTTTATCGAGACCCCCTACCGGAAGGTGGACAAGGCCACCGGCAAGCTCACCGACGAGGTGGAGTATATGACCGCCGATGTGGAGGATCAGTATATCATCGCCCAGGCCACCGAGCCTACCGATGAGAACGGCTGCCTCACCAACGAGCGTATCACCTGCCGCTACCGCAACGAGATCATCGACGTGGACCGGGAGCGGGTGGACTACATTGACGTGGCCCCCAAGATGATGGTGTCCATCGCCACCGCCATGATCCCCTTCCTGGAGAACGACGACGCCACCCGGGCCATGATGGGCGCTAACATGCAGCGGCAGGCCGTGCCCCTTCTGACCACCGAGGCTCCTATCGTGGCCACCGGTCAGGAATACAAGAACTGTATCGACTCGGAGATCGTCATTCTGGCGGAGGGTGACGGTGAGGTCACCCGTGTGTCCGCCGACTTTATCACCATCCGCTATGACGACGGCCGGGTGGTGGACTATAAGCTGACCAAGTTTATGCGCTCCAACCACACTACCTGTATCAACCAGCGTCCCATCGTCAGCGTGGGCGAGCGGGTCCACGGCAATAGGTATGATGAGAAGGGTGAGCTGCTGGAGCCGGGCACTGTTTTGGTGGACGGCCCCTCCACCGACCATGGCGAGCTGGCTCTGGGCAAGAACATCCTCATGGGCTTTATGAACTGGGAAGGCTATAACTACGAGGACGCCATCCTGCTCAATGAGCGGATGGTGAAGGACGACGTGTTCACCTCCATTCACATTGAGGAGTATGAGGCCGAGGCCCGGGACACCAAGCTGGGTCCCGAGGAGATCACCCGGGACATCCCCAACGTGGGCGAGGACGCCCTGAAGGACCTGGACGAGCGGGGCATCATCCGTGTGGGCGCCGAGGTTCGTCCCGGCGACATTCTGGTGGGCAAGGTCACCCCCAAGGGCGAAACCGACCTGACGGCGGAAGAGCGGCTGCTGCGGGCCATCTTCGGTGAGAAGGCCCGGGAGGTCCGTGACACCTCTTTGAAAGTGCCCCACGGCGAGAGCGGCATCGTGGTGAATGTGGACGTCTTCACCCGGGAGAATGGGGACGAGTTGCCCCCCGGGGTCAATATGGCGGTGCGGATCTACATCGCCCAGAAGCGGAAGATCTCCGTGGGCGACAAGATGGCCGGCCGTCACGGCAATAAGGGTGTTGTCTCCCGTATTCTGCCCCAGGAGGATATGCCCTTCCTGCCCGACGGAACGCCTTTGGATATCGTGCTGAATCCTCTGGGCGTGCCCTCCCGTATGAACATCGGTCAGGTGCTGGAGGTCCACCTTGGCTATGCCGCCAAGGCGCTGGGCTGGAAGGTGGCGACCCCCATCTTCAACGGCGCCAACGAGCGGGATATTCAGGAGCTTTTGAAGGAGGCCGGCTTGTCCGAGGACGGCAAGAGCGAAATGTACGACGGCCGTACCGGCGAGAAGTTCGACAACCGGGTCACCACCGGCTATGTCTACTTCCTCAAGCTCCACCATCTGGTGGATGATAAGATCCACGCCCGGTCCACCGGTCCCTACTCTCTGGTGACCCAGCAGCCTCTGGGCGGCAAGGCCCAGTTTGGCGGCCAGCGGTTCGGCGAGATGGAAATGTGGGCTTTGGAGGCCTATGGCGCCGCCTACACCCTGCGGGAGATGCTCACCGTCAAGTCCGACGATGTAACGGGACGTGTCAAGACCTACGAGGCCATCGTAAAGGGCCATAACGTGCCCTCTCCCGGCGTGCCCGAGGCCTTTAAGGTTCTGGTGAAGGAACTGCAGGCGTTGTGTCTGGACATTCAGGTTTTGGACCGGGACGGCTCCATCATTGAGCTGAAGGAAGAGGACGAGGATACCTATCCCCCCGACCGTGTCCGGGAGGACGACGAGTTCTACCAGTATCGGGATGAAAACGAGTTCGCCTCTGCGGGCGGCTTCTCCACCGGTGAGATGAACGCCGAGGGGGACGTCATTGCCGATGAGGAGGATGAGGAGGACGACGAGGATTTTGCCGATGAGTTCTCCGAGGACGATTTCGCCGACGACGGCGAGGACGACGAATAAGAAAGGGAGGGTACAGAATTATGAGTTACGCTGAATTTGATGCGATCCGTATTGGCATGGCCTCTCCCGAGCAGATTTTGGAGTGGTCCCATGGCGAGGTGAAGAAGCCTGAGACCATCAACTACCGCACCCTGAAGCCTGAGCGGGACGGACTGTTCTGCGAGCGCATCTTTGGCCCTACCAAGGACTGGGAGTGCCACTGCGGCAAGTATAAGAAGATCCGTTACAAGGGCAAGGTCTGTGACCGCTGCGGCGTGGAGGTCACCCGGGCAAAGGTCCGCCGGGAGCGGATGGGCCATATCTCTCTGGCTGCTCCGGTGAGCCATATCTGGTACTTTAAGGGTATCCCCTCCCGAATGGGACTGCTGCTGGACATCAGCCCCCGTATTCTGGAGAAGGTGCTGTACTTTGCCTCCTATATCGTTACCGACCCCGGCTTCACCCCTCTGGCCCAGAACCAGATCCTGACCGAGAAGGAATATCAGGATATGCGGGAGAAGTACGAGGACGACTTCGAGGCCGGCATGGGCGCCGAGGCCGTGAAGAAGCTTCTTCAGCAGGTGGATCTGGAGGCCCTGTCCTCCTCTCTCCGGGCCGAGTTGCGGGAGGCCAGCGGCCAGAAGAAAGCCCGTATCGTCAAGCGGCTGGAGGTGGTGGACGCCTTCCGCATTTCCGGCAACAAGCCGGAGTGGATGGTCATTGACGTGCTGCCCGTCATTCCGCCCGAGATCCGTCCCATGGTCCAGCTGGACGGCGGCCGTTTCGCCACCAGTGACCTGAACGATCTCTACCGCCGTGTTATCAACCGGAACAACCGGCTGAAGCGGCTCATTCAGCTCAACGCCCCCGACATCATCGTCCGCAACGAGAAGCGGATGCTCCAGGAGGCGGTGGACGCCCTTATCGACAACGGCCGCCGGGGCCGTGCCGTGGTGGGCGCCAACAACCGGGCGCTGAAGTCTTTGAGCGATATGCTCAAGGGTAAGCAGGGCCGGTTCCGTCAGAACCTGCTGGGCAAGCGTGTGGACTACTCCGGCCGTTCCGTTATCGTGGTAGGCCCCGAGCTGAAGATCTATCAGTGCGGTCTGCCCAAGGAGATGGCCATTGAGCTGTTCCGCCCCTTCGTTATGAAGAAGCTGGTGGAGGACGGTATCGCCAACATCAAGGCGGCCAAGAAGATGGTGGACAAGGGCGACCCCAAGGTGTGGGACGCTTTGGAGTTCGTCATCAAGGACCACCCCGTCATGCTGAACCGTGCCCCCACCCTCCACCGTCTGGGTATTCAGGCCTTTGAGCCGGTGCTGGTGGAAGGCCGGGCCATCAAGCTCCACCCCCTGGTCTGTACCCCCTTCAACGCCGACTTCGACGGCGACCAGATGGCGGTCCATGTCCCCCTGTCCGCCGAGGCGCAGGCTGAGGCCCGGCTGCTGATGCTGTCGGCCAACAACCTGCTGCGGCCCCAGGACGGCGGCCCCGTCACCGTGCCTACCCAGGACATGGTGCTGGGTTCCTACTATCTGACCTATGAGAAATATCCTGACCACACCGCAGAGGATACCTATGAGGATGTGGCGGCGGTGAAGGCTGCTTTGAAGAAGGGGACCATCACCGAGGACAGCTTTATCTGGGTGAAGAATCCCGACAGTCTGGACGATATCCCCACTGTGGCGGGGATCGCCGCACAGACCAAGAAGGGCGCTCTGCCTGAGGAGGTGCTGCGCTCCTTTGTCAGCGATGAGGAAGCCCTGCTGGCTTATGATGAGAAGGCCATTGACCTTCACGAACCCATCATGGTCCGCCGCTTTGCAACCATCAACGGGGAGGAGCAGCATAAGCTGGTCCGGACCACTGCCGGCCGCCTTATTTTCAACGAGGGCATTCCTCAGGACCTGGGCTTTGTGGACCGGAATGACCCGGAGGAAGCCTTTGAGCCTGAAATCAACTTTATCGTTACCAACAAGGGCCTGGGCAAAATCATTGACAAGTGCATCAATAAGCACGGCTTCACTGCTTCGGCGGAGGTGCTGGACACCATCAAGGCCAAGGGTTACCACTACTCCACTCAGGGCGCGCTGACCATTTCCATCTACGACATGACCGTCCCTGACGGCAAGCAGGAGATGATCGCCGAGACCGAGCAGGAGGTGGTGAAGATCGAGCGGCAGTACCGCCGGGGCTTCATCACCAACGACGAGCGGTACCGTCTGGTGGTTCAGGCCTGGGAAAAGACCACCAAAAACGTCTCTGACGCTCTGATGGAAGCTCTGGACCGCTATAACCCCATCTGGATGATGGCCGACTCCGGCGCCCGTGGTTCCGTGGCCCAGATCCGTCAGCTGGCCGGTATGCGTGGTCTGATGGCCGACACCAACGGCCGCACCATCGAGATCCCCATCAAGGCCAACTTCCGGGAAGGTATGTCTGTACTGGAGTACTTCATCTCCGCCAGAGGCGCCCGGAAGGGCGGCGCCGATACCGCCCTTCGTACCGCCGACTCGGGATATCTGACCCGGCGTTTGGTGGATGTGGCCCAGGAGGTCATTATCCGGGAGAACGACTGTGGTACCCACGACGGCATCATGGTCAGTGAGATCAGCGAGAACGGCCAGATCATCGAGACCTTCGGAGAGCGGCTGAAGGGCCGTTATCCCGTGGAGGATATTGTGGACCCCAAGACCGGCGAGCTGCTGGTGAGCAAGGACGAAATGATGTCCGCCGCCACCGCCGATCTGCTGGAGGCCCATGGCATCCATGAGGTGATGATCCGCTCGGTGCTGACCTGCGAGTCCCGCACCGGCGTTTGTACCAAGTGCTACGGTGTGAACCTTGCCATCGGTGAGCCTGTGGGCGAGGGTGAGACTGTGGGCATCATCGCCGCCCAGTCCATCGGCGAGCCGGGCACCCAGCTGACCATGCGTACCTTCCACACCGGCGGCGTGGCCGGCGGCGATATCACGCAGGGTCTGCCCCGTGTTGAGGAGCTGTTCGAGTCCCGCCGTCCCAAGCGGATGGCCCAGTTGGCCGAGGTTTCCGGCAAGGTCACCGTGGAGGACGCCAAGAAGGGCGGCAGCATCTACAATGTGACCATCGTGGCCGACGACGGGGAGACCGTCACCTACGCCCTGCCCCACTCCGCCGGCGTGAAGGTCCAGAACGGGGACACGGTCCAGAAGGGCGATGCCATCAGCGAAGGCGCTCTCTATCCTCAGGATGTCCTTCATATCCGGGGTATCCACGCTGTTTACGACTATCTCATTCAGGAAGTCCAGAAGCCCTACCGTCAGCAGGGCGTGGATATCAACGATAAGCATATCGAGGTCATTGCCCGCCAGATGATGCGGAAAGTCCGTGTGGAGGAGGCGGGAGATTCCGAACTTCTCTCCGGCTCCACCATCGAGCTGGTGGAGTATCTGGATGCCAAGGCGGCGGTCCAGGCCCGGATCGATGCGGGGGAGAAGCGGGAGGACGGTCTTGACCTGATGCTTCCCGTGGCCTCCCGGTTGCTGCTGGGTATCACCAAGGCCTCTCTGGCCACCGACTCCTTCCTGTCTGCCGCCTCCTTCCAGGAAACCACGAAGGTTCTGACTGAGGCTGCCATCAAGGGCAAGGTGGACCGTCTGCTGGGCCTGAAGGAGAACGTGATCATCGGCAAGCTGATCCCCGCCGGTTCCGGTCTGACCCAGTACCGTCAGTATGACAATGTGGAATCCCCTGTGGTGGCCACCGATGAGGATCTGGCACCCCAGTACGCCCAGACGGCAGTGGTTTCCGCTTTCAATGATGAGGAGTTTGGAGAATAACTTAATAATCAAGAAAAGAAGGGCTCGCAGATCTTTTGATCTGCGGGCCTTTTTATCTTGAAGGAAAGAAAAGAGAAATGGAGGAATAGGAATACAAAATACATATTGAATATCCGTTAGTATGCTTGACAGGTATAGTAGAGAAGTGATAGGATAAGAAAAACTCAATTTTGCCTTGTGTTGATCAGGCATAACATCAAATAAATATGTAATTATTTCAGCTCCTTTTTGCATTGTGCACGCATGAAAAAGGGACCTATAAATATGCATTGTGGGCAGTAGGTAAATATTTATAATCGAGTATATAAAGCAAGAGTTTTTGTGTAAAAGGGGTTTCAGAAGATGAAAAAAGCACGAATTTATGTTGATTTAAACGAAATGGTTACAGATGATATTGTATTGTTGTCAAAAGGCGATACCAAGGTTGATAGTATGGGCAGCATAATTACATTTTATGAAGGAATGCCCGTTAGTCTCTATTCCGATGATGCGTCCGACAGCGGAGAAATTGATAATTTGATTTTCGAAGGCACTGCCATAAAATATGATTTAAAGCGTTATCCAGAATGGCGGCATGTAAAATGGTGTGCTCGTATTGATTGGAATAGTCTTATGCATGAATCCGACATGAATCAATCAAATTCAATAGAATGAATTCCCATGATTTTTGGAAATAGGTGCTATCAACACAAACGGAAATTGAGACTTAGAAAAAGGAGGGGCGGGCTATGGAACTGCGGGTCCTGCGGTATTTCCTGGCGGTGGCCAGAGAGGAGAATATCTCCCGGGCGGCGGAGGCTCTGCATACGGCCCAGCCCTCGCTCTCCCGGCAGCTGCGGGAACTGGAGAAGGAGCTGGGTAAGACCCTCTTTCTGCGGGGGCGCCGGCGGATCACTCTGACAGAGGATGGGATGCTTCTGCGTAAACGGGCAGAGGAGATCATCGATCTGGTGGATAAGACGACTGGGGAGCTGACCACCGGCGAGGGCGCAGTGACCGGCGATGTGTATATCGGCGCAGGGGAGAGCTATGCCGTCCGGTTCCTGACCTCGGCAGCCAAAAGGATGCAGAACCTTTATCCGGAGGTCCATTTTCATCTTTCCAGTGGAGATGCCATCGACGTGACCGAACAGCTGGACAAGGGGCTGATTGATTTTGGGCTGCTTTTTCACCCGGTCGACATGTCAAAATATCATTCGATAACCATTCCGGCTGTGGATACCTGGGGGGTATTTATGCGCCGGGACGACCCGTTGGCGAAGGAGGACTCTGTCTCCCTTCGACAGCTGTGGGACAAGCCGCTGATCGTTTCCCGTCAGGTCCATCGGCTTGGGCGGCTTGAGAACTGGTTTCAGCAAGCGCCCGTGCCGCCCAATGTGGTGGCCACATATTCGCTGGCCTTTAATGGCTCTTTGATGGCGGAGGACGGCCTTGGATATATGCTTTGCCTGGATAAAATCATCCAGGTGGGGGAGGGGCGTGACCTCTGCTTTCGGCCCCTGTCACCGACCATGGAGAACACGATCAGTGTGGTATGGAAGAAGCACCAAATCTTTTCCAAGGCGGCGGAAACCTTCTTGGAAGTGCTGCGGGAGGAACTGGCAGAGGGAAAAGGGGAGATAGGGAAGGGCGCAAAAGATTCTCTGCTGGATGTTAGGGAAAAGAAAATACGCTGAAAACTTCAAAAAAATGAACACAGCCCCTTTACAAACCTGCTTTGATTTGCTATAATCAATAAGCACGTTTGAGATGCGTCCGTAGTTCAATTGGATAGAGCGTCAGATTCCGGTTCTGAATGTTGGGGGTTCGAGTCCCTCCGGGCGTACCAGGAAAGTCTTGCAATTCGTTTTGAATTGCAAGGCTTTTCTTTTTTTGCAAAGGCCGGGAATATAGCTTGAAATAGCCTGCGAAAATATCGGTGTGGCGGTTACTTCTTTGCCTGTGCGTCAATACTTCCTGTATCTGACCCTCGACCGGGATATGGAAAATGGCCGATGGGAAGCAAAGTGTTTGCCGTAAGGAGGCAATTAAGTGACTTTTTTTCATGGAGAAGGGAAGCGGGGGCCTTATTTTGAGGGATGGTATTTCAAGCACCAAAGCCCGGAGGGAAGGACGCTTGCGCTGATTCCTGCGTTTCATGTTGACGCTGCCGGGGGCGCAGGGGCCTCCATTCAGATCATTGGAGATACCGGCTCCTGGTGGCTGGAATACCCGGATACTGCGTTCCGGGCGGAAAAGGACTGTTTTCAGGTCAGGGTCGGGGATTCGTATTTTGGAGCAAGTGGAATAGAGCTGGAAGTCGAGAGGGACGGGCTTTCTCTGAAAGGCAGTCTGCACTATGGGCCGTTTTCCTGCATCGCCTCGGATATTATGGGTCCCTTTCGCCTTTTCGGAGGGATGCAGTGTGCTCACGGAGTGCTCAGTATGCGGCATTCCCTGCATGGAAGGCTGGTCTTGAATGGGGAGCAATATGATTTTTCGAATGGCGTTGGTTATATTGAAACAGACCGTGGACGTTCTTTTCCTGATAAATATCTTTGGACGCAATGTATGTGGCAGGGAAGTGAGATGGGGAGTTTGATGCTGGCGGTGGCCTCTATCCCGCTGCCGATGGGAGGTTTTACCGGCTGTATCTGTGCGATACAGCATCAGGGACGGGAATACCGCCTTGCAACCTATCGGGGGGCACGGATCGAAGCCTGGTCCGCTCGGGGCGCAGTAATTCGGCAGGGGCAGTACCGCCTGGCGGTGGAGCTGCTGGAAGGGCGGGGCCAGCCTCTTCATGCCCCGGTGGAAGGGAGCATGGAGCGCTTCATCCACGAGAGCCTTTGTGCAAAGGTCCGCTATACGTTTCAATGCGGAAACAGGCTCTTATTCCAGCATACCGATCCCCACGCCAGTTTTGAATATTCATCGAAAGAAGAAGTGGACAATGAAGCAGTATTATAAAAATTAGAATGGGGAGGCTCGAACGTTGGACGTTATGCTCCCAAAGAGCGAGGCTAACTTTTTTATAACTATTTCTGCTTGTTTATAGCCGTTTTTGCTCCATTTGATATACTCTTTAGAACTCTCTAACCATGGGTTCTCCATGTGGTCCAGCCCCAACTGTGGCAGAATATGTGGTCAAAAATGCTTCCCGTCCCAAGCTGGAGTTTTTTCACCGGCCCAGGACGGGAAGCGTTTTGCGTTTCAGGTTGGTTGGATTGTAACTCTAAGCGCAGGGAAGCGCAAGTCCTTTCCGGGAGAGGGGCAACAGGTACCTTGCTGTAATCAAAGAATGAAGCCCCGTCTTCGGAGTTTTTTTACCCAATGATGGTGGCCCGGCTTCCCTGGTCCCGGTTTTTCTTCACCACAATCTGCTTGTCAATCTTATCCTTCAAATCGGGCACATGGGAAATGATGCCCACCAGCCTGTGGCCTTCGCTGAGGCCGCTCAACACCTGCAATGCCTGCTGGAGGGAGTCCCCGTCCAGGGAGCCGAAGCCCTCATCCACGAACATAGTGTCCAGTTGTACGCCTCCGCCCTTGACCGAGGATTGGATCTCGTCTGCAAGGCCCAAGGCCAGGGAGAGGGAGGCCTTAAAGGACTCACCGCCCGATAGGCTCTTTACACTGCGGAGAGACCCGTTGTAGTGATCCACCACATCCAGGTCCAGTCCTGCCTGGCTGCGCAGGTTGTCGGTCTCTATGTGCCGGCGCAACTCATATTGCCCGCCGCTCATGACCATCAGCCGAAGGTTTGCCTGGGTCAGCACCCGGTCAAAATAGACTGCCTGCACAAAGGTCTCCAGCATCAGCTTTTGCTGGCCGGAGAGAGTGCCGTTGGCGGTGTCCGCCAACGAGCCCAGCCAGATGCGGGTGGCCTCCTTTTTACCCAGCTCATCGCCCAGCTCCTTCAGGTGCTGCAGGATGTCGGTATTGTGCTTTTCCTGGGCGGAAAGGGTCTCTTTCTGGGTCTGCAGGTCCTTTTGCTCCTTTCCCAGCTTCTTCAGAGCCTCTTCCAGGGCGGACACATCGATTTCGGCCTTGTCGCTGAGCTGCTCGGTCAGGGTCGTGACCGTAGTCTGGGCGGTGTTTTTCTGCTCCCGGAGGTCATCCCTCTTCTGGGTCGCCGTCTGTATTGCGGCGTCAATCTCTTCCATGGTTTTCTTCCACTGGTCAAGGGCCTTCTTGGCCGCACACTCGTCAGGGTAGGGCAGGTCCTTTTCCTGGGTCTCAATCTGCTGGGAAAGTGCGTCCACCGTCGCCTTGCCCGTGGCGATGGTGGTGGTGATCTCGCTGACGGCCTTATTCTTTTGCTCCAGCTGGGTTTCCAGGTTGGGGATCTCTTCCTTCAGCTCCTCCAGTCGCTGGACATGGGCTTCTGCCGATTCCAGTTCACTCTGGGCCTGGGCAGCGTGCTCTTCTTGCTGGGTGATCTCCCGCTCGACGTCGTCTGACAGCACGGCCTGGTTGATTTCCGGCAGCAGGCGCGCTGCCTGTTGGACCAGGTGTGCTTCCTCTGTTTTCAGCTTGGCATCCAGTTCTCCGGCTTTCCTGCTGGCGTCCGCCGCAGCCTTCTGAGCCTTGGTGTTTTTCTGGTTCAGCCGCTCCACTTCCTTCTGGTCTGGCACTTCGCCAGTGACCTCAGCGGGGTGGGGGTGCTCCAGGGAGCCGCACACCGGGCAGGGCTGGCCTGCCTGAAGCCGCTGGGAGAGAACGCCGGCCTGGGCATCCAGAAAGTGGCGATACTTTTGTTGCCAAAGGTTCTCCGCCTGCTCGGCTTCATCCAGCCGGGTGCGGTATTCTTCCACGGCGGCCTCGTGCTCCTCTTTCAGCTTCTCAAGAGCAATAAGGGCGTCTTTCAGGGTGGCCAGCTCCTGGGCCGTTTGCTTCAGGGAGTTTGCTTTCGCCTCGGCCCGCTCCTTTTCAGCGCCGGCGTCGGCCAGAAGGGCCAGCTCCTCCTTGGTCGCATCCAGGTCCTTTTTCAGGTCGGCGAGGGCGGTCGAGAGGGCCTCCTGTTCGCCCTGCTTCTTGGCCACCTCGGCCTCGGTGTCCTTTTTCTTTTTCTGCAGCTCAGCCAGCCGGCTATAGCGGGTGAGGTCCTGCTCCAACTGGATGGCCTTCTTGTTGAGCACCTCCTTCTCGCTCTGGCGGGCGGTGGCTTCCTTGACGGTCTCCTCTGCCTGCTCCAGAAGGGGAGTGAGCTCCGATAGCTTTTTATGCTCTTTCTCCAATGTCTTCCGGCTTTCGGCGATGGCCTTGCCCTCGCCGATCCGCTGGTTCATCTGGCCGATCTCTTTGCCCAGGGCATCGTCCCGCTCGGATAGTGCGGTCAGGCCCTCCCCGGCGTTGGCAATCAGCCCTTCCAACAGGGAGAGGATCTGCTCCACGGGCATCAGCCCGGACTTTGCAGACTCTACGTCGGGCCAAAGGGCGCTATCTTCGGTGCAGTGGATGTCCTCAATCTGTTGCTTGCGGCGATCCTCCAGGCCCTCGCACTCCTGCTCCAGGGCCTTTCTACTCTCACTCAACCGCTCCTGGAGCCGCTGGTAGTTGTTCGTCTGGAAGAGCTTGCGGAAAATTTCCCGGCGGTCCTTGGTCTCCACGGTAAGAAGCCGCTGGAACTCGCCCTGGGCGATCATGGCGATTTGGGCAAACTGGCTGCGGTCAAGGCCAAGGAGGTCCTCCACCGTCTGGGTCACGTCTTTCGATTTGGTGACAACGTGGCCGTCCGGAGCGGTCAGTACCGCATCAGCCTTGCACTCGGTAAAACCCTCCCCTCGCTGCTTGGGGCGCAGATAGGTGGGGTTGCGGCGGATGGTGTACTCCTTGCCCTGGCAGCGGAAAACCAGCTCCACATAGGTAGGTGTCTCCGGCTTTGCATAGCTGCTGCGGAACATTTCGGATTTCCGCACATCGCCGCTGGGCTCACCGTAGAGAGCAAAGGTGATGGCGTCAAAAATGGTGGTCTTTCCGGCACCCGTATCGCCGCAGATGAGGTAGAGCCCGTTCTCCCCCAGCTTGTCCAAATCAAGGATGGTCTTGTCGGCATAGGGGCCGAAGGCGGACATGGTCAACTTGATCGGTCTCATTCCTGTCCCTCCCATATATCTTCAATCAGGCCGGAAAGGTATTTTTTCTGTTCATCGGAGAGGGGGCCTCCGTTTTGTTGGCTGTAAAAGGCCTCAAAGAGCTCCAGGGGAGAGGCCCTCCCCACCAGCTCCACATCGGCGGCCTCTCCGCCGCCCCGGGTGCGCTCGTTGTCGTAGCGCAGCAGCATCAGGTTGGGGTAGATCACCCGCAGCTTCCCCATGGCGCCCGGGATGTCGTTTTCATCGGTCAGGATGACGCGCACATAGGTATCCCGATTCAGGCCCTGATAGAACTCCTGGGAGACCACCTGGTCGTAGGTTCCCCGCAGGTCCATAAAGTCCCGCTGGGGGGTGAGGGGGATTAGCCGCAGGGATAAATCTCCCTTTTCCCCCAGCTCCACTACAGTTACTGATTTTTTATGGTTCACTTCGGAGAAGGAGTACTTCAAGGGCGTGCCGCAGTAGCGGACCCGTTCGCCGTCCACATTCTGAGGGCCGTGGAGATGGCCCAGGGCCACATAGTCAAAGGGGGCAAACACCTGAACATCCACATTGTCGCTGCCGCCCACCGACAGCTCTTCAGACTCGCAACGCTCCGACCCGGTGACAAACTGGTGGGTGAGCAGTACATTGCGCTGGGCGGTGTCCACATTCATGTGCTGAATGGCATAATCCACTGCATCGGTGTAGCTTACGATCTCCGCCTCCGGGAAACAAAGCCGCACATGGACCGGCTTAATAAAGGGTAGTAGATAGAAATTCACCTTCCCGTGGGCATCTTCAAGGGTGATGGGCGGCACCTCGCCGTTATACACAGGGGAGATGTACACCCGATTTTTCTGCAGCAGGGAGGAGGCAAAGGATAGCCGCTCGGGGGAGTCGTGGTTGCCGCTGATGATGAAAATGGCCGTATCCCGTTCTGCCAGCGCCGAAAGGAACCAGTCGAACACCTCCACTGCCTCAGCGGAAGGGACGGATTTGTCATACACATCCCCGGCAATCAAAATTGCATCGGGCTGTTCGCTGTCCACAATGTTCAGAATCTCGTTTAGTATGTACTTCTGGTCTTCCAACATGGAAAACTCATTGACCCGCTTTCCAATGTGGAGGTCGGATAGATGAAGTAATTTCATTTGGCAGCAGCTCCTTTGATATGCTATATACTGATGAAAATGTCCATGTATGAGCATAATATCACTTTTTGAGAGTTGTCTATGGAGGATATTCAGTAACAATGGTTTTTCGTATGTTGGCCATCAAAACAGAAGTGCAGTAAAGCGGTCAACGCAAGAATGTTATGTGTAGCTCCCGTACTATCATGCGTCGTACGGGATGGCGAAGGCTGCAATAGCTTCTACCGTCTGCCTAATCTGCTCCTTACCTGAAATGGTGGGAGTACCATCGCCATCCTGGGAGCCATAGCTGCCAAACTGGGCGTGACAGCCGCCCTCCAGAATGACTTCTGTGGTGTTAGCAGGAAGGTTTGCCCAATTCTTTTTGTAACTCTCCCAATCCATCACCCCATCCTCCGAGCCATAGATGGAGAGTACCCGCAGCGGTGTCTGGGTGAGATCCTTGGTGGAGTACGCAGCCAACAGGATGAGCCCATTGTAATCATCTGAGTGCGCAGCGGCGTAGTTTGCTGCCATGGCGCCGCCCAGAGAATGTCCGGCTATGTACCAGGTCGTGATTTCCGGATGCTTCTCCTGAAGACCATCCGCCGCATTGGCATCCAACACCGCCAGGTTGCCAGGCATCCGAACCAGGGCACAGAGGAGTCCCTGCTCTGCACAGGCCCGCAGGAGGAGAGCGTAGGCCGTGTGCTCCACCTTTCCTCCGGGATAAAAAATCAGCCCCGCAATCGGCTTCCGGGGAACGAACCAAGTCACATTTCCAACCTCTGAAATCTGCACCTCGTCTGCCTGATAGGCCGTAGCCTCTAATGCGGACTCATCAGCACGGTAGTAGTCTGCTACATAGGCATAGCCGCCGACCCCAAGCAGGAGAAGAACGGCCAAGCATACGGCGAGAATGATCTTTGCCCGCTTTTTCATATGATGATTCCCTCGCAGTGGTCGATCTCGTGCTGGATGATTTCCGCCGTCCAGCCGATAAAAGTCTTGAGCCGTGTCTGGAATTTCTCGTTCTGCCACTGCACCTTAATGGTCTGAAAGCGCTTTGCCTTCCGGGTGCCGGTGAGGGACAGGCAGCCCTCCTCAGCCTCATAGGGACCAGCCCGCTTGACGATGACAGGATTGAACATAATCATGTGTTCGCCCTCGTTGTCAAAGGCGATAATGCGTTTATTGATGCCAATCATGTTGGCCGCCATGCCAACACAGCCATCTTTGTGGGCGATGAGGGTATCCAGTAGATCCTGCACCACGCCGAGATCGTTTGCTGTGGCGGGTTCGGCTTTTTGGGTGAGGAATGCCTCATCTGTGCAAATTTCGCGGATCATATCTATCCTCTCATACTGGTGCAGTTTTCTTGCGTTCAGTATACCAATTCTGCGTCTCATATGCAAGAGCGTAAGAAGTAGAGGATTTTTATTCGTGGTAGTACGTATCTTGCTGTAAACAAAGAAAAGTACAGTTTACAAGGGACTACACAAGGTAACGGTCTGACGGGCGCTGATATGCCCGTCAGATTTTCCATGTGATGTTTAAGCTGTCGCTTGTGGCGGCAATGGTGGTAATCATCAAATCCACCACCCGCCGCTTGTCGTCAAAGGATACGTTCTTCCAAGTGTCGAGGTAGCCGGAAATCTGGCTGACCTGTTCCGGGCTGATGGCTTCCACGGTCAACTCCGCCATCTTCGCCAGAAGTTCCTGCTTGCGTCCGTCCAGTTCGGCTATCTTCACATTCACATAGGAGAGCAGCACATTATTTGCGCCTGTCAGACTGTCCAGCAACTTTTCAATCTCGCTATCCACATGGGCAAGTTCCACTTGCAGGGCGGTGATTTTGGGATTGGCCTTTGCCGCTTT
>CAJUKH010000036.1 GCA_910587345.1 uncultured Oscillospiraceae bacterium | reverse complement strand
CGTCCGCAATCTTGTTATAGGCGGTTTTGGCCTGGAGGCCGTAGATGTAGCCGCCGCAGGAAATGCGGGGGGTGTCCTCGTCGATCATCTGCTGGGCGATCTCCTGCTTTTTGGCCTCAATTTCGGCCTTGTTCTTTTTGGCCTCCGCCTCCAGGCGGTCCTTTTCATCAAGGAGGCCCCGGAGGTCCTTGACCATTTCGGTCAACGTCTTTGCCATTAAAATCCCCTTCCTTTCTTCTCGCTCCCCGCATTTTCGGCGGTAGGCTCATACTTAATTTCGATGGCGCAAATGTTACCTCTATCGTCCGTGTGGACCTTGAGGTCTACCATGTCCATCTTGTCCAAAATGTTGACAAGAGGCTGTGTCCGCATCTCTTTTAGCGTCATGGCCTATACCTCCTTCCCCGATAACCGGCGGCACATCTCTCTGCCGCCGATCTGGTAGTGCGCTATGCATCGCTCCCCGGCGCAAGGGGCGAAACGCTCGTTGATCGTGGTCTTGCCGGTCTTGCCGCTGTAATCCCGCTCAATAATTTTCTTGAACGGGCAGAGGCGGCTCTGCTGGTTGTTCTTGCTCATTCCTCGCAGCTCCCTTCCCCGTCGGCGGCGTCCCCCTGGGCGTTGCACCGGCTCTGTGCGGCCAGGACCTTGTTCTGGAGGTCGTAGTTCTCCGCCTTGAGCCGCTCCGCCTCCGCTTTCGCCTCCTTCAGCTCCGCCTCCAACTTGACGACCTTCTCCCGGCTGGCCTGGACCGTCTGGTCGGCGGTGGCCTTGCTGGCCACCAGCTCCCGGTACTCCCGGAGGGTGACCGTGACCGTCAGCTCCTGACCGGCGAGGAAATTGTCTTTTCCCCAGTCGTAGCTCTCCAGTTTCTTGTCCTGGACGGCGTCGTTCTCAAAATGAGAAATAGAAATGTTTTCCATGCGCTGTCTTCCTTTCTGGCCTTTAGAAAAAGGCCCTCCAATTATCAACCACCGTTTTTGCCAAATCCTCCTTTTTGGCCAGGGCCTGGAGGATGGTTTCGTCGATGGTGTTCTCCGCTACAAGGTGGATATAAGTACAACGGTTTTTCTGCCCTATACGGTGTATCCGGCTCAAGCTCTGGCTGTAAGTGGCAAAGTTGAAATTCACGCTATAATAAACGCAAGTATCCGCCGCCGTGAGGGTTATGCCGGTCCCCGCCGTGTCAATCTGGCCTATAAAGGCCGTGGTCGCCGGGTCCGTCTGGAAACGCTGGACAATGGCTCCCCGTTCTTCCTTCTTTATGTCCCCGTAAATGGCGACCGCTTGCATCCCGGCTTTGCTCAAAACCTTCTTGCAAAGGGCCTCTATTTCGTGAATCTCTGGGAGGAAACGGGCGAAAATGACCAGCTTTTTCCGGCCCTCCACAACGTAGTCAAGGAGAATGTCCTCCAGGGTGTCCAACTTTCCCCGGCTTACAAGTTTGGGCCGGTCGGCGGCGTCCTCTACCAAAAAACCGCCGGTAAACTGCTGGAGTCGGAGCAGCTTGGTCAAGACCGTGGTGGCCGTGATCGTGCCGCTGCCCTCAAGCTCTGCATATCCGTCCCGCCGGAGCTTGTCGTATATGCTCCGCTCCTTCTTGTTCATGGGGACCACCCGGTTCTCAAAGGTCTGTTCCGGGAGGTCCAGGGCTTCGTCCTTTGTTACCCGGTAGGCGATGCTATGCTCCTTCTTAATCAGGGTGTCCAGGTCCTTGTAACGGACGATCTGCTTGCTGTTGAAACCGCCCATCTCGCAATACCGGCCCCGGAAAGCATAGAAGTTATCGCCGAAAATGGAAGGGTCCAAAAATCGGTATTGGCTGAAAATGTCCACCGCTTGATTCTGGACCGGCGTCCCGCTCAAGATCAGCTTGTACCTTGCCCGGTCCCCTAATTGGTGCATGGCCTTACTTTGGGCGGCGTCGTGGGTCTTGATTCTCTGGCTTTCATCGCAAATAATCAAATCCGCATCGTAGGCCAGGAGGGCCTCAAAAATTTCATCCCGCCATGTACTTTCGTAGTTGATAACGGCCACCTTTAAGTGCTGGTAGGGGAAACGTACAAGGTCATTGAGTTCCTTGAGCCGTTTGGCCTTGTCCCCCAGGAGGGTGCGTATGGTATAGGGGAAAGCGGCGTACTCCGCAAACTCTTTCGGCCAAACCGAAACCACCGAGGTGGGGGCTACAATCAAAACCCGCTTGACGTGGCCCATCTGGTACCCGGCTCCTACTGTTGCGATGGCCGTCAAGGTCTTTCCGCAGCCCATCTCAAAAAGGAAACCGAAACCCTTACCCGCTCCGGGGGTGATCTTCGCAGGGGTCATGTGGTGCCGCCCCCTTCCTCTTTGGGTCGATGCAGATAGGCCACCCATTTTGTTCCGTAGTCTCTAAAATCCCACCAGGTATATCCAATTCCGGGGAGTTGTGCGTTGCCGTGCATTCCTACAATCGCCCATTCTGGGTACATTTCTTTTAATAGCGGAACAACCCACACTGGGGTCCCATCCGGGTCCCCTGAAAGCTGTTGCAATTCCTCTTTCGTCAATGGGTGCGGATTTTCCTGCTCCGCCT
>CAJUKH010000035.1 GCA_910587345.1 uncultured Oscillospiraceae bacterium | reverse complement strand
CGGGATGATTGTGGTGGTGCTGGTGGCCGCTGGAGCGGATTTGCTCATAGCCGCCGTGCTGGAAAACCTGCCCCTGGTGGCCCTGCCCTTCCAGTACAGCGGCTTGATTTGCCCGGTGGTGCTGGTGTGGTACATCGTCACTGAGCTGGGGAGCATTACCGAAAACGCCGTACAGATGGGAGCCCCGGTGCCGGGTTGGCTGGTGAAGCTGCTGGCCGCTGGAAAGAGCGCCGTGGACGCCGCCGGGGAGGCCCTCGGCGGGGAGGATAAGGAGAAATAAACGGGAGGGGACGCGGTCAGGCGTCCCCTCCCTCTTCCATCGCCTTGTAAATGAGGTCAAGAATAAACTTGTTGGTGCTCTCGTAGCCCTGGGCCTTGGCATAATCCTTGATAAGCTGGCGTTTGCCCTTTGGAACTACCAGGTCAATGCGGTCGTAGGCCTTTTTATTGTAGCGGGCGGTTGCCTCCTTTTGCGCCTCCGAGTAAGCCAAAACTCTCACCCCCATTCCTGGGGTGATTATAGGATATACTACTGGTAGTATTGTATAATTCCATAAGTATATTTTTGTGAAAAATACCTGTATTTATACTTATGGAAGTATGGTAATATAAAAGAGCCGGGCGGGGAATCGGCTCCCCGCCCGGCAAGGTTCAGCTATTTGCGATGTAGATGGACACTAAGTCAATAAACTCGGTATTCGTGGGGCGCTTGTCCAGATGGTATCCAGCCATTTGGTCGAGCGCCTCTCGATTTCCAGCCTCCCAGAAACGATTTATCGCCTTTCGCATACAGCGCTCTACGCGGGAGGACTTAGTGCCGCAGCGGCGGGCAACCTCGGGATATATCTCCTTGGTAATGCGCTCCAGGCGCTCAGGGACCAGCACCACCAGCACGGTGGCAATGGTCAGATACCGGAACCCTTTCAGCGACCGGGGAATGTGCAGGAGCACCAGGGCGTTCCTGGCCTGATTGAGGATGCTTTCCGGGAGTTCTAGCTTTGTTTTTTGTGTAATCACATGACTCACCCTTTCTTTTTCTTTGGGATGTGTCATGTCTCGGAGGCCCGCGGCACTTAGGGGGTGGGCCTCTGGTATCACACGGCAGACAACACAAACATTACGCACAGCTTCTATTCATTGTGGCTCAGTCGGTTTAGATAAATAACCTCGGGTTCGACTCCCCCCGCCTCCACCAAAAGGGGGCCAGACGAACCGGGCAACGATTTATTTCGTTGGTCCTGTGTTCGTTCTGTCCCTGCCGCTGCTGAAAAAGCGGTAAAAGAAAATAGGCATCCGGCCTTGTGGCCGGGTGCCTTTTCTTATGCCCGGAGGGTCTATCCCTCCGGGCTTTCCTGTTGCGCCTCCGGGGCGGGGGCCTCCGGCTGGCCGTCCTCTTGCGGCTCCGGCTCCATTATGTCCTCAATGCTGCAGCCCAGGGCCTGGGCAACCTTGTAAAGCTGGTAAACGTCACGGGGGAGCCGGGTCCTCATGCTCCAATTCTCAAGGGTCCGCCTGGGGACGCCGCTACGCTCCGCCAGCTCTGTCCGGCTGATTCCTTGCTCAATGCACATCGTGTCTATTTTGGTCATGTTGTCGGATACCTTCATACGCCTTGCCATTGTACGCACCTCCTGATATTTATTTTATACCCGTGCGAGTGGGTTTGTCAACCCGGCAAAATAGACACTCATACGGGTGTAAATTTGTGCAATATTCCGGCTTGATTTCCACCCACATGGGAGTTATAATTTAATCAAGATAAGGGAAGGGAAACAACCCAAACAAATAAACGGAGGTAACGAAATGAACGCTTTAGAAATGATGAAAACTTATAGCTTGGATAAGCTCTGTGACCTGTGGGACCTCACCGAAAACATGAACGGCCCCGAAATTCCGACGGTCCGTGGCTGGTTGATGGATGAAATCGAAAGGCGCAACCCGGAAGGATTCGACGCTTGGCTCGATCAGGACGCCCCGGAAGACAAGGACCTCCGCCGCTACGTTCTAAATTGAAAACAAACCGCCGGGGGCTACGGCCCCCGGCCCCGGAAAGGAGAACGGAACATGAAAAAGAAATATGAAACCCTGGAAGAGGCCACCGCCCTGTATACCGCTCATACCGGGAACATCCCGGAGGCGTGGGAAATGGTTGATCTGTACCATCGATATAGGAACGAATGGCAAGGCTATAACGGTTTCCTTGATTGGCTGATTTACAACGTATAAGCCGAAACGGCCCCCAGGGCCGTCCGCCGGAACTGCCCCACCGGTGCTGATGATGGCAGGGCGAAAGGAGAAAATGCTATGAAAAAGTCTTATCAAGTCTTTTATTGGATTAAGCGGGACCGGCATGAATTTCTGCATCATATCTTTGTCAACGCCGAAAACGCAAGGGAGGCTTGCAAGGTTGCAAAGGCCGTTGTCAAGGAAAAAACCGGGAGAAACGCTTTCCGGCCTACAACGAAAGCCCCGGACCCGGCGGAGCTGGAGGCCCTTCGGAAAAATTCTTATTACGTCGTAGATTAAGCCGAAACGGCCCCCAGGGCCGTCGCCGGGAACCGCCCCACCCGGCCTGATGATGGCAGGGCAGAAAGGGAAAGAAAAATGATGCTTGATAAAAACGGCGTGGAAATTCGGACCGGCTGCATCGTGGAAATCACGGGGGCCTATTTCAAGAACGACAACGGCCTCTATTTTGTTCAGAGGTCCCCTGGCGACCCGTCGTGGTCCGGCTCCGACTACTGTCTCAAGAAAATAGGCAAGACCGGCAAAATCAGCAAGGCAAAATATAGCACCTGTTTTTGGCCGATCATGGTCTTTACCACGGACCGCTTCAAGGCGGCGGAGGCTCATGAATGGAACGCCGCCCACGCTCAAATCGAGGTCAAGGCGATCAAGAACATGGCCGAGGTTGCCTCCTACTTTTCGGGAAAGGCCGAGGCTCTAAATGAAAATATCCGCTGGACCGTCTACAACTTCGGGGAGGACCACCCGGAGGTGGGCCAGCTCAAGGCCCTGCAAGCTCATTATGAGGCCGTCGCAAAGGCCGCTATAACCTAAACCGAAACGCCGGGGGCCTCCGCCCCTGGCGTTTATTTCTGCCTATTAGATATGTCAAAATAGACACCCGCGTGGGTGTAAATTTGTGCAGTATTCCATCTTGATTTCCACCCGTATGGGAGTTATAATTTAATCAAGATAAGGGAAGGGAAACAAACCAAAATCAAAACGGAGGTAGCAACCATGAAATACGAAATCAGGAAAACCGCCGAGGGCTACGTCCTCATTATCAACCGGGAAGACGGTACCCGCAACGACTACCGTTTCAAGAACAAGGCCGAGCTTAACCGCTGGATGAAGCTGGCTGGGACTAAGTAAGGAGGGGTAACGAAAATGAAAAAGCTGCTGAATCAGACCTACGAGGATAAGTGGTACAAGGTTTGGTACCGGGACACCTTCTATAATGGCGAAACCTATGTAACCTTCCAGTATGCCTTTGGCGACGAACACGTCAAGCGTGTAATTCGTGATTACAAGGGGTTCAAGGTCACTGTTTGGGAATAAATCGAAACGCCGGGGGCGGATGCCCCGCTCCCGGCTCCTACTCAAGAAAGGAAGGTAACAACATGAAAAAGCAAAACGCAACCGACGCCTATGTCGCCGCCGTGGCTGCAATCGCTGAAACGCTGGAGGCCCTCAAGGCTTACGCCGTGGACGACCACCTGGGGGTCAACCCCGAGGCCGTGAACTGGGGCAACGTGGGAACGGCCCAGCATCTGCTGTCTCTGCTGAACGAGGCCGCTAAATTCGCCGGGGTCTGAAAGGTGGCGGCTCAAGTGTTGACGTGGGTGATCGTGGGGGCGGGGGTCCCTGATCTGAAAATCCGGGCGAGGTCGTTCGACGAGGCTCTGGAAAAGGCAAGGCTCCGGGATTCCCGGTACTGTGGCGGCTATGTGGCCGATGATGAATAAAGGGGGATGTCACAATGAAAATGATTAACAAGGCAAGCGGCGAGGCCGTGTACTTCAACCCGGTACGGAAAGCGGGTAAGGACGTTTGGGTTATCCAGGGTATCGGCTCCACGGTGGTCATTGGCCGGGACCGGCAAAAGCGTAAATCCCGCATCTTTGCCCAGTATGCTCAAGCCGAGGCTTATCTGGCCCGGCATGGGTTTGAAAGCGAGACCTACAACTGAATGAATAGGGTAAAACGGGAAAGCGGCTGAAAGCCCCGCAAGGGGCCGACAGCCGCTTTTGTTTGTGTACCTATCTCTTTATACCACCCGCCCCGCTGGCGTCTATGTTTTTTCCATTGGAAAAAAGAGGCCCTTGTAACGCCTTGGGGGTAATTCTATACCCCCGGCGGAAAGAGGCCGACAAGGGCCGTTTCTGGCCCGGACAGGGGTATTCCCGAAAGGCTACGCCTCAAGGAAAGATTCTTTCATCCAAAGGCCGTTTTTAAGCTGGGCAAAGGGGCCGTTTCTG
>CAJUKH010000034.1 GCA_910587345.1 uncultured Oscillospiraceae bacterium | reverse complement strand
TGCCCAGGGGCAGGTCGCAGTAGAAGGCGGCGGTCCGCTCCAGGCCGACCTGGGTGGCGTTGAAGCTGACCATGAGCCGCTCCGGGTCCCCCCAGGCGGAGAGGGCGGCTTTGAGGGCGGCGGTCTTGCCGCCTTTGGAGCCGCCCCAGTTATATACGAAGAAAATCCGCTGCTTTACGATCCGGAGCAGGGGGGCGGCGAAACCGGCGGCGAGTATGAAGCGGAACTTGGTCCGGCTCCGGTGGGGGGCCATGTGCTCCACCCAACGCTCCAGGGTGCCGTTTTTGCAGTACGCCGCCGCCATGCCTCTTTGGCTGGGGTCTATGTCCAGGGTGAGGCCGTCATCGTGGCCGGGTATGAAACGCCGCCCCGGTTGCCAGCCGAAGGTGGAGGTGGCGTCGTTTCGGGGTATGATGTCGATGTTCTCCGCCTCCAGCGCCCCAAGGAAGCTCACCACCCGTTTGGCGTTCTCGCTGGTTATGGTGCAGCCCAGGTCGGCCAGGGTGGTAATGCTGCGGCTGCTGAAAATCGTAGACCTGGGGTATATGGCGGTCTGCCACTGGCCGTCCCGCTTGAAGGCGACCTCGATTTTTTCGTCGCCGGTGTCCAGGCTCTTTAGGCGCTGCGTCAGGATGATGGGCGTCCGGCAGACGGTGACGGGTCTGTAGGTCTTTTGGTCTATGGCGCTGATGCCCTTCTCCGAGTATATCCAGCCTTCCGGCTGTCGGAGGTTGATGGGTGCTCCCTCGACGGCCTCCGGAGTGAGGTATTGGTCCAGGTCGATCCGCTCTGCATCTTTGAGGGTTTCTTTGATCTGCTGGGCCGCTGTGTCCCGGCCATGCTTGATGTATAGCTCGCTTGGGTCCTTTACGCCGAGGCGGTCGCAGGACCAGAGGTATATTTCCCCGGTGAAGCCGCCTTCCTTCAGGCCGTTGAAAACCTTCCCGGTGAAGGTGTCGCCGCCGGTATCCGGCTCCTTGTGGATGTATAGCTTCAGGCCCTGAAGGGCGGCGGTCTGGTGGCTCTTGAACATCGAGGCCCCGGCCACGCCTATGGCGGGGAGGCCCATGTACCAGAGGGATTGGGTGTCGCTCTCTCCCTCCACCAGAATGGCCCAGCCAGCCTTTTTCATTTCTGGGAGCCGCCACTCCCCGTACAGGCAGATTTTGCCCTTGCTGCCCCGCTGCCAGGTGAAGTGCTTCCCGCCGTATCTCTTGCGGACTGCGGCCTCTTTCCCGTCCTCGGTGTAGTAGGGTATCTGGAGGCACGTCGTGCCGCCTCGCTCCTTCCTGGTACTGACACGGCAGGTCTTTTCGAGGAAGTCCGCCGGGAGCCGTTTGTCGAAGGCGTATTGCTCCAGGCTGTAAGAGGCGAGGTCAAAACCGCCGCCCTTCTTCTCCGGCTTCCTCTCCTGGGCCACGCCGTACTTCTCCAGGATTTCCTTGTAGGCGGTCTTGGTGTCCGTGTTGTTCAGCTTCGCCCAAAAGGTCACGAAGTTGCCGCCTTCGTCCTCCGAGAAGCAGTGCCACTGTCCGGTGGTCAGATCAGCCGAGAAGCTGTTCTGTTTGTCCCGGTGGAAGGGGCAGAGGCCGGTTAGGTTGTCCCCGGAAATCTGGTGTTTTTCAATGACGGCGGTGTATTCGGCCCGATAGTTGACCACCCGGTCAAGGTCTATCTTTTCAAAGTCCGCCATGCACATCACCGCCCGTCCGTCGTAAAATCTTCATGCTTTCGGCTCCTGGTTATAGTGGGCGGATGCCGCCGGAGCGGCATCCGCCCTGCGGGATGGTTTAGTTGATGGGAAGGTCGGTGGGCGGCGCTTCCTCGAAGGCGGGGGCGGTGCCGTCGCCGGTCAGGGTGGTATCCTCCGCAGCGCCCACGGGCGTCCCCTGGGCCGGGGCGGCGGCGTATTCGTTCAGGGTGAGGGCCATGCTCTGGTATTGCGCCTTGATCTGGTTGCGGAGCTGCAGCACCTGGGCGGCGGCGTCCGGGGGAAGAAGGCCCTTCTTCTTCACCACCACCTTGCTGTAGGCCACGCCGTTGCTGTTCTGCGCCTTCTCCAGGGTGAAGCCCACGATCATGCTGGTGTAGGGCGTCCCGCTGGCCAGGATTTTCGCCAGCTGCTTGTTTACGTCCTTGATGGAGGTGGGCGGCACCGTCAGCAGGTAGATGTTGGGGTCCCCGTCCATCATCAGGTAGATGCGGCGCATATTCTTACAGGCTTTCCCCTGGCTGGGGTTGCCCTTTTCGTCGGTGCCGGTCCCGTACTGGTTGAAGGGGCAGGTTTCGCAGGTGATGACCTCTCCGGTATTGTCGCCAGCCTGCACCAGGCCGGTCTTTCCGTCCATGCTGGCGCAGGTCGGAATTCTGTCTTTCGGGTCTTTGGCGGAGCCAAAGGAACCGGGCCAGTAGCCGTTGAGGCGGTGGGTGAACAGGATCACACCCTCGACCTCCTTCATCGGGTCGGCGTCGCCGTCCTCCTCCCCCTGGACCTCGTAGGCGATGCCCCCCGCAGAGGGCACCTTGATCTGGCGGCAGCTGATCCCGCTCTCCGGGTCGAGGTCCGCCATCTGGTCCTGAAGCTCCGCCAGAAGCTCAGGGTCGAGGCCCTCGTAGCGGTTGGCAATCTTGAATGTGTCCACGGTGGCCAGAGCGGTGGTGGGGTTGGTGGTCTTTTTATTGGTCGGCATTGTTTAGTCCTCCTTTTCTGTTTCGCCGTCGGCCTCAGGGTCGACGGAGGCGGCGTCCTGGAACTCAGCGCCAGCGGCCAGGTCCTCCAGCGGGGTGCTGGCCGGTTCGCTGTATTCGGCGGTGTAGAGGTCGTTAAGGGTCCGCTTCATTTCGGCGGCGGCGTAAGTCAGGACCATCGCCGCCTCGGCGGTGCTGTTCACAATCGAGCTGGTGGCGTCCACGGCGTTATAGTTGGGGTCGGGCAGGGCGTTCAGCAGGGTGGCGGTGTCGTTCTTGATGGCGCTGACGGCCTTTGCGATCCGGGTGTACTGCTCGGCGGCGATCCCATACGCTTCGTGCCGGTTCCGCACCGTGGCGGGGGTGGTGCCGTTCTCGGCGGCGATCTGGCGGCGGCTCTCCAGGATCATGTCCTGGGCCTCCTTGATGGTCCCGTCGGTCAGCTCCTGAAGGGCGGTGATCAGCTTGGGCCGGGTGTCCAGCTCCATCTGTTCGTAGTCGGTGCTCACTTGCGCTTCTCCTTTCTCCGGGTGATGTCGTTATAGTCGAAGGTCCGAATGATGGCCTCCAGGCCCTCGGACAGTTCCCCGTGTTCGTCGACGTATGCCTTGACCGTGGACTGGAGCGTCCGGGGGTCCACCTTCTCCACGATGATGTCCCCCAAGCCTTCCTCCCGGAGGGCCTCCAGGAAGTTGAGGCCGCTTTCGGCCAGTTCGGCGTCCGACCGCTTCGTGTAGGAGGTCTTGGCGGTCAGGCTGAAGCAGTAACCGCCGGTGGAAATCCGGGGGCATTCATCGTCCACCATCTGTTGGGCGATCTCCGCCTTTGCCGCCTCGATGGCGGCGTTGTTTGCCTTGGTCCGCTCCGCCAGGTCCTCCTTCGTTTCGAGAAGGGTCTGGTAGTTCTTTACCATTTCGAGCAGGTCCATTCCGTTCATCCTTTCTGTATGTTCCGAAGCCCCGAGGGGCGGTCGGTCTGTTACTTGCTGCCCATCTCCAGGCGCTTGCAGGTGGGGCCACCGCTTTCTCCGAGACCGTAGTCCGGCACTCGGTAGGCCATGCACCGTTCCCCGGCGCAAACGTCGAACCGCTCCCGCAGCGAGGTCATGCCTCTGGTGCTGCTGTACTCCCGTTCGACGATCCGCTTGAAGGGGCAAAGGGGCTTTTGCTGCTTTTGGTCGCTCATGGGTCATTCCTCCTTTCCTGCTGCTTCCACCAGCTGTTTGACCACCTGGGCCACGTCCGCCAGCACTTCCTGCGTGGTGTAGCGGTGGCCCTCCATTGTGATCTCCGGGTATGCGGTGAAATCCCCGGCGTGGGCGTAGTGCCAGCCGATCCAGTAGCCGTCCCGCTCAATGGCGAAGTGTCCGGGGTAGCGGTACAGCCTTCCGCTGAAAACCAGGCCTCCGTGGCAGTCAATGTCGATTTGGTTGCAGGTGCTTTCGTGGTACGGGTGGCCTTTTGGAATCTGAACGTAGGCGCAGGGGTGGGAGCCGTAGGAAGCCACTATGTACTTGTACCCTCGGATTTCGCCTTCGTC
>CAJUKH010000033.1 GCA_910587345.1 uncultured Oscillospiraceae bacterium | reverse complement strand
TGCCAATTCCCTCCTGCCGATAAAGCGTTCCAAGCATCATCCCTTGACCAAGCAGGAGCGCAAAGAGAACCGTGAGATTTCAAGAAAACGTATCTTTGTTGAACACGCCATTCGTTTTGTCAAAAGGTTTCGCATCCTCTCCGAGCGTTACCGCAACCGTAGAAACCGCTTTGCCCTCCGTTTTTCCTTGGTTGCTGGCATCTGCAACTTTGACCGCTTAGCTTAATTTCGCAAGAGGTCTAATTATTCATCCAGTCGTTTTCCTCCCGGTAGATTTTTATGGCCTCCTGAACTGCTTTGGGCTGCTTGATGTCATAGTTTGCGGCAATGAACTGATAAGCACCCTCAACAATCCACGACATAACCGAGCCACCAGCCTTTTCGTAGAGATAGTCCGCATAGTTTTTGATATCACGGTTTGGAGGAATCACCGCATTGAATGGCACGACAATCAATCTGCGCCAAGTGCCGGAATCCAGCGCCCACACATTCGGCAAGTGGTTTGTATAAAGCACTACCGTATGTGTTGGAGTGAAGCTGAACGGGTCTTTGTATTTCTTCTCAGCACAGATGGGGTCTGTGGAGCACAGTTTTTTGACAACCGATGTGTCAAGCTGCATACCGTCTTCCAGTTCAGCGGCAATCGCAAGACGCTTGCCCCGCAGTTCGGCATACTCAGGGCTTTTGTTCTTTCTGCAATTTGCCGTTAATACCTCGGAAGACAGGCCCCCCGAATAATCCCCTAAAACCCGATATATCAGGTTGAAAAAGGTGCTCTTTCCATTGCACCCACAACCATAGGCGATAATGAGGTTTTCGCAGAATACTTTGCCCACTGCAATCATACCGGCAACGCATTGAAGATATTCCGCAAGGCTGGTATCACCACAGGTAATCACGTTCAGAAAATTCTTGAACAACTCGTTCCCTTCGTCAGAGGGGCTTTTGTTTGTTATTCGGGTACAAAAATCTGCCGGATTATGGGCCTTTAGTTCTTTGGTTCTGAGGTCAACCGTCCCGGCTGGCGTATTGAGAAGAAAAGCGTCTGCATCAAGTTTTTCCAAATCAATCGCCAGCATTGTTTGGGCTTCTTTCAATGTCGCACTGATTCTAAGCGTGTGCTGATAAGCAAGGGCGTATTTGCGATACTGTCTGGCTTGCTTAATATCCTGTTTTGCAGTTTCTTCGGCATCTTTGTTACCACCTACAACTGCGTCATTTTCGCATTTTTGAGCCCTTTTCAGTTGATTACACGCCTCATGCAACTGATTGACCGTTAAATTCTGGGCCATACTGCGGGCCTTTAGCTCACTCTCTTTCCACACAGCACCATCAAAAAAGAGATATCCGGTCGCTGGTGTATACCGCACTTTTTGATAATACGTCCGGGCAAATATGTCAGCTTGCCCGACATCAGTGAACTCCTGTGGCTTTATAGACCCGTTAAATTGCTCGGGTGGGATATAGTCTGCGGACGTTTTGATAGTGCTGTTATAATGTTTTACTGCATCGCTCCAGATCTTAGTTATTTCTTTGCAACCGAGCAGGGGGGAGCATTTTGAACACTGTTGGTCATATAGCTGTTTGGCTTTCCCTGATTGATTGCCAAAGCGTGTCAGCACACGTGTAGCATATTTAGTCAACGTAGTATGGCGCTGGCCTTGTCGGATAATCGTTTCCGAATGCTCCGGCTCTGAATCATCACACACCGATACTGTTTTCATGAAACCGGATAGAAGCGTGTCGCCGGGGTGAAACTCTACTTTCGGCTGTTCTACCCCAAAGAAGAACCGTGTTGCGTCTTTTGCATTAGGGTCAAAGGCAGTAAAGTATCTGCAAACTTTGGCTTTATGTTCTGTATATGCCCCCACATCACTGTACATCACATCAGGAAAGTAGACATGGAATTTTGGGCGGGGTGCTTGGTCGCCCTTTTGCTTCATGTGATTCCGAGAATATGAGACATAGAACCGAACATTGGGAAATGCCTCTTGCACAGCATCGGGGGTTATCCACTGGGCAGGGTCGTCACTGTCCGTATTGTCTACATCGAACATACTGCAATCAGCGGAAGTGAAATTCTCCTTTTTCCTATAGTTGTCCTTACACTCTGCGCACGTATGGTCATAGCATACAACCTTTTCCAAATCCTCTGCACGTTGTATTTCCATCTTGTAAGGATATCTTGTGTTCTGCCCCTCTTGGCAAACCGTGTTATAATACAGCACCATCAGTTTTCACCCCCTTCCTGGTCGAACAGCCCTTCGTCTTTCAGGAACGCTTCGTACTCTGCTTGGTGGCTTTCGATATACGCATTGATATCTGCGAAAATCGCTTTCGCAAATTCGTGTGCCTGCTTCTGGGAAATGTTTACTTTTTTCACGGTGCAATACCTCTCGGCGGGCTGGCCAAGCCCAAAACTCAATCGATTGGTAATTACATATAACGAAGCGCTTCCTGATTGATTTTGGTTTTTGCAAGGAACCCCGCGGGCGGATTTGTTTATATTGCACAAACAAAAGACCTGCTACCAGCGTTTCAGCTTCTGATAGCGGGCCTTTTTATAGTTACATAAGCAAATTCTTTGTAGAAACTCACAAATGGCATTTTTCAGAAAACAGATGAGATAAAGCAAAAAAGAGCGGCACAGCATGGAAGCTGTGCCGCTTTTGAAGTATTCAAAGAAGAACTGACCTCTTGCGTTGTCCCAATATATGCAATCAATCGCCAGTGTGTACAAGCGCCCCATTGGGTGGAGGTACGGCACTTTCGTCAAGACCATTTACAGTACAGTAATGATTGAGGAAATTCTGTGCAAACTCTTTTTCGCTCTGTGCAGTTTTTACCTTGACAATATCTCTTAGTATTTGTACCGCTTGTTCATCGGAGAGATAACGGTGCAGACGTGACCCCAGCACCACTGTTTCAGGTGCATTTTCATTAGCATAGTAATTCCAAAATAGTATCTTAGATGCTTCCTGAGCGTTAAGTGTAATTCTCCACTGTGAATCTACTTCTACATAGCTCTCCTGCTTCTCATTTCCTACAGAAACATTACCAATTAAAAAGACAGCAAAAATAAAACGTTCAGATTCCGGGGCTTGCGGTTTCCGTGTGGACAAGACTGCCAATTTTCCCTCTCTTGCCTTTAACAGACGCATTGGTTTTCCTTTATTTTCACCGTTTTGGTATATACCAGCTTTTGCGATCCACTCTTGGAGCATGGTACTTTCATAGCACCCGAGCGCACCTGTGGAAAAACTGTCGTCTAAATCTCTCTTGGGCAGTCTCCCATCTAAATACTGCTTACAAAAACAATCATCACTGGAACACCATGTACGATGCTCCACATTATACCGCATGACCTCAAGTGAACATATGCCACTAAAGCCAACCGCCCCTGATTCCACACCGCCATCACAATAGTTGCACTTGAACGCAACGTTTGACCTCTCGACCTCTCCCGCATGGTTTGCCATTCCTTTGCCCTCCTATGTATTTATGGTACTGTTCTTTTCAGATAGTACCATTTCCCCCTGCTATAGTCAACAAAAAAGTGGGGGATAGCAAAGAGGGCAAAAGAAAAAACCAGGGAGCAAAACTCCCTGGCTTTTCGCCACTTATTACACAAGCCAAACTGTGACGGCAAACCCGCCGACAAAGAAGTAGGGTTTTGTGTAATATTGTGTTGGTGGAGGCGAGGGGAGTTGAATTATATGCTGGTGTGTAATTGTTGTAAAATACCGTATGCTGAATGCAGTATTTTCAAGGCTTTCGGGCATTTTCGAAAAATACTGTAAATTGTTGAAAACCTGCTAAGGGGTCAAATTTGGGGTCAAAAGAAGGGCCGGGGAATCATTCCCCGGCCCCGTTGTTTAGCCCCAATTTATGGCGCTGTCAGTTACATAGTCCCCGGCCTCCATCTCGATAGCGGCTTTGTCCAGCGCCGCCTTTTCTGCCGGGGTCAGTTTGGTGTAATCAGGATCCCAGGCCAGCACCAGCTTTTTCACCAGCTCAAAGGCCAGGGCCTGATCTGTCTCTGGGAGCATATCCACCATGTCCGCGATCTGCTGTGCTATTGGCGCCATATCATTCCGCTCCTTTCCTACTTGTAGATATCGCCCCTGCTGCCTATGTCTATAATATGCAGGATTTCCAGGCTGTTTTCAACCCCGAATTTGTAAATAATCCGATACTTCCCAACTCGGAGCCGGTGCCGCCCATCGTGATAACCCTGCATGGGCTTAATATCGCCTGTGGGCGGTTTCTGGGTCAAGCCCAATATCCCGGCATGGATGCGGACCTTTGTGGCCTTGTCCATTGCCCTAATAGCCCTAACGGCGGCTTTGGAATATCTAATTTCCATAAGTGCCCCCAGCTTCCGCGCCGCCGCGCCCCCCTGCGGCCGGGTTGATACCCATAGCAAGGGAGGCTTTGTCCCGTTTGGCCTGTGTCTCCACCGCCCGCGCCACGAAATCGGGCAAGGCCTCTCCTGCGGCCTCAGAGGCCGCTACAGCGCGTTCATATGCCTCAGAGGGTAAAGATACCACTCTGCACCCGGACGGGTCTTGCATGGCCTCTGAGAGGCCTTTATCGCGGTCGCAGGATATTTGGTGGTCTATGGCGCGGTTGATAAAGCCATTGACACTCTCCCCCTGGGTTTCGGCGTGGGCCTGGATGGTGTCTTTCTTGCCTTTGGGGACGGTCAGGTTGATGCGGTCATAGGCTTTAGCGATATACTTATTATGCGCTCTGGTACTCGCCTTTCCCATCGCTTTCCCTCCTTTGGTGGGGAGCGCCGGAAATTCCGGCCCATCCTCCCAGTATGGTCATATTATACCACTTTGTCTATGATTGCGCAAGTACAATAATGCACAAATATGATTGCGCAATCATGGTATAATTCATAATGTCAGGAGGGAACAGCACCGGCAAAGGTTCCAATGAGTAGCCGCAAGGTGAAAAGAGATGGCCTATAAGAGTGGGACGGGATCTGGAACGGCCCTAAATGGATTCCCCCATAAAGCCCCCCGCCGCCGGGATCCCCTTCAAAAAACTCAGGAGGTACACACGATGAGCATGAACGAACTGAACACCACTGCCCGCGACCTGATGAGCGTCCGGGCCACTGCCGGGGTTAATTGCCCCGGCCTTTTCTTTTGCCCGTAGGAGGGCCGTAGACAGCAACTGAGCACCGGGGAGAGGGACTAATACCACCGCATAGAGAAAGCCCGTCAGAATGGCTCTGGCGGGCTTTGGCGGCTATTCCTTCGTCTGGGGTTTCGGCTTGTACTGTTCCTCTCCACTCTCGATCCAGAGGAGAAAGTCTGCAATCTCAGTGTCGGTCCAGCCTTTGGCCCGGAGGCCCAGAATCAGCCGTGCATTTTCCTGCATATTCACTCTTGTTCACCTCCTTTGTCCTCCTCACCCGATTCTCCAATACAGTCAAGCACATAGTCCTTTAAGACTGTATTAGAGGTTTTGCCGCACTCCGCACAATAGGTCTTGAAAGCCGCCGCCTGGGTTCGCTTGACCTTACAAGCCAGTGTTGCCATATTCTCGCTATCCCATTTTGCGTTGGCCTTTTTCTTTGCTTCCGAAACCGCCAAAACTTCACCTCCTTTTCCACTATCCGTATTATAGCACAGAATGCAAAGCACTGTCAACCGTGTATTATGGCTAAAATTACACGGTAAACATTGTATAATATGACAATAGGCATACACGGTAAACAGTGCTATGCTATAATCACAGCAAGGGAGGACGGCCTTAAACAAGCCGACACAGGGCCAGACATACGGGTGAGGAAGGGCAACCGAGTTGCGAACAACATTCTCGACGGTTCCTGGTTCTCCCTTGCAAAGCACCTTGAAAATTGAAGGAGGTACAACATGAATCTGACCCGATACGAGCAGGAAACCATCATCAACTTCAACGAGGAGGAAACCACGGCCAGCATCTACACTCACAACAAGGCCCTACGCCGCAAGCTGGCGAAACTGGCCCAAGATAAGCCGGGGGAGTGCAAACTGGTGAGAACGAGCCACGACGAGAAAGCCGCTGACTACACCATCCCGAAAGCGTGGATTAGGGTTCACCCACCGAGAGTATCCACCCCATTGACCGAGGAGCAGAAACAAAAGCGGAGGGAACATCTCGCAACGCTGAGAAAGGCTAATCTGAGCTGAGAAAATGGACGGGTACGTCCACCACGTACCCGTCCAGCACCAACAGAGGGTAACTATACCACCCACACATGAAAGAAGCCAAAACCATGACCGAGAAAATGATTGAGAACCGAGTGAAGAAACTCCAGGCCATCGAGGCCCAGCAGAAGGAGCTGGAGGCCCAGGCCAACGCCATCCGGGCCGAGCTCAAGGCAGACTTGGAGGAGAAGGGCGTGGATGAGCTCAAGACCAAGAACTTCATCCTCCGCTGGAAGGAGATCATCAGCAACCGCCTGGACAGCAAGGCCCTCAAGGCCGCTCTCCCCGACGTGTACGGCCAGTTCTGCCGCACCAGCGCTTCCAGGCGCTTCACCATCGCATGAGAAAGGCCCCATATCCCACGCCGGCAAGCAAGAGGATATAGAGCCCACACACAGCCCAGGAGGGGCCGGTACAGCCATTATACCGCCCCTCCCAGAAGAAATCAAGAGGAGGATTTACACAAATGGAAACCATGAAAATCGACAACCGGGAATACCCGGTGCTGGGCACCATCGCCGTCAACGGCCAGCCCGTTCCCCTGCTGAACATCCGCATGATGAGCGATGAGAGGGAGCAGGAGCTTGCCCGGAAGGGGGCGGCGG
>CAJUKH010000032.1 GCA_910587345.1 uncultured Oscillospiraceae bacterium | reverse complement strand
TTCTGTCGGCTCCTTGATCCGAGGGAGCAGCTCTCCAGTCATCTTTACAGTGCAACCGGCCACGTTCAGATAGTGGGTAGGGACATGATACGTTGTACTTACCCGAGCTTTCAAAAGGATTACTCACATCGGGGTCAATGGTGTACTCTCCAGTTCACAAAGGTTACTACGGCAAGCCCGCACACCACACAGGGGTATCAAACCTGTACGGCTTCTGTTTAGCAAATGCTAAACCCCCAGCCAGGAGCCGGGACGCTCTGGGCCTAATTAGCTGTTTATCCTCGCCCAGACGAGCAGTATGGGAAGATGACGTCTACCTGGTTGCCGGCCGGCAGCGGCCAGCCTGGTGCCGCTATTTCAGCAGTGTCTAACCTCCCACGTTTAGTATAGCATAAGTTTCCGGGACAGTCAAGATATTCCTATAATTAAGGTCATAGCGGTTTACCCGTTCATTATATAAACGGGTAAACCGCTATAATATCATTACATCAATTAACACTTAAAGTAAATCGATAACTGCAATCCGCCAGATGATTTTCTCCCGTTACATGATCGAAAGGATTATAAATTGCATACGCTATTACTTCATAAAGACCACTTTCTTCTGGAACCGTTACCTCTATACTACCATTGGCCGTTCCGTTTTCCCCATCAAGCATCACTATTTTCTCATTATTAACTTTATAACCAACAGTCAATAACAGTAATACATTGTCACATCCAAGCTTGTCAATATTATACATTAATGGTAAAGAACTCTCTCGTTGCGCAGATATATTTAAATCCGATATCTTTATTCCCTTATTTAATTCATATTCTTCATTTTCATAATCTGTATTTAATATAAAAGTGCCAAACGATTCCTCAAAATTATTTTTCGGTACAATCCGATTGTTGAAAAGCTGTATTAAGTTATCGCTATAATCTTCTCCAGCAGATTTAGTAATATCATATACTGCATTCACTCCATAGAAGTCTGTTGTACGATTATAATTCAAAATATGTTCATTGGGTATGCTCGTAAAGGTAATAAACAGTTTGTGTGTCTTTTCGTCATTCAAATCTACCCCCTCTCCAAAATACACTGGAAATTTTATTTTCATACCATCCTGTGCTTCAAAAATATGTTCTTCTAAAAAATTTGTTCCTTCAGTTTTAAATTGTATTGGCTTAAAATCAAAATATATTTTCATTAATACTTCCGATGTACTCCCCACCTGCGCAAAGTCAACATAAATTGGTTCGTCTTTTCCCTTAACTAAAATTGTAAAATTTTCCTTCAGTTGCTCCGTTGAATTATTATTATAAGCATCAATGTAATACGAACTTTTATAATCCGGTAGTTTGTTCTCAAATTCCGTAACCTCAATCTTTTCCATGCTATCTATACTAAAATCTCTTCTGTTCAAAAAATATGCGCCGAAAATCACGATAAATATACCGACTATTGCACTAATCAAAACATTCTTTTTCACCAGCTATACATCCTCTTTTGAAAATAATAATACTCACACCACCACCATATACAAGGTGGTGGTGTGAGTTCTTAAAAATTAAATCTTAGCCTTCCCACAAGGGGGATTCCGTAGCTGCTGTCTGAATTCCAGAGGTCTTTGTGTCCTGCACAACACCTTCAGCAAAAAATTGGCGGTATCTCTCATTTTCATAAATAGTATCTGTGTCCACACGACTGGTATTATTCCCGTCCGCAGTATCACTCGGACCTCTGGCTGCCCCATTGCTGTATGTAGCATAGACTTTCGCCTTGAGGTAATATGCAGTTCCAGCATGGGTGGACATAAACGCATACGCCTCGGAACACTCGTTTGCCCACACAATCTTTACATATCCCCAGGAGGCCCGTTCCTTTCCTCCACTACTAATCCCTACACTCTCGCCATCGCCTGCATTTACCACGTTTCCTTGGGCAAACGCAACCGGAACACAGGCCATAGCCATTACGACTGCCAGGATCATTGCCATCATTCTTTTTCTCATAAATATTCCCTTCCTTTCTTTATTTAATCAAAGGTTACGAATTCATCCTAACCTCAGATTACAAAACTAATAGTTAACAAAACCATAGACGCTTACAAGGTTATCTGAGTTATTACAAATTGCCAAGTAATACTCTCCACGTTCATCCACTACAATTTCCCGATTAACGCTTCCATTTTTACCGGCCATATAGTAATACCGACCATTGGGTGCAATTAACCCAAAATCCACACTGGCCGATCTGGGCGAATACGAACAGTTAATAGTTACACCTTCACCTGCCTCTAAGGAAAAGGACGTTTTTCCTTTTCCAGTAGCTCCTGCTGGAATATCCCACGTAATGGAGCCTGTAGCCCTTGCACCTTTTAAAACGTCATTGACAATAAGTTGTGTATCCTTCAGTACCTTGCTCTCCAGATCTGTGAGCCTTACACTCTCACTTTCCCTACTGAAAAAAGGCATTTCATCTTCCGCTAATCTGACACTGGTCTCAGATGTAATCTCCACTTTTTCCATTTTAGCTGTGCCTTCATAAGGAATCATGTTTACATCAGTAGCAAATGCCAGATTGACAAAGCAACCTAAAAGAATAGCTAATGCCCCTATTATCCCCACAGTTTTTTTCATTTTTCACTCCTCTTTCTTCTGAAGCTAAGAATTTGTAGACTTTATATCCATGTCTATTACGTCTCCAGACATATACTCCTTGCTTTCAAGCTCCTGCAACCCAACCTTCTCTTTTTCTGTTCTTTGAAACATGTAAAAAATGGCCCATGTTGCAATAGCAACAATCACAATCAGCGTACATGCAAGTATCAAAAGTTTTTGAGGAACCCCTGCTTTCGATTCAGGAACTGGCTTTTCTTCCTTTTTTTCTTTCCGACCATCAACAGCAATATCTAGTAATTCGTCAATAGATATCTCATAATACTCACTCAGGCACTTTAAATTTTCCGCTGATGGCGTCGCCGTTCCAACCTCCCACCTTGATATCGCTTGACGTGATACATTTATTGCTTCGGCCAATTCTAATTGGGACAGCCCTTTGCTTTTTCGCAAGGTTGTCAGCTTCTCACTCAGCTCCATTTGGTTTCACCTCAAATTTTATATGTAGAAGCTAAATAATGTAAACCGCAAGCGGTTTACATCCGTGCCACTAAAGGTGGCACGGCCCATTTTTTTTGTAAATTTTGATTGCATCATACTCTTTCAGTTCGCTTTCGTGCTCCTTCCGGTACTGCTCCAGCTGCTCCCCGATCAAATCACTAAGGCTCCGCCGCTGCACATAGGCAATCTTCTGTATATCCTCATAGAGACTTGGCAACACCGACAGGCTTACCCGTTTCTTTGTCTCCCTGTCCTCCTTGGGCCGGCCCTTCTTTCCGCTGGCCACTGCCGGCACACTATCGACCATGCTACCGACTACTGACGATCTCCTGCGACTCTCCCGTTCCTCCAGTTTACTCATGATCTGTTCCCTCTCTTTCGTATTTGTCCGCTATCATCATATCAGCGATAGTATTGTACTCTATGGATATCTCGCTGCCGGGTGTCTGCTCCACCACGGCCAGACCATCATAGATGCCCTTCTTGGCCACGGCCAGCCGCTTAATCACACCCAGGAGGTTATACTCCTTTTTTAGAGCGGCCAATATCTCGTTATCATCCCCTACTCTCTTTTCGTAAAGGGTCGCTATGACACCCAGCACCCTCAGCTCCGGGTTGATAAGCTCCTGTATCTCCTGGATACTGTCCTGGAGCTGAGTCAGGCCACGGTATGCCAGGTAGTCCGTCTTGACAGGGATAATCACCCCATCAGCACATGACAGGGCGTTGATCGTCAAGATGGAAAGCTGCGGAGGGCAATCCACCAGGATAAAGTCATACTCCCCCCGAACCGGCTTCAAGGCCCTGTCCAGAATCTTCTCCCGGCTGGCCCTGGATAGCAGCTCCATCTCCATCGGCGCCAGGTCGATAATGGATGTGACGATATGCAGCCGCTCGCTGATCCGCTCGATGCACTCGCTGACCGGCACCCCGTCTTTCTTCAGAACGTCTACAATCGTCCTCTGCACCTCCAGCGGCTCCAGGCCCACGCTGATGGTCAAGCTGGCCTGGCTGTCCAGGTCGATCAGAAGCACCCGCTTCCCCTTTGCGGCCAGGGCAACGCCCAGGTTATGCGTTGTCGTGGTCTTGGCCACGCCGCCCTTCTGGTTTGCTATCGCTATGACTTTCAACTGCTTCACTCCTTTTTTGATTTAATTGATATAATGTGCCTTCGCTATTTAATATATATAAACTATATCATATATTTACACATTTGTCAAACTAAAATGGTGCCGCCTTATCCTGGCGGCACCATTTATATTTATATTATATCAGTTGTTTCTGTTATATACTTTAAAT
Source organism: uncultured Oscillospiraceae bacterium (assembly GCA_910587345.1). GTDB lineage: Bacteria > Bacillota > Clostridia > Oscillospirales > Oscillospiraceae > Vermiculatibacterium. The sequence goes on along the minus strand of CAJUKH010000032.1, from coordinate 1,047 downwards.
ATATTATATAGTTTAAACTTTTACAAACAGGCCAATCGGACAGACGTCCTCAAAGCCAGGTGTCGAGATGTACCAGCAGCCGGGGCCGGTCGGCTCCCAGCTCACCTCCAGGGTGACATCATGCTACCCATCCGGGAACGTGACAATTACTCTTCTCCCCCGGCCTCCCTGTTTAGTTTCTGCTGTAACTCCCGAATTTCAGCGGCCCATTTCGTGTTATTGGTGGTTACGGTGCCCCTGATCGTGGCATCCTCAATACTGGCGGCACACCTGATTTCCTCCTCAAAGATGTTTTTCAACGTCTCCAAAAAGCCCCATAGTTTGAATAGATCGTCTTGGGTCAGTTCCCCGTCTTTCTCTGTTCCTTTAGCCTTTTCGATAATATGTGCTACGTTGTCCACGGTGGACGTCTCCCATCCTGATATCCATTTCAAGGTCTTTTGCTCCCCGGAAGTTAGGTCTATACCAGCAGTGGCCGCTTGTAATCGCTCCAGACTGGCCTGTTCATAGTCTTGCATAATTCCTCCCGTTCTCCAAGCGTCATTTTCATAATCAAATCTCTCACTCTAACAGTCGTTTATAATCCCGCCTTGCATAAACTACACGTGCCACTGTAACCAGTTTCTTTACTTCATCCACCCAATAAAACATAAAATAATTTTGAACCAGCAACTTCCGATACTCATGCTTCAACGGTCTAATCGGAATAAAGGCAGGATTGGCATATGGAAACTTCGGTATACTATCCCCCGCCTCAATAAGCTCCATAGCCAGTTGATCCGCAGCAGTCGGATTCTGAAGCTCTTGGCTTATATATCGTACAATCTCAATCATATCACGACGGGCCACAGGCAAATACTCTAACTTGTACAACCTACTCTCCTCCAATGGCCGTCCGCATAGCCTGCAAAACCTCTTTTGATGAATACCGCTTATCCGTCAGCTCTGCTTCTCTCTCTGCCTCCTGGAGTTTAAAATAGACCTCGCTCTCAAACTGCAGCGATTCAAAAGCCTCCATGCTCAAAACAACCATATCTCCATAGCCAT
>CAJUKH010000031.1 GCA_910587345.1 uncultured Oscillospiraceae bacterium | reverse complement strand
TATAGAAGCCGGTTTCCAGGCTCTGATACTTCTCCTTTTTCTGCTGGCGCTTGAGTTCCAAAATCTGTTCATCTAAGTAGTCCATAAACGAACCTCCCGAAAAATCATTTGTAAACTAAGGGCAGGGCAGGCCCCAGTAATGGGGCCTGCCCTGTTACGCAGCTGTTGCCGCCGTTTTCTCGGCAGCATCTCGCCCCATATTGACAGATATAGATTGCGTCCTGCTGAAATTGCCGTTGCTCACTCAGCCCTTTGGGCTGATCCGCAGCAGTCGTTTTACGTGATCTCCAAGGAAGGCCCACAGAACTGCCGCAGCAACGATGATTCCAAAAACAACGCCGAGACGGATCAGTAGGATTTGACCCTTATGCTCCTTGTACCACTCGTCGTCAAAGGAATACACCACATTATCCGTATCCGCCCCATACTCAGCGCAGATGTCCGCCAGGTAGGGCTTGGCGTATGTATTGACGCCGCTCCGAACACTGATGGGCAACGTGACTTGTTCCCCCCGGGCAATGTCTGCAGCCAGCCCCCTGTCGAACAACGCCAGGGCGTGTGTGCCGTCCGGGAACTCAATTATGTAGTACTGGTTATACATGGTCATCGCCCACAGGGCGTTGGTGGTGGCTTGGGGATAGATACGGGTGCGATGGTTCACCACGGCCCGGCCGCTCTCCCAGCGGGCCAGTTCGTAAACGCCGGTGGGGGTGGCGGCCACCGGCTCTACGGTGAACTGGCTGAATGGATATTGGGCCATGAAGTCTTCTGCTCCTGCGACACGGGGGATATCGGCTCCGGCTTTTTTACCTGTAAAGGAGCTTCCAGCACCAGCGGCTTCAATCTCGACTTGGGTGACGGTTACTTCATCCCGGCGAAGAAACCCAGCTGGACGGACCTGAAAGAAGACTATGAGTAAAAAAAGTAGTAGAACAAATGGTATAAAATAATTTAAAAATTTTGAGAGCATATAATTATAACCTCAATACTATTCAAGGCAATCATTCCATTTTAATTAAAACTATTTAGGGCCTGTTTGAAAAACGTTAATATCCCTAATCTGCGAGTTTCCGCCATGATGGGTCAACTTTGAAACAAAGCATAGTAATTTAACATAGTCCGATTGCCTGTCTCCACTCTTGCGCTGAGGGCAAAGTTGGGTCAATGCATTGCTTTTCTTGATCAATAAAATACGCAATCTGATCCCATTCACTTCCCACTAATCCGACCGCCAACAGATTTTTTATATATAATTCAAAATTTGGAGCAAGTTGAAGGGGTGGTACACAAATCTCGTCATGTTTTAAGTAGACCACAGGTTTCTGTGACCCCTTGACAGAAAGATCAAACATAACCATGTCACCATTAGGGACATCAAAGAGATGAAGTTTTCCAATCAACTCTGGATCGTTACACGGATTACTATAAATGTTTCGTTCTGTTTCACTCAAATATGATTCTATATTCCAATTCATGGCTCCACTATATATAGGACACAGTTTTTTTACAAAATGCAGACCCTCGTTAATCTCTCGGCCCTTGCTATTGAATAAACTCCATGAAATATTTACTGCCCCAGAAACTGATGTACAGAAGTCAATAAAGTCTTCTGGAAGGTCTGTCTGATACAAGTTTTGTATGTGATTAATCTGCTGTCCTGTAGTTGGTTCACCAATTTCGAATGCGGTAACACTTCCTCCAATTTTCAGAATAGCGTCTTTTATTTTGGTTGCATTTTCAATGAACGACTCTCTGTCCATAAGTTTAGACTCCTTATAGTTCAAATTTACATGTAAAAGATATTGTAAGTTTTCCAAATCGAATGAATTAACCCAATAGCTCCTCTTTTTTAAACTCCAGCTAATGAATGTATTAAATCGTGTTAGGGAACCGCTGATTTAACCAAGTTCTAAAAGAGCACATCAATCCTGAATAAGGGAAATGTGTTTTGCTTTCTCTATCATACAAGTTGTCTAAGCATTGTACTCCGCTTGTACAATTAAATCAGCGGTTCCTTAAAATAGCGATATAAATTAGTGTTCAATAATTCGCCTTCAATACCCACTAACATACATTCGACCTGGGACGTTTGGAACCTCTCCACCTATAAGGTTATATTCCGCTTGTTGAGCAATGGAAAACCTCATCACTTGCAGAGCTTCGGTTGAGGTTAGACCAGCCTTTTTAAATGCGTTAAATACTGCTATGTTATATTGATGAACTGTCGGTTTTGTACCTGCATCTTGGTATGGTTTCCAGAAGCTTTGTAGTTCACCATGAAAAACAGTGTGTGGCATTCCTGCATCTGTGCGTGTATTTCCCTCCATTTTGACGCTCACAGCATCATGTGTAGGAATAACACCTTTAAAAGCCGCATCTTGGTTTGGATGATGTGTTTGTCCTGGAATACTATGATCATTTTTAAACGATCCATATATACCAACACGTAAATTAGGATTATCAGGTTGTGGAATATAATGTCCATTTATAACCAACCCATCTGCTGGCGGTAACGCAAGTACTGGTGCTGGAGCAGGTAAGGCAAGTAGTGGTTGAGGTGCTGGTAAGGCCGGTAAACCACCATCTTTTTGTCCAGCAATTATATCGCTTGTGGATTGGCAGCTATATCCACTTGGATCATTATAAATAATGGGATTATTTTGACTGTACACATATAGGTTCAGACCATCACCCCGGTACACATCCTCTTGTGTAAACCGAGCGACTACCGGATTGTAGAACCGAGCCCGCAGATAATACTGTTGCGTGATGGGGTCTAACTGCTGACCATTGTACTTGAAGCGGTTGGGAACCGTCTCAACCTGCTCCGTCAGGTTGCCGAAGGCATCGTAGGCGTAGCGATTGAGAACCTTGCCGTCTTCGTCTGTGATATGGGTCGTTGACCCCATCTCGTCGCTGGCATAGTGGTAGTACGTCCTGGCGCTGTCGGCGCTGGAGTGGCTGGCAATCAGCTCCGTACCACGAATCAGGCGGTTCAGGCCGCTGGAATCCTCCTCGGACACAGTCTCACGGTTC
>CAJUKH010000030.1 GCA_910587345.1 uncultured Oscillospiraceae bacterium | reverse complement strand
GGTTCATTTGTGGCAAGATGACGCAGGTCGGAAAGGCGGTGATCGACCAGCAGGAGGGAACCGAAGCGGGAGCGCCCAGGATGACCTGGGCGCTCCGTTCTCTTTGTCAGCCCTCTCGAAGAGCGCACTTACTCACCACCGGAAGACAGGGGGACGGTTCTCAAGACAGGGGGACGGTAAGACAGGGGGACGGTTCTTCTGTCTTGACGAAGCATACCCCCGGCACTATAATGGTTGCCGGGGGTGTGTCATATGCCAAGGACCGCCAGAAAACAAAGTGAAAGCGGTGTTTTTCATGCCATGCTGCGTGGGATTGACCGCCAGATCATATTTCAGGATGACGAGGACTGCGAAAAGTTCCTGCAATGCCTTACGGATTGTCAGAAGGTCTGCGGGTTTACGCTGTATGCCTACTGCCTGATGGGAAACCATGTGCATCTGTTGCTCCGGGAGGGCAAGGAGCCACTTTCTCAAATCTTTAAACGACTTGGTGTCCGTTATGTCTATTGGTATAACTGGAAATATAAGCGAACTGGTCATCTGTTCCAAGATCGGTTCAAAAGCGAACCCGTGGAGGATGATACTTACTTTTTGGCGGTTTTACGGTACATCTATCAAAATCCGGTAAAGGCCTGGCTTTGCGAAAAGCCGGAGGAATACCCGTGGAGCAGCTACTTTCCCTCATCTCCATATCGTTCCCTGGTAGATTGGGAGAAATTGTACACCATGATCTCACCAGAGGAATTTTCTGCCTTTTTGGAGAAAAGCTCGGAAATGATTTTTCTGGATGCGGCTATTGACGGCAGATTGAATGACCGGGAGGCGGCGGAACGAATCAAGGTCCTTTGTCAGTTGGCGGCGGCAACAGACTTCTCCCGACTGCCGGTTGAAATGCAGAGTCAATACCTGCACCGGCTCCAGCAGGAGCGATGTTCTATCCGTCAGTTGGCCAGATTAACGGGGTTGACGAAAGGGCAGGTTGAACGATTACTGAAATAACAAGACAAAAGAACAACCATGACGGTGTCCGTCATGGTTGTTCTCCTGTCCTGACTAACTGATCCGCTGAGGGAGGAGTGCGTAACCACTCCTCCCTCATTTTACACTTTCATCCGCCATATTTTCAATCCATAATTCTTTTTCCTGGGCATACCCCACCATATAGGCCGTTAGCGTGTGGTGAAACATATTTTGCTGCATTTGTTCCTGTGTGACGGACACCGTCATGGTTGTTCCCCGGTCTGCCGGTTCAAATAGCAAATGCAAGTGCTGCTGTAATTTACAAAATGGCGATTGCGTTTGAGCATACAGTTCCTTGTGTACTCCTGGGTGCATACACTACCTTATTTGCCCGTTGTTTGACGGCCTCAAAGGCCCCCTGTCGCTTTCCGACCGGCGAGCTGCTTGTGAAAGACATGGAAGAACCGGGACCGGAATCGGTTTTACTTGTGGAAATTCATAAATATGAAATTAGAAGAAAAAAGCCTTTCATTTTTGCAAAAAAAATCATATAATAACGATGTATGCACTATTACAATCTATGACCGCGGGGAACCGTGTGTTTGGGAGTGATTATCATGAAGGAGCAGGAGACAGGAAAGCGGCTGGCGCCATCCCCCAAGGGGCGGAAGACAGTCCCTGTAGTGCTCGGGGGACTGGTCCTGGCTTTGGCGGGGGCCTATCTCGTGCTGTGCGCTCTGGCGGGGGGGGAGCGGATGTGGCCCAATACCACCGCCATGGGAGTGGATATCTCCGGCCTGACCATAGAGGAGGCAAAAGCCACGCTGGAGAAGGAGCTTCCCCGGCGGTGGGCGGACCAGGCCATTGAGCTTTACGAGCCGGGCAGCGGCATTCGCCTTTATGTGGGAGCCTACAGCCTGATGGAGCCGGTGGATTTGGAGCAGGACCTTCGTCAAGCCTGCCGGGGGGATAACTTTTTTACCCGGGGCGCCCGGCTTGTGATGGGTATGCTGTCGGAGGAACACGGTCAGCAGGTGGAGCCTGTGCTGCGGTACACCCTTGCGGGACAGGCCCGGATGGACGACACCCTGAATCAGCTGACCCGCCGGCTGGGCATCGGCGGGAATGAGACGACCTATGAGATAAAAGAGGAAGCCATCGTTTTCCGCAAGGGCCGCTCTGATACCCGTGTGGATGAAGCGGCGGTGCGAAACGGTGTTACGGCCGCCCTTTTGGGAACGGGGGAGGACCGGGTGACGGTGCCGCTGTCGGTGGCCCCGCCGGCGGAGCCGGACTTTGAGGCCATTCACAAGGAGGTCTATGCCGAGGTATCCGATGCCTATCTGGACCGGGACAGCGGGGAGATCGTCCCCTCGGTCACGGGGCTGGACTTTGACATCGAGCGGGCCAGAAAGGCCCTGTCCGACGCCCCGGACGGCTCCACCTGCCGCATTGCGCTGGAGGTGACAAAGCCGGCGATGTCCACCGAGGAACTGAACGAGACCCTGTTCCGGGACATCCTGGGGGATGCGGCTACCCGGGTCTCGGGTACCTCCATCCGTATCGGAAATATCAAGGTGGCGGCCGAGTTTGTCAACGGCACCATCCTTTTCCCCGGGGAGGAGTTTTCCTTTAACCAGACCTGCAGCCCCTACGCCGTGGATAACGGCTATGGAAAGGCTACCGCCTATGTCAACGGACTTTCCAAAGATACGGTGGCCGGCGGCATCTGCCAGGCCAGCTCAACCCTCTATTGGGCGGTGTTGAAGGCCAATCTGGAGGTGGTGGAGCGCTCCGCCCACCGGTATGAGCCAAGCTATATCCGAGGCGGTCTGGACGCCACGGTCTACGGAGATTACGGCGAAGAGGGCGGTCTGGACTTCCGCTTTAAAAACAACAGCGACCACCCCATCAAGATAGAGGGGTACATGGACGATAAGCGGTATCTTCACATGACCATTTACGGCACCGATACCACCGGCGTCCACGGAGAGCCGTACTCCACCAACCGGGTGCTTCTTCAGGCAGCAAAGACCATCTACGAGGCCGACGCCACCGTTCCCCAGGGTACCACCCGAAAGGACCCGGAGCGGACCGGTTATGATGCGGTGAGCATTGACACCTATCAGAAGCTGGTGGACGCCGAGGGGAAAACGGTATCCAACGAGCTACTCTACACCACGAAATATAAGGTCCGCAATGCGGTGATCCTCTTTAACCCCGCTGATTTAGAGCTGTGGGGCATTGATCCGGTGACCGGTATCCGCACCGAGCCGACGGCCGCCCCCACCACCGCCCCGGAAGGGGAGGGGAACGCTCCCGCGGGGAGCCTTCCTCCGGCGGAGGGAGGACAACCTGCCGTGCCCCCACCGGAGGGAGGACAACCCATCGTGACCCCGCCGGAGGCCACGCCCGACGGGGGGACAAGCCCGGAGGGGGAGACCGGGACCCCGGTCCTTCCCCCCGAGGGAGAGACCACCCCGCCGGTCCAGCAGACCGAAGGACCTCAAACGGTACCCATTCTGCCGCCGGGGACCGCAGTGACCGTCCCCGTCCCCACGGAGGGAGAATCGGGCGTTTGACAGACGAAGGAGACAGAGAGATATGTTTCAAGGCTTTGAACCCGCTGTGGTCGATTTCATGTGGGGCATCCGCTTCAATAACAGCCGGGAGTGGTTTGAGCCACGGAAGGCAGAGTACAAGGAAATCTTTGAAGCGCCCATGAAGGAGCTTTGCCGGGACCTTTATACCGGTTTTACCGATAAGCACCCCGATTTGGGCATGGTGAGCCGGGTGAGCCGCATCTATCGGGATGCCCGGCGGCTTTTCGGCCGGGGGCCTTATAAGGACCACCTGTGGCTCACCATCTCCCAGCCCGCCGAGCGCTGGGCCTGCCAGCCGGTGTTCTGGTTTGAGCTGGGTCCCGAGGAGTACAGCTTCGGCCTTGGCTACTGGATGGCGCAGGCCCTCACCATGGCCAAGTTCCGTGCCCGGATGGACCGGGACCCCAAGGTCATGGAGAAGCTGGCCCGGGCAGTGAACAAACAGGATACCTTCCGGCTGCGGGGAGAGACCTTTAAGCGGCCCAGAGAGGCCCCCAGCAAGCTGCTGGAGCCATGGTACAACCTGAAGGGAGGCTTTTCCCTCAGCTGTGCCCGGCCCCACGATGACCTTCTCTGGTCCCCCGATCTGCCGGGACACATTCTGGAGGAGTGGGAAAAGCTGCTTCCGCTGTTTCGCTACCTCTCCACTTTGGACGGAGACCCGGACCCCAGGGAGAATTAAAGGAGTAAAAAACGGCGCGGCAGAAACTGCCGCGCTGTTTTTCTATTAGTCGATTCCAAGAATTATCCGGGCTTGGTAGGCGCTATAACCTATTTCACGGAGAATATGGATGCCCTCTTCAGGATTATTATCGATTCCAAGAATTGTGCAAGCTCCTTTGATGTTAAAGCCCATATCGAAAAGATTATTGATGGCCGCTCTAATTATATCTATATCGTCAATTATATCTATATCGTCTATATCGTTTATATAGCCATCGTCCTTAAAAAATTTCTGGACTCCTTTACGATCATCTTCGTCTAATTGGAGCATTTTGTTGGTAGCTTCATCCCATTTTCCTTGGTCCATGAGAGATACGAGTTCATTATAAGTGTCTTCGGCCTGTTGGGCCTGTTGGGCCGCCTGTTGTTTCTCTTTGAGGTGTGGGAAGGTAATAGTGGCAGCAAGAACCAAAGCCGCAAGGACGCAGGGAATAATAACCACGTTCCTTACCCGGCGCCGCCGTTGACGTTTGTTGGAGTCAGCGATCCTCGTGATGACCTCCAACTCCTCCAACATTTTCTGTAGGGAATCATTTTTGCTGTCTGCCGTGGCCCCCTCTGCCCGATCTCTGTTTAACTCTTCTTTGATGGCCTTCAAAGTGGTCCTTACGCTCTCCTGCTGTTCAGAGGTCAAGTCCTTAGGGGGGGCGGAGAAGCTGCTGGGCGATATTCTGATTTTCAGTCAATTTCGCATATTCCTCCGGGTGCTGCTTCCAGTAGGCCTTGCTCCTTGCGATTCTGGCCTCCTCCTCGGCTTTTACTCGTGCGGCTTCCGCTTCAACCTCAGCCAGTTCCTTTGCAAAAGCAATTTTTAATATTTCGTTGGTTGTCTCAATAGAGTTGTCCTCCGGAGAAAGGCCAATCGCTCCGGTGATGGTCCCGCAGATCAGCAAAGCGCCGCCCAAAGCACAATACCCGGCGAAATATGTTCCGTTGATGATAAAGTTATATGCGTCACCACCGACATAGGCGTTTACGTCTAAAGATGAGTATCCTTCTGAATGGTAATAGTTGTCCTTTTTATCAAAGCCGCAACGGATAAAAAAGATGCCCGCAAGAATAAGGGCAACACTTGATAGTAACAAAAATGCTCGAGCCCCGTTAGATCGTTTGGTCATACAATCCTCTCCTTAAAATTTGATTTTGTGTACTTTTTCAAAGTGGTTTTGAGAAGTACAACTATGCCCAGAATGTTCTTGACTTGTCGGATTTTGTATGGTATCATAAACTTTACGAGATGGTCCATAAGAATTTGAAAAAGTACACTTTTTCAAATTCTGGGCCATTTTTTATATCCACTTTTTCAAACGCAACCCCGATTTATTTTTTCAAAAAATAAATCGGGGTTGCGGATTTTTTCGCTGTGGCCTATGCTGTTTTTACGGTGGCCGCCAAGTATGATCGGAAGGAATGAGACACAATGGAACACAGCGAATTTTATGGAAGTCACAGAGAGATAGGGATGCGCTGGGGAAGGGAACTGAGGGAGAAGGGCTATCAGATTTTAGACCACGTTCCCTACTCCCTGGAAGAACCCCAAATCACCTTCGGCCGGGCCTGCCGGGGCATTTACCAGCGGCATTTCCCCGCCATGCTGGAGGAGATACAGGGTCTGGCAAAGGGCCAGAACTGTCCGGCGGAGGAACTGGAGGCGGTGCTTTTTTCCATGTATGCCCTCGTGCCCCAAAGTCACTGTACCTGCTTTGCGGTATCCAATCAAAAAGGGGTATTTTTGGGCAGAAACAGTGATTTTTGGGCTTCTTTGGCGCAGAATAATCAAAATGTGATTTACCGCTTCACCGACGGCGGTCACGCCTTTACCGCCAACACCACCGCCTTTGTGGAGATGGAGGACGGGGTCAACGAAAAGGGCCTTGCCGTTGGCATGACGGCGGTGGCGGGTACGGCGGTTCGTCCCGGGTTTAATGCCGGGATGTTGGTGCGGTATGTTCTGGAACACTGCGAAAAGGTGGCGGAGGCCCTTGCCGCCCTGAAGAAATTGCCCATTGCCTCCGCCCAGACCCTGGTCCTGGCTGATAAAACCGGGGACATGGCCCTTGTGGAATTGGCACCCCAGACCATGGCGGTGGGCCGCCCCGGACCGGCAAAGCCATTTGTGGGGGCGGTAAACCGGTTCTCTCTGCCCGCTATGGCTCCATTCCAGAGGCGGGGGGTGGACGACTGGCGCTCGGCCGAGCGGTGGGATACCATGACAAAGGCCCTGACGGCGGAGGGAGAGACCATGACCGCCCGGGCGGCCACGGCGCTGCTGGTGGGGGAGAGGGGCTTTCTCTGCCAGTATGACCGCTCCGAAGGGAAGGATACGGTGTGGTCGGTGGTCTATGCCCTGACGGAAGGGCCCATCCTGCGGGCAGAGGGCAATCCCGGCCGAATCCCCTTTCAAAGAGATGACCGCTTTTCCTTTTAAAACGGGCAGAAAATTTTGGCAGAAAAAAGCACCCGTCTTCTGCGCATACTGGATGTTGCCATATCACGGTGTGAAACGGGGTGAAGAAAATGGGAAAAGAGGGAAAATATGGGGCCTTTTTTCTGGCTTTGGCCCTGTTTCTCCCATTTCTGGCCCTGGAAACGGACCGTCGCATGACCGTAGCCCTGCCTGTAGACGGCCCGGCGGAGGTAGAGCAGGAGCAGGAGACCAAATTCATTGCCCTCACCTTTGACGACGGCCCCCGCCGGTCCACCACGGGGCCTCTGCTGGACGGCCTTGCCCAGCGGGGCGTGCCCGCCACCTTCTTCCTCATTGGGGAGCAGGTTCCCGGCAACGAGGACATTGTGCGGCGAATGGAGGCCGAGGGCCATCAGATCGGCATCCACACCTATGACCACAAATGTCTGACCGCATTGAACGCCGCCGATTTCTCCGCCCAGGTGGACAGAAGCCGGCAGCTTTTGGGGGAGATCCTGGGCCGGGAAAACTTTCTTCTTCGCCCGCCCTACGGTATGGTGGACGCCGGGGTGGAGCGCCGGGCGGGCAGTGCCATCATCCTCTGGTCCATCGACCCGGAGGACTGGGACGACAAAAATGCCGAACGCATTACCCGGCATATCGTCTCCCGGGCAAAGGACGGGGACATCATACTGCTTCACGATATCTATTCCACCTCGGTGGAGGCGGCTCTGGCGGTGGTGGATGCACTGCATGAAGAGGGGTTCCTCTTCGTGACGGTGGAGGAGCTGGCCGCACAGCGCCATGTGGAGCTGTGCGACGGGCAGGTCTATCGAAGCTTCTATCCGTGAACAATTTGTGAAAAGGGAATTACAAAATGGTGACAGATGGCCCTGACCCGTTGACGGCTTTGGAGAAAACGTGTAAAATGAAAGGGAAAAAACCGGAACGGAGGGATGGCCCGTGGCACGGACCCGAGGAACCAAAAATGAACTGGTGAAATGTCCCTATTGCGGAGAGATGTACTCCGTCACCTATAAACACTGCCCCTTCTGTAATGAGGACGGAACCGGCGGCTGGGACGAGCTGGAGGAGTATGACGACGAGCCGCGCCGCTCCGGCGGCAAGCGGCTGGCCGGTGGCTCCGGCGGCCGGGGCAGGGGACAGGGCTTTTCCGTGCGGAGCATTGTGGGGACCCTGATCTCTCTGGCCCTTATCATTGCGGCGGTGTGTATCGTCACCTCCATCGTTCGCTCTCTGCTGGGAAAGAGTAAACCGCCCAAAGAGGAAGAGAGTCCGGTCCCCACCATTTCCCAGAGTGTGGCCCCCACTGGCACCGACGAGGTCGATCCCACTCCCACACCGGAGGAGAGCGCCACTGTCACTTCCAGCCCGGTCCCCACCCAGCCGGCCCAGCCCCAGGTGACCACCCCTTCGGTGGATATCGTGGCCCCCACCGGCTTTGCCCTGAGCGCGGAGGATCTGAGCTTCTTCCATGTGGGCGAGGTCTATAATATGCGGATTACATATACTCCCGCCAACGCACGGGGGGATGTGACATGGAAGTCCAGCAACCCCAATGTGGCTTCGGTATCCTGGAACGGTGTGGTCACCGCCGTAGGTCCCGGTACGGCCACCATCACCGCCACCGTGGCGGGCGCAGGGGAGAAGAGCTGTATTTTCCGCTGCCGGTTTGAAGGCTCTGCCGCCACCTCAGCCCCTGCCAGCACCCCCTCCGGAAGCGGAAACTCCGGCACATCCTCCTCCGGCCTGACCCTGAGCCGGGAGGACTTTACCCTGGCCTTCGCCGGGGACAAATGGCCGTTGAAGGTTTCGGGCACCAGCTCCAATGTGAGCTGGACCTCCAGCAACGCCGCCGTGGCCACCGTGGCCGCTGACGGCACCGTTACCGCCGTGGGCAAGGGCACCTGTACCATCACCGCCACCGTGGACGGGCAGAGTTTGAAATGTATTGTCCGGTGCAGCTGGAAGGACGAATAACAGATAAAAAATTGCCGGAGGAATTTCCTCCGGCAATTTTTTGTCTGCTGGCATTACGCTTCCAAGGCGGTGATCTTGTCCACCCGCCGCTGATGCCGTCCCCCTTCAAATTCGGTGGCAAGAAAAACCTCCACCATCCGCAGGGCCAGATTGGGGCCGACCATGCCCGCCCCCATGGCCAGCATATTGGCGTCGTTATGCCGGCGGGTCATCTCGGCGGAAAGGGGGTCGGAGCAGAGGGCACAGCGGACCCCTTTCACCTTGTTGGCGGCGATGGAGATACCGATGCCGGTGGTACAGATGACGATGCCCTTCTCGCATGTTCCATCGGCCACCGCCCGGGCGGCGGCCGAGCCGAAGTCGGGGTAGTCGCAGGAGTCGGTGGAATCACAGCCGAAATCCCTGTAAGGGATGCCCTTTTCGGTCAGATAAGCCATAACGTGCTGCTTGAGGGCATAGCCTCCGTGGTCAGAACCCAGTGCGATCATAATGTGTTTCCTCCTTGGTATTAGTATAACTCGGTCAGCCGGGGCTGATGCTTCACATAGTGGGTCAGCTTGGAAAAGCCGGTCTCTTTCAAAAGCCGGGCGGCGTCCCAAAGACCCTTGCCCACATCCTCCGGACAGTGGGCGTCGCTGCCCAGGGTGATATATTTCCCACCGCAATCCCGATAAAGCCCCAGCAGCCACCGCCAGTCCTCTACCGTGGTCCCCCGGCAGGTGTTGACCTCCAGGGCTTTGCCCTTATCTGCCAAAATGGCGAAGATTCGGCGCAGTGGGTCCTCGTACCGGTCCAGAGCGGCGTGGTTGCCGTCCCGGGTGTTCATATAGCGAAGGGGGTAGATGATATGAGCCAGGGAGTCGTAACAGTCCATGGCGGCCAGGCCCGTCAGGGAATCGAAGTAGGGGTCCAGCACGGCATAGCAGTCCGCCTCGCTTTGGTAATTGACGAAGTAGAAGTCCTGCCCGCCCAGAGCGGAGGGCAGGTTGTGGACAGAACCCAGCACAAAGTCCAGCTCCGGATGGGCGGTGACGGCAGCGGCAAACTCCGGGGCCTCCCATGGTTCTCCCAGTTCCAGCCCCATGAAAATGGGAACGTGGGGAAGGGCGGAGCGGGCTTCGGCCAAGTCGGCCTCGATACCCGCCCAGGAGAAGGACAGGTCCGGCCGCCCCCGAAAGTCCAGCAGGTCACAGTGGTCCGTGATACAAAGGGCGGAAAGCCCGGCATCCCGGGCGGCGGCCGCCATCTCCCCAATAGAGGCCGACCCGTCAGGGGAGGACCGGGAGTGGGTGTGCTGATCGGCGAGGAACATGGGGGGTCAACCTCCTTGGGGTCAAGCTGTGCAATGGTCCGGGCGCTTCGGGGCTAACTTCTCCGATTTCGCAAAAAGGCTCTGGTCGGCTGACCGGCCGCCGCCTTTTCGCTCCGCTCCGGCGTTAGCCCCTCGGCGGACCGTTGCTCCGCTCTTCGGGTCAGAACGGCCAGCTTTCCAGCCATTTGACCAGCGGTTGATACCAGCCGGGGATGGTAAGTCCGATGAGGACGGGGTAGAAGAGAGCGTAGAGGCCCACGCTGAGCCCCGTCAGCCCATAGACCGGCTTCCGCCACCCCCGGTCCCACTCCATCAGGCCGTTAAACAGGTAGGCCAGAGCCATGGTGAGGAAGAGGAGAGAGGGGAAGTAGTGGTATTCAAAGGTGGTCCGCCCGATGAGAAGCCAGGGCAGAAGCTGGCTCAAATAGCCCACCGAGAGGAATGCGGCCCGGCCGTCATGACCATTGGCGCCCAGAAGGGCCAGAGCAGTGAGAAGCAGATAGAGGGCCACCCCGATGCCCAGAAGAAGGAGATGGTTGGTAAAGGAAGCCTTCTCCGCCAGAAAATGGTCCACTTTGAGAAGGGCGAGGACCCCTGCTCCGCCCAGAACCAGCAATGCGGCCACCTTGGCCCAGGTCCGGCGGAAGGACCGGGCCATGCAGGTGAGGATGGCCCCCAGTCCAGCCCAACAGGTGACGGGGTTTGCGAAAGCGGCAAAGCGGGTGGTTTGGGTCAGGACAGCTCCTTCGTATACATTGTCCATATAGTAGAGAATGGGCCTGCCGTTCACCAGCCAGTGGAACCACCGGGAGGCATAGGGGTGGGCCTGGGTGACCCCGCTGTGATAGTTGAACATATACCACTGGTTGTTTGCCATGATGTTGAGCAGGTTGTCCTGGGGGATATAGGCCCCTTCAAATTTTCCTTCCCCGGCAAAGGTGAATTTTCCCCAGACATTTTGGAAGAGAAGGGCAAGGCCGTTCGTGTCGCTGTGGGCGAACAGCTCGACTTCCCGGGCCTGGGCGTAGGGGATATAGGCGGCGGTGTAGATGGCGAAGGGGATAAGGACAAAGCACAGCACCGAGAAGAGCAGTGTCCTGGCCGCCCAGGGGCCGGCGCTGACCTCCCCATCCTCCGGCCAGTCCCGCAGCTTCTGGTAAAAGCCCATGAAGTAAAGAAGGGCAAGGCCGATGCCGGCATAAAACACCGTCCACTTGCTGGCCGCCCCCAGCCCCCAGAAAAGCCCTGACAGGAAAAGGGGCAGGGTCCCTTTGGCGAAGGAGGTCCCAGCGGGGAGGGTCAGGTAGCGGTACATAAAGAAATACATGAGAAGGATGAAAAAGACCCCGTAAGTGTCGATGGTGGCGATACGGGTCTGGGTCAGGTGCATGAACTCGGTGGCAAAGAGGATGGTGCCGCAGGCGGCCACCGCCGTTTTGCCGAACATGTTCTTTAAAAAGACATAGAGGATGGGCAGCATCAGCACCCCAAAGAGGGTCCCGGTAAAGCGCCAGCCGAAGGGGGTCATGCCAAACAGCCGGATGCCGATACCCATCAGCAGTTTGCCCAGGGGCGGGTGGGTCACCTCATAGGGATAGACCCCGTCGATATGCTCCTTGGCGGTGCGGGCGTGGTAGATCTCATCAAAGTAGGTGGAGTTGTGCCAGGTGGATCTGTCGGGTACCGTTTCGTCCACCAGAAAAAGTTGGGGGAAGCGCTCTGCCTCCGTACCGGTCCAGTTGAATCGGACGGGCTGCCCGTCCTGGCCCAGAAGGCACAGTCGGGACAGCTCCAACACCTCCTTGTCCGCCTTCCCCGTGATGCGGAGATAGCGGACATACTGGGGGTTTTCCACCGTCACATCGATCCACTTATAAAGCTGATTGTACTTCTGGGTCAGGGCGTAGTTGGGGGGATAGCCCTCGGCATCGGCGAAGAAATAGCCGGTGACCTTGCTCGTATCCTCCGAGTCGTCCTTCCGCTGCCACAGGGTGGACCAGTGCTCCCCATCGGCGGAGATCTCGATGTTATAGCTGCCGGTGCCCAGGCCGGAATAGTAGCGAAAGCCGGTGGTATAGACCGCCTCCCCCTCCACACGGATAAGGGCGGTACTGCCGGCGGAAAAGTCATAGGTCTCCTGTGGGGCCGTTAGATCCCCCAGCTGGAAGAAAGCGGTGAGGGCATAAATCACCGTGATGAGCAAAACCGGCAGCCGGTCGGATTTCTCCATGGGGTGGCACCTGCCCGCAAAGGCAAGCGGGGCGTCGTCTTCTCCCCGGACCCATTGCAGCTCCACAGGGCTGTTTTGGGCGGCGGAGATATACCGCATCCAGAAGAAAAACACTGCGGCCAGGGTGCCCACGGCAAAGAGGGCGGATGGAGTGACATATCTCATGGCAGAGCCTCCGAAATGCAAAAATAGAGAGGCAGAAAAATCTGCCTCTCTATTTTACTTCTTCTTCCGTCTCTTGTCAAAAAAACCTTTTCCGCCCTCGGCTTCCTCCTCGCCCATGGCCTCGGCAAAGGCGTTCAAAGCCTCCTCCTGCTCCCGGGTGAGGGAGGTGGGCACTTCCACCCGGACGGTGACGAACTGGTCGCCCCGGCCCCGGCCGTTGACCGAGGGGAAGCCCTTCCCACGCAGGCGGAAGGTGGTGCCCGGCTGGGTGCCCCTTGGCATGGTATATTCCACATTGCCGTCAATGGTGGGGATGGTCAGTTTGGCCCCCAAGGCCGCCTGGGCGAAGGACACCGGCTGGTCGTAGTAGACCGCCGTGCCCTCCCGGCGGAACTTGTCGCTGGGCCGAACGGTGACCGAGATGAGCAGGTCCCCCGCAGGGCCGCCGTTGACCCCGGCCCCGCCCTGACCCCGCAGGGAGATGGCCTGACCGTTGTCGATGCCGGCAGGGATGGTGACAGTCAGCTTCCGCTGTTTGCGGACGGAACCCTCTCCGTGGCAGTCGGGACAGGGGGTATGGATGATGCGTCCCGTGCCCTGACACCGGGTACAGGGGGCGGAGGTGGCGAAGGTGAAGGCCCCGCCCCCCCGCTGGATACGGATGGAACCGGTGCCGTGGCAGTCGGGACAGACCTCGGCGGTGGTGCCCGGGGCGCAGCCGTTTCCGTGACAGGTCTGACAGGGCTCCGAGCGGGTGACGGTGATCTCCTTCTCACAGCCGAAGGCCGCCTCCTCAAAGGAGATGGTCACCGCCGTGCGGAGGTTCTCCCCCCGCCGGGGGGCGTTGGGGTTGGCCCGCTGGGCGCCGCCAAAGCCGCCGCCGAAGAAGGAGCCGAACAGGTCCCCCAGGTCGATGTCCCCCATGTTGAACCCGCCGAAGCCGCCCCCGCCGGCCCCAAAGTTGGGGTCCACCCCGGCGTGGCCGAACTGGTCATAGCGGCTTCTCTTGTCCTTGTCGGTCAAAATTTCGTATGCCTCGTTGATCTCTTTGAACTTGGCCTCGGCGGTCTTATCTCCCGGATTCAGGTCCGGGTGATACTGCTTGGCCAGCTTCCGGTAGGCCTTCTTGATCTCGTCGTCAGAAGCCCCCCGGGAGACCCCCAGCACCTCATAAAAATCTCGCTTTTGCTCTGGCATTTATGTGTTCACCTCTTTTGAGGGATATGGGAAGACAGGAGAAACGGGTGTGACTACCCGCAAGGGGTACGCCCCGCCCGGTCATCCCTGATTATTTGTTGTCGTCGTCATCCACCACGGTATAGTCGGCGTCCACCACGCCGTCATCAGCAGGGCCGCCGGAGAAGCCGGCGCCGCCCATGTCGGGGCCGGGCTGACCGCCCTGGGGAGCTGCCTGCTGATAGAGCTTCTCGGTGATGGGGTAGAAGGCCTGGCTCAGCTCCTCGGTGGCCGCCTTGATGGCGGCGGTGTCGCTGCCCTTCAAGGCCTCCTTCAGCTTGTTCAAAGCGGTCTCCAGAGTGGCCTTGTCGCCGGCTTCCAGCTTATCCTTCAGGTCCTCCATGGCCTTTTCGGTCTGGTAGACCATCTGCTCGCCCTGATTGCGGACCTCCACCTCTTCCTTCTTCTTGGCGTCCTCGGCGGCGAACTGCTGGGCCTCCTGCACGGCCTTCTCGATGTCCTCCTTGGACATATTGGTGGAGGAGGCGATGGTGATGTGCTGCTCCCGGCCGGTGCCCATGTCCTTGGCGGAGACATTCACAATGCCGTTGGCGTCAATGTCGAAGGTGACTTCGATCTGGGGCACCCCACGGCGGGCGGGGGCGATGCCTTCCAGATTGAAGCGGCCCAGAGACTTGTTGTACTGGGCCATCTCACGCTCGCCCTGGAGGACGTTGACCTCCACGCTGGTCTGGTTGTCGGCGGCGGTGGTGAAGATCTGGCTGGCCCGGGTGGGGATGCGGGTGTTGCGCTCAATGAGCTTGGTGAACACGCCGCCCTGGGTCTCGATGCCCAGGGACAGGGGGGTGACGTCCACCAGCAGCAGCCCCTGAACATCGCCGGCCAGAACGCCGCCCTGAAGGGCAGCGCCCATGGCCACGCACTCATCGGGGTTGATGCCCTTGAAGCCTTCCTTGCCGGTGAGCTTCTTCACCATCTCCTGCACGGCGGGGATACGGCTGGAGCCGCCCACCATCAGCACCTTGGAGATGTCACTGCCGGTGAGGCCGGCGTCGCTCATGGCCTGCTTCACAGGGCCGGAGGTGGCATCCACCAGATGGGTGGTCAACTGGTCAAACTTGGCCCGGGTCAGGGTCAGGTCCAGGTGCTTGGGGCCGGTGGCATCGGCGGTGATATAGGGCAGGTTGATGTTGGAGGAGGTGACGCCGCTCAGCTCGATCTTGGCCTTCTCGGCGGCCTCTTTCAGCCGCTGCATGGCCACCTTGTCGCCGGTCAGGTCAATGCCGGTGTCCTTCTTGAACTCTTCGGCCATCCAGTCCATAATGGCCTTGTCAAAGTCGTCGCCGCCCAGCCGGTTGTTGCCGGCGGTGGCCAGCACCTCAATGACCCCGTCGCCGATCTCCAGAATGGACACATCGAAGGTGCCGCCGCCCAGGTCGTAGACCATGATCTTCTGGTCGTTCTCCTTGTCGATACCGTAGGCCAACGCCGCAGCGGTAGGCTCGTTGATAATACGCTTTACGTCAAGGCCGGCAATGCGGCCGGCGTCCTTGGTGGCCTGCCGCTGGGCGTCGGTGAAGTAGGCGGGAACGGTGATGACCGCCTCGCTGACGGACTCTCCCAGATAGGCCTCGGCGTCGCTCTTCAGCTTCTGCAGCACCATGGCGGAGATCTCCTGAGGAGTGTAGTTCTTGCCGTCCACGGTGACTTTGTAGTCAGAACCCATCTCCCGCTTGATGGAGATAACGGTGCGGTCAGGGTTGGTGACGGCCTGCCGCTTGGCCACCTGGCCCACCATGCGCTCTCCCTCCTTGGAGAAGGCCACAACGGAAGGGGTGGTGCGGTTGCCCTCGGCGTTGGCGATGACGGCGGCCTCGCCGCCTTCCATTACGGCCACGCAGGAGTTGGTGGTGCCCAGGTCGATACCGATGATTTTAGACATAGTTGGTTCCTCCTAATATATGGTAAATTTGTTTTATACGAATGAAATGGGCTGTCATGGTGCGAAGCAGTATGGCCGCTTCTGGGGTTGACGCCTTCGACTTCGCAAAATTTTTCCGGGCTTTGTCCCGCCAAAATTTCGCTTCGCTCCGGCCTTGGTCCCCTCAGCACGCCGCTTCTTTTAATTCGCCACTTTTACCATGGCAAACCGAATGACCTTCTCCCCCAGCATAAACCCGGCCTGGAAGACTTCGGCTACGGTATTTTCTCCAAAACTCTCATCCTCAATATGCATGACCGCATTGTGGACATTGGGGTCAAAGGGCCGGCCGGTAGCGTCGATCTGGGTGACGCCCAGACCTTCCAGTGCCTTCATCAGCCCCGCCATGGTCATTTCCACGCCTTTTTTATAGGCTTCGTCGGCGGTCTCCTGCTTCAAGGCCCGCTCCAGATTGTCATAGACCGGCAGCAGGGCGTTTACCGCCTTGGCGGTGGCGTCGGCCCAGACGCCGTCCTTCTCCTTCTGGCTTCGGCGGCGGAAGTTGTCAAACTCGGCGGCCAGCCGCAGCAGTTTGTCCTCCTTCTCCACCAGCTGGGCCTGCATCTCGTCCAGCAGGGGCTGAAGGGGATTGACCTCAATGACCTCCCCGTCGGCCTCCTCCGGGGGAGTCTCCGCCTCCGGGGCGGTGTCTTCTCCACCCTGGGTTTCGGGGGTGGCTTCCAGCTCCTCCGCCTCCTCGGGGCGGATGTCTTTTTCTTCACTCATCAGGGCTATGCCTCCTTGGTATCATGTTCATCCGGCAGCCCGCCGGGGGGCAGCCCCCCCTGGCCGGCGATCCAGGACAGGCCCTGGGCCACATAGGCCAGCCGGGCCGATATCTTGGCGTAATCCATTCGTGTGGGTCCCACCACGCCGATGAGTCCCTTCATTCCGTCCCCCAGGTCATAGCTTGCCATGATGACGCTGGAATCTTTCAATGCCTCGTTCACGTTTTCCGGTCCGATAACGATATCGGTGGGGCCGCCGGAGGATACGGTGGCGGGCAAGGGGCCTAAATCGGCTTCGGACAGAAGGCTCATCAGTGGCTGGGCTTTCTCCAGAGATTTATATTCGGGGTGCTCCAGCAGATTGGCGATGCCGGCGGTGTGGATATCCCTCCGGGCCAGCTCCTCCAGTACCTCAGCGCCGAACTCTACCACCAGCTGGATGAGTTCATAGGCCTCCGGAGCCGCATGGGGGGCAACCTTTTCCAAAGCGGGGGCCAGCTCGGAGAGGGGCAACCCGGTAAATCCGGTGTTCAGAAGGGTCCCCAGCATTTGCAGCTGAGGCTGGGAAGTGGGGCTTTCCAGCTTAAAGAGTTTGTTTCGGACCACGTTGGTGTCGGTCATCACCACGGCGATAAAGGAGCTTTCCTCCACCGCCAGCAGGTCGAACCGACGGATGGTCACCCGCTCCGGGGCGGCGGTGAGGGCGAAGGCGGGGTATTGGGTCAGCTTGGCCACCACCCGGCCCGCCTCGTCGATGACCTTGTCCAGTGCGCTCATCTTGCCCCGCAAGGCCTCGTTGATCCGCTCGGTCTCCTGAATGGAGAGCTTGTAGTCTTCCATCAACTCGTTGACGTAGAGACGGTAGCCTTTGGCCGACGGGATGCGTCCTGCGGAGGTGTGTGGCTGTTCCAGATAGCCCTGCTCCTCCAGGTCCGCCATGTCGTTGCGGATGGTGGCCGGGGACACATCCAGCCCGGCCCACTGGGCCACCGCCTTGGACCCCACCGGCTCGGCGTTTTGTACATAACACTCGATGACGGCCCGGAGGATCTTTTTCTTTCGGTCGCTCAACTCCAAAACCATCACCTCTTTCTTCAAAAAATTGAGATTAGCACTCAATATCTCTGAGTGCTAAAGATACTCTACCACCACCGGCAAAGAATGTCAATAGAAAGGGTTGTAAATAAAATATGAACTTATCAATTTAGTTTTGTTTACAAAATAAGAGTAACAAAATATGTAAAAGTTTTACTGAAAAAGCAGCGGATTTGGGATTTGACTTTTGATATGCTATTTGGAAAAGAAATGATTTGGGTCGCTCCGTTTGCAGCTGAAACAATAACTCTTATAATTGCAATTATAATTACCAAACATACAAAATTGATTTAAAAGAGTTTGTAAGACAATTTACTGGTCGGTTGCGGCGGGATCAGAAGGCATCTCGAATATGTTGGTTGGCATTGACACTGTCATGTCTAAGGTTCCAACAGAAAACACTGACAGGGCAGACGGCTGTGGATGGGTAATAAATACATATGACCCAGTTGAGGCGGGGGAAGTATCTGTAGTTCTTGGGTGGCAAAATCATACGACAATGACCTTATACACAACAAACATTTATAATATCTTGCCGGAAAAATACCCGCTCTCTTCAAAGAGAGCGGGTATTTTTTGTTCTTTTTATTTGTTTGGAATCAGGGAGAACCCCAACATCCCCCCCTCGCCGACTCCCATCTCAATGCTGTACCGGGAGCCTTTGAACCCGGCTTTGCCGTCCTCCCAAACCATGTCGGGCATCCGGGG
Organism: uncultured Oscillospiraceae bacterium; assembly: GCA_910587345.1. Classification (GTDB taxonomy): domain Bacteria; phylum Bacillota; class Clostridia; order Oscillospirales; family Oscillospiraceae; genus Vermiculatibacterium. The sequence goes on along the minus strand of CAJUKH010000030.1, from coordinate 110,807 downwards.
GTCCAGCTGCATGGGCACCAGAGCCTGGGCCTCCTCATAGCACCGTTCGGCGTTTTCGGTGGGCAGGCCCAGAATGGTCCGGCCGATGACCACCGCCGCCAGAGAGGCCCCCAGCACCGAGGTGTGCTCCCCGTCAGGGAAGTAGAATTCCTCACAGGGGTGGGCCGCCATCAAGGGCCACCATAGCCTGCCCACGGGGCACACTGTGGCCCCGAACTTCTCCGCCGCCTCCTCGTAGGCCTCGGTCATAATGGCCTGCCCCTCCGGGTTCTTTTTCTCGCTCCAGGTCATGTAAAGATACTTCTTCGTCCGGGCCGGGGTCATGGAGCAGATGGCCTCCACCCCCTCCAGCACCGACGCCTTCCCCGGGAAGGGGTGGGCGTTGTGCTGCATCACCACCGCATCAAAATTGCCATAGAGCAAGTTGAAATAGGTCTCCGACTGGCAGGCGTGCCAGTGAAGCCCCACCCCGGGGTGGGTGAGCATGGCGGCCTCGGCAATGACGCCGTTATTGGCACAGAACTGCTGGAACCGGGCGGGTACATAGTGGACAAAGGTGTGGCTGTTGCCGATGAACAGAACTTTCATGAAAAACCCTCCTTTTCGGTTATCTTGCTGCCGCCATTATACAATATTTTAAGGGTCAAACGCAATGGAGACCGCCTGAAGATATTTTCTAATAGCTATATATCTTATAGATAAAAACTATTTTATGCCGCTCCGTTCAACAGCTTCAAAAACTCCTGGACCGACCGGCTCATGTACCGGTTGCGCCGGTAGTAGAACCCGGCCTCCCGGGTGGCGATCCGGGGGTCCAGCTTATAAAAGACCACCCCAGGGTCGTCGGGGATCTGTTTGATCAGCATATCGCTGACAAAGGAGATGCCCATGCCGGAGCTGGTCAGGTGGTAGGTGGTGATCTGCTGTTCCAGCTCCAGCCGGATCTTGGGGAAAAAGCGGCTGGTTTGGCACAGAGCCTCCGCACGCTCCCGGGTGTCGTTCCCCTGCCGCAGCAGAAGGAATGGCTCCTCCTGAAACAGCTCCAGAGGAACAGGGGGGACCCGGGAGGTCAGATGCACATCCTCCTTCACCGCCGCCGGGGTAAAGGCGTAATTCCGGGCCTGATCGTTGCAGGGGAAGGCCGCCGGCACTGCCAGCAGCAGATGCTCCTGAAAGAGAAATTTCCGCCCAAACCCCGCCTCGTCGGGGAGGGCATAGTCCACCACCAGATCCAGCTTACCTGCGGCCAGCTGCTCCGCCAGCGTTACCGTGCCGTTCTCCGCCAGCTCGATATGGATCATAGGGTATTTTTGAATGAACCGGGCCAGCAAAGGCGGCAGCACAAAGGAGGCAAACAGGTTGGTGGCGCCGATGGTCAAGGAGCCGTTCCGCATCCCGCTCAGGTCGTCCACATAGCTGCGAAAGCCGTTTTCCACATCCAGCATGGTTTCGGCGGCCCGGATATACTCCCGCCCCAGCTCAGTAAGCTGGATGGGGGAGGTGCTGCGGTCAAAAATGGGAAAGCCGATCCGGTCCTCCGCCTTCTTGACCGCCGTGCTGAGGGAGGGCTGGCTGATATACAGATTTTTGGCTGCCCGGGAAAAGCTCATCTCTTTGTAGACCTCGTACACATACCGCATCCCCTGGAACATAGCCATTCCACCTTATAATATAGTTATTTATCTATAATATATATAATTTAATATGTATTTGCAAATATAATATCACAATTTTATACTAAAAGCAAGGAATATCCGGGAAAAAAGTTGTCAAAACAGAAAAAGAAACGGAGGGCCATATCATGGAGGAAAAAAGAACCGGGTTTCGTCTGGAGCATGACTCCATCGGGGACAAGCAGGTCCCCAAAGAGGCCTATTACGGGGTGCAGTCCCTGCGGGCCAAGGAAAACTTTCACATCACAGGGCACGGGATGCACCCCCAGCTTATCATTGCCGTGGCCCAGATCAAAAAGGCGGCGGCGCTCACCAACCTGGCGGTGGGGGAGCTGGACCGAAAGCAGGCCGACGCCATCGTTGCCGCCTGTGACGAGGTCATCGCCGGCAAGCTCCACGGAGAGTTTATTGTGGACGCCATCCAGGGGGGCGCCGGCACCTCGCTGAACATGAACGCCAACGAGGTCATCGCCAACCGGGCCATCGAACTGCTGGGCGGGGAGAAGGGCGACTACGCTCTGGTCAGCCCCAACGACCATGTGAACTTCGGCCAGTCCACCAACGATGTTTTTCCCTCCTGCGGCAAGCTGGCGGCCATCGCTCTTTTGAACGAGACCCAAACCCAGCTCCGCCGTCTGGAGCAGGCCCTGCTGGACAAGGCGAAGGAGTTTGACGGCATTATTAAAATGGGCCGGACCCAGTTGCAGGACGCCGTTCCCATCCGTCTGGGGCAGGAGTTCCACGCTTATGCCGCCGCCGTGGCCCGGGATATTGTCCGCTTTGACCGGGCCAAGGAGGAGCTGCGGAGTTTGAATCTGGGCGGCACCGCCATCGGCACCGGTCTCAACGCCAACGCCGACTATGTCCGCCGGGTGGTGGGCAAGCTGTCGGAACTGACGGGGGAGGGGCTGACCCAGGCCCCCGACCTCATTGACGGCACCCAGAACCTGGATTGTTACCCGGCGGTGTCCGGCATCCTGAAAAGCTGCGCCGTCACCCTGTCCAAAATGTGCAACGACCTGCGGCTCATGTCCTCCGGCCCCCGTACCGGCCTGGGGGAGATCGACCTGCCCGCCAAGCAGAACGGCTCCTCCATCATGCCCGGCAAGGTGAACCCCGTCATCCCCGAGGTGGTGAATCAGGTGGCCTTCCTGGTCATGGGCAACGATGTGACCATCACCATGGCCTCCGAGGCCGGCCAGCTGGAGCTGAACGCCTTCGAGCCGGTGATCTTTTACACGCTCTTCCAGTCCATCGAAGCCATCGGGCGGGGGGTGGATACCCTGATCAACAACTGCATTCTGGGTATCACCGCCAATGCAGACCGGTGCAAGGCCCTGGTGGACGGCAGCATCGGCATCATCACCGCCATCTGCCCCCATGTGGGCTACCAACCCGCCGCCGATGCCGCCAAGGAGGCCCAGCGCACCGGCCGGCCCGTCCGGGAGATCATTCTGGAGCGGGGGCTGCTGACCCAGACCCAAATGGATTCCATTCTGGACCCCTACGCCATGACTGCCCCCGGCATTCAGGGGGAGAACTGATACAGCAAAGGAGGAAACACCATGAGCACCATCGCAGAACGATCTCTCGCCTTACATGGACAGCTTCAGGGGAAGATCGAGGTCATCTCCCGCAAGCACATCGAAAGCCCGGAGGACCTGTCCCTTCTCTATACCCCCGGCGTGGCGGAGCCCTGTCTTCGCATTCAGGCCGACGAGGAGGAATCCTTCCGCCTGACCCGCCGGGCCAATCTGGTGGCCGTCATCACCGACGGCACCGCCGTTCTGGGCCTTGGGGACATCGGCCCCGTGGCCGGTATGCCGGTGATGGAGGGCAAGTGCGCCCTCTTCAAAGAACTGGGGGGCGTGGACGCCTTCCCCATCTGCGTGGACACCAAAGACACCGATAAGCTGGTGGAGACCATCGCGCTCATCTCCAAGAGCTTCGGCGGCATCAATCTGGAGGACATCGCCGCCCCCCGCTGCTTCGAGGTGGAGCGCCGCTTGAAGGAGCGGTGCGACATCCCCGTCTTCCATGACGACCAGCATGGCACCGCCATCGTCACCGCCGCTGCTCTCCTGAACGCCGTGAAGGTCACCGGCAAGGAGATGGGCAAGCTGCGTGTGGTGATCAACGGCGCCGGAGCGGCGGGCTGCGCCATCGGCAAGCTGCTCATTTCCATGGGCTTTGGCAACATTATCATGTGCGACATCCACGGCATCATCTGCGAAGGGGACGAGGGGCTGACCAGCGGTCAGGAGGAGCTGAGCCATATCTCCAATCTGGGCCATGAGCACGGCGCCCTGGCCGATGCGATGAAGGGGGCGGACGCCTTCATCGGGGTCTCCCGTCCCGGCCTTGTAACGGCGGAGATGGTCTCTACCATGAAAGAGGGCATTGTCTTCGCCATGGCCAACCCCACCCCCGAGATCATGCCCGAAGAGGCCCTGAAGGGCGGGGCCGCAGTGGTGGGCACCGGCCGGAGCGACTACCCCAACCAAATCAACAATGTGCTGGTATTCCCCGGCATTTTCAAAGGGGCACTCTCCGTCCGTGCCCGGGAGATCACCGAAGGGATGAAGCGTCAGGCAGCTCAGGCGCTGGCCGATATGATCTCTCCCGAGGAGCTGAGTCCCCAGTGCATCCTCCCCGCCGCACTGGACCGCCGGGCGGCCGACACCGTGGCCCGTGCCGTGGCGGAAGAAGCGGTCCGCTCCGGTGTGGCCCGGGTGTAAGGGAGGCGCAGCCATGAGAGAAGTAGACGTATCTCAAATCACTGCGGCGGTATGCGATATGTGTATTGAGTCCACCCATACGCTCAGCGAGGATATGGAGGCCGCCTTTACCAAAGCGGTGGAGGAGGAAGGGTCTCCCCTGGGAAAACTGGTGATGGACCAGCTTCAGGAAAATCTGCATCTGGCCCGGACCGAGCAGATCCCCATCTGTCAGGATACCGGCATGACCGTGGTTTTTCTCCGTCTGGGGCAGGAGGTCCATCTGACAGGGGGAGCGCTGAAAACGGCGGTGGACGAAGGGGTCCGCCGGGGGTATGACCGGGGCTATCTCCGCAAGTCGGTGGTTGGGGACCCCATCGAGCGGGTGAACACGGGGGATAACACCCCCGCCGTGCTCCACTGCGAGATCGTCCCCGGGGACCGGGTGGAGATCACGGTGGCGCCCAAGGGCTTCGGCAGCGAGAATATGAGCCGTATCTATATGCTGAAGCCCGCCGACGGGCTGGAAGGGGTCAAGAACGCCATACTCTCCGCCGTTGAAGAGGCCGGCCCCAACGCCTGCCCGCCCATGGTGGTAGGCGTTGGCATCGGAGGGACCTTTGAAAAATGCGCTCTGATGGCCAAGCACGCCCTGACCCGGGATCTGCGGGAGGAGTCTCCCATCCCCTACGTCCGGGCATTGGAGCGGGAGATGCTGGAGAAGATCAACGCTTTGGGTATCGGCCCCGGGGGACTGGGGGGCACGACCACCGCTATGGCGGTAAATATTGAAACCTATCCCACCCACATTGCGGGCCTGCCTGTGGCGGTGAATATCTGCTGCCATGTGAACCGGCACGCCCACCGGGTACTGTAAAAAGGAGGTATGGACATGGAAAAAAAGTATCTTTCCATCCCCTTTGACGCCGCCGAGGCCGGCAAGCTGCGCATTGGCGACTATGTCTGTCTCACGGGGACCATTTACTCCGCCCGGGATGCCGCCCATCAGCGGATGCAGGAGGCGCTGGACCGGGGGGAGGAGCTGCCCTTTCCCGTGAAGGGAAGTGTGATCTATTACATGGGCCCCACCCCCGCCCGCCCCGGCAGGCCCATCGGCTCCGCCGGACCTACCACTGCCAGCCGCATGGACAAATACACGCCCCGGCTTCTGGATCTGGGCATGGCGGCCATGGTGGGAAAGGGCCGCCGCAGCCCTGCCGTGCTGGAGGCGGTGGTCCGCAACAATGCCGTCTACTTTGCCGCCGTGGGCGGCGCCGGGGCAGTGCTGTCCCACGCCATCCGCTCGGCGGAAGTCATCGCCTATCCCGATTTGGGGCCGGAGGCCGTCCATCGGCTGGAGGTGGTGGATTTCCCCGTCATCGTAGTGGCGGATGCCCACGGGGGTGACCTCTATACTTCGGCAGTGGAGCAGTACCGCAAAAAGGGATAAAACAGGTTTTCCAAACGAAAAGGGTCCACCCGTTTTGGGGTGGACCCTTTTTATGCCGTTTATCCCTGTGTCACGTCCTTGATCCACTTCCCCGAACGAAGCCGGGCAAGGCCAAAGAAAAACTTAAACAGATTCTCCAGCTGGATGCACAGATAGACCACAAAAATGCTCTGGTGCAGCACCAGCCCCGCCACGGCGGTGACCGGGATGGCAATGAGCCACATGGGGGACAGGTCGATGAGGGAGGCGGTCTTCACATCCCCGCCGCCCCGGATGACGCCCACCACATTGGTGCTGTTGAAGGCCCGGATGCCCAGTGTGGCGAAGGTGACAACCAGCATCATGGTGGCAATTTTGGTGGCCTCCGCCGACAGGCCGAAGAGGGGATAGAGGACCGGGGCAAAGAAGCCGTAAGTGACGCCGATAAAGAAAAGCCCAAAACCCAGCCCCAGCATGACGGCCAGAGTGTCCAGGGTTTTGCCGATGTCCAGGATCTTCTGCCTTTCCATCCCGGCCCCCACAGACCGGCCAATGATGATGGAGGTGGCGCCGCTGACGCCGAAGACGGCCACGGTACACATTCTCTCGATGTTGCCCGAAATGCCATAGGCCGCCAAAATGGCCTGGGACCCGGCCAGATGCCCCATGATGGTGGGGTAGAGGGACACGCCAAGGCCGTAAATGGTCTCGTTGAGCACTACAGGCACCGAGTAGCGGACATACCGCCGGATCATCTCTCCGCCGGGGCGGAACACCAAAGCCGGTTTGACCTTAAACTTCTTGTTGGTGAAGATATGGAACAGGGTCATCACAAGTTCGGATATCCGGGCGATGAGGGTGGCCAGGGCCGCGCCCTCCACCCCCAGGGCGGGAGCGCCCAGCTTGCCGAAGATGAATACCCAGTTCAAAAAGGTGTTGATGACCATGGAGGAGACAAAGATGTAAAGGCCCGGCTTAGGGTTTGCCATGGACCGGTGGGCCGCCACATAGACCGAGGTGATGCAGTCAAAGAAGAAGGAGAAGGCCACGATCCTGGCGTATTTGGCCGACAGGGCCACCACGGTGGGGTCGTTGCCGAACAGCCCCATAAACTGATTGGGGAAGAAAAAGAGGATGGAGCCGAAAAGCAGGGTAACGAAGGAAGCGGCGTAAAACCCGATGCCCAGTACCCGGTTGATGGAGTCGTAATCCTCCTTGCCATAGAACTGGCTCATCAGCACGGACCCGCCGCTTTGCAGGCCGAAGGTCATCAGCATGACGATCATAACGGGAGTATTTGCCATGGTGACGGCCGCCATGGGCGCCTCTCCCAGCAGGCCCACCATAAAGGTGTCCAGCAGGCCCAGAGAGGCGGTGACCATGTTTTGCAGTACCATGGGAATGGCCAGGGACACCACGCTTTTGTAAAAAGCGGAGCCCTGTTTCATATAGGAAAACATAAGACCCTCCTGAAAAAATTATATTTGTGAAATGGGGGACACGGCAAGGTCCCCGGGTCCGGCCCGGGTGCAGAAGCAGCGGGGCGGGAAGAGGGAAAAGGGATGATAGACCATGTTCAGCTCCTGCTTATCAGCTGGCTGCGGATCTCCTCCAGGGCAGCGCAGAGAAGGTCCACCTCTTCCCGGGTGGATTCCGGCCCGAAGGACACCCGCAGCACCCCCATCAGGGTTTTGGGGGGCAGGCCCAAAGCGGCGAACACATGGCTGGGCTTACCCCGGTGACAGGCCGAGCCGGAGGAGAGGCAGAACCCCTTGTCCCCCAAGGCCCGCACCACCGGCTCACTGGGGTAGCCCGGCAGGGAGAGGGCCAGCACATGGGGGGCGTCCCCCCGGCTGACGATCTCCACCCCCTCCATGGCGGAGAGCCTGTCGGCGGCGTACTCCTTCACTGCCCCGATGGCCTCGGAAGTGCCGGGGGTCCAGGCCTGAACGGCGGCGGCGAAGGCGGCGATCTGGGCGGTGGCCTCGGTGCCCGGGCGCAGCCCCCGCTCCTGCCCGCCGCCGACCATCAGGGGCTTCAGCTTGGGGATCAGCTCTTTGCGGACGTAAAGGCCGCCGATGCCCTTGGGGGCACGGACCTTATGGCCGCAGATGGTTACAAGGTCCGCTCCCAGCTCTTTGGGGGTGAAGGGGACCTTCAAAAAGCCCTGCACCGCGTCGGTGTGGAGAAGGGCGGGGGAGCCTGCCGCCTTGATGGCTTCGGCCGCTGCTTTGACGGGGAGAATGGTCCCCGTCTCATTGTTTACCAGCATGATGGAGACAAAGATAGTGTCGGGGCGGATGGCTTCTTTCACCGCTTCAGGGGAAATGTGTCCGGTTTTGTCCGGCTTCAGATAGGTGACCTCGTAGCCCTGATTTTGCAGCAGCTTCATAGGCTCCAAAACAGCGGAATGCTCGATGGCGGTGGTGACGATGTGGCTGCCATTGCGCTTATTGTACTGCAAGGCGGCGGAGATGGCCCAGTTGTCCCCCTCGGTGCCGCAGGAGGTGAAGAACAGCTCTTCGGGCAGGCAGCCCAAGGCCCTGGCGATGACGGCGCGGTCCGCCTCCCGCCGCTGGGCGGCGGCTTTCCCCAGAGGGTAGCCGGAAGAGGGGTTGCCGAAGCCCTGGGTCATGGCTTCCAGAGCGGCCTGGGCAGCCTCGGGACAGACGGGGGTGGTGGCGGCGTGGTCAAAATAATGCAGCATAAAGCATTCCTCCAAGGGGGAAGGCCCCCCGAAATTCAGGCAATAGAAAGGACACCCCGGCAAATTTCGCCAAAGGTGGCCGCAAGTAAGTCTATCATAATAAAGCCCGTTTTTCAACCATATTTGCAAGGTTTTCCCAACAAAGTAGAGGTTGTATGAAAACTTTCGGTTTGGCTTAAAGGAGAAGAAAATTTTTGCTTGGAGGGGATGGAGGAGGAAAAGCGGGGGAAGGCGGTTGGGAGAATGGGGTGGGGCCTTTGCGGGGAAAACCGCTTTTTTGCCTGCCCGACGGGGGATTGTTTTCCGCTTGCCCAGCTGGGGCCACAGCCCAGCCGTTGGCGGCTATGCCGCCTTACGGATGGGGCGTACCCCCTGCGGGTAAAACCACTTTTTCTTTTGCGTGCAAAAGAAAAAGTGGTTCTGGACTCCGAAAAAGAAAAGGTGGACCAGTGGAAATGATTACGGGCTACGCTACAACCGGACGTTGGTGTTATGCTGTTATGGTATCCCTCGGGTGAAAGACTTTGGGGTGTCCTTCTGCTTTCGGCGGCCTGGGTTTGAGCGACCCGTGGTTCCCTTTGCGCCACTGCCGTTGAGTGGGTGGAATACCGCTCCTTGTTCGTTGGTATTTGCGCCGCCTGGGTGGGTGATTTTTGTGGGAGAGTGGAGAGTGGGAGAGTGGAGATGGGGGATTGGCCCATGCCCTCTTGAGAAATGATAGGAGTGGGAGAAATCCCGCTCCTTCTTTATTGCCAAACCCCACAAAAAAGATTATAATAAATCCAACCCAAAACCGAGGTGAAGCCCATGAATACTCCCCTTTCCGCTCTTGATGTCCACCGCCAGTATGAAGAGGCGGTGTCCGCTTTTTTGAAAACCGTTCCCGACGCCACATTGCGGGTCAAAATGGGGCGGGAGGTGGATCACTTTTTCCGCTCCTGCGCTCTGGGGGTGTGGCAGGCCGACGGCGGCGCTGTGACCCCCGGATATGTGGAATATTATAACGCCCTCTACCGCCGGGGAGAGCCGGCCCCCACCATTTTGTTCTGGGAATTGTCCACCAGCGTGGCGGGCTATTCCGGCTTTCAAAGCCCCGACTTCTTCCACCGGATGCGGGCGCTGGACAAGGTGTCCAGGACCCAGCTTTCCCGGCGGTTTGTGGACCTGTTTACTCTGATGGCCCTTCTATTCGCCGCCGTGGACGGTACGGTGAGCGAGGGGGAGGCCGCCTTTGTGAACCGCTGCGCCGATACGCTGACCCGGCTGTGTGATAAAGATGGGCTGGAGGGGGGCAAGGCCCCGCTGGACGCCCAGGATTTCGTCAGCCGCCCCGCGCCCCGGGAGACGGGGGGAAAGCCCCAGACCCCGGCTCCCGCCGGAGAGGAGGCGGCAGGGGAGGAGAAGCCGCCGGAGGAGACCCTGGAGGAGCTGCTGGCCCAGCTGGACGAGCTGTGTGGGCTGGAGAAGGTCAAGGCCGATGTGAAGAGTCTCATCAATCTGGTGAAGGTCCGGGGGCTTCGGGAAAAGGAGGGGCTGCCCGTGCCGCCCTTGTCCCTCCATCTGGTGTTTCTGGGCAATCCGGGCACGGGAAAGACCACGGTGGCCCGGCTGCTGGCCAAGCTGTACCACGCCATTGGGGTGCTGAGCAGGGGACAGCTGGTGGAGGTGGACCGGTCCGGGCTGGTAGCCGGCTTTGTGGGGCAGACCGCCCTCAAGACCCAGGAGGTCATTGACAAGGCCATCGGCGGGGTGCTGTTCATCGACGAGGCCTATGCCCTGACCAGCCACAACGGGCAGAACGATTTCGGGCAGGAGGCGGTGGAGGTCCTTTTGAAGAATATGGAGGACCACCGGGAGGACCTTATCGTCATTGTGGCCGGCTATACCGATCTGATGGGTGAGTTCATCCACTCCAACCCGGGACTGGAGAGCCGCTTCAACAAATACTTTTATTTCAGCGATTACAACGGGGAGGAGATGCTGGCCATCTTCCGTTCCATGTGTGAAAAGAACGGTTACAGACTGGATGAGGCGGCGGGAGCCTATGCCAAAGAGGTGCTGGACGAGCTTTACGCCTGCCGGGACGAGAATTTCGGCAACGCCCGGGATGTGCGGAATTTCTTTGAGCGCAGTGTCTCCGCCCAGTCGGACCGGCTGGCGGCGCTGGAGAAGCTGGATAAGGAGGCGTTGATGGCCCTGACCGCCGATGACTTAAAGAAGGCGGCAGGGGAGGAGGAAGAGGGGGAAAAGGAGCCTTGACAAAGGGGCGGCGGACCATTACACTGGAGGATAAGGACGCCACAGGCCCGAGCGGAGAGACCGCAGGGCTTTGACGAAAATAAAGGAGGAAACACCATGAACCTCAACGAAATGAAGCGGAAATACGCTTACACCCTGGCCCGGGTGGGGCTGAACGTCCAGAAGGGGCAGACCGTGCTGGTGGAGGCCAACATTGCCGGGTATGAGTTCATCCCCGTCTTTGCCGAGGAGTGCTACAAGCTGGGAGCGGGCAATGTGGTGGTCCACTATCTGGATCTGCCCACCATGAAGATCCACGCCCAGTACCGCCCCGACGAAGAGGTCCGGAAGGTGGAGAACTGGGAGACCGAGATGCACCAGAAGTATCTGGATGAGGGGGCCTGCTATGTCCGGCTGGAGAGCGAGGACCCGGCGCTGATGGAGGATATCAGCGAGAAGCACTCCAACGCCATTTTCGCCCATGTGGACGCCGTGCGGAACATCATGCGGAAGGCCAGCCGGGAGAAGCACTGCCAGTGGCTCATCGCCATGATCCCCACCCGCCGCTGGGCCGAGTACATTTTGGACAAGACAGGCCCTGAGGCCGAGGAGGCCCTTTGGGATATCCTCTTCAAGCTCTGCTATATCAACGAGGAGAATGATGTGGTGGCTACCTGGGAGGAGAAGGGTAAGCTGAAGGCCGAGCGGGGCAGGAAGGTGGATGAGCTGCACCTGACCAAGCTGCACTACACGGCCTCCAACGGCACCGACCTGACCGTGGGCCTGACGCCCTGGTCCAAGTTCAGCTTTGGCGACCGGAAGATGCCTGCCGATTATGTGCCCTTCCGGGCCAACATCCCCTCGGAGGAGATCTGCACCTCCCCCGACAAGTTTGTGACCGAGGGCGTGGTTTACGCCTCCCGTCCTCTGGTGCTGGGGGGCAAGAAGATCGAGAATTTCGGCTTTCGCTTTGAGAAGGGAAAGGTGGTGGAGGTTCTGGCCACCGAGGGTAAGGAGATGCTGGAGGCCCTCATCGCCACCGATGAGAATGCCTGCTATCTGGGCGAGGCCGCTTTGGTGGAGTATCACTCTCCCATCAGCATGAGCGGCATCGTTTATTTCACCACGCTGATCGACGAGAATGCCAGCTGTCACCTGGCGCTGGGCCGCTGCTTGGGCAAGGGCGGCCCGGAGGAGGAGCAGTACCGCTTCAACGACTCCACCATCCATGTGGACTTCATGGTGGGTACCCCCGATATGAAGATCGTGGGCACCACCGAGAGCGGGGAAGAGGTCGTTATCTTTGAGAACGGGGACTTTGCGATTTAAATAATAATCAGTATGCCCCCCCAGCTGGGAGAAGCTCTCCTGGCTGGGGGTTTATTGTAGGGTATGCAACTAACGGTTGACAGAATGGAATGTAGAATCGATAGACGAAAATAAGGCTTTTTGATAAAGTTAGGCCATCTTAACGGAAAGGAGTCATTCATATGACAACAGGAGAAAAAATTTGTGCGGGCCGAACGGAGTTGGGATTATCACAAGAGGCGCTGGGAGAAAAGTTGGGCGTTACCCGTCAGGCGGTAAGTAAATGGGAAAATGATTTGGCGATACCCGGTACAGAGAATTTTATCGCATTATCGCAAATCTTTGGAGTTCCGGCCAGTGAATTAATGAAAAATGGAGGAGAGATTTTTATGCAACCGCAGAATGAAAAGAAGAGTTTCAGGCTAAAGAAGCAGCGGTGGGTACAAACGGGCATTGGATTGTTACTTGTAGTGATAGCTATTTTTGCCTTTTCTCAAAATAGAAATAGAGAACTTAAAAATCAGGCAGAAGGCTGGCTCAGCAGTGTTGAATTCGATATGATACAGGATGAAAATAAACGCAACTATGAAAAGTTTGCAATGATATTATTGCCCCGGGGGACTACAGAGGATCTGGAAATTGAATTTACACTGAAACCTTTGGGAGAAGAGGGAAAAACAATTGTTGGACAGAAGGGAGAAGGGGGATATTATTCTACATGTTTTGACCTCGAAAATTTGGCAGGACAACCTTTTGAGGTTAGTGTTCATTTGAGGAAAGGAGCCCAAGAATACACAAGGTCTATAGTTACAATCAGTGAATGGGGAGACGGCCAGTCGTTTACGCAGACACCATCTATTTAAGGGGTATATCAAAATATTATTCCGGCCAGACGAAGAGCCGGTCTTTCTTCCAAAGGTAGTAGCCGATGCCCACTGCGTCAGCCAGGAACCAGCCGATGGGGACCGACCACCAGATGCCCACCACCCCGATGGCCGGGATGGCGGAAAGGATATATGCCAGGGCCACCCGGGTGCCCAGAGAAATGACAGTGAGCACCACGCTCATTCCCGGCCGGCCCAGCGCCCGATAGAGGCCATAGAGAAGGAAGAGACAGCCGATGCCGCAGTAGAAGGCTCCCTCAATGCGGAGGTAGGTGACTCCGGCGGAAATGACCGCCTCCTCCCCCGCCTGAACGAAGATGGACATGAGGGGCCGGGCGAAGAGGAAAACCAGAAGGGAGACGAAGATGCTGAAAAGGCCTGAGGCGATAACGGCTCCTTTCAGGCCCTCCTGAATACGCTCTTTCTCCCGGGCGCCGTAGTTTTGGGCGATGAAGGTGGAGAAGGCATTGCCGAAGTCCTGCACCGGCATATAGGCGAAGGCATCTATCTTCACCCCGGCGGCAAAAGCGGCCATGATGGTGGCGCCGAAGCTGTTCACCAGCCCCTGGACCATCAGGATGCCAAGGTTCATCACCGACTGCTGGACACAGGTGAGGATGGAGAAGCTGGCGATCTCCTTCACCGAGGCCCATTTCAGGGTAAACCGCCGCCAGATACCCTTCAGCTGGGGAACTTTGGCCATGGCGTAGAGGGTGATACCCACGCCGGAGACATACTGGGCGATGACCGTGGCCTCTGCCGCCCCGGCAGCCCCCCGGCGGAGGACCAGCACGAAAAAGAGGTCCAGGGCGATGTTCAAAAGGGCGGATACCCCCAGAAACACCAAGGGCACAAAGGAGTTGCCCAGAGAGCGGAGAAAAGCGGCGAAGTAATTGTAGAGGAAGGTGGCGGCGATGCCGCAGAAGATGACCTTTAGATACTCCCGCATCATGGGCCATACCTCCTCCGGCACCCGGAGAAAGCCTTTGATACCGTCCAGCGCCAGGAAAGTGAGGAGATTCAGCACCACCGTCAGCACACCGATAAGGACGAAGGAGGCGCAGATGCTTTCATTCAGCCGCTTTTCGTCCCGCTGACCGAAGCGGATGGAGAACACCGCCCCGCTGCCCATGCAAAGGCCCAGAAGGATGGAGGTGAGGAAGGTCATCAGGGTGAAAGAGGAACCCACCGCCGCCAGGGCGTTGCTGCCCAGATATTTGCCCACAATGAGGGTATCGGCGATGTTGTAGCACTGCTGAAGCAGGTTGCCCAGAATCATGGGCAGGGCGAAACGGAGCATGGAACCCATCACCGGCCCCCGGGTCAGGTCTTGATTCACGGAAATTCCTCCTCACTTTCTTAACGAAAGTTAAAACTTGCGATTTGAAAGTATCATATCACGATGAATTTCTTTTGTCAATCCGATATTTACATTTTGTTTGATTTTTGCTATACTGTTCTTACGAAAAGAAAGGAGAGGCTTTCGTGTTTTTGAGCGGACTGGATGAGCTAGACCGGAAAATCGTTCAGCTATTGATTGAAAATGCCCGCAGTTCTTATTCCGACATTGGCCAGCAGATCGGCATCTCCCGGGTGGCGGTCAAGGCCCGGATACAGGCGCTGGAGACCCGGGGCATTATTGAAGAGTACACCACCATTATCAACCCCCAGAAGATCAGCGGGGCGGTGTCCTGTTACTTTGACATTGAGACCACCCCCGAGGCGCTGGCCCAGGTGACCGGGCTTTTGGAGGCCAATCCGGTCATCACCCAGATCTACCGGGTGACGGGGAAAAACAAGCTCCATGTCCACGCCGTGGCGGCCTCCGGAGAGGAGATGGAGGCCCTGATCCAAAACCACATTGACACCCTTCCCGGGGTGGAGAAATGCGAGTGCAATATCATTCTCTCCCGGGTGAAGGACATTAAGGGACTGCGGCTGTGAGAAGCGGCAAAAAGGGCGGATGGCATAAGCCATCCGCCCTTTTTGTGTTGGTTTCGCTTTTTACTTGGTCTCGATAAAGATGCCCTTTTCGGCAGACCAGTCCACCTTGAAGCCCAGAGCGGTGCCCAGGTCACGGAGCTTGTAGTAGGTGTAAGCCCCGCCCTGGTCGTCCGTCAGCACGATGGCCTCCAAAGCGGCGGGAGCGCCGTTCACATTGGTGGCGGCGGAGGCGTTTTCATAGCCCCGGTCGCCGGAGAAGGGGGTATTCATCTCGCTGCCGTTGGGGGTGTAGGCCTTGCCGGTCTCGATGTTCACAGCACCGTTCCAGCCCACCTGGAACTGGACGGAAGTCCCGTTCAGGATGGAGGCCATATCCCGGAGCTTGATGTAGTTGGTGGCGTTGCCGCTGGTGTCCTTCAAAGCGTAGCACTGGAACTCCACGGAAGTGCCGTCCACCAGCACCTTCTGGGTGGAGGCGTAGGCGGTGTTGGCGGCGGGCTGAACGGGAGTTACAGGCTGGGTGGGGATCGCCGGCTGGGTGGGGGCAACATAGTCAGTGGTGATGCGGATGAAGTCATAGCGGCCGGTGTCCCGATTGCGCAGGATTGCGCAGACCTCCTCCCCGCCATTCTGCAGGGTGTTCTTCAAGGCGCCGGTGCTGCCGCTGTTAACGGAACTATCGTCATCATAGACGCAGGGCAGGATCTCCTGGCCGGCGGTGTTGATAAGGCCGTAACGATTGTCTATGGACACCACCGCCACACCGTTGATAAACTTGTCGATGCTGTTGTACTTGCAGGGGACGATCTCCTGACCGGCAGCGTTCACAAGGCCGTACTTGCCGGCAAAATCCTGTACCACGGCCACGCCGCCGGAGAAGGCGGCCACATACTGGTACTTACACTCCACCACCTGCTGGCCGGAGGCGTTGATGAAGCCCCAGCGGGTCTTGCCGGAGGCGTCGCTGGAGACGGCCAGGAAACCTCCGGACCACTTCTCCGCGTTATATTTCAGGTCCTGGGGCAGAGTGGCGGTGATCTGGCCGGCGGTGTTGATGATGACCCGGGTGTTATCCTGAGTATTCACCAGGGCGTAGCCGTCCACAAAGCCGTTGATGGCGGAGGAGTTGATGGGTTTGTAGGTCCCGCAGGGGATGACCTCCTGGCCGGCGGTGTTGATGTAGCCGTGCTTGTAATCGCCGCCGTCCGCCTTGCAGACCGCCATCAGGCCGCTGACAAAGCCCTTGTCGAAGCCGCCCCGGCCAAAGCTCTCATAGGGGCCGGCCACCACCTGGCCGTTGCCGTCGAACACGTAGTAGCTGTTCCGGTCGGCGGCGGCGGTGTCCCGGGCCGAGAAGAGGGCCACAGGCTCCCCCTCCACCGTGAGCTGCTCCGCATACTCATAGTGGTCGCCCAGGATGTCACGGCCGGTCTTGTCGATGTAGGTCTCCTTCTGGCCCAGCTGGACCTTGGCGTAGCCGTTTTTAAAGTCATCGGCGTAGGCATACTGGAAGGGGATGGCGATATTCCCCTTGGTGTCAAAGTAGCCCCAGTAGCCATTGGGTTCGTCATAGGCCAGGATCAGGCCATCAGAGGGCTCGTGAACATAGGCGCCGTTGTTGTTCCTGCCGTACTCCAGAGGGATCACCACATTGCCGGTCTTGTCGATGATGCCGTACTTCTTGGTCTCCGCGTCCTGCACCCGGGCCACACCCTCGTGGAACTGTCCGGCGAAATTGAACTGCGGCTCGATGACCATCTCGCCGTTCTTGTCGATGTAGCCGTAGCCCTTATATTCTTTCCAGTTGGCAATGTCCGGCTGGGCCGCAGCCAGACCCTCGGAAAAATCCTGGACCTGATCAAAGGGCCCGCCGGAGATCTCGTTGCCGTTTCTGTCCAGATAGGTATTGCCGCCATCGGTTTTTTCCACGGCCAGCATCCCATCGGAATAAATCTGATAGTTGAAGCACTTCTCATACCCTTCCAGGGGTTTGACTACTGTGACCTCCGCCGCTGAGGCGGGGACAGTCAGCAGACTGAGGCCCAGAGTCAGGGCCAGGGTGAGGGACAAAATTTTTTTCTTCATGTTCTCATTTCCTCTCCTTTTATTGGGGATTTCCCTTATTATAGCAAAAGAATTCCATCGGTGCAAGAAGGATTTTCCTCTTTACATCAAAAGAAAAGAAGCCCTGCCGGAAAAGGAATTCTCTCCGGCAGGGCTTGGGTTTTGTATTGTTTCAGTCCGTCAGGGAACTGCTCCCCGCCAGAGTGACCTCCACCGTCCAGGTCTCCCCGTCGGTCCAGACCTCCAGCGTGAGAACATCCCCCACTCCAAGACCTGCCTTGGCGTTCTCCAGATCCCAGATGTTGTTTAGTTCCACCTCTCCTGCCCGAGTGAGTACATCCCCGGGACGGATGCCCTGGGCGTAGGCATTGCTGTTTGCGTCCACAGCCTCCACATAAGCCCCGGCAGGCAGGCCAAGTTCCCGGGAGCGGTTGGATACCGTGATGCCCAGCATGGGCCGACCGGGGTAGAAGCCCAGGGCGATGATATGGTCCACCACCTCCTTGGCGGTGGCGGTGGGGATGGCAAAGCCAAGACCTTCAATGGTCTCCTCCTCGTCCATCATCTTCATATTGGTGATCCCCACCACCTGCCCGGCGGCGTTGATCAAGGCGCCCCCGGAATTGCCTGAGTTCAGGGCGGCGGTGGTCTGGATCAGGCTCATATCGGTGCCGTCATCCATCCGGACCGGACGGTCGATGGCTGAGACAATGCCGTCTGTCATGGTGCCCCGCAGCTCTTCGCCCAGGGGGTTGCCGATGGCGTAGGCAGGCTCACCCACCTGAAGTCCGGCGGAATCCCCGAACCGGGCGGCGGTGAGTCCCCCGGCGGCGATCTTCAGCACGGCAAGGTCGGTCTCCCCATCATAGCCCACCAGGAGAGCTTCCCGCTGGCTGTTATCGGGGAGCACTACCTCCAAGGTGCGGCCCCCTGCGATCACATGGGCGTTGGTGATGATGTACCCCTCCTCCGACATAACGATGCCGCTGCCCAAAGCCATCCCCCGGTCCAGCCAGGTCCGGACACCCACGATAGCGGGGCTTACCTGCCGGTAGACCTCTTGGGGGGTGAGGGTCTCGCTGCCCGGGGCCTCCAGAGTGAGGACGGTGCCGTCGCCCACGGCGGAGCGGGGGGCGGTGGTGTCCTTCAGCTCCTCCAGCCAGTTATCCTCCTGCTGCCCCGGCAGGCTCCAGCCGCCGGGCAGGCGCCACTCTCCGCCAAAGGGGCCGAAATTCCCCGGTGAGGGTACGGAGGAGGGGTTTTCTATCCGCAGATAGAGTCCCACACAGGTAAGGATCAAAATGATGGACAGACAGAGAAGAAAGCCCTGTACGCCCCGGCTCCGGTCCGGAGCGCTCCGCCGCGCTGCCCGCCGGGGCGGTCTGCGCCAGGCGTTGGGGGTGCGGCAGGGTCGTTCGCGTTCCTCTTCCAGATAGGGGGAAAGCTGCTGGGACGGGCCGGGCGCCTCCACGGCGGAGCGGGAGGTGGGGACAGGGGGGCGGGGTGGGGGAGCGGCAGGGTCCTGCCGGGCCGGTTCGCCCCACTCCGACTGGTCATAATAGTTGCGGCGCATAACGCTTCCTCCCTCAGAATCTCTCTCTTCCTGCCCCGGCTCAGGCCACGGTCAGGGTAAAAGTAAAGGTGGTCAGGCCATCCTCACTGGTGACGTTAATGGCCTCCCGATGGTTGTTGATGATGGTTTTGACGATATAAAGCCCCAGACCCACGCCCTCCCGGTCCACGCTGCGGGAGCGGTCCGTTTTATGGAAGCGGTCAAAGATCTGACCCAGCTCCTCGGGGGGGATGGTCTCGCCCAGGTTGGCGATGGACACATGGACCTTCTCCCCCTTGATCTGGATGGTCAGGGAGAGGACACTGTCCGCTGCGGCAAATTTGATGGCGTTGTCCAGCAGGTTATAGCATACCTGGGTGATGGCGTCCGGATTGCCCCACACCATCACAGGCCCGTCGGGGAGGTGGGTCTCCACGTCCAGCCCCCGGCTGGTGATCTTCCCCTCCAGACTCACCAGCACCCGCAGCAGCACTTCGGAGATGTCAAACCGCTCCTGGGCCAGTACATTCTCGCTGGACTGGAGCCGGGACAGGTCCAGCATCCGCCGGACCAGCCGGGAAAGCCGCCGGGTCTCGGAGGAGATGGTGGCCAGAGCCTCGGGGGCTTTTTCCTTGGGGATGGTGCCGTCCAGAATGCCGTCGGCAAAGCCGGCGATGGTGGTCATGGGGGTCTTCAATTCGTGGGAGACGTTGGCGATAAACTCGGTCCGCTGGGCTTCGCTCTTGGCCAGAGAGTCGGCCATGGTGTTAAAGGCCCCCGCCAGCTCCCCTACTTCGTCCTTTCGCTCCTCATAGCCCTCCACCCGGGCCTCCAGCTCCCCCCGGCCGAAGCGGCGTACCGTATCCGCCATGTCCTTCAGGGGCTTGGTCTGCCACAGGGAGGTCACCGAGCTGGCCGCCGCCGCCAGCAGCAGTACCACCGCCGCCGACAAAAGGAAGATGATGGCAAGGTCCTGCCACATCCCGGCCAGCACGGTGGTGTCGCTGGCCACCAGCACCACCCCCCGGCGGTAGGTAAGGCCGGTGATATAAGAACTTTGCAGGATGGGCACCGCCGACACATAGCACTTATCGGACAAAAGCCCGCCCAGACTGCTCAGCCCGGCAAACTTTCCGTCCTGGCTGATAAGGTCCATCACCTCGCCGGGTACCGTGCCGCTTAACAGGCTGTTAGGGCCGTGACTTCTGCCTGAGGAGGCATAGACGATCTCTCCGTCGTTCTCGGCCAGAATGACGGTGGAACCGGAAATGTTGGCCAGAGAGGAGATATAAAGCTGATAGGCCGGCTCCTGGATGCCGGCGCCCCCGGCGCTGGACAGATAGGAGCTGGTAAAGGCAGCCACATAGCTGGCGTTGCGCTCCAGCGTCTCCCGCTTATCCTGAATAATATACTGATAGCTCAATGCCGCGAAAGCGCTTCCCAGCAGGGCAAAGGCCACCAGCAGCACCCCGGCCATCAGGGCAAACTGCCGCTTATAGAGGGTGTTCACGCCGGGCCGACCTCGAATTTATAGCCCACGCCCCACACGGTTTTCAGGCTCCAGGCCGTGCTGACTCCCTCCAGCTTCTCTCTGAGACGCTTGATATGCACATCCACCGTCCGGCTGTCGCCGAAGTAGTCAAAGCCCCACACCTCGTCCAGCAGCTGGTTGCGGGTAAACACACGGTTGGGGGAGGAGGCCAGGTGGTAGAGAAGCTCCAGCTCTTTTGGGGGGGTGTCCACCCGCTTTCCGTCCACCAAAAGCTCATAGGCGTCCAGGTTGATGGTCAGCTTGTCAAAGGCCAGCTTTTTCTCCCCTGTACCCTCGCTTTCTCCCAAAGTGCGGCGGAGTACCGCCCGGATGCGGGCCAATACCTCCTTGGTCTCAAAGGGCTTGACGATATAGTCATCCGCCCCCTGCTCCAGCCCGGTGACCCGGTCGGCGGTCTCCCCCTTGGCGGTGAGCATGATCACCGGGGTCTTGCTCTCCTCCCGGATCTTCTTCAGCACCGACCAGCCGTCCATAACGGGCAGCATGATGTCCAGCAGTACCAGATCGGGGTCGAAGGAGCGAAAAAGCTCCACCGCCTTGCCTCCGTCCGGGGCCATCTGGGTCTCATAGCCCTCCTTCTCCAGATAGAGATGGAGCAGCTGGGCGATGTTTTCCTCGTCCTCCACGATCAATATCTTCTGTGCCATGGGTATTCCCCCTTTTCAGGTTCAAAGCTCTTGGCGGGTCTCCCGAAATGGACGTATTTCGGAGATATCCTATACCAAAAGCAGTTTTTCCAGCTCCGGGACAGAAGCGGCGATCTCGTTCGCCCCGGCCTTCTCCAGTTCCTCTCTGCTGCCGTAGCCGAAGAGGACGCCGATGGAGTCCATCCTGTTCTCTCCGGCGCCCAGAATGTCGTGCTCCCGGTCGCCCACCATCACGGCGGCGCTTACGTCGGTGAGGGTCATGGTATCCAGCACATAGGTGATGACGTCGCCCTTTCGCACCCGCACCTCGTCCATGCTGGCGCCGCCGATAAAGTCAAAATATTCCTTCAGATGGAAATGCTCTAAAATCTGTATGGCAAACAGCTCCGGCTTGGAGGTGGCAACCAGCAGATGCTTTCCGGCGGCTTTCAGGTTTTTCAGTAGTTCGGGGATGCCCTCGTACACCCGGTTTTCAAAGATCCCCGTGACGGCAAAGTATTCCCGGTAACGGCCAATTGCCTCTTTGGCCTGCTCCTCCGGAAAACCGTAGTACTTCATAAAGCTGTCTTTCAGGGGAGGGCCGATAAAGGGCGTGAGCCTTTTCAGGTCCGGCTCATGGATTCCGTAGCTTTTTAACGCATACTGGACCGATTTGGTGATCCCCACCATGGGGTCTGTCAAAGTGCCGTCCAAGTCGAACAGAATATAGCTTTTTGCGTTCATTCTGACCTCCCGGTTTTTTCATTTTACTAAAAAAGGATTTTTGTTGCGTGAATGAACTGTAAATTTTCTTTATACCTGCCCTGCATAGAACCGGTCCACCTGAACCACCGTCAGATAGCGGGGGTTCGCCTCCCGGGCCAGCCGGGCCATCTCCCGTCGGGCCTCCTCTTCGGAGAGGGGGCAGCTTCTGGGCAGCACCAGGTCAAAGATCAGATTGGTGTGGGTGGGGCCTTCGGTCATGCGGAAATCATGGATGGTCGTGCCCTCATGAAGCTGTCGGGCCAGACCGGCGACCTGCTCCTTCACCTCGTTCACATGGGCATCATGGATGGCCAGCGGGTCCATATGTATGGTGGCAATGACCCGGTAGCGGCCGGCCAGCTCCTTTTCCACATTGTCGATGACGTCGTGGGTCACCGCCATGTCTCCGTTGATGTCCACTTCTGCATGGAGGGATACCATCCTGTGGCCCGGGCCATAGTCGTGGACCACCAGGTCATGGATCCCGCTGATTTCCGGATGGGCCAGCACCGTCTCCCGAATGCCCTTTACAAGCTCCGGGTCGGGGGCCTGCCCCAGCAGAGGGTCAATGGTGTCTTTGGCTGCCTCCCACCCGGCCCGAAGGACAAAGAAAGCCACCAAAATACCCACCCAGCCGTCGATGGAATAGCCCGTGGCCTGCCCCACGATAAGCCCCAGCAGCACTGCGCCGGTAGCCACACAGTCGGAAAGGGAATCGGCGGCGGTGGCCGCCATGGCGGCGGAGGAGATACGCTTTCCAAGGTTTCGGTTGAAAAAGTACATCCACATCTTTACGGCGATGGACAGCACCAGAATGCCTGCCGACAGGAAGTCAAAGGCCACGTCCTCGGGGTGAAGGATCTTTCCCACCGCTCCCTTGGCCAGCTCCACCCCCACCAGAAGAATGGCCACCGCCACCCCAAGCCCTGCCAGATACTCAAACCGGCCGTGGCCGAAGGGGTGGTCCTCATCGGCCTCCCGCCCTGCCAGCCGGAAGCCTACCAATGTCACCAGAGAGGAGGCGGCGTCGGACAGGTTGTTAAAGGCGTCGGCCGTTACCGATACCGCTCCCGTCAGGACCCCGGCGATAAACTTGCTCAGGGAGATCAGCAGGTTGAGAAGGATACCCACGCAGCCCGAGAGGGTGCCGTACCGCTCCCGCACCTCCGGGTCGGTCACACTCTCGTAGTCCTTCACAAATCGCCGCAGCAGAAACTTGGTCAAATCTCTCTCTCTCCTCTCTTGAACTTCATATCATTATATTATCTCACGAAACAGAAAGAACGTCAACCGGTGAAAGGGAAAAGGCCGGCTTTTCGCTCTTTCGCCGTTCCGCCCCTTGCCAGGGGGGTGCAAAAATGATATACTGCACAAAAAGGGAAAAGGAGGCCGTCCCATGAAAAAGATCCTGATTTCCGGGCTGAAAACCAACAGCGCCAACTATGTCAATGCCGTGATGGGGGTGTGGGCCGAGCCGGTGCTCCGCTATTGCCCCGACCCCGCGCTGGCGGCGGAATGTGACGGGCTGATCCTCTGCGGCGGGGAGGATATCGACCCGGCCTACTACGGACAAGGGATGGAGGGGACCCAGGAGATGGATCTGGACCGGGACAGGGCGGAGTTTGCCGTTTTGAAGGCGTTTTTGGACGCCGAAAAGCCGGTGCTGGGCATCTGCCGGGGCCTTCAGCTTCTCAACGTGGCTCTGGGGGGTACGCTGATCCAGGACCTGGGACCGGAGGGGAATCTGTTTCACCGCCGGGGCGGGGATAACGCCGACCGGGTCCACCCGGTGCGAAGTAAGCCCGGCTCCATCTTTGACCTGCTCTACGGCCCGGTTTTTGCGGTGAACAGCTCCCATCACCAGGCGCTGGGAACACTGGCGCCGGCGCTGGAGCCGGTGCTCTGGTCGGAAAGCGGCATTGTGGAGGGGGCGGTGCTGCCGGGCAAGCCTGTGGTGGCGGTCCAGTTCCACCCGGAACGGATGTCCTTTGCCAACCGCCGGGCGGATACAGTGGACGGGGCTGCCATCTTCCGTTATTTTCTCTCTCTTATCCCCTGAAAGACAAAATACCTCCCACCGGAAGCGGGAGGTATTTTGCGGGGTTCAGGCCGGTCCTGTGCTGAGGGGGAGCCGGCTTTACTCGGTCTCCTCCCAGCGGAAATAGGACATAGGGAGAAGGGGGGAAAGCTCCACCAGCATGGGGGAGAAGCCACCCGTTCGGTCATAGCCCATCCGGGGAGTGCGCACGCCGCCGCTCCCGTCGTCCTTTCGGATGGGAAGGGAGAGTACCGCCCGAAGGCCGCCCTCCTCCCGGTTTTCCAGCACCAGTGCCCCGCCGTGGAGAGAGGCCGCCCGCCGGGCAGCCTCCAACCCCAGCCCCACACCGCCGGGGGTTTTCAGAAAGGGGTCCTGCACAGGCTCCGGCCCTTTCAGGCCGGGGCCGTCGTCACTGACCATGATGCGGCACCGCTCGCCGTCGGTCACACAGCGCAGGGTAACGTGACCCCCGGGGCCGGCGGCTTCCACGGCGTTGGAGATCAGGTTCCAGATGGCCTGCTCCAAAAGGGCGTCGTCGGCCAGGGTAATGATGCTCTCCTTTTCCAGCTCCCACCAGAAATGGACCTGCAGGGCATCTTCCAAAAGTTCCAGCTGGCGGCCCATATCCCGGCACAGTCCCGCCAGGTCCAGAAGAGCGGGGTGGAACAGGGGCCGAGACTCCCGGCAAAGCTCCATATGATTCACACAGCGAATCAGCCGGTAAAGGCTCTGATTCATGGCGGCAAGGCACTGGGTATCCTTTTCCGCCCCCTGGCTGCGGACCAGAGGAGTCAGTAAATGTACGGCGGCCAAAAGGTCGTTGGCCTGCTCCCGCAGCTGTCCGATCAGTCGGTCCTCTTTCTCTCTCTCCACGCAGTTCCCTCCCATCTTTCCTGAATACTGTGTCCTGCGGACGGACCTCTTATCCAATCATTAGTATAGCAAAAGATAGAGCGGGCAACAACAAATTTTGTCGAAAAATGTCGAAAAAAGTCACAGGGCAAAAAAGAGAAGAGAAAAATTTTTACGAAAATGTCAAATTTCCTCTTTTCTCTTGGAGGGATTTGGGATATAATGCTAATCAGATACCCAGTCACAATCATCATAACAAAGGAGTCCATGATTTATGAGTATTAAAGTAGCAATCAATGGCTTTGGCCGGATCGGCCGTCTGGCTTTCCGCCAGATGTTTGGCGCCGAGGGGTACGAGATCGCAGCGATCAACGATTTGACCAGCTCCAAGATGCTGGCCCACCTGCTGAAGTATGACACCGCCCAGGGTAACTATGCCCGCAACCACACCATCACCTACAACGAGGGGGAGGGTGAGGACAACTATATCGTGGTGGATGGCAAGAAGATCATCATCTACAAGCTGGCCGACGCCTCCCAGTGCCCCTGGGGCAAGCTGGGTGTGGACGTGGTGCTGGAGTGTACCGGCTTCTATACCTCCAAGGAGAAGGCTCAGGCCCACATCAAGGCCGGCGCCCGCAAGGTGGTCATCTCCGCCCCCGCCGGCAACGACCTGCCCACCATCGTCTTCGGCGTCAACCACACCGAGCTGAAGCCCGAGGACACCATCATCTCCGCCGCCTCCTGCACCACCAACTGTCTGGCCCCCATGGCCAAGGCCCTCAACGACCTGGCCGGCATTGAGAGCGGCATCATGACCACCGTCCACGCCTACACCGGCGACCAGATGATTTTGGACGGCCCCCAGCGTAAGGGCGACCTTCGCCGGGCCCGGGCCGGCGCCCAGAACATTGTCCCCAACTCCACCGGCGCCGCCAAGGCCATCGGCCTCGTTATCCCCGAGCTCAACGGCAAGCTCATCGGCTCTGCCCAGCGGGTGCCCACTCCCACCGGCTCCACCACCATTCTGGTTGCCAAGGTGAGCAAAGAGGTCACCAAGGATGAGATCAACGCCTATATGAAGTCGGTCGCTGACGACAGCTTTGGCTACAACGAGGATCAGATCGTCTCCTCCGACATCATCGGCGAGACCCACGGCTCCATCTTCGACGCCACCCAGACCATGGTGGGCGAGGGCAAACTGGTTCAGGTCGTGTCCTGGTACGACAACGAGAACTCCTACACCAGCCAGATGGTCCGTACCATCAAGTACTTTGCTGAGCTGAAGTAAGTTCCCTCCTTTCAGGGGAAACAAAGTCAGCAGGCCCGCCGGAAAACTTCGGCGGGCCTGCTTTTTGGAGGAATGGCATATGACCGATACCCAAGTAAACAGCGCCCGGAAAGCCGGAGTCAGGGCCTTCCTCCCGGCGGCGGCGTGGTATGCCGTGATCTTCGCCTTCTCCGCCCAGACCGGGGAGGAATCGGGCCAGCTGAGCGGGCGTATCGTCCACGGCTCCATCGGCCTGATGGGGGAGCTGGGCGCCCTGTTTCGGACCGACTGGGACGCCCTCCAGCTCCTGTCCTTTCTGGTCCGTAAGGCCGCCCACATGGGCGTGTTTTTTGTCCTGACCGGGCTGCTCTTTCTGGGCTTTCGGAAAATTTGGACGAACCGGAAAACCTCCATG
The DNA here is from genome assembly GCA_910587345.1 of uncultured Oscillospiraceae bacterium. Lineage (GTDB taxonomy): Bacteria > Bacillota > Clostridia > Oscillospirales > Oscillospiraceae > Vermiculatibacterium. The sequence continues at coordinate 84,773 of CAJUKH010000030.1, read as the reverse complement.
GCGGCCGCCATGGGCCTGTGCGCCGTACTGGCGGCTCTGGATGAGTTCCACCAGCTCTTCGTCCCCGGCCGGGACGGCAAGCTGTCCGACGTGCTCATCGACACCTGCGGCGCCGTGTGCTTCCTACTGTTCTCTCTGGCCTTATCTGCCATTCGGAGGGTGAGGAAAGAGTGGAATGGGCTGAACCAATAAGATAAACCGCAAGTAAAGACCTATAGGCACAAAAAGCGCCGTCTTTCCAGACGGTGCTTTTTGTGCCTATTTTCATTCTTCATCCCGGACATATTCCATAACATCCTCCGCCCGGCAGTCCAGTATCTGGAAAAATACCTCAAGCGTGTGGGTGCTGACACGTTCGTTCCGCTTCGATCGGGTAATTTGAGCCGGGCTGATGCTGTGTTTCCTTATCAGGGTGTGTTGCGTGACCCCCTTTTGCCGCATGGTATCCCATAACCCGGCATAAGAAATCATCACATTCAAGCCTCGCTTTCCTCTTGAATGATAGCCATTGGCCCGCGATGGGAGGAGCGGTAAGCACCATAGCCGGACCTGGGGCGGGGATGGCGGCAGCCATGGACATTCAGGCTGAAACTGCGCGGGAAAATGCTCACATCCGGGTACACCTGCCCATTTTTGTAAAACTTACAAAAACGGGGTGACTTTTCCATAAAACTGTGGTATAATTTCCACAAGGGGGAAACGCCCCCTTGGACGAAAGGAGCTGACAGTGTATGAAGTTCACATTTACCGACAAGAAGGTCACATTGCCCCGCTCTGTCCACGACTACGCCGAGAAAAAGGTGGGGAAGCTGGAGCGCTACTTCCGCACCGAGCCGGATGCCTCGGTGGTGTTCAGCGTGGAGAAGGGCCGCAACAATGTGGAGGTGACGGTCCGCGCGGGAGGGACCATCCTCCGGGCCGCCGAGAGTACCTCGGATATGCTGGCCTCCATCGATGCGGCGGTGGCCGATATGGAGCGGCAGCTGCGGAAAAACAAGGCCCGGCTGGAAAAACGGCTCCGGAAGGACGCCTTTGTCCGAAGCGTGGAGGAGGCAGAGACCTCCTTTGTCCCCGAGGAGCCGGAGGAGGAATTTACCATCGTCCGCACCAAACGCTTCCCCATCAAGCCCATGTCGGTGGAGGAGGCGGTGCTGCAGATGAACCTGCTGGACCATGCCTTCTTTGCCTTCCGCAACGAGGATGCCGGCGGCGCCTTTGCCGTTGTCTATAAGCGCACCGACGGGGGTTACGGCCTCATTGAAGACGGGGACGAGTGAGAAAATAGCCAAAAAGGGCTGTGCCGGAAGGCACAGCCCTTTTTTACAGCGTGACGGAAAAACAAAGCCCGCCCTGCCGGTTCGGCGGAGCGGGCTTTATCCGTATGTTAATCACTCAGCACAAAATGGCTGAAGCGGAGCATCTCGAACCAGTCGTCGGAGGAGAAGCACACGTTTTTGCTCCCCTCCAGCCGGGCGCCGGGGTAGAAGCTCTTGGAATAGGCCCGGCGGTGCTCCCGGAAGCGGATATTCATCTCAAAGAAGGGCGGCATGGGGATAAAGCAGTTTTTGGCGTTCTTCACCGCCTTTTTGGCCCCCTCCTGAATGGCCTTCACGGCGGCGTCGGGGTGCATGGAGACGGTGGCGCCTCCCATGCCCCGGTTCACCGGGACGGTGACAATGCCGGGAATGAACTCCCGGGCAAAGTCGCACAGGGCCTTGTCGCCGGAGAGGAAGACCACGGGGACGCCGTAGTACCCGGCTGTGTAGGCGTTCATCATAAACTCACTCATCGGCACGCCGTTGAGAGTGACGATCTCATTTTGCAGGTTCATGGTATGGCTCAGCGGGTTGCCGCCGCCCGATGCCCAGGAGTGGTATCCGGTGAACAGAACGGCGCCGAAATCCCCCTCGTCCAGTCCGCTCATCATGCTCAAAGGGTCCCCGGACCAGCCCCGCATGATCTGGGCCGACTCGGGAAGCCCGGCGGGGTCAATGTTCCGGGCGGAGTCGTGGGCATCCCGGACAAAAAGCCCTTTGGCCCCGGCGGCCAACGCCCCGTCACAGGCGGCCCGGACCTCCCGGGTCATCTGCTTTTGGAAGGGGGTATAGTCCTGGGGAGTGGCCCGCTCGGTCTCGGCCCAGCTGGTGATGCCGCAGGTGCCCTCGATATCGGCGCTGATGAATACGTTCATTGCTGTGCCCTCCTTTGGATGATGTCCTCCACCTGCTGAAGCTGCTCTGGGGTGTTGACCCCCAACATCTCCTCCACGGTGCAGGCCGGGGAGATACCCACCTTCTCCCCCTGCCGGAGAAGAAAGGCGGGGGCGTCGGTAAGATAGTACTCTCCCTGTGCGTTGTCGGGCCGCAGGGTGGTCAAAGCCCGCCACAGCTGATTGGAGCGGAAGAGATAGACCCCGGCGTTCAGCTCCCGGATGGCCCGTTGCTCCTCGGTGCAGTCCTTCTCCTCCACGATACGGGCAAAGCCGCCGTTCTCATCCCGGACCAGCCTGCCGTAACCCGTAAGAGGCCTATCCGCCACGCCTGCCATGATGGTACAGGCGTTGCCCTCCCGGATATGCTGCTCCCACAGAGTCTCATAGGCCCTGCGGGTCATCAGGGGGGTGTCCCCGCAGCAGATGAGGATGTGGCCTTCAAAGTCCTTCAGGGCGCTCTCGGCACACTGGACGGCGTGGCCGGTGCCCAACTGGGGGCTTTGGTGGACCCTGGGATAGCCGGGGAAGGCGGCGGTGACCTTCTCCTGCTCATAGCCCACCACCAGCACGATATCTTCGGGAGGAAGGAAGTCCAGGGCCTCCAGCACATAACCGAGCAGGGGCCGGCCTGCGGCCAGACGGAGGACCTTGGGCAGATCCACCCCCTCGGTGCGCAGCCGGGTGCCCTTGCCGGCGGCCAGAACGATGGCTTTCAACGGTTCATTCATGGGTGATACCCCTTTTTCTTTGCTTTGATATCAGGACCCTTCGTTGAAGGAAGGACCTGTAAAGTCAGTATAATATATGAAGGACCATTTGTAAATGAGAAAATGCGCTGGGAAAATGCGAGAAGGGCCGCCTGTCCGGTCCGCCGCTTGCAAAAAGCTTCCCGATCCTGTATAATACCAGGAAAGAAAAGCAAAAGGAGGGAACTGAAATGGCAAAAACAAGGATCATCAACGGCAGGGAGGCCGCCGGCCTTCTGACGATGGAGGCGTGCATCGAGGCCATGGAGCAGACCCTGCGGGCCGTCTCGGCGGGGGAGATCCATATGCTCCAGCGGTATATGCTGCCCCAGGAGAAGGGGAACAAGTTTGCCCTGATGGGGGCGGACGACCTGAGCCTTGGGGTCTGCGGGGCCAAGGTCATCGTCTTCCCCGGGCCGGAGGCCAAGGCCAACCACACCAACAAGGGCATCGTGCCCCTGTTTGACAGCGGCACCGGGGCACTGAAAGCCATCGTGGACGCCGAGTGCATCACCGCCGTTCGCACCGCCGCCGCCAGCGCAGCCGCCACACGGCTTCTGGCCCGGGAGGACAGTACTCATTTGGCCATTTTGGGGGCGGGCCGCATTGGCCGGCTCCATATTGAGGGTATCTGCCGGGTGCGGGACATCAGGACCCTTACGGTCTGGAACCGGACCTATCAGCGGGGGGAGGAGTGCTGCCGCTGGGCGGAGGAGGCTTTCGGGGTGAAGGCCATCCCCTGTAAGACGCCGGAGGAGGCGGTGAGAGGAGCCGATATCATCTGCACCGTCACCCAGGCCAAGGAGCCTGTTCTGATGGGGGAGTGGCTGAAGCCCGGTGCCCATATCAACGCCGTGGGTGCCTGCTGGCACGGGGACCGGGAGCTGGACAGCGCCGCCATGGCGAAAAGCCGTATCTACATGGACCAGCGGGAGGCGGTATTCCGGGAGGGGGGCGATGTGCTCATCCCCCTGAATGCCGGAGAGCTGAAGGAGGAAAACATCATCGGTGAAGTGGGGGAGGCTCTGCTGGGCCGCATCCCCGGCCGGCAAAACCGGTCGGAGGTCACCATCTTTGAGTCGGTGGGCATCTCAGTGGAGGACCTGGCCGCCGCACACCTTATCTATCGTCTTGCGCTGGAAAAAGGCGTGGGCATCGATGTGGAGATTTGAGGAGGGATGGTGAGGATGGAGCTTCTGTACGGCACCACAAATCCGGGCAAGCTGGACGCCATGAGCCGGGCGCTGGCGCCTTTGGGGCTGACGCTGGTCGGCCTTCGCGGGCTGGGCCTTCCTATTCCGGTGGTGGAGGAGGAGGGCAATACCATTTTGGAAAACGCCGAGCAAAAAGCCCGGGCCTATTATAAGGCCTTTGGCCGGCCGGTGTTTTCCTGCGACAGCGGCCTCTACTTTGACGAGCTGCCCGAAGCCGAGCAGCCCGGCCTCCATGTCCGCCGGGTCAACGGCCGCTCCCTCACCGACGCCGAGGCCCAGGAATATTACGGGGCGATGGCCCGCCGCCACGGCGGCCGGCTCACCGCCCGGTTCCGTAACGCTATCTTCCTTACGGTGGATGGGGATACCTGTTTTTCCTCCGCGGATGAAAGCCTGGCCTCACCGCCCTTCTGGCTGGTGGAGAAGCCCCATCCCCGCCATGTGGAGGGCTTTCCCCTGGATGCCATGTCGGTGGACCCGGCCACGGGGCGGTACCACTATGACATGGGGGAGACCCTGGCCGACAGCGCCGAAACCTACCGGGGCTTTCAGGCTTTTTTTCAAAACATCCTGCCTGTGTTGAGGGAGAGACTGTGACGGAAAGGCGGCCCGCCGGGGCCGCCTTTCTTTGCCGTTGAAATCCGGCGGAAAAACAAGTATAATGGAGTCTGAGATTATGGGAACGGAGGGGAAGAGCATGAAAGAACTGGAAAAGCTGCCGTTGCCCCTCCTTTTGTGGTATCGGGAGAATGCCCGGACTCTGCCCTGGCGGAGCGACCCCACGCCATACCATGTGTGGGTGTCGGAGATCATGCTGCAGCAGACCCGGGTGGCCGCCGTGCTGGAGTATTACCGCCGTTTTATGGAGGCCCTTCCCACGGTGGAGGACCTGGCGGCGTGCGAGGAAGAGCGGCTGATGAAGCTGTGGCAGGGCCTTGGCTACTACAGCCGGGCCAGAAATCTGCAAAAGGCGGCCCGGCAGGTAATGGAAGATTTTAAGGGAGAATTTCCCGCCGGCTATGACGCCATCCTCACCTTGGCCGGGGTGGGGGAGTACACCGCCGGGGCCATCGCCTCCATTGCGTTCGGGCAGGCGGTGCCCGCCGTGGACGGCAACGTACTTCGGGTGGTGAGCCGCCTTACCGATGACCACCGCCCGGTCACCGACCCGGCGGTGAAGGGGGAGATCCGCTCCGCCCTGTGCCGGGTCATTCCCGGGGACCTGCCCGGGGATTTCAACCAGGCGTTGATGGAGTTGGGGGCCACCGTCTGCCTGCCCAACGGCGCCCCCCTCTGCGACCGCTGTCCCGCCAAAGACTTTTGCGTCGCCCATAAGAAGGGCACGGCTCTGGAATTGCCCGTAAAGCCCCCGAAAAAGGCCCGGCGGGTGGAGGAGAGGCAGGTCTACCTCATCTTCCGCAAAGGCCGTGTAGCCCTCAGAAAACGCCAGAAAAAGGGTCTTCTGGCCGGGCTGTGGGAATACCCCAACGAACCTGCCCCCTGGCCCTGCCCGGTGGCGGGGGAGGCGGCCTTTGCCGCCACGGGCAAGCATATTTTCACCCATGTGGAGTGGCACATGACCGCTTATGCCGTAACGGCGGAGAGGGACGGTCTGCCCGAGGGATGGCTCTGGGCCGGACGGCGGGACCTTGCGGAAGTCTATCCGCTCCCCAGCGCTTTTGCGCCATTTGCCCGTATTGTAGAGGAGTATTTGAAATGAAAAGGCGTATCATTTGCCCTGCCTGTGGGGTCCTGGTCCTGCTTTTGTGTTTGGGGATGCTGACAGGCTGTGAAAACAGAGAAGAAGGTCCTCAAAAAGAAGCCCCGAAGGAGACGGAACAGACGGTGCCGCCGGAGTCCTCTGCACCGATTGAACAGGAACCTTTGACCGCTCCGGACCGGGAGACGGTGAAACGGGAACTGCTGGAGGCCATAGAGGAGCTGCGGCAGCCCCGGACCATGGACATTTCCGCCGCCGGGTTGGAAGCGCCCGAGATGGATGCGAAAAACCTTTACTATGAGCTTATGACGGAACGGCCCGAAATGAAGTATGCCTATGACCTGACGGTCACGGTCCGGGAGGGGGAGCTGACCTGTCGGTTTTCCTATATGCCCTATAAAACCGGGGCCTTTCCGGAGGGGGGTGCCGGGGAGGAGATCCCCTCCCTTTCGGCCCTTCTTACGGCGGCAGAGAGCCATCTGGGGGAGAGCGAGGCACCCATTCGCATTACGGACAGCACTTTGGAGCCTGACAGGATGAACCAACTCTTGCGGCAGGTGGGCGGCGGATATATCCTGTGCACACTGAACGCCGATGCCACCAAACTTGTGTACAGCCCGCCGCCCGGGATGACTCTGGAGGAGTGTATGGAGGCCCTGGCTATAGCGGACAGACTGGCGGAGGAGGTGGTGGAACAGGTCATCACCGACGGCATGACCCAAATGGAACAGGCCCAGACCCTTTATGCCTACCTGACGGTGAACGTGGCCTACGACCAGCGGTACTATTCGGATAAGGCCAATATGCCCTATGCCTCCCAGACCGCTGTGGGGGCGCTGCGGGATGGTTCGGCCATCTGCGGCGGCTATGCCAACGCCCTGAAGCTGTTGTATGAGAAGGTTGACATCCCGTGCTATACTGTGAGCGGAAAATATTTTCAGGAAAACCATATGTGGAACGTGGCCCGGCTGGACGGGGAATGGCTATGGTTCGACGCCACCACCGACCGGGGCAGCGCCGGAGAGTTTGGCTTTCTGCGTTTTGCCCTTACCGAGCTGGACCCCATGAAATACCATTATGAGGAAGCGGACGTTACAGCGCTGACGGCGCCGTGAGGAAACAGGAGAGGAGGCCCGCCCATGACCTTTGAGGAACTGAAAGAGAAAGCCCACGCCCTGCCCTTAAAGCCCGGCGTTTATATCATGCAGGACAAACACAATACCGTCATCTATGTGGGCAAGGCCAAGGCCCTGAAAAACCGGGTGAGCCAGTACTTTGCCAATCTGGCCTCCCACACCGACAAGACAAGGGCCATGGTCTCCTCCATCGACCACTTCGATGTCATTGTGGCCGACTCGGAGTTTGAAGCGCTGGTGCTGGAAAGCTCCCTCATCAAGCGGCACCAGCCCCACTATAACATTCTTCTGAAGGACGACAAGGGCTATCCCTATATCCGTCTGGATACCAGAAGCGAATATCCCCGCTTCTCCATCGCTACCCGGGTGGCCGAGGACGGTGCCCGGTACTTCGGCCCCTACGGCAGCCGGGGCGCCACACAGGACATCATAGATGCCCTTCTGGGGGCCTTGCGGCTGCCCACCTGCCGGAAAAAGTTCCCCCGGGACATCGGCAGGGAGCGGCCCTGCCTCAACTACCATATGGGCCTCTGCGACGGCTACTGCCGCAGGGATATGGACCAGAGCAAGTACAAAGAGGCCATGGATCAGGCCGTCCGTTTGCTGGAGGGCCAGTTTAAGGAGGTCCGGGCCGACCTCATGGACGAAATGAATCTGGCCGCTGAGGACCTGCGTTTCGAGAAGGCCGCCGCCCTCCGTGACCGTATTCAGGCCATTGAGCTGTTGGGCCAGAGGCAGAAGGTGGTGGCCGGCTCTTTGGCCGATACCGATGTGGTGGGCTATCACCGGGGGACGGCAAAAAGCTGTTTCGTGATTCTTCACTATGTGGACGGGGACCTGACCGCCAAGGATATGGACCTCATTGAGACCCCCATGGAGGGGGAGGAGGGAGAGGCGGTGTCCTCTCTGGTGCGGCAGTACTATGTGGACCGCCCCCGCCTGCCCAAACAGATATTACTCCCCTGTGAGCTGGAGGACGAGGTGGCCCTGACCCGCCTTCTGTCGGAAGCCTGCGGTCACCGGGTAAACCTTGTGACCCCCCAGCGGGGAGCCAAGATGGACCTGATCCGGCTGGCCAACAAAAACGCCGTGGAGGAGGTGGAGCGGGCCACCACCCGGGAGGAACGCCAGTCCAAGACGCTGGAGGCTCTGGGGAAGATGCTGGATATGGAGACCCCGCCCAACCGCATCGAGTCTTACGATATCTCCAATCAGGGCGCCGATGACATCGTGGCTTCCATGGTGGTCTATGTGGGGGGCAAGCCCCTGAAGCGGGATTACCGCCGCTTCAAGCTGAAGGACATGGACAGTCCCAACGACTATGCCTCCATGGAGCAGGTGCTGACCCGCCGTTTTCAGCGGTATCTGGATGGCGACGAGAAGTTCAGTGACCTGCCGGATGCCCTTTTCATCGACGGTGGGCAGGAGCACGCCCGGGTGGCCGTGGGGGTGGAGGAGAAACTGGGCCTTCACATCCCGGTCTACGGCATGGTGAAGGACGACCGCCACCGCACAAGGGCCCTTATGACCCCCGACGGCCGGGAGATCGGCATCCAGCGGGTCCCCGCCGTCTTCGCCCTGGTGGGCCAGATACAGGAGGAGACCCATAGATTCGCCATTGAATTCCACCGCCAGCAGCAGTCCCAGCGGGTAAAAGGTTCGGAACTGGACAAGATCCCCGGCATCGGCCCCACCAGAAGAGCCCAGCTGCTGAAGCATTTCAAGAGCGTCAAGAACATCAAAGCATCCTCTTTGGCTGAACTCCAACAGGTGGCGGGCAAGGCCACGGGAAAGGTGGTCTACGACTGGTTCAATGCTCCCCGGGCATAGAAGCGAGGCATACTGGACCGGCTGCGCCGCCATGCCGCAAAAAGAACGGGCGGCATATATGGCAAAACCTCTTCCAAAATGAGGGAAAAGAGTGTAAAATAGAATTAAAACGGCGCAAGAAAACATGACCACACCCGAAAGGACGGATACCCATGCGTGTCATCACAGGCTCAGCCCGGGGGAGAAGGCTGAAAGACCTCCCCGGTCTGGACACCCGCCCCACCACCGATAAGGTGAAGGAGTCCATTTTCAACATCGTCCAGTTTGACGTGGAGGGCCGGCGGGTGCTGGACCTGTTTGCCGGCACCGGCCAGCTGGGCATCGAGGCCCTCTCCCGGGGGGCGGAAAAGTGTGTTTTCGTGGACCGGAGCCGGGAGGCGGTGAAGGTGGTGAAAGAAAACGTGACCTCCACCGGCTTTGAAAATCAGAGCCAGGTGATCCAGGGGGACGGGGTCTCCTTCCTCACCTCCTGCCGGGAGAAGTTTGGCCTGATCTTTCTGGACCCTCCCTACGCCGCCGACCTGCTGGAGAAGGCCCTTTTGAAAATTGCGGAGATTGACATTGTGGCCGAAAATGGTATAATTGTCTGTGAAAGCGCTCTGGATAAGATTTTGCCCCAGCTTCCCGCCCCTTACGAGATGGGCCGGGATTACCGCTACGGCAAAATCAAACTGACCCTCTATCACCGCCGGACTCAGTGAGAGCCCATAAGGATGTGTTGTTTTGAAAATCGCCATCTATCCCGGCAGCTTTGACCCCATCACCCTGGGGCATCTCAACATTATCAAGCGGGCGGCGGCCTGCTTTGACAAGCTGATCGTCTGCGTTATGGTGAATGCCAGCAAGAAAACCTCCGGCCTTTTTACCCCGGAGGAGCGGGTGGAGCTGATCCGCAAAACGGTGGCGAAGCTGCCCAACGTGGAAGTGGATCATTCCTGCGAATTGGTGGCAGAGTACGCCAAGGCCAAAAAGGCCTGTACCTTAATAAAAGGACTGCGGGCGGTGTCCGATTACGAGTATGAGCTTCAGATGGCTCTTATCAACGCCCGGCTGAACCCGCGGCTGGAGACCATGTTCATTCCCTCCAGCGCAAAATATACCTATATCAGTTCCAGCGTGGTGAAGGAGCTGGCCTCCTACGGGGCCGACCTGACCGATTTTGTCCCCCGGGAGATCATCGGGGATATCAATGAGAAAATAAACAGGAGGGATCTTTGATGGCGACCGGGGTCAATGAATTGTTGGACATGCTCTTTTCCATGATAGACGAGGCAAAGGCGGTGCCTTTGGCGGGAGACAAGTGCATGGTGGAACGCTCGGAAGCGTTGGACCTCATTGACGAGATCCGGGGCGCCTTCCCCATGGAACTGGCCGAAGCCAAAAAGCTGCTGGAGGCCCGGAGCGACTATCTGGCCTCCGCCAAGCGGGAGGGGGACCTCATCATCAAGCAGGCCGAAGAGAAGGCCAAGCAGATGCTGGCCGAGGATGAGCTGCTGGCCCAGGCCCGCCAGAGGGGCAACGAGATGCTCCGCCAGGCCGAGGAACGCTCCCGCCAGCTGAAGCAGGCGGCCAATATGTACTGCGAGGACGCCCTGCGCCGTACCGAGGAAGCGGTGGCAGAGGCCTATGACGAGATCAAGAAGTCCCGGACCCGTTTCCGGGCGGCGGCCGCCGGTTCCTCCGGCATGACCCAGGAGCCGCAAAACCGTCCCTATGACGCAGCGGCGGACGAGGACTGAAAATAAGCTGAAAAAATCCCCCGGGGAGCATCTGCTCCCCGGGGGATTTTTTTGCGGTTTTGGCCCATTTTTTGTCGAATCACAAGATGTTGTAGAGAGAAAATGGGAGCCTTTCCATAAAGTGTGTTTTTCAAAATGAAAATAGTTACAAAAGAAAACAAATTTTTGATAAGTGCGTAAAAAGAGGGGATTCTGATAGAAAAAAAGAGAGATTTCCCTGCGAAAAATCCAAATTAAGTATTGCATTTTTGTTACAGAGCAGTTATACTGAAAACCGAAGTGGAGCAAAATGGAGTAAAAAACCACTAAATCCCATAAAAATGGAGGGGAAGGACATGACCGGCACATATGAGCATGCCATCGACGCCAAAGGCCGGCTGTTTATCCCTGCCAAGCTGCGGGAGGAGCTGGGGGTGTCCTTCTACCTTGCCATGGGTGTGGACGCCTGCCTTGCCATCTATCCCCAGGCCACATGGGACCGCTTCACCGAAAAGTTTGCCTCCCTCCCCATGAGCCAGTCCAAGGCCATGCGCCCCCTGTTTGCCAACGCCAGCAAGTGCGAGCTGGACAGTCAGGGCCGTATCGTGGTGCCTCAGAAGCTGCGGCAGTATGCGGCGCTGGACAAGGATGTGGTCATCATCGGCGTCAATGACCGGGCCGAGATCTGGTCCGCCGAAAGCTGGCACGCGCAGGAGGAGGAAGAGATGACCCCCGAGAAGATGGCCGCCTGTATGGCCGAACTGGGGTTCTGAGCCATGGGTGAGTTTACCCACTATCCCGTCATGCTCCATGAGTGCATAGAGGGACTGAACATCCGCCCTGACGGGGTGTATGTGGACGGGACCCTGGGCCGGGCGGGCCATTCCATGGAGATCGCCAAACGGCTCACCACAGGGCGGCTCTACTGCATCGACCGGGACATGGCCGCCATTGAAGCGGCAAGGGACAGGCTGTCCCCCTGGATGGACCGGGTGAGCCTGATACACGGCAACTTCACCGACCTGGACCGGCTGCTGGAGGAGTATAACGCTCCCCCGGCGGACGGGATGCTCTTTGACTTTGGGGTATCCTCCCCTCAGCTGGACGACCCGGCCCGGGGCTTTTCCTATATGCAGGATGCGCCGCTGGACATGCGGATGGACCAGAGCCAGCCCCTGACCGCCCGGACCGTGGTCAACGAGTGGAGTCAGGAGGAGTTAAAGCGCATCCTTTACCAGTACGGAGAGGAACGCTACGCCCCGGCCATTGCTGCCGCTATCGTGAGAGCCAGGGAGGAAAGCCCCATCGAGACCACCCTTCAGCTGGTGGAGGTCATCCGCTCTGCCATGCCTGCCCCCGCACTGCGGGAAAAGCAGCACCCGGCCAAACGGAGCTTTCAGGCCATCCGCATCGCCGTCAATGACGAACTGACCGCCGCCCAGCGGGTCATCGACCAGGCGGTGCCCCGGCTGGCAAAGGGAGGAAGGCTTTGCGTCATCACCTTCCACTCTCTGGAAGACCGGATCGTGAAAAACGGATTCGGGACCTTTGCAAAGGGCTGCACCTGCCCGCCGGATTTCCCGGTGTGCGTCTGCGGGAAAAAACCCACCCTGAAGTCGGTGAGCAAAAAGCCTGTTCTCCCCAGTCAAAAGGAACTGGAAGAAAACCCCCGCTCCCGCAGCGCCAAGCTGCGGATAGCGGAGAAGCTGTAAATTACAAGCGCCCCATTGGAATAAAGAGAAAACAGGGAAACGGAGAGTGAGGAAACATGGCCAGTGCCGTCAAGCAGCGCCGGGCGTATGACCCTTATCGAAATATGAGCTACGCCTATGACGGCTCGGCCGCCCGGGTACTGGATGGGGGGGAGGCCCTTCGTCCCCGCCCCCAGGTCCGCCCCAGGCAGCAGGAACTTTCCCGGCCCAAGGTGGCTACCCGCCCCGCCGGTCATGTCTCCCTCTTCGCCGTGGCGGGCTTTGCCACTGTGGCGGTGATGGCGGTGCTCGTCCTGATGAGCTATGTAAAGCTCTCCTCCATCTCCCGTCAGGTGGTACAGCTGGACGGAGAAATGACACGCCTCCAAAGCGAGGAGGCCATCCTCCGCGCCCGGTATGAGCTGGCCTATGACCTGGGCGCCATTGAGACGGCGGTCACCGCCGACGGCTCCATGGGAAAGCCTCAGGCGGGCCAGATGGTCTATGTGGACCTGACCGAGCCGGACAGCGTAGTGCTTTATCAGCAGTCCGGCCAGAAGAGCGCCCTGGACAGCATTGAAGAGATGATCGGCAGTATCCTGTCATATTTCTAAGCCCGGGGCGCATACAATCGGGCAGAGGACCCAAAGAAAAAGGAGTCGCAGGACTCATTCAAGGAGGGCGTAAGAAAACTTTCTTACGCCCTTCTGCAACGAAAGGGGAAAGGTAAATGCCAAGGGAAAGACAACGGCCTGAGGAGCAAAAAAAGGGGACCCGGGACCGCCGGGCCAACCGGACGATTTTGCTGCGGACGCTTGTATTGATGGCCCTCTTCGGCATCGGTGCCTTTATTCCGCTGTTCGGCAAGCTCTATGCCATTCAGATCACCGAACACGAAAATTACCAGAAGCGGGCCATTGAGCAGCAGACCCGGGACAATGCCGTCTCGGCCAGCCGGGGCCGTATCATCGATTCCGGCGGTACCATTCTGGCCACCTCGGGCACGGTGTACGACGTGATATTGTCCCCCACGGATTTCGTCAAGCTGCAGGAGCGGTGGGACAAAGCCTTTACCGACAGCGAGACCGGCCGGAAAAAGACCGAGGCGAAGGGCTACTACGACCGGCCCGAACTGGAGCAGGTAGCGGCTGCGCTGGGGGAGATCCTGGGCATCGACCCGGAGCGGGCAGCCAGCCGCCTGGCCAAAAACAGCTCCTACGAGGTCCTTGCCACCCGGGTGGAGACCGAGATCGCCGAGGAGATACAAAAACTCATTTCGGATATGCGCCTTTCCAACAGCGTCTATACCGTCCCCACCACCAAGCGCTATTACCCCAAAGGCTCTCTGGCCGCCCAGCTCATCGGCTGGGTCAACTGGAGAAACGACAACAAGGGCGCCTATGGTATGGAGGCCCTCTACGAAAGCGAACTGGCCGGCGAGACCGGCCGTGTGGTCACCGCCCGCAACGGCGACGGCACCGAAATGAAATACTCCTTTCAGGAGTACTACGAGGCCACCGACGGCAACGACCTCCACCTGACGGTGGACTCCACCATCCAGTATTACTGTGAGCGGATACTGGAAAAGGGCGTTGAGATGTTTGACGTGCAAAACGGCGGCTTCGTCATTGCCATGGACCCCAAAACAGGAGCCATCAAGGCCTGGGCCAACTCTCCCGACTACGACCTCAACAACCCCTGGGCCGTGACAGACCCCGTTTTGGATGAGTATCTGAAGACCGTGCAGGAGGACCCCTCCACCACGGAGGAGGCCTATAACAAAGCGGTGAAAGAGACTCTGGAGCGCCAGTGGCGCAACAAGGCCATGAACGACTCCTACGAGCCCGGCTCCACCTTCAAATCCATGGTGCTGGCCGCAGCGTTGGAGGAAGGGGTCATCAGCGAAAGCTCCACCTACTATTGCCCCGGATATTACATGGTGGATGACACCAAGATAAGCTGTTCCAAGAAAGAACCCGGCCACCTGAGCCAGACGCTGGCCCAGGCGGTGGCCAACTCCTGCAACCCTGCCTTCATGATGATCGGCCAGGCGTTGGGAGCGGAAAAGTTCTATAATTATCTCGCCGATTTTGGTTTTCTGGAAAAAACGGGGATCGATATGCAGGGCGAAGGCAACAGTATTGTCTGGGACCGCAGGACCTTTACCGCCGCCAGTACCCAGCAGAACACCTACCTTGCCACCGCCTCCTTCGGTCAGGGGTTTCAGGCCACCCCCATCCAGCTTATCACGGCGGCCTCCGCCGTCATCAACGGCGGTCACCTGATGCAGCCCTATGTGATGGATTCTATCACCGACAGTCAGGGGAACATCATCGCCCAAACCGAGCCCACCGAGGTCCGTCAGGTCATCAGTGAAGAGACCTCCGAGCGCTGCCGGGCCATTCTGGAGGGGGTGGTGGACGGCGGTACCGGCAAACGGGCCTACGTTCCCGGCTACCGCATCGGCGGTAAGACCGGCTCCTCCGAAACCATTGAAAGCCGTCGGGGCGAAGACCGCACCATCGTCTCCTTCCTGGGCTTTGCCCCTGCCGATGATCCCCAGATCGTGGTCCTTCTGGCCTACGATGCCCCCAAGCCCGTGACCCCCGGCAATAACCTGACGGCCAAGGGCTACTACATTTCCGGCGGCAATATGGCCGCCCTGATGGCGGGCGAATTGATGGCCGATATTCTGGACCATATGGGCATAGAGCGCAATTACAGCGAGTCGGAGCGCTCCCTCATCGACGTCACCGTTCCCAATCTGACCGGCCAGACCGCTCAGGTGGGCAAGGAGGCCGCCGAAAACGCCGGCTTCACCGTCCGCACCGTGGGCGAGGGGGATACCGTTACCGCCCAGATCCCCGTGGGCGGCGCCGTCATCCCCAGCGGCAGTCAGATTGTCCTCTATCTGGGACAGGAAAAACCCGCCGATCTGGTGGCCGTCCCCGATGTCCGGGGCAGGACTGCCGCCCAGGCCCAGGAGATTTTGGGCCGCTATGGCCTTTACCTAAAGGTGGGCGGCGCCAGCAAATATATGTCCTCCAACGCCATTGTGGCAAGCCAGTCCATCAATGTGGGCCTCAGCGTAGAGCGGGGTACCGTGGTGGAGTGTCTCTTCTCCGATAACACCATGACCGAGTAAGTCCCACCGTCCCGGCCGGGAAACCGGCAACTGAATAAGAGAGGTGTTCCCATGCGCCTGACAGCGCTGCTTACCGGTACGGGCTATATCGGCCCCATGCCGGAGGACGTGGAAATCAAAGGCATCTCTTATGACACAAGGACGTTACGCCCCGGAGAACTTTTCGTGGCCCTCCGTGGCTATAAGACAGACGGCCACCTCCATCTGGAGGAGGCCCGGGCCAAAGGGGCGGCCGCCCTTCTGGCCGAAGAGGGGGAGGGGACCCTTCCGGTCCCCGACAGCCGCGCCGCTCTGGCCGCCCTGTCGGCCAACTGGTTCGGCCACCCCGGCCGGGCGCTGACCCTCATCGGCGTCACCGGCACCAACGGCAAGACCACCGTGACAACCCTCCTGCACCGGCTTTTGACCGAGACCCTCCATACAAAGGTGGGCCTTTTGGGTACCAATGAGATCCGGGTGGGGGAGGACCACTACCCCGCCCACCGGACCACCCCCGAAAGTTACGAGACCCAGCAGTGGTTCCGCACCATGGTCGATGCCGGCTGTACCCACTGCGTAATGGAGGTCTCCTCCCACGCCCTCTGCCTTCATCGGGTGGCGGGGCTTACCTTCCGGGTGGGGGCCTTCACCAACCTGACCCGGGACCATCTGGACTTCCACGGCACCATGGAAGCCTACCGCCGGGCAAAGGGAAAACTTTTTTCTCAAAGCGAAGTTGCTCTTTTGAACATAGATGACCCTGCCGGGGAATACTATGTCAAAGAGATATCCTGTCCGGTCATGACCTATGCCGCCGCCCGCCCGGCGGACTTGACTGCCCGCGGGGCAGAGTTCTCTTCCAACGGGGTATGCTTCCAAGCCGGACTGGGGGAGGAGACCGCCCGGGTCCACGTCGCCATTCCGGGCGCCTTCACGGTATCCAATGCCCTCTGTGCCCTTGGCTGCGCCCGGTGCCTGGGGATACCGCTGCGAGAGGGGGCGAAGGCCCTGCACCACGCCGCCGGCCCCAGGGGCCGGATGGAAGTGGCCTCCTGGCCCGGACCGGGAACGGTAGTCATTGACTACGCCCATACCCCGGACGCTCTGGAAAATGCCCTTGCCGCCCTGCGCCCCTTCACCCCCGGCCGGCTCATCTGCCTTTTTGGCTGCGGCGGGGACCGAGACCGCACCAAGCGGCCCATCATGGGCGCCATCGCCGCCCGTCTGGCCGATATATGCGTAGTTACCTCCGATAACCCCCGCAGCGAACCGCCGGAGGATATCATCAGCGAGATTCTGGCCGGTATGCCGGCAGCCCCCCTCCCCGTGGTGGAGCCGGACCGCCCCCATGCCATCCGTGCCGCCCTTGCCATGCTGGAAGAGGGGGATACCCTCCTTCTGGCGGGCAAGGGACACGAGACCTATCAGGAAGTGAACGGGGTACAATACCCCATGGACGAGCGGGAGATCATCGCCGCCGCCCGCCCTTAAAGGAAACATGAAGAAGCCGGAGGAAGAAATTATGTGGAGTCTGCAAGACACGATGATGGAGATACTGGTCACTGCCGCCGTCAGCTTTTCGCTCACTGCGGTGCTGGGCAAACTGCTCATTCCTCTGCTTCGCCGGCTGAAGGCGGGGCAGTCCATCAAGGAGATCGGCCCTGCCTGGCATATGTCCAAACAGGGAACGCCCACCATGGGCGGCTTCATGTTTATTCTGGCCATCGGCGCTCTTGTGGCGGCCCGGCTGTTCACCGCCGGCTCCGGTCAGGGTCTGGGCGGCCTCTACGTCTACGGCTTCGCCCTTGTTTTCGGCGCCATCGGCTTCATCGACGACTATATGAAGGTGGTCCACCACGAAAATACCGGCCTTACCGCCGGGAAAAAGTTTCTCCTTCAACTGGCGGCCGCTCTTCTGATGACCGCCCTCCTCCGGCACGAGGGCTACCTGACCCCCAATCTCTATGTCCCCTTCCTGCAAACCTCCATCCCCCTGTCCTGGCCTGTGTATATGGCCTTTGCCGCCTTCGTGATGGTGGGGGCGGTAAACGCCGTCAACCTTACCGACGGGGTGGACGGCCTTGTCTCCACGGTGACCCTTCCCGTAGCCCTTTTTTTTGCGGTGGTCACCGGCATCTGGCAGCAGTGGCGAACTGTGGGGGAGCTGACCCATTTCTCCGCCGCTCTTTTGGGCGGACTGCTGGGCTTCCTTGTCTATAACCGTTATCCCGCCAAGGTATTCATGGGCGATACCGGCTCTCTCTTCCTGGGCGGCGCCGTCTGCGGCCTGGCCTTTGCCGCCGATATGCCCCTTATCCTGATCCCTGTGGGCGTCGTCTATATTGCAGAGACCCTTTCCGATATTATTCAAGTGGCCTATTTCAAACTGACCCACGGCAAGAGGATCTTCAAAATGGCCCCCCTTCACCATCATTTTGAGATGTGCGGCTGGAAGGAAAAGAAGGTGGTGGCCGTCTTCTCCACCGTCTCCGCCCTGTTCTGCATCATAGCCTTCCTCGGCGTGGTGGAGCGGTACATGATATAACGGGAGAAAAGAGAAAGCCCGGCAAGGCCGGGCAAGTGCGGGATTTCCGCATCATACCCGATTTCTATGATTCTCTTCATAAGGAGGTGGCAGCCTATGCCCAGACGGACCCGTGACCTGACCATGAGCCAGCAGCTGGCCCGTGGCCCCATCGACCTGCCCTTTCTCATGCTGGTGGTCATGCTGGCCACCATCGGGGTCATCATGGTGTTCTCCGCCTCCTTTGCCACCGCCGTCAATGAGGAGAGAAGAGCCACCTACTATTTTGAACGGCAGGCCATTTTTGCCGTCATGGGCCTTGTGGCCATGTATATCATCTCCCGTATCAACTATCAGCATTTTCGGATGATGTCACTGCTGGTATTGGGGATATCCTTCCTGCTGCTCCTTCTGGTGCTGGTGCCCGGCGTCCATACCAACCGGACCGACGGGGTCAGGCGCTGGATCAGAAGCATCGGCCCCATTCCATCCTTCCAGCCCTCTGAGGTGGTAAAGCTGGGGGTGGTCCTCTTTTTCTCGGCCCGAATGTCCAAACGGGGCAGTGAAAAAAAACGCCAGTATGATACCAGTGTTACCCTGGGCCAGATCGCCCAAAAGCTGGAGGATTGGGGTTTTATGGAGCTGGTCCCCTACGGGGTCATCCTTCTGGCCATTGCGGTGCTGATGTACTTCGAACCTCACCTGTCCGGTACGATCCTGATTTTGGTGCCTGCCGCGGCCATATTGTTTGTCGGCGGCGTCAAGCTGCGGTGGTTCGCTATGGGCGGTGCTGCGGCGGGGGGCCTCCTCCTGCTGATGCTCCAGGGCTACCAATCCAAGCGCATCCTGGTCTGGAAAGACCCCTGGGCCTACTCCCAGGACGGCGGCTACCAGATCATCCAGTCCCTTTACGCCATCGGCTCCGGCGGTCTCTTCGGCGTGGGCTTCGGCCAAAGCCGCCAAAAACAGCTCTTTCTTCCCGAGCCGGAGAACGATTTCATCTTCTCCATCGTCTGTGAGGAGCTGGGTCTTATCGGCGCAGGCCTCATTCTTCTTCTGTTCGCTCTGCTGATCCTCCGGGGCTACTGGATCGCCCTCCACGCCCGGGACAAATTCGGCTCCCTTCTGGTGGTGGGTATCATCACACTGATGGCGGTCCAGGTCTTTCTCAACATCTCGGTGGTCACCAACCTGCTCCCCACCACCGGTATCTCCCTGCCCTTCTTCAGCTACGGCGGTACGGCGCTGATGATACAGCTGGCGGAAATGGGCATCGTATTAAGCGTCTCCCGCCAGATCCCCGCGCCAAAACAGGGCTGAAAGCCGCCCCTCAACAGGAGGTAACCTATGAACATTCTCTTCACCTGCGGCGGTACCGCCGGCCATATCAACCCTGCCGTGGCCCTGGCCCGGATGTTCCGGGAGCGGGACGGCGCCAACATCCTCTTCGTAGGTGCCGACGGCGGGATGGAGACCCGTCTGGTCCCCAAGGAGGGCTTTGCCCTGAAAACCGTGACCATCACCAACTTCCGCCGCTCCCTGAAGCCCTCCGCCATCGGCCACAACCTGAAAACCGTAGCCAACATGGCAAAGTCGGACCGCCAGGCCAAAGCCATTCTGGATGAGTTCCGGCCGGATCTGGTGGTGGGTACCGGCGGCTACGCCTCCTACCCCGTGGTAAAGGCCGCCGCCAAGCGGAGCGTTCCCACCGCCGTTCACGAGTCCAACGCCCTTCCCGGCCTTACCACCAAGGCGCTTTCCAAGGTCTGTGATGTGGTGATGGTGGGCTTTGCCGAAAGCAGGGAGCACTACGACCACCCGGAAAAAGTGACCGTCACCGGCACCCCTGTCCGGGGTGAGTTTTTCCATTATACCAGGGCCGAGGCCCGGGAGAAGCTGGGCATCGACGACGACCGTCCTCTTCTCCTGTCCTACTGGGGAAGCCTTGGGGCGGAGGTGATGGACGGCTATATGGCCGACTTCATCCGTGCCGAGCAGGCTGCCGGCGCCCCCTTCCGCCATATCCACGGGGCCGGCCGGGACTTCGCCCGTCTGACCCAGACTTTGGCCCAAAGCGGCACGGAGGACCGGCCCGGTTCCGGGCTGGAGATCCGGGAGTATATCTACGATATGCCCCTTGTCATGGCGGCGGCCGATCTGGTCCTGTGCCGCTCCGGGGCCTCCACCGTCTCCGAGCTGGCCGCCATCGCCAAACCCTCGGTGCTGGTGCCCTCCCCCAATGTTACCGCCGACCACCAGACCAGGAATGCCCGCATTCTGTCGGAGGCCGGCGGAGCGGTCCTTCTCCCCGAAAAGGAATGCTCCGGCGCCAAACTCTATGAGGTGACATACGCCCTTCTCAACGACCCCGCCCGCCGGGCGGATATGTCCCGCAAGCTGTCCCGGCTTTCCACTCCCGATGCAAACGAGAAGATTTACGAGACCCTGAAAGCTCTCCTTCCGTAGCCCTCCTCCCATGGACCCATTTTTCCCCTCCCGCATAGGATATCCCGAAGGAAAATCCATAGGGAGGGCAAAATATGAGCGTTTTTCAAATCGAAGGGGGGCACCCCCTCTCCGGCTCAGTCCGGGTCCAGGGGGCCAAAAACAGTGTGCTGCCCATTTTGGCAGCCACCCTTCTGGCCGGGGGGCAGTGCCTGCTTCGCAACTGTCCCCGGCTCACCGATGTGGACAATACCCTTTCCATCCTCCGTCACCTTGGCTGCCGGGTAGAGCGGGAGGGGGATGCGGTCACGGTGGACTCTGGTGTTCTGACCGGCTGGGACGTGCCCGACCGCCTGATGCGGGAGATGCGCTCCTCGGTGGTCTTCCTCGGCTCCATTCTGGGCCGCATGGGAAAGGCCGAGCTGACCTACCCCGGCGGCTGCGAGCTTGGTCCCAGGCCCATTGACCTGCACCTGTCCGCCCTTCGCACCCTGGGGGCCGGCATTCAGGAAAGGAACGGCCGCCTCTGCTGTGAAGGCACCCTCACCGGCGGCGATATCACCCTCTCCCTGCCCAGCGTAGGGGCCACGGAAAATGCCATGCTGGCAGCGGTGGCGGCAAAGGGGGTCACCACCATCACCAATGCCGCCCGGGAGCCGGAGATCGTAGACCTCCAGAACTTCCTCTGCGCTCTGGGCGCCGATGTGCGGGGGGCGGGGACCTCCGTTATCACCATCCGGGGCGGCCTGCCTCTTCACGGCGGGGAGTACACCATCATGGCCGACCGCATCGTGGCGGCTACATACCTCTCGGCAGTGGCCTCCGCCGGCGGAGAAGGGGAGATCACCGGGGTGGACTGGCGGCAGCTGTCCACCGTTACCGCCGTGTTTACCGAAGCGGGCTGCCGTGTGGAAAGCACCCCCACTTCCATCTCCATCCATGCGCCGGAGCGGCTGAAGGGGGTGCGTCCCATCCGAACGGCCCCCTACCCCGGCTTTCCCACCGATGCCCAGGCCGTGGTCATGGCGGCGCTGTGCAAGGCTCAGGGGACCACCGTCTTTGTGGAGAATATGTTCGACAGCCGTTACCGCCATGTGGATGAGCTTTCCCGCATGGGGGCCGATATCCGGGTGGAAGGCCGTGTGGCGGTGGTCTGCGGGGTGGAGCGCCTCTCTGGGGCACGCCTTCTCTCCACCGACCTGCGGGGTGGTGCCGCTCTGGCCGTGGCCGCTCTGGGGGCGGAGGGGGAGAGCATCCTCTCCGGACTGAAGCACGTCGACCGTGGCTATACCGACCTGGCCCTCGACTTACGGGCGCTGGGGGCAAAAGTTGTACGAAATGATGAAACTGTAAGCAAATTTTAACTATTTTTTCATTTTTTAATGGTATGATAGAAAAAAGCCCAAAGGGGCGGAAATGAACAAATGACCGGGAGGCCAAAGGATGGCGGCAAGGAAGAGAAGAAACCGACAGCGCAGAAGGAGGAGGGGCCGCTTTGGCTTCCTCTATAAACTGCTGTCCTTTCTCATTATCTTTGCCGCCATTCTGGCCGGCTGCGTGGCCTTTTTTCGTGTAAACCGGGTAGTGGTGTCGGGCAACGGCCGTTATTCCGAGGCCGACATCATCGCCGCTTCTCAGGTGGAATTGGGGGACAACCTTCTCCTGGTAAACCGCCCCCAGACCGCCTCCAGTATCATGAGCAGGCTCCCCTATGTGGAGACGGTGGCCCCCGTCCGCCGCCTGCCCGACACGGTGGAGCTTCATATCACCGAAAGCACGGCGGTGGCCGTCATCCGGGCCGAGGGAAGCTACTGGCTTTTAAGCGCCGGCGGCAAGCTGCTGGAGCAGGGCGACGTATCCCTCCGGGGCACGCTGCCCGAGGTCCGGGGCATCACCCCCCAAAATCCTGCAGAGGGCCTTCGCATTCAGGTGGAGGTGGACCAGAAAAGCCGCCTGGAGGGCCTCCGGGGCCTTCTGACCGCGCTGGAAGACCGGGGCATGGTGGGAAACCTACATGACTTTATCGACCTGACCGCCGGCAACGCCATCTACTTTGACTACGGGGAAAACCTGACAGTGGTGGCCCCCGTCTCAGGGGACTTTGACCGGGTGGCCCTTCGCCTCCAGCGGGTGGAAGAGACCTTTGCCCAGCAGGGGGAACCCCTCACCGGCACTCTGGACCTGACCGACCGTGACATGAAGGCCCACCTGCTCCCGGAGCGGTGGTTGCCGGAAAATTGGAGAAAAAGGGAGGTGCCCATTGATGGAACAACCGACACAGAACCATCCACAGCAGACCCCGCCGGCGGCGGAGAGGGAGGAGGCGTCTCCCCGGACGACATTGTCCCGCCCAGTCAGGGATAAGCAGCGAGGCAGCAGTCTGGCCGTAGCGGCAGTCTTTGTCATCGTGGGCTACCTTCTGGCCTCCCAGCTGGAGAGTGTGGAGACCAATTCTCTGGCGGCCGCTGCCAACAGCCTCCGTCTGGAAACGCTGCAGGAACTTTATAATCAGGAGACC
The DNA here is from genome assembly GCA_910587345.1 of uncultured Oscillospiraceae bacterium. Lineage (GTDB taxonomy): Bacteria > Bacillota > Clostridia > Oscillospirales > Oscillospiraceae > Vermiculatibacterium. The sequence continues at coordinate 61,895 of CAJUKH010000030.1, read as the reverse complement.
GGTAAGACCGAAAGTCTGGAGCAGCAGATCCTCCAGCTCCAACAGGACCTGGAGCGCTACCGCACCGCCGCCAGTGAGGGCAGCGCCCAGGGAGAAGCCCTCCGGGCCGAGGTGGAGCAGCTGGAACTGCTGGCCGGCCTGACCGAAGTCTCCGGCCCGGGAGTATCGGTCATATTATCCGACTCCACGGCGGTAAATACCTCTGGGGACGAGGCTGATTACCTCATCCACGACTCCGACCTCCTCACCGTGGTCAACGAGCTTCGCTCCGCCGGGGCAGAGGCCGTCTCCCTCAACGGAGAACGCCTTCTCGCTACCAGCGAGATCCGCTGCACCGGTGCGGTGGTAACGGTAAACGGCCGCCAATACGCCGCTCCCTATGTGATTTTTGCCATCGGGGATGCCAATACGCTCTATAATGCTCTGACCATGCGCAACGGCGTGGTGGACGTGCTGGGCCAGTGGAAGATCAAAGTCCAGATCAATGCCAGCGAAGAGCTGACCATCCCCCAGTACCGGGGCACCATCGAGCATCAGTATGCCCGTCCGGCCGACCAGCTGGGCGAGGAAGAGGGGGTGGGGTAAATGATAGAGTTTATCGGCCTTCTGGTGGGCCTGACCCTGGGCTTTGTCTACCCACTTCATTTTCCCGACTCCATGACCCTCTATGTGGGCGTGGCCCTGCTGGGAGCGCTGGATTCCGCCCTGGGAGGTGTCCGCTCCCGGCTGAAGGGGGAGTTTCATCTCTCCATTTTTCTCTCGGGCACCGTGGGCAACGCCCTCATCGCCGTCTTCCTCACCTGGCTGGGGGAAAAGATGGGAATTCCCATGTATTTGTGCGCCGTGGTGGCTTTTGGCACAAGAATGTTTCAAAACTTTGCAGAAATACGAAGAGAACTCTTGACCTCAAAGCCAAAGAGAGATAAAATAAAACAAGATATAGAAGCACAAGGGGAAGCCGACACTAAATGACACGGTTCCCTGCCCCATACAAATGATGATACATAGGAGGAGCTATTTATGCCGTTCGGATTGGATACCGGGCCGGAGTCGGTCGTCAACATCAAAGTTATCGGAGTGGGAGGCGGCGGCAACAACGTCGTCAACCGCATGGTGAAAAGCGGTGTGAAGGGTGTGGATTTCATCGCCGTCAACACCGACAAGCAGGCGCTGACCATCTCCAGTGCCACCCAGAAGATCCAGATCGGGGACAAGCTCACCGGCGGTAAGGGTGCCGGTGCCGACCCTGAGATCGGCAAGAAGGCCGCCGAGGAGAATAAGGCCCAGATCGCCAAGGCGCTGGAGAATACCGATATGGTCTTCATCACCGCCGGCATGGGCGGCGGCACCGGCACCGGCGCCGCCCCCATCGTGGCCGATATCGCCAAGGAGGCGGGCATCCTCACTGTGGGCGTGGTCACCAAGCCCTTTGGCTTTGAGGGCCGCCGCCGGATGCAGCAGGCTGAGATGGGGATCGAGGATTTGAAGGGGAAGGTGGACTCTCTGGTCATCATCCCCAACGAGCAGTTGAAGTACGCCACCGATCAGAAGATCACCTTCGCCAACGCCTTCGGCATTGCCGACGACGTATTGCGGCAGGCGGTCCAGTCCATCTCCGACCTCATTAAGAACACCGGCTTTATCAATCTGGACTTTGCCGATGTCACCGCCGTCATGAAGGATGCCGGTATGGCCCATATGGGTGTGGGCCACGCCGCCGGCAAGGATAAGGCCGAGGTGGCCGCCCAGATGGCCATCTCCAGCAAACTGCTGGAGACCTCCATCAACGGCGCCCGGGGCGTGCTGGTGAACATCACCGGCTCCATGGATATCGGTCTGGAGGAAGTGGAGCAGGCCGCCGAGCTGGTCCGTCAGGCCGCCCATCCCGAGGCGCTCATCATCTTCGGTGCCGCCTTCGACGAGGCGCTGGAGGACGAGATGCAGGTCACCGTCATCGCCACCGGCTATGACGAGGCCGCCCAGCCCGCCCCCAAAAGCCCCTTCACCAAAGCCGGCGAAAAGGTGGCCGAAAGCCAGCCCGCCGAAGCCGGTGAGACCGGGGAAAAGGCCGACGATGACGACCAGTGGCAGTCCATCTTCAACATCTTCAACCGGGACAACTGATAACGCAAAAAAGAGGTGCTATGCCGAAAGGCATAGCACCTCTTTTTTGCGGATAGGGGATAGGAGCGAGAAGGGTGGAGCGGGAAGAAATGGGGAGACTTTTTCTTCAGTCCTTTCTTTGAGGAAGACAAAATTTCCCCTTATCGGCTGGATTTACATCTCCGCTCTTCACGCTCCAAGCTGTATCCTCCGCCTTGACAACCCTTCTTCCCCGGTGCTAAAATGGAAAAAACCTTTGAAAAGGAGCGTTCACATGAAAGACCTTCTCACATTTCTGAACGACAGCCCCAGCCAGTTCCATGCCGTGGAAAACATCCGTCAGGAGCTGGAACAGGCAGGTTACACCCGCCTCAGCGAATCCCACCCCTGGGAGCTGAAGGTGGGCGGTAAATACTATGTGACCCGTAACGGCTCCTCTCTCCTGGCCTTCCGCATTCCCAAAGCGGACTTTGCCGGCTTCATGATCTCCGCCAGCCACAGCGACTCTCCCACCTTTCATATCAAGGAAAATGCCCAGCTGAAAGGCCCTGAGGCCTATGCCCGCATCAATACCGAGGGCTATGGCGGGATGCTCTGCGCCCCCTGGCTGGACCGTCCCCTTACCGTGGCCGGCCGGGTGCTGGTCAAAGCGGGGGATGCCATCGAGACGAGGCTTGTCTATGTGGACCGTGACCTTCTCCTCATCCCCAACGTGGCCATCCACATGAACCGGGAGGCCAATTCCGGCCTGAAATACGACCAGAAGACCGATACCATTCCCCTCATGGGCATGGGGCAGGAGGAGGGGGCCTTCCGATCCATCGTGGCTGAGGCCGCCGGCTGTGCCCCCGGGGATATTCTGGGTACCGACCTCTACCTCTGCCTGCGGCAGAAGGGAGTCACCTGGGGTGCCGGCAACGAATTTGTCTCGGCTCCCCGTCTGGATGACCTCCAGTGCGCCTACGGCTGCTTCGGCGGCTTTATGGCCGCCGCCGACAGCGGCAGCGTCCCTGTCTATGCCCTTCTGGACAATGAGGAGGTGGGCAGCCGCACCAAGCAGGGGGCCGACGGTACCTTCTTAAGCGATCTGGTGGGCCGCATCTGCGCCGCCTTCGGCCGGGACCGTGCCACCGCCGTAGCCAACAGTTTTATGGTCTCCGCCGACAACGCCCACGCCGTCCATCCCAACCATCCCGAGCTTCACGACGCCACCCACCGCCCCATGATGAACGGCGGCGTGGTCATTAAGTTCGGCGTTCGCTATGCCACCGATGGCGCCGCCCAGGCGGTGTTTACCGCCCTGTGCCGGCAGGCAGGCGTTCCCGTCCAGCACTTCTCCAACCGCTCCGACCTCCCCGGCGGCGGCACGCTGGGCCTCATCGCCAACGCCCATGTCTCGGTGAACACGGTGGATATCGGCCTTGCCCAGCTGTCCATGCACTCCTGCTTCGAGACCGCCGGTGCCCAGGATACCGGCCATCTCATCAAGGCCATGACCGCCTTCTATTCCGCCTCCTTCCATGAAGACAACGGCCGCTTTACCCTCTCCTGATATCTGCGGGTTTACCCAGAAAGCATTCAGAAGTAAAAAAGAAGGCCGCAGGTCATAGGACCTGCGGCCTTCTTTGCCGTTCAAACGCTTACACGATATGCATGACCTCGCCGTTATCCTTCAGCACATCGATATGGCAATCCATCCCCAAAGTGGTGATGGCCGCCAGGATCAGCGCCCAGGGTGCGGCGGCCACGCCGGCCACAATGCCTACGTTCAGGGGGAAATTCACAATGACTTCCCCACCCTTCAGCACCTGGATCTTGGTGACATTGCCCTTGCGGACCAGATCCTTCAGCTTCTCGATCAGCTCCTCGGCAAACTTCTTATCCTTCATATCTTCTACCATGAAAAAACCTCCTTCAACATTTTTGGGTTCCCACTGTACCCATAGTATGTCACGGCAGGGGCAAAAGGTCAATAAAGAAACCCTTAAATTTTCTTTGCGGCCAGATAAAACCGATGGGTGGTGCCCGCAAGCGCCCCATCCCGCTCCAAAATGCGTTGCGCCTCATAAAGACGGGGGAGGCAGCGCTCCACCGAAAACCCGGGAAACTCCCAGGGGATGATGTGGGCAAACCAGACCAAAGCCCCCACGTCAAAAAACCGGATGGGTCCAAAGGCCTCGGCCCCTTCCAAAACAGCAAAACCGGCCTTCCGGAATCGCTTCTCCGTCCTGTCCAGATACTGTGCCGGAAAGGGTAGGGGAGTGCCCGGCAGTACCAGTTCCACCAGCTCCCGGTCGTTCTCCGCCCCCACCTGCTGGGTAAGAAAAACGCCGCCCGGCCGCAGTACCCGCCAAAGCTCTTCTGGGTCAAAATCTCCGTGGCGGTTCAGCACCAGGTCAAAGGTCTCGTTGGGAAAGGGAAGTGCTTCCCCTGCTTTCCAGGGCCGGAAATCGATGTCCAGAGGGGCCAGTGCCTCCCGGCACAAAGCCACATTGGGGGCATATCCCTCGGTGGCGGCGGTCTGTTCGTAAGGGTGCCCCAGAGACAGCAGAAACTCTCCGCCGCCGGTATCCATGTCCAGCAGCCGATGCTCCGGCCGCCGGTAGCGGTCAATGACCGACCGGTAGTTCCAGGGCAGATTTTGGCCCTCAGAATAACGGCCGTCCAGATGGGAAAAATCCCAACCCTTCATATGGGCCGCAGCCTCCTCGGCCAGCCATAGCTTTTTGAGTGTGTTCCTATCCATGATAACCGCTCCTTTTTCGTAAAATCAAAATTGGCAGAAAAAGTGCGGTCACTGACGGTAGATTCAGTTGTTCCCGGAGGGTCCGCCGTCAGAACGTGACCGCACCGGGCAGTTATCTCGAACAAGGCCCAAAGGCTCACCGCCTTTCAAATATCCAGCTTCAGCCGCTCCCCCACCCGGGCCAGCAAAAACTGAGCGGTCAGACCGGTAAAGACGCCGGCAATGATGCCGGGAATGATCATAAAGGGCAGATACATCACAAGCCCCACCGTCTTGGCGATCCACACCGCCACCGCCATCTGCCCCAGGTTGTGGAAGATGGAGCCGATGGCCCCGCAGACCCAAAGCTGTTTGACGGTGAGGAATTTCCGCATCACCAGCATGGCGGCATAGCACAGAAGCCCCCCCGCCAGAGAGTAGAGGAAGGTGGAGCCGCCGGCGAACAGACTTCCCAGAAAAACCCGGCTGACCAAAATCAGCAGGGTATCCCGGGGTCCCAGAGCAAACATGGCGTAGACGGTCACAATATTGGCAAGCCCCAGCTTGATGCCCGGTACGGGGGCCAGAGCGGGAAGCTGTGCCTCGATCATAAAGATGGTCAAAGCGATGGCGGTGAGCAAAGCGCAGAACACCAGCCGTTTTACCTGTTGTCTCATTTCCTCACCCCACAGCCCGGTCCACCCCGTTGTCCGGGGCGTTTTCCATCTGGATCACCAGCCCGCTGGGCAGACAGGCGATGGGGATGATATCGTCCTCTAGCCAACCCTGCATGACGCAGACCTGGTCGGGGCAGTCCGCCTCACAGACCCGGATCTTCCCCTCGGAGACCTCCACCGTGTTGGACAGTCCGCCAAAGCCGGTGAGGACAAAGGTCTCATCCTCCGTTACCGCCCCCAGGTCGATGCGCCGGACCTCCTGACCGCCGGAATAGATGACCGCCACCGGCCCTTTGGGACCCCGGGTGGAAATGTAGAAGATGGCCGCTGCGCAAAGGAGCAGGATACCCGCCAGCAAAGCGGCCCAAAAACGATTGGATTTGCTTTTCATGAGATTCCTCCTGAAAGGAAATGAGATATGAGCCTTGCTCCCTATTTTAATGCATAACCGCCCGAAAGGCAAGTCCTACCTTTTAAACAAAGCGTAAACAAACCCCGCCCCGGGATGTCACCCCACCGCAGGGTGCGGCTTCCCACCCCCCCCCCCGTAAGGCGGCGCAGCCGCCTTACGGGGGGGGTGTACCCCCTGCGGGTAGATGCGCCGGCAGAAAGACTCTGCAAATTTCCACCCACTGTCGGCGAATCCGTATGGTCATATGGGGGCGGGCGATACCCCCATTTTCCATATCCCGCCGTTTTTGCCCCAAAGGGCCGATTGGGTTCCATTATAGTCAATGGGGTCCCCAAAATCAAGGGAGACAAAATCCCGCCACCCCCTTGCCCACCCCCGTCCCGGTGTGGTATGATAGGGAAAAAGGAGGGGATACCATGGATAAGACCCTGTACCTGATCGGTGGAGCCATGGGGGTGGGCAAGACCGCCGCCTGCCCAAGAGTAAAGACCCTGTTGCCATATAGCGTTTTCCTGGACGGAGACTGGTGCTGGGATGCCCACCCCTTCCTTGTGACGAAGGAGACCAGGGCCATGGTGATGGACAATATCACCCACCTTCTGAACAACTTCCTCCACTGCTCCGCCTACGAGAATGTGATCTTCTGCTGGGTCATGGACCGCCAGGCCATCCTGGACGACCTCCTCTCCCGGTTGGACACTTCGTCCTGCCGGGTCTGTCTCATCTCCCTTCTCTGCAACGAGGGCACCCTCACCGCCCGGCTGGAGGAGGACATAGCGGCGGGCTGCCGGACGCCGGACGTCATTCCCCGGAGCCTGGCCCGCCTGCCCCTTTACGAAGCCCAGTCCACCCACAAGATCGACACCTCCACCCTAACCGTGGAGGAGACCGCCCGGGCCATCGCCGCCCTGGGCCGGAAGGAGGAACCATAATGGAAGTCCGCTTTTTCGAGCCTTATGAGGTAGAGGACCACCTTTTCAAATTCGCCGTGATCCTGGCCCGCTCCGGCGGCAAATGGGTCTTATGCCGCCACAGAGACCGAACCACCTGGGAAAACCCCGGCGGCCACCGGGAACCGGGCGAGACCATGGAGGAGACCGCCCGCCGGGAACTGTATGAAGAGACGGGCGCCATCGCCTATACGCTGTCTCCGGTGTGTGCATATTCTTTCGGTGACTATGGGATGCTTTATGCAGCGGATATTACTGCCTTTGAAAAAGAACTTCACAGCGAGATAGAGGAGATCGCTCTTTGGGAGGAGGTGCCCTCCCGCCCAGAGAAGTGGACCTACCCTCACATTCAGCCCTATCTGGTGGCAGAAGCCGTCCGCCGGGGGCTGGTGTAAGAAACCCGCCCCTCTTTTTGGCCCGAAAACGGCCTTTTCAGGGGGCAATGTCATTGGGAGGTAGAAAAATGCGTATCGCCATCATCACCGGAGCCTCCTCCGGTCTTGGAAAAGCCTATGCCCAGCAGCTGGACCGCCTGGGCGGTCTGGACGAGCTTTGGCTTATCGCCCGCCGGGAGGAACGGTTGAAAGCCCTGGGGCAAAAGCTCTCCACCCCCAGCCGTGTCCTGCCCCTGGACCTGACCGACCCCACCGCCGTTCCTGTGCTGCAAACACTTCTGGAGGAGGAACGGCCCGTTTTGGACACCCTGGTCTGCGCCGCCGGCTTTGGCAAGTTCGGCCGGGCAGAGGACCTGACAGGGGCGGAGACTGCCTCCATGATAGACCTGAACTGCCGCTCCGCCGCCGAGGTGACAAGGGTCTGCATCCCCTATCTGAAACGGGATAGCCGGGTGCTGGAGGTGGCTTCCTGCGCGGCCTTTCAGCCTCTGCAGGGGATGAATATCTACGCCGCCACAAAGGCCTTCCTCCTCCATTATACCAGGGCCATCCGCCGGGAGTTGGCCCCTCGGGGGATCAAGGTGACGGCCGTGTGTCCCTGGTGGGTCAAGACCGAATTTATGGCGGTGGCACGGGATACCGCCAACCCGACGGCGGTGCGCCATACACCTTTTGCCATGCGGCCCGAGGCGGTGGCCGCCTGGTCCCTCACCATGGCCCAGTGTGACCGGCCGATGGTGACCTGCGGTCCCATCCCCGCCCTGATGCGTCTGGGCCGTAAGGTGCTGCCCACCGCCGCCGTTATGGAGATTTGGGAGAAGGTGCGGAAAATATAGGGTCAAGGCCGCATATCCCATAAGATTTTTTTCGGAAACCGGATGTCTTTTGTTTGGGTTTTCCATTGTGCAGGGCGGACAAATATGATACAATACAACCATATATTGGGGTGAACCCCCAAAGAAAACACAACAGAAAGAGGGAACCGCTCATGATGACCGATATTGAGATCGCCCAGAGTGTGACCGCCCGCCCCATTGCTGAGATCGCTGCCAAGCTGGGCTTGACCCCGGAGCAGTTGATCCCCTACGGCCACGATAAGGCCAAGGTGGACCCCGCCGCCTATCAGAGCAAGCCCCGGAAGGGAAAACTGGTTTTGGTCACCGCCATCAACCCCACTCCTGCCGGAGAGGGGAAGACCACCACCAGCGTTGGCCTGGCCGACGGGCTGAGCCGTCTGGGCAAAAAGACCTGCCTTGCCCTGCGGGAACCCTCTCTTGGCCCTGTGTTCGGCGTCAAAGGCGGTGCCGCCGGCGGCGGCTGGGCTCAGGTCATCCCCATGGAGGACATCAACCTTCACTTCACCGGGGATTTCCACGCTATCGGGGCGGCCAATAACCTGTTGGCAGCGTTGCTGGACAACCATATCCAGCAGGGGAACGCCCTGGATATCGACGTAAAGAACATCACCTGGAAGCGCTGTGTGGATATGAACGACCGGCAGCTCCGCAACGTTATCGACGGCCTCGGCGGCCGGATGCAGGGAGTCCCCCGGGAGGACGGCTTTGATATCACCGTGGCCAGCGAGGTCATGGCGGTGTTCTGTCTGGCCTCTGACCTTGCGGACCTGAAAGCCCGTCTGGGCCGGATGGTGGTGGCCTATAACCGTAAGGGCGAGCCTGTCACCGCCCACGATTTGAAGGCGGAGGGCGCCATGACAGCCCTTTTGAAAGATGCTGTCAAGCCCAATCTGGTCCAGACGTTGGAAGGCACTCCTGCCTTCATCCACGGCGGACCCTTTGCCAATATCGCCCACGGCTGTAATTCCATCGCCGCCACCGACGCCGCTTTGAAGCTGGGAGACTATGTGGTCACAGAGGCGGGCTTTGGCGCCGACCTGGGAGCGGAGAAGTTCCTGGATATCAAGTGCCGTATGGCGGATCTGGAGCCGGACGCCGTGGTGGTGGTGGCCACCGTCCGGGCCTTGAAGCATCACGGCGGCGTTGCCAAGGCCGAGCTGAACAACGAGGATCTGGAGGCGCTGGAGAGGGGCCTTCCCAACCTGCTGCGCCATGTGAACAACATCCGCAATACTTACCACCTGCCCTGCGTGGTGGCCATCAACGCCTTCCCCACCGACACTCCTGCCGAGCTGAAGCTGGTGGAGGATAAGTGCAGAGAGCAGGGGGTCAACGTGGCGCTCTCTGAGGTGTGGGCCAAAGGCGGCGAGGGCGGTAAGGCTCTGGCCGAGGAGGTCATCCGTCTCTGTGAGGCCCCCAAAAGCGAGCAGTTTACCTTCTCTTACGACACGGGCGCTTCCATTGAAGAGAAGCTGGACGCCATCGTACAGCGGGTTTACCACGGGGAGCGGGCGGTGCTTACCGCCGGGGCCAAAAAGCAGGCCCAGAAGCTGGTCGAGCTGGGATTTGGGGACCTGCCGATCTGCATGGCCAAGACCCAGTATTCCTTTTCCGACGACCCCTCTTTGCTGGGGGCGCCTGAGGGCTTTGACGTTACCGTGCGGAACCTGAAAGTCTCGGCCGGCGCCGGCTTCATCGTGGCCCTCACCGGCGACATCATGACCATGCCGGGCCTGCCGAAAGTTCCGGCGGCGGAAAATATTGATGTAACTGCGGATGGAAAGATCACCGGGCTGTTTTGATCCCGGCATGGTCATCCTGCCGGAGTCCCCGCAAAAGCGGTCCTTTGCTTTTGCGGGGGAAGGAGGAGCAAGGGAGCGAAGGAAGGTTTCGCCGCAGGCGGAAACGGAATAAGCGGACTTTGCGACGACGCGCCGGGCCAGCCGAAAGTTCCGGCGGCGGAAAATATTGATGTAACTGCGGATGGAAAGATCACCGGGCTGTTTTAGAACCCTTTGACGCATAAAAAAGTCCCTTATTCTCTCAATGAGGGGATGGGGACTTTTTTCGGGAGGAATTTGAATGGGACTGTTTGATAAGTTTAAAGTCAAGAAGGAACCCAAGGCCGCCCAGCCCCCGGCAGAACCTCAGGCGGTCTGGGATAACGCCTTTCGGGCCAATATCAATTTCTACCAAAAAGAGGGGGCTGCTCCCTTCGGCGCAGTGGTCCTTACCGAAGGGGTAGAGACTGCTTTGCCCGTCGCTCCCTGGGAGAAGCACGGCCTGGACGGTAAGCCAGTGCAGGACTGGAAGCTGGTGCTGGTGAGTACGACCAGACAGGGGATCGTGGGAATGCTGGACTATCGGACCGTGATGGAAAAGCTGGCCCCCTATCTTCAGGACCGGCAGGGGGAGCTGATGCTGACCCGGGGGTTGTCCCTGAGGCAGCTGGAAGGGCTTTTGAAGTAAAAGGACCCGCCGCCCGGCTTTGCCGGGCGGCGGGTTTTATCTCTGCCTGTTTAGTTCCTTCTGCACCACCTGGGTCAAGACCTCCTGTCCTGCAGGGCTGTGCAGAGCCTCCAAAATAGCGGTGGTGAGGACCTCCTGAAATTTTTTGCTGGTAAGGAGGGAGTCAAACAGGTTTCCCTGCCCCGAAGGGGTCTGGGCGGCAGCCGGGGCGGAGGCAGGCCGTTTGGGTGCGGGACGGGTGGACGTGGGGGTGGGGCCGTCCAATTCTACCGCAGGCTCCATGCCGGAAAGCCAGTCCTCCATCCGGGTCCGGTCCCTGCCCTTGCCCTGAAGATAGAAGAGGGAGACCTCAAAAAAGTCGGCCAGCTTTTGCTGCTGCTCCTGACTGGGGGTCAGACGGCCGGTCTCAAATTTCTCAATGGCCGGCTTGGGAAACCCCAGAGCCTGGGCCAGAGCGGGCCGGCTCATTCCTCGCTCCTCCCTCAGCTCGGTGATACGTTGGGCCAGTGTGACCATAACGGTCCCTCCTTGTGTGTTTTTTCCTATCATATCATATTTGCCCCTTTGGGACAATACGGAAAAAGAGGTGAATTTTGCGAGAAATGTGGTAAAATGGCATGGAAAGGCACTATTTTGCGAAAGGAAGGGAAGGGCATGAAAAAAGAGACGCTGATGGAGCTGTTGCGGGACTATGACAGCTTTTATCTCTATGACGAAGAGGTGATACGAGAGCATACCCGCCGGCTGAAGAAGGATCTTCCCGGGGTGGAGTTTCTCTACTCCATCAAATGCAACCCCCATCGTTTGGTGGTGAGAAGTGTTTTTGAAGAGGGCTTTGGAGCGGATGCCGCCAGCTTGGGAGAGGTCCTGTTGGCCCGGGAGCAGGGACTGGAGGCGGAGAACATTTATTATTCCGCCCCGGGGAAGACGGAAAAGGATATTTCCGCCGCTCTTGGCCGGTGCGTACTTATTGCCGACAGTATTTCCGAGGTGGAGCGCATCCAAAAGACGGCAGCGGCAGCGGGAGTAACGGCGAAGATCGGAGTGCGGCTCAACCCGGGCTTTGGTTTTGGCGGCGGGGAGGGGGGACCGTCCAAGTTCGGTATCGATGAGGACCGGGCCATGGCGGTCCTTCCAGAGTGGATGGCCCTTTCCAATGTGGAGGTGGTGGGCCTTCACGTCCATATGCGAAGTCAGGTGCTGGATGCCGGCCTGCTGGGGCGTTATTATGAATCTCTGTTTGAACTGGCCGAACGCTTCCAGACCGCTCTGGGCAGGCCGCTGGCCTTTCTCAATATGGGTTCCGGCATCGGACTTCCCTATGCCCTTACGGATACGGCTCTGGACACGGCCGGGCTGGGAGAGAGGGTAAGGGAGCTGATGGAGCGTTTCCGCTCCCGGCTGCCGGGCATCCGCATCCTCATTGAAGTGGGCCGCTACGCCGTGGGGAAAAGCGGAGTATATGTGACCAAAGTGGTGGATAAAAAGGTGTCCCGGGGCGTTACCTATGTGGTGCTGAAAAACACACTCAACGGTTTCATCCGCCCCTCCCTGGCCCGGCTTGTGATGAGCTATGCCGCCGAAGAGAAACCCAAGGGAAGCGAGCCGCTGTTCACCGCTCCGGATGCGTTTGGGTTCTGCCCTTTGACGGCTGACGAGCGGGAGGAGGAGACTGTAACGCTGGTGGGCAACCTCTGCACCGCCACGGATGTGATGGCCCAAGGGGTCACTCTTCCCCGGGTGGAGGTGGGGGATGGGGTGGCCGTCACCAACGCCGGCAGCTATGCCGCCGTCCTCTCTCCCACGCAGTTTTCCGGCCAAACCCCGCCGGCGGAGCTGTTTTTGACGGTCAAAGGGGAAATTTTGGAGGGATTGGAGGAATAGGGGTGGAGCCTATCACTTATGTGCCGGCCCGTCCGGAGGACAGGGAGGTCCTGTTTGCCTTGAATAAGGCTCTGATCGACAGGTATGAGAATGTGGAGGCCATTGACTATGCCACCGTTCTGGCCTGGACAGAGCGAAAGCTGGAAAAGAGGGTGGAGGAATATACCCGCATCTGTCTGGGGGGAACGGTGGCGGGCTATTACCACCTGATCCCCGGAGCGGAAAAGACCGAACTGGATGACTTTTATATCCTTCCGCCCTATCGGGGGAGGGGCATAGGCACCCGGGCACTGAAAGACTGCATCCAAAGGGCGACAGGGCCTTTGTTCCTGTATGTGTTTTCCCGAAACGCCGGAGCCATCCGCCTGTATGAGCGGATGGGATTTCAAATCACGGAAACTGTGGGAGAGACCCGCTGTATCATGGAGCGGAACTGAAAAAACCGCCGGTGACATCCGTCACCGGCGGTTCTCTGCATAATAGGCTTGAAATCAGGCGGCAACAGGCTCGATACCGACCAATTCTCCGCTTTCGTTGTACACGGTCCGTACCTGAATGCCTTCAGGATCGGTGGAGGTGAAGGAGAAGGCGGAGCCGGAGGGGGACACATCCCCAAAGGAGCGGACCGGCTGGCCGTTGTAGAAGAGATTTCGCTCTGCACCATTGCCGGTCACGGCCTCTTTATAGGTGAGGCCGTAGACCTCATAGGAGGCGAAAATCTGGGCCAAGGTCCTGCCGGTGGGGGCGCTGTCGCTGGCGGCGCTGCCGGTGGCCTCGGCCTGAACGGCGGGACCCGACTGGCTGACGGTATCTCCCGCCGCTTTATCCTCCTCCATAACGATCACGGCCTGAAGGAAGGCGGGGAGAAACTGCCGGGCGTCAAACTCCGCCTGAGAGTAGGGTTCCAGCCCGGTAAGAGGCCCCATAAGGTCATAACTGCCGTCCTTGTTGTCCACCCGCTGGCGGACGGTGTGAAGGTCGATGTCCCCCTTCTTCTCCGGATCGGTGTACTCCAGCCGGATGGCATAGCCGCCCGGCTCCACCTCGGCGCCATCGAAGAAGTAACGGACCCGTTTTCCGTTGTAGGAGAGGGTCTTGCTTGTCTCATCGAAGGTGAGGCCGTAAGGCTCATAGTCCTTGAAGTCGGCGGCGGTGGCGGGGGACTCCCGGGTGGAGAGAGGGCCCTCCCAACCCATGGCCAGCATGGTATCCTCGCTGCCGTCCACGCTGCGGGAGACCAGGACCCCGTTTTTAATGTCCTCCAGAATGCTTTCATAGAGGGCGATGGTCTCGTCCACCATAGCCTGATCCCAGATGAACTCCCCACGGCCGCCGGTCCAGCCCTTTTCACCGATCATGTCTTGGAGAGCGATCTTTTCCTCCTCCAGCCAGGCGGCGTAGTCCTCGTAGGTCCACCATACCACCTTGGGGGTGGGATAGGCGGCTTCAAACTCGGCGTCGGTCATGGGGACAAAGGTCTTGCCTCCGTCGGTGCTGTAATGGGTGACGCCGTCCGGGTCGGTATAGGACATCATGCTCTGGTCCTTAAAGACGGTACCGGCGTTCAGGGCCATGTCCCGCTGTTCCGGTGTTTCACCGGAGGTGGCGAAGGCGGTGGTGATGCTGACGACCAATGCCGCCCCCAAAAGCAGAGCGGTTCGGGAGGTCTTTTTTGGTTTCATAATTGCAATGATCCTTTCTTCCATGTGGTTTTTGCTGAAGCTGCTGAAAAGCGGCAGAAGGCCGCTTCTGGCCGCCTCCATACGGAGGAGGGCCGTGGCATAAAAAGATCTGTGCCGGCTGCCAAAAAGGCGGAGGACCGCCTCGTCACAGCGAAGCTCTATATCCCGGTTGACCAGAGTGAACATGCCCCAGACCAGCGGGTTGAACCAGTGAACGCAGGCGGCGGCGATGAATACCGGCTTGATGGCGGCATCCAGAAGGCGGATGTGGGTATATTCATGGGCGAGAATACAGCAAAGGGTGTTCCAGTCCTCCCGGCAGGCGGCGTCCGGCAAAAGGATCACCGGACGAAGGATGCCGTAGGTCAAAGGGGTGGAGACCCGGTCGGAGCGGCGGACGGAGACGGTCCGCAGCAGCGGATGGTCCGCCAGCCACCGGCTGATATCCTCCCTTTGAACGGGCAGAGATTCCCGGAAAAGCCGCCGGTAGCGAAGGTAGGTCAGCAGGAAGAACCCGCCGCAGACCAACATTCCCGCCAGCCAGAGAAGGGATGGAAGGTCAGGCCCGGAAGGGGCGGCGGGACCGACGGGAGAGACGGTGGTCCCGCCGGGCAGAGGGGCTGTACCCGGGGCGGGAAGGAGATTTTCCGTCACAGAGACGGGGACCGCCGGGGCATGAGGCCGCAGGGCCAGAGAATAGACGCTGAAGGGGGAGGGCAGGGTATAGGGTACCAGAAGCCGCACCGCCGCAACCCCCCACAGGGCCAGAAAGGTGGCCTTGGGAAGCCGGTGGAGGGTCAGCGCCCGAAGGGTCAGGATGACCAGAATAAGGACAGAGCCGGTAAGGCTCATTTCCCAAAGGCTCATGGCTCCACCTCATCCAGATCGCCCACGATCTCCTTCAAAGCGGTCAGCTGTTCCGCCGTCAGCTTTTTCCGGCCCAGAAGAGCGGAAAACAGCTTGTCGGCGGAGCCGTCAAAAAGTTTTCCGATCAGTTCATCGGTCTCCGCCTTTTGCACCTCCGTCTTGGGAAGAAGGGGGTGGCAGAGAAAGTTGGGTTCCGTTCGCTGAATGGCCCCCTTGGCTACACACTTTTTGATGACGGTGTAGGTGGTATTCACGTTCCAGCCGGTCTCTTCCCGCAGCAGGTCGGCGATCTGCTTGGCGGTCTGGTCTCCCTTCCGCCAGAGAATGTCCATGACTTTCAGTTCCGAATCGAAGAGTTTGATTGCCATGCCATCAGATCCTTTCTGAAACTATTGCAATAGTTTACGGTACATATACTATCACAGTAGTAAGACTTTGTCAATACTATTCTGATAGTTTAAGAAAAAACGGACAGGAGGGGTATCCTCCTGTCCGTCTGGTTTGGGTAGGGTCAGCGTACTTTTGAGGGCAGGGTGGCCAGATAGGCTTCGATCCCCCGGGCCACACCCTGGGCAAGACGTTCCTGATACTCGGGCTGAATGAGCCGTTCCAGCTCCCGGTGGCAGGACATGAAGCCGGTCTCCAGCAGGGCGGCGGGCATATAGGTCTCCCGCAGGACCACATAGTCGTTGGTCAAAAGCCCCCGGTCTATGGAGTCTGCGGCATCCACCACGCTTTGCTGGATAAAGCCGGCCAGCCGCTCTCCCTCCACACTTTCGGGATAGGAGTAGGTAAAGGTGCCCTCAAAGTCCAAATTGGTGACGCTGGCGTTGGCGTGGATGGAGACAAAGATGTCGGCCCCCATGTTGTTGGCCACCGTACAGCGGTCATACAGGTCCATATACACATCCTCCGAGCGGGTAAGGACCACATTGTAGCCCTTCTCCTCCAAAAGCTCCGCCGCCCGGAGGGTGATGGGGAGGGTGATGTCCTTCTCCATGATCTCCTCATAGACGGCTCCCGAGGCGGAGCCGCCATGTCCGGCATCCAGAGCCACAGTGAAGGCGGTGGGGTCAAAGTCCGCACCGGGGCCGGCGGGAAGGTCCGCCCCGGTGTGAGGCGGGTGGGTGGTGACCACCACGGCGTAGAGGTTGGCATCTCCGGCCACGGTGACGTGGGCGCCGAAAACACAGCCTTCGGCCAGGTCCAGCACCACCCGGGTGGTATAGCTGCGGTCGGGGTAGAGGCTCCGGTCATGCCTTGCCCAGCGGACGGCGTCAATGACGGGATTTTCCCGGGGAGTCAGCCGCCCGTTGGGGGTCTCTTCCATCACAAAGTCAAAAAGGTCGATGGCCACCCGGTCTCCCAGGTCGGTGACTTTGTAGCGGGGGGCCTCATTCAAATAGAGAATAACGCTCTGGGCCTTATCATCGGCTTCAATGGCGGTGAGACGGCCGCTGGGAAGGGGTTCGGGAAGGGTGACGTGGGCGGCATAGGCATCGTTGTCCCAGGTGACTTTGGCCCCCAACTGCTCCGAGACGAAGCGAAGGGGGACCATGGTCCGCTCAGCCTCCCCCAGCCGGGCCACATCGGCGCTGACGCCGCCGGGAAGGGAGACCTCCCGACCGTTGACCAGGGCGGTGGGGGAGCCTAATGTGAGGACCAGCTTCTCCTCATCCCGCAGGATATGGACCTGTCGTTCCTCCTGTAACCAGAGGACCTCCGCCCCAAGGGCTTCGGCGATGGGACGGACGGGGACCATGGTCCGGCCGTCGCCGTCCACCGTACGGATCAGGGCGGGTACATCCAGTTCCATGGGCGCCCCTTCAAAGGTGAGGGTGACCACCCGGCTGGAGACCGGGGATTCGTACCGGCCGGTCTGTTCATTGTGAAAGGCTGCCTGGACCTGGTTTTCCTGGCCGGCGGCATGGGCGGCGGGCGGGACCCAGGCCATCAGGGCAAGGGCGCAGAAGAGAGAAATCAGTTTTTTCATGGGGACTCCTTTTCGGTGGGATTCCCCAATATTCTACCTGATTCGACCTTCCGCCGTCAACGGGAAGTGGGGGATTTTTCGGTGAGAATTTCTGGGAAGGAAAAAGACGGAAACGCTCTGCCCCAGGCCCGGGGCAGAGCGCTTCCATAAAAAGAAAAGGGAGGAATGTCAAATTTTAAGGTAGGTCATGGGTCAGGAGCTTCAGGATATGGACGGCGGTTTTGCCCGCCATCTCCACCCCTCTGCCGGCGGACCAGGAGTAGACCGCCACCCGGTCGGTGGTGTAAAGGGGGGCACGGGCCTCCATCAAGGGGAGGATGCCTCCGTCCGGGACAGGAAGGACGGCTTTTGCGGCAGCCCCCATCCGAAGGGGGGCCATCTTCCGCTTCCGCGGGGAGGGAGGCGCATAGGGCTTGGCGCCGTCAAAGGCGCAGTTGGCAAGACGCTCCGGCTCGGGCAGCTCCACCACCCGAATGTTCATTTTGGTAAGGCAGGTCCGCACGTCGGCCATCATCTGAGGAAACTCCCAAAAGCCGGCGGAATCCTGAAGGACCATCTCTTCCCCGCCGTAATCGGGCCAGGGGAAATCCGGGTCGTTGGCCAGATAGGAGTAAAGACCCTCCACCTTGACTTGGGGGGAGTTCTCCAGTGTGACCTCAGCGCAGTTGGAGCAGATCATCAGCACGGTATCCCCTTCCCGGAACAGCCCCTGACTGTAATGGCAGCAGCCACAGATGAAAATCCCCTTGGAAAAGAGGTAGTCCCGAATTTTCTCATTGGAGCGCTCGTCGCCTCCAGCGTAAGGATAGGAACAGGATTGCAGATAGTAAATCATAATAGTGTCCCTCCATTTTGCAGTATGCGCTGGGATACTCCGGAGGTTTGTTGATTAAGTATCTTTATAATACAGCACCTTAATCTATCTGTCAAGTGGATAACACACAATTCCGCAGAAGCAACAAAAAGGGAGGTTGGAATTTGGATAAAGTACACAACCGGGGGTTAGACAGCAAAAAAAGGTGCGGCCCCGAAAGGAACCGCACCTTTTGCTATGGTATTCTTAGCCCAGCAGAGTGGGAAGGTTGCAGGTGACTACCAAAGTGGAGAACACGATGGACACGGTGGAGCACAGCTTGATGAGGATGTTCAGAGCGGGACCGGAGGTGTCCTTGAAGGGGTCGCCCACGGTGTCGCCGATGACGGCGGCCTTGTGGTTATCAGAACCCTTGCCGCCGAGATGGCCGCCTTCGATATACTTCTTAGCGTTGTCCCAGGCGCCGCCGGCGTTGGACATGAACACAGCCATGGCGAAGCCGGTGACGGTAACGCCGCCCAGCAGGCCGATCACGGCCTCGGGACCAAGGAGAAGGCCGGTGAGCACGGGGATCACGATGGCCAGAATGGAAGGAGCGACCATCTCGTGAAGAGCGCCCCGGGTACACAGGTCAACACAGGAGGCGTAGTCGGGGTCGGTGGTGCCCTCCATGATGCCGGCGATCTCCTTAAACTGACGGCGGACCTCCACCACGATGGACTGGGCGGCCCGCTGCACACCGGACATGGTGAATGCGGCAAAGACAAAGGTGAGCATGGCGCCCACGAAGATACCCACCAGCAC
The DNA here is from genome assembly GCA_910587345.1 of uncultured Oscillospiraceae bacterium. GTDB lineage: Bacteria > Bacillota > Clostridia > Oscillospirales > Oscillospiraceae > Vermiculatibacterium. Next base: position 43,263 of record CAJUKH010000030.1, on the reverse strand, counting down.
GGCGGGGTTGGTCAGCTCCAGGTCAATGGCGGAGATCTTGGTCTTCACCACGTCCACATAGGACACCAGCAGGGCCAGGGCGGTCAGAGCGGCAGAGCCGATGGCGAAGCCCTTGCCGGTGGCGGCGGTGGTGTTGCCCAGAGAGTCCAAGGCATCGGTACGGTTACGAACCTCTTCGCCCAGGCCGCTCATCTCAGCGATGCCGCCGGCGTTATCGGCCACGGGGCCGTAAGCGTCGGTGGCCAGAGTGATGCCCAGAGTGGAGAGCATACCCACAGCGGCAATGCCGATACCATAGAGGCCCCGGCCAAAGCTGGCGGTGTACAATTCCTGATTGGCGGTGTTGAGAGAGCCGCCGGCCGCCACAAAGGCCACGATGATGGCGATGGAGGTGATGATGATGGGGGCGGCGGTGGAGTTCATACCCAGAGACAATCCGCCGATGATGGTGGTGGCGGCGCCGGTCTCGGTGGAGTCGGCCAGAGTCTGGGTGGGCTTATAGGTGTCGGAGGTAAAGTACTCGGTGAAATAGCCGATGGCACAGCCGGCGATCAGACCGGCCAGAATGGAGATATAAGGGCCGAAGGAACCCATGAGGAAGTAGGTCAGGGGGGCGGACACGATGGCGGCCAGCAGAGCGGCCGAATAGGTGCCCTTCCGCAGAGTCTTCAGCAAAGAACGCTGGTCGGCATTCTCTTCGGTCTTCACCAGGAAGGAGCCAAGCAGGGAACACAGCACACCCACCACGGCCACGGCCAGAGGCAGCAGCATGGCGTTCCAGCCCCGGCCGTCGGCGGCGTAGGCGGAAGCGCCCAGAGCAAAGGTGGCCAGGATGGAGCCAACATAGGACTCGTAAAGGTCGGCGCCCATGCCGGCCACGTCGCCCACGTTGTCGCCCACGTTGTCGGCGATGGTGGCAGGGTTGCGGGGATCATCCTCGGGAATACCGGCTTCCACCTTGCCCACCAGGTCGGCGCCCACGTCGGCAGCCTTGGTAAAGATACCGCCGCCCACACGGGCGAAGAGGGCCATGAAGGAAGCGCCCATGCCGAACATGACCATAGTCTGGGCGATCTGGGCGGCGTCATAGCCGGCCACATACTTCAGGATGTGGAACCACACCGTCACGTCCAGCAGGCCCAGGCCTACCACGGTGAAGCCCATGACGGTGCCGGAGGAGAAGGCCACGTTCAGGCCCCGGTTCAGGCTCTCGTGAGCGGCGTTGGCGGTCCGGGCGTTGGAGTTGGTGGCGATCTTCATCCCGATAAAGCCGCTGAGGGCGGAGTAAATGCCGCCGGTCAGGAAGGCGAAGGGGATATACCAGTTGTCCAGCATCCCGGTGTAGGCCAGACCCAACAGCAGAAGGAAGACCACAACAAAAATCTTCACCACTGTGGTGTACTGGCGCTTCAGATAAGCGTTGGCTCCCTGACGGATGGAGGATGCGATCTTCTGCATCAGCTCGGTTCCCTCAGAGAACTGCATGACCTTGCGGGCCTGAAGAATGGCGAAAACCAACGCCACCGCAGCGCCTACAAAGCCGATCCAAAACAGGTTTTCCATGAATTGTCCAGCTCCTTTTTCATAGCGGGGATTCCCGCTTTATCTTATTGATTTTACCAATTTGGGAAGAAATTTTCAAGAAGAACCTTCCACAATACGTCATTTTGACATAATAGCCAAAATTCCATCCGCAAAAGCGCAGACAATGAGTAGAAACGACAACGGACGCTTTAAAAAGAGAGGATGCACCGGTTTGGGAGGCCGCTCGATCTGTGCCCCTGCCCATAAAATCCCGCACAATCATAGGGTTTGAATAGGGATTGCATTTTTAAGGTGAGGGGAGTATAATACCCACATCCAAATTTTCAGAAAAGAGGAACCAAACTATGGCAACGAAAATTGACGTTCTCTCCGGCTTCCTGGGGGCGGGAAAGACTACCCTTATCAAAAAGCTTCTGGCCGAGGCATTGGAGGGGGAGAAACTGGTGCTGATCGAAAACGAGTTCGGTGAGGTCAGTGTGGACGGCGGCTTCCTGCAGGAGACCGGGGTCCAGGTGTCCGAACTGTCCTCGGGCTGTATCTGCTGCACGTTGGTGGGGGACTTTACCGAGGCTTTGAAGCAGGTCTATGAGCAGTACAGGCCTGACCGTATCCTTATTGAGCCTTCCGGCGTGGCCAAGCTCAGCGATGTCATCGCCGCCATTGAGGATGCGGTGAAGGCGGTGCCCGAGCTGACTCTCAACAGCTTTGTCACCGTGGTGGACGGCAGCAAGGTGAAGGCCTATATGAAAAATATCCCCGAGTATAAAAACCAGGTGCAGAGCGCCGGCACCATCATTCTCTCCCGGACCCAGAAGCTGAGCCAGGAGAAGCTGGAGGCCGCCGTGGCCCTGCTGCGGGAGAAGAATGACACTGCCGCCGTCATTACCACCCCCTGGGACCAGCTGGACGGCAAGGCCATCCTGAACGCCATCGAGGGGGTGTCCATGCACGACCAGCTGTTGGAGCTGGTGAAGGCGGCCCATGCCCACCACCATGAACATGAGCATGACCACGAAGGTCACGAGCATCATCACGACCACGGGGAAGAGGGCTGCTCCTGCGGCCATGACCACGGTCACGAGCATCACCACCATGACCATGGGGAGGGCTGCTCCTGCGGACAGGAACACCACCATCATCACGGCGATGCCGAGGAGATGTTCGACAGCTGGGGCAAGGAGACCCCCAAGGCATTCTCCAGGGCGGATATTGAGACCATTTTGGAGGCCCTGGACGATGGCAAGTGCGGTGAGGTCCTTCGTGCCAAGGGCATCGTCCCCGACGGGGAGGGGGGCTGGCTGGAGTTCGATTTTGTCCCCGACGAGTACGAGGTGCGGCAGAGCAAGGCCGACTATACCGGCCGGCTGTGCGTTATCGGCGTGGGGCTGAAGGAAGATAAGCTGGCCCAGCTCTTCGGCCTGTGAGAAAAACGGGAGAATGATATGAATATTCCTGTCTATGTGATGGCCGGCTTTCTGGATGCCGGCAAGACCCAGTTTATCAACGGTGCGCTGGAGGACGGCTTGGCCGCCACCGACCGGACCCTGCTTCTCTGCTGTGAGGAGGGGGAGGAGGAGTACGATCCCCTTCAAATGCGGAATGTGACAGCGGTGAATGTGGAGGATGAGGAGGAACTGACCAAGGCGTTCCTGAAGGAGTGCGAGAAAAAGCACCGCCCCCGTCAGGTGGTGGTGGAGTACAACGGGATGTGGTCCCTGGACACCCTGTGGCTCAATCTGCCGGACAACTGGTTCATTGTGCAGACCTTCTCCTTCATAGAGGCGGCAACCTTTGAAAATTACGCCCGAAACATGGCCCAGCAGACCATGGAGAAGGTGACAAAAGCCGACGTGCTGGTCTTTAACCGCTGTACCCCTCAACTGGCGGAAACCCTGCGGGGAAGAAACCTTCGTATGGTGAACCGCCGGGCCCAAATCTATCTGGAGTATCCCGACGGCTCCAGCGAGGACTATCTCACCGGGGAGGAAAGCCCCTTCGATTTGGACCAGGAGGTCATTGACATTCCCCCCGAGGACTTCGGCGTATGGTATGTGGACGTGATGGACCATCCCGACCGGTATGAGGGCAGAAAACTCCACACCAAAGTGCAGATGATGCGAAGCGCCCAGTATCCCGGTACCATGTGCCCCGGCCGGTTTGCCATGGTGTGCTGCGCCGATGACATTGCCTTTCTGGGCCTTTTGGCCAAAGGAGAAATGCTGGAGCAGTACAAAAACAAGCAATGGATAGAGGTCACCTATCAGGTCGGGCTGGATACTCACCCCGCATACGGCGGCGCAGGTCCGGTGATGGAGATGCTGGAGGCCGCTCCCTGCGATAAGGCGGAACCTGAAATTCTGACCTATTGATTTTATAAGGATGAGAGATACAAAAAGACCCTGACAAAAGGGCCGGACTTATAAGGAAGTATTTTATGTAGGGTACGGAGCGACTCGCTATGAGTTGCTCCGTATTCCTTTTTATGCCGGGATTCTGGTGGCTTCTTTGGGTTGAAGTTCGTCCATGAGTTTCTGTATCTCCTGCTCCGTGGGAACATCAATCATTCCCACGCCGGTGAAGTAGATATCCACCTTCACATGGCAGTGCCCGTCGTACTTGTCGTTGTTGTGGATTTCGATGCGGCGGATCAAGGTGTTTACCAGCTCAGGGGTTAGCGTCCTGACCTCAGAGAATTCTCGAAGGGTTTTCAGCAGCAAACGGAGGTCTACCTTGTTCTGCTCGGCAGTACGGAACTTTTCTTTTGCTTCAGATAGCTGTACCGTTAACTGCTTCTGCTCAGCTTCATAGCTCTCGGTCATTTTCATAAACCGCTCATCGGTGATTTTTCCATCCATGTTCGCTTCGTACAGTCCTTGGATTGCTCTGTCTATCTGCTGGATGCGGCGCTCTCCATTCTCGACAGTAGTTCGGAGCGTTTGCAGATCCGCCTGTCTGCCCACACTCTGCTTCTGTGCCATCAGGTAGAGGAATACCGGCTCATAGCAGCGGATGAAATCAGACAGGTCACTGACAGCTTCCAGCACGATTTTCTCCAGTACCACATCCCTGATATAGTGGATTTTGCACTTTCCCCGTCCGTCCTTGTAGTTAGAGCATCTCCAGAACTCCTGATTCCGTTTCAGACTTTTAGCGGCGCAGAAGTGGAGCTTCGCTCCGCAGTCCGGACAGAATACCAAGCCGGAAAACAGGCTCTTTCTGCCTGTGGCTGTAGGTCTGCGTTTGTTCTGACGCAGCTCCTGTACCCGCTCCCACAGCACCTCGGAGATGATAGCTTCCTGTGTATCGGGAATGATTTGCCACTCTTCCTCCGGTTTATAGACCGTCTTGTGTACCTTGTAGCTGACTGTGGTTGTCTGAAAGTTCACCGTACAGCCGGTATACTGACGATTGGCTAAGATGTTCTCCACGGTACTGCTTGACCATTGGTACGGTTCGGCGGGAAGAGGGTTGCTGACCTTTCTCCCCATAGAGTGATAGTAAGCTGTAGGAACTAAAATCTGCTCCTTTTCCAACTGCTTGGCGATTTGCAGCGGTCCTCTTCCGGCAAGGCACAAGTCGAAGATTTTTCGTACCACCTCGGCGGCTGGATGTCTATGACATTGTTTTGGGTTAGCTTCGGACTTCTTGTAGCCATAGGGCACAGAGGAAGAAATACACTCGCCCTTTGCTGCCTTGGACTGCCACACCGCCCGTATCTTCTTGGAGGTCTGGGCAGCGTACCACTCGTTGAAGATGTTGGAAAAGGGCATCAGCTCTGTTCCGGTGTTGCTGCAGGTATCCACATTCTCCTGAATGGCGATGAAACGGATGCCAAGCGTGGGGTATTGGATTTCAAGATATTTGCCCACTTCAAGATAGTTTCTGCCGAAGCGACTGAGGTCTTTGACAATGATTGTTGAGATCTCGCCAGCTTCCGCCATGCGCTGCATCCGCTGAAAACTCGGACGCTCGAAGGTCGTACCGGAGATTCCGTCGTCCACGAAAAACTCAGGGTGTAAAAATCCCTTCTGACGAGCGTAGGCTTGCAAAATGTCCTTTTGATTGGAGATGGAATTGGATTCTCCTTCTCTGCCATCGTCCTGCGACAAGCGGCAGTAGAGAGCGGTTATCTTTTCAGTCTGCCCGTTTAATTTGGTTGCTGTTGTCATTGAAATACTTCTCCTTTCCGACAACCGGGCATAGCAAAGGCAGTTTCATTTTACTATGCTCAGATGTCTGTTTCCAATGTGCGGTGCGACAACAGCAACTCCTTGAATTGCTGCAAAACCGTCTGGCTGCCCTCGGTGTTCCAGTGGGTGGTGACATCATAAACTGTGCCGCCGATCTTCATGGAGAAGGCAGGAGTGTTTTCATAAAGAGGAGCAAACTCCGGTTTCATGATGTTCTGATTCATCAGCGTTCCCCTCTGTCTGTTCGTCTGCGGGAGCGTTGCCTTTTCTGCTCCTGATACTGCTTGAGGATCAGCCCGATGATGGCTTTTTGTATATCCTCGGTTGTGTAGTGCTTGGGAAAGAAGCTCCGCAGTTCGTCCACCTTGAAGGTGATTTTCTCCCGCTGGTTGGGCTTTGGCTCGGACAGCATGGCAAAGATATAGTCGGCGGAAAGTCCGGCCTTCTGGCTGGCTTTCTTTAGCTGTTGTGCCTGCGAAAGAGAGGGCGTACAGTCCTCACATTGCATGGTGTCCAGCAAATCACGCTGTTCCTTTTCGGCGAGATAGGAAAGTTCCACAGTGGAGTCAGGGCGATCTTTTCCTCGTCCACCATCTCCAGCAATTCGGGGATCAGATAGGTCAGACGGATATAGCGGAAAACTTGGTCACGGCTCTCGCTGGTCTCTTTGCCGATCTCGTCGGCAGTATCCGTCTTTGTCGCAACTTGCGATAAAGTGCGTTTGCCCTGCTGCTTGAGCGCCTCCATCTTGAGCTTGTAGGCAAATGCCTTTTCGGAGGGTAAGATATGCTCTCGGTGGAGGTTGCTGTCTACCACCGCAAGGATTGCCTCGTTGCGGTCTAACGGATAGATGAGCGCCGGTACTTCGGTCAGTCCGACTTTCTCTGCCGCATGAAGCCGGCGGTGTCCGCTGATGACCTCATACTCTCCGTTCTCCAGCGGGCGGACGATGAGCGGGGACAGGATGCCCTGCTCTTTGATGCTCTCTGTGAGTACTGCCATCTCCTCATTGTCCAGCACCTTATAGGAGTGTCCATCGAAGGCGTGGAGCTGACAGACGGGCAGCAGCACTGATTTCTTTTTCGGTTGTTCGTTGATCATTTTTTGATCTCCTTCTTGACCGGGCGGAGAAACTCCGCCTCAATGCTTGCCTGAAAATGCTGATAAGCGGTGAGGACTTTTCTCAGTTTTGGAGCGTCAATGAAGCCGAGAGAATGGGCTTTCCTCGCCAGTTGGTTCAGGCTGTTCCCGATGGCATACATCTCTCGCATGGCTTCATAGAAACGCTCGTCCGGCTTCTCCCTCGGCTCATAGCTGTGAAGCAACATCCGGATCATTGCGGTCTCGGTGATGCCGCACCTTTGGGCTTTTTGTTTCAGATCTGCGGCGTCCTTTTCGGACAGCCAGAACTGCTTTTTGATTCCTTTTCTCATAATCATTTCTCCTTTCAGGTTTTAGGACAGAGTCCTAACGAGGCGTTTGTACGACCTGTGGGAGTACAGACGCACTGCTCGCTAAGATGATGCAGGTCAATCTCAGGGATACCTTGCGATGGCACTGAGCCAATAAAAAATGCTCATCGAACCTCCTTTCCCGGAGCCGATGAGCATATGCGATCCTTGAAAATACAAAAAGCCACTTGACCGTTGACATACACCACTTGGACAGACTACTCCCTTGGGAGTATGTCAAAGTCAAGTGGCTCGTAGGAAGTCAACGCATCAAGCGGCTCCAAGGCACTAAGCTTGCCTTTTTGATACTTAAATCATTTCACAGTATTCAGTTTACCGTTCGGATGATTCTCCGCAGCTAAAGGAAAGGCGGCATTGGGATGTCAATACTCATTCATGGATGAGCAGCCCCGTAGCACGATACCAAACCTTATCATCGCCCAGTTTTCTCCTTGCAGACATCTTATATTTTAACAACGGAACATTTGTTTATCAAGACTTTCTTTAAGTTTTTCTTTGTCTCTCAGGTGCAAATTCGGGCAACATAGCGCTCTGCGATTAACCCTTTCTATATCGGCAAGCGGACAGTGATCGTTGTTCCCTCGTCCACTGCGCTGTCCACCTCGATCGTCCCGTGATGGATCAGCACAGCGTGCTTGACGATGGAGAGTCCCAACCCTGTGCCGCCGACCTCTTTAGAACGGCTTTTATCCACACGGTAGAACCGTTCAAAAATGCGCGCCTGCTCCTGGGCGGGAATACCGATACCCGTATCGGAAACGGTGAGAACGGCGTCTGCGTCCTGTCTTTCAACGCTGACGGTTACCTCGCCGCCGTTTTTATTGTATTTGATGGCGTTATCGCAAAGGTTATAGAGGATACTGTGGAGAAGTTGCGGAACGCCGTGCAGGCTGCAATACTTGCCGTGCAGAGACATCTTCACTTCCGCTGCTTTCGCTTCTGCCTCCAAACCGGCAATGGCTTTCGCTGCAAGCTCATACAAATCGACCTCTATCCACTCCATGTCCTCTGCGCCCTCGTCTAAATGGGAAAGGCTCAAGATATCCTCCACCAGACTTGTCATGCGCTGGGCTTCCCTGTATATCTTTCCCGCAAAGGGGATGATATCCTCCTGCTTCACCATGTTGTTTTGAAGCAGCTCCGCATAGCCGGAAATGGAGTGCAGGGGCGTTTTCAGCTCATGGGACACATTGGAGGTGAATTCACGGCGCATCTGCTCCGCCTTTTCCTTTTCGGTCACATCGAAAAAGCAAAGAGCGGCACCGGCAACTTTTCCTTCAGACATAATTGGGCTGGCGCTGATTTGGTATTGCCCGGTTTCAAGGCCTACGGTCTGCACTTCGCTCTGCCCCTGCAATGCCAGAGATAAAATGTCATGCAGGTCCAAATTCCTGCTGACGGTGAGCATATCCGTACCAACACAATTTTGGCTTGCGCCCAGCAGAGCCATGGCGGCGGGATTGATGCTGACGATTTTTCCGTGCTCATTCAGCAGCACCATACCCTCGCTCATACTGCCGATGATGGTGTCCAGCTCGGCCTGCTTCTGTTCCAGCCGGGTCTTTTGTCCCCGCAATTGTTTCTGCTGGCCGTCGATCCGACGAAGAAGAGGTGCAAGTTCGTCATAGCCCTCGTTTGAAAGAGGATGATTTAAATCAATTTCATTCAAAGGCTTCACAATGCTTTTAGAAAGGCGGACAGCGAGGACAACGGACAGGACAACCGCCAGAACTATGACAATACTTATCGGCTGTGCCATGCCAAGTACCAGCGTTAAAATGGAGCTTTGCGCAATGGAAAGACGCAGGACGGTTCCGTCCTCCAAACGTTGCGCCGCATAAAGAGAGCGATCCATCAGCGTAGCGGAATACCGTTTACTTTCCCCATAGCCTGTGGCAAGGGCTTCTTTGATCTCCTCACGCTCCAAATGGTTCTCCATATCCGAACTGAGTGCATCGCTGTCATACAGCACCGTCCCGTCTGTGTCGATCCATGTAATACGATAATCCCGCACCGTAAGGTCGCTAAAATAGGCGGTTTCTTCATTGGTGACTCCCTGTGCGGCAAGCTCTAACTGCATTTGAAGCTGCCTTTGCTGCACCCCCGAAAAGTAGCTGTACAGCACGCCCATAATGAGAATTAAGGAGGCAAGGAAAACCGCAATGGCGACAAAGCAGATGGAGCGGAAAATCCGTTTTGTCATAGCTTATCCTCCATACGGTAGCCGATACCCCGCACCGTTGCAATTAGGCTGCTGTATTTCCCCAGCTTTGTCCGCAGGGTGCCGATATGTACATCCACTGTTCGTGTTTCGCCGATATAGTCCAGCCCCCAAACGGTTTCCAGCAGATGCTCACGGGTGAACACCCTGCCGATGTTTTCCATGAAGGTGAACAGCAGCTTAAATTCTTTCAATGTAAGCTCCACACGCTCTCCGTCGATCTGAACAATGCAGGACCCAGGGTCAAGCTCCAGTCCGTCGATGCGCAGAGGCTCCCGTTCTTCCCTCGGAGCGGTGCGGCGCAAAACCGCCTTGACTCTTGACACCATTTCCATCATGCCGAAAGGCTTTGAAAGATAATCGTCTGCGCCCAAGTCAAGTCCGGTCACTTTATCGTATTCCGTGCCCTTGGCAGTGGCCATAATGACGGGGATATCCTTTGTCACGATTTGGGAACGCAAGCTTTTGAGAATGGAAATCCCGTCCTCTCCGGGCAGCATAATATCCAGCAGGATAAGCTCCGGTCTTTGCTGCTTCATGGCTTCCCAAAACGCTGCATCATCCCCAAAGCCGACAGCTTCAAAGCCGGCGGCGTTCAGAGTATATATCATCAGGTCACGAATTCCGCTGTCGTCCTCCACACAAAAAATCATCTTTTTCACCCCTTGCTTCCGGTAATGGAGAACACCACCCATTTTGCAATGTTGACTGCGTGATCCCCGATTCGTTCAAAATATTTTGCGACCATCAAAAGGTCGATGGTTTGCTCACCGTCGATTCCCGGTTGGCTGAAGCGGCCAATCAGCAGCTTTTTGACACGGTCAAAGCAGTCATCCACCACATCGTCATAGGCGATGACCGCCTGTGCCATATCGTCGTCTTTTTTTACAAAGGCGTCAATGCTCTCGCTGACCATCTTTATCACAGCAAGCGCCATGTTACGGACTTCTTCCGTATCACCGCCCACCTTGAGGTTTGCCATCCTGACGATTTCGGCAATGTCAGCAGACTGATGTCCGATGCGCTCCATATCCGTGACCATTTTCAGGGCGGAGGAGATGATGCGCAGATCCTTCGCCACCGGCTGCTGCTGTAAAAGCAGTTTCAGGCAAAGGCTTTCGATCTCCCTTTCCTTCTGCCCGATCTGCTCTGCAAGCGCAGGTATGGACTCGGTCAGGGCGAGGTCGCCTTCCGCCACAGCTTTGGCGGACATGGCGATGGCGTTTTCGCACAGGGCGCCCATGGTGATCATCTCTTTATTCAGCAGATCAAGCTGCTCATCAAACCTTGAACGCATTATCCGAACCTCCCTGTGATGTAATCTTCTGTGCGCTTGTCCCGGGGCTGGGAGAATAAAGCTTCCGTTTCGCCTATCTCTACCAGCTCGCCCAGCAGGAAAAACGCCGTTTGGTCAGAGATTCGGACCGCCTGCTGCATATTGTGGGTCACGATAACGATAGTATAGCGCTTTTTCAGCTCAAGAGCAAGCTCCTCTATTTTGCCGGTAGAGATTGGGTCGAGGGCGGAGGTGGGCTCGTCCATCAGCAGTACCTCCGGCTCCACCGCCAGCGCACGGGCGATGCAAAGCCTCTGCTGCTGCCCGCCGGAGAGTCCCAGGGCAGACTTCTTCAGCCTGTCTTTCACCTCATCCCAGATAGCCGCCCCTTTTAATGACCGCTCCACGATCTCATCCAGCATCGCCTTGGAGCGAATACCGTGGGTACGGGGACCGTAGGCGATATTGTCGTAAACGCTCATGGGGAAGGGGTTGGGCTTCTGAAATACCATGCCAATGTTCTTCCGAAGGTCGTTGACATCTACTGATTTTTCAAAAATATTGCGCTCTTGGTACAGCACCTCGCCTGTGATCCTCACCTCGGGGATCAGGTCGTTCATACGGTTCAGGGTTTTGAGGAAGGTGGATTTCCCGCAGCCGGAGGGACCGATCAAGGCAGTGATGCTCTTTTCCGGGATCTGCATATCAATATTTTTCAGTGCCTGGGTCTTGCCGTACCACAGGCATAAATCGTTCACTGTGATCACTGCACTCAAGCTGTTCGCCTCCTTTGAAAATATCTGCTCACAAGCGCCGCCGCAAGGTTGATGAGTAGCGTCAGTATCATTAAAACCGCAGCGATGGCAAAGGCCACCTCAAACTCTCCCTGCTCTTTGGCGTAGACATACAGCGCCACCGTAAGGCTGCACCCCGAGCTGAAAAGTGTGCTTACAACACCGCCGAGGGTATGGGCAAAGCCCGCCGTAAACAGCAGCGCCGCCGACTCTCCCAAAATTCTGCCCACTGTGAGGATACAGCCGGTGATAACCCCGTCCACACAGCCTGGAAGTACCACGGTGCGGATGACCCGCCACTTTCCGGCTCCCAAACCAAACGCCCCCTCGCGATAGCTCTGCGGCACTGTTTTCAGGCTCTCCTGTGTCGTGCGCATCACGGTGGGCAGATTCATAATGACCAGCGTCAGCGCGCCCGCAAGCAGACATTTGCCGAAATTATTGGCAAAAGCCAGCATTCCCACAAGGCCGTATATGATAGAGGGAATGCCGGAAAGGGTTTCGGCTGCATATTCGATCATGCTGACAATGCGCCGATTTTGGGCGTATTCCGTCAGATAGACCGCCGCTCCCACGCCCAGCGGCAAAACGATAAGCAGGGTCGCAAGCACAAGATAGACTGTGTTCACAATATCCGGCAGAATACCGATCCTGTTTTGCAGGTAGCTGGGGCTCTCGGTCAGTAGCTCCCATGTGATATTGGGAAGTCCCTTCGCAAATATGAAGCCGACCAGGAAGAGAACCAATGCGCCTGTCAGCCCCACCGAAAGCCACATCAGCAGCTTCATTACGATACTATAAGCCCTGCGCTTTCCGCTCATTTGGCTCCCTCCTTGTCCCGCTTCAAAAAGAAGTTGAGGCAGGCGTTAATCAGCATGATAAAGAGGAACAGCACCAGAGCAATGGAAAACAGCGCCTGCCGTTGTAGACCGGAGGAATAGGACATCTCGGTTGCCACAGCCGTTGTAAGAAAGCGCACGCTGCCGAACAGAGAGGGCATATTCGCCACATTCCCGCAGACCATCATGACCGCCATAGCCTCGCCGATGGCCCTGCCCACGCCAAGCACTACGGCGGCGGAAATGCCGCTTTTTGCCGCCGGGACAGACACTCTGAAATAGGTTTCCACCGGCGTCGCACCAAGAGACAGGGAAGCATCTTCATATTCTTTTGGCACGGCCTCCAGTGCTGTGACTGACACCTTTACGATGGAGGGCAAAATCATTACCGCCAGCACGAGGATGGCAGCAAAAAGGCTTGCCCCATCGGGCAGCCGGAAGGCTTCTCTTATGGCGGGAACCAGCACGATCATACCCACCAGGCCGTACACCACCGATGGGATGCCCGCCAGCAGGCTGACCGCCGTACCCACCGCAGATTTCACCCCTTTCGGCGCCAGCTTTGCCAGGTACACCGCTGTCAGGAAGCCCACGGGCACGCCGAGGACAATCGCCCCGGCCGTGCCGTAAACGCTGGTGAGGATAAAGGGCAATATCCCATAGGATGGCTCTGCCGCAGTGGACGCCCACACCTTCCCGAATAGGAACTGCACAAGCCCTATCTCTCGAATCGCCGGCAGTCCGGCGATCACCAGATATACGGTGATGAGCAGCACGCAGCCCACCGTCACAAGCCCCAGCAGCAGGAAGACCCCGTAGACAAGTTTTTCAAAAGCCGCTTTTCTGTTCTTCATGGGTTTATCACTTCACAGGCACTGCGCCTGCATTTTTGATGACCTCCGCCGCTTCTTCGGAAGTGATGTAGTCGAAGAACTTCTGCGCCGAAGGGCTGAGGGTTTCGTCTTTTTTTGTCACCAGTACAAAATTGCGCTGCACAGGATAACTGCCGTCCTTGATGGTTTCGTCGCTGGGCGCAACGCCGCCCACGGTGAGCGCTTTCACACTGTCCTTAAGCGACGCGAGCGAGGCATAGCCAACCGCCGCCGGATTGCCTGCCACGGTGGTGATGACGTCTCCGGTAGAGGTCAGCTCCTGACGGTATTTGCAGCTGTCCTTTGTGCCGGTGATGGATTCAAAGCCGTCGCGGGTGCCGCTGCCGGCCTCTCTGCCGATGAGGACGATCTCGGCGTCAGCTCCGCCCACATCGCTCCAGTTTGTGATCTCGCCGGTGAAAATCTTGCCGATAGTTTCCACATCCAGATCGGCGACAGGATTTTCCGGATTGACGATAATGGCGATACCGTCGTAGGCCAGTACAGTGCCCTCAAGTCCCTGTGCGATCTCCTCATCCTTCAGGTCGCGGCTGGAAAGACCGATGTCGCAGCTTCCCTCCGCCACCGCCGTAATTCCTGAGCCGGAGCCGGTGGGGTTGTATGTGACGGAGATGGACTTATTTTCGCTTTCAAAGGTTTCCTTCAGCGCCCCGATCACCTTTTCCATAGAGGTGGAGCCGTCCGTGGATACCGTGCCGCCGGTACCTCCGCAGCCTGCCAGCACAGAAAGAGCAAGTACCCCCATAAGACCGAGAGTCAGAATTTTCTTCCCAAACTTCATTTTGCATTTCTCCTTCTCGTTTCATGATTTTCATTTCGGACTACGCCCAAATCATACCGCCCGAATGTCAAATCGGTTATCGGAGAAATGTAAAATCCTTGTAAAGCCGCTAAAGGTCCAGGAAGGGCTGTACCGCTTGGCACAGCCCTTTCTCTTACGCATAGATGCTTTCGTTATAGATAGCTTCCTCCGCAGCGTTGCGGATATTGTTCATCTTACGAACCCACGCCATCATATCGCCGGCTTTCAGTGCCTCGGTCACGCCCTGCTTTTCCGCCATCTGCTTCGCCAGCTGCTCGAACATTTCCTGCGCCTGTCCCTCTACATCGGCAAGGTGGGAGTGGAGGTTTCCACTGGTAAAAAGGCTGTAGTACAACACACGACGGTGTTCCTTTAGGTATTTCCTCCGTCGTTCCCCCCATACTCCAATTGGCCGTTCTTCCTGCGGTACAAGGCTTAAATCGGGCAGAAGATAATCGCCTTGCCGGGTGTAGGTGCCGCCCATCTGCTCAAATAATGTTTTCTCCATGTTGTATCCTCCTCACTTAATCCAAACTCTTGCGGCGTTGGTATTACTGAACTCATAGCTACCGTAAGCAAAAGCTGTTCCCAAGTTATACTGCCCGAAAGAAAAATACATCGTGACCGTGTAGCCCGGATTGAGTGCCTGTGCTTCGGCGGCAAGTTGCTCCATCTCTGCGGCGAGATCCTCAGAGCTAAAGGATTTCCACCATGTTTTGAACTCCTCCATACCAAGTTCCCCGGCGTATGTAGCGGTAAAGATTTTCTCACTGCCGTAATTGGTGACCAGCTTCTCCTTGACCGTCCATGCCGCTGCAAAGCTGTCCGTTGTGGGGCTTGCGTTGTCCTTATTCGGGCTGTTGACCATGGCAATGTTCCGCTGGCTGTCATAGCCCACTTCCAGCCCGTAGGCTTCCGCTAATGCTCTGAGCGGTGCATAAGTCGTGCCGTTGTAAGTGAACACCTCCATGGGATTTCCACTCGCATCCGTTGGTTGGAGCACCTCTCCGTTCACAAGTACCTTGATGGGATACACTGTGATGTTCCAACCGTTCCCTACGGCAAATGCGGTCACGCCGTACGCCATGATGACTGCCGCTGTCAGCAGCCCTGCCACGAACCCTTGAACTCGTTTCATAAAGAGGCCTCCAATAAGTGTATTTGCCTTTCGACACCTACAGCTTACCAGAGGTCGTTTTTCTTTGCGAATGTGCGGATAAAAATTTGAGTAGAATAGAGAAAGAGCCGAGAAGCACATTTTTGTACTTCTCGACTCTTTTCGCCTTTGCAATGCCTTGGGGTATATGGTTTTCAGATTACTTCCTTATCCACCCTTGGCAAAACAGTCGGGGTCTTTTTTTGTGCCGATAATCCTAAAAACCCTAAAATTCCGGTATTTCTTCCTCGTTTCTATTGCCAGAGACCCCAAAGGAGAGTATAATGTTTTTCGTATTTCGTCATATGTTTGCAACATATCAAGAAAAGAAGGAGAGAAGGAAATGGCAACAACAACGCAGCAGCCCCAGAAGCAGGGTTCAGATCTGAACATTCTCGCTTTCTGGAAGGCACAGCAAATCCCCTGGAGGATCACGGTCATCCGTACCTCTCTGGAGCGTCTGGCCTATAAGATGCTCCTGCCCTACCTGTCCCTTTACATCATCCTCATGGGGGCCACCAAGACCCAGCTGGGCTTTATCACCAGCGCCGGCTTGCTTCTTATGGCCTTTATCGGCCCTGCTTTGGGGAACCTTATCGACACCAAGGGACCCAAGAGAGCTTACATTTTCGGCATCTGTATCCTGATCGGCTCCTATCTGGCCTTTGGCGGGGCCAGGGTCTGGCAAGTGGCCGCGCTGGGTATGTTTCTCCATCAGGTAGGCGCGGGCGTTGGCACGGCAAGCTGTGCTTCCATCTGCGGCAACTGCCTTGCCAGCTGTGACCGGGCCAAGGGTATGCTGGTGTGTGAGTCTCTGGCTGCGGGCCTGCTGGGCATGGTAGGCCCCATGATCTCCGGCTGGTTTTTGGTCAATGTTATGGGTGTGGGGGCAAATGAGACGCCCACCGATCCCGAGACCATCCGGCCCCTCTTCTTTATTGCCGTAGGCATCACTATCGTTACCCTCCTTCTGGTCATCTTCAAGCTGGAGGACCTGCGGTGGAGCGGCAGCGTAAAGAAGGAAAAGCGCAGCATTCTCAAGGACGGCATGGCTATTCTGAAAGCGGATAAAAACTGCCGCAAGTGGGTCCTCTGCGCCGCCATCAGCAACGTGCCCTACACCATGATCGTCCCCTATGTCCAGGTCTTTGCCGCCCAGGAGAAGGGGGCCAGCGCCTCCGAACTGGCCGCCATTGCCACCGCCACCGCTCTGACCAGTGTGATCTGCGGCTACTTTGTAGGCATCCTTTCTGACCGTTACGGCCGGAAAAAGACTCTGCTGGCCACCATCTTGATGTATATGCTGGGCATTGCGGTACTGCTGGTGAGCAAGTCCACCAAGCTCCTTATCTTTGTGGGCCTGATGTCCGGCTTCCAGGAGATCGGCGCTCCCGTCTCCGGCGCCATTCAGAACGAGCTGGTGCCCCGCCAGATCATGGGCCGCTGGCAGGGGGTGGTCCGCTTCTTCTCCTCCATGTTCGGTGCCTTCCTGGCCGCTGTTGCCGGTATTATCTACGATACTCTGGGCGGGCAGTGGGTGTTTATCATCTATCTGGCCTGCGAGGCCTTCCTGCGTATCCCCCTGCTCATGTCTCTGCCCGAGACACTGACGTATCAGGTGGATGAGAGCAAGTTTGCCGATTTGATGAACTGATCTGCCCTGTATTTCAAAGGACCGCCCCTGTGAAGGGGCGGTCCTTTTTGCGGGGTAAAAAATATTTTGATTTTCCTCTTGACATTTGGCGGGAAAGGTGTATTATAAACATATGAACATTCGTTCAAATGTTTATCCGAAAGAAAGGAGGCCCACCATGGCAGCAGAGGAAGACCTGATCGAACGCTGTGAATTCATCCATGTCCATGAGGACATCGTGGCCAAGGTTACAGAGAATATGCCCGATGAGGAGACCCTGTATGACCTGGCCGACCTCTTTCGCCTCTTCGCGGACTCCACCCGCATCAAGATCCTATACGTCCTCTTTGAGTCGGAGATGTGCGTCTGTGACATTGCCCAGCTGTTGGGTATGACCCAGTCGGCCATTTCCCACCAGCTTCGGTCGTTGAAGCAGGCCAAACTGGTCAAGAGCCGCCGGGAAGGCAAGACGGTATTCTATTCCCTTGCCGACGGCCATGTCAGTACTATTCTGAATCAGGGAATGGACCATGTGCAGGAGTAAAGCGAAAGATCCAAACAATGCGCACAACCCCAAATCAACATAGAAAGGGAGAGAATATCATGAAGAAAAAGTATGCCATCGAGGTCGACTGCGCCAACTGTGCCCAGAAGGTGGAGGACGCCATCAACAAGGTGGAGGGCGTCACTTCCGCCACCGTCAGCTTTGTTCAGCAGAAGCTCATCATCGAGGCGGAGGACGACCGTTTTGACGAGATCATGGCCAACGTGGTCAAGGCCGCCAAGAAGGCCGAGTCCGACTTCGAGATCGAACTGTAATGAACTTCTGGGACCGGGTCGCCGGCCTGTATGACTGGGTGGAACTTACCAACCGCAGGGTAAACTCTGCCGCTGCGGTCCGGGTGGCCCGGCTGGTTCCGGAGGGAGCCAAAGTGCTTGACTGCGCCGCCGGGACCGGGCTGTTTGCTTTGGCAGCAGCCCGGCGGGCGGATTCGGTCCTCTGCACCGACCTTTCACAAGCCATGCTGTCCCGGGCGGAAAAGAAGGCACGCAAACAGGGCCTTTCCAACATCTGCTTTGCCGTCCGGGACCTGACCGCCTTGCCCGAAGGGAATGGGAGCTTTGACGTGGTCATTGCCGCTAATGTTCTCCATCTGCTGCCCGAGCCGGAAACGGCGGTTCGGGAGCTGTGGCGGGTGACCGCCCCCGGCGGGCGGCTGATCCTGCCCACTTATTTGCAGGGCAAGGCCGAGGCGGCATATGGAACAATGATCAAGATTTACCAAGGCGCAGGCTTTCACTATGAGCACGCCTTTACGCCGGGGACTTACCGCACGTTTCTGGAGAACCTTTGCCTTGCCCCGGTGGAGCTTGAGGTCATTCCGGGCCATGTGCCCGAAGGCATTGCGCTTCTGGAAAAATTATACTGAGTACAGAGCCGAAAGGGCGGGGAGAAAGACGCCCCGCCCTTTTTGCGCCCTTTTTTGCAAGGAGTGATTTCCGTGACAAAGAAACAGAAAAAGATGCTGAAACGCATTATTCTTTCGGCGGTGGGGCTTATCGCCGTGGCTCTGCTGGACCATTTCGGCCCGACGGTATGGCTGCCCGGGCCGATCCCCTTCCTGAGTGTCAGCCATACCTCCGCCGCCGGCGGTGCGGCCTGGTCGCTGGCCCTTTGGCCGCTGTATCTCATTCCCTATTTTATTATCGGCTGGGATATTCTCTGGAAGGCGGTCCGCAACATCGGCCATGGTCAGGTTTTTGATGAAAGCTTTCTTATGGCCATCGCCACCGTGGGCGCTCTGCTCATTCAGGAGTACCCCGAGGCCGTATTTGTCATGCTCTTCTATCAGATCGGAGAGCTGTTTCAGGGGGTGGCCGTGGGCAAATCCCGGAAGTCCATCTCCGCTTTGATGGACATCCGTCCCGACTATGCCAATGTGGAGCGGGAGGGCCAGGTGGAGACGGTGGACCCGGAGGAGGTGGCGGTGGGAGAGACCATCGTTATCAAGCCCGGCGAGCGGGTCCCTCTGGACGGCGTGGTGCTGGAAGGCACCTCCACCCTGAACACCGCCGCTCTTACCGGAGAATCCCTCCCCCGGGACATCACCCCCGGCGATGATGTGATTTCCGGCTGCGTCAATCTGTCCGGCCTTTTGAGAGTCCGGACCACCAAGGGATTTGAAGAGTCCACCGTGGCCAAAATTTTGGATCTGGTGGAAAATTCCTCCACCAAGAAGGCAAAGACAGAGCAGTTTATCACCCGTTTCGCCCGTTGGTACACTCCGGCGGTGGTCGTCGGGGCGGTGGCTCTGGCGGTCATCCCCTCCCTCATCACCGGGGAGTGGACCAAGTGGGTGGAACAGGCCCTTATCTTTCTGGTCATCTCCTGTCCCTGCGCTTTGGTCATCTCGGTGCCCCTGACCTTTTTCGGCGGCATCGGCGGCGCCTCCCGGGCGGGCGTGCTGGTGAAGGGGAGCAACTATCTGGAGGCCCTTGCCCGGACCGAGACCGTGGTCTTTGACAAGACCGGCACCCTGACCCGGGGGGTATTCAATGTTACCGCCATTCACCCTGATGAGTGTGACGAGGCCCTGCTGCTGGAAACCGCCGCTTTGGCGGAGAGTTACTCCAATCATCCCATCGCCCGGTCCCTGCGGGATGCCTACGGCAAGGAGATCGACGAAAGCCGCATCGGCAACGTGGCCGAGATCGCCGGCCGGGGTGTAAAGGCCGATGTGGACGGCAGGACCGTCTATGTGGGCAATGATAAGCTGATGGAGGATATCAAGGTCTCCTGGCACCCCTGCCACAAGGTGGGCACCACCGTTCATGTGGCGCTGGAAGGGGAGTATCTGGGCCATATCGTTATCTCCGATGAGGTAAAGCCCGACGCCAAAGAGGCCATCGCCGCTTTGAAGCGGGCGGGGGTGAAAAGGACCGTCATGCTCACCGGTGACGCCCGGGCTGTGGGAGAAGCGGTGGGGAAGGAGTTGGGGCTGGACGAGGTCCACGCCCAGCTGCTCCCTGCGGATAAAGTGGACCGGGTGGAGGCTCTGCTGGCCCAAAAGAACCCCAAGGCCACACTGGCTTTTGTGGGGGACGGCATCAACGATGCCCCCGTGCTCTCCCGCTCCGACGTGGGGGTGGCCATGGGCGCTTTGGGCAGTGACGCCGCCATTGAAGCCGCCGATGTGGTGCTGATGGACGACAAGCCCTCCAAGCTGGCCACCGCCATTTCCATCGCCCGCCGTACCCTGTCCATTGCCAACCAGAACATTGCCTTTGCGCTGGGCGTGAAGGGCATTATTCTGGTGCTGGGCATCATGGGCAAGGCCAATATGTGGGCCGGCACCTTCGCCGATGTGGGGGTCATGGTGGTGGCAGTCGCCAACGCCACAAGAGCTTTGAAGGTGAAGTGAGAAACCGAAATAGAAACGCCCCGGACCGGGAGGTCCGGGGCGTTTCTTTGCTTGGGGTGCGATCCATTTTCGCTGAAATAAGGATGCGGACCTCTGACAGATAACTGTCTGACCATCCGGGACTGTGCCCTGAAGCTCGCAGGCACAGCGGGGTTGCGGGTCACCCCAGATGCTCTGCTCCTCTCTGGGCGGCCTGACGGGCTGCCTTCCGCCGCTTTAGAATGGTGGCGCAAACAATGTCAACGCCGATAAACACCACGATCCACAGCTTGCTGACGATTTTATAACCGGGCTGCTGAACGGCAAACTCGCCCATGGTGAGATATGTTTCCCCCACACACTCCACAAAGTGGGTGTTGTCGGCATAGCCCTCACCAGAGAGGACCCCGGAGTAGCCGGCGGGCAGGTCCAAAGTCTCCCAGCGGCCCACGGGCAGTAGGTACAAAGCGTCACCGCTCTGGGTGGTACCGATACCCTGGATATGCGCGTCGCCGGCAAGATGGCCGATGACCACCTCTCCGTTGGAGAGGGTCAGGTTGTAATACCGCTGGTTTTCCACTACATCTGCGGATTTGTAATGGATCACCTCCAGAGCGAAGGTATCATGCTGCTGGATATCCGCCAGAGAGGAGGCATGGGGCGTGCTTTCAGCGGCGTCATAGCCCACGTTGCCCGGACCGACCGCTGCTGTCTCCAGATAGGCGGGATAGGCGGTTTTCTCGATGTAGGACTGATAGAGGGGTACGGTGGCGTATATGGTCGCCAGACCGCAAAGGATGGCCACGGCTAAGGATATGGCCAGATGGGCGGGAATTTTAACACGCATAACAGAAACTCCTTATTTATATTCTGATTTGTTGCCCTGATCATACCACAGAGGATCCCGGGGTTTGGCCTGTCATTCAAAAAGGTACCAATGCAGAAACATAGCGGCGCAAAGGAAATTTTTGCCCGACTGCATTATAAAGCGAAATATAAAAATAGTCAAGATATATTTATAATATATTTTAATATAGATATATAATCGAGGGTAATACTGCAATATACTGGTTTAGGGTGATGGCTATGGAAAGAAGAAAAATTAAAATATCGAAAAAAGGCGATGACGGATATAAAGTGATTTCGGTCCGCATCAGAGAAGGGACCCTTGAAACCATTGACGGCATTTCCAAACAGACGAATCGGTCACGAAATGAAGTGATCAATATTTTGCTGGAGAATGCAGCCGGAGATATTGAAATAGAAGAATAGGGGACAGATGGGTCACGGTTCCGTATATACTGAAAAGGGAAAGCAAAGCCCCGGCTTCGTGCCGGGGCTTTGCTGTTTGGGGATTCAGGCCTTTGCCGTCATGGCATAGGGGTTTTCCACCACCCTGGCCTTTTCCAGCACTATTACCAGAGAGGGCAGGACCGCAAGCTGAATGAGGATGCCGGGTGCGGCGGTGACGAAGGCGGCGGTGATGAACAGCTCCATGGAGTAGACCCCCGCCCGGAAGACCAGAGCGTTCATCATGCCATAGACCACCCGGCCCAGCAGCATGGCGGAGATGAGCTGGATATACAGATCCGCCGGCCGCTTGCCGGTGCGGACGAATCGGGCGGTCAGACCGGAGATGAGGCCGTAGGCCGCCAGCTCGCACACCATGGCGGGCAGGTAGGCGGGGCCGGGCATTCCGGTGATGAGGCTGGAGGTAAGGGGGGCAAGGATGCCGCAGGCCAGGCCGTAGGGCCAGCCGCAGGTCAGTCCGCACAGCAGCACGGGGATGTGCATGGGCAGCAGGACGCTGCCGGCGTTGGGGATGGCGTGGAAGGCTTGGGGCAGGGCCACGCCCAGAGCCACACAGAGGGCGGCCATGACCAAATTTCGGACTTGATTTTGCTTCATAAAAGGCTCCTTTCCGCAAAAACGCCACGAAAACAAGGCCCTTTTCATAAGGGAGCTGCCTTCGTGGCGTCTGTGTTCAAAAAATATAAAATGGCGGGGCGGTCCGTCTTCATGGCGGTTTTTCCCTTAAAGTATAAAGAAAAGATGAAGATTTGTCAAGAACCATTGCAAGGGGAGGGAGAAAGTGGTACTATGACCCCGAGAAAGGGAGGTGACACAATATGGCAGACAAGCGATTCCAGACCATATACAGTCAGGGGACCATCAATGTCGTCGAGATCTTACTGGATACCGAAACAGGCGTGCAATACCTGTTCCACAAGGATGGCTACTCCGGCGGTCTGACGCCCCTTCTGGGGTCCGACGGGAAACCGGTGCTGAATTAAAAAATAAAAGAAGAGGGAGACCGCTTTCCAAGCGGTCTCCCTTGTTTTTTATTCCACCTGCTCGGACACATACCGTTCCACCCGCAGGCGGAGGTGGTATTTGTCCCGCAAAGCGGCGATCTGAGGCATCAGATCCGACTTGTGGTGGGCGTCCAGAGCCGCCTGGTCTCGCCAGGAGTCGATGAGGAGAACGGTTTCCTCGTCCTCCATGGGGAAGAAGTAGGCGTAGCCCTCGTTGCCCTCCTCCCGGCGGACGGCGGCCACCAGACCGCTCTCTGTCATCTCCCGGGCAAACTGCCGGGCGCTGCCCTTCCGGCCGGTGTAGTAGAGATGGATGGTAAGGGGCATGGAAAAACCTCCTTTATAGGCTGGGGGGAGCCGTTTCGGCGTCGTATTCCGCCGCACGGGCCTCCCAACAGAGCGTATCCTCCGCCGTGATCTTCCGCAGGACCCGGCAGGGGTTGCCGGCGGCAACGACCCCCGAGGGGATGTCCTTTGTCACCACACTGCCCGAGCCGATGACCACATTGTCTCCGATGGTGACACCGGGGTTGACGACCGTATTGCCCCCGATCCATACCGAAGAGCCGATGGTCACCGGCCTGCCATATTCCAGAAGGCGGTTGCGTACCCCGGCGTCAATGGGGTGGGCGGCGGTGAAAATGGACACCCGGGGAGCCAGAAACACATCGTCCCCGATGGTCACGTCACACACGTCCAGAATGATGCAGTCGAAGTTGGCGTAGAAACGGTCGCCAATATAAATATGACTGCCATAATCGCACTGAAAGGGAAGCTCGATGTGGAAATCCTTCCCGATATGGCCGAAAAGGGAGTGGAAAAGGGATTCCCGTGCCCCGGGAGAGGCGGCAGAGAGACGGGAGATCAGTTCATCCTTCCGGGCATGGTCCCGGGCCAGCTCCTCGTCCCAGGTATAGAGTTTTCCGGTCAGCATCCGTTCCTTCTGCGTCATGGAAACCCCTCCTTACACGTTGGTGGGCAGATGGGAGGTGTCCACCACCACATCGCACTGGCTCTCGATGGCTAAACCGGAAAAATAGGCCTCCTCCATGGGAATCCACCGCTCCTTGAACCGCTCCAGACTTTCGGGACTTTCCCGCCGGGCCAGGCGGGAAAGCTGGACTTCGGGAGAACAGGTGAGGAAGATATGAAGCCGGGAATAGCCTGCCAAAGCGGGGTGGAGGGCATAGCTTCCCTCCACGATGTTCAGCCGTTTGTGGGGGGCGGTCTGTGTTTCCCCCATGGTGAAGGTATGGCAGTCAAAGGCGGCGTGGCGTGCCGCATCCCCCCGGCTTACGGGGGCAAAGATCTCCTCTGCCGCCCGTTCATAATGGACATTGCCTCCCGGAGCGGCCAGCCGCTCCGGGGTGCGCAGTTCGGGGGGAAGGAAAAAGTCGTCCATGTGGAAGACGTTGCAGTCAAAGAGCTGGGCGCACCGGGCGGCAAAGGTGGACTTGCCCGAAGCGCACCGGCCGTCCACCGCTGCGATGATGGGGCCTTCATTTTCCCGTAGGGCGGTATCGATGGCTTTCAGGGCAGGGCCATAGATGGACAGGTCCCGGTCGATGACCCGGTAGTGGGGGTGGAAGGCCTCCCGATAACCCTCGCTGTGATGAAGGGCAGGGCAGCCTTCGGCGGCATACTCGGCCAGAGTCTTTTCCAAAGTGGTCACATCCTGGGGAATGCCCCCGCTCCAGCTGAGGGCGGTGAGAAAGCCCAGTTTCTGCCAAAGCCCGGTCATGGTCCCCCGCTCTTTGGCGGAAAGGGAGAAGCAGCGGGCCAGAAGGGGGAGGTCGGCCTGGGTCACGGTCCGGGGGTCCAGATGAAAGCGGCAAAGTCCTCCGCCGATGGCCTCTATGGTGTAGGCGGGGGCGTAGCCCTCCTCCTCTGCCCGGGCAAACTCGGTTTGCAGGCAGGCGAGGGCGTCCCCCTCGGCCACCATGTGGCCGGGGCCGAACTCACTTTGATAAAGAAGTTTGATGTAGTCTGCCGCTTCCATGGCGGGATAGCGCCGGGCGTGAAGGGTCAGGATATTTTCCAGCTGATTCATTTGGCTTCTACCTCCTTTGCGGCAAGGTCTACGGCATTGTCCAAAAGTTCCTCCAGCTTTCCGCCGGCGGCGCCGGCCACCAGAATGCCGCAGGTGGAGGAGACGGGGATGAGGATGCGTTTGGCCTCGGTGCGGGAGAGGGCGGCGGCAATGGCGGGGCTGACCTCTCCCATCAGGGAATTGGCGGCCAAAAGGCCCAGAGGCCCCATGACGATCTGGGCCTTATGAACGTTATAGCAAACGGCGTTTTCGCCGGTGGCGGCCCGGTCAGCCCCTGCCTTCAGCATGACCGAGGTGGCGTGGGAGTTGGTGCCCACCGCCCAGATTTGAACGGCGTTTCCCAACCGGGCCTTCAGCCGGGTGACCAGAGCCGCGCCAAGACCGCCGCCCTGACCGTCGATGACAAGAATATGCATGATGGATGCCTCCTGAAAATATGAGGGATAGACTGCGCACTTATTATACCATAAAGGGAAAAAACAGGCAAGAACGGAGGGAAACAGCCCGTTTCGGATGGAAAAGCGGGGTCGGCCGACCGCTGCAAAAACAGAAGGCGGTAAAACCGCCGGTTTTTTATCAAAGGAGAAACCATGGGAAAAGAGAGAAAACTTTGCGGAAAGCATATCATTTTTTTGCTTGATATGATATAATGACCATAATTGACATCTTACGGGCGGTCCCAGGGGGAAAAGAGAGGCGATCAGCCCGGAATTGCAGGAAAGGAGGGGACTTTGTGTGAAGAGATACGCATTGAGGATACTGGCGCTGACGGGAATGGTCATGGGGCTTTTGAGCGGCTGCATGTTCCGCAGTGTGGACGAGCTTTATGCCATTCCGCAGCCGTCAAAAGACTATGAGGCGCTGCAACGCCGGCTGAGTGAGGTGATAGGACAGGGCGGGGAGTACGCCGCGCCGCTGTCCGGGGAACTGATCCAGGCGGTACAGCTGCAGGACCTGGATTCGGACGGCAATCAGGAGGCCATTGCCTTTTTCCGCTTTCCCAATGAGGAAAAGCCCCTGCGGATCTACATTTTCACCCAGCGGGGAGAAGAGTATGAGGCCATGACGGTGATAGAGCACGCCGGCACAGCCATTGACAGCGTGGATTATGTGCAGATGGATGACAGTCCCCTGCGGGAGATCGTGGTAAGCTGGCAAATCAGCGACCGGGTCCGATCCCTGACGGCCTACGCCATCGGCCCGGGGGTGGCGGAAGAGTTGCTTCGGACCGATTATGTGAGCTATCGGCTTGCCGATCTGGACCAGGACAATCAACAGGAACTGGTGGTGTTCCGCACCCCGGTGGAGGGGGTCCCCCAGGCCGAACTTTACGATTTTCGGGAGGAACTGGCCATGGTGGGGACCGCTCCGCTGTCGGGGGGCATCACCCAGGTGGTGGACGGCGGTGTGCGGACAGGGTATCTGACAGGCCGGGTCCCGGCGCTGTTTGCGGTTTCTACTTACGGGGAAAACGGCAGCATTACTGATATCTTCACCTGTCAGAATGGAGAGCTTCGCAATGTGACGCTGGATGAGGAGACCGGGGAGAGTGGAGAGACTGTCCGCTTTTATACGCAGGCGGCCGAGCGGGATATCAACGGGGACGGCATCATGGAGCTGCCCCAGCCCATTCCGGTGATGGAATACCGGCTGACCGGCGAGACGGTGAGCTTCTGGCTTATCCACTGGCGGCAGTTTGACACGGAGGGGAATCCCTCCCATGTGTTTACCACCTACCACAATGAGCGGGACGGTTGGTACTTTATTCTGCCCGACCACTGGGGGAGCCGGGTGACCATGTCCCGTTCCGACCTGCCGGGCGGAGGGGAGCGGTCGGTGACCTTCTCCTACTGGGAGGGAGATGAGGCGGTGGAGCCAAAGCCCTTTTTGACCATTTACCGTTTGACAGGCTCCAGCCGGGTGGCCAGAGCAAACCAGGGGCAGCGGTTCCTTCTTGCCGACGACGAGGAGGATGTGCTCTACGCTGCCGAATTCCGGGACGGCTGGGACTGCGGTCTGACCCAGGAGGAAGCCCAGGAGCGGTTTTATCGGATTAGAACGGATTGGTATAACGGAAATTAAAAGGAGTGCCATAAGGCTATGAGTAAGAAAGTTCTGGTTTTAGAGGACGAGACCAACATTCGCTCCTTCATCGTTATCAACCTGAAGCGGGCGGGGTACGAAACCATTGAGGCAGGCACCGGGCAGGAGGCCCTGGACCAGCTGCGGCGCAACCCTGATGTGAATGTGGCCCTTTTGGATGTGATGCTGCCCGACACCGATGGGTTTGAGGTCTGCCGCCAGATACGGGCGGGGAATGACCGCATCGGCATCATTATGCTGACCGCCCGGACCCAGGAGATGGACAAGGTGACAGGGCTGATGACCGGGGCGGACGATTATGTGACCAAACCCTTTTCTCCCGCCGAACTCACTGCCCGCATTGATGCCCTCTGCCGCCGGACCATGGGGGAGCCGCTGGTGGATACGGGGGAGATCCGCTATCCCCCCTTCCTGCTGAATACCCGGACCCGAACGCTGGAGAAAAACGGACAGCGGGTGAAGCTGACCCAGGTGGAGTATTCCATTGTTCAGCTGTTTCTGGAGAATGCGGGCAAGGCACTGGCCCGGGAGGAAATTTTGGATGCGGTGTGGGGCAAGGAATATTTCGGTGAGCTGAAAATCGTGGACGTAAATATCCGCCGCCTCCGCATCAAAATAGAGGACGACGCCCAGAACCCGACCTATATCAATACGGTGTGGGGGTACGGGTACAAGTGGGGAAGCTGACCGCCGTTTCGGGCGTCGTCCGCTCCATCGCAGATGGAGCCGGCGCAGGTGCGCCGTAAATTCGAAGTGCAGCGGAGAATTGCGCAGGGAGGATTCATTCCGACCGAGCATTTTAAAGAAAAGGGGTCCCCGCAAAGCGGAAGCTTTGTGGGGACGACGCCCAGAACCCGACCTATATCAATACGGTGTGGGGGTACGGGTACAAGTGGGGAAGCTGATATTCAGACAGGAGAATGGGGACAAAAGATAGAAACAGGCCGTCCGGCAAGCCGGACTGTTTTGCGCAGCCGCCAAGGCGGCCCGGGGTAATTTCTCCTGCTTTCTGTCTCCGGTCTCCCATCACAAAAAAGAAGGTGTGTGCATGGCAGAACCAAAAAGAATGAAGGGCATCCGGTGGCGGTGGATGGTCAACTCCATCGGTGTGACGCTGTTTGTGGTGCTGTTTGCCATCGCTGCCTTTTCCGCCGCCATGGGCAGTTATTACTACGCCACCATGTCCGGCGGGCTTCAGGTGAAGGCGGAGTATGTGGTGGATTTCTTCAGCGATTACCGGACGGAAAGCGAGTATTATCAGCATGTTCTGACCTACGTCAACAGCAACTTTGAGGGGAAGGACGAGGTGGAAATGCAGTTTTTGGGTTCCAACGGGGCCATTCGCTTTTCCACCTTCGGACTGGCGGCATACAGCTCTCCCGGGACCCCGGACATTGCCGGAGCCTTGGACCTGGAGAACCCCAGGACCACCCCATGGACGGGGAAGGACCCCTCCACCGGGGAGCATATCATGGCGGTGACCGCCCCCCTTACCATCGATGGCCGGCCGGTGGCGGCCATACGGTATGTGACTTCCCTGCGGCTGGTGGACCGGCAGCTGATGATCATTGTGGGGCTGACCGCTCTGGTGGGGCTGGCCATTTTGATTTTGGTCTATACCTCCAATCTCTATTTTGTCCGCTCTATCATTGAGCCTGTGGCGGGCATCACCGAGATCACCAAGCGGATCGCTGCGGGAAGCTACGGTATCCAGATCGAGAAGCAGCACGACGATGAGATAGGCGATTTGACCGACGCACTGAACGATATGTCCTCCAAAATCGACGAGGCCGAGAAAATCAAAAACGAGTTTATCTCTTCGGTGTCTCACGAACTGCGGACCCCCCTTACCGCCATCAACGGCTGGGCGGAGACCATTCAGAACGGCGAGGTTCGGGATGCCGCCGACGTAAAAAAGGGCATGGGCATCATTGTCTCCGAGGCAAGGCGGCTGACCAATATGGTGGAAGAGCTGCTGGAGTTTTCCCGCATTCAGGACGGCCGGTTTACCCTCTCCATGGAGCAGATAGACCTGAAGGCCGAGTTTGAGGATGCGGTCTATACCTACAAAGAATTTTTCCGCAAAGACGGGCTGGAGCTGCGCTATGAGGATACGGAGGAGGAGTTCCCTGCCGTGGAGGCGGACCCGGAACGGCTTCGGCAGGTTTTCTGCAATCTGCTGGACAATGCCGCCAAGCACGGCGGCAGCGGCGGGTGTATCGACGCAGCCATTGCCCGTCAGGAAGGTTGGGTGGTCATCACCATCCGGGATCACGGCCCCGGCATCCCGGAAAGCGAGCTGCCCCATGTAAAGACCAAATTTTACAAAGGTTCCTCCAAGGCCCGTGGGTCGGGCATCGGGCTGGCGGTTTGCGATGAGATCGTTACCCGCCATGGAGGGGAATTGGTTATCGGGAATGCCCAGGAGGGCGGGTGTGAGGTCATCATCCGCCTGCCGGTGGACCCTGCCCGAACGGCTGGAACATAAGTTCGATTATTTTGCCCGCATCTCTTGCCAAAGTGATGCGGGTTTGATATAATAAATCCAAATGGCCCGAAGGGGCTGTGATCACAAGGAGCCAAAAATGCCGCAGAAGCCTTGGGCCGGCGGCTGTCCTTTTTCGCAATATCCAACTAAGGAGAAACAAATCCCATGCTGAAACGACTGTTGCTTCTGGCCGCCGGCGGGTTTAAGACCATGATCGGCGGACAAGCCCTTATCGAAGGTATATTGATGATGGGGCCTGATAAGAAATCCGTGGTGGTCCGTAAGCCTGACGGTGAATTGGAGATCAAGACCGAACCCCGGAAGACGCTGAAGGACCGGCTTCCCTTTGTGGCGCTGCCTTTGATCCGGGGCGTGGTAAACTTCTGCTCCTCCATGTATAACGGGGTGACGGCGCTGATGTATTCCGCTGAATTTTACCCCGAGGACGGCGAGGGGGAGGAGGAGCCGTCCAAATTTGAGAGATGGCTGGATGAAAAGCTGGGCAGTGAGAAGCTGACGGGGCTTATCATCACCTTGTCTATGGTGATGGGGATGGCCTTCTCTGTGTTTTTGTTTTTCCTGCTGCCCACCGCCCTGGGTGGGGTGGTGATGCGGCTTTTTCCCGCCGTTCCGCTATGGGGGCGGAATCTGGTGGAGGGGATGCTGAAGGTGGTTATTTTCCTTGGGTATCTCATCGCCTGTTCCCATATGAAGGATATTCGCCGGACCTTTCAGTACCATGGAGCGGAACATAAGACCATCTTCTGCTATGAGGCGGGCCTTCCCCTGACGGTGGAGAATGTACGCATCCAGCCCAAACACCATCCCCGGTGCGGCACCAGCTTTCTGTTTGTGGTCATTGTGGTGTCGGTACTGCTGTCCAGCGTGGTGTTCTCCTTTGTCCGTGTGGAGAATACCTTTGCCCGGATGGCGGCCCACCTGCTGATGCTGCCGATAGTGGTGGCCATCACCTATGAGATCAACCGTTATGTGGGCGGCCATGAGGGGGCGGTATGCCGGATGGTGAGAGCGCCGGGCATGGCCATTCAGCGGTGGACCACTTTTGAACCGGACGATACCATGATCGAAGTGGGCATTGAAGCCCTCACCCAAGTCCTTCCGCAAGTGGAGGGAGCAGACCGCTGGTAAAGGAGAGAGGAAAATGGGACTGTTTGACAAGCTGAAGGAGAAAATTGCCCCTCAGGAGCCTACTTTGATGGAGGAGATCCCCAAGGCGGAAGCGTGGCTGAAGGAAAATATGGAGCGGTTTGGACAGCCTTTGGACGGCACCCACGAGAGCTTTGCCGTGCTGGATGTGTTTTTTGAAGAGCAGTGCAAGCCGGGAGGACTGCTGGCGGGCAAGGTGCGGTATATGAAAAACCAGCTCTTTGCCGTGGGGGCCTATGTGGGTCAGGTGCTGGTCAATGAGCTGGGAGGCACCTGGGTCACTGATGACAAGGCCCGGGAGGGGGAGGCCCTTATTGGGGTCCAGCTTCCCGACGGACGGATGGCCCGTCCGGTCCAGCGGGCCATTCGCTGTTTCAACCGGGAGCCGGGCTATACCTTTGTGGATTTTTGGGATATCGTTTCCAACCCGCCCAAGCCCAGGGAAGAGGCGGAGGAGACACCTCTGGAGGCGGAGACTTCGGAAGAGGGCGTACCGCAGGAAAGCGAGGCGGAAACGCCCAAGGCGAAGGGGAAAAGGAAGTTGTTTGGCCGTCGGGAAAAGTCGGAGGAATAAACGATACCGTTGACGGGGAGGGCACATTTCCCCTTTTATTTTGACTCAGACAGGAATTGGGGTGCGAGGATGGCAACCACCTACAATAACATTTATTTAAACGTCCGCCGCCGGCTGCGGGCGGCGGAGATACCGGCCGCCCAGCTGGAGGCCCGGGAGATCGTCTGCTATGTGGCGGGAAAGACCCGGGAAGAGTTTTTCCGGGACCTGACCCTCTACGCCTCCGACCAGGTGGAGGAGCAGGTGGAGGAACTGGTCCGGCGGCGGCTGGCGGGAGAGCCGGTGGCCTATATCATCGGAGAATGGGAGTTTTATGGCCTTAGCCTGGATATCTCCCAGGAGGTACTGATCCCCCGGTTGGATACGGAAGTTTTGGCAGAGCAGACCATTCTGGCCGCCCGGGCGGCGGGGGAGGGCTGCCGGGTGCTGGACCTGTGCGCCGGAAGCGGCTGTGTGGGGTTGGCGGTGGCCGCCAACGCACCCGACAGCAAAGTGGTGCTGGCCGATATCTCCGAAGGGGCACTTCGCATTTGCCGGCAGAATATCCGGCGGTGTGGGCTGAACGGTCAGGTCACCTGTGTTTCCGCTGACGCCAAGCTGCCCCCTCTGCCGGCGCTGTGGGATTTTGACGTAATTGCCTGCAATCCCCCCTATATCCCGTCGGCCGATGTGCTGACGCTGGACTCCTCGGTGAAGGATTATGAGCCCCATCTGGCACTGGATGGGGGAGAGGATGGACTGGATTTTTACCGCTCGGTGGCATCCAAGTGGAAGGGAGCCCTTCGGCTGGGAGGGCGGCTGCTCTTTGAGGTGGGGGCCGGACAGGCTTCCGATGTGGAGATGCTCCTGAGCCAGAACGGATTTGAGGATGTACGGTCCTTTCAGGATACTCAGGGCATCTGGCGTGTGGTGTCGGGCGTCATCAACGAATAAATGTTGTACAGTCCTTTTTATGGGACAGGCGATATGTCAAAATGAGAATGCCGGGAAGGCGGACGGGTCCGGACAGATAAGAAAATTATGAGATAGACAAAGGAGAGAGCGTACATGGCAGAGAAGAAAAAGCAGCAGGTCACCCAGCCGGGGCAGGCCAGCGACAAGAAGAGGGCGCTGGATACCGCCCTGGCCCAAATCGAGAAGGATTTCGGCAAGGGCGCCGTTATGCGCCTTGGAGAGAATGCCCATGTGGTGGTGGAGGCCATTCCCACCGGCTCTCTGGCTTTGGATATGGCTTTGGGCATCGGCGGCGTTCCCAAGGGGCGTATCATTGAGATCTACGGTCCCGAGTCCTCCGGTAAGACCACGCTGGCGCTTCACATTGTGTCCGAAGCCCAGAAGCGGGGGGGCGAGGTGGCCTTTATCGATGCCGAGCATGCTTTGGACCCCACCTATGCCAAGGCATTGGGGGTGGATATCGATTCCATGCTCATCTCCCAGCCGGATACCGGCGAGCAGGGGCTGGAAATCTGTGAGGCACTGGTCCGCTCCGGCGCCATTGATGTGGTGGTGGTGGATTCGGTGGCCGCTTTGACCCCCCGGGCCGAGATCGAGGGGGACATGGGCGACGCCCATGTGGGCCTGCTGGCCCGGCTTATGAGCCAGGCGCTGCGGAAGCTGGCCGGCTCCATCGCCAAGACAAACTGCATCGTTATCTTTATCAACCAGCTGCGGGAAAAGGTGGGTGTCATGTACGGCAACCCCGAGGTCACCACCGGCGGCCGGGCGCTGAAGTTTTACTCCTCCGTCCGTATCGACATCCGGCGGGTGGAGTCTTTGAAAAACGGTTCTGAGGTCATCGGCAACCATGTCCGGGCCAAAATCGTGAAGAATAAGGTGGCCCCTCCCTTCCGGCAGGCGGAGTTTGACATTATGTTCGGCGAGGGCATTGCCAAAGAGGGGGAGATGGTGGACCTGGGGGTCCAGCTGGGGCTGCTTCAGAAGTCCGGTTCCTGGTTCTCCATGGGTGAGATGCGTATCGGGCAGGGCAGGGACGCCGCCCGGCAGTTTTTGAAGGACAATCCTGATATCTCCGAGCAGTTGGAGGCCGACATCCGGGCCAATGCGTACAAGCTGCTGCCCGGCGGGCAGGGGAAGTCGGCCCCTGCCGCTGGGGGGACGGGAGCCTCCGCTCCGGCGGCGCCTGCCCCGGCTGCCCGTGCCGCCGCAAGCCGGGCTGTGGACGTGTCGGCCGAGGACTTTGAGGACGAATAAGAAGCGTGGAGAAGCCGGCTGCAAAAGAATTAAGACAGGGAGCGAAGCAAACGGACCGCAGCCCCAAAGGGGCGAAGGCCGGCTTGCGCAGTCGGAGTGGCTTAAGACTTTTGCGACCAGCCGGATTCGCAACGTGACAGTGAGAAGCGTGGAGAAGCCGGCTGCTGTGGGAATAAGGACGAAGCGGAGCGAAATTCGTGACGGGGCAAACCCCCAAAACGGATTTTACGCAGTCGAAGGGGTTATAACCGAAGCGGTCAGCCGGCTTTGGAGCGTGAGAAAGAGGTATTATGACCATTGTAAAATTGGAACCGTCCAAGCGGGTGGATGAACGGTGGCTTTGCTGGCTGGAGGATGGCTCCATCATCCGGGTCACCGAGAATGAGGTGGTGGCCTTTGCCCTCTATGCCGGGATGGAGGTCTCTGACGAGCTTTATGACCGGCTGACCGAGGCGGCCGGGAGAAGCGCCGTTCGGGCCAAGGCGGTGGACTATATCTCTCACCGGCCCATGTCCCGGAAGGAGCTGACGGACAAGCTCACCGCCCGCCCGCCCAGGGGGAAGGACGGCCGCCAGCGGGAGCCGCTGGCGACGCCGGAGCTGGCGGGGGAGACCGCCGACTGGCTGGAGGATCTGGGATACTTAAATGACGGCGAATATGCCAAAACGGTGGCCCGGCACTACTCTGCCAAGGGGTATGGAGACCGGAAGGTGAAGGACGAGATGTTTCGCCGGGGCATTCCCCGCCAGTTTTGGGAGGCCGCTTTGGCCGAGGCCCAGCCCGCCGAGAGTGGGGTGGACGCGTTTTTGCAAAAGCGGTTCAAAGGGCAGGCGCCCGACCGGAAGGAGCTGAAGCGGGCCGCTGACGCTCTGGCCCGGAGGGGTTATAACTGGAGCGAGATACGGGAAGGGCTGAACCGTTACGGCGCAGAGATCGAGGAGGAGTTGTGAGATGGCCTGTTCCAAGGAGGACCTAATCCGGCGGTTCAACGCCCTTCAAATCGAGGGGATGGGGAAGGTCACCGACCTGAATCCCCTTCCCGGCGCCTATGTGAATCTGGAATATACGCTGCCCAGCGGGCAGAAGGTGAAGCTGCTGAAGGACGAGGCAACCTACTATGCAAACCAGCTCCACCGGCAGGGCACCCGCCGCTGCTACGGCCTGGCCGCCGGGGAGGGGTATCTGCTGGTGTGCGAGTACGGCGATGGGGGAAGCGACCCGGAGATCGTGGTGTATCAGCGGCTGTAATACATTCAAAGTTTTCTGGGGGAGGAAAGGGGTATGGAAGAGCGGGTCTTTGCCACA
This sequence comes from uncultured Oscillospiraceae bacterium, assembly GCA_910587345.1. Classification (GTDB taxonomy): domain Bacteria; phylum Bacillota; class Clostridia; order Oscillospirales; family Oscillospiraceae; genus Vermiculatibacterium. Next base: position 8,828 of record CAJUKH010000030.1, on the reverse strand, counting down.
GCTCTTGGGGAGATCCATTACTGGGTGAACCTCGGAAGGGGGCGGCCCATGGTGTTTCTTCCCGGTCTTACCGCCGACCACGGGCTGTTTGACAAACAGATAGAGGCATTTGAGGGGGAATATCCCCTGCTGGTGTGGGATGCTCCCGGTCACGGGGCCTCCCGGCCCTTCCGGCTGGAATTTTCCCTGTGGGATAAAGCCGGATGGCTCCATACGATTATGGAGCAGGAGGGGCTGAAAAGACCGGTTTTTGTGGGGCAGTCCATGGGCGGCTATGTGGCACAGTGTTATCTGGAGCGATACCCCGGTCAGGCGGCTGGGTTTATCTCCATTGATTCCGCTCCGTTGCAGAGGAAATATCTCACCGCCGGGGAGCTTTGGCTTTTAAAGCATGCGGGGCTGATTTATCGGCCTTATCCGTGGAAGGCTTTGCAGAAGGCAGGGCTGGCGGTATCCACTACGGACTATGGCCGGGCGCTGATGGCCCGGATGATGGCCGATTACACCAAGGAAGAATACGTGGCGTTGACCGTTCACGGCTTCCGGATCTTGGCGGAGGCCATTGAAAGGGACCTGACCTACCGGGTGGACTGTCCCTGTCTGCTCCTTTGCGGGGAGAAGGACCGGGCGGGGGCGGCAAAGCGGTATAACCGAGCCTGGGCAAAGATAGAGGGCCTGCCCCTGGTGTGGCTTTCCGGGGCGGGGCACAACTCCAATACAGATGCACCCGAATGGGTCAATGACCTGATTCGGGATTTTATGACCCGGCGGCTTTCAGCTGACTGAATGGGGAGGAAAGCCCATGGCGGGACCGGCGGCCATAATGAATATCGGCAGAGAGATGAAGCGGGGCTGCTCTTTGCGGATATCCCCACCGCCGGGAACCGCTGGCGGTGGAGCCAAAGAGGCCTATCGGGATGAAGGGGCGCTATCCAATGTGCGCCCGGTCCGCCTCTATGTGCTGGAAAGGGCCATATAGGATCGGGAATACAGCAGCTTACCGGAGGCGGTCCGGGCAGATCGGAAGACTTTCAGAGACAGACTTAAAGATAGATAATAGAGTTTTTACATACTTTTTAGACGGGAGCGGATATCATGCCCTATACCATTGCCTTTATATCTCTGGGGTGTTCCAAAAACCTCATCAACACCGAACAGATGATGGCCCTTTGCCGTGCCGCCGGCCATGAGGTGACCGGGGAGCCGGAGGGGGCCGACGTGGCCGTCCTCAACACCTGCGGCTTTATCGATGCCGCAAAGAGCGAGGCCATTGAGCATATCATTGCCCTGGGAGAGTTAAAACAGGCGGGCAAGCTGGGCAAGCTGCTGGTCTGCGGGTGTCTCTCTCAACGCTACCGGGAGGAGATCGGCCAAGAGCTGCCCGAGGTGGACGGTATGATGGGAACCGGCAGCTACGACCACATCGTGGAGGCGGTGGAAGGGCTGATGGAAGGGAAGAAGCCAGACTTTTTCGACGATATTTCGGCCACCAGCGAGGAGGGGGAGCGGCTGGTGACCACCCCCGGCTATACCGCCTTTTTGAAGATCGCCGAGGGGTGTGACAACTTTTGCGCCTTCTGCATCATCCCCTATCTCCGGGGCCGATACCGCAGCCGGAGCATGGAGGCGGTTTTGAAGGAGGCGGAGGAGTTGGCCAAGGCCGGGGTGAAGGAATTGATCCTCATTGCCCAGGACATCGGCCCTTACGGCAAGGACCTGTACGGGGAAAGACGGCTGCCCCAGCTGCTGCGGGAGCTGTGCAAGCTGCCCTTCCACTGGGTCCGGCTCCACTATCTCTACCCCGACCACTTCGATGGGGAACTGATCGAAGTGATCGCCTCGGAGCCTAAAATCGTCAAGTATCTGGATATCCCCCTCCAGCACTGTGACGACGCTCTTTTGAAGTCCATGAACCGCTGGGGGACAAGGGAGAGCCTGACCGCCCTGCTTGCTGACCTGCGGGAGAAAATTCCCGGGGTGGTCATCCGCACGTCGCTTATCTGCGGCCTGCCGGGAGAGACCGAGGAGGCCTTTGAGGCACTGTGCGACTTTGTGACTGCCACCGGCATCGAGCGGGCGGGGGTCTTTCAGTACTCCCGGGAGGAGGGGACCCTTGCTGCCAGAATGGAAAATCAGGTCCCCGAGGAAATTGCCCGGCAGCGGGTGGAGCGGCTGGTGGAGCTTCAGTCCCGGGTGCTGGACGCTTACAACGAAAGCCGCCTGGGCAGCGTGATGGAGGTCCTCTGTGAAGGATTTGACCCGGCGGAAGGCTGTTTTGCGGGCAGGACCTACGCCGATTCGGTGGAGGTGGACGGACGGGTCCTCTTCACCGCCGCCGGAGAGGTGCCGGCGGGCAGCTTTGTCCATGTCCGCATCACCGGCACCCAGGACGGGGATCTGGTGGGAGAGATCGAGGAGTGAAGCTGTATCATTGTTCTCCAACCTCTGGGCTTCAGGTGTTGGAGCCGAATGTGACCCGATATTTTGGAAAGCCAAGGCAGGTATGCCTTGCAGCCTCCCTGCCCATGGCTCTTTTTTACGGCGTGAAGCATTTTGAATATACATATGGCTACACCCGGGAAGGGGTACTTTATTATGAGGAGTATTATCCCGAGGCATTGGAGGAAATTTATCGGGGACGCAGCGCATCTCTTTACATTTGTACCGCCGGAGAGGATATGAGCAGGACTGCGATCCCCAATGAGTATGTGACCGACAGGCCTGTCCCGGTGGAGGAGGAGCAGCAGGTGATTCCCGATGTGTATGCCGCCCTGCTGGAGCAGGAAGAGATGGGGGCATTGCAAATCATCCGCTGGCCCGAAATAGGAGAGAAGCGGCGGGAGAAGATAGTGGAGACGGAGGCCATGGTCATTGCGGAGCAAAAACTGCTGACACAGCCGCACAGTCCCTTTGCCGGCTATATCCGGGCAAAATATCCTGCCGCTTGGGCGCTGGCGCTGGAAAGGAGAGAAGGAAAATGAATCTGGCCAACAAGCTGACGCTTTTGCGGGTGCTGATGATACCCGCCTTTCTGGGGGTCCTCTACTGGGGCGGACCCAACAGCGAGTATATCGCCTTGGCGATTTTTGTGATTGCAAGCCTTACCGATTTTCTGGACGGGTATATCGCCCGGAGCCGGGGGCTGGTCACCGATTTCGGCAAGTTCATGGACCCGCTGGCCGATAAGGTGCTGGTGACCACCGCCATGCTCTGGTTTGTCCAGACGGGGGTCATGCCCGCCTGGGCGGTGGCCGTTGTCATCTTCCGGGAGTTTGCCATCTCGGGCATCCGCCTGATCGCCGCCGAGCGGGGGCGGGTCATTGCCGCCGCTTGGTCCGGGAAAATCAAGACGGCGGCCACTATGGTTTTTCTGATGCTGATGTTTCTGCCCCTGCCCGGCTGGGTGGACACTTTGGGGGTATGGGTCATAGTGGTGACCACGGTGTACTCGGGGCTTGAATATCTGGTGAAGAATAAGGATGTTATCGATTGGAGCAAATTGTAAGGAGGAGCGATTTTATGAAGAAAAAATTATCCTGTTTGCTGGCGGCGGCCTTGCTGCTGGCCGGTTTGGCCGGGTGTGGGGAAAAGCAGCAGACCGCAACGGAAAGCTATATTGCTCCTGCTGTGCTTACCGATGGGGAGAAGGATCTGCTGGGCCTGTTGGATGTGACCCCCAATCGGCTTTTTGAGTGTCAGCTGGGGGAAAATGTGGACGGGATAGCCTTTCATATTTATCGGCTGACGGAAGGCAAGTGGACTCCGCTGACCGAGGCTGGCGGCCTCTCTGACTTTTCGGAGGGTTCTCCCTCCGGCCGGATGGCCCTCCTCTTTGATACCATTCCCGGTGGGGTGGAGATCGCGGTGGAGGGGGTCCGCTTTTCCTCCGGGGAGCTGGAAGAAACTGCGCCCACCGGCGGCGCCACAGGTCTTGTGACCTTGAGCGAAAAGAAAACCGTCGAGAACGGAGATGAGATCCCTCTGGTCCTTCAAATCTTTGCCGGGAATGCCATAGGAAGCCACACAGTGGAAGACTTCGACCGCCCAGAGGAGTTGGCCGGGAGCGGCTATAAGGCCGTCTATGCCATCACAGTGACCGTTGGAAAGTAAAAAGGACCGCTCCGAATTTCGGAGCGGTCCTTTTTTTATTTCTTTGCCGGTCATTACAGCAGAAGGAGCAGGAGGAAAAGGTAGGGCCGGAAAATCCCCAGGGCGGACAGGACCGCCATCGGGATGAGGAGGCGGAAAGGCGGGTACTTTTCTTGGTCAGGAGGTGGAAGGCGGAGGGAGCCTCTTTGAGATAGCCCGGTCCTCCGCCAGTTCCGCCGGGAGGATGCAGCAGCGTTTTTGGGCGGTCCTGGAGAGCCGGCGGACCAGGGTCCAGGCGGCGGTGCAGTCCAGACCGGCGGCCGGGGGAACACCACTTCAGGGGCCAGGGCGGCCGCCGTGCGGATGTCCTTGTCAGAGAGGGAGAAGTTATCGACCGCCTGCTGATGGATGTTGAAGGGGTCGCTGCCCACATTCGGAGCAGGGCATGAGCGCCATAGCAAGGACTACCTTTCCTGATATTATTTTTTGATCTCCGGACGGAGCAGCAGATCACAAAGGAACCCGCCCGCCAGATAGGCAGCCATGTCCCAGGGGTCGGCCACTCCCGCCGGCTTCCACAGAAAGGGGAGTACCTCCCAGGCCGCACCGGCCCCCAGCACCAGCAGGAGAGAACCCCGCCGGGAAAGGGCGGGCAGCCGCCCCCGGGCCAACAGATAGTGGGTAAAGGCCAGGATCAGGAATCCGGCAATGATATCGTTGGCATACCAGGAGAGAAAAGGGACAGCCAGACCAAACCGGGGCTTGAGGAAAAACTGATTGACGGTTCCCAAAAGGATGGCCAGAAGAACCAGAGACAAACTGCGCTTTTCCCGGTGCGTCATAGGAAGGAGAGGAGAAAAACGGCGGCGATGACCCCTAAGATCACGGCTCCCATAGTGGACCCAAAGGTCATGGGGGAGGGGGACGATGGCGGGTTGCCGCTCTCCCTGGCGGGGGAAATCTTGAAGTGGTTGGGGTGGGTGAACCGGCTCACCAGCTTTTCCGCCTCGTCTTTGGTAAGGCCGGTCGCCACTACGGCGGGTTTGGCGGCCAACACAGTATTGACGGCCTCTTCGATCTGGGCGTCGGTCAGGTGGAGAATACTTCTCATTTCCTCCGCCTGCTGTTCATCGCCGGTGACATCCAACAGGATAGAGTAGGTCTCGGTCTGAGTCTGTATGTGGGACTGCACCGGAAATCCGCAATGGGGACAGGCTGTGGCCTGGTCAGAGATCTCCCGGCCGCACTCGGGACAGGTGATGAGCGCCATGGGACCACTCCTTTCTGGTTTCTGCCTCTATTCTACCACATCGGGGGAATTTTTGCAATCGATGGAGTTGATATGCTCCATCAGCTTTTCCAGCGCCGCAATGCGGTCTTCGCTGGTCAGGGCCGAGTCACGAAGAAGGTCCACCACATGGAGGAGAAAGGATAAGACGGCCGGGTCAAACTGGTCGATATAGATGCTGTCCAGAAATTGGTCGAATGGATTCATGAAAATCACCTCATTCTTATTTTAGCGAAATTATCGCTAAAACGCAAGGGGAAAACCATTGTGAAGTTATGCTTTTCCCGAGGTGGAAAAGATGATATATGAGCGGATTCGGAATTTGCGGGAAGATAAAGACATGACCCAGACCGAGATGGCCGAAATTTTAAGTTGCAGTCAGAGAATTTACAGTAATTATGAGCGGGGCGAGGTGGGGATTCCCATTGAACTTCTCATTACTCTGGCACAGTTTCATAGCACCAGTGTGGATTATCTTTTGGGCCTTACCGATGAAAAGGCTCCCTACCCCCGGAGGAAGGGCCGCACTTGACATTTCGGCGGCAACGTGTTAATATATATGGGTAATCATCGCAAGGAACGGAATAGTAGCGGGCAGAATTTTTGGACAGAAAGGGACCGTCACCGGCTGAAAGCGGACCCACAAAACAGCTGCTTTGTGAATTGCATCCGGGAGCGAGGGGGGTAATGCCCCACGGGTCGGCCCCGTTATCGGCCTTCGAGTGAAAACGAGAGTGGAACCGCGTGTCAACGCCTCTCATGCCCCAAGGGCATGGGAGGCGTTTTTGATTTAGAAGGAGGGCGGAGCCGTGAGTGGAAAAGGGAAAAGGACCGTGGCTCCCGGCCGCCGATGTTGACTCGGCGGGTATGAGGTTTGGAAAAACGGAATAAACTGAATCAACGTATATTAGGAGGAAATGACCATGATGAAGCTCTACAATTCCCTGTCCCATGAGAAAGAGGATTTCAAGACCCACGAGCCGGGCAAACTTTCCATGTACACCTGCGGCCCCACGGTGTACCATTTTGCCCACATCGGCAACCTGCGGTCCTACATTATGGAGGATGTGCTGGAGAAGACCTTCCGGTGGGAGGGCTATGATGTGACCCGGGTGATGAACATCACCGACGTGGGGCATCTCTCCTCCGACGCCGACACGGGGGAGGACAAGATGTTGAAGGGGGCCAAGCGGGAGAACAAGACGGTACTGGAGGTGGCCAAGTTCTACACCGACGCCTTCTTTGCCGATTTCGGCAAGCTGAATAACCGGTATCCCGATATCGTCCAGCCCGCCACAGGTATGATCGAGGAGTATATTGAGACCATTACCAAGCTGATGGACACCGGATATGCCTACTTTGCGGGGGGGAATGTGTACTTTGACACCTCCAAGCTGGAAAAGTACTATGTTTTCAACGACCACGATGTGGAAGATCTGGTGATGGGCGCCCGGGATGACGTGGAGGAGGACCTGAACAAGAAAAACAAGAACGATTTCGTCCTCTGGTTCACCAAGAGCAAGTTTGAAGATCAGGCCCTGAAGTGGGACTCCCCCTGGGGCGAGGGGTACCCCGGCTGGCATATCGAGTGCTCCTGCATCTCCATGAAGTATCTGGGGGAGTATCTGGACCTGCACTGCGGGGGCATTGACAACGCCTTCCCCCATCACACCAATGAAATCGCCCAGTCGGAGGCCTATCTGGGCCATCCCTGGTGCACCCACTGGTTCCATGTTCACCATCTGAACGCCAACGGAGGCAAGATGAGCAAGTCCGCCGGGGAGTTTTTGACGGTGTCACTGTTGGAGGAGAAGGGGTATGATCCTCTGGCGTACCGGCTGTTCTGCTTGCAGAGCCACTATCGCAAGGTGCTGGACTTCTCCTGGGAGGCGCTGGACAATGCCGCAGCGGCCTATACCAAGCTGATTCGCCGCATTGCCGCCCTTACCGGAGAGGGGGAAGTGGACGAGACGGTGGTCAGGACCTATCGGGAGCAGTTTCAGGCCGCTTTGGACAACGACCTGAGCACCTCTCTGGCGGTCACGGCCCTCTATGATGTGCTGAAGGCAGATGCCAGCGACGCCACCAAGCTGGCGCTGATCGCCAGTTTTGATCAGGTGCTGAGTCTGGACCTTCTGGGCCATGCCGCTGCCGTGAAGGAGAAGGAGGCTGCCTCCGCCGGCGGGGAGGACGCCGGGGAGATCGAGGCGCTGATCGCCCAGCGGGCGCAGGCCAAGGCCGACAAGAACTGGGCTGAGGCCGACCGCATCCGGGATGAGCTGAAGGAGAAGGGCATCGAGCTTATCGACACCAAGGAAGGGACCACCTGGAAGAGAATTTGAGTTGAACAAAAAACGGCGTGATGCGAGAGCATCACGCCGTTTTTTTGTTGTTGGTTGGGGTGGTGGTTTTGATGATTGTTGGGGGCCTTTTTCCAATCTGGCGTTGGCCTGCCCGGCTGGGGCCACAGCCCAGCCGTTGGCGGCAGGCCGTCTCTTGGCGGCTATGCTGCTTAGAGACAGCTCGTGCCCTGCGGGCGCTTCGCCGCCTTACGGATGGGGCGTGCATCTTGCGGGTGAAACCGCTTTTTCTTTTGTGGGAAAAGTGGGATATTTTTATCTTGCAGTTGGTTTTTTTGCCTGCCCGGCTGGGGATTGTTTTTCCGCTTGCCCAGCGGGGGCCAAAACCACTTTTTCTTTTGCTTGCAAAAGAAAAAGCGGTTCTGGACTCCGAAAAAGAAAAGGTAGACCGGTGGAAATTTTGGCGAGGTGCGGTACAACAGGATAGAGGGCCGATTTTGTTGGGTTGTTCCTCGGGTAAAAGACTTTGGGATGTCCTTCTGTTTTCGGCGGCCTGCGTTTGAACGACCCGTGGTCCCTTTTGCGCCACTGCCGTTGAGTGGGTGGAATACCGTTACCTGTTCGTTGGTGTTTACGCCGCCTGTGGGGGGCGGAAGGGGGGCGGATGTTACCCGGCTTTGCCGCCTTACGGATGGGTGGTACCCCTCGGGGGTAAAACCGCCTTTTCTTTTGCACCGCAAAAGAAAAAGTGGTTCTGGACTCCGAAAAAGAAAAGGTAGACCAGTGGAAATCTTGGGGTGGTGCGATACAACAGGATAGAAATCCTATGCTGTTATGGTATCCCTCGGGCAAAAGACTTTAGGCTATCCTTCTGGTTCCGGCGGCCTGCGTTTGAGCGACCTGTGGTCCCTCTTGTGCCACTGCCGTTGAGTGGGCGGAATACTGTACCACGTCCGTTGGTATCCACGCCGCCTGGGTGGTGGTAGCCGATAGGCGAACCACCCCTCAAGCTGTGTAGGCCGAGGCGGGTCGATTTCAACGGCATTTCTTCAGTGTTCCACCAACGTACGCACGGGTGCGGGGCAAGTGGAACCATGGGGGCGTAAAGACGGGTCGAGCCGACTCAAAAACACCTTGTCTTGACCTTGGGG
>CAJUKH010000029.1 GCA_910587345.1 uncultured Oscillospiraceae bacterium | reverse complement strand
GTTAGTTATATCTTTATTTAATTGCGTTGGATTTTCCGATGTCGGATAACCCGGTGTCGGAAAATCCAATATCGGATAATCCAACACCGGGAGTTGTTACGGTGTTCAAAATCCGTCTAATCCAATCGCTTTATAAAACTACTGCTTTCTTGGGTAGGTATGTTACGCAGTAGAGGTTAAAAAGTCCTTGATTTATGCGGCTTTCAGAGCATGGGAAACACTTAGACGATATTTTTATGTTCCTACCCTCAAAAATGGCGTTCTACTGCGTAACAAAAAGCAGAGAACCGACCACTAATGAAAGTGATATGCTCTCTGCTTTTGTTTGCACCCTGTTTGTCAGCGTTGATGATAGTTGTTGTGAATACTTCCTTATAAACGTAAAATCAAAGCGAAACGCTTTTATGCGTTTCGCTTTTTATTATTACAAAATGATGCAGATCAACCCACCAGAACCTTCATTGATGACCCGCTGCAAGGTTTCCCGGAGTTTTTCCCTGGCATCCTCCGGCATACGCTTCAATTTGGTGTTAAGATCTTCGCTGACCAGATCGTGGAAGGACTTTCCGAAGATATTGGACTCCCAAATCCGGGCCGTATCCCCTTCGAATTCCTGAAGGAGAAAACTGACCATTTCTTCCGACTGCTTTTCGCTTCCCACAATGGGAGAGACTTCGGTCTCGATATCGGCCCGAATCATGTGAATACTGGGAGCAGAGGCCTTTAGGCGCACTCCGTAGCGTCCTCCCTGCCGCACGATTTCAGGCTCTTCCAGACGAAGCTCCTCCGGAGCTGGGGCAACGATTCCGTAACCGGTCTCCCGGACTTGAGCAACGGCCTCTGCCACCTTGTCGTACTCTCTTTTAACGCTGGCAAGACTGGTAAGAAGGCTCATCAGATCCCCATCATCGGCAATGGAGAATCCGGATTGAGCAGAGATAGTGTCATAAAAAAGGCTTCTGGGCAGCTCCAAACTTCCACAGGCTTTACCTGCCCCCAGGTCAATGGCTGTGACCCGGGCACTGTTCACCACCTCACAAGCCCCAATGGCAGAGATGGCATTTTCCACATCCCGGACCCTGCGCATGGAGGTGGTACCCTCCCGAATGGCGGTATAGAGTCCTTCCTTGATAGGATGATTTCCGGGGAGAGCATCTACCCAGGGAGGAAGGAACAGGTCTAACTCTTTCACAGGGAATTCATAGAGAACGCCTTTGATAATGGAGGTGACATCTTCCTCCCCCAGTTCCAGGCAGTTGACTCGCATACAAGTTATATCATAGCGCTCCATGATATCGGTTTGGATTGCCCGGGCCCGCTCCGAATCCGGATAGGCGGAATTAAGAAGGACCAGAAAAGGCTTTCCAAGCTCTTTCAGTTCTGTGATGACCCGATTTTCTGCCTCCAGATAATCCTCTCTCGGAATATCGCTTACCGTACCGTCGGTGGTGACTACGATACCGATCGTAGAATGCTCGGCAATTACCTTTCGGGTGCCCAGCTCCGCTGCCTGGCTCATGGGAATATCATGGTCGACCCAGGGAGTTGTTACCATTCTCGGCTGGTCGTCCTCCGTTTGTCCGGAGGCTCCCGGGATCAGATAACCAACACAGTCGATCAGGCGAACCGAAAAGGCGGCGCCATCGTCCATATCAACTCGAACAGCCTCTTCAGGCACAAATTTGGGTTCAGATGTCATAATGGTTCTTCCGGAACCGCTTTGGGGCAGTTCATCCCGGGCCCTTTCCCGCCGATAGACATTTTCGATGTTTGGGATCACCAACGTTTCCATGAAACGTTTGATAAAAGTGGACTTTCCCGTGCGGACAGGGCCGACCACACCAATGTATATGTCACCATTGGTACGCTGGGCAATATCATCATAAATCTTATTTTCTTCCATCGTCCTCTCCCCCTTACCGTCTCCTCGGAATAAGCAACAGCTTTCCGGCAGCCGCCGATTCATCACTGAGCTCATTAACGCTGATAATATCATTTATTGTGGTGCCATAGGCTTTGGCCACGTCCCACAATGCTTCTCCCTGCTCCAGCATTCTTAAGATAAGAGAGGGACGCTCACCCTCCTCCTCAGCGGCTTCAACAGGATACAGCTCCGACAAGGAGGAAATGCTTTTCTTGGAAAAGATTTGATAGGCAAAATCAAGGGAAAAGCGGGCCTCTAACCCACCGGCCGCGGGAGTAACAAAAAGGTCTCCCATCTGCTGACAGCGGCAAGAGCACAGCCGTTCATTCACGGATTCTATTCCACAGGGAACATGGAAGGAATGAGAAGTGGAACAAAGCTCCTCATTTTCATTTAAGTAAAGCAGTTCCAACTCTATCAGAGCAGTAAAGGTGTGCTGACTTTCTTCCCGGGTTTGGGCGATTTCACCGATACGAAGCTGAGATTCCAGGATTTCACGAATTTCTTCCGTTGTCTCCCAAAGCTCACGGATATTCTGGTTGCGTACGCCTTGCTCCAAAAGGATATCCAATGCACTTTCTTCCCACTCACCATGCAAAGAGTGGTCAACACTGTAGGCATCGGTCAAAACGGTCAGGGTACGTCTTTCCTGAATCACTGCCTGGGCCAGAGCTTCCACTCTGACTGTGATTGTCCGCCCATCCCCCTCTTCACTTAGCTCACATTCCGCCCCGGTCAGCGCAAGAGAAAGATTACAGCCGGCATCCTCTGTTACGCCGGAAACCTCCATAATCTGAGAAAAGGGCAAGTCGCTTTCTACGGTATGGGGGGCATCATCTTCTCCCCGATACAGGACACTGATTCGAGCACTGCCCTTAAAAATCAGCTTATTGCCGATGATTTTAGACTCACCGCACTCCAACGTAATACGGTTTTTCAGCAGCTCTGCCGCTGCGGGTCTTCCGGCGGAGATGGTCACCTCATCGGAAAAGGGAAAAGGTTTTTCCTGAACACCGGCAATCAAACAGACATCTTCTGTTTGGATGCGCTGTTGGATGCCTCCTTCTGTGCCATCCAGCACATGGCTGCATAGCTGGTCCTGACGTGGAGCAAATACCTGTATGTCTACGGTAGCCTCTACCCGCACCAGTACCTTACGGGGATTTACAGCCCGGGTATCCGCTTTTGAGAGCCGGGCTGTGGCTGTTATGACACAATCTGGACGAATCTCTCGGTTCTCCGTGCTGCAAGCAAAGGGAATCGTTACATCCAAATGTCTGACACCGCTTTCCCCATCGGGGAGATAAAGGATAGCGGCTTTGAAGGTACCTGCCAACTCCGCTCTGCCGTCGTGGGCCTCCTTACTCCGCAAAAGCACCCTGCCGTCCGTTTCTACAATACGGAGAATATCGGGGCAGGCATCCGGCACGATCATTTCCAGGGTCTCCTCCTGGTGAAGAGTCGTGTCCAGAAGGGCGTCAAAACGGTCAAGTTGAGTCCTTTCCAGTTCAAATTCCATATGCGTCTTTCACTCCTTGTACGGGTATCCAGCCCCGTTTCTTCTGTGAATCTATATGTACAAGGAGCGGCTTGTATGTCTCTTTTACTTCAAGCCAAAGATACGGCTCAAAAGTCCACGTAATGCTTTAGGGGATTTTACGACTACGATTTTCATACCATATCACCTCCTTCGGCTGTGGGGTTTTGTCCATCCTGTTCAGAGCGAGAAAAACCGCTTCCTCTCGCTCTGGATAACCCATTATACGAGAGGAAGCGGTGCAAGGTGTTTATTGAAAAAGAAAATTTCTGCTGCGAATTACAAGCATTCGACCGTTTTTAGCGGATAGATGAGCCTGTGAAGCGACAACCTCGTTGCTGATGGAAAGAGTACTGCCCCGGGTCAGTGAAGCATTAACCAATGGATATTTGACGCCTTGCAGAGAAACCCCTTCAATGTGCCGGTCCAATGGTAATATAGACAGAAATTGATATCCTTTTTCCCGCTCTAAAATAAGCGGTGTCCCATCCCAGAAAAAGGCTATGTTACCGTCATCCACAAGGACTCCTGAACCACCTTGGTCATAGATCCACTCTAATAAATGAAGGTTGGCCACACTCTGGTCCAGTCGGCCCCCTAAACAAGCAGTTAGAACAATTTTTGAATAGCTGCGCTGTAAAGCGATTTCGGCCGCCGCTTGCAAATCAGTCAGGTCCTTCTCCGGCGGCAGGGTCAGAGACGGAATATCTGACTCAGGCCCCCCTCCAGAGTCCCAATCTCCAATGAGAAGATCAGGAAGATATCCTGCAGATCGGGCACACTTAATGCCACCGTCTGCAGCAATTACAAAATCTGGTGCAGGACAATACTGGCGAAGGTCCTCCCAACCGGCGGAAGGGCAGGAGCCGAAAATCAGTGCGACTTTTTCCGCTGCCATGGCTGTACCTCCTTTGCCTCATTATAAAGCCGGACGTAGCTGTCATGTCTGCTCTTGGCGATTGTTCCCGTATCAATGGCGGAAAGAACTGCACAGCCATTTTCCTTTACGTGGGAACAACCCGAATATTTGCAGCTTTCTAAAAAAGGTCGGAACTCAGGAAAGCAAGAGGGAAGTTCTTCCGGGATAAACGTACCTTCTTCAAATGCAGCAAAACCGGGGGTATCCGCAATCAAGGTGCCATTCGACAGAGGGAACAGTTCCACATGACGGGTCGTATGCCGCCCTCGTCCCAGCCGTTCACTGACTTCACCTGTTGGCAGGGAAAAACCCGGTTCCAGCGCATTCAGCAAACTGGACTTTCCAACGCCGGAATTGCCTGTAAAGGCACATATCTTGCCAGCAATTATGCGGGAGAGTGCTTCAAGCCCCTCCCCTGTTTCCGCACTGACCTGCAAGGCAGGAAAACCAGCATCCCGATAGAGTTGCCAAAGTTTAGTCGGCTGGCTGAGATCCCATTTGTTAAAACAAATCACACATTGGCAATTTCTGTGTTGCGCCATGGCGGTAAGCCTGTCAATGAGAAAAGGATCTGTGATTGGTGTTGCGCCGGAAGCAACAATTACAAGATAATCAATGTTGGCAACAGCAGGCCGATGAAAGAAGTTTTTACGGGGTAAAATCTCATCGATCATTCCGGTGCCGTCTTCCTGGTCCGTAACGGATACCCTGTCGCCGACCAAAGGGGTAAATCCACCATGCCGTAGCTTCCCACGCCCCCGACAGGTCAAAATACTACCGTCACAGTCAACATAGTAAAAGCCGGACAGGGCTTTCAAAATAATACCTTCCATCAGCTGTTAAAATCTTCGGTGTAGCGTTTTGCTTCCACACCATCGATATAGACAACGATTTCCTGAACACCTTTTCCCTCCACGGTAAAGCGTGCGATCCGCATCTTTGTCTCTACAGTTTCCGGCTCTGCGTATTGGGGAACTCCATCCACAGTGACCTGTATGGTGACCGTTTCCCGGTCTGTAGGAAGGGTCACAGTCCCGGTTTTTCGGCTGAATACGGACTGACTTTCCGTGGGAGCCGGCGTTGTAGGAGTTTGAGTTACAATTGGAGCAGACGTATCTATTGGCCCTTGGGAAACTTCGGGGGGGGCCACAATGTCAGGCCCAGTGCTTACTTTCAAATCAATCGTAGTGCCTGACAACACCGGTTCCCCAGCGGGAACACTTTGGTAAAAAACCATACCCTCAGCGTAACTGTCATTCGCTTCTCTGTCTATCTGTCCTACCTGAAGTCCCAAATCTTTGGTGATGATTTCAATAGCGCTCTCCAGAGACATATTTGTGACAGGGATCATGGTGACCGGTTTAGGTTCCGGGCCTTGGCTGATTACAATAATGATTTCTGTTTCAGATGTCAAAGGCTCATCTGCATTTGGCGTTTGAGACATAACATTTCCTTTTATGACCTCCTCAGAATACCCCTGCTCCAAGGTGGCGGTTAATCCCATAGCACGAAGTTGAGTCATGGCGATCCGTTGGTCCTGATCATAGAGATCAGGCATTAAGAGATCGCTGGGCGGAATACTGATATTCACTGTGATTTCTTTGACATTGCTCTTGGCAATACTTTCCGCCTCAGGGGTTTGGCTGATAATTTGCCCTACAGGTACATCGGCGTCTACAATTTGCCGCCCCTCAATAATTGTAAAGCCATTTTCTTTGATTTCCGGAAGTTCCATGGCGTCTTCCAGCGTGTACCCTCTTACGTCAGGAATCGTATAGGTTTCTCCGGTTCCCATCATTTCACGCAGTACGCCATTCCAAAGGAAGACACCGACCCCGACAATACAAAGAAGAACGATGGCGGCGGCAATAAAAATCTGCTTACCGCCCCCCTCCTCGTCATCCTCCTCGTCCTCTTCGGCAAGGGGTTGCGGAACTGGCTTTTCGGAAGGAACTTTGTGGGCAGCAGAGCGTTTGGTGGTTACGGACTCAGGGGTGTTTGCCCCAAGTGCCTGAGTGGGTTCATCACCCTGCCCTAAAAGCAAATCGGCGCTGGTGTAGTCAAAGCTGATATTGGGGTTTTTCCGAAATTCCTCCAAATCTGCAAGCATGGCATCAGCCGATACATAACGTTTTCCCAGTTCGGAGGCCATGGCACGCATAGTAATTTCCTCCAGAGCCTCCGGAATCTCCGGTTCCAACTCCCGAGGGGAAAGAGGAATGGAATTGATGTGCTGAATCGCCACTGCCACAGGGGAATCTCCTTCATATGGCAGGCGCCCTGTCAGCATTTCATAAAGCACAACGCCGGCAGAATAAATATCGCTTCTGGCGTCAATTCGACTTCCCCGGGCCTGCTCGGGAGAAATATAGTGGACAGAACCCAGCGCTTCCTGCGTCATGGTGCTATGGTTACTGGTCATGAGCCGGGCGATACCAAAGTCTGCCACTTTTACACTGCCGTCACGTAAAACCATGATGTTATGAGGCTTGATATCCCGGTGAATAATTCCGCGGCCGTGAGCGTGGGCAAGTCCTTTCATAATTTGGGTAATAAAATGAAGTGCTTCCCGCCAGGAAAGTTTCCCTCCCCGCTTCTGCATATATTGTTTCAAGGTGATACCATCGATAAGCTCCATAACGATATAGTCCGACTCAGAAGAGCCTTCCGCCCGGGAAACATCGTAAATAGACATGATGTTGGGATGAGAGAGCATGGCGACAGCCTGGGATTCTTCATGAAAACGACGGCGGAACTCTTCGTCCTGCGCCAAATCATCTTTCAGTATTTTAATGGCTACAAAACGGTTAAGCCAGTGGCACTTTGCCTTATAAACCACCGCCATGCCACCTGAACCGATGCGTTCCAGTATCTCATAGCGATTACCCAGGATCTTGCCGATATACTGATCCATTCCTCTTTCACCTCACTTACACGAACTGAATAACAACAGCAGTCACATTATCCGGAGCACCTCTGGAAATGGCCACATCCAACAGCCGCTGGCAGCAGCCGCCGGCAGCGCCGCCATGCAGCACCTCATAAAGAATTTCCTGATCCGAGAGAACATTTGACAAGCCATCGGTACACATCAAAATAAATTCACCCTTCTCCAGCTTTACCTCATACAGATCACCCTCCACATGGCTTTCCGAGCCAAGCGCACGGGTGATGAGATTCTTCTGAGGGTGGCTCCGGGCTTCATCAGGCGTGATTTCCCCTCTTTGCACTAAATCTTCAACCACAGAATGGTCTCGGGTGATCTGGCGGATACCTTCCTCACCGATGTGGTAAGCACGGCTGTCTCCAATGTTTAAAATATGGGCACAGCCGTCAAAAACAGCGACGGCTACCATAGTTGTACCCATACCACGGCAGTAGATCTCCCAGCAGGATTTACGGTAAATGCTTTTATTCGCCAAAAGAGCGGCACGAACCAAGTGGTCCCCCGGGGCGCTTCTCAGTTCGTCAAGAGAGAGTTTCTCCAGATACTTTGAAGCTGACTTTACGGCCAGAGCGCTGGCTATATTTCCAGCTTGGGCACCCCCCATACCATCGCAGACGATAGCGGTAGCAACATCATCCTGTGCCAGTTTGAAGCAATACGAATCCTGATTCTCTGCCCGGACAACACCTTTATCCGTGATTCCCCAGATATGTATCATAACTCTTCTTCCTCCATCCTTTTCCGCCGCAATTGCCCACAGGAGGCGTCAATGTCGCCGCCCAGCTTTCTCCGCACGGTGGCAGTGACTCCCTGCCGCTCTAACCGTTCCTGAAAGGCGCGGGTCCTGCGGCTGGGCCGTAGAGGGCTTTCTTCCACCTCGTTAAGCGGGATCAGGTTTACATGGCCCGGAGTTCCTTTCAGATGACTGACCAGCAAATCTGCCTGCCAGTCGTGGTCATTGACATTATCGATCATGGCATATTCATATGAAATGCGCCGCCCGGTAGTGTTGAAATACCGCCGGCAACAGTCAAAGAGCTTTTCCACTCCCACAGAACGGTTTACCGGCATAATTTTTGACCTTGTCTCGTCGTCCGGCGCGTGGAGGGATACGGACAGAGTAAGCTGTAATTTCAGCTGGGCAAGACGGTCGATCTGCTCAACCAGACCGCAGGTAGAAAGAGAAATATGCCGCATACCGATGTTGAGTCCATGGGGGCTGTTTACCAGCTCTAAAAAGCGGAGTACATTATCCATATTGTCCAACGGTTCTCCTATCCCCATCAAGACAATATTAGAGATTTCGGCTCCGGAATCCAGCTGTGTAAAAAGGACCTGATCCAACATTTCGGCAGGAGTCAGGTTTCTTACTTTTCCGCCGATGGTGGAGGCGCAGAAAGCACATCCCATCCGACAACCGACCTGCGAGGAGATACACACCGTGTTGCCATGGCGATAACGCATAAGCACCGTTTCCACACAGTTTCCATCCGAAAGCCGCCACAAATATTTGATGGTCCCATCATGGGCCGATATCTGCTTTCTTTCTACTTGTGGAGGGGTGAAAGCGCAGGTGTTTTTCAGTTTCTCCCGAAAAGACTTGGAAAGGTCCGACATATCCTCAAAGTCTGTAACCCCCCGGTGAAGCCAGTGGAAGATTTGCTTGCCCCGAAAGGCAGGCTCTCCCAGTTCTTTCGCCAGAATTGTCATCTCTTCCAATGTCATGGATTTCAAATCCGTCAAGAGGCTCCCCCCCTTATGCTTTACGGCGAAGTTTTGCAATGAAAAAGCCATCCGATTGATGGCGGTGAGGCCAAAGTGTTATACACCCATTTGTTTGACCGATGGGGCTGGGCAATGTAAACGGCTCCAGACAAAAGTTTTCATTTTGCTTCAGAAACCAGGATACCACATCATCGTTTTCTCTTGGAAGCAAGGTGCAAGTGGAGTAGAGCAGGACCCCGCCCAGCTTAACATATTTGGCAACGTTGAGCAAAATATCCCGCTGAATGACAGGCAGATTTTCCAAGGGTTTCGGCTCTTTGTAGCGAATATCCGGTTTCTTCCGAATGATTCCAAGCCCGGAGCAAGGAACATCTGCCAAAACCAGGTCAAAGGCATTTTCCCATTCTGGGAAAAAGTGTCTGGCATCAGAGACAGCAGTTTGAATATGTTGTATCCCAAGGCGTTTGGCGCCTTCCTGTATGAGCTTTTCCTTATGAGGATGAAGGTCACAGCAAAAAAGCTCTCCTTGATCCTCCATAGCAATAGCAGCAGCAAAAGACTTTCCGCCCGGCGCACCGCAGGCGTCCATGATCCGCATTCCGGGCTGCGGCGCAGCAGCCGTTACTGCGGCCCGGGCGGCACTGTCCTGCACATAAAATCGACCTTCGCAGAAGGCGGTCAGTTTTTCCAAGTTCCCTGTATTCTCCAAATTCAAGCAATCAGGCATCCAGGGATGAGGTGTTACCGTGACCCCTGCCGCAGTTAATTCAGCAGTCAGGGCATTAGCAGTGGTTTTCAAAAGATTGGTTTGTGCCTGAATCAGTGGTTGGCTGTTATTCGCCTGTAAAAAGGCCTCCAGCTCTTCGGGAGGAAGAAGCTGGGAAAATTCCTTGACAAACCAGGAAGGATGACTGTACCGAATAGAAATATCTTCCGGTGTAGGGCATTGCCCGCTTTCCTGCTGGCGCAAAAAATTCCGTAATACACCATTGATAAGGCTGGCAGATTTAGGGTTTTTAGCATATTTTTTGCCCAATGTGACCGATTCGTTGACGGCTGCATGAGGAGGAACACGGTCCAGAAATAAAAGCTGGTACAGTCCCAGCCGGATGGCATTTCGCACACCTGTATCCAACTGCTCTGATGGTCTGGAAGAAAGTCGGTCAATATGCCAATCCAACAACATTTGGTTTTGAAGGACCCCGTAAGTCAGCCTTGTACACAGTCCGGCATCCCGGGCTGAAAACTGTGCTTGATGAATAGCATTTCGCAGAGAAATATCAGACCAGGCATTTCTTTTTTCGGCCAGTATCAGGCATTGTAAGGAAACCTCTCTTGCCATGCTTCCCATCAAAGGACACTCCCTACTTCTACAGGATGGCCTCGCAAAAAATCAGCCGTTTTCATGCGTTTGCCTCCGTCGGGCTGCAGTTCCAGGATACGAAGGGCACTGCCATCTCCGCAGGCAATCAGAAGCCCGTCTTTTCCAGCGGATAGAACCGTTCCGGGGACTGCCTGTCCTGATTCTACACAGGTAGAAAAGATTTTGCAGCGAATGCCTTGGATTTGGGTGGTAGCCGCGGGCCAAGGAAGCAGTCCTCTAACCTGATCGTGGAGGGCCTGGGCCGGCTTTGAAAAGCATAAAGCGGAGAGTTCTCTGCTTAGCATAGGCGCCAGAGTTGCGTTGCCGTGGTCTTGAGGGGTGCGTGCAGCCGTTTTGTCAGACAGTTTATCTATCGTCTGGCAAAGAAGCGAAGCCCCCAGTTGTGCCAGGCGGATGGTAAGTTCCGGAGCAGTTTCATCAGGGCCGATAGCGGTAGTGCATTGCGCAATAATGTCGCCGGTGTCCATCTCTGCTGCCATATGCATAATGGTGACACCGGTCTCCTTCTCTCCGTTTAAAATGGCCCAGTTGATAGGCGCTGCCCCTCGATATTTTGGTAAAAGCGAAGAGTGGACATTGATACACCCCATCGGCGGTTCACTTAAAATATCTTGGGGAAGGATTCGGCCATAGGCAGCCACAACGATCAAGTCGGGGGCCAATATCTTGATACGATCCAAAGCTGCGCCATCCCTCAGTTTGACAGGTTGCTCCACAAGAATATTGTGGGCCAAAGCACACTCTTTGACCGGTGGGGGCAGTAGTTTCATTCCACGGTTTTTGGGACGGTCCGGCTGCGTGAAAACACCGCATATATCATGCCCTGCGGCAATAAGCGCCTCAAGAGACGGAACGGCAAATT
This sequence comes from uncultured Oscillospiraceae bacterium, assembly GCA_910587345.1. Taxonomy (GTDB): domain Bacteria; phylum Bacillota; class Clostridia; order Oscillospirales; family Oscillospiraceae; genus Vermiculatibacterium. The sequence goes on along the minus strand of CAJUKH010000029.1, from coordinate 33,314 downwards.
CCGGCGTTCCCATAAATAAGATCTTCACGATTTAAGAACGTCTCCTTCCCTTCTGCCGATTTTCTTTCTCAATAATTCTCTCCACTTCTTCGTTGGAGTAGATCCGCTCTACATGTTCGGTGAAGACGTGACCATCCAAATGCTCGATCTCATGACAGAAGCAGCGGGCAGTCATCTCTTCTCCCTCTACCTCAAACCAGTTGCCATTCCGGTCTTGGGCTTTTACCTTGACCCACATGGGGCGAAGCACATAACCCCAGCGTCCGGGAATGGAGAGACACCCCTCCAAGCCATCCTGCTCCCCCTTCTGCTCAATGATTTCCGGGTTCACCAACTCCAGCATTTCACCGTCTTCGTTGATTACGATCACCGCCCGGCGAAGAATACCTATCTGGGGGGCGGCCAAACCGGCGCCGGAGGCGTCTGCCAAGGTTTCCTTCAAATCATCCAGTAAAGACGACAGTTTATCATCAAATTTTGTAATGTAATGACATTTTTTATGAAGTTCCGGCTCCTGGTCGCTTAAAATTTTTCGAATGGCCATGTTACTCTCTCCTTAATACACGGGATCCACATCAGCCGAAACCGATACACCCCGGTTTTTTTTATCTTGCTGTGCACAGCGAATCAAGTGGGCCACCAATGCCCGGATTTGTTTTGTATTTTGCGCCACAAGGGTCATATGGTAGCGATATCGATTATTTACCTTTACAATGGCAGCGGGCACCGGCCCTAATACCTGACAGGAAATATCCTGATATTGCGGCATTTGAAGCCATTGCCGTACCGTCTCTCTCAACATGGCACAGACTCTGAATACCTGCCCTTCCTCGGGACCGGAAACGGTAACAACAAAAAAAGAAGAAAATGGGGGGCAATTTCGTATGCGGCGAAGTCCGATTTCCTCTGCGTAAAAATGATCGTAATCCTGTCGGGCAGCAGCCAATATCACATCATTTTCTGGCGTAAAGGTTTGAATAATAGCTCGGCCTTCTTTATTTCCCCGGCCGGCTCGTCCGACAACCTGCGTGATAAGGGAAAACGTTTTTTCTCCTGCCCGGTAGTCATCAACATACAGCCCCTGATCCGCAGAAACGACCCCAACCAAAGTAACGTTCTCAAAATCCAAACCCTTGGCGACCATTTGCGTTCCAACCAAAATTGGGATACGCTCTTCTCTGAATCGAGCCAGCATTTTTTCGTGAGAACGGCTGGCGGTGGTGGTGTCAGCATCCATTCGCATCACTTCAACATCGGGAAAGCGCTCCCGCAGGGCCTCCTCAACCCGTTGTGTGCCGCTTCCAACCTGCTCCAGCATCCCGCCACATTCGGGGCAGTTGTCAGGCAAAGGTTCCGAGTGTCCGCAATAATGGCACATCAAACGGCGGTTTACGGAGTGATACGTCAAATAGGCAGAGCATCGGGGGCAAGTGGGAACCTGGCCGCAGGAAACACAAGTTACCATAGGACTGGCACCACGTCGATTAAGGAAAAGAATACTTTGTTCTCCCCGATTGATATTTTCCTCCAATGCCTGCTGCAACTGAAAGCTGATGGGAGAAGGATTCCCTGCCTGTAACTCCTCCTTCAAATCCGCCAAATAAACTTGAGGTAAAATTCGTTCGTTATATCGATGCCGCAGCTGAAAAAGATGGTAATCTCCATTTTGCGCATGGTACATCGTCTCCACGGCAGGGGTAGCGGAGCCAAGTACCAGCAGTGCGCCGTTTCTCTGGGCACGGTATTTTGCCACATCTCTCGCATGATACCGGGGAACATTTTCAGATTTATAGCTCCCCTCCTGCTCCTCGTCCAATATGATAAGACCAAGGTTTTTCAAGGGGGCAAACACAGCTGAGCGGGTACCGATCACAACACGGACTTTACCGTTTCTGGCCCGCTTCCATTCATCGTACCGTTCCCCGGCAGGTAAGGAGCTGTGAAGGACCGCGACCTCCTCTCCAAAGTGGGAAGTAAAGATAGCCATCAGCTGAGGGGTCAAAGCAATTTCCGGCACCAAAGCCAAAGCGGTTTTTCCACGAGCCAATACCTCTTGAATTAATCGAAGATACACCTGGGTCTTTCCGCTTCCGGTAACGCCATAAAGAAGAGCTACAGCTGCATTTTCGGTTTGTGCCAATGCATTCAATCCTTCAAAGGCTGCTTGTTGTTCCGCGTTTAAATAAATTGGACCTGCCTGTTCTGCTTGACTGGGTCTGCTGCGGCGATATGCTTCCTGCTCTTCAATAGAAATATATCCGCCTTTTTCCAAAGAACGTATGGTTGCGTTGGATGCACCTGTAAAATAACAGATTTCCTTTACCGGTGCGCTACCGATCCCGGAAAGCAATTCTATGACGGAATATCGAAGTGGAGCGGTTTTTCGTTTCAGGCTTGCCTGAGCCATAGCCTCTTCGGGGGGGATAGCCAGCGAAGCCCAGCGCTCAACTTTATCACCTACACCCCGGGACGCACTGGTCACTAAAGTAAGAATCCCTTTTCCCAGCAAAGAGCGAAGCGCAGGGCCGGGGTCTTTTGTCCCAAAAGCCTCGCGAATGATCCCAACTTCAAGGCCGCCTTTGTGGGCCGAAACCAATTCTACCACTTTTTTTTCGTGGTTAGACTTTCCCGCTGCGGCCACGGCAGTCTCCCTGTCAATTCCGTCAGACAGGCAATAACAATCCTGCAATGCATAATAAAGACCTGCGGGAAGCATGGCTCTGGCGGCTTCGTAAACAGTGCAGAACCAGCGCTCGTGAATCCATAGGGCCAACCGAAGCCCCTCGTCATCCAAGACAGGCTCCTCATCCAAACAGGCTAAAATCGACTTTAAAGGAAGTTCTGGCTGGCCTTCAGAGACAGATAACACCAAGCCCTCTGCCCGCCGGTTTCCCGGTCCAAAAGGGACTATGACCCGAATTCCGGGCATGAGCTGTTCCAGCTCTTTCGGCACCAAATAGGAATACGGTTGGTCGATGGCAAAGGTGGCCGCCGACAATGCAATTTTTGCGATGCGAACGGACAAATGACGTCCCCCTTTTATCCGGGAAAAGGCAAGCGCCGAGACTACGCCCAAACGCTTGCCTTTCTCGCCTTATACTTCCTCGCCGATTTCCAGCTCTCCGGCAGCCACAGCCTTCAGTGCCAAAGTAACGGGTTTCTCATCCAAAGGATATCCCTCATCCTCGGCTTTGCTGGCAATTTGACGAGCCTTGTGGGCTACCACGTTCACCAGCATATACCGGCTGGGCACTTGCTCCAAAAGGGTTTTCATAGCGGGTTTGAGCATCATAAAAACATCAGACTCCTTTCCAGTCTATCAAACGATATTGTGTCCGGCAGCCGGAGGCAGTCAAAATAGACAACACCTCTTTCACTGCGATGGGCACCTGATAGTTCACAACCAGATAATCATAGTTGGAAATTTCTTCACATTCTTTTCTTGCAGTCTCCAAACGGCTGGCAATAACGGCTTCATCATCGGTATTCCGCTCCCTGAGCCGGCGGGAAAGTTCCTCAAAGGATGGCGGAGCCACAAAAATCAAGACCGCATCGGGGCATTTCTTTCTTACCTCTTCAGCCCCCTGGACTTCTATCTCTAAAAGCACATCAATACCGGCCGCACGCTTTTCCTCGATCAGCTGGAGGGATGTGCCGTAGTAATTCTCGACATATTGCGCATATTCCAGAAACGCGCCCTTTGAAATCATATCTTCAAAGGTTTCTCGGGAAACAAAATGATACTCTTTTCCGTCCGTTTCACCGGGGCGGGGAGGCCTGGTGGTAAACGACACCGAGAAATAAAGGTCGGGCCGAGCTTGCAGCAATTCGGCGATCACAGTACTTTTTCCTGTTCCGGAAGGGCCGGAAAGCACAATAAGTTGCCCTCTCCTTTTTGTGCTGTTCATAGGGCATCCTCCTCTTTATTATCTTCGGAGTCTCTTCCGCCAAAACGAGCAGTTACCGTTTCAGGCTGCAGCCCGGACAGGATAATGTGGTCACTATCCATGATCAGCACAGCCCGGGTACGGCGACCATAGGTGGCGTCAACTAAGGTTCCCGCCTCTCTGGCTTCTTGGATCATTCGCTTGATGGGAGCTGATTCAGGACCTACGATAGCGATAAGGCGTTCGGCGGAAATCATATTTCCAAACCCCACATTGATCAGCCGCATTCCCTTTCCCTCTCTCACTCCAGATTCTGTATCTGCTCCCGAATCTTTTCGATCTCGGCCTTCATATCAACCACCAAACGAGAAGTTTCCAGGTCATTACACTTTGAGCCGATGGTATTGACTTCACGGTTGAATTCCTGAATGAGAAAATCAAGTTTTCGGCCTACTGCTCCCCCCTGGTCCAACATTTCCTCTAACTGGGCCAGGTGGCTGCGCAGACGAACGGTTTCTTCATCTGTCGCTACCTTGTCGGCGTAGACTGCGGCCTCGGTAAGAATTCGGCTTTCATCGATTTGAGTATTACCCAGTACTTCCTGCAATTTAGCAGTTAAGCGGGAACGGTAATCCTCCACAATATGCGGAGCTCGTTCTTCTACTTTAGCCAATAATGCAGCGATTGCAGCGGCCCGGCTTCGAATATCCAGCGCCAATCTTGCTCCCTCGGTTTCACGCATAGCCGTATGAGCCTGAATAGCGGCCGCAGCCACAGCACAAAGGTCACCAGAAAGCATCTCAAGGTCTTCCTCGGCCTTGGAAACCGTGAGGATATCAGGAAGCCGAGCTAAGTCGGTGACGCAATAATCTGTCTTGGCGTTGTTGCCGGCCAGCTTTTTCAGCGTTTCCATAGCGGAAATATAACTTTGAGCCAGAGGCATATTCACAGAAACAACAGCTTCCTCTGTACCAGTAGATTCCACTGAAATAAATACATCCACTTTCCCCCGACTGGTTCCCTTTTGCACCAGATTCTTTATTGCGTCTTCGGCAAAAACATAGCTTCTTGGCATCTTTACCGTACAATCCAGGTAGCGATTATTGACACTGCGCAATTCTACAGTGATATCCCGACCATTTCGAGTCTCCTTTGCACGTCCGTATCCGGTCATGCTTCTAATCACGCCGCCACTTCCCTTCAATGTCATCCTGAGCGTAATATTATACCACAAAAGCGAAAGAACTGTCAATTTTTATGTCAGCAACAAGGGCCGCCCCACGGCGTACAAAGACTGAAACACATATATGCGGTACAGGGGTCACAGCTGGAATAACGGTACCCGCTGGGGCGGTATCCGCCACCCCCCTGCTGCATCATAGAAAGCGCCTGTCGGTACTCCACGTTGGTAGGTTCCATATTATAAGCTGTCTGGAAGTGCTGCATTGCTTCATCCAGCCAGCCCTTTTGATACGCCAGGTGGCCGGACAGAAAATACCATTCGGCCGTTTGCCTTGGTGCAGAACGCAAAAGCTGTTCTGCTTGGATAAGATTTCCCATATTGATACACTGTCGTATTTGACTATACAAAGCGCCATTGTCAGTACTTTGCTGTTGGTAGGTGTATTGCTGTTGATACTGCCGGCCCTGAAACCCATAGTCGCCCGGACCTGCTCCGCCACCGCTTCTGGAACGGGTAATGGCGGCATAGGCTTCATTGATTTCTTTCATTTTTTCCTCGGCTAAATCTGCCAGCGGATTATTTTGATAATTATCCGGATGGTACTTCCGCGCCAAGTCACGATAAGCTCGCTTGACTTCTTCGTCACTGGCCTCCGGCAATATTCCAAGAACGCTATACGGATCGCTCATTACTCTTTCTCCTATGCTTTTTTTGATCTTCTCTCCACCGCCCGGAGAAAACCAACTCCTCCACGCTGGGTAATCCGCTGTATAAAATATTCTCCAATACGTCAGTCCAAGGGGTTGGCTCCAGTAATTGAAAAGCAGCGCCGGCCAAAGACAATGAGTGGTCCATCATTTGACGTAAATAGGCGGCATCCGCGTCAGTCCACTGTGGAAAACGAGCCGCAACAGGGTTATAGCGGTTTGAGATACGGTCTTCCTCCAAATCATCCACTGCGTCGATCAGATAGATCCAGCGTCCAATATGGTACAACAATTGTTCCAGTATTCGAGCCTTTTTTGCATTCTCTGTCACTGGCGTTGCCGCTTGAAGAAGCGCTGCGAAATTGTCAGTCACACGGTCAAGCATCGGGCATTCTTCTTGCTCCAGTTTCCGAAGTTCCCGCAAATGATATTGGACCGAAGCGTCAAAGGCAGGACATTTCTCCCGGGCTTTCTGATATCCCTGATCCAATATCCGTAAAAAACTTCGCGCTTCCAGTCTTCCCGCTAAATTGTCATCCTGCAGTGTGTCCATCAGCTTCCAACGGCTCAAGATCAAACTTTCCGCCGCGGAAACAGAAAGCCATTCCCTGTTTTTGCAAGCCGGCTTTCCCTTGAAGGGGTGAAGAAAACAGCGCTTATGCTGTATATCTACATCTGTGGTTTCAGGGGCCAAAAGCATAGCAAGGAAGGCAAAATCATAGTTCAAAAATAAGCGGGCGGGTGTTCCGTATGCTTCCCCCAGAGTGTGGCACAAACCGCAGTAAACCGCTGTATAACGCTCTAATGCACCGTCGGGGAGCGTATCTTCTCTGGGGCGGACATAACCAAACATTCTTCTTAACCACCCAGAGCAACAACTTTAAATGACACCGGTTTGTGATGCTTTCGATATCTGTCTAAGCCGATGGCAGCCAGTAAGCCCAGAACGAAGCCGATCCCCCCCAGGCCAATGGCGGCTCCTTCGGTCCACTGAAGGGACATTCCCATCAAATAGCCGCTAAAAAAGAGGATAAAAGGAACGATATACAAAAGTACTGCGGCCCCCAGAACGCTGGAGGTAGCACTCTCTACCGTTACCGTATCTCCAACCTGAGCACCCCGGTCATCCTCTGCAACAACGACGATTTCAGGGGCATTCTCCATAAAACTGCAATGGTCACAAGAGCCGCAGTTATGGGCACTGGCACAGGCCGAGGCCCGGCGGACCTTTACCTCCACATAACCGGGAGAAACCGTTCGTATTACTTGTGCTGTCTGTCTCATAGCCTATCTCCTTCAAAAAATGGAACACTATTGTCTGGTAATCGAAACCACGATATTATAATCGCCAACGACTCCCACATCACCGGCGCTATCCAGATAAACCTTCACTGGGATAGTCTGCGTGCCCGTGGTAGCCACGGCCTGGTCTAAATCAGCTACGATCCGAAGCTGGGAAGCGCTTACCGAAGCGACCGCTTCCGCAGTACCGCGAATCTGTACCTGTCTGGTTTGTGTCACTTTTCTCGGTATATACCCTATCGGAACATGGATAAATTCTATATTATCCACTTCCAATGTGGCCGTGGTAAGACCCTTGATCGTGATAGATACTGTAGCTTCGGACACGCCGCTTACATTATTCAGCTCAGGAGCCAGAGGAATGGAGAAGGTCAGTGTCTCGCTCTCCGTAATTTTGGACAAATCGATTTCTCCCAGAGAAATCTCCTTTAGCGGTTCCAAGTCATTTGCAGACCCGGAAACCATAATGGATTTTGGCTCAATTTCATATTTGATATTTTGCTGATTGGCACCGCCGCCCGGCAAGATATTTACCGTCAGCGGGACTTCCTTGATTTGGTAGATCGGCAATGTGGTCCGAATGAAGGAAGCGTTGGTTATCAGCTTTTCCCTATCGATCGTATCCCCGTTATAACCGATGAGGGTGTACGGAAGATCACCGCTAAAGGTTGCGGACAACTCGGTCTGTTCCAAAATTACTTGAGCATACTCGATTTGATTGACCAGAGACTCCTCACCCCGGACCTCGATCGTATCCGGCAAAAAGCTAAAGGCTCCGGCCTGATACCCTTCTGCAACACTGACATTTGTACTTCCCCGAATGGGGATTTTTCGTTGCGCTTGCCTTGCTACGGTAAAGACCAGATTTTGAGGCGAGCGGTCCGTCACCACCAGAGAACTGGAAGAATTGGTTCCCGGCAAATTGAAAAAGACCTGATAGGATAGAGTATATTGCCCAGGCTGTTCGATCGTAGAGACATCCACCATGATAGAGACTGTCTCTGCGGACAGAAGATTTACCACGTTGCGTTTTCCCGTGACCCGAATGGTAACGGTTTGCTCTCCGCCCTGGTGTATCATCAGTCCCCTGTTTTCCAGTATGTCCGTTCCAACAAAAGTAATGGGCAGGTTGCGGATCGTATCCGGTACATCCGGATTTTCCACCCGCCCAACATACATCCACAACCCAATTGCGATCAGGACAGAAAGCACCATATGGAAGCCTTTACTTTTTACTATCTTCTCCATCCTGATTCGCCTCCCTTTTCCCACGGAACAAAGCAGTCATTTTGGTGACAAGCGTACTTTCCTCTTCCTTTTCCTTTGGAAGTAACTCATTACGAAGCAGCCGTTCCAGTGTTTCGGGGGCCAGATGCCGCTTCAGCATTCCGCCCACCGCCACCGAGATAGAACCCGTTTCTTCGGAAACGATGGCAACGACAGCATCGGTCTGTTCACTGGCGCCAATCCCTGCCCGATGCCGCATTCCAAGTTCTCTGGAAAGGTTAACATTTCCGGACATGGGAAGCATACAGCCGGCGCCAACGATCCGCCCCTCCCGTACAATGACCGCCCCATCATGCAGCGGCGCTTTGTTCCAGAAAATGTTTTTCAACAACTCGCTGTTTACCACGGTGTCCAGCGCCGTTCCGGTACGAATGGCATCATTGAGCATATTTTTTCGCTCAAATACCATCAGCGCTCCTGTTTTGCTTTCCGAAAGGGATGCATAGGCTTCCACGGTTTGAGTGATAGCGTTCTCCAGCTCGTCTGGTGTGCTTTGCCGACTGGAAAAAACGGCGCTGAGGTTACTGCTGCCCACTTGCTCCAATAGCTTTCTCAACTCCGGCTGGAAGAGAACAACTAAAGTCAAAACACCCCATTCCAGTACCCTGTTCAGAAGAAAATTCACCGTATATAAGTGAAACAGCGTGGAAAGCCATAGGGATACTACGATTACCCCCACACCTCGAATTACCTTCTTCGAATTGGCTAACTGAAGCAGGTCAATAAATTTGTAAATCAGGAAGGCCATGATGGCGATATCAATGATGTCGGAAATAGAGATGCTTTTAAAATTGACAAAAAAATCATTGATGACAGAGAAGATATCTCCCATCGTTTTTCCTCCCTTCGTTTTATTAAAGATATTTTACTTTATTATACTTGATTTATTGACCGTGTGCAAGGGTGACAAACATGAATTTTTCCTGAATTTCTTTCATTTTTCCCAAAGCCTGTCCTATCTTGGAAATAAGCAAAAAGGAGTTTTTCTCAAAAACTCCTTTTTGCACTCATTCAGCCGCTGATTCGTGACATTTCCTGCACCAAACGTTTTACATCATACAGGGTACTGAAGTGGGAAAAACTGATTCGTACCGTTCCGGTTTTCAGTGTTCCCGCACTTTCATGGGCAAATGGGGCACAGTGAAGGCCGGCACGAACCGCGATATTTCTCTCCCCCAGCCTTGCCCCCACTTCTTCACAATCTACACCATCAACTAAAACAGAGAGGACACCGGCTTGATTTTCCGGCTGCCGGGCATGAAAGACCGTAATGCCCGAAATCGCTTTCAGGCCGGAAACTGCTTGGGCGGTGAGCGCTTGTTCATGTTTCAGAATAGCGCCTTCTTTTTGTTTGGCGACAAACCGAATCCCCTCCAATAAGCCAGCAATTCCCGGTACATTGTGTGTCCCGGCTTCCATTCTGTCAGGAAGGAAATCCGGCATCTCCTGTTTAGCGGATAAGCTGCCGGTACCGCCTTCCAAAAGTGTTCTGGTACCCTGCTCTTCCCCGCAAAGCAGAATACCGGTTCCCTGGGGGCCGTACAGGCCCTTATGCCCCGGCATACAGATAAAAGCACAGTTCAGTTCGTCCATGTGAACCGAAAGGGTCCCGGCGGACTGAGAGGCATCCAAAATAAACGGAATTCCCCGGCGGCGGCAAAGTTCAGAAATCTCTTTGACGGGAAGCACATAGCCAAAGACGTTGGAGACATGAGTGCAAACCACGCATCTGACTTCCTCGGTCATCAAACGGTCAAACTCAGCCAAAATGGTGTGGGTATCAAAAAGCGGAGAGCGGGCAACCTTGATCTGGCAGCCAAGTGCTGTTAGCGGTCGGGTCACGGCATTGTGTTCATACCCGGATACCAACACGGTCTCCCCCGGTTTTACCACCGATTTAATGGCCATATTCAGCGCATGGGTGGCGTTCAATGAAAAGACAACATTTTCCGGATCTTCCAGATGAAAAAAATCGGCTGCAGCCTGACGGCAGGCAAATGCAGTCTCACTGGCCAGCATAGCCGGACGATGTCCCCCTCTGCCGGGGCTTGCCATCCGTTCCATAGCCGATACCACAGCCCGCCGAACTGCGGGGGGTTTTTGCAGTGTGGTGGCGGCGCTGTCCAAATAGGTCATCATAGTAAAACCTCCCGATAAGCGCCATCCGGAGCTATAATGAATACTCGCCGGGGAGATAATCCGGCGTGGGTCAGAATAGTTAGCGCTGCGGCCAGATCACGCTCCGAAACCCGGACACCATGACTGCAGCCCTCGCTGTCAATGGTTTTCGGTGCTCGAAGAACTCGGGCAGAAACGCCGGAGCGGAGCAATGCAGCCTCCGTCCGCTGCGCATAGGTTAGAGATCGACAAATAATCAAATAATAGACCATAGAACACTTCATCCTTTCCAGGCCTTCTGAAAAAAGAGTGTAAAAATGCAAACACCCCTCCACCGCCATTGTATGCAGTGGAAGGGTGTTTTGTTATTTGTTGCCGCTCATGCCTTTTCATTGATCAGACATACGCAATGAGCTGCAATTCCTTCTCCACAGCCCGTAAACCCCAGATGTTCTTCTGTCGTGGCCTTAACGCTGACCCTGTCTATTTTGACTGCCAGTTTCTCTGCCAGTTTATGCCGCATGTCCTCAATATAAGGCGCCAGCTTAGGGGCCTGTGCAACGATCGTGGCATCCACATTTCCAACCCGAAAGCCGTTCGCTTCCAACAATTTTACAATGTGAGCCAACAGCTCTAAACTATCCGCTCCGGCATAAGCCGGGTCATTATCCGGGAACAAATGCCCGATATCCCCCATGGCACAGGCCCCCAGCAATGCATCCATTATCGCATGAGTCAACACATCTGCATCGGAATGCCCAAGAAGGCCCTTCTCCCACGGGATATCTACGCCACCCAGAATCAATTTTCGGTTTTCCGTAAGGCGATGAACATCATATCCATGACCGATCCTCACAGTTCTCCCCGCCTTCCTAAAATCGCCTCTGCTGTTGCAAGATCCTCCGGCGTAGTCAATTTGATATTTTCATAGGAGCCTTGTGTCAAATGCACCGGTATTCCAAGCAGTTCCACTGCGGAACAGTCGTCCGTCAGCTCTACCCGGTCGGCCGCCGCTTTTTCCAGCGCCCCCAAAATTAGACCATGCTCAAAAACCTGGGGCGTTTGAACAGCAAAAAGCTCTGACCGGTTCAGTGTATTTTCGACCACTCCGTTCACTGCCCGCTTTATGGTATCCTTTACCGGAACAGCCGGTGCCGCCGCCCCCCATTCACGAGCCATGGATATGGTTTCTTCAATGATCTCCACGGTCGCCAGAGGCCTTGCGGCATCATGGACGGCGACCAGTTCACTCTTCGGATTTACCTCCCGAAGTCCTGCCAATACCGACTCCATCCGTGTTTTGCCGCCAACAATGATTTTACTTGTTTTGGCAAGCCCGGCATCACGGCACAATTGCCCAACGGTGACCAGTAAGTCTTCCCTGGTCACCACAATGATTTCAGAAATGGAGGGACTGCTTTCCAACACCCAAAGCGTACGAAGAAGTACAGGTATTTCTCCAAGTGGGAGAAGCACCTTATCCTCTCCCATCCGGGTGGAATGTCCCGAAGCCGCCACAATGGCAGTACAGCTTTCCAATTCTTTCTTTTTGTACCCAAACAGGCGTCCTAAAATCCCCATGGAGTCCCCTCCCGATATCTGCCGAAAAAAGGAACCCAACCGGTTCCTTTTTTCTTTCTTTTCATTTTATTGCGTCAGCGCCATGTTAATGCGTCCTTCAATTTCCTCATAACTGGCATTCTGAGATAAAACAATTTCTGAAATCAGAATTTGTTTTGCAGAGTGAAGCATTTTTCGCTCCCCTGTGGAAAGTCCCTTTTTTTCATCTCTCAAGATAAGCCCTTTCATAACACGGGCAACTTCCATCAAGTCCCCGCTCTTCAGCCGCAGCATATTTTCCCGATATCTTCGGTTCCAGTTGCTGTCATTCTCCACCTGAATATCACGCAGCGCAACAATGATCTCCTCCGCCTTTCCTGCCGCCACAATGGGACGCACACCGATCTCGGCACTGTTTTCCGTAGGGACCATTACCTGCATCCCACCGACCGGCAACTTTAAGACATAATAGTCTCGAACCACTCCGTTTACTCTTTGGGTGGCAATACTGTCTATTACTCCGGCGCCATGCATGGGATGAACAATTTTATCACCGATTTGAAACATATTGCCCCCTCCAATCAATTTCAGTATGTCTTCTCTTCCATTATAACGTTTTTTGACCTTATAAGCAAGAAAAAAGTCAGTTTTGCACCCAAAAGATGAAACAAAGGCCACCGTAAAAACGGTGGCCTTTGCATGATTGAAATTATTCTTCGGTAGCCTCTTCTGCAAAGTCAGGGGCAACCTCGGTAGTTTCGCCGTCAGAGGAAGCCACAACAGCATCCTCTTCACCGGCGTCGGTCCGCTGGGCTTCGTCCAGCAAGGCGCGGATAGACAGGGAGATCTTTTTGCGGTCATAATCAATTTCGGTGATTTTAACATCAACCATATCACCCTCGGCCACCACATCGGCGGGCTTATCAATACGGTGATCAGCCAACTGGGAGATGTGGATCAGACCATCCACGCCGGGAACGACCTCAGCAAAGGCGCCAAAGGTCATCAGCTTTACAATGCGAACATTGGCAGTATCGTCCACATGGTACTGCTCGGTGAACATTGCCCAAGGGTCCTGGCTGTGATCCTTCATTCCAAGAGAGATCTTTTTCCTCTCAGGATCAAAGGAAATCACATAAACATCCACCTCATCGCCGGGATTCACCACCTCGGAGGGATGCTTGATACGGCTCCAACTCAGCTCGGAAACATGGACCATGCCGTCCACGCCGCCGATATCCACAAAAGCGCCATAAGAAGTAAGGGATTTCACCACACCGTGATAGTGCTTACCCTCTTCAATGTTGTTCCAGACCTCGGCGGCCTTTTCAGCCCGCTCTGCGGCGGATACGGCACGAATAGAGCCAACCACACGGCGGCGGGCACGGTTGACCTCGGTGATACGCAGCTTTACCTTCTGCTTAAGAAGCTCGGTCATAGGCTGGTCACGGGGAATCCCGGTCTGAGACGCAGGAACAAAGACCCGAACGCCCTTGACGCTGACGACCACACCGCCCTTATTCTCCTCGGTGACCACACCTTCGATGGTGGTGTGGTCCTCACAGGCCTGCTCCACGTCATCCCAGCTCTTCACGGAGTCAAGACGCTTTTTAGACAGACTTACAACGCCTTCGGCATCATTGACCCGTACGACTACGACCTCGATCTCCTGCCCGACCTTGACCATGTCCTCCGCCTTAACGGTGGGATCGTCCGTCAGCTCGTCCACCGGTATGTAGCCGGCATGTTTCGTCCCAAGATCCACATAGATCTCAGTCGGTGTAATGGCAGTTACGATGCCTGTGACCTTCTCCCCCGTATGCAAAGTTTTGATCGACTTCTCCAGCAGTTCAGCAAAGGATTCCTCGATCTCCATGTTTTCAGTGTTCATTTTGTCAAAAACCTCCTTTATGATCCACGCAGGTGTAGATGCGCCTGCGGTGATTGCCACACAAGCCCCCGGAGCAAATTGGGAAACATCCAGTTCCTCTGCATTTTCCACCCATATGGTTTGGGAACATGATGCCAAACAAAGCTGATAAAGCTGTTTGGTATTGGCGCTGTTCCGTCCCCCAATTACGATCACGGCATCGTTTTCCTGGGCAAGACGCTGAGCTTCCGCTTGACGGGTATAGGTAGCATTACATATTGTATCAAAAAATTTGATATTTGTACACAGTTTTTTTGCATTTTCCACGCAGAATCTCCAGAGATTTTGGGTAGATGTGGTCTGAGACACCATTGTAAAAGGCTTTTTTGCCTGGTCAGGATGTTGAGAAAAATAGGCGCAAAGTTCATCTGCGCTTTGAAAAACCAACGGATCTTTACACCAACTGGCAGTAGCGCATACCTCAGGATGGTTTGGTACGCCAATAATAATGACCCGGCGTGCCTCAGCTTCTGCCTGCTGCACCAAACGATGGATTCGGGATACATTGGGACAGGTCGTATCCACCGCCTCCAACCCTTTCGTTTTTAGAAAAGAAAAGGTTTCGCGCGTTTCTCCGTGAGAACGTAATACCACCGCCGTGCCCTGCGGGATCTCCTGTGGATCATCCACCGTTTCCATCCCCAAAGCTCCAAGACGTTGAATCTCAGCATCATTGTGAATAATCGGCCCCAGCATGACCGCACTGACCCCTTCATTGGCAAGGTCCTCGGCGATTTTGACGGCCCGGCGGACTCCGTAACAAAATCCGGCAGAGTGCGCTAAAGTGATCTTCATTTTAGCGATTCCCCCAAAGCTTCAATTCGGGAAAGCAAATCAGAGGTGATCGCCTCATACTCCTCCGCAGAGCCTTTTCCGTTTACCGCCTGGGGATAGAACGCCTCTCCAAAAACCACCGGGGTCCGACGGAACCAATACTTTTGGGCGGGAACATAGATAGGAACAATGGGCGTACCTGTGCGCAGCGCAAGCATTGCGGCCCCGGTTTTTCCCTCTCCCAGTTCTCCGTCTTTGCTTCGGGTCCCTTCAGGGAAAAGCAGAAGCTTATCACCGCTTTTTAAGCATTTGATAGCCCGCTTAATAGCACCCACATCACTTTTTCCCCGCTTAACCGCAAAAACGCCGGCCTTTCCCAAAAGCCAGCCCAGGAGAGGCGTGCGCATAAACTCCTCTTTTGCCATGACCTGCGGCCGATTCCGTAACCCTAAGGCAAATACAACAAAAAGCGGGTCGGAAAGCCCCGTGTGATTTGGGCACAGCAAAGCGGCTCCTTGCGGAACATTTTCTCTGCCAATCGGTCGGCAGGGATGGACCAGATTGAAAAAGGGATACACGATGCAATAGAGAAATGCAAACATTGCTTTCATTGAAAACACTCCCGAACTACCTGAAGAAGAATCCGAAAACTTTCCTCCAAAGAATTACCGGTAGTATCCACCAGTACAGCATCCTCTGCCTGACGCAATGGAGCCGCTTCCCGCCCCATATCCCGGCGGTCACGTTCCAGGATATCGGCAAGAACCGTCTCGTAATCTGTGTCATTTCCACGGCTCAAAAGCTCTTCGTAACGACGCTGTGCCCGATCTTCCGCAGAAGCGGTAAGAAATATCTTTACATTGGCGTGAGGCAAAACGACCGTTCCAATATCGCGCCCATCCATAACAACATGGTGCTGCTTGGAAAGATCCCGCTGCATATCCATCAGGAAAGCCCGGACCTGAGGGATAGCCGATATCTTAGAGGCTGCAGTGGACACCTCAGGTCGACGAATCTCTTCGGTAACATCCTCATTTCCCAAATACATATGCTGAAGTCCGTCTGTGCCATGATCCATCCGAATGGAGATTTGAGGCAAAAGAGGCTCAACATCCTCCCATTTTCCCGGATCGGCATTGTTGCGCAAAGCAAAAAGCCCCAATGTACGATAGATCGCTCCAGTATCCACATACAAATATCCCAGTTCGGCAGCGATCCTCTTTGCCATGGTACTCTTCCCTGCGCCAGAAGGCCCATCAATGGCAATGCTATTATACTTCATTTGTCTCTTCCTCTCGGCAAAATTTTGCAGCCCCTAATCCGGCGGCCCTTCCTGTGGACCAGGCAATTTGCAGGTTAAATCCACCGGTATAACCATCTACATCCAGTATCTCGCCAGCAAGGAACAATCCTTTACAAAGCTTTGAGGCCATATCCTTTGGAGAAATCTCTTTCACGTTGATTCCACCAGCGGTCACAATAGCCTCTTCAACAGGTCTTGGTTTCGTAATCAAAAAAGTTAAAGATTTTAAGGAGGTCATCAATGTTTTGCGTTGTACTTTTGTGACGGCATTTCCCTTCAAGTCCCCCGAAAGTCCGCTCCGCTCCAAAATCAACGGGATCAGAGATCTGGGCTCCAATGCCTCCAAAATATGCCGCAGGTCCCGGTTGGCGCCTGCTTCCAGCTCTCGAAGCAATCGACGGTCCAAAACATCTTCTTCCAAAGCCGGTTTTAAATCGATGTAAATCCTATAGGATTCTGACTCAAAGTTTCGCATATGTGCGCTTGCACTGAGGATAGTCGGCCCAGAGAGTCCAAAGTGCGTGAAAAGAATCTCCCCCTGTTCTCGATAGAGAATCTTTCCATTCTGATCGACGACCTTTACCCCCACATTCCGGAGAGACAGTCCCTGCATTCGGGCGCAATCCTCTGCTTCCAGCGGAACAAGGGAGCCGACAGGCGGCTGCAGAGTATGCCCCACCGCTTTGGCCATTCGATATCCGTCGCCGGTAGAGCCGGTGGCGGGATAAGAAATCCCACCTGTAGCAAGGGTAACAGCTTTACAAAGTATCCGAGAGCCGTTTTCGCATTTGACGCCGATCACACTGCCATCCTGCAGGATGAATGCCTCTGCTCTTCCCTGGACAATATTCACCTTTGACCGGCGCAGAGCCATCAAAAGAGCATCAATTACATCTGATGCCCGATCTGAGCGCGGAAAAACCCGATTTCCCCGCTCTATTTTCAACGGAACTCCTAATGCTTCAAAAAAGGACATGACCTCTTCCGGTGGAAACTGTGTCAGCGCACTGGTAAGAAAGCGGGGGTTTCGGGGAATGTTTGCCATACATTCCTGTACCGAACTGGCATTGGTAAGATTGCACCGGCCTTTTCCGGTTATATATATCTTTCGCCCTAATTTTTGGTTTCGCTCCAGCAAGGTAACTTTAGCCCCAGACTGGGCGGCAAAGAGAGCGGCCATACACCCGGCTGCACCCCCGCCAATAACCACAATATCCGTCTCCATACCGCCACCTCCATGCCGCAATCCCTATCATAGCTGGATTTTCCAGGAAAAGCAACTATTTTTAGAACTTCTTTATGAGGAAGGATATTATCCTCCCAGAAGATCACTAATTTCATTTTCGGTAAGATAGCGCCATTTGCCTGCTTTCAGAGTTCCAAGCTGCAGGGAACCCTCTCTGACACGTTTTAAGCGAAGGACCGATAGTCCTGACTGCGCACACATTCGGCGCACCTGACGATTTTTCCCCTGATGGATCACCACAGAAATGGTTCCTTCCTGTAAAGAACCAGTCAAGAAATGAGCTTTTGCCGGAGCCAAAGGCTCACCATCCAACTCCATAGGACCGTTCAATATGGAAAGAGCCGTCTCCAAATCTCCCTTTACCTTTACATGATACTCTTTTTCTATCTCATGACTGGGGTGAAGAAGCCGATGTGTCCCTTCCCCGTCGTTGGTAAAAAGCAATAATCCTTCAGAGTCCAGGTCCAGCCGCCCTACCGGCCAAACTCTGGTGCCGCAGTTTCTAACCAGCTGTGCTACCGTACGGCGGCCCTTTTCATCAGAAAGGGTGGTCACATATCCCCTCGGCTTATAGAGCATAAGCCAAACGGCGGGTTTAGCTTTTCTCAGGTCTTTGCCATCAACTTGAATTTTATCTCGCAGCGGATCAGCTCGCTCTCCCAAACCGGCAACCATGCCGTTTACCGTGACCCGTCCAGTTTTTATGTACTCCTCTGCCTTCCGCCGGGAGCAGACCCCGGCGGTGGAGAGAAGTTTTTGCAGCCGTTCCTCCATAGTATCGCTCACCTCACTGACAAAAGCCTGGATAATCCACAGTTGGCTTCACGGCCCATCAAAAAATCACTCACTCGCCCAAAGAGACTGGGGTTGGAGGTATTATCAGGAATATCTGCGCCAAAAAACAAGTAGCATTCACCAA
This sequence comes from uncultured Oscillospiraceae bacterium, assembly GCA_910587345.1. Lineage (GTDB taxonomy): Bacteria > Bacillota > Clostridia > Oscillospirales > Oscillospiraceae > Vermiculatibacterium. Next base: position 15,098 of record CAJUKH010000029.1, on the reverse strand, counting down.
TAACCTCATCACCCAAGCAAAAAGTCAGCCTGCCAGCCAGTTGTCCCTGCGTCAGCGGAGCGGTCACACAGACAGGAAGCGTATAAAGCGCTTTGACCTGCTCCTGCTGCGTCAACGGATACCACACATCATTCCCCATAACGATATCCACTTGTGAGAGAAGACTTCCGGTTACAGGTAATGTTCTAACTACTTTTTTCTCGCGAGCCAGCTGGTAATTGGACCATGTCTCAAAGCCGTAATCAAACAGGGCCTGATGGTCATCCCAGTCGTTCGGATCTTTCAGTGTAACACAGATCAAAGTCTGTCCGTCTCTCTGAGCGCAGGACACCAAAGTCCGTCCCGCCGCATCTGTATAGCCGGTTTTCATCCCAATACAGCCATCGTAACGCCACAGCAATTTATTGTGGTTGGTCAGATTTCTTCCTGCCACTGTAATTGACTTTGTAGATACGATTTCACACAGAATCTCGTTTTCCAATACTGCCCGGGCCAAAAGAGCCATATCATAAGCGGTAGAATAGTGTGTATCCCCATCCAGTCCATTGGGGTTTTCAAAATGCGTATCCTTCATCCCCAACCCTTGAGCCCGCTGGTTCATCCATGCTACAAAGGTATCGATGTCTCCGGCGCATCCTCCTGCGATCGCCAAGGCCGCATCATTACCGGAAGCAAGAAGCAGCCCATATAAGAGTTCCCGCAGCGTCAATTCCTCGCCCAGCTTCAGATACATGGATGACCCTTCGGCCTGGTATTCCGGCTTCATTTTAATGCACAGCTCCAGGTCTGGCGTAGACTCCACCGCCACCAGGGCAGTCATCAGCTTTGTGGTACTGGCAATGAGCCGCTGGGTATGGCTGTCCTTTTCATAAAGTACCCGGCCACTGTCCCCATCCATCAGAACAACGGAAGCGGCGGAGACCGCAGGTGCCTCCGCCGCACGGCATACTGGGCAAAGCAAGCCAAAAATCAATAAGGCAGAAAGAATTCGCTTCAAGTTGTATCACCTCAAAAATAGAGATAGAGATGATACAGTATGTGTCTTATTACTGGGGGTTATCCTTCTTTTCCTGCTGTTTTTCCACAAAGCTGGTGACCTTGTCCACCAAATCAGGTACCATGTCCACCGCTCTGTCAATGGCACCGCCCGGAGGCGGCATGACCGGCAAAAGTTTTACATTCTCTCCTCGAACAATAAGAAATCCGATGGGAGTAATCTTTAGCCCGGCACCGCTGCCGCCGCCAAAGGAATTGTCCTGCTCAGGCCGCTGGTTTTTGCTGGCAAAATCACTTCCGCCGGAGGCAAATCCCACGCTGACCATTGAGACCGGAATAATGGTCACCTCACCGGCAAGGATGGGTTCCCCCACTACTGTGTTTACGTCCACCATAGAGCGAAGCCGTTCCATTGTGGAACCCATCAAATCATTTAAAGGATGCTCTTTCTTTTCCATACTATATCGCCTCTTTCTGCAATTTTTTTCGCTTTTCTTCCTGATATAACACTAAAAACTTCCACGCTAAACGGCACCCAAGAGAAAAAAGTTGTCCGATCCGTGCCGAAAAATCTGCCTTCAGGTAAACGGTCGGTTCCGATGCATCAAAGTTTGCCCTTGTATGGATCTGATGGTCACAAATATCAAAATTCTCATTCAAAATGGTCCACAGAAGCCCGATAACCATATTAGCATATCCAAAAGCAATCGCTGTTTCCGCAGCATCAGAAGATGCGACCGTAAGCTCCAAATAAAGGGTGTCTATCCTGATCCGCTTTTTCAGCATACTGGCGGCATCTCCCACCAAAGGAAGATAATGCTTTAAGCGAAGCAGCGACCCTCCCTTCGTTTTTTGTGGCTTCTCAGCGGAGGCAGAGCGTGCATTTGCTTTCTGTTGTCCTTTTTCCTGCTTGCTCTTCTTTTTGCTTTTTTGGGGGGCCTTTTTAGACCGAAGGGGAAACACTTGAAATGAAAATGCACCTATCCGCAGTCGAGCAAATAAACCCTCCTCGCCAAATTCAACACGTCCGCCCACTCGGACAAGGGCCAGCAGCAGCAAAAGAAGAAAAATAATACCTACGATCATAAGGCCTGTCATGGAATATCCTCCGAAGGCGGATATCCCCCGGTTTCGCCTTTTTCCCGCTGCGCCAGTTCCATGGCCGCAGCCTCCAGTTCCTCATCAGAAATGGGTAAAGGCTCATTCCCATCTGCATCTGCCGCAGCTTCGGCAGTCTCCGCTTCCTGAAGTCGTGCAATATCCGCCTGCATATCCAGTGTCAGCTGTTCATCTTCCGATGAGGCGTTGGGTAAATCAGGAAGCTCCTCCAAGCTGGCCAAGCCAAAGGACCGCAGAAAATTTTGAGTGGTTCGGTAAAGTATGGGCCTTCCGGGAACGGCCAACCGGCCGCATTCCTCGATCAGTTCACGTTCGGTAAGCAATCCCACGGTATAGGAGCTGTCCACTCCACGAATCTGATCCACATAGGCTTTGGTCGTTGGCTGGTAGTAAGCGATGATGGACAACACCTCTAAAGCCGGCTGACTCAGCCGAGCAGGTTTTCGGCTTTCAAAAGCCTTTCGGATATAGTCGGCATATTCCGGCGCAGAACAAAGCTGATATGCGCTTTCCAGCCGAACAAGACGAATCCCCCTGCGTTCATAGCTATACTGGTCGGCAAGCCGCTGACATACGGCATCAGCAGTGGCACGGTCGATCTCTAAGGTCATGCACAGCCGCTCAACGCCTACGGGTTCCCCAGCCGCAAAGAGAATGCCTTCAATAACCGACTCCACTTCTTTTAGTTCCATAAAAGCATCCTCTCCCTTCAGTAAGTATCGGCGGAAAATTCAAAATTCTCATCTCCGCCCCCAATGCTGGTCACCGTACAATCGATTTCAGTTCCTGCTAAACGGAGCCGCCGGGCCTTGCATAACTCCAATACAGCCAAAAAGGTGGCTACGATTTCTGAACGGCTTCGATTGCCATGGAAAAGAGCATGAAACCGAGTAACACCGAAGCGTTGAAGCCGCTGGAGGATCTCTCCTGCTTTATCAGATACCGGGTAAGGTTCCCGGCCGACGATCCCCTCAAAAGCTGCCATGGGCGGCGGCAGGTGATTATCTACACGTTCCAAGACCGAACTGATGGCCTGCAGCAAATCTGCCGGCTTGTGCTGGTAACGATAAACCTTATTTACCGGAAGATGTTCCGGCACTTTGGTAATATAATCCCGGCCAAAATCATAGCGGTCAGAAAGCTGCGGCACGATAGCCTGGATACGGGTATAGTTCTCATGTCGTTGGTGTTCCTCCAAAGAAGCGATCAGCTGGTCCAACTCTGAAATAGCCTCTTCATCATGGATGGACAGCAGCATCCGCGTTTTAATAAACATGAGTTGAGATGCCATGGTGATAAATTCGCTGGCTACCTCCAAATCAAGCGACCGGCGCTTCTCGATCCAAGCCATATATTGGTCCAAAATCAGGGAAATCTGAATGTCCTGGATCTCCATTTTATTTTTTGCCAAAAGGTTTAGAATCAAGTCCAAGGGGCCGGTAAAATCCTCCGCATCCTCAGAACGGGCCCGAACTACTTTTTCCAAGTGATAGATGGGAGCATCCACAAGGCTCACCTGCCAGACATTAAAAATTTATCAAGTATGCAAAGAGATATAAGGTATCCAGGGAATAGCCGCAAATCGAGCAGAAAAATTGCAGACAGCGGTTCATCAAAAAAGAAAGAGGTGTAGAAAACGCGCCAAAAAACGTCAGTCCCAGCACCACGATCATAATGTAACGCTCATACCGAAGAATAGTAAGATAAATCTTTTCCGGTAAAAAGGAAAGTAAAATCTTTGACCCATCCAGCGGAGAGATCGGGATCAAGTTAAATAGTCCCAAACCAACACTTAGAATAGCTACATTTGCCAGAAAGGAAAGTGCGAGTAACCAGACAACAGCTCCCACATAGCTTTGACTGGCGGCCTCTCCAAACAGACGATACAGCAAGGAGCTGAAAAGAACCGCAGCCAAAGCCAAAAGAAAATTGGAGGCGGGTCCAGCCAAAGCAGTAAGTGCCATTCCCTGCTTCGGACGCTTAAAATACCGCATATCCACAGGGACAGGCTTTGCCCAACCAACTCCGGCAACCAGCATCATCAGCAGTCCGAAAAAGTCAATATGCTTGATGGGATTGAACGTAAGCCGGCCTGCATTTTTCGCCGTAGGATCTCCCAGTCGATAGGCCGTATAGCCGTGAGAAAGTTCATGAAATGTAATGCAAAGCAAAGCGGCCGCAGCGGACAGGCACAGACTAAGGATTCCCCACCAGTCAAGCTGCCCCCATAAATTCCGCAAAGCTCCCATTTCCTTCCCCACCTCCCATATCAAAATACAGATGAAAATATTATAACAAACTTTTACACAAGTTACAAGTACGGAAAAAGGACGCCGCAAGCAAGGCGTCCTTTTTATTATACATGTTTGCTGACATCATCCAAAAGGCCCAACAAGGTCTCACGGCCTGTACCTTTTTCAGCTGAGAAGGGTATGACCTTTACATCTTCTGATAGCTTTAGCGTATCACGAATCAATGCCATATTAGGTTCTATCTCGCTTTTTTTCAGCTTGTCCAGCTTATTTGCTACCACTGCCCATGGTTTTTGGGAATTTTGAAAGTATTCCGCCATCGTAATGTCATTTTCAGTGGGCTTATGCCGGGCATCTACAATCAAGATTCCAAGCGTCATCAATTCCGGGTCATCAAACCAACTTTGAATCAGTTTAGCCCAACGGTCCTTTTCCGCTTTCGAAACCTTGGCATAACCATAACCCGGTAAATCCACCAGATAAAGTTTTTCATCAATGCGGAAATAGTTGATATGAGTGGTTTTCCCCGGAGCAGCCCCCACACGGGCAAAATTCTTTCGATTTAAAAGCCGATTTATCACCGAAGATTTCCCCACATTAGAGCGCCCGGCAAAGGCTATCTGCGGCAATGGGTCTCTCGGAAAGTCTTTTGGATCGGCTGCCGAACGGACAAATTCCGCTTTATGTACATTTAGTGCCATCAATTAACACCTCTTTGTTAAAAACGTGGGGCAGATTCTCTGCCCCACGTTTTTTATACTCCCGTCTCTCGAAAAGCAGAATGTTCTTGACCCTGCTCACTGCCGGGTTTAGGCCTCTTGACCTCTTCCCGGTCATGGAAAACCTGAGGGGGTTTCCGCTCCGTAACGCTTTCCGGAGTGATAACAACCTTGGAAATGCTGGGATCAGAGGGCACATCATACATGGTATGGGTCATAACCTCTTCCAATACGGCCCTTAACCCACGGGCCCCGATCCCCCGCTCCAACGCTTTATCCGCGGCGGCATCCAATGCTTCTGGTTGGAATTCCAACTCTACATCATCATACTGCAAAAGTTTTTGATATTGACGAACCAGAGCATTTTTAGGCTCGGTCAAGATACGGACCAACTGCTCACGGTTCAAAGAACTCAAAGAGGTGATCACCGGCAAACGCCCCACCAGCTCAGGAATAATACCAAACTGCATAAGGTCATGGGGTTGGACCTGTGTAAACAAAGCACCGATATCCTGCTCCTGCTTGCCTTTGATTTCGGCGCCAAAACCGATGCTCTTCTTGTCCAGTCTGCGTTCAATAATTTTTTCCAGTCCGTCAAACGCACCACCGCAGATAAAAAGGATATTTTTGGTATCCACCTGTATAAATTCCTGATGAGGGTGCTTTCGCCCGCCCTGGGGCGGAACATTTGCCACAGTTCCTTCCAAAAGCTTCAGTAAAGCCTGCTGCACACCTTCACCGGAGACATCCCGGGTAATAGAAGTATTTTCGCTCTTCCGGGCGATCTTATCCATCTCGTCAATATAGATGATGCCACGCTCTGCCAGCTCCACATCATAATCAGCGGCCTGAACCAATCGGGTGAGGATATTCTCCACATCGTCACCCACATAGCCCGCCTCGGTAAGCGTAGTGGCATCGGCAATTGCAAAGGGGACCCGCAGGATACGAGCCAGAGTTTGAGCAAAAAGTGTTTTCCCGCAACCGGTGGGACCAATCAAAAGGATATTGCTCTTTTGAAGTTCCACATCATCCCCACCACCAAAATAGATCCGCTTATAGTGGTTATAGACAGCCACAGATAAGGCTATCTTCGCATCTTCCTGCCCAATGATATACTGGTCCAGTACCTTGTGGATCTCCTTGGGAGTGGGAATCGTGCCGGGAAAGTCGGGATTAAGGGTACTGTTTTGCTCCTCCGCATCCTCCAGAATGGACATACAAAGGTGGACACATTCATTACAAATATAGGCTCCGGGCCCGGCAATTATCCGCGCCACCTGCTCCTGGTGCTTTCCGCAAAAAGAGCAGCGAACCTGTTTGTCGTCATTTTTTGCCATAAATCTCTCCTCGCCGTCCGGTTCCGACATTCAAAGGAGCGGGGCTGTCCGCCCCGCTCCCCGCAGTTTAGCGCTGTTGAATCACCTTATCAATAATCCCGTATTCCATAGCCTGCTGCGCAGTCATATAATTATCCCGCTCAGTATCCCTCTGGATGGTTTCCAGACTCTGGCCAGTCATCTCACTCAGAAGACGATTCATCTTGTCACGGGTATAGACCAGATGATCAGCATGGATCTTTACGTCGGTGGTTTGCCCTGAAATCCCGCCGCCGCCAATAAGGGGCTGATGGATCAGGATTTCCGAATTGGGAAGTGCAAGCCGCTTCCCTTTTGCACCGGCAGCCAAAAGAAAAGACGCCATAGAGGCTGCCATACCGACACAGATGGTCGAAACATCGCATTTAATGTACCGCATCGTATCATAAATGGCCATACCATCCGTAATAGAGCCGCCGGGGCTGTTGATGTAGAATTGAATGTCCTTGTCAGGGTCCTGAGCCTCCAAAAACAGCAACTCAGCCACAACGATACTGGCGGAGGCGGAATTGACATCCTCACTCAAAATGATGATACGGTCGTTGAGCAGCCGGGAAAAGATATCGTAAGACCGCTCCCCACGGCTGGTTTGCTCTACTACATAAGGAACTAAACTCATGATATGAACTCTCCTTTTCACAAATTGGCACAAAAACTCCTAAGTTCACCACACAGTATTCCTTAAACTATCCTTTATTATTCCTCGCTCTTCTTCGCAGAAGACTTTTTGGCGGCGGGCTTCTTCTCCCCGGCTTCCGTCTTCTTGGCAACGGTTTTCTTAGCGGCAGGCCTCTTCTCTTCCGCCTTGGCAGTTGTCTTTTTAGCGGCAGATTTCTTAGCTGCGGGCTTCTCCTCTGCCTCCTTCTTGGCGGCAGCCTTTTTGACCGGAGCCTTTCCAATCTTGGCCGAATCAAAAATCACTTTTGCGGCCTTTTGATTGGTCAGGTCACTGATCAACTCTTCGGCAGGAACAATACTCTTTACCTGCTCAGCAGGCATACCATACTGCTCGCCCAGACGAGTGCATTCAGCCATAACATCATCAGGAGTGACCTCAATGTTTTCTGCCTTTGCGATCGCAGCCAGAGCCAAATCGGTCTTTACCTGACGAAGAGAGCCTTCCATCGCCTGCGCTTTCAGCATATTTTCAGTCATACCGGTCATAGCCAGATACTGCTCCATGGAGATGCCCTGAGAAACGATCTGTTGTTTGTAATCGTCCACCATCCGCTGGGCACGCATCTCCACCATAGCATCAGGGATCTCCACGGTCATATTCTTGGTAACCTGATCCAGCAAAGACTCTTCAAATGTACGCTGCGCCTGCTGCTCCCGGCGTTGGGCCAGTTTCTCTCCCAGGTCTTCGCGTAACTCTTTCAGCGTCTCAAACTCAGACACATCCTTGGCAAACTCGTCGTCCAGCTTGGGCTCCACCTTTTCCTTAACAACATGGACCTTTACCTTAAAGGTGGCCTCCTTGCCGTTCAGCTCTTCCACTCCGTACTGCTCAGGGAAAGTGACCACGACATCCTTGGCGTCTCCGGCCTTACAGCCAATCAGCTGATCCTCAAAGCCGGGGATAAAGGCGCCGGAGCCCAACTCCAGATCATGGTTTTCCGACTTGCCGCCATCAAAGGCCTTCTTCCCAAGGAAGCCTTCAAAATCAATGGTAACGGTATCGCCCTTCTTCGCCTTACGATCCACATCCACCAGCCGGGTGGCACGCTGGATGTAGGGCTTCAGCTCCTCATCGACATCCTTTTCGGTTACCTTCTCTACACTCTTGGGAGCGGTAAGTCCCTTGTAGTCGCCCAAGGTGACTTCAGGGCGAACTGCCACAGTGGCCTTGAAAGAAAAGCCCTCTTTGCCGGCATCCAGCAATTCCACTTCGGGATAGGCAACGGTGTCCAGTCCCTCCTGCTCCACCGCCTGGTCGAACAGCTCAGGGTAGATCTCGTTAACGGCATCCTCATAAAAGATTTCTGCACCGTACATAGCCTCGATCATCTTCCGGGGGGCCTTACCCTTACGGAAGCCGGGGAGCATGATTCGGCTGCGCTGCTTTCTGTAGGCCTTCTCGATGGCGCCCTCAAACTCTTGGGCATCAGCCTCAATGATCAGGGCAACCCGACTTTTTTCCAGTTTCTCCACGCTCTTGACTTTCATGTTTGTACTTCCTCCTGTCGACACCGGTTTTAAAATTCCCTTAAACACAGTGCCATGCGATATCTTGTTTATTGTATCAGGGACAGCGGCATATTTCCAGTACTTTTTCAATTTTTGCAAAACTTTTTTTCATTTATGGCTCATTCAGTATCTTCTGAGGGCAAAAATTCAAATAATCACCGGCTATTAAGTGATACTCTATCCCATCCTGCAATCCCTCCCGGGCCAGACGGTGGCTTCCCCCATGCAGATGACCGTAATAGCAAGCCGCAACTTTGTAGCTTTTCAAAAGTGAGATGATTTCCGGACAAGTATAGCCCTGATAAAGAGGCGGATAATGGAGAAAACAAATTTTTTCTCCTTCACCAGCTGCTTTTAATGAGGCTTCCAGCCGTAAAAGTTCCCGCTTGAACACTTTTTCATTGTGCCCATCAGCCTCCTCTTCAAAAAACCAGCCTCTCGTTCCGCAAAGTGCGGTAGCGCCATAAAAATGACAGTTGTTATGAAGAAGAGAAAACCCTTTGATGCCGTGTGCGTTCCAGAAAGCGAGCATCTTATTCGCCGTGGTCCACCAGTAGTCATGGTTTCCCTTCAAAATGATTTTTTTCCCGGGAAAAAGATTCTCCAGAAAAAGAAAATCGGGAAGGGCCTCCTCCAAACTCATCCCCCAGGAAAGGTCGCCGCAAAACACCACGGTGTCTTCCTCTGTCAACGCAGAAAAACCTTCTCGCAGTTTGTCTACATATCCCTCCCACTTTCCGCCAAAGGAGTCCATAGCCTTATTTCCGCCCAAAGAAAGATGGGTATCACCGATTGCATAAAGCGCCATAGACTAAACCCTCCTTGCTGGAAACGTGTTTTCTTACGCGGTACAAACCTTGCCGACCACCCGCATCAGGTTACGGTAAAACAAAGCCTCAACCAATGCTTCGGAATAGTTCATCTGCAGCAATCTTTCAGCCAGCTTCTCCAGATCCTGAATACCTGTGATCCCCTTTGGCATGGAACCAACACCATCCCAGTCGCCGCCGAGGGAAATATTCTGCTCGCCCCCCAGAGAAAGCCAATGTTCGATGTGGGCAATGATGGTATCAATACCGGGATCTTCCCCCACAAAATCACTGCCCATGTTAAAACCGGTAACTCCTCCGTTTTTGATAAGTGCGGTAAACATTTCGTCTGTGAGGTTACGGGTATGTCCACAGATGGCCCGGGAATTTGAGTGGCTTGCAAAGATAGGCTTTTTCGCAAGTTCGATCACGTCCCAGAAACCGGGGTCGGAAAGATGGGAAACATCCACCAGCATCCCAAGCTCCTGCATCCGAGCGGCAAACGCTTTCCCTTGGGGGGTCAGTCCCTTTTCCGGTTGGTCCACATTTGTGCCGGAGAGCGCATTGACATGGTTCCAGGTCAGGTTCACCGCCCGAACTCCTTTTTGATAAGCGTCTTCCAACTTTTCAATGTCGCAGTCTAAGAGTTCAGCCCCTTCCACGGAAAGAAAAGCAGCTGTCTTTCCTGCCTTCCAAGCCTCCTCCGCCTGCTGGGCAGTTCGGCAATGAACTACCCAATCTGCGTTTTCCGCCATCTGCCGTTGAAAGGTTTCAAACTGTCCCAGAAAAACTTGATAAATCGGTTTATCAACATGCTTGGCACTGGCAAAGGTAGCGAAGAACTGAGCAAAATTGCCGCGGTGCATCCGTTCCAGATCCAGATGCCCTTCATTCTTCCTCAAGCTGGTCCCGTAACGATAACACCGGGAAATGGTATCACAATGTCCATCAAATACCTTTATCATATTTCTTCCCTCCTCAAAAAGCATTTTCAATGTAAATTATCTCAGGCTCTTTTGTGGAAGCACCTTCAGGTGCATAGACCTCCGCCACATCAAAGCGTGGCTGAAGCAAAGTAGGATTTTCAGCCAAATAAAGCTGTGCTGACAAGCGAAGCTTTTCCTGCTTGCGCCGGTCGACCGCTTCTCTGGCTTGGGCAAAACAGGCATTCTTTCGCAGTTTGACCTCCACAAAACAAAGATAGGTCCCATCAGAGGCTATCAGGTCTATTTCCCCCATCCGGCAATGCCAACCTGCGCCTTCGATCACATAATTCTTTTTTCTTAAATACTGGGCAACAATGGATTCTCCCCAACGTCCCAGCAATTTTCTTTCCCCGCCGTTCATTGCCGTTCCTCCCACTTTTTCAAAAAGGATTTGCGATGAATGGGGCTGGGGCCAAAACGGTCCAGCAATTCATAATGGAGCTTGGTAGGATAGCCCTTATGCTTATCGAATTGGTACTGAGGATACTGCTCTGCCATTTCCTCCATATAGTGATCCCGGCTTACTTTAGCCAGAATGGAAGCAGCTGCAATACTGGCGCTCTTGCTATCCCCTTTTATCACCGTTTCATGTGGTAAGGTAATCCCCTTATCGCGATTCCCGTCAATCAACGCATAATCTGCAGCGGGCTCCAACTGACAAATGGCCCGTTCCATCGCCATAAGGCGGGCATTTAAGATATTGACTTCATCAATGACCGTTTCATCCACGGCGGTAACGGCCCAGGCGATCGCCCGGCTTTGAATTTCATGAAACAGGATCTCCCGTCTCTTAGGTGTCACCTGTTTGGAATCATTCAACCATTTTAACTCCAGATGCGGAGGCAAAACAACTGCGGCCGCATAGACCGGTCCGGCAAGAGGACCAGCCCCCGCTTCATCCACGCCGCAAACCAAATGATATCCCTTTTCCCAGCAGGACATCTCTATTTCCCAGAGGTTCATTTCTGCAATTCCTCCGGCGCCTCTAATGTAAAGCGGCCTAACTTTCCACCACGAAATTCATCCAGTAAGATATAAGCCATTCTTTCCGTATCCAATTCTCCGCCCGAAATGCGAAACCCACGCTTGGCAGCCGCTTCTTGAAGAAGCATATAACCGTACGCCACTGCATCCTGTTTCGGCTCTTTACGAGGTATCTCTATTTTATAACGAACCTGTAAGGCCTCCGGGTATTTCTCGGCCAGGTCATCCATCAACCGGCAGCCCAAGGTCTCCACATCCATGATATCATCCTTGACCGCACCGGTATAGGCCAAATGAAGCCCTACCTGCTCGTCCTCAAATTTGGGCCAGAGGATACCGGCGGTATCCAGTAAGTCCAGTCCGTTTTCTATATGGACCCACTGTTTTCCGCGGGTTACTCCAGGCCTGTCCCCTGCCTTGGCAGATTTCCGGCCGGCTACCTGATTGATAAATGTGGATTTTCCCACATTGGGAATGCCAACGACCATGGCTCGGATGAGACGCCCCACCTGCCCTTTCTCTTTCCATCGGGCAATTTGCTCCTTCAACTCCTGACGGGCTAGAGAAATGGCAGTTTGTCCCACATGATTGCCCGTTCGAGCATCCACCGCCGCCGTTGAATGTCCCAGAGTTTTTGAAAAGTAATCAACCCAGGCCTGTGTTATTTGCTGGTCGCTCTGATCTGCCCGGTTCAGAATTACCACTCTTGGCTTTCCGGCACAGATAGAATCAATGTCAGGATTACGACTGGAAATGGGAATACGAGCGTCCACAAGCTCTATCACAAGGTCGACCAGTTTTAAATCCGCCTCAATTTGTCGGCGGGCTTTTGTCATGTGACCGGGATACCATTGGATATTCACGCCCTTTCCACCTCCCTTTTCTATCTTCTGCAAATTTGGTGCAGCTCAATGGATTCATTCAAAAAATGCTCAAAGTGTCAAATACATTAGAATTTCATCCAGAACTTCTCCGTTTTTCAACCGGCTGGCATTGGGAAGTGTCCCATATGGACGAAACCCCAATTTTTCATAAAGTGAAATAGCCCGTTTATTGGGGGCCATTACCCCCAATTCCACCTGGCTAATGGAGAGCTGAGGCATCAGAGAAAATAAAATTTGTGATAGCTGAGTTCCTATTCCAAGCCCCCAGGCCTTCTCTTTCAGTCCAATAGCATAGGTTCCGCGATGACACCCACGGCGCATCTTTGTAGCACGTTCCACAGAGGCGATCCCAACCAGTTCATCATTCCAAAAAGCGCCCAACTGCACTCCATCCAAAGAGCTTCTTCGCTTTTCCAGGAAAGCGGCTTCCTCCTCCAAAGACAGCGTAACTTCCTCCGGCTCTCTGGTCATAAAAGGAGTCTCCCCCATCACTGTCTTTAAATAAACCAATGCCATCGCCGCATCGCTTGCCTTAAGATTTCGAATAAAACAGCTGTCGCCATTTTTTAATTTTATTTCTCTCTCTGCCAGTTCCATCGCAAAAACCTCCTAAAAGCAAAAAAGGAGCGGGACTTCCCGCTCCTTTTTGTCGGATTCTTACAGCTTCTCCTTGAGCTTAGCGCCCTTACCCACACGATCACGCAGATAATAGAGCTTCGCCCGGCGCACCTTACCCCGGCGCACCAGTTCAATTTTTTCCACCGCAGGTGCGTGAAGGGGGAAGACCTTCTCCACACCAACACCGTAAGAGACGCGACGCACAGTAATACTCTCGTCAATGCCGCCGTGCTTCTTGGCGATCACAGTGCCTTCAAACACCTGAATACGCTCACGGCTGCCTTCCTTGACCCGGACGTGAACACGAACAGTGTCGCCGACGTTGGCCACGGGAGGCTCTTCCTTTACATACTTTGCGGTAAAAGCCTGCATCAGATCCATATTGCTTTCCTCCTGTTTATAGGCGTTCATTCCAGATTTTATCCTTCTTTTTGAGGACTCTGCAGCGGAACACCCTTTATAAGACTGTAGCATTTTACCACAGCTTCCATGGAAATGCAAGTGAAAATTTCATATTTAACCGTTCATGTTCTTATCCCGCCAAGTGATCAGAGCCATCCAGCTCCCTGCTATCAGCAATGTAAACTGCTTCCCTCCACTTTCCAAAAAGAGAACGCCCCCTAATAAAAAGAGAAGCAAAACCACACAATCGGAACAACCCCTTAAAATCCTTTGCGCTTTTTCTTCCAAGCCGATCCAGCAAAGAAAGCCTTCCAGCGCTTTTCCTCCGTCGAGCCAACTGATTGGCAGGAGATTAAACCCGGCCAACCCGAGATTGAGACCTGCGAAGAAATAGAGCCTTCCTCCATATCCATGTCTTGCGCCAAAGATGCTTGCCATTGCCAAAAGAAGATTGACCATTGGACCGGCCAGGGCGGACAAGCACATTTGCGGGGGTGACAGCGGATGGACTCCGGAAAGCGAAAGTTCCGCCCCTTTCCCGCTGAGGCGAAGTTGTCTGATCTGTCCGCCCAAACTGTGAATCATCCACCAATGTCCAAACTCATGGCAGGCACAAGCCAATAATACCCATAGCGTGATCCCACTGTCGTCCAGATAATACAGCAGCGCCAAAAGAAGCAACGCCTCTGGTTCTATACATAGTTTTCCAATCGTCATGTAAGTGTTTGTATATAATAAAGCGGATTGAGCCGTATCCCGTCTTTTTTTAATTCAAAATGGAGATGCGGTCCGGTGACATCTCCGGTCGCTCCCGATTCCGCCACCTTCTCACCTACTGTTACCTGTTGCCCCTGTTGGACGCAAAGTTTGGAGCAGTGCGCATAGAAAGAAGTCACTCCATTATCGTGCCGTAGCTGAAGGTACTGACCATAGATATCACTTTCTCCAATATAGTCTACTGTGCCGCTTGCATAAGCAAGTATCGGTGTTCCGGTATCCGCCGCCAGATCCACTCCGTAATGAAACCGCTCCTCCTTTTCAATGGGATGGTCCCGCCAGCCGAAACCAGAGGACAAAACCGCCATTACAGGCGATACTGTTTGCTCCAAATGGAGATTATATCGGTCCATGGTAGTATTGTCCGGGAGGCTCGGACCGCTGTAATCCATAATAACTATCTCGGGTTCTTCAAAGTTTGTCTCTGTTTGCGAAAATAGTTCTGTGCTTTCCTTTGCGCCACTGATGGTCATAGGGTCCGTTTGCTTTTTTACATTTAGGCTTCTCGTCCAAAAACCGGCGCCCTGCCCATTCGCTCCCAGTTCCTGCCGTGCCTGCTGATACAGTGGTCCCGGATGCCCCAAGGTCGCCGCCATTCCTTTGGGTAAGAATACCCTGCCCAGTAATCTTCCCAGTGTTTCCCCTATTGGATGTCCGGAGTTGATAGACCAGTTTAAATCAGTAACGGCCCCTTGAAAATCGGCGCTGGTCCCCAGAACGGATGAGACTTCACTGCAAAATCCATTCAGCCTGTCCCGCCCTTTTGTATAAAACAAAGCACAAAAAAGGAAAAGACATACGATCAATTGGGTCAGCCTGCGCTTCTCCCGCTCCCCCAACACAGCTTTCTGCCGTCCTTTCTTTTGGTACACCCGCCGACCTGTTGTTTTCTCCATACAATTCGCACTCCTTTGCCCCAAAAGCATATGAACAAATACACCTCTCTATGCTTGGAACACCGCAATTTAAGAATTTGGTGGAGAAAT
>CAJUKH010000028.1 GCA_910587345.1 uncultured Oscillospiraceae bacterium | reverse complement strand
GGGAATGTGGTAAACCCGGAGGGTTTTCCATCATTCCCACAGCCGGAGCGAGGGGGGAAAGGGGGAGGTGACTTTCTCTTTAAGGCCCCGAAGGGGCCGCTCTTTTGCTCCCCCTTTCCCCCCTGCCGCCCGCAGGCGGCTTCCCCGTCCCTGCCGTAGCGGGCTTTTTCTTTTGTTTACAGTATACGTATTATTTAACTTGTTTATATTATATAGTTTATTTAAGCTATTGGGGGTGCTTGTATGTGGCCAAGGCCGAAGAAAGGGAAACCGGAGGAGAGCAAGACGGTTCGCCAATGGGCGTTGCTGGGCAGGATTCCTGTTGAGGGAGCAAGGCCGAGTTATATTTGGGAGGCGGAAAATCGTGCCCAGACGATTTACTTTCATCTAAGAGATACCAGAGAGATGACGAGGGAAGAAGAAGCTGATTTCCTGGCGGATACAAAGGGGTATTCGGAAAGATATGTGAGGATGTTTTCGGATGAAAAGGGGAGAGTCAAGTATTCGGAGAAGAATGCTTCTGTATAGGGGGTGCTGATATGTTGGATGCGTTGGGTGGTACTGTTTTGGAATACCAGGCGTTGTATATGGAGAAGAATGCCCATTTGGAGCAGTTTTTAGAACAGGTTGAGCCATTTGAATTTTATCGGGAGATTTTTCCGGAGGGGTCTTTTGAGCGGCAGGGTCACTATGAGGATAACAAGCCCAATGGGATCGCCGTCTCTTTACCTGGTAAGGGCGGTTCTGTCAGTGGGATAGCCTTGGAGATCGAGGGGGACGGTAAGGCCAAACGGTATATTATTACGGATGATTTGTTGAAGCTGGATGACCTTAGAGAGACTGACTTTACTATTTTGTCTCCGATTTCGTATTGGGGGGGGAAACGGTCAGGGAAGATGGCCAGGTTTCTCTATGCCCTGGTGTTTGATATAGATGGTGTGGGTATGCCCCAGCTTCGGGATGTCCTTCACCAGATGAATAAGGATATTTTGCCAAAGGCTACTTTTGTAGTGAATAGTGGGACGGGGCTGCACCTGTATTATGTTCTGTCTGAGCCGGTTCCCATGTATCCCCATAACCAGCACTATCTGAAAGAGTTGAAGTATTCGCTTACCCGGCAGATTTGGAACAGGTTTACGTCCTCCATCAAGAAGCCGCAGATGCAGGGTATCTTACAGGGGTTCCGGGTCGTTGGTTCCGGGACAAAGCTGGGCAAGGGGTATCCTGTTGTAGCCTACCGGCTTGGTGATCGTGTGGAACTGGACGATTTTTTAGAGTACATACCAGCGTCAAATGGGGAGCGGCAGAAGTTGCAGGGTATTTTGAGAAAGAGCAGTATGCCGTTGGCTGAGGCGAAGGAGAAGTATCCAGATTGGTATGAGCGGCGGATCGTGAATGGGGAGCGCCGGGGCCGCTGGACGGTGAAAAGAGATCTCTATGATTGGTGGTTGCGGCGCATCCGAGACGAGATCCGGGTGGGCCACCGATATCATGGAATAATGACCCTGGCGATCTATGCGAAGAAGTGCAGCATTGAGGAGGACGAGCTGCGTCAGGATGCTTATTCTTTGCTCTTGCCCTATGATGAAATGAGTATCGAAGATATCAACCGTTTTACCAGGGATGATATAGAGGCTGCGCTTTCCATGTTCAATGAGGACTATGTGACGTTTCCCAGGGATGATATAGCAAGGCTTTCGGGGTTGACGATGCCGGTTAATAAGAGGAACTGGAGAAAACGAGAGGTACATTTACAAGGGGCAAGGGCTATTCAGGAGATTAATGATAGGGCAAATGGTACAGATTGGCGTAATGGGAATGGTAGGCCGGTTGGAAGTGGGACGGCACAGGAGGAGGTTTACCAGTGGCGGAAACAGCACCCAGAGGGCCGGAAGGCTGATTGTCACCGAGATACGGGCCTTGATCCGAAAACCATTCGTAAATGGTGGGAAAAGAAGTAAATCCCAGATGGAAAAATTTTTAATTGCAATTTCTACTCAGCTCGGATATACTTAGTATATCCGTAGGAAAGGAGTTATGGGGATGACTACGACGATTCAAAAGTGGGGCAATAGCCAAGGAGTTCGTATACCAAAATTTATTCTTGAGTCGTTAAATTGGACTGGGAGTGAACGACTTGTTGTAAGTGCAGAGGATGATAAGATCATTATAGAACGGGCAGAAAAACGGAAGAATATCAAAGAACTTTTTGCTGATTATCATGAGGAATATACACCGGTTGAGATAGATTGGGGTGAGCCTGTCGGGGAGGAAGTATGGTAAGGCAAGGAGATATTATCAAGGTTGACTTTAACCCACAGGCGGGTCATGAGCAGGCAGGCTATAGACCGGCACTTGTAATAAGCAATGATTTTTTTAATCAAAAAACGAACCTCACGATAGTCTGCCCGATTACGAATACAAGTAATCGCTTTCCTTTGCATATTCCGCTTGACAGTAGAACAGTGACAACTGGGGTTGTTCTTTGTGAGCACGTGAAAGCGTTGGATTTGAAGGCGAGGCCATGTAAGGTGGTTGAGCAGTTGCCAAAGGACTTGCTTGATAAAGTGGTTGGAGTAGTGTTTTCGGAAATAGAGATTTTGCCGGAGGACGATTAGGAAATGGTAGATTTAGAGTCGTTGCAGTTTGAACGCGAGGTTTACCTTAAGCTCCAGTCGGCAGAGCGGGAAGAAGTGCTAACGGATAAGCGGTATTCCCCAAAGGAGGTCTTGCAGGCTATGCAGGGAGCTATATCTGACTGCTGCGGATCGACTGGTTATGTAATGAGAATATAAAGAAATATTCTTGATTTTTTCTTGCTCTTGGCATATACTATATGGGAAGGGAGGGCTGCTTTATGGCTCAGCCAGTAAATGTGAATTTTAAGTTGGATGCAGATGTGAAAAAGAGGATGGAGTGGGTTTGTTCTGAATTGGGCCTTTCTATGAGTGCTGCGTTTACAATTTTTGCGAAGAAGGTTGGCAGAGAATGTCGTATTCCCTTTGAGGTTTCTGCTGATCCGTTCTACTCGGAAAGTAATGTCCGTGTCCTAAAAGGCCGCTTGGATGATATTAAATCAGGGAAAGCCAAGTTTGAGGAACATGAGCTTATTGAGGTAGAATGAGTATGGGGAGAACCTTACAATGGCATGGAGACGCCTGGGATGAATATTGCGAATGGCAGCAGACCGACAAAGCCACATTAAAACGCATAAATGCCCTTATCAAAGATGCCAGGAGAGATCCTTTTACTGGGATTGGAAAACCGGAACCGCTAAAACATGATTTGTCTGGCCTTTGGAGCCGTCGGATCAATGATACAGACAGGCTGACTTATTACCTGGAAGATGGGATTCTTATTATTGTTGGCTGCAAAGGTCATTATGATGGTTAACAATGAACGGGTGTTAAAATGAGAGAATATGGAGGGTTATGCTTATCAAAACAACGCTTGAGCAACGAGGGCCGATTACACAGGAAGAAGTAGAACTGCTGAAAATGGCAGAGAAGATGCCGATTGTGTTTGACGAGGATAATCCAGAACTGGCAGAGGAAGATTTGAAAGGATTTCATCCCAAAGGGAAATTAGGGAGAGGTCTTGCCCAGGTTCGAGCTGGCCAGGGTATCGTTAAGACGATGGAGGAGTTAGAACGTATGGCAGAAGAAGCAAAAATTGCTCAGATTCAGTTACCAGACTCGGCAGACGCCGATCTGCACCCTCGGCTGCTCCTGGATGGCCGGGGTATCCATGCCGGCGAGTGGTTCTCGGCCTTGTTCCCGGATGGCTGGCATGATGTCACCCTGGAGGTGAGCTGGGAGCCAACCGGCCCCGGCTGCTGGTACATCTCGACACCTGGCTTTGAGGACGTCTGTCCGATTGGCCTGTTTGTAAAAGTTTAAACTATATAATATATTTAATGCATATAACAGAAATAACTGATATAACGTAAATATAAATGGTGCCACCAGGATAAGGTGGCACCATTTTAGTTTGACAAATGTGTAAATATATGATATAATTTATATACATTAAATATCGAGGGCAGATTATATCAATTAAATCAAAAAAGGAGTGAAGCAGTTGAAAGTCATAGCGATAGCGAATCAGAAGGGCGGCGTGGCCAAGACCACGACAACGCATAACCTGGGCGTTGCCCTGGCCGCAAAGGGGAAGCGTGTGCTTCTGATCGACCTGGACAGCCAGGCCAGCTTGACCATCAGCGTGGGCCTGGAGCCGCTGGAGGTGAAGCGAACGATTGTAGACGTTCTGAAGAAGGATGGGGCACCGATCAGCGAGTGCATCGAGTGGATCAGCGAGCGGCTGCACATCGTAACGGCTATCATCGACCTGGCACCGATGGAGATGGAGCTGCTGTCCAGGGCCAGCCGGGAGAAGATTTTAGACAGGGCCTTGAAGCCGGTTCGGGGGGAGTATGACTTTATTCTGGTGGACTGTCCCCCGCAGCTCTCCATCCTGACGATCAACGCCCTGTCATGTGCTGATGGGGTGATTATCCCGGTCAAGACGGACTACCTGGCGTACCGGGGCCTGACGCAGCTCCAGGACAGTATCCAGGAGATACAAGAGCTTATCAACCCGGAGCTGAAGGTGCTGGGGGTCATAGCTACCCTTTACGAGAAGCGGGTAGGGGATGACAACGAGATATTGGCCGTTCTGAAAAAGGAGTATAACCTCCTGGGGGTGATTAAGCGTCTGGCTGTGGCCAAGAAGGGAATTTATGACGGCTTGGCCGTGGTGGAGCAAACGCCCGGCAGCGAGATATCCATAGAGTACAATGCTATCGCTGATATGATGATAGCGGACAAATACGAAAGAGAGGGAGCAGATCATGAGTAAGCTGGAGGAACGGGAGAGCCGCAGGAGATCATCAGTGGTCGGTAGCATAGTCGATAGTGCGCCGGTAGCGGTCAGCGGGAAGAAAGGCCGGCCCAAGGAGGACAGGGAGACAAAGAAACGAGTGAGCCTGTCGGTGCTTCCCAGTCTTTATGAAGACATTCAGAAGATTGCCTATGTGCAGCGGAGGAGTATTAGTGATTTGATTGGAGAGTTGCTGGAGCAGTATAGGAAGGACCATGAAAGCGAGCTTAAAGAGTATATGGAAATTAAAGTTTACAAGAAAAACGGCCCTTGCAACATGTAGTTGCAAGGGCGTAAACCGCTTGCGGTTTACGCCTAATGACCTCTTCATGTAGAATTGGAGGCGATAGTGGATGGAACTCAAAGAGAAGCTGGTTGACCTGAGAAAGAAAAAGGGTCTATCCCAAGCTGAATTAGCTGAAGCAATAAATGTATCCCGGCAAGCTATATCCAGGTGGGAGGTTGGGACGGCAATACCATCAGCGGATAACCTCATGTGGCTGAGCAAATTTTATGAGGTATCTATGGATGAATTGATGGGCGTTGCTACCGATGATAAACGGCCTACAGATGAAGGACAACAGATTACATCAAAGAAGCCAGTATTTTCAAAGAAAATTGCGATAGTTTTATGTGTGATTGCGGTATTTATTGGTGTTGCTGCTTGGATTATGTTCTCTATCAATAAGAGCCGGGAGAACAGTGAGACACCACCGGTAAGTATAGGAGAACTGGATTCCTATGATGTTGGGAGTCTGGATCGAGAAGATGGCAAATTAGGAAAGGAGTAGGAAATGGGAAAGAAAATGAGATTCGCAGTTGCTCTGCTTTTGGTTCTAATTTTTGCTAATAGCGTTGCGTTTGCTGTTGTGGCAGATAACGGAGATTTCCCCGAGCCACTTATTGGAGAAGAAGTAGAGGAAACCGATTTGATTGAGAAAATAGAGATTACATCGGAAAACTGTGTTGAATTAGGGGCCAGTAACGATACATCTCATGTAAAAGAAGATGTCATAAACCTGTCGGATATGGCGTATGTGGTCTTGGATGATAGCCAAAATGTTATTGATGATAATTTGATCTATTCAAGAGCTACGACTTCCGTTTCCTGGAGTGTCAAAGCAAATATACTGAAAGAGGCTAATACTTCGTTTCCTATGGAAGCTGGTGAGTGTGTCACTATCAATTGCTCCTATACTCCAAGATGGGCCGATGTAGATTTTGGGTTGATCGCTCCAGATAACAGGTTTTACTATTTGCCTGGAGAGGAAGGAAGTATCAATAGAGCAATTAGAATTGATGAGCGTGGAGAATATCGCTTTGGCGTTTACAACAAATCCAGCAATACGGTAAGTGTTACCGGATTTATTGAATATTAGGAAGGTGAGGTGAGAAGGAAACTGTAAGTTATAAATAAGATCAAAATTAAGCACAAACATATGAAAGAAATGGAGGTCAATATGAAAAAACGTTTATCTGCACTGCTGGCTGGAGTCCTCAGCATTGCCATGCTTGGTTCGGTTTGTGCATTTGCCGCCGAAACCGATGAAATCGCCCCTCGGGTGATTTATCAGGAGGAGACATCCAAAACCAACACAGTATCGTTCGGCAATCATACCTTTGACATTTACACTAATGCCTATCATGGCGGCGGTGTGTGTAACGCTGCGGTTTGGATTTTACCTGATGCTTATGTGCCGGCTGGTACTATGACAGTACAGGCATTTGTCCTGGACCACAATCAAAATGTGATACGGGAGACTAAGCCTATAGAACAAACTAAGTCTAACAATTACGCTGTGGCCCAGACAAATAATGGTCCCTTTATGCCTACATGCTACTTCGGTGGTGTGGTCCAGCTTAAGGACCGTGATGGGAGAGGGTATTCCCCCAGAGTGCCAGGGCTTAAATATGAAAATGGAGAGTTTACGGATATTTACGATACCAGTGGTCTTATCAGGAGCACATCGGAACTGCCTACCAACAATCAAGGGTTGACTTATGGCTCCATACTGGACGGAGATATCCAGAAACCCGACCTGATTGCTGCTGTGGGCATGAATGGAAATGTAGGTTATGCAAAGCGTCAGCAACTCTGCCCTACTTTTTACAACTCTAAGGCTTTTGAGCGATACAATATTCAGTTAGAAGAAAGCAATTACCAAATCCCTCTATATGACCTGGAAGGAAACCAGATCGATTGGTTTGTTTTGGATGACTTTGATGAAGCAGAAGCAAATCCGATTGTCCAAAAGCGCATCCAGGAAATTTCCTCTTTGGATGTTCCAGTGGCTCAGGATATGGGACCTTTGACCGGTTATGAAATTGATCCTCTCTTTGCGCAAGAATTTAGTGGTGGCCTGGTTAATGGAGACTTTCCTAAAAATGCCAAAGGCGAGACGTTTGGTAGCGTATATAATCAATATGTTGCAGGATACGCACCAGATTATATTGCCTGTGTAGGAGACAATGATGTGAGCGGATATATGCGCTACTCTGATCACATTAATCCAAAGAGTGATAGTGTGAATGTGTATGACATGAATGGCAATGTTATCGGCCAGTTTACATTTGACTCCGGAATTTATCGTGGTTGATCGAACGGGGGAAGCACCTTGGATGGGCTTCCCCCGTTTCCTGTTTTAGGTATAGCGGTTTACCCGTTTATATAATGAACGGGTAAACCGCTATACCTTTAGTTTTAGGAATATCTTGACTGCCCCGGAAACTTATGCTATACTAAACGTGGAGGGTTAGATACCGCTGAGATAGCGGAACCAGGCTGGCCGCTGCCGGCCGGCGACCAGGTAGACGTCATCTTCCCACGCTGCTCGTCTGGGCGAGGATAAACAGCTAATTAGGCCCAGAGCGTCCCGGCTCCTGGCTGGGGGTTTAGCATTTGCTAATCAGAAGCCGTACAGGTTTGATACCCCTGTGTGGTGTGCGGGCTTGCCGTAGTAACCTTTGTGAACGGGAAAGCACACCATTGACCCCGATGTGAGTAATCCTTTTGAAAGCTCGGGTAAGTAAAATGTATCGTGTCCCTACCCACCCTCTGAACGTGGCCGGTTGCACTGTAAAGATGACCGGAGAGCTGCTCCCTCGGATCAAGGAGCCGACAGAACCCGAACTGCCGTAGATGTTTAATAAATAGGGCTGCACACATAAGCAAGATAAAAAGTGTAGGGAGCAATCCCAAACCCGTCACACATAAGACGTTAAAAAGTGTACTTTGCCGATTGTCGAGTCTCCGATTGGAGCTGGCAGGAGGCGGTCTGGCTTTAACCGCTATAATGTATGTGTCGTATATAAAATATTTGTATTATATCATTTATATAAATGATATAATACAAATAACCTGTTTATATTATTCCGTTTATGTAGGCTGATGGTCTGGAGGGAGGGGCTGCCTGGTGGGGAGACGAAATAAATCTTACTCGAAAGACTTGCACCAGCAAGCCTATGACCGGCTCACAGGGATGCTGTCGTTTGGTGAGAGCAAGAGAGCGGCGGTCGCTGATGGGACGGACAGAGATAAGATTTTCTCCTTCAGCACCTACAAGGCGTATTGGAAGCACACCAAGTATTTTATCAAGTACATCAAGGAGCACCATCCAGAGTGTACCACGCTGAAAAGCGCAAGGAAGTACGCCAACGAGTGGCTTCAGACAAGGGTTGACCAGGGCCTGTCTGCCTGGACTGTCCAGCTGGAGGCCAAGGCCCTGGGCAAGCTGTACGGGATTGCTCCGGACGATGATAATTATTTTAAGCCCCCAAAGAGAAACCGCCAGGATATCAAGAGGAGCCGCGGCGACCGTGTGCGGGATCGCCACTTCTCCAAAACCAATAATGACGAACTGATTAAGTTTTGCCGGGGGACAGGGTTGCGGCGAAGTGAGCTGGAGGCTTTGAAGGGGAAAGACCTGGTGACCAGGGCACAGATCGAGGCCGGGATCGCCAGGTTTGAAGCTATCCCGGAGGACAAGCGGACGGCCCAGGAGACGAAGCGGCTGGACATGCTGAAGGATACCAGGATGTTTTCAGGGGAGTATTTCACCTTTGTTCGCCAGGGCAAAGGTGGCCGGCAGCGGGTAAGCCCTATCATTGGGAAGAACGTGGAGCAGATCGTAGCCAGGATGCAGGAGACGCCGGCAGAGGAAAAGGTCTGGCAGCACGTTCATAAGAGTGCGGATATCCATTCCTACCGGGCCGAGTACGCCACGGCCATTTACAAGGCCCATGCCAGGGCAATCCAAGATATCCCCTATGACAGAGTAAATAAAGGCACCGGGCGTCGGTATCAGAGTCAGGTCTATACCTGCCGCAAGGACGAGGCCGGGAAGAAGCTGGACAAGGCTGCCATGCTGGTGTGCAGTAAGGCCCTGGGACATAACCGGATCAGTGTCGTGGCCGACAACTACATCCGGGGCCTGTGAGGAGGAGGGAGCTGCTATGGCCAGGTTTGTCAAGGATGGTGCTTTTGGTTATAAGGCTGTCCCGGGTGGCCATTCTGACCCGGAGTGTACCCATGTGATTTTGACCAAGAAAGAGTATGATCAGATTTATCGGGAGAAGGCAGTAGCGGAGAGTGAAGCCAGTAGGGCAAAATATGAGGCTGAGAGGGCGATAAACGATGCAAGACGGGGAGCCCAATATACGGCCCAACAAGCCGCCGCTGAGGCCCAGAAGAAGGTGGAGGCTATGGAGGCCGACCTGGCTGCTGAAAGGGCTGAGAGCGCCCATCAGCGGGCGCTGAATGCCAATCTGCTGCGGATATCCAGAGAGAGGGCCAACGCTGACAGGAAGCTGAAGCCCAAGAAAGAGCATACTGGGTATGTAGTAGTCGTCTCAGAAGAAACGGATCATCAGTACAAAGACGGCAACCGGCATGTGAAAAGGGTGCTGCTCTGGAAGACGGTGATACAAAGCCCGTATGTGGTGGATTTTCCAGAGGAACAGGTACGAGAGCAAATCCTGGAGGAGCTGCTTCGGAAGAATGAAGATGGCTACCGGCTGATTGACAGGCTGGGGATCAACGGGATTTACAATAAAGGCTATGGAAGCATGATCGAGGATAAGAGATGGTGTGCGGAGCCGGATAAGTATAACATCATGCTCAAGCCCAAATTTAGGGTGAATTTTAGATCGGGCTATTGGGAGGTCATTTGTCTCCATACTAAGCCCCTGGACGTGGTTCCAAAGGACATGAGAGTTTGTGAAAAATAGCCTGTCTGGAGGGCTTGAAAAGCCAGAGAGGACAGGCTATAATTTAGAGCAAAAATAGGGAAAAAAATGTATTGATAATAAACGCCCCCCTAAACCCTAAAAAACGTCTCTTTTTCTCTCTTGGAAAGGGAGAAAGTCGGAGGGGAAAAAGGGGGTGTGCGGAGGCTGTGGGAATGTGGTAAACCCGGAGGGTTTTCCATCATTCCCACAGCCGGAGCGAGGGGGGAAAGGGGGAGGTGACTTTCTCTTTAAGGCCCCGAAGGGGCCGCTCTTTTGCTCCCCCTTTCCCCCCTGCCGCCCGCAGGCGGCT
>CAJUKH010000027.1 GCA_910587345.1 uncultured Oscillospiraceae bacterium | reverse complement strand
AAGGAGAAGCAGCCCATTATGGCGGTGCTTGCGGAGGCGTTCATTAACGGAATGAAAGCCCAGGACAAGCTGGTCGCCGCCAGCCGGTCCACCGCCAGCGGCTGACAGGGCGGCGGAGCCGCCGCCCACCCTGCACCTTGAAAATTGAACGATAGACAGACAGAAAGGAGGCTGACCGTTGAAAGGACAGCTAAAAGCGGTGCTTGTCAGTAACACGGTACATATTGACACGGCACGAATACCCCGGCACGTTGGACACAACCTCGCCCAGGTTGCCCTCCGGGCAATTCAGCGGGATTTCCAGGACCCGGCCATACAGGCGGATTACCAGCAGTGGAAACGAGAGAGAGCGGCCACAGCCGCAAGGGGCAGGGCAGATGGATAAAAGGAACATTCTGCTGGCAGTTGCCGCCGCCGCCCTGATTCTTTGCGCCGTAGTGATCGCCACGATGGAGCCACCGGCGGCGGAGACCCCGGCACCGGCAGACACGCACACCCCGGCAGTTACCCGGCCAGCGGAGCCGGACGGGACCGACGCCCCGGCGGATTCATCCTCGGAGTTATGGAGCGACGACAGCACCCTGCACCGAATCAAGCCCCTGGAAATTCCACTTGAGGCCGAAACACAGTGGGCCATTTTTGAGGCTTGCGAGTATGACCCCGGCCTGTTTTGTTTCCTGATGGCAATAGGGCAGCACGAAAGCCGGTTTAACCCCGATACCCAGGGAGACGGCGGGGACAGCCTCGGCGTTTTCCAGATCAACACCCGCTGGCACACCGGCAGGATGGAGGCCCTCGGCGTTACCGACTTGACGGACACGGCACAGTGCGCCGCCGTAGCCCTTGACTACCTCCGGGAGCTTGTAAGCCGTTACGGGTTTGAGCCGGAGAGCGAGGCCCTTTTAATGGCCTACAACATGGGACCCGGCGGAGCGAGAAAGGCCCTAAACGCAGGGCAGACCTCCACGGATTACAGCCGGGAGGTCATGACGGTTTACCAGGAATACCTGGAGGAATTAGAGAGGTAGAAGCTATGAAAGCGTTCTTTCCCTTTGCGGGGGGGGGTAGTTGTTTATGCGGACCTTTAGACCCCTCACAACGGCAGAGCAAGACGTCGCCGCCCAAAATTTGTGGGTGGTTGAAAGTTTCCTGCGACAGCAACGCCTCCCCCCGGATGAATGGTTTGACGTTGTGATTTTCCGATACTTGCGGACGGTTATAAGGTGGTTTGAGGAACCCGCTTTATACAAGTACGAATTTAGCACCATAGCGTGGAACGCCATGCGCTCGGCGGTCGGCCATGAGCGGGAAAAACAGGCAAGAGGCCCTAAAACCGTGAGCCTTTACGCCACGATACCGGGAACAGACAGCCTAACCTATCTCGACGTTATACCAGATGAAAGCATGAACTACACAACATGACGGAGGCGAACACATGAAAATTTCCTATGACCTTGAGGTCCTGCCGCCCCGGAAGGGACCGCCTGGGGGCAGGAGCGAGGAAACCCTGGCCTTGATCGCTTTCCTTGCCGGGAAACAGAAGAACATGAAGATCGACTATGAAGACCCCAAAGAGTGCAAGCGGCGGTATGACACCCTCCGAAATTACAGGCGGGTAAACAAGCTGCAGGAGGTTTTCGACCTCTACACCGTCGATTCTTCTATTGTCATTATCAAGACGAAGAAACCCGGAAAGAAGAAAGCCGCCCCCGGCGTTACCAGCACCGAGAGCGGCGGGGCGGAGTAAACCGCCGAATTGAGACACCCCCATTATAGACCACATGAAAGGAGGAAGTCAAGCCGTGAAAATGGCCTTGCAGGGCAACACCCTGCGCATCAAGGATGCCGACAACGTACAATTTACCGTTATCAAGAGCTGGAACAAGATGCGATGGGTAAAGAAGCTCCAGGAATTGCAGGGAACGGCAGACCTTGAGCTGTTGGACCGCCTCGCCGGTTTGGTCCGGCTCCCCCCGGACATTGACCGGCGGCGGTCGGAGCTTAGAGCGGTACAGGACGCCGTGGACCGGCAGCGGGTAGAGGAACACCCGGCCCCCCTTTTCAAGTTTCCCGTGAAAATGCCCCTTTACGCACACCAAACCAGGGGCGCAAATATGGCCCTTATCACTTTCGGGTGGGTACCGCCTAAAATTGGCGGGGCTACCTAATGACCTCGATTTTTAAGTACCCTGGGGCAAAATGGTCGCTTGCGGATTGGATTATAGGGCATTTCCCGGAACACCACAGCTACCTTGAGCCGTTTTTTGGCAGCGGGGCCGTCCTGTTCGGTAAAAACCGAAGCCCAATAGAAACCATCAACGATTTAGATGGGGATGTTATCAACCTGTTTCGTTGGATAAGACAGGACCCGGAGCGGCTGGCCAACGCTATTTATTGGACACCATACGCAAGAGACGTCTACAACGCCGCCTGGGAGGCGCAACACACGGAGACAGACAGTTTCCAAAGGGCAGTTGACTTTTACATCCGCATGATGATGGGCCACGGGTTTAGAACGACCGGCGAAAAGGTCGGCTGGAAAAACGACGTACAAGGCCGGGAAAAAGCGTATGCAGCAAGAGGCTGGTGCAATACCCCCGGCAAAATTTTTGAGGCGGCGGAGCGGCTAAGAGGCGTCCAAATTGAGAACCTCCCAGCCGTTGACGTGATTGCCAGATTCAACCACCCGAACGTGTTGATCTACGCAGACCCGCCTTATATCATTTCTTCCAGGCAAGGAAAGCGGCCGCAATACCGCCATGAAATGACCGACGCCGATCACGGGGAGTTGTTGGAGGTCTTGAGGGCGCACAAAGGGCCGGTCATTTTATCCGGCTACGATAACAGCCTATATAATGACGCCCTGCAGGGATGGAGAAGGGACGAAGCAACATCCCTGGCCCAAACAGCCACAAGGCGGCGGGAAGTATTGTGGATGAACTTTGACCCATTGGAGCAGCAAACTATTTTTTAAGGAGCGTGAAAGCATGACCCAAACAAAAGGCGTGGTTTACCTCGCCGGACCTATCAGCAGCAACCTCGACGGCTACCAGCGGGAATTTTCCTTTGCCCGTCAGCTTGTAGAGAAAGCCGGGTACACCCCGGTCGATTCTACTTTTCTCCCCCTGGGCCTCAAGGAAAACGACTATATGAGGATTTCCCTTTCCGTTTTGGAGGCGGCGGACACGGTGGTGGCCTTGAAGGGCTGGACCCATAGCCAGGGGGCGCAGATTGAGTGGGCCTACGCACAACGGACTGGCAAGCAGCGCATGACCCTCGCCCAGTTTTGCGAGATCAACAACGTACTCGCCTCCCCGGCGGATTTGGAGGTCGGCAAACGTGAAAAAGCAGGGTAAACGCAAGGCCCCGGCGGAGGCCTCATCCAAAGGAATGAGCATTGACGCCATTCTTGAGCGGCTGGCCGATTTGAAGGACGTGGCCCTCTTTCTCCAGAAACCAAGGGACGACCCGGATATTACGGAAAGCCGGGTGACAGCTTGCGAGGCCGCAACAGACATTTT
>CAJUKH010000026.1 GCA_910587345.1 uncultured Oscillospiraceae bacterium | reverse complement strand
GCTCCATGCTCATTTCGGTGACCCATGAAGCCACCTTCCTCCAGGCGGCCTATGAAACGGCTTCCGCTTTGGGGACGGTGGGGCTTACCACGGGTATCACGCCGCACCTGACCTGGCCGGCGCAGGCCCTTCTAATCGTGCTGATGTATGCCGGCAGGGTGGGAATACTGTCCTTCTCCATTGCCTTTTTGAACCGGAGAAAGGACAGTCTGCATATCAAATATCCCGCATTCAGCGTTATGATCGGCTGAAAGGAGTTTTCTGAAATGAAAAGTTTTGTGATCATTGGCTTGGGACGGTTCGGCACCGCGATCGCCAGCGAGCTTTCTGCTTTGGGGCATGAGGTCCTGGCGGTGGATGTGGACGAGGAGCGGGTCCAGCAGGTGGCGGACCATGTGACCCATGCGGTGACGGGCGACGGCAGAAATATAGAGGTGCTGCGGGCCCTTGGGGTACGGAATTTTGACTGCGTGGTGGTGGCCATGGGCAGCGATGTGGGCAATTCCGCATTGATCACCCTCAACCTGAAGGAGCTTGGGGTGAAAGAGGTGATCTGTAAAGCCCAGAGCCACGTTCACAGCCGGGTGCTGGAGAAGATAGGGGCCGACCGGGTGGTTTTCCCGGAGTATGAGATGGGGGCAAAGCTGGCCCAGGGGCTGTCTTCCTCCAATGTGCTCAACTTTATTGAACTATCCGAGGATTACGGCATTCTGGAGCTTTCCGCACCCCAGTCCTGGCAGGGGAAGAGCCTGCGGGAGCTGGATGTGCGCAACCGCCATCATGTGAATGTGATCGCCATCCGCAAAAACGGGGAGCTGAATGTGGCCCCTTCTCCCGACCTGCCGCTGGAGTCGGGGGACCAGGTGGTGGCTCTGGGCAGGTATGAGGACATCAATCTGCTTCATGAGGTAAAGTGATGGAGACCATCACAAGCCGGCAGAACCCATTGTTTCAGAAGGTGCGGAAGCTGAACGCCTCCGCCGCATTTCGCCGTCAGCAGGGGCTTTTTGTCTGTGAAGGCCCCAAGCTGCTGGAGGAGGCGGTCAGGTGGGGCGGGGACATAGAGACCGTGATTTTGGCCAAAGGGGAGAGGGCGGTCTGCCCTGCCGGTCTTCGGATGGTGGAGACCCCGGGGGACGTGCTGGTTTCTCTGGCCGATACGGAGACCCCCCAGGGGGTGGTATTTACCTGCACCCTGCCCGATACCGCTTTGCCGGACCGGTTAGAAAAAGGCCGGTATCTGGTGCTGGATGGGGTGCAGGACCCGGGGAATCTGGGGACGGTGTGGCGGACGGCCGACGCCTTTGGGGCGGCGGGTCTGCTGCTGACAGGGAACTGCGCCGACCCCTTTGGGCCGAAGACGGTCCGGGCGTCCATGGGGGCCTGCTTTCGCCTTCCTGTATGGAAGGGGGAACGGGGGGCGGTGGCCGGACTGCTGAAGGCCTCCGGCATCCCCCTCTACGCCACCGCATTGCGGAAGGATACGGAGGATGTGCGGCAGGTGGACATGACAAAGGCTGCCGTGGTCATCGGCAGTGAGGGGAGGGGCATTTCGGAAGAAATGCTGAATCTTTGCGAAAAGAGCCTGAAGATCCCCATGGAGGAAAAGTGCGAGTCCCTCAACGCCGCAGTGGCGGCGGCCGTGGTGCTTTGGGAGGGATACCGGTAAGAGGAGGGGGAAGCGTCCTCTGTTCAGATACCGCAGAAGGGAGGCCCGCCGATGGCAAACCTGAAATATTTCCTGTGGCTCACCACAAGGCCGGGGTTCCAGCCGGGGGAGGCCCAGATGCTCCTTGCCCATTTCGGCACGCCGGAGGCGGTCTATTTTGCGGAGCGGGAGGAGTATGACCTGCTGGGACTGCCCGGGAGTAAAAAGAAAGCCCTGGAGGATAAAAATCTGGCCGAGGCGGAGAAGATCCTGGGGGACTGCGACCGGCTTGGCATCCACATCATGACCATCCAGGACGCCGATTACCCCGAGCGGCTGGCCCAGATCTATGACCCGCCCTGCGTGCTTTACTGGAAGGGGAAGGCCCTCAGCGTGGACGACCACCTGACCGTTGGGGTGGTGGGGACCCGGAAGTGTACCCCCTATGGGGAGGAATTGGCGGGCAAGCTGGGGCTTGAACTGGCCCGGAACGGGGCGGTGCTGGTCTCCGGCATGGCGGAGGGCATTGACGCCGCCGGTATCAAGGGGGCTTTACAGGGCGGCGGTACGGTGGTCAGCGTACTGGGGGGCGGGCTGGACGTGGTCTATCCCAAACGCCACCGCTGGCTGTATGAGGATGTGACCGCCGCAGGGACCCTGATCAGTGAGTATCCGCCGGGGACCGAACACGCCGGATTTCACTTCCCCGTCCGCAACCGCATCATCAGCGGCCTTTCCATGGGCGTGGTGGTGGCGGAGGCGGGGGAACCCAGCGGGGCCCTCATCACCGCCCGGCTGGCGCTGGAGCAGAACCGGGAGGTCTTTGCCTATCCCGGCCCGGCAGGGGCGCCGGCCAGTCTGGGCTGCAACCGGCTGATCCAGCGGGGAGAGGCCAAGCTGATTTTATCCGCCGGGGATATTTTAAATGAATTTATCCATCTTTTCCCGGGGCGGGCGCCCCTGCCGCCCATGGAGGAAGAGGCTGCGCTGGAACGGCTGGAAGCGGCGCCGGCGGAGGAGTTTCTTCCGGCACGGGGAGGGGGCCGAAAACCCCCGGCGGAAGAAAAAGAGGTTGACAAAGAGCCTGGGCGGGCATATATTTCTTTAACGGATGATCCGGAGGCGTTTACCGATGACGAGCGGGATATCCTTTTGTGTATCCAGCGCAGAAGCCTGACGGCCGATGATATTGCGGAATCGGCCCAGATCCCTGCCCGGCGCGTGCTTTCGGCGCTGACCATGCTTCAGTTGAGAGGCATGGCGGAGGAAAAGCCGGGGAAACGCTTCTATGCGTCGGTGATCCTGACTCCATAAAAAGAGGGCAGAAACCGGCCCGAAGGACGTAAAAAAGGGTCAAAAAGGGGTAAAAGGCAACAGGGAAAAGCCGCTCCGGATCGGTGAGGGGAAACACGGGCCAAGGCCGTGTCTGCCCTTGCTGCTTCAGGAGGGTTTTATCAATCAGACGAACATTTGGAGGTACTACGCTGTGGCGACGAAAACGAAGAACGATCTGGTGATCGTGGAGTCTCCGGCCAAGGCCAAGACCATTACCAAATATCTGGGACCGGGCTATGAGGTCAAGGCCTCCATGGGCCATGTCCGGGACCTGCCCAAGAGTAAGATCGGCGTGGATGTGGAGAAGGATTTCTCCGTGGACTACCAGCCCATCAAGGGGAAAGAGGATATCATTTCCGATTTGAAAAAGACCGCTAAAAAGAGTGAGCGTGTCTTTCTGGCCACCGACCCTGACCGGGAGGGGGAGGCCATCTCCTGGCATTTGAAGGAGCTTTTGGACCTGCCCGCCGACCGGACTTACCGGGTGACCTTCAACGAGATCACCAAAAAGGTGGTCAACGAGGCCATCGCCGCCCCCCGGCAGCTGGACATGGATCTGGTGGACGCCCAGCAGGCGAGAAGGGTGCTGGACCGGGTGGTGGGCTATCAGATCTCCCCGTTTTTGTGGAAGAAGATCCGCCGGGGTCTGTCTGCCGGCCGGGTCCAGTCGGTGGCAACACGGCTGGTCTGTGAGCGGGAGGAGGAGATCCGGGCCTTTCAGGCGGAGGAATACTGGTCTCTGGACGCCGCATTGGAGCGGATAAAGCCCAATGTGGGCCAGTTTACCGCCCAGTTCTACGGCAGGGAGAAGAAGCAGGAGCTTCACAATGAGGACGAGGTGAAGGCCGTTATGGCGGCGGTGGAGAAGGGGACCTTCTCCGTTACCGAGGTGAAGCGGCAGGACCGGATGCGGAACCCGTCGCCTCCCTTTACCACCTCCACGCTTCAGCAGGAGGCCAGCCGGAAGCTGGGTATGGCCCCCCGGCGGACCATGGCCATTGCCCAGCAGCTTTATGAGGGCGTGGACATCACCGGGGAGGGGACCGTGGGTCTTATCACCTATATGCGTACCGACTCCCTCCGTCTTTCTGACGAGGCGGTGGCCGACGCCAGGACCTTTATTTTGGGCCGCTACGGCAAGGAGTACTATCCGGGCAAGCCCCGGGTCTATAAGGCCCGGGAGGGGGCGCAGGATGCCCACGAAGCCATCCGGCCCTCCAACGTGAATCTGGTGCCCGAGGATATCAAAAAGGACCTGACGGGGGAGCAGTTCCGGCTTTACAAGCTGATCTGGAGCCGGTTTTTGGCCTGCCAGATGTCCTCTGCCGTCTATGACAGCGTGACCATCGAGGCCATGAGCAGCGACTACCGCTTCCGGGCAAACCACACGGCGCTGAAGTTCTCCGGCTATACGGCGGTGTATGTGGAGGGGAAGGACGAGGAGGACGAGGAGTTCCAGTCTCCCCTGCCCGATTTGAAGGAGGGGGAGGCCCTGAAGCTGAATGGCCTGACCCCCAAGCAGCACTTCACCCAGCCCCCCGCCCGGTACACCGAGGCCAGCTTGATCAAAGCGCTGGAGGAGAAGGGCATCGGCCGCCCCTCCACCTACGCCCCCACCATCTCCACCATCGAAAGCCGGGAGTATGTGGTGAAGGAGGGCAAGTACCTCCGTACCACCCCTCTTGGGGAGACGGTGAATATGGTGATGAAGGACAAGTTCCCCGATATCGTGGACTATGACTTTACCGCCCAGATGGAGGAAAATCTGGATCAGGTGGAGCAGGGCAAGGAGAACTGGAAGGACCTGATGAAAGACTTCTATGGCGGCTTCTCCAAAGAGCTGGCCGCCGCAGAGGCCGACGCCGGGGAGCGCATCAAGGTCCCCGATGAGGTGTCGGAGGAGATCTGCCCCCTGTGCGGGCGGCATCTGGTGTTCAAGTCGGGGCGGTTCGGCCGGTTTTTGGCCTGTCCGGGCTGGCCCGAATGCAGCCACACCCAGCCCATTGTGGAGCAGATGCCCGGCAAGTGCCCCAAGTGCGGTGGACGGCTTTTGAAGCGCACCGGCACCAGCAAGAAAAACGGCCGGCAGTACACTTATTACGCATGTGAACACGCCAGCGGCCGGGAGGAGAGCCGGACCTGCGACTTTATGACCTTTGACGTGCCGATGGCGGATAACTGCCCCGGCTGTGGGCATACCATGTTCAAGCTGTCGGGCCGGGGGGCCAAGAAGCCCTTCTGCATCAACCCCGACTGCGCCAACTTCACGCCCGAGGATAAGAGAGGGTATTACAAGAAGAAGGAAGAAGGAGCGGACGGGGAGAAGAAGGCGGGGAAAAAGACCGCCGCAAAGAAAACCGGAACAAAAAAGGCCGCCGTCAAAAAGGCGGGGGCCAAAAAGGGAGAGAAATAAGCCGCCGGGCAGTCCCAAGGGCGGTCCGAATGAAAGAGAGGAGGGGGCGCAATGGAAATGGTCACCGTGATAGGGGCCGGGCTGGCAGGGTGCGAAGCGGCCTGGCAGCTGGCACAGCGGGGCATCCCCGTCACACTGCGGGAGATGAAGCCCCAAAAATCCACCCCTGCCCATCACAGCGCCGACTTTGCAGAGCTGGTCTGCTCCAACTCCCTGCGCTCTGATCAGATGGAAAACGCCGTGGGGCTTTTGAAGGAGGAGCTGCGGCGGCTGGACAGCCTGATCATCGCCTGCGCCGACGCCCACCGGGTGGAGGCGGGAGGCGCTCTGGCGGTGGACCGCAACGCCTTCTCCGCCGCCGTTACGGAGAAAATAAAGGCCCATCCCCTCATCACCGTGGAGGAGGGGGAGGTCACCGACATTCCGGAGGGGGAGGTCATCATCGCCGCCGGGCCGCTGGCCTCGGAAGGGCTGACGGAGGCCATTGCAAGGGCTTTTCCGGGCAGCGGCACGCTGAACTTTTTTGATGCCGCCGCCCCGCTGGTCAGCTTTGAGAGCATTGACATGACCCGGGCCTGGTTTGCCTCCCGCTATGACAAGGGGACGGCGGATTATATCAACTGCGCCATGTCCAAGGAGGAGTATCTGGCCTTCTGGCAGGCCCTTCGCACCGCCGAGGAGGCGGAGGTCCACGGGTTTGAGGACTCCCGGGTGTTTGAGGGCTGTATGCCCGTGGAGGTCATGGCCCGGCGGGGGGAGGATACCCTGCGGTACGGCCCCCTGAAGCCCAAGGGGCTTCGTGACCCGGCCACGGGGGAGACTCCCTATGCCGTGGTCCAGCTTCGCAAGGATAACAGCGAGGGGAGCATCTACAATCTGGTGGGCTTTCAGACCCATTTGAAGTGGGGGGAGCAGAAGCGGGTCTTTTCCATGATCCCCGCGCTGGCCCAGGCAGAATTTCTGCGGTACGGGGTCATGCACCGGAATACCTATTTGAAGTCCCCCGGGTTTTTAGACCGCTATTACCGGGTGAAGGAGTGTCCCCGGGTGGCCTTTGCCGGGCAGATCACCGGTGTGGAGGGCTATGTGGAGTCCACCGCCTCGGGCTGTCTTTGCGCCATTGAGATGGCCAACCGGCTGTTGGGAAAGCCGCCGGTGGATTTCCCACGGGAGACCGCCATCGGAGCCTTGGCCCTCTACGTGTCCAATGAGAGCGTCACCGATTTTCAGCCCATGAACGTAAACTTCGGCATCATGCCCCCCTGGCCGGAAAAGGTGAAGGGCGGCAAGCGGGAGAAGAATACCCTCATTGCCAACCGGGCGCTGGAGGCATTAGAGGTCAAGAAGCGCAACGCCTAACCGCAGGCCGCAAAGGAAGGCGTGAAACTGGTCGACCAGCAATCGTTCGGCCTGCACATCGGTGAGTCTTTCCACCATGTCCT
Organism: uncultured Oscillospiraceae bacterium; assembly: GCA_910587345.1. Taxonomy (GTDB): domain Bacteria; phylum Bacillota; class Clostridia; order Oscillospirales; family Oscillospiraceae; genus Vermiculatibacterium. The sequence goes on along the minus strand of CAJUKH010000026.1, from coordinate 298,271 downwards.
TTCCGACGGCTTCGTTCAGCTGTTCCAGAATACGGTTTTCCAACTGGCGGGTTTTTCGGTACTCCATGTCGGTTTGCTGGAGTTTGTCGATGCCTTCGGTGAGAAGGTAGGAGATTTCATAGATAATGTCCATAAACATCACCCTTCACCAATAAGATGAATATAGAATATCATCTTATTAGTGAATTGTCAAGGGGGTTCTCATGTCTACGAAAGAAATATTTGCCCAACGGATGCGGGAACTCCGCAAAGAGACGAAAGAACCGCAGAGAGTGCTGGCGGATCTTCTGGGTGTTAGTATCAATCAAATCAGTGAGATGGAAAAGGGCACCCGGATGACTACGTTGGAGAAATTGCCTCTTATTTGTAAGCATTACCATGTTTCCGCTGACTATCTGCTGGGGTTGACAGACCAGGCTGAAATGAGGTAAACTGGCAGGAAATACCGTTTGGATGATAGTTGCGAGGGAAGCCTATGGGTGCGTGGATGCGAAAGACTATTCTTTTCCCGAGGAAAAGAATAGCCTCTCGCGCTCTCCAAGAAAAGTCTCAGGTCAAGACCAAGTGCATTGGAGTCGGCTCGTGTCGTCTTTACGCTCCCATGGTCCCACTTGCCCCGCACCCGTGCGTCCGTTGGTGGAACACTGAAGAAATGCCGTTGAAATCGACCCGCCTCGGCCTACACAGCTTGAGGGGTGGTTCTCCTAACGAGTTACCACCCACCCAGGCGGTGTGGATACCAACGAACAAGGAGCGGTATTCCACCCCCTCAACGGCAGTGGCGCAAGAGGGACCACGGGTCGTTCAAACGCAGGCCGCCGGAAACAAGAGGGATACCCTAAAGTCTTTTACCCGAGGGACACCATAACAGCACAACACCAACGTTCGGTTGTACCGTACCGCCCCATAATCTCCACTGGTCTACCTTTTCTTTTTCGGAGTCCAGAACCGCTTTTTCTTTTGCGCTGCAAAAGAAAAAGTGGTTTTGGCCCCCGCTGGGCAAGCGGAAAAACAATCCCCAGTCGGGCAGGCAAAAAAACAACTGCAAGATAAAGCATCCCTCTTTCCCACAGCGGTTTTACCCCCGAGGGGTCCCCCCCCGCCGGGCAGATGAAACAATACGATCAAAAGGGAGAAGCGTTCAAACTTCCCCCATTGGGACGATATCGTCCAAATCAAAAGGAAACCCTTCCACCAAAGGAGGAGACACCATGAAAATCATCATAGACGCCATGGGCGGAGACAACGCCCCCCGTTGCAATGTAGAGGGCGCTCTGGCCGCCGTGCGGGAGCAGGGGGTAGAGGCTGTTCTGGTGGGCCGGGGGGATGAACTGCTGTCCATCCTTCAGGAACTGGGCCATGACGCCCCTCCCCCGGGGCTGGAGATCGTCCACGCCTCTGAGGTGGTGGAGATGGAAGACAACCCCGCCACGGCCTTCAAGGAGAAGAAGGATTCCTCTCTGACGGTGGGGCTGAACCTGCTGAAAGAGGGGAAGGGAGACGCCTTTGTGTCGGCGGGTTCCACCGGGGCGTTGTTGTCGGCGGCGACTCTTATCACCAAGCGTATCCGGGGTATCCGCCGGGCAGCTCTGGCCCCCCAACTGCCCAACGGGGCCATCCTTATCGACTGCGGCGCCACTGCCGAGTGTACGCCGGAGTATCTGCTGCAGTTCGCCTTTATGGGGTCTTACTATGCCGAGCATATTCTGGGCAAGCCGGAGCCGCGGGTGGGGCTTTTGAATATCGGCAGCGAGGAAGGCAAGGGAACGGACCTCCAGCGGGAGACCTATGCTTTGCTGAAGCAGGCCGGGGAGGAGGGCCGCATCCACTTTGTGGGGAATGTGGAAGCCCGGGAGGCGGTGCTGGGTGCGGTGGACGTCATCGTCACCGACGGCTATTCCGGCAATATCTTCCTCAAGACGGTGGAGGGGACGGCACTGTTCCTCACCGGGGAGCTGAAGAAGATGTTCAAGCGGAATCTGGCGGGCAAGATGGCGGCGGTGCTGGCCGCCGGTGGGCTGAAGGAGTTCAAGAAGCTGATGGACTCCCGGGAGATCGGCGGCACCGCGCTGGTAGGCATTGCAAAGCCGGTGATCAAGGCCCACGGCTCCTCCGACGCCTATGCCATTCAGAACGCCATTGCCCAGGCGGCGCGGTTTGCCTCGGCGGGGATCGTGGAGAGCATTGCGGAGAATATGGAGTATATGCGTCTGCCGGTGGGGAAGGACGAAAAGGAGAAAATTTGATTTACCCCTTGACATACAGGGAGATATTGCCTATTATCATATTTGCCTGTAAGCCAAAAGTTAGGAGGTCCAATTATGATTTTTGAAAAAGTGGCAAAGCTGTTGGCCGAGCAGTTCGGCCTTGAGGTAGAGGAGATCACCGAGGACATGGGCATGGATGACCTGGGGGCCGATTCCGTGGACCTGGTGGAGCTGTCCATGAATCTGGAGGAGGAGTTCGACATCGAGGAGATGAGCGAAGAGGATATCGCCTCCATCCACACCGTGGGAGACCTGGTGGGCTATCTGCGAAGCAAGCTGGGTGAGTGATGGAAACACTGGAAGCCAGACTTGGCTATACCTTTCAGGACCGCAGCCTGCTCCAGCAGGCGCTGACCCACAGCTCCTATGCCAACGAGAACCGTGGGGGGCTGGGCAGCAATGAGCGGCTGGAGTTTTTGGGCGATTCCATTCTGGGGATGGTGACCGCCGATCACCTGTATCATGCCCACCCCGATCTTCCCGAGGGGGACCTGACCCGGACCCGGGCGGCCCTTGTGTGCGAGGAGAGTCTGGTGGAGGTGGCTGACCGGCTGGAGCTGGGGAAGTTTCTCCGGCTGGGCCGGGGAGAGGCCGCCGGCGGGGGCCGGGAGCGGCCCTCTATTCGGGCGGACGCAGTGGAGGCGGTGCTGGCGGCGGTTTATCTGGACGGAGGACTTGCGGAGGCCAGGAAAATCGTTCAGCGGTTCATTCTGGCCAGAGAGACCGAAAAGGCCGTGACACGGGACTATAAGACCGCATTGCAGGAGCTGGTGCAGCGGGAGAGCGGTCAGGTGCTGGCCTATCGCCTCATCGGCCAAAGCGGTCCCGACCATGCCAAGGTGTTCACCGTGGAGGTGGACCTGAACGGTAAGGCGGTGGGTCGGGGCACCGGACACAGCAAGAAAGAGGCCGAACAGATGGCGGCCAGGTCGGCAGTAGAGATGCTGAACAAATAAGCCCGGGCCGGAGCGGTGCTCCGGCCTTTTTGCGGGAGGAATAGGTATGTTTGAGCAGTGGAAGGAACAGGAACTGGCGGAGATCAAAGAGCGGTTTGGCAAAGCACGGCTACTGACCATCGGACTGATGGCGTTGGTCGGCTTCAATATGCTGGGCGGTGTTGTCATGCTGCTGGACGGCGGCGGGGCCATGGAGGCGGTGGTCATCTTCGTTCAGGTGGTCATTATGGCCCTGATATGGAAGATGGGGGACTATAAGAGCCGCTTTATCAAGCCCCTTCTGGCCTCTGTGGAGGAGGTCCTGCCCAGTCAGGGGGAGCGGGAGGAGTTTGCCCGGCAGATGGGCACGGCCGCAAAGCTGCCCTATTCCCCGGCACCACAGGTGAAGCCCTGTACTTTGTGGCTGGGGGAGGGGTATCTCTATTTCCGCCAGCCGGGGAAGAGCCGGGTGGTGAGGAACAGGGATATCCGCCGGGCCACATTGGCCAAGGATACTTACACCGTGGGGAGATCCCATATGAGGACCTGCTATGACCTGGCCCTGTATACCGAGGGGGAAAAACCGGTGTGGAAGGCCAGCTTTCTCAATGAGGGGGCGGCCTATGAGATGCTGGAGCGGCTGAAGTTCAAGCTGCCCGCCAACCTGGCGGTGGAGGACGGCATTGCTTACAGCAAGACACCGGAGGGAAGAAAGGCCGAGGGGAAGGAACTGGCCAAGGCCATGGCGTTGGCGGTGGTTCTGGTGGCCGTTTTGATGGTGGTGCTGAGGCTGCTGCGGCGAGGATAAGAAAAAAGCCCCCGTTCTGGTCCAAAACGAGACCAAAACGGGGGCTTTTCTGGTAAATCGGGGTCAGTTTTTCAGGGCCTTCACGAAGGCGTCCAGAGCTACGGTGATCTCATTTTTCTCCCCAAGAGCGGTGGGATCGGCGCCGCCGGCGTAGGAGCCGATGGATTCGCCGGTGTCCTCCCCCCAGATGACCACATTGTTGAGGATGCTGGCGGCCTTCAGCCCCCGGAGGCGGGCCACGGTAAAGAGGGCGGCGGTCTCCATGTCGGAGCCTAAAACGCCCCGTTTGGACCAGGCGGCGCTGACCTCCTCTTCGTTGTCGATATAGAAGCTGTCATGGCTGCGGGCAAGGCCCACATGGTGGTGAAAGCCCCGCTCTTTGGCGGATTCCATACAGGCAAGGAGAAGGCCGGTGTCAGCCACGGCGGGGTACTGCTCCGGAACATAGGTGCGGGAGGCGCCGTCATCCCGGACGGCGGCGTTGACTAAAATCAGGTCGCCCAGGCCGATGCCCTCCTGCAAGGCACCGCAGGAGCCGATGCGGATAATGTGGGTGATGCCGATGTTTTTCAGTTCCTCCACGGCGATGGCCATGGAGGCACCGCCCATGCCGGTGGACATGGCCAGAATGGGGAGGCCCTGATAGGCGCCCCGGAGGGAGCGGTATTCCCGGTTGAAGGTGAGTTCCTGAGGGTTTTCCAACTGTTGGGCGATCCGGTCCACCCGGGCGGGGTCCCCGGGGAGGATGGCACAGCGGATGCCCATATTCTCTAACTGAATGTGGGGTTGAAGCATGGCAGGTTCCTCCTTCCAAAATTTTGGATGCTATGGTACATTATAGACATTTTTATTAAAAAAGGCAAGGAGGGGAAGAGATGAAAGTGGAATTGCGGGAGCGGACAGAGGAGACGGTGCGAATCTATTTTGAGACGGTCCGCCGTCAGGGGCTGGACCGGACCCTGCCCCAGCAGGCGAAAACGGCGGAGGAGGCGGTGGAGGACTATCGGCAGACGCTGCTTCCCGGGGCGAAAAGTTACGGCAGGACCATTTGGGTGGATGGGACCTATGCCGGAGATGTGTGGTGTTATGGCATCGAACCGGCGGGGGGAGCCGGGGGCCATGGTGAGCTATTGCATCTTTGCCGAATATCAGGGCAAGGGCGTTGCCGCCGAGGGGGTGTCTCTCTTTTTGAAGGATACCGATGGCCGGTATGGATGTAAAAGTTATGGGGCTTTTGTCTATCTGGATAACATACCGTCCGTCCGGGTGCTGGAAAAGTGCGGCTTTCGGCTGATGGAGGAGATAGAGGAGGGACGGCTGTCCGGTTACTTCCAACTGGATCGGTAAAAAAGTGCCGCACCGTAAGGTGCGGTACTTTTGCTGTCAGGGGGCAAAGGTGATAAAGTCCTGGGGCAGAAGTTCGTAGTCCACCGAGGTCTGCCATTGTCCCAGCTGGTCTTGAAAGGCGTTTTCGTGGACCGCTGTTTTGACGAAGCCCAGGCTTTCGTAGACATGCTGGGCACGGCGGTTTTGAAGATTGGTGTCCAGCACCACCTTTTCGTAGCCCATCCGGAAGAGGGCAGCGATGAGGAGGGAGAGAAATTTCCGGCCATAGCCCTTCTCCTGTCGGTCCATTTCACAGATCTTGATACCAATTTCGGCGCTGCCGTCGTTTAGATTACGGTAGTTCATCTCCCCGATGGGGGTTCCCGCCGCCTCCAGAATAAGACGGCGGTGGGTGGCATCGTCATCTTTGGCGATTTTTTGGGCGATGTGGGCGGCTTTTTCCCCAGTGCCGTTGGGGTAGCCGGCGTGGGCCATGAGGGCGCCGTCGTTCCACCAGCGTTCCAGCAGGGGAGCGTCTTCTGCGGTGGCGTTGCGGATGGTCAGGTCTTGATAGGTGAGAAACATAGAGCCTCCTTTGGGTGATGGGCGAATAGGGACAGTGTGGCGGTCCGCTTCATGTTTGTTGCCCCCTTTCAACGGATGGGTTTAACGGTGCTTCAGTTCTTCGTAGATGTTTTTGTATTTGGGACGGCGGGAAAGGATGGCCTCCAGAATGGTCAGAAGGAGGCCGCCGCCCAGGGCCAGCCCTGCTGTCAGGGCTGCTGCCCGAGCCCAGAAGGCTTCGGGCAGGATAAGGATGATCTCGTCCAGACGGGGGTCAAAGGTCCAGTTGGTCTTACCGGGGAAGAAAAGACGGTGGAAGGCGGTAAAAAGGGAGCTGAAATCCAGCACCGCCCAGAGAGCCAGCCCGCCCAGAATCAGCAGCATCCCCATAAAGGCCCAAAAACAGGGACCCTGGCCCAGAAAACGGTGGAAATCCCGCTGCTGCCGCAGGACCAGAAAGACCAAAAGCAGAAAAGCCCCCGCCGCAGCCAGAACAATGAAGTCCAGTTGGAAAAGGCGTTTGCAGTCGGCAAAATGGGCCATGCCTTCCTCCGACCAGCGAAGCTCCCCGGTGCCGAAGGGGCGGTTGAAGACCAGATAGTCCATCACCTGGTCAAAGGCGCCCCGGATGACCCCCTCGGAAAAGCCGGAGGCTTTTACCAGCTCTAAAGCCTTGATCTGGCTGTAATAGAAGGGCCGGCAGAGGATGGGGACGGCGATGGCGGCGGTGAGAAGGGTAAGGGAGAGGCAGAGGGAGGTGAAGACGGTAAGGAGTTTAGATGGCTGTTTCATGGAGAACCCCCTTTTCTGTTTCTTGGGAGAGGACGATGAGCACCTGAGACGGCAGGTAGAAAAACCACATCCCCACTTGGGCGAAGCTGAGAGTAAAATCAAAGCAGAGAGCCAGATTATAGGCCCCTACGCAGAGGTCACAGAGGATAAAAAGGACAAGGCCTATGGCAAACAAGTGCTTTTTCAGGGCGAAGGCCCCGGCGGCATTGATGCAGAGATTGGAGAAATAGATCCATACAGGAATCACATAGGGGAGAGAGACAGATACCAAAAAGAAGAGTAGGGGAGACAGAAAATCTCCTTTTTCATGGACCCAGTCACTCTCAAACAAAGCACCGAGTTTGAAAATAAGAAAATAGCCAGCCAACAGGAAAAGCAGGAAAAAAAGAAGAAAAGAGACGCAGCGTAATACCAGTTCCCAGATGCAGATTTTCTTCCCCCGCAGATAAAAAAGCCGAAGGGCGTAAAAAAGCTGGACAATGATAAATAGCCCGATGCCCCATTCGTAGTGGTCGTTTCGCACCAACAAGAACCAGTCGGCCGCCACGGTGAAGCAGAGGGCGGCGGCCACCAATCTGCCGTCGGTGGTCGTGGCCCCCAGAAGGGCGGTGAGACAGCAAAGGCAGATGGAAGCGTACTTGACCCAGGTGCTGTCCCCCAGACCGGTCAGGTCCAGAAAAAGGAAGATGACCCACAGAAAAGCGGAGAGGGCGGGGAAGATCTTTTGGCGGTAAAGGGACATGACAGCACCTCTTTTCCCATTGAGGATATTGTAGCACAGGAAAGGGAGAGGCGCAAGGCGGGGCGGGGCAAAAAATCACCGCAGGGCCATGGACCCTGCGGTGATTGTGGCTCAGGAGCGGGGGAGGTGCTTTTCCATCACAAAATTATCCATCTTCACTCCCAGCCGCTCCACCGTCTGCCGGTGGACCTCCTGATAGCCTCTTGCAAGGAAGAAGGGGCGGGCGGTGAGGGAGGCGTGGGTGTAGATGCGCCCCGGTTTGGCGGCGGCCTCCAAAGCGTCACAGAGGGCGGCGGCGATGCCCTCACGCTGATGGTCCTTATGGACATAGAGCCGGTCCAGATAGGCGCCGGGACTGCTGTCCGTACCGGGAGCCAGGTCAGCAAAGCCCGCGATCTCTTCTCCCAGCATAGCCACCAGCGTGTAATGGGAGCGGAAGGAGGCATCCCATACGTCCTCCAGAGGGTTGCCGCTCCAGGCCGTCAACTGGGGCGGGGTGTAGTCAATGGCGCAGACATGGCGCACCGTGTCCTGAAAAAGAGAGATCAGGGCGGGGCAGTCCTCTGCCCGGTAGGGACGAAGGACCAGCGCCTCAGGCCGGGACGGCATTGTGAGTCACCCTGGCGTAAGCCTTTTTACGGATGAAAAGGAAGCAGATGATATGAATAATAGCGGTGATGATCCAACTGATGGGGTAGGAAAGATAGAGGCAGGCGGGGGTGTGGTAGGTCTGGAAGATGGTGGCTACCCAAAGGAGGCGGACACCGCAGACACCCAGGACCGAGACCGCCATGGGAGCCACCGACCAGCCCAAGCCCCGAAGGGCACCTACCATCACGTCCATGATGCCGCAGAGGAAGTAGGGAAGGCCCACATAGAACATCCGGATCATGCCCTGGGCGATGATGTCTGGGTTGGGGGAGTAGATGGAGAGAAGCTGGTTGCCGAAGAGATAGGCAAGTCCGCCCAGAATAAGGCCGCTTAAAATGCCGAAGCCCTGGCACAAGAGGACCACCCTGTCCACCCGGTCGCACTTGGCGGCGCCGTAATTCTGGCCCACGAAGGTGAGGCAGGTCTGATAGAAGGCGTTCATGCCCACATAGACAAAGCCCTCCACATTGGCGCTGGCGCCGGAGCCGGCCATGACAATGTCACCAAAGGAGTTGATGGAGGATTGAATGACCACGTTGGAGATGGAGAATACGATGCCCTGAAAGCCGGCGGGAAGGCCGATGCTGACGATATTGATAAGCACATCCTTCTCAATGCGAAGCTTTTTCAGCTCCAGGTGGAGAGGGCCGGTCTCGGCCATGAGGCAGCGCAGGACCAGGAAGGCGGAGATGTACTGGGAGACGATGGTGGCAATGGCCACGCCGGCCACATCCAGATGGAAGACGATGACCAGTATCAGGTTCAGTACCACATTGACCACGCCGGCGATGGCCAGAAAGAACATGGGCCGCTGGGTGTCGCCCCCGGCCCGGAGAAGGGCGCTGCCGAAGTTATAGAACAGCATGGCGGGCATACCCATGAAGTAGATACGCAGATAGAGGGCGGACAGGTCGATGACATTCTCCGGGGAGGACATAAGCTCCAACAGGGTGCGGCAGGCAAGGGCACCAAAAATGGCGAGAAACACACCGCCGATCAGGCTTAACAGCACCGAGGTATGGACCACTTTTTCGGTGCGGTCCGTATCGCCGTGGCCCAGAGCGTGGGCCACGGTCACATTGGCGCCGATGGAGAGGCCCATGAAGAGATTCACCAGCAGGTTTACAAGAGAGCCTGTGGAGGTGACGGCCGCCAGGGAGGCGTCGCCGGCGTAACGGCCCACCACGATGACATCGGCAGCGTTGAAGAGAAGCTGCATGATGCTGGAGACCATCAGGGGGAGGGCGAAGGCCAGAAGTTTGGGGGCCAGAGCGCCGTTGAGCATGTCGATCTCGTAGTGCTTGTTTCTCATTTCCAAAACCTCTTTTCCGCAGCAAATCGAGGGGCTGCGATACCCAGATACAATAGCACTTTTCCCTGCCGGTTGCAAGGGGGGAAATCCCCGTGATTCTCTACGAAAAAGAATTGCAAAAAGAGGGGGATTTTGCTATAATATACTATCCGGAAATTTGCCCGGCTTTCGGGAAAACAAAAGCGGAAAAAAGAGGCTTTTTCTCCGTGAAAAGAAAGACAGGCAGAAAACCATAAGTCGTAAAATGAGGTGTGCCTTCATTGTATCTGAAAGCATTGGAAATACAGGGCTTTAAGTCCTTTCCAGACAAGACGGTCCTCTCCTTCGGGGAGGATATCACCGCCATCGTGGGGCCTAACGGTTCCGGCAAATCAAATATCTCCGACGCCATCCGCTGGGTCATGGGGGAGCAGTCCACCCGGGCGCTGCGGGGAGGCAAGATGGAGGACGTCATCTTTGGCGGCACAGCCAAGCGCAAGCAGTTGGGCTTTGCCGAGGTGTCCCTTGTGCTGGACAATACCGAGCATATCTTCCCCAATATGGAGGAGAGCGAGGTCATGGTCACCCGGCGGTACTATCGCTCCGGGGAGAGCGAGTATTACATCAACCGCCGTTCGGTGCGGCTGAAGGATGTCAACGAGCTGTTTATGGACACGGGTCTGGGCCGGGAGGGATACTCCATCATCGGCCAGGGCAAGATCGATGAGATCCTGTCGGTGAAATCCGCCGACCGCCGGGAGGTCTTTGAGGAGGCGGCGGGCATCTCCCGTTACCGCCACCGGAAGGAGGAGGCGGAGCGGAAGCTGGAGCGGACCCAGGAAAACCTGACCCGCATCAACGATAAGATAGATGAATTGGAGCTTCAGGTGGAGCCTTTGCGGGTGTCGGCGGAGAAGGCGAAGAAGTTTCTCATTCTCCGGGATGAACTGCGGGGACTGGAGATCTCCCTGTGGTTGGAACAGCTGGAACGCATCCGCACCGGGGCCATCAAGATACAGTCCGATTATGAGAATGCCTACCGCCAGAAAACCGAGACCCAGGCCCAGGTGGAGGAATTGTACGCCGCCGCCGAGGCCATCGCCCGGGAGATGCGGCAAAAGGAGATGGATGTTGAAGGCATCCGCTTTGAGATGATGGGCCGGCAGGCCGACGCCAACGAGTGTGAGAAGGCCATCGGCGTATTGAAAGCCAACATCCAGAACAATCTGGAAAACACAGACCGGCTTCAGCGGGAGTTGGAGGCTCAGGAGGGCCGGGCCGGTTCCATCGAGGGGCAGATCGTCCAGCGGCAGGAGCGGTTGGACGCCATCGCAAGGGAAACGGAGGAGTTGGAGGGCCAGATCGCCCAAAAGCAGGCCCAGGCCGACGAACTGGGCAAAAGCGCCGGCACCCTTGCCGCCGAGATGGAGGCACTGCGCCAGAAAGAGGCGGTGGAGACCGCCTCGGCCGCCGAAGCCCGGGCATTGCTCTCCGCCCTTGCCGCCGCCGCCCAGGAGGTCATGGACCGGGATGAGACGGTGCGGCAGGAGCTGGCCGGCGGGGAGGAGCGGCTGGCTGCCGCCGAGGCCGAGGTTCGGGAGGCTCGAAAGGAATTGGAACAGGCACGGGAGGACCGGGACTCCATCAAGAATATCATCAGCGGCTATGCCCTGCGGCTGGACAGCCGGAGCCGGAAGATGAAGGAGATCGAAGAGCGGCACGGAAAGTTTCAAATCGAGGCGAGTACCCTTCAGTCCCGGGTCCATATGCTGTTGGAGATGGAGAAGCTGTATGAGGGCTACTCCAAGGCGGTAAAAATGGTAATGGGGGAGGCCGAGCGGGGCCAGCTGAAAGGCGTGCTGGGACCGGTGGCCGGGCTGCTCCGGGTGCCGGGGGAGTACACCGTGGCCATTGAGACCGCCTTGGGTTCTGCCATGCAGAATGTTGTGGTGGAACGGGAGGAGGACGGCAAGGCAGCCATCCAGTACCTGAAACGGCGGGACGGCGGGCGGTGTACCTTCCTGCCCCTCAATGCCATCAAGCCCTCCGAGTTCAAGGAGACCGATGTGGTGGACGAGCCAGGGTTCGTGGGGCTGGGAGACGAGCTGATCCAGTGCGATCAGAAATATGAGACGGTTTTTTCCAGCCTTCTGGGGCGGACGGTCATTGCCGAGGATATGGACACCGCCATTGCCATGGCCCGGAAGTATCATCACAAGCTGAAAATCGTTACACTGGACGGTCAGGTGCTGAATCCCGGCGGCTCCATGACGGGCGGTTCCGCCTCCCGTACGGCGGGCATTTTGTCCCGGCAGGGAGAGTTGGAGCGGCTGCGGGAGCAGGAGGCGGGGCTGAACGAGAAGCTCTCTGCCGCGGGTAAGGAGCTGGAAGAGGCCGTGAGAGAGGTCACCGGCGCCCAGTACGAGATGGACGCCGCCCAGGCCCAGCAGCGCCAGCATGAGGACGATATTTTGAAGCTGGAGGAGCGGGTGGGCCATCTGGAGCAGACGGTGGCCGACGTGGAGCGCCAGCGGGACGAGTGGAAGAAGGAACTGGAACAGCTGGCCCAGAGGGCCAAGCGCACCGAGGAGGATACCGACAACGCCCGGAAGCGTATCGAGGAGTTGGAGGGTTCCGCCGCCGCCCTGCGGGCCGAGGCCCAGGGCAAGGCGGAGGGCCAAAGCGAAGCCCGGCAAAGGACCGAGGTCATCAATGCCCAAATCGCCACCCTAAATGCCCAGAAGGCGGCTTTGGAGGCCGAAACGCTGGCTTCCCGCCAGTCCCTGCGGGAGCTGGAGGAGCTGCGGAAGGATATGGCGGGGGACCGGGAGGACCGGTTCCAGCGTATCGGGGAACTGAAAACAAAGAATGAGGAGCTGAACCGGGAGATCGCCGAGAAGGAGGCCCTTCTGCAAAGCATCAAGGCCCAGGGGGCGGAGAAGCAGGCCGATATCGAGCGGCTGAACCGGGAGCGGCTGGAGTTGGAAGGAGAGCGGACCCGTGCCGACAAGGCCAGCCGGGACAAGAACAACGAGCTGCTGGCCATGGAGCGGGAGGTCTCCCTTTTGGAGCAGAAGAAGGCCGGGGCCGAGATGGAGGAAAGGCAGATCCTGGACCGGCTGTGGGAAACCTATGAACTTTCCCACGAGGCGGCCAAAGCCCAGCGGGTGGAGCTGGAAAGCGTGGCCAAGGCTCAGCGCCGTGTGGCCGAGCTGAAAAAGTCCATCTCCTCTTTGGGCAACATCAATCTGGATGCCATCGAGGAGTTCCAGCGGGTCAACGAACGGTACACCTACTTCACCGACCAGCGGGACGATGTGCAGAAGGCCAAGACCGAGCTTTTGAAGGTCATCGCCGATGTGACCGGAGAGATGGAGCGTATTTTCGGAGAGCAGTTTGTGAAGATCAACGAGGCCTTTCAGCAGACTTTTGTGGAGCTGTTTGGCGGCGGTAAGGCTACTTTGGAGCTGGAGGACCCGGAGGATATCCTCAACTGCGGCATTGAGATCAAGGTACAGCCCCCGGGGAAGAGTCTGAAGATCATCACCCTTCTCTCCGGCGGAGAGAAGGCCTTTGTGGCCATTGCCCTCTATTTTGCTATCCTGAAGGTCCGGCCCACTCCCTTTGTGGTGATGGACGAGATTGAGGCGGCTCTGGACGATGCCAACGTAGCCCGGTTTGCCGCCTATATGCGGCAGATGTCCGACCATACCCAGTTCATTGTCATCACCCACCGCCGGGGCACCATGGAGGAGGCCGACACGCTCTATGGCGTCACCATGCAGGAGCAGGGGGTCACGAGGGTGCTGACCATTAACCTCAACGATGTGGAGAGGGAGTTGAAGATCAAGTGAAGCAGAGCAGGAAATGCGGAAGCTGCGGTGAGGCCAAGGATCTCCTTGGGGAAGAGCAGATACAGCTTGGTAAAGTTGGCGTTTTGACGGGGCATTGGTCTAACCTGTTGACCGGGGCCGCTTGAGGCGGAAATTTGGGAATGCCCCGCTTGTGGAAAAATTGAATTTTTCAGACAGGGGACTTCCGGCATTGCGGAAGACGGGGGACATATATCCCAACTGGTCTGTCCAAAATGTGGAGAAAAATATGATTTTGATACACCGAAGTGTCCTCATTGCGGTGCGGTCAATTCAAAATTTTGATTGCGGAGGCTGTTATGGGCTTTTTTGAGAAAATCAAGCAGGGGCTGACCCGGACGCGGGAGAATATCGGGCATTCCTTTGACCAGCTGTTTGCCGGGGAACTGGATGACGATTTTTACGACATTTTGGAGGAGACGCTGATCCTCTCCGACATGGGGGTGGATACCGCATTGGAGGTCAGCGAGGAGCTGCGGAAGCGGACCAAGGCGGAGAAAATTAAGACGGCCGCCGAGGCGCGGGAGTGTCTGAAAAGCATTCTTGTTGAGATATTGACCGTGGGCAATGGGGGGCTGAACATGGAAAACCGGCCCGCCGTGTGCCTTTTTATCGGGGTCAACGGGGTGGGAAAGACCACCACCATCGGTAAGCTGGCCGCTCGGATGAAAGGGGAGGGGCATAAGGTCCTTCTTTGTGCCGGGGATACCTTCCGTGCCGCCGCCGCTGACCAGCTGGAGATCTGGTCACAGCGGGCGGGGGTGGACCTTGTGCGGCAGGGGGAGGGAGCCGACCCCGCCGCCGTGGTCTTTGACGCCTGCACCGCCGCCAAGGCCCGGAAGAGTGATATGGTGCTGGTGGACACAGCCGGGCGGCTTCACAATAAGCAGAATCTGATGAACGAGCTGAATAAAATCAGCCGGGTCATTGACCGGGAGCTGCCCGGAGCCAGCCGGGAGACCTTGCTGGTGCTGGACGCCACCACCGGGCAGAATGGACTTATTCAGGCCCGCCAGTTCAAGGAGTCCGCCGGTTTGAGCGGGGTGGTGCTGACCAAGCTGGACGGCACCGCCAAAGGGGGCATTGTGGTGGCCATCGCCCGGGAACTGGGGGTGCCGGTGAAATTTATCGGCGTGGGGGAGGGCATTGACGACCTGATGCCCTTTGAACCGGAAGCCTTTGCAGAAGCGCTGCTGTAATGAAATGGGCCGCCGAAGGCGGCGGCTCCAAGGTAAAAATGGGGCCTATATATTATGTGGGGACTGCGGAAACGGCAGTCCGTTGGAGGGGTTATCATGTCTCGTATTGACGGAAGAAAAAACGACCAGCTTCGTCCCATTGAGATCATTCCCGGCATCAATAAATTTGCCGAGGGTTCCTGTCTCATCCGCTGCGGCAACACCCAGGTCCTCTGCTGCGCCAGCGTGGAGGACAGGACCCCGCCCCATGTGCCCGAGGGGGAGGGGTGGGTCACCGCCGAGTACTCCATGCTGCCCCGGGCCAACCGGGAGCGGTCCCGGCGGGACATCTCCAAGCTGAAGCTATCCCCCCGGTCGGCGGAGATACAGCGGCTGGTAGGCCGTTCCCTTCGGGCCTGTGTGGATATGAAAAAGCTGGGGGAGCGGAGCATCACCATTGACTGTGACGTGCTTCAGGGGGACGGGGGGACCCGGACCGCCAGCGTTACCGGGGGTTTTGTGGCGCTTTCGCTGGCCCTTTATAAGCTGGTGCAGGACGGGGTACTGGAGGAGATGCCCCTCATCGACTGCGTGGCCGCCGTGTCGGCGGGCATTGTGGGGGACGAGCTGCTGCTGGACCTTTGTTATGAGGAGGATTCCTCTGCCCAGGTGGACCTGAACTGTGTGATGACCGGCTCCGGGCAGCTGGTGGAGCTTCAGGGCACCGGGGAGGGAAGAGCCTTCACCATCGCCGAGCAGCGGGAGCTGGTAGACCTTTGCGCCAAGGGCATCCGGGAAATTCAGGCCATCCAGAAGAGCGTGCTGGGAGGCTGAGAAAATGGAGTGCCCCTATTGCGGGAAGGAGATGCGGAAGGGACGGCTCAGCGGCGGCAGGGACTATGTTTACTGGAAAGATGCAGGACCCGATGCCAAGCTGGTGCGGCTGACCAGATTCGGGGAGGAAACACAGGCCTTTTACTGCCCGGAATGCCGGAAAGTGACCCTGGATGTGCCGGAAATCAAGCCCTGGACAGATCTGTTGGCAGAGACCGTGGACGATGTGATCGATGCCGTGAGCACGGTCTATGAGGAAGGAAAAAATCTTCTGGAAAAAGGAAAAGAAGAGCGGGAAGAAAAGAAAAAACGGGAGAAAGATCCGTGGGAGTGGTGAATCATGAAAATGGTATTGGCAAGCAAAAACCCCAAAAAGCTGGAGGAGATGGCGGTCATTTTGTCCCAGATGGGCATTGAGGTGGTATTGGAGTCCGATGTGGGGGTGGATGTCGAAGTGGAGGAGACCGGCACCACCTTTGAGGAGAATGCGGCTTTGAAGGCCTTTGCCGTTATGGAGGCCGCCGGGCTGCCGGCTATCGCCGATGATTCCGGCCTCTGTGTGGACGCCCTGGGGGGTGGCCCGGGGGTTTACTCCGCCCGCTACGGCGGGGAGGGCCTTACCGATGCCGACCGCTACCGTCTGGTGTTGGAGGGACTGCAGGGGCAGTTGGACCGGGGGGCGAAGTTCGTCTCGGCCATCTGCTGCGCCTTCCCAGGCGGGGACAGGGTGGAGGCCCGGGGGGAGTGCCCCGGGGTCATCGGTTATGCCCCTCAGGGGGAGAATGGGTTTGGGTATGACCCCATTTTCTTCCTGCCGGAAAAGAAAAAGACCTTCGCCCAGCTGACGGGGGAGGAGAAAAACGCCATCTCCCACAGGGGGAAGGCGCTGGAAAAATTTAAAGAAGAACTGGAGAAATACTTGACCGCCGAAGGTGGAAACCAAAAGAAAAGCTGTTGAAAACAGACTTTTCTTTTGGGGACGAGCAACGAAATGAAGTGGATGCCCGGCGCAAGACGGGCGGAGCGAAATGAAGTTTGGGAGGACGAAATGGCTGAACTGACAAGCAAGCAGCGGGCCCAACTGCGGGCCATGGCAAACCCTTTGGAACCCATTGTCCATATCGGCAAGGGGGATTTGGGGGACAATCTCATCCGTCAGGCCGATGACGCGCTGGAGGCCCGGGAGCTTATTAAATGCCGGGTGCTGGAGACCTCGGAATACACGGCCCGGGAGGCGGCCGAGGCTTTGGCGCCGGCGGTCCGGGCGGAAATCGTGCAGGTGATCGGAACAAAATTCGTTTTATATCGTCAAAGCCATAAAAAGGATAAAAAGGATAAAATCGTGCTGGTAAAGCGGTAACAAGGGAAGAAAGGGGGCATCCTGTGTGAAGATCGGCATCTACGGCGGGACCTTCAACCCGCCGCATTTGGGACACATGGTTTCGGCCCGGTATGCCATGGAGGCGCTGGGGCTGGACAGGCTGTTTTTCGTCCCGGCGGGCATTCCGCCCCATAAGAGCCTACCGAAAGGGTCTCCTGCCACGAGGCAACGGCTGGAGATGGCGGAGCTTGCGGTGGATGCCCTGCTGCTGCCGGGGAAGGTGGTGACCTCCCGCATCGAGACGGACCGGGAGGGGGCCAGCTTCACCGCCGACACTCTGCGGCGGCTGCGGGAGCGGTATCCCGAAGATGAGCTGTGGCTACTGATGGGGGCCGATATGTTTCTGACGCTCCAAAACTGGCGGGAGCCGGAGGTCATCTGCTCCCTGGCCAATCTGGCGGCCTTTGCCCGGACCCAGGATAATACGGGAGAGATGCTGGAGACACAGGGAAAGTATCTGGATAAGACCTTTGGGGCCGTCTCCCGGATCATTCAGCTGCCCCAAATCGTCCCTGTTTCTTCCACTCAGCTGCGGGAGCTGCTGTCCGGGGGGGAGGGGAGGCAATACCTTGCCCCTGCCGTTTACGGATATATCCTCCGCAATGGCCTTTACGGCACAAAGGCTGATTTGAAGCATTTGTCCGATGATGACCTGCGGGCCTGCGCCCTTTCCATGGTCTACGCCAAGCGCCACGCCCACATCTGCGGTGTGGAGGAGGAGGCGGTGAAGCTGGCCCGCCGGTGGGGAGCGGAGGAGACCCACGCCCGGCGGGCGGGTATCCTGCACGACTGCACCAAGTACCTCTCCTTGGAGGAACAGTTGCAAATCTGTGAAAAATATGATATCGTTTTGGATGACATGGAGCGGGAAAGCGCCAAGCTGCTCCATTCCAAGACGGGAGCCGCTCTGGCACGGGATATTTACGGTGAAGAGGATGCGGTCTACTGGGCCATCTACTGGCACACCACCGGCCGGGCGGACATGACGTTGCTGGAGAAAATCATCTATCTGGCCGACTACATAGAGCCAAACCGGGATTTTGACGGAGTGGAGGAAATGCGCCGGCTGGCCTATGAGGACATAGACGCAGCCCTGGAAAGGGGCTTTGAGATGAGTGTGGCCGATTTGACCGCCCGGGGAGTGGAGATCCACCCCAATACCCAGGGGGCGCTGGATTGGATGAAGGCACACAGGAAAGGAACAGCATGAGCCAGGATAAAGAGCAGAAAAGCGGCAAGGGACCGCAGAGAGAGGTCGGCAAAAGGACCCAGGGACAGGGAACCCCCCGGCCCCGGCGGCAGCCTGCCTCCGCAGGGAAGGGAACCGCCCCCAGGGAAAAGGCCGGGGCGGCGGGCGAGCGGGGCAAGAGGGAGAAAAAGCCCCCCAAATACACAGGTAAGGCATTGATCGCCTACCGCAGTTATATCGTTCTGACGGTGATCTCCGCCATTATCGTGGCGGGGTACACCATGTGGAGCCTGTTCTCGGCGGCGCCGGACCCTGACGGAAATGGAAGGCATCCGGATAATACCAGAGCGCCCATTGTCACGCAGTATGTGGACCCGGATACCGGGGAGACCATTGAGGAGGAGATCCCCGGTCTGCCGGCGGACCGGAAGAGAGAGTTTTATACATTCCTTCTCATCGGTCAGAGTCAGGACACCGGCGGTAAGCTGTCCGATACCATGATGCTGGCAGCCTATGATGTGCCCAACCAAACCCTCAGCGTTATGAGTCTTCCCCGGGATACCTATGTGAAGTACAATGGCCGGCTGATGCTGCTCAACGCAGTCTATAACGCTGCGGGAGGAGACAGGGACGGCAAGGGGGTCGCAGGGCTGAAGCAGGCCGTGAAGGACCTGACGGGAATTTATCCGGACTTCCATGTGATCATCCAGTGGGAGGCTTTGGGAGAGCTGGTGGATGCCATCGGCGGGGTCTACTATGAGGTCCCCTTTGATATGTATTATAATGACCTCTCTCAGCATTTCAAAATCGATTTGAAAAAGGGTTATCAGCTGTTGGACGGGGAAGGGGCCATGGGTCTGGTACGCTGGCGGCATAACAGCGACAATTCCGGGCATATTTCCAGTACCTATGGATATGCCGAAGGGGATATCGGCCGCATCAAGACCCAGCAGGCCTTTTTGAAAGAGGTCATCAAAAAATGTCTCCAGATGGATACCCTGCTGAAGAATCTGGGGGATTATATCGGCATCTTCCAGAGAAATGTGACCACCGACCTGGAAATCGGCCACATGGCTTATTTTGCCAAGTCCGCTCTGGGTGGGCTGGATATGGAAAATGTGAAGTTCGAGACCCTGCCCTGGTACAGTGCGGGCAATGCCCACATTCTGCCCTCGGGCAGTCAAATCGTGAAGAGCATCAATAACGGTTATAACCCCTACAAGAACGATATCCGGCTGGGGGAGCTGCGGCTGGCCACAATGGACGATGTGCCCCGGCCCTCTGTGTCTGCGGCGCCTGTGGAAAGGGAGGAACCCGATGACGATCCCGTAGAGAGTCATGAACCTTCCGGTTCCCCCAAGCCGTCGGCAAGCCCCACCGTGGGAGAGCCTATTTTGCCGCCGGGGGTGGCAGCTACCACCCGGCCCAGCAGCAGTCCCAAACCCTCGGGCCAGCCTGCCGAGAGTGGGACGCCCCACCCCACAGAGAGCCAGCCGTCGGCTGCTCCGTCGGCTGCCGGTGAGGTAGAGCCAACGCCGGCACCGCCTGCGGTGGATACACCGGCGCCGACTCCGCCGCCGGCCGAACCGACCCAGCCACCGGCGCCTGAACCTGATAATGAACCGTTATTGCCCCCAGGCGTGTAAACGCCCATGAAAGGAGAGAGCCTTATGACACCGAAGGAAACTGCCCTGCTGTTGGCCAAAGCTTTGGACAGCCGCAAAGGAATCAATATCAAGGTGCTGGAGACCGGGCACCTGACCACATTGGCCGACTATTTCGTTCTCTGCTCGGCCACCTCCTCCACCCAGATCCGGGCCCTCAGTGACGCCTGTGAGAAGGCCATGAAGGAGCAGGCCGGAGAGGCCCCTCACCATGTGGAGGGCCACCGGGGCGGCACCTGGGTGCTGCTGGACTTCTCTGCTGTGGTGGTCCACATCTTTAACGAGGAAGCCCGGGAGTTTTATGACCTGGAGCGGCTTTGGAGCGATGCCACCCCGGTGGATATCAGCGACATTCTGGTTGAAAACTAAACGTAGGGGCGGTCCTGTGCGGCCGCCCCTGTTCTTTTTAGCTCAGTCCCAATTTTTCCTTCTGTTGATTCGGCATAGCATCAAATAAATATGTAATGATAGAAAAAGGAGTTTCCAATTTTGGAAATAGGTGTTATGAACACGAAGGGAAATTGAGACTTGGTTCAAAAATTCAGAAAATGGGAGGAAACCATGGAAGAAAGATTGCGGCAGCAGCTGAGCTTTATTTTGGAACTCGATAAGGAGAAAAACATCCTGCGCCAGACCCATCTGTCGGGTCACGGCCGGCGGGAAAATGACGCAGAGCACGCCTGGCACATGGCTATCATGGCCTACCTTCTGCGGGAGTATGCCAATGAGGCGGTGGACATCGGGAAGGTGATGCTCATGTGCCTTATCCACGATGTGGTGGAGATCGAGGCAGGGGATACCTACGCCTATGATGCGGCGGGCCTTGCCACCCAGAAGGAGCGGGAGGAGGCGGCCAAGGTGAAGCTGTACTCCATGCTGCCCGCTGACCAGGCGGCGGAGCTGATGGCACTCTTTGACGAATTTGAGGCCTGGGAGACGCCGGAGTCCCGGTTTGCCCATGCCATGGATAACCTTCAGCCCCTGCTGCTCAATGACAGCAATGACGGCGGTGACTGGAGGGAGCATGGGGTGAGCGCGGAACAGGTCTATGGCCGTCAGAGAAAGACCGCTTTGGGGTCGGAAAGGTTGTTTCAGCTGGCTGACGGACTCCTTCAAAAACACATCGAAAAGGGCAATTTGAAGGCATAAACGGAGTCTCTTATCCATTTCGGCGCCACGGATCAAAATAGTGAATAACGGGATCGGAGGTTTCATTATGAGCAAATCAGCATGGATCATGGGAGTGCTTTTTTGATCCTGATATTTGTCGGTGGCGGCTATGCTATCATAAACCGTGGACAAGTAAATGCCGGATATGCGGTTATTCCAGGCCTTTTTACAATAATATGCTTTGGATATTATCGGAAGAAAAAAGAATGAATGGCTAATATACCAGCATACGCCATTTTGCTGTAAAAAGCAGTAACATCACAAAATGAGCAAGGGATTAAGCGGACCAATGAAAAAAGAAGGCGGGACCCATCTTGGGTCCCGCCTTCTTTTGTATGTATCTTTTTGGAGTTAGAACTTCTCCGCCAAAGCGGCGGCCCGGGCTTCGCCGTCGGTGCTATGGATGGCCCCTGCCTCCAGTACGCCGGGGACCAGGACCTGGCCCATATCGGTCCAGTCGTTGAGGGCGGCGGTGCGCTCGTAGGGGATGCGGATGCCGTCCAGGACGGCGGGGTCGGATTCCTCGCAGCAGGCCAGAAGGCCCACCTCTTTGCCCTTGAAGTTCTTGCCGCCGATGACAAAAGAGAACATCTTATCAATGACATTCTTGATTTGGCCGGGCATGGAGTACCAGTAGAGGGGCATGGAAAAGACGATGCCGTCGGCAGAGAGAAGGTCCTCGGCAATGGAGTTGAAGTCATCGTCAAAGGTGCAGGGCTTACCGGTGGAATAACAGGTCTCGCAGCCGTGACAACCGCCTATGTTCATCAAAGCGGCATCGTGGCGGATGACGGTGTGGCCCTTGGCCCGGGCGGCGGCGATAAAGGCCTCTGCCATGGCGGCGCTGTTGCCGTTTGTCCGGGCAGAGCCGGTGAGGACAACGATTTTCTTACTCATGGGATAAAGACAGCTCCTTTTACACTTGAAATTGAGAGGGGACTCTGCTATTATGATAGCAACTACGGGAAGAAAGAACAAGTACGCACATTCAGGTAATATACTTACCAAAAGGGAAGTGTTAATATGGATGTCTCACGCTGTATTTCAGCGGAAAATTTACAGGAGACCGGCTTTGCCTATACCCTGTCCCTCATCAGCGGGAAGTACAAAATGACCGTTCTCTATACCCTCTCTGAGTTTGGGGTGGTGCGGTTCAATGAGATGAAGCGGTATATCGGCGGCGTGTCCTTCAAGACCCTCAGCACTACGCTGAAGGAGCTGGAGGCCGATGGGCTGGTCCACCGGGAGGAGTATCCACAGGTGCCGCCTAAGGTGGAGTACAGCCTGACCCGGCGGGGACAGTCCCTGATGCCCCTTCTGGACGGAATGTGCCGGTGGGGAGAGGAAAACCGGCAGTAAAAAAGCAAAAAAGGGAGCGGATTTTTTTAAATCCGCTCCCTTTTTCTTAAAAATCACACTCCGGGCAGAAGCCGTAGATGGGGGTCATGCCGGTGCGGACGGCCCATTGCCGTTCACCGTAGGCATAGTGCCACCACTCGCTGGAATAGTTCACAAGGCCCACGGAGGCCATCAGGTGATAGAGGACGCGCCGGTTGTCCCGGGCATTTTCCAGACCGGGAGGACAGGCTCTCTCCAAAGCGTCGGTATTGGCCAGAGGGGAGAAATCGTCAAAGCCGGTGCCCATGTCCAAAGGCGTACCATCCCTGTAAAGGGTCAGGTCCACCGCCCCGCCGGTGGCGTGGGGAGAGGGACGGTCCAGCCGTTTGACGGGAATGGCCACAAATTCGTCAATAATGGCTTCCAGCTCTTCCGGGGTGGCCTGGGGATGCTCTGCGGCGGCCACGGCGTAGAACTGGTCGTAAAGGGCCTTCTGGACCTTCAGAGAACGAAGGGAGTCGAAGATGTGGATGGTGCAGCCTTCGGGAAGTTTCTCCGCCGCTTCTGCCAGACGGCGGGCCACTTCCCGGCGAACCAGACAGGTGGCCTCGGCGCCGGGAAGGCCCTGACGAAGATAGGCAGCGCCGTAGGTGATGCGGGGGGAGAGGAGGGTGGGGTCCACCAGCGGCTCTCCGCACTCTATGGGCGGAGGTACTTTGCCCCAATCCTCAAAGGGCGGGGCGGGGATGGGAGCGAGGAAGGGGGAGGGAAACATCACACCACCTCAAACCATTCGGAAGTAACGCCCGAACGGACAAAGCCTTCCCCTGCCAGCAGGGCCAGGGCGGCCTCGTTGCCGGAGGCGATCTGGACCCGGCAGCCGGAGGCCTTTCCCATAGAGTCCAAGGCGCCGCGGAGGATGGACCGGCCCACGCCCTGGCGGCGCATGGTGGGTTCTACGGCCAGATAGGTCAGCTCGGGGATCTTGCTGTCGTTCAGGTCCGCAATATAAGCCCCTACGGGCTGCTCTCCCTGCCAGGCCAGGCCATAGCGGTGGTTGGGCAGCCGCAGGCCGGTGGAGCGGAGGCTGACGGCCCCGGGGACTTCCCGGTAGGACCGGTTGATCAGGTCCATGAGGATGCTGTCCTCCTGGGCCTTACGGGGGGGACGGAGGCTCAGGCGAAGCTCCGGCTTGGCCCGGCCTTGGGTCAGATCCCGGGTCAACTCCACCGTATCCTGCACATGGGTGAGCCGCCATACGCCCACGGGGCCGGCGTGGAGGGGTTCGCCCTCGGGCAGTGAGGTGGCCCACACCGTGGCGGCGCCCGCCTTTTTCAGTTTCTCCATACCCTTGCCCAGAGCCTCGCCCAACCGCTCCTCTGGGCAGTCCCGAAGGATAATGTAGCCAAGACTGCGGGTGGGGATCTCTCTTTGAATCACTTCCACGACCATAAAAAGACGGCCTCCTTTTGATTACAGAATGATAAGCTCCTTGGGGGAGTGGGTGATATCCAGACAGCCGCCCTCTTCCATCCGCACCACGTCCTCGATGCGGACGCCGAAGCGGCCGGGGAGGTAGATGCCCGGCTCGGCCGAGACCATGGCGCCTATGGGGAGGGGCTTATCGTTGCGGCTGTTGGCGTTGGGGTTTTCGTGGATCTCGATGCCCAGACTGTGGCCGTAGCCGTGGGTAAAGTAGGGGCCGTAGCCGGCATCGGCAATGACCTTGGCGGCGGTGTTATGGATGGTGGAGCCGGCCACTCCCGCCCGGGAGACGGCGATGCCGGCCAGCTGGGCGGCCAGAACGGTATCATAGACCTTTTTCTGCTCGTCACTGATCTGTCCCAGGGCAATGGTGCGGGTCATATCGGAGCAGTAACCGGCGTAGACACAGCCGAAGTCCATGGTGATGAAGTCGCCCTTCTGCACCTGCCGGGGGCCGGGGATAGCGTGGGGGCGGCTGCCGTTGGGGCCGGAGGCCACAATGGGGTCAAAGCTCATCCGCTGGGCGCCCAGACGGAGCATCTCATAGGTGAGCCGGGCGGCGATCTCGGCCTCGGTCATACCGGGCTGGATGAACTGGATGATGGCGTCAAAGGCCTTGTCGGTGATCTCCTGCGCCTTGATCATCCGGCCCAATTCATCCTCATCCTTGGAGGCCCGGAGGGAGGAGATGAGGCCGCCGGCGTAGACCAGTTCGGCCTTGAGAGAGTCGGTGAGGGCGTTGAACTGGCCCAGAGACATATAATCGTCCTCGATGCCCAGCTTTTGGATGTTATGGGCGGCGATGAAGTCGTTGAGGAGGGCGGCGTAGTTCCGACCGTCGCCAACGATAAGAACTTCGGCCGCATCGCCTACGGTCTCCTGAGCCACCTCGGTATAGCGGCCGTCGGTGATATAGCGGGTGGCGTTGGGAGTGATGATAGCGTAGCCTTCGCCGTGAAGGCCCACAGCGTAGAACTCGCCGGGGGCGCTGGAGACCAGCATGGCGTCGATGCCATATTCGGGGAGTTTGGCGGCAATTTGTTTCAGGTGATTCATAGATAAGACTTCCTTTCCTGTTCATTCGGTTTTATCGGATTTATTGGCTTGAAGGGGCAATGGGGCGTTTTATCATACACTTTCTTTTTGCCTGCCCGGCGGGGGCATATCCCTCGGAGGTAAAACCGCCTTTTCTTTTGCGGGAAAGCGGTGTGTTTTATCTTGCAGTTAGTTTTTTGCCTGCCCGGCTGGGGCCAAAACCACTTTTTCTTTTGCAGCGCAAAAGAAAAAGCGGTTCTGGACTCCGAAAAAGAAAAGGTAGACCAGTGGAAATGATTACGGGCTACGTTACAACCGGACGTTGGTGTTGTGCTGTTATGGTATCCCTCGGGTGAAAGACTTTGGGGTGTCCTTCTGTTTTCGGCGGCCTGCGTTTGAGCGACCCGTGGGTCCTCTTGCGCCACTGCCGTTGAGTGGGTGGAATACCGTTACCTGTTCGTTGGTATCCACACCGCCTGGGTGGGGTGAGAGGTGGCCGGGCGGGTGAGGACATCTGCCCTACGGAGTAGGATGGTTTTTGATGAGAGAAACCGCCCCTCAAGCTGTGTAGGCCGAGGCGGGTCAATTTCAATGGGATTTCTTCAGTGTTCCACTAACGGATGCACGGGTGCGGGGCAAATGGGACCATGGGGGCGTAAAGACGACACGAGCCGATTCTAAAACACTTGGTCTTGACCTGAGGGCTTTCATGCTTACTCCCGCTTGATGAGCGAAGCGAGTTTAGCGAGAGTTAGTGCCGTGAAACGGCTGGGGGGTGTGGGGGCCATTCTTTGGCCCGGCAAAGAATGGTCCCCCACGTCCACGCACCCATAGGGTTGCCACGCATCCACCAGTCAAACGGCAGGCGGTTCAGTATCGCTCCATACAGGACCGGAAATTATCGAGGGGTATCGGTGCGGCCCAACAGATAGTCAGCAGGGACGTTGAAATAATCACAGAGGAGACAGAGTTTGGGTAGTGTGGTGATTTTTGTACCCTTCTCCATCTCACTGATTTGGTTGACACTAACGCCGACGGCATCGGCGACATCCTTTTGTGTTTTTCCCTGTGATTTTCGTAGTTGCCGAATCCGTTCAGAAAATTTTTCTTGTTGGAACATGGATGAGCCTCCTTGGCAATTCAACCAACAGATGATATAATAAATTCAACTGGGAGATGAATAAAATGAATTATATCGATACGCTGTTTTCTGCTTTGATGGATGAACCGATGCCCAAAACCCACGAGTATGTGGAAAACAGAACCATTCGGGGGCTGCTGATGGAGGATATCAGGAAGGCTATGGGCGAGAACATGGCAGATAAGGTAAGCTGTGCTTACAGCGAGTATGAGGTGATGGAATGTGAGCGGTACTTCCGCCATGGCATCAGGCTGGCGCTGGAGTTACTGCGCCTGTGAATAGAGCCGTTTCATGGTCAAAGCGTCTTTGTCCTGAGTGCCGGCGCTTTCACAGATGAAGGTGGGCGACCAGCCCCGGCGGGCCACCTCGGCCATGAGGGGGGCGGGGTCGGGGCCGAAGCCGCCGTTGTCTTCAAAGGTGCGGTGGCATTTCTCGCCGCCCTTGGGGGTAAATTCGATTTGGGAGAAATGGCTGTGGAACCGGGCGGCCCGGTCTTTGCCCAGTGCGGTCTCCATCTCGTCCAGCATGGCCCGGCAGGCTTCCGGCCCGGTCAGTTCCCCCAGGGAACGGGCGTAAAGGTGACCGAAATCCACGCAGGGGATCAGCCGGTCGTCCAGCCGGCAAAGCTCCAGCACTTCGGTCAAATCGCCCAGCTGACCCAGCTTGCCCATGGTTTCGGGGCAGAGAGCGATGTGGGAATAGCCGGCGCCCTCCCAGGCCTTCAAAACCTCTCCCATGGAGGTAAGGGCGATATCCAGCGCCTCCCGCCGGGTCCGCTTCATCAGCGCCCCGGTATGGACGACGATACGGGTAGCCCCCATCCAGTCCGCCGCCTGACAGGCGGAGAGGATATAGCCGATGGTCTTTTTCAGACTCTCCGGCTCGGGATTGGCCAGATTGATAAAGTAGGGGGCGTGGAGGGAGAGGGCAATGCCCGCGTCCCGGGCGGCCGTTCCCAGTTTACGGGCGGTCTCCTCCCGGATGTTGACCCCTTTCCCGCACTGGTATTCATAGCAGTCAAGGCCGATCTCCTTCAGCCAGCGGGGGGCGTCCACGGAGGACTTATAGGGAAAGGCGTCGGCGTTGCCGGCGGGGCCGAACAGTGGGGGCATAGGCTCACTTCCTTATCAGAGTGGGTGGCGGGCCATGGCTGCCATGCGAAAAGGGGTCTCCATGGCGTAGCGGACCCGGCGAAACGGGTTTTTCCCCCAGGCGATGGGCTTGACCAGAATGCTGGTAATGCCTGCCCGGTTGGCGCCCAAAATGTCGGTGAAGATCTGGTCTCCCACCATGATGGCCTCTTCCGGCGGGATGCCGGTCTCTTCCAGCGCACGCAAAAACCCCTTGATCCCCGGTTTGCCGGCGTGGCGGACATAGGGAACGCCCAGCGCCTGGCAAAAGTCGGGGCACCGGCGGCTTTTACGGCTGTTGGAAACCACGAAAAGGGTGATGCCAAGGGCTTCCAGTTCCTCCTTCCACTGCCGGAGAGCGGGGGAGGGAAGAGATTCCTCGTAGGGGGTAAGGGTATTGTCCAAATCCGCCAGCACAAGGCGGACACCCTGCTCTTTCAAGCGTTGGGGAACCAACCAATAGATGCTTTCTGCCAGATGGCGGGGCACAAGGGAAAAGGCCAAGGGATCACCTCTTTTTTGCCGGGGGGCTTCTGTTTTCCGCCGGGGAGTCATATGCTGTGAGAGAAAGGCTGTAAGGGCTTTGACTCTATTATACACGTTTCAGCCATCCGGGACAAGGGGGAAATCCAATGGGAGCGCAGCAAATGATCATAGCGGTGGAACCGCAGCAGATCGGCACGGCCGGAAGGTGGGGCAAGCCGCTGGCCCACATCGCCTATCGGGTGGGGGAGGGTCCCCATCTCTTTCGGGCCAATACGCCGGTGGCCCCCCGGGAGGGACTGATGGTAGTGGACGACGGCGGCTGGCGGGGAGAGGGGGACGGGGAGACGCTCTGCAATGAGATCCTGCGGGAGTGCGCCGCCCGGCACTTTTCCGGGGTGGTCTGCCGGTTTCAGGGGAAGGCGGTCCCCGGGCTGGAGGATGTGGTGGCCCGGCTGGGGGAAACCTGCGGCCGGCGGGGGCTGAGTCTCTATGTTTCAGAGCCGTATGCGCAAAGCGGAGGCGGGGCAAAGGTGCTGATCCCCTCGGCACTGTCTGGCGGAACGCTGCGGGGGCGGCTGGAGGATGCGGGGAACCGCTTTGGCTTTGGGCGGGTGGCCCTTTGGGTGGACCGGTCCGCCGAAGATTTTCTCTTGCCTGCCCCCAGCGGAGCGGGTACACCCCTGACCATGGCGGAACTGAACCGCCGCAGAGAGGAACAGGGGGCGGGGGTGTTTTTCTCCTCGGAACTGTGCGCCCACTATTTTTCTTATATGGTGGGGGGACAGGGACACTTTGTTTTGTTTGACGATGCCGGCAGTATCCGGGAAAAGCTGCGGCTGGCCGGAGAGATGGGGGTGGGGACGGTATTTTTGGCCCATGACACTACAGGGGAGCTTCTCGGGGAGCTGCTGGGATGAACCGCCTGTCCGGCAAGGAGAAATGCAGGAAAAAAGCCCTGTGTCATTTTGACACAGGGCTTTTGCGCTCCTAATAGAACTTTTTGCGGTTCTTGCGGGCGGCCTCAGACTTCTTGCGGCGCTTGACGCTCGGGCTTTCATAGTGCTCGCGCTTGCGGACCTCGGCCAACACGCCAGACTTGGCACAGCTGCGCTTAAAACGCTTCAGCGCATTGTCCAGGGACTCGCCCTCTTTCACGCGGATTTCCGACATTGATTTCCCCTCCCTCCGAAGCGGTGGAACCTGATCCACCGCGAAAGGGCCATATAGCGATGGCTTTAACAGTAGTATTATATGTGATTAAGGCAAAATTGTCAAGAAACATTTTATGGGATGCGGTTCTTTTCGGAAATCAGGCTTTGGGTTTGCCGATAAAGTTTACCAGCTTGCCCGGTACATGGATGACCTTGACGATCTCCAACGGCTCTAAAAATTTGGCTACGGTGGGCACTTCCCGGGCGGCGGCTTCGATGGCGGCGTTGTCGCTGCCCACGGGGACGTCCACGGTGCCCCGGAGCTTGCCGCCCACCTGGATGGCAATGGTGGCGGTGCCGGAGACCGTCTTGCTCTCGTCATAGGCGGGCCAGCTCTGCTGGCAGGCCATGCCGCCCCACTCCTTGTCAAAGCCCATCATCTCCCAAAGCTCCTCGGTCATATGGGGGGCAAAGGGGTTCAGCAGCTGGACGAGGACGGCGTAATCTCCCCGGGAGCAGCCGTTGGCATAGAAATCATTGACCAGAGACATAAGGGTGGCGATGGCGGTGTTGAACTTCAGGTTTTCGATGTCGTCGGCTACCTTTTTGATGGCTTTGTGGAGAGCGGCGGCGTTGACTTCGCTCTGGCCCTTCTCATCGGTGACCTTTTCGGCCAGATTCCACACCCGGTCCAGGAAGCGTTTGCAGCCTTTGACGCCGTTGTCACTCCAGGAGGCGGCCTTTTCAAAGTCGCCGATGAACATGATATAGGTGCGCAGAGTGTCTGCGCCGTAGGCCTTTACGATGTCGTCGGGGTTGATGACATTGCCCCGGCTCTTGCTCATCTTTTCGCCGCCCTCACCCAAAATCATGCCGTGGCTGGTGCGCTTGGCGTAAGGTTCTTTGGTGGGGACGACCCCGATGTCGTAGAGGAATTTGTGCCAGAACCGGGAGTAGAGAAGGTGGAGGGTGGTGTGTTCCATACCACCGTTGTACCAGTCCACCGGGGACCAGTATTCCAGAGCCTCTTTGGAAGCCAGAGCGTCGGGGTTATGGGGGTCCATATAGCGAAGGAAATACCAGCTGGAGCCGGCCCACTGGGGCATGGTGTCGGTCTCCCGCCGGGCGGGACCACCGCAGTGGGGGCAGGTGGTATTGACCCAGTCGGTCATCTTGGCAATGGGGGATTCGCCGTCATCGGTAGGCTCATAATTCTCCACTTCGGGGAGGGTCAGAGGCAGCTGGTCCTCGGGTACGGGGACCCAGCCGCACTTGTCGCACCAGACCATGGGGATGGGTTCTCCCCAGTAGCGCTGGCGGGAGAACACCCAGTCCCGGAGCTTGTAGTTGACCTGCTCGTGGCCGATCCCCTTTTCGGTGAGCCATTTGGTGATGACGGGGATGGCGTCTTTGACGGTGAGACCGTTCAAAAAGTCAGAGTTGACCATGATGCCCGTGTCGTCCTTGGCGGTGAAGGCCTCCTTCTGCACATCCTCGCCGCCGGAGACCACCTCGATGATCTCGCAGCCGAACTTCTTGGCGAAGGCCCAGTCCCGGGTGTCGTGGGCGGGGACAGCCATGATGGCGCCGGTGCCATAGGTGGCCAGAACATAGTCGGAGATGAAGATGGGGATCTCCTTGCCGTTCACTGGGTTGATGGCCATGACTCCCTGGAGCATGACGCCGGTCTTTTCCTTGTCGGCAGCCAACTCGGTGCGTTCGAAATCGCTCTTCCGGGCGGCCTCCTGAACGTAGGTGTCGATCTCGTCCCAATTGGTCAGTTTGTCCGCCCACTGCTTCACATAACGGTGCTCGGGAGAGATGACCATGTAGGTGGCGCCGAAGAGGGTGTCGGGACGGGTGGTGAAGACCACGATATCATCGCCGGTGGTGGCCTTGAAGGTGACCTCGGCGCCGGTGGAGCGGCCGATCCAGTTTTTCTGCTGGACCTTGACCCGGTTGATAAAGTCCACATCATCCAAGTCATCGATGAGCCGCTGGGCATACTCGGTGATCTTCAGCATCCACTGGCTTTTCTCTTTCCGGATGACGGGGGAGCCGCAGCGCTCGCAGACGCCCTCCACCACCTCCTCGTTGGCCAGTACGCACTTGCAGGAGGTACACCAGTTCACAGGCATAGTGGTCTTATAAGCCAGGCCCTTCTTGTAAAGCTGAAGGAAGATCCACTGGGTCCACTTGTAGTAGGTGGGGTCGGTGGTGTCCACCACCCGGTCCCAGTCGAAGCCGTAGCCCAGCATCTTCAGCTGCCGGGTGAAGTTGGCAATGTTCTGCTTGGTGACAATGGCGGGGTGGACGTGGTTTTTGATGGCATAGTTTTCGGTGGGCAGGCCAAAGGCGTCAAATCCGATGGGGAAGAGGACGTTATAGCCGTCCATACGCTTTTTCCGGGTGATGATGTCCATGGCGGTAAAGGGCCGGGGATGGCCCACATGAAGGCCCTGACCGGAGGGGTAGGGGAACTCGATCAGTCCGTAGAACTTTGGCTTGTCGGACTTGTTCTGGGCGGCAAAGACCTTTTTCTCCTCCCAGCGTTTTTGCCATTTTGGCTCAATGGCGCTGAAATCATATTTATTCATGGTATCACGCTTTCCTTCGTAATGATGGAGAATGGCAACATTATAAAGGAAAAGGAAGGGAATTGCAAGGGGGGAACGGGGATTGACTGTTTTTTGGCCGGATGAAAAACGGAGGGCGGAGCGCCGTTTTCGGATAAAAGTGACACAATTTCCGGGAATTGACGGGGTGGCTTTGCCGGGAATGACCTTGCTATCCGCTGCTGCGGATGCTATAATGCGAAAAGAAAATGATTCTGCCCCGCAAAAAAAGCATATGCTTTTTTTGCGGCCCGAAGGGCCGCAAACCCCGCTGCGGGGCACAG
The DNA here is from genome assembly GCA_910587345.1 of uncultured Oscillospiraceae bacterium. GTDB lineage: Bacteria > Bacillota > Clostridia > Oscillospirales > Oscillospiraceae > Vermiculatibacterium. The sequence continues at coordinate 266,942 of CAJUKH010000026.1, read as the reverse complement.
GAAGGAGCGCCATCCATGGAAGAAAAAACAAGGAAGGTCTACATACTGCTCACCCGCTCCAACACCTCCTTTTCCCAGTTGATCTACAAGGTGACTCATGATCAGTTTACCCACTCCTCTATTGGGCTGGAGGGACCGGGAGAGGCCTTTTACAGCTTTGCCCGCCGCCACCCCCGGCTGATGCTGCCGGCGGGGCTGATTAAGGAACGGGTAGCGGGTGGCTTTTATGCCATCCATCCCACGGTGCCCTGCCGGCTCTATGAGCTGGAGGTCACGGAGGAGAACTGGCAGTATATCCGCCGGAAAATCGATGCCATGTATCCCGAGCACAGGCATTACCGCTATAATCTGCTGGGGGCCTTTACCGCCTATGCAGGCAAGACCCTGGAGCGGCCCCACCACTATTTCTGTTCTGAATTTGTGGCCGAGTGCCTTGTGGAGAGCGGGGCGGCCGTGCTGCCCAATCCGCCCGGACTCTCCCACCCCATCGACTTTACCACCATCGAGGGGGAGAAACTTCTTTTTGAGGGGGAGATCGGCCAGCTGGCACGCCAGGTCGCCGCCCCGACGGCGGTTCTTTGAAAAAATCCTTTTCAAATGGGAAAGAGTGTGATATACTATCCGTAACATTAAGCGGGCAAAATCCGGAAAGATGGGTTGTATCAATGGCTGGAGAAACATTGCAATTATCCGCTTGATAGGGAAAGAGAGGGCTGAATATGGACGAACAGGTCAAACGCCCCATTATTCTGATGGCCGAGACCGGAGCGGATATCCCCCCCGAACTGGCCCAGCGCTATCACATTCACATTGTTCCCATGCACGTTACATTTGGGACCGAGACCCGGGACGACGGCACCTTTCCTTCGGAGGAGGTCTGTGAATTCTATGAAAAGACCGGTATTCTGCCCAAAACCAGCGGCAGCGTGCCGGAAGATTTCGTGAAAGCCTTTGACGAGGTCCACGCCCGGTATCCCGAGGCCCAGATCCTTTATCTGGCCTATTCCTCGGTGACCACCTGCTCCTACCAAAGCGCCCAGATCGCCGCTGAGGGCCGGGATTATGTGACCAGCATCGATACCAAGATGGTGGCCGGAGGGCAGTGCGCCGTTGTGGTCCGCATGGCCCAGCTGCTGGAGGCGCATCCCGAGTGGGAGATGCCTCAGGCGGTGGAGGCGGCCAATGACCTGATCGCCCGTGCCCGGATGTGTTTTATCCCCGACCAGCTGGAGTTTCTGCGGGCCGGCGGCCGGGTGAGCAATGCGGTGGCGCTGGTGGGCCGGGTACTGGGCATCCACCCCCTTATTGAGATCCTGGACGGCAATCTGACCGCCACCAAAAAGCTGCGGGGCAAGCTGTTGGGAGTGGCCCCCAAGCTGGTGGCCGACTACGCCGAGCGGGAGGGACTGGACCGGGAGGAACTGTGGCTTATCTGGGCGCCCGGTTTTTCTGATGAGGTCCGCTCCGCCGTGGAGGAGAGCGCCAGAGCCTGCGGTTTTCAGACCATCCACTGGGTCAAGACCGGCGGGGTCATCACCACCCACGGCGGTCCCGGTGCTTTTGGGGTAGTAGGCTTTCGGAAATAAGACCATATAACAAAGTCCCAGTTCGTTTTATTGTTGCTGATGAAATGTGTGTATAAATATACATTTTCTTGGATTTGATACATTTTAAAGTTGTGTTGACCAATTATTGAATAGTAGGTGTCCTTATGACAAATCCAGCTTTAAGGAAGGCCTAGCATGAAAAGAATTATGGTATCTGTTACAATATTCATAGTGGTTTTTATCGTTTCATACGTAGGACTTTGTTATTTAGTTCCTGGGTTGAGGATCAAACTGGCTGCTGATGCGGTGACCTATTTTAAAGAAAGCATACGCCACATGATTTTTCTAAAAAGCGTCATATCTTTAGTCATTGGGTCTGTTCTTGCCAGTTCGTTCTACCTTGTAGCGAAAAGGGAAGTCTAGTTGACAATGGTATTTTATACACTGGAAACACAAAAACGAATTGGGATATAACAAATAAAACAGGAAGGAGCGGGCAGATTGCCCGTTCTTTCCTGTTTTTTGTCCAATCTTAAAAAAATCTTTCCTTTTTTGCAAAGAAAACCCAAAAATAGAGTGATAGAATGGGACCCGCAAAGGAGGAGAGAACCATGGAGTATGTCCTGACCACAGAAGCGCTGACCAAGCGCTACAAGCACTTTTCCGCTTTGAACGGCCTATCCCTTCATGTTCCCAAGGGGGCCATCTATGGCCTGGTGGGGCAGAACGGAGCCGGTAAGACCACCCTGATCCGTCTGATCTGCGGCCTGCAAAAGCCCACGGAGGGGCGTTATACCCTGTATGGGGCGGATAGCGGGGGAAAAGAGATCATGAAAGTCCGCCGCCGGATGGGGGCGGTGGTGGAGACTCCCTCCATCTACCTGGACCTGACGGCGGAGGAGAATCTGAAGGAGCAGTATCAGATCCTGGGAAGAAGGGACTATGAGGGGATTGGCCCCCTTCTGGAGCTGGTGGGTCTGGGGGATACGGGGAAGAAAAAAGCCCGGGATTTCTCTTTGGGGATGCGGCAGCGGCTGGGCATTGCGGTGGCCATGGCGGGGGAGCCGGATTTTCTGGTGCTGGACGAGCCGGTAAACGGCCTGGACCCCAGAGGTATCATTGAAATTCGGGAGCTTATTCTGAAGCTGAACCGGGAGAGAGGCATTACGGTCCTTATCTCCAGCCACATTCTGGATGAACTGTCCAAGCTGGCTACCCACTACGGCTTTGTGGACCGGGGCCGTATGGTGCGGGAGATCGCCGCCGAAGAGATCGGGGAAGGGGAAAGTCTGGAGGACTATTACATGGACCTGATTGGGGGTGGACAGCATGACTGAGCTTCTGCGGGCCAATGGAAACCGCATGGGGAAGAATAGGGTCCTGTGGATCAGCCTGCTTGCAGCTGTGGCGCTGGAGCTGTTTATCGTGCTGAACGGCTGCCGGCAGGCGGCCATGGACACCAACGGCTATGAGTGGTCGTTGGATCAGTTTTACTTTGATGCAGGGCCAGTGCTGGGGCTGTTTTTCGCCCTGGTACTGGGAATGTTCCTGGGGACGGAATATAGTGACGGTACGCTGCGAAACAAGCTGGTGGTGGGACACACCCGGCGGGAGGTCTATCTGGCCCAGCTGGTGACCGGCATGGGGGTGGCGGCGCTGTTTACCGCCGCCGTTTTCCTGGCCGGTATGGTGGGCATTCCCGGCCTTGGTGTGTGGAAGATGGGGGCGGGCGGTGTGGCCCTTTCCTTCCTTGTAAGCCTGGGATTCAATATGGCCCTGACGGCCCTGTTTGCCCTGGTGGGGATGCTTTCGGAGAAAAAGGCCACTACGGCAGTGACGGTGATCCTTCTTTTCCTGGCCATGGCGGCCTTTTCCAGCTGGCTCAACGCCCGGCTGGGGGAGCCGGAGTTGGACAGCGGCATCATTATTACCGCCCAGGGGATGCAGTGGTCCGACCCCACCCCCAATCCCCGGTATATCGGTGGAGCCATGAGGACTTTCTGCCAGTTTCTGATGGAGACCATGCCCACGGGACAGGCCATTCTGCTGGCCAATCAGGAGCTGCCGCAGCCGCTGCTCAGCCTTGGGGCTTCGGTGGTGCTGACAGTGGGTATCACTCTGGTTGGGCTGGGACTGTTTGAGAAAAAAGATTTGAAGTAATCAAAAGGAGCGGCCATCGGCCGCTCCTTTTGATGTTGTGAGGAAAAAGGCTCAGGACAGCTGGGTGATGCCCTGCTCCATCCGCTTCAGGGTCTCTTCCCGGCCCAGGATCTGGCACAGCTCCACCGCACCGCCGGGGGTCACCGCCTTACCCGACAGGGCGGTGCGCACCGGCCACATGATGCGGCCGTTTTTCAGCTCCAGCTTTTCGGCAAGGCCCACCAAAGCGCCGTGGATGCTGTCATAGGTCCATTCGGCAAGCCCTTCCAGTACGGGAAGGGTCAGCTTTAACGCCTCCAGAGAGTTGGCCTCGTCGGTTTTCATTTTTTTGTGGCAGTAAAGCTCGTTGGAATACTGGGGCAGAGCATCGAAGAAATCCACCTGGGGGGCAATGTCCATCAGGGTGTCGCACCGGCCCTGGACCAAAGGCGCCACCAGCTTCAGGTCCACCTGGGGGGCGTGGATGGCCGCCTTCAGGTGGGGTTCGGCCAGAGCATAAAAGTCCTCTGCACTCATCTCCCGCAGATAGTGGCCGTTGAAGTATTTCAGCTTCTCCTGATCGAAGATGGAGGGGGATTTGGACACGCTGGCCATCTCGAAGATCTCGGTCAGGTCCTCCAGTGTGAAAAACTCCCGCTCGGCATTTTCGCCCTTGGGCGCCCAGCCCAGCAATGTCACATAGTTGAGGATGGCCGGGGTGATATAGCCCTGGGCCTTCAGGTCCTCGTAGGAGGGGTCCCCGTGGCGCTTGGACATCTTATTGTGGGCGTCCCGCATGACGGGGGGGCAGTGGACATACTCGGGCACGGGCCAGCCAAAGGCGTGGTAAAGCCGGGTGTACTTGGGGGCGGAGGAGAGGTACTCACTGCCTCGGACCACATGGGTGATGCCCATGAGATGGTCGTCAATGACATTGGCAAAGTTGTAGGTGGGCAGTCCGTCCCGCTTCATCAGTACCTGGTCGTCCAAAGTGTCGTTGTCCACAGTGATGTCCCCGAAGATCACATCCTGGAAGGTGGTCTGCCCCTCCCGGGGGATCTTCTGGCGGACCACATAGGACTCTCCGGCCTCTACCCGGGCCTTGGCCTCTTCAAAGGAAAGGCTGCGGCAGGGGTCTTCCGTCTTCTCGAAATTGCCGCTGTCCTCGGCGGATTCGGCCTTGTCGCAGAAGCAATAGTAGGCCTCGCCCTTCTCCACCAGCAGATGGGCATACTTTGCGTAAAGGTCCCGCCGCTCGGTCTGGATATAGGGACCCACAGGGCCGCCGATATCGGGACCCTCGTCCCAGGTAAGGCGGCACTCCTTCAGGGTGTTGTAAATGACCTCGGTGGCGCCCTCTACCAGACGGCTTTGGTCGGTGTCCTCAATGCGCAGGATAAACCGGCCCCCGGCGTGCCGGGCGATCAGCCAGGTATAAAGGGCGGTGCGCAGGTTGCCGATGTGCATATATCCCGTGGGGGAAGGGGCAAAACGGGTGCGGACCTCCCCGGTAGGAATGCGCTTTTCCATATCGTCAAACCAGGTCATATCCATGACTCATTCCTCCTAAAAATAGTTCTCTGATACTACTTTAACAGCCCGGGAAGAACTTGTCAAGCGGAGGAGAATGTGGTATGATGATTTAACATGGAATTTTGAGTTCCTGCATGGAATTTAAGCCGAAAGGGGCACTTATACGATGGAAAAGGAAAAGAAAGTTATGCTCTCGGGCATCCAGCCCAGCGGAGAGCTGCATATCGGCAACTATCTGGGGGCCATCAAAAACTGGGCCGAGCGGGCCGATGAGTACGACTGCTATTATTTTATGGCGGATATGCATACCATTACGGTGCGGCAGGACCCTGCCGAGTTGCGCCGCCGGGTGCTGACCCAGCTGGCTACCTATATCGCCTGCGGTCTGGACCCGGAGAAGAATACCCTTTTTATTCAGTCCCATGTTCCCTCCCACGCCCAGCTGGCCTGGGTGCTGAACTGCTACACCATGTTCGGCGAACTGTCCCGAATGACCCAGTTCAAGGATAAATCGGCCCGTCATGCCGACAATATCAATGCGGGACTGTTTGACTACCCCGTGCTGATGGCGGCCGATATCCTTATCTATCAGCCTGACTATGTTCCCGTGGGAGAGGATCAGCGCCAGCACATTGAAATTTGCCGGGACATCGCCAACCGGTTCAACGGCATCTACGGCGATGTGTTCAAGATTCCCGAGCCCTTTATCCAGAAGGTGGGGGCCCGGGTCATGAGCCTTGCCACCCCCGACAGCAAGATGAGCAAATCCCAGCCCGAGGGCTGTGTGTTTATGCTGGAGAAGCCGGAGGATATCCTGCGGAAATTCAAGCGGGCGGTCACCGATTCCGACCGGGAAAACTGTGTCCGCTACGCCCCCGAGGAGAAGCCCGGCGTGGCCAACCTGATGCAGATCTATGCTTCGGCTACCGGTAAGAGCTATGAGGAGATCGAGAAGGAGTTTGACGGCCAGGGCTACGGCGCCTTTAAGCCCGCTGTGGGTGAGGCCGTGGTGGAGATGCTGCGGCCCATTCAGGCCGAGACTCAGCGGCTGCTTGCGGACAAGGCTTATCTGGAGAGCGTCTATCGGGCCGGGGCGGAAAAGGCTGCCTATGTGGCCAATAAGACGCTGCGGAAAGTGTATAAAAAGGTGGGCTTTATTCAGCCCTGACGGCTGCGCTGCCCCGCCGGGCGGGGCGATACAGAGAGATAACCTGGCTCCGGGCCAGAACAAAGGAGAATCCTCACATGCCAATTTCACTGGAATTGATCGGGCAGGTGCTGGCCGCTTTGGTGGTATCCTTCCTTATTGCCCTGATCCTTACCCCTGTGGTACGGAACCTGGCGGTAAAGGTGGGGGCGGTGGACGTACCCAAGGACAATCGCCGGATGCACAAACGGCCCATCCCCCTGATGGGCGGGCTTGCCATTTTTCTGGGTTTTCTGCTGGGGGCGCTGCTGTTTGTTCCGCTGAATGGACAGTACCGGGCGTTGCTGCTGGGTTCTGTCATTATTGTGGTGCTGGGCATTTTTGACGATATCTACGACCTGAGGGCCCTTTTCAAACTGGTGGTCCAGATCATCGCTGCCATGATTGCCGTGGTGGGAGGAAATGTGATCACGGACCTTTCCAACCCCAACATTTTTTCCAGCAATCCCTACTGGCATTTGGGATGGCTTTCCGTGCCGGTGACGGTGATTTGGATCGTGGGGATGACCAATGCCGTGAACCTGATCGACGGCCTGGACGGGCTTTCCTGCGGCGTTTCCTCCATCAGCTCGTTGACGCTGCTGGTCATTGCTCTTTTGGTGGGGGAACCACCGGTGGCCCTTCTGGTGGCGGCACTGGCGGGGGCCTGCCTGGGTTTTTTGCCCTATAATATGAACCCGGCCAAGATTTTTATGGGGGATACCGGCTCTACTTTCCTGGGGTATGTGCTGGCGGTCATTTCCATTCAGGGGCTGTTTAAAATGTATACCCTTATCTCCTTTGTGGTGCCGTTTCTGCTCTTTGGCCTGCCCATTTTTGATACCTGTTTTGCCTTTATCCGCCGTATTGCCCATGGGCAAAGCCCCATGCACGCCGACCGGGGGCATGTACACCACCGGCTGATCGATATGGGCTTTTCCCAGAAGCAGGCGGTGGCCGTGCTTTATGTCATTACGGCCATTCTGGGCCTTTCGGCGGTGGTCCTTACCACCAGCGGAGCGGTGAAAGCCATGCTGCTTTTGGTGGCCTTCTGTGCCGCCGGTGCCGTGGCACTCAGTATTTTCCAAAGCGCCCACCAACCACCTCAGAAGAAGGAACCCCGTGGAGAGGAGAACGAGGAAGGAGAGGGAGAAAAATGACGCCGATCCGAGTCATGTCCATTTTCGGTACCCGGCCTGAGGCCATTAAGATGGCCCCCCTGGTCAAGACACTGGCCGGCCGGGAGGGTATCAAAAGCCTTTGCTGCGTTACCGCCCAGCATCGGGAGATGCTGGACAGTGTGCTGGATATTTTCAAAATCAAACCGGATTTTGATCTGAATATCATGGAACCCGGGCAGACGTTATCCACCATCACCACAAAATGCCTTGTGGGGCTGGAAAAGGTTTTTCAGCAGGCCAAACCGGACCTGGTGCTGGTCCATGGGGACACCACCACGGCCTTCTCTGCCGCTCTGGCCGCCTTTTACGGTCAGATCAAGGTGGGCCATGTGGAGGCAGGGCTGCGGACCTACGACAAATATTCCCCCTTTCCCGAGGAGATGAACCGGACGCTGGTGGGCGATCTGGCAGACCTCCATTTCAGCCCCACTGCCGCCAACCGGGATAACCTGCACCGGGAGGGGATTACCCAAAACGTATTTTTGACGGGCAACACGGTCATTGACGCCATGGCCACTACCGTGCGGCCGGATTTTGTTTTTTCCACCGAGCTTTTGAATCACTTGGATTACACAGGAAAGACCGTCATCGCCGTGACCTGCCACCGGCGGGAGAACTACGGCCAGCCCATGGCCAACATCATGACCGCCCTTCGCCGGCTGGTGGAGACCTATCCACAGGTGGAGCTTGTCTATCCGGTCCATCTCTCGCCCGTGGTGCGGGAGGCGGCGGGGAAGTATCTGGGCGGCCATGAGCGCATCCACCTCATTGACCCTGTGGATGTGGAGGAGATGCACAATCTGATGGCCCGGTGCGCCTTTGTTATGACGGATTCGGGAGGGCTTCAGGAGGAGGCCCCCGCCCTTGGCAAGCCGGTGCTTGTCCTTCGCCGGGAAACCGAGCGGCCCGAGGCGGTCCGGGCGGGAACGGTAAAGCTGGCCGGCACCGATGCGGAGGAGATTTTTGCGTTGGGCGCCCAGCTTATCACCGACAAAAAGGCCTATGATGCCATGGCTCATGCGGTGAACCCTTATGGGGACGGCCATGCCTGTGACCGCATCGCCGATGCCATTGGGTATGTGTTCGGGCAAAAAACGGAAAAACCGGCGGAATTTACGCCGTAAGGGATACCGTACGGCTCAAACAGGGGGTGAAGGGATGGAGCGGCGCAATCGGAATATTCTGGTGGGATTGATCGGAGTGGTCATTGTCATTGCCGTATTCTCCAGCTTTGGGCTGCCCCTTTTTGCAAGCCCCACCCCCACCATTGTGCTGCCCACCCCCGTGCCAACCGACCAGGAGCAGCAGGGGGAGGTGAGCCGGGACGAAGGGCTTCGGGTGGAGGTGACCCCCCAGACGGTCCAGAATGTCATTGCCGCCATGCCGCACGCAGAAAGCTATTACCGCACGTTTACCACTCTTTTGGAAGGGGCCGAGACCAGGGGACAGGTGTGGGTGGACGGAGATTGGACCCGTGCCGATCTGACCTTGCCCGGTGGGGGCACGGTCCATACCATTCAGGGAGCCAGTACGGTCTGGCGGTGGTATAACAATGACCGCACGGTCCTCACCTGGGCGGTGGGGGAGGCGCCCGCCGACATTGAGACCCAAAGGCTGCCCACCTATCAGGATGTGCTGGCTTTGCCGGTGGAGGACCTCACCGCCGCCGGGTATGAGGAGAAGAACGGCCAGGCCTGCGTTTATGTGGAGACTGCGGTTCCCGTGCTGGACCAGGTGGAGCGGTACTGGGTCTCCTCGGACAACGGGCTTCTGGTGGCGGCCGAAACCGAGATCGGGGGAGCGGTGGTCTGGTCCATGACTGCCGGACAGGCCGAGGTGCCCGTACCCGCCGGGGCATCCTTCACTCTGCCCGACGGAACGGTGCTGCATTAAGCTTGAGAGAGCTGGGAGAGAGGAAAAGGTGAAAATGGTGCCCGGCAAAGCCGGACACCATCTGTTTCTGTCTTGATATATCCTGTTTGCTTACAAAATCAGCATCAGTCCCAGGGTGATGAGCAGTTCCAGATTGTCCTCCCGGTCGTCCAGAAAGAGAAAGAGGAGAATGAGAAGAAGCAGTACGTCTCCTGTGTCAATGTCCTCCAGCTTTAGGCTCTTCAACAGTCCGGTGAGGCCGGATTTTTTTTCGCCGGCGGGAGGGGTGGAGGGAGGGGGTGTTTCCTCTCGTCCGGCCCAGGACTGGGGAAGATAGGGGTTATACATGGCCCTCGCCCTCCTCTCGAAGAAGCTGGATGGCCACCCGCACCACCCGGGAGAGGCGGGCGATTTTTTCCGCTTTCTCCATCTTTTCCAGCCGTTCCGCCTTTAAGAAGGGTTTGAGGGAGGCCAGAAGGGTGGCTTTCTCGTCATCCTGAGCGGAGTATTCTCCATAGACCCGCAGGGCGATCTGCAGGAGCCTGGGGTCGATGCCGCCCATGCCCAGCCCTCCCAAGAGGGAGGAGAGGTCGGGCGGCGGAGAGGGGTCGGGCGGCGGAAGCTGGGAAAAAGTTCCCTCCTGCCCGGCGGGAATATAGTCTCCCTGCGGAGCGGAGAGGGACTCCTGCCCGGCGGTGGAGGGGGGCGGGTCCTGGGCTTGGCCGCCGGTAAGGGCTTGGGCAATGGCGGTGATCTGACTCATGGTCTCTGCATCGCCCAGGATGGCCTGAAGCTGTGATTGGAGATCCGCCATATCCATGCCCCCTTTCTGTGATGTTGGATCAGTTGCCGGTTTTCTTTTTCAGCCCCTCCACGGCCTGTGCCCCCTGGGGATCGTTCATGACCTGATTCAAAAGCCCCATGAGGGCTTCGGGCTTGCCCTTGGCCGCCGCCTGGGCGGCGGACTGAAGGCCGCTTCCGGCGCTTTGGTTCAGGAGCGACATCAGCTGTTGGGTCTCCGGGGCGGAGAGCAGGGCTTTGAGTCCCGCGGGGTCACTGAGAAGTTTTGCCGCCTGGGGGTCTTTTTTCAGGGCGTCCAGCGTGGGATCGGATTGGCTCATAGCAGGTCCCTCCATGCATTTATAGTTGGGTTCTCTTCATTATATGTGCGTTTAACGGGAAGGTGACACCATGAAATGTTTGATTTTTTCCGACTCCCATGGCAGGTGGGACTATACGGAAAGGGCGGTAAGAGCCGAGACGCCGGACCGGGTGCTCCATCTGGGCGACGTGGTCCGGGACGCCGGACGGCTGGCGGAGATTTTTCCTGACCTGGAGATCCAGCAGGTCCGGGGAAACTGTGACGGCGCCGGCTGCGGCTTTCCGGAAGAGCGGGAGCTTTTTCTGGACGGCAGGCGGCTATGGCTCCTCCACGGCCACCGCTACTATGTGAAAATGGGGCTTGGGATGTTGGTGGAGGAGGCCCGGGTCCGGGGGGTGGACGGCGTGTTTTTTGGACATACCCACCAGCCCGTCTGTTATTTGGACGGACGGCTGTGGGTGCTGAACCCGGGAGCCATCGGCGGCACTGCCCGGAGCGTCACCTATGGGGTCATGGAGATCAGGGACCGGGAAATGAGCTGCCGCACGGCGGTACTGTTCTGAAAGGTGGAAGACAATATGCTTTTGACGATCGATGTGGGAAATACCAACCTTTGCTTTGGCGTTTATGAGGGGGAGACACTGAAAGGCTCCTTTCGTCTGAGCACCGATCCGGGCCGGACGGCGGATGAGCTGGGGCTTTTGCTCTGCGGCTATTTCCAGCGGTTTTCTCTGCCTTTGGACAAGGTGGAGGATGTGATCATCTCCTCGGTTGTGCCCCAGGTGATGGGGCCGCTGGAGGGGGCTGTGTCCGCCTATCTGGGCCGGAGAGCGCTGGTGGTAGACCGGGATGTGGACCCGGGACTGAAAATGGCGGTGGAGGGGAAGGAGCGCCTTGGCAGTGACCGCTCGGTGGCCTGTGTGGCGGCGGTTCGGAAGTATGGGGGACCCTGTCTGCTGCTGGATTTCGGCACCGCCACCACCCTGGATGCCATCAATGAGGAGGGGGCCTATCTGGGAGGATGTATCGCCCCGGGGCTGGGGCTTTCCATGAATGCCCTGACCCAAGGGGCCGCCCTGCTGCCCCAGGTGGAACTGGCCTGTCCCGGCAAGGTACTGGATTGCACCACGGTGGGACAGATCCAGGCCGGGGTGGTGCTGGGCTATGTGGGGGCCATGGAATATCTCATCCGCCGGGCCAGGGAGGAGATGGGAGGAGTTTGCAGGGTCATTGCCACCGGCGGCCTGGCGGAATTGATCGCCGGCAGCACCGATCTGATCCAGGTGGTGGACAAGGATCTGATGTTTGAAGGGCTGCGGCTGATCTATCAGCGGAGGAAATAAGAAAAGGGGCCGGACTTTAAAGTCCGACCCCTTTGTTTTATCTGCCGTTTTGTCCGGCGGTCTTACTTGTGGATCGCCGTCTGGAAGCCGTCGCTGTACAGAAGAGTCCCGTCCAAAGCAACCCACATTGCCTGGGCATCATACTCCTTCAAAAGAGCGGCCCCCGTCTCCTGATCCATGAGGAAAAGGGCGGTGGACAGCCCGTCGGCCAGGCCGGAATCGGGGCAGAGGATGGTCACCGCCCGCCAGCGGGTGGCGGGGAAGTGGGTCTCCGGGTCGATGATGTGGTGGTAGCGCACCCCGTCCACGGTGTAATAACGCTGGTAGTCTCCGCTGGTGACCACAGCCGAGGCATCGGCCACATATAATGTATGGAGATACCCGTTTCCGTGGTCCGGGTCCTGGATGCCCACCACCCATTGGGAACCGTCGGGCTTGCTGCCGGTAGAGCGGACGTTGCCGCCCACGCTGAGAAGGTATCCCGAGGGGAGCCGGCGGCTGACCTGTTCGGTGGCATAGCCCTTGGCTACCGCCCCCACGTCCAGACGGGCGTCCGGGTCGGTGAGGCGGAGGGTGCCGGCTTCCGCATCGATCTCCAAAAGGGAGAAGCCCACATGGGCGGATGCCGCCTCCAGAGCCTGGGGGTCGGGGAGGGCCGCATGATCCGGGTCGTTGAGGCCGGCCTGCCGGGCCTCATGCCACAGGCGCAGAACGCTGCCCATGGTCACATCTACCTTGCCGCCGGTCTTTTGGGCCAGTTCCCGGCAGAAAAGGAGCAGGTCGATGATTTTTTCATCCACCTTGACCGGCTCTCCGCCGGCGTTGTCGTTTACCGTTTTCAGGTTGTTGATACCTTCATAATCATTGTAAATATCGAACAGTTGATGGTATTCCAGCATCTCATCATGAAGCTGCTGACTGGTACGGCGAAAGGCCTCTTCGCTGTCGGCATAGCCCACAATGGAGGTCACCGTATCAAAGAGGGTCAGGTAGGTAGACTCATACCGCTGGGGCTGTGAGGGGCGGGCGGGGACGCAGCCGGTCAGCAGGACAGACAGCAGAAGGAAACAGGCCAGAGGTTTTTTCATATTTTTCACCATTCCCCGGGGACGGGGCCTTTTTATAAAATCTGGGGTCCACTTTCTGCGGCGGGCCTATCCCATCATACCAAAACTCCTTTCCGCTGTAAAGGGGGGGGAGGGATAAGGAGGGCAGAAAGGGAGGGGGAAGTTTCAGAAAATGGTTGCATTTGAGAAGAAAGAATGATAAAATACAAACACCTACACAAAAGTGGAGGAGTTTATCTTTCTTATTTTTGTAATATCTGTACAGAGTGTAAATCCCCTCTTGGGAGAAGGGGTTATTCAGAGAGATACCAGAGAGAAGAAAACGTCCGATGAGCTTGGAGGGGTCGGAAATGAAAACTATGAGGCATAAGGGAAAGCGGCTTCTACACCGGCCGGAGGACCGGAAGGGAAGGAGACTTTTGGCCGGAGTGCTGTGCGTATGCCTGCTGCTGCCCAATCTGGAGCATTTTGTCCGGGGCCTGGACCCGGCGGCGGAGGGCCTTTGTGAGCATCACCCGGTCCATGATGTCCTTTGCGGCTATGCGGAGGAGCGGGAGGAGCTGCCCTGTGGGCATATCCATGACGGGGAATGCGGCTTCCGGGAAGCCGCAGATGGCCGCCCCTGCGGCCATCTGCATGATGAGCTTTGCGGTTATGTGTCCGGGGTAGAAGAGGTGCCCTGCGATTTGGACTGTCAGGAGACGGACGAGGCGGGGAACATCCTTCATGCTGAGGGCTGCGCTTATACGCCTGCTGTGGCGAAGGTGGCCTGTGGTCATATCCACGATGGGGAGTGCGGCTATCTGGAGGCGATGGAGGCCGCCCCCTGCGGTCATGCCCATAATGAGGAGTGCGGCTATGCCCCGGCGGTTGAGGGACAGCTGTGCGGGTATGAGTGTGGGCTTTGCGGTGTAAAGGAGCCGGAGGAGAGCGGCTTTATTCCGGATGGGGTGGAGTCTGTCCTGCCTTCCCAGGTCCGGTGGACCTGGGTGGACGAGGAGGAGATGCTGGCCTGGAGCGAGGAGCCGGAGGGTTGGTATCTGACCCTGCCCGGCGCCGAAGAGGGTCAGCCCGTGACCCGGGAGATGCTGGAGGCCATGCTGCCCCAGGAGGTTCAGGTGGGGGAGGAGACCCTTCCCGTGGCCTGGGACCTGACGGCTTTTCCCGAAGAGGGGGCCTGGGAGGGGGAGTATATCCTTACGGCGGCTTTTGGGGAGGAACAAATTGCCGTTACTGCCTTTTTGGGCGGGGGAGAGGTGTATGAAGGGGAAATTACGAAGTATCTGAGTGAATGGCGTTTTGTGCAGCGCAACGGCCAGTTGCTCGCTCAGGATAATCGTTTGACGATTCGTATTACGAATGGAGACGACCAAGAGGCAATGCGCCGGCAGCTGGAAGGGCTTCTTCCTCTTTATATCAATGCCAAAGGTTTTACAAGCGATGGGGCATTGGAAAATGCAGGCTTTATTCCGGACACGACCGAAAATTATACTTCTGGGAAGATGCCGATAAAATGGGATGACAGTTCTTTGCCTACAGAATTGGAATTTGGAGTATCCTATGCTCTTGTGGCAGAGATAGACGCCCGGCCGGGATACATCGTTATCGTTAATGATAACAATACAGAGAATGGAAAACCGGATAGCAGCGAAAATCGGAATTTGCTTACGCTTACCATTACGCTGGAGCAGGTGGACCTCCATCTGGAGGAGCACATCGATACACCTGCCAACCCCGCAGGTGTAACGGTAAATCTGTTTGATTACTGGGTCCATACCGATGTGCATGGGGAAGATGATCTTCTCCCCAAGACAGACAGCCATATAGGAGCGAATAATGTTAATACCGGCCGCACGGGTGTGGAGGATTGGAATCATGGCATCAATGAAAACCGCCTCTTGATCTTTGGGGATGGTAATATTCATGCGGGATTTTGGAATAAGGGAGCCGGTGCAGCCAGCGATTACGGCAAAAACAATGCCGGAATGATGGGGATCGTAGAAAATAAACTGACAGATGGGTATCCCACCATTAATACCGCAGATATGACAAAGAAGACAGCTGGTTACGAAGGTATTTCCGATTGGAAGCTTTGTGGTGATCATGACCCTGGCGACCCAAGTGGATACAGCAGCCAAGATCCGCAGAATATCAGTAATGGTGTAATTAGCGGTTGGAGGAATGTATGGGGCAGTGTAGAGAACGGCGCCTCTTTGGATTACCTCTTTTCTCCGGATGTGAAGAATGACTATAAGAAAAGCTATACAGATGTGACAGGATTGTTTCAGCTGGACAACAACGGTTATTATTACTACAATATGCGGCGCAACTTTGCAGAGTTTCGGGAAGCTGAAAGCGAAGATGAGAGCAACACATTTATTCTTTACGACGCTCCGGCAGTGGACCGCACCGATTTATATGATGGACGCCGGAGTATTGGCAACTTCTTTCCCTTTAACAGTGCGGCTGAGGTTTTCACGGGAGAGAAGGATGGAAAGCTATACAGTGATGAAACCATTCAAAGCAATCATGCAAAGGGAACATTTCGGGGGAACCACCATCTGGGAATGACGCTGGAGCTTAACTTCCGCCAGCCGGCGGGCGGAGTGATCAACATGGGCACGAAGGGGAATCAGCCCATGTCCTTCCAGTTCTCCGGCGATGACGATGTATGGGTCTTTGTGGATGATGTGCTGGTGCTGGATCTGGGCGGTATTCACAGTGAGATCTACGGAACCATCGATTTTTCAACCGGTGAAGTGATGGTGGGGCAGAGCTGGAAGACCAACGGTTTCCCCTATAAATCGGATGGTACTGTGGACGTAGAGGCATTGCGGGCAAACAGCATTCAGACAACTACGCTGAAAAGGATGTTTACGGATGCCGGGCAGGCTGGTACAACAACCTGGAACGGCAATACCTTTGCCAGCGATACCGACCATACCCTGAAAATGTTCTATCTGGAGCGGGGCAACTATGACTCCAGCCTGGCGGTGCGGTTTAACCTTCAGCCCCAGCTGTACCAGCAAATCAAAAAGGTGGACCAGAACGGTACGCCGGTGCAGGGGGTCACATTTGAACTCTACCCCGCAGAGAAGGTAACGGACGGCAATACCGCCAATGCGATGGAATGCCTTTATACCGACAGCAATATGGAGGGGAAAGATCCCTTCTATGTCAAACAGGTGGATGGGGCAGAGGCGCTGACCACCCTTGTGACCGGAGAAGACGGCACGGCCCTGTTCCTGGGTAGTGAGCAAAACGGGGAACGAGGTCCCTTCAATTTTGCGGACCAGTCGTGGAACTATTATGTTCTCAAAGAGACGGAACCGCCGAAGGGCTATCGGGCACAGCCTGTTGATGTGGTGCTCCACTTTGACAAAGCGACCTCTATGCTTTCGGTGGCCAACCGCTGGACCACGGGAGCGTATGCCTGCTGCGGGTCCAATATCACCGGGGCGGGACCGCTGACCTACGGTGCTTTTGACGAGTCAGAGAAGGACATTACGGCAGATGAAAACAAGCGGGTAACGCAGCAGACGCAGCGGGAGGGCCTTGTGGTGGCGGTGCCGATGCTGCTGCAAAAATCCCAGGGGGAAAATGGGACCTGGGTCTCCCTCTACGGCAGCAATTTGACAGGGTTCCATGCCATATCGCCCCAGAACAAGGACTCCAGCCTTACTCTTGCCGCAAAGTGGAGGACGGCGACCTTGGAGGCTGCGTTGATGCAGTCCACCATGGAAAATGCCCCCGCCTGGCATTTGGACTGGGACAGCGAGAACGGTCGGCTGGTCGGTATGCTGTCCGACCTGCCGGGCCTTGCCAGCCGGTATCAGCTCAACAACAAGGAAAACGCTGATATGCGGATGGTCTACGGTATGATCGAGCCTGCGGCTTTGAGAGACCTTGGCATCAAAACGGACTTGTCTGCGGAGGAAAAATATGCAGCCCTGGGCGAGTATGTAAAGGCCAATGGGGCAGAGGCTACACTGAAAAAAATCATGGCTGTAACGGTAGCCGGCACCGGCAGCGGGCAGGGATTCAGTTTCCTCAATGTGGACCAGTTTAACCGGAATTTCCGCTCCCTCATCTATGTTCCCAACGAGCAGCGGGAGCTTTGGGTCCAGAAGGTGACCCAGGATGGCGTGCCGCTGAACGGGGCTGTCTTTGGACTTTATACAGATAAGGGCTGCACTAAGGAAGTGGCACGGGGTACTACCGGGACGGTGGATGGCCGGGATGGGCTTTTGATCTTCTCTCCCAGAAATGATGAAGGCGACGGCCACGCCCAGGTCATCTGGGCGAATACTGCCGAGCGGACCCACTACTATCTGAAAGAAATCAGCGCTCCCGCCGGCTATGATAAGAACCCCACCGTGATACCCGTGGTGGTGGGGACCTATTCCATCTATGCCGACGCCGGAGATGAGGATGACGGTGTGGTGGTCATGGCCGGTGTGGGAAAACTCACCCAGACCATGCGGAAATTTGCCTCTGACGGGGATGTGGACATTACCCTTCGGGATATCCGGGCCTTTGGCCAGTATCAGCCGTCGGAAAATACGAATGTCCAGCCTGTGGATTGGAAGGATATGGAGCTGCGCTCCACCATAGGAAAGGTCCTGCGGTCCATGGACCTCCATTTCGGCATAAACAATGAGGTGGATTACGGCCTTCACGATGTGGACGGCGGAAAGATGTACCAGCCCTTCTTTATCAGCGATACGGGCTATATCCGGGTCAGGGTGGAGCAGAATTACCCGGCTTTGGCCGGTACTGACCCCAAGTATGCAGACACAGTCAAGACAGACACCAACAAAGACTGCCTGGACGGAGTGGACCTGACCAACCTGTTCAGCCTGCTGAATGTGGTGGTGGTCACCGATAAAAAGACTTCCCCTGCCCCTGATACCGGGGAGCTGACCATCAGCAAGCAGGTGCTGGGGGAAGTGGATAAGGCAGATTATCTGAAAAACTTCAGCTTCATCGTGGAATTGACCGATGACAAGGGTGTGCCTTTGCTCGGAAGCTATTATTTCTGGGGGCAGGATAAGGCTGGCACTTTGAAGAGCGGGGACACCGTTCTTCTCCACCATGACGAGGCCATCACCATTCAGGGCCTGCCCGCGGGGACCCGTTACAGGGTGAGGGAAGCTGGGGCGGACGGCTGGTATGTCTTCCCCATCTCCGGCGAGATCGAAGGCAGCGTAGTGGCCGGGGCGGAGGAACAGGCCGAGTTCAGCAACCAAAAGACCCCCTTCCCTGAAGAGGGCGCTTTGAGCATTCAAAAGACAGTGACCGGCGATGGAGATCAGAAGCGGGAATTTACCTTCACCGTGGTGCTGAAAACCGCCGACGGACAGAGCTTTGATGAGAGCAGAAAATTCCCCTATGAAGGGAATGACGGCCTGAAGGGCGAAGTGGCCAGCGGCGGCCAAATCAAGCTGCGGCACGGTCAGCATATCACCATTCGCCATCTGCCTGTGGGGATCCAGTACACGGTGGTCGAGGCGGAGGCCAATCAGGATGGCTACACCACCACGGCTGAGGGAGAGAGCGGGAGCATTGACAACGGGGAGACGGCCCAGGCCAAGTTCATCAATCATATCCCGGTGACAACTCCGCCCCGGGAGTCCGATGACCCGGGCCCCAAACCTACGGTCAAGCCTACGCCTACCCCCATGCCCACGCCGACACCGACACCGGTGCCTCCTGTGCCCACGCCGAGTCCCGGCGAGACACCAGTTCCCACGGAGACGCCGGGACCTGGTGAAACGCCCCGACCCAGTGAGACGCCGGGGCCGGCGGAGACGCCAAAGCCCAATATACCCGACGAGCTTCCCGACCCCAACGATCCGGGGACACCGGAGGAGATAACCATCTGGGACGATGAGGTGCCCCGGACCTTCATCAAAATGTGGGACCCGGAGTTGGAGGAGTTTTTCTGGGATGAGGTCCCTTTGAGCAATCTGGTGATACCGGATACGGGCGATCTTTTCCATCCTGTTTTGTGGGGAGCCTTGGGCACCGCCTCTGCCGCCGGTCTGGTCCTGTTGGGCCGGAAAAAGCGGGAGGATGAGGAAGATACGGAGGAATAAGCCCTCTTAGAAGAAAAAGGAAGCGGATGCTGAAAGCATCCGCTTCCTTTTTGCTTGTGGTGGCAACAGTTACAGGGCAATACGCTTCCACTTGCCCCGGCCGTAGAGATAGGTCACCAGACAGGTCCGGCCGATCTGGTCGGCGGCAATGGCAAGCCAGGCCCCCATAAGGCCGATGGCGGGGATGGTGAAGGAGGCGATAATAGGCCGGAGGATCAACACGCCTACCAGAGTGATGATGGCGGTGGACTTGGTATCGCCGGCACCCCGAAGACTGCCCGACAGGATAAACTGGGGGGTCTGGATGGGCTGCATGAGGCCCAGCAGGATCATAATGGGGACCGAGGCGTTAATGACGGCTGCGGTCTCACTGTAAAGAGACACGATATACTTGCCGAAGACGGCGAAGAAGAGGCCAAGCCCGATGGAGATCAAGATGCCGACCTGACTGCACCGGCGGGAGTAATGCTCCGCCATGTCGGGGCGGCGCTTTCCCAGGCTTTGCCCCACCAATGTGGTGGAGCTGACGGCCATGGCCTGACCCAGCATGAAGGTGAGGGACTGGATGTTCATGCAGATTTGGTGGGTGGTATAGGCCGGATTCCCCAAAGCGGTGACCTGACGGGTAAAGAGAATGATGCCCAGACGCATGATGAACTGCTCTCCCAAAGAGGGAAGCCCCACCTTGACGATACGGCCCATGATGGAGCTGTCCACCTTAAAGTCGTGGAAGAAATCGGAGAGACGGACGTGGAAGTAGTACTTGCCGCAGCCGGTGGCCCATACGGCGATGACAGTGGCCACAGCCTGTCCCAGTACGGTGGCGAGAGAGGCGCCCACCACGCCCAGGGCAGGACAGCCCCAATGGCCATTGATAAGCGCATAGTTGCCCGCCACATTCAGGGCATTGGCAATGATGTTGTACCACATGGGGATCTTGGAGTTGCCGGTTCCCCGCAAAGCGGCGGTATAGGTGCTGGAGAGGCCCACGGTCAGGAAGCCGGCCATTTGGATCTTCAGGTAGCTGACACCCATGCCGATGACCTGCTCGCTCAAGCCGTTGTTGGCCATGAAGCGGATCAGGGGGTCGGCGGCCAGATATCCGACCAGGGAACCGAACACGCATACCATCATAGAAACCAAAAGTCCCTGGCGGAGAGTGTCGTTGGCCAAATCGTGGTCCCCTGCGCCCCGGGCCCGGGCCACGGCGGCCGTCAGACCGGCGTTGAGGGCGATGATGAGGGAGACAAAGATAAATTTGGGCTGGGCAGCCAGACTGACCGCCGCGATCGCCTCGTCACCGATGACGGGTCCCATGGCGCCTACCATCATCATGTCCACCATGGAGGCCAGGCTGGCTAACAGCAGCTCCACCAGAGAGGGCCAGGCGATCCGCATCACGTCCCGGTACAATGCCGAGTTCAGGCACCCCTCCGGCAGCTGCTTGCGCTCTTTGCGGGTCTTCTGCTCTTCCCGGCGGATAAACTCGTCATCGCCCCACTCGACTTCGTCCAGATAGGTTTGGACCATTTTTCTCGCTTGTTCTTTCGTAGAAGCCATTGTTTGCATCTCCCCACTTTCTTGTTAGATTGAAAATAGAAAAAGAGGGCCAAGACAACGCTTAGCCCTCTCTTGCTTTGGCAGACCCGAAGGAAACTGCGCTCTCTCGGATATGAGCCGGAGCGCCGGCCCGCAATCGTTGCTAATTGTCTATAAAACAGCCCGTGATTTTTTTCATTATATCATCGGAAAAGGAATCCTGTCAAGAGCGGCCGCATTCTGCCGGAGGCGGTTGAAAGGCGGCCATTACGTTTGCGAAAAAGGGAAGCCGCCGCAGTATTATCTGCGGCGGCTTTCCTTTTGGTGGACCTGATCGGATTCGAACCGACGACCCCCACAATGCGAATGTGATGCGCTCCCAACTGCGCTACAGGCCCAAATTGGCAACTTTTCGAGAGGAAAAGTTGTGAAAACTGGTATTCGATTTTGAGGTATTTGCGAAAAGAGCTGGGGTCGAGAAAAAAGAAAAAGAGTAGGATGGGTGTCGATATAGATGTGAACCGTGCGCTCATCCCAGCTGAACTACGGGCCTCAACAACGGTATTTTGTGTGTTTTGGGGCCTGCTTGGCGGGGCGATTGCGCTCCCAACTGCGCTCAGGCCTGAGCTGCGGGTTGGTAGAACTGAATAATGGAGACAACACCGCATTATAGCAGATTATGGACCCATTTGCAAGTGGAAATTTCAAATTTCCACTTGCAAATGGGATGTTCTTTAATTCAGGGGGGTGCCGTTTTTATCGAAGAGGGGGAGCTTTTCCAGGAAGATGATGTCGTCACGGTCAGCGGCGTCGCCTTCGGCCAGGATGGCCATGCGTCCTACCACGATGCCGCCGGCCTGGTTGACCAGATTTTCCACCGCAGCCAGAGAGCCGCCGGTGGAGATCACATCGTCCAGAATGAGAATACGCTTGCCATTCATCTTTTTGGCGTCGGCGCCATCCATGTAGAGCTTCTGGACCCCTTGGGTGGTGATGGAGCGGTCCTCCACCTCGAAAACGCCGTTCATATAGAGCTTAGGGGCTTTGCGGACCAGGAAATAGTCGTTGCGGCCGCTTTGACGGGCCATCTCATGGATGAGGGGGATAGATTTGGCTTCGGGGGCTACCATGTAGTCAAACTCGGGGGTCTTTTCCAGAAGGGCTTTGGCGCAGGCGCAGGTGAGCTCCACATCGCCGAAGATGACAAAGGCGGCTATCATAAGGGAGTCATTGAGGGGGCAGAGGGGCAGGTCACGGGTGAGGCCGGCCACATTCATTTTGTAGGTCATAATAGACGCATCTCCTTTTTCTGTCTTGCCGGACGTTGGGGGAGGACTTATTTGAAGTACCACTCGGCTTCGATGCCAAGGCTTTTCAGGACGGCGGGGATATCCCGGGTGCGGGTGCCGTCCTCCAGCTCCACCAGAGGGAAGCCGATGGCGCCGGTGCCACGGGTGCCGTCGTAGAGAGGGCTGGTGTCCCGGAAGGTGATGAACTCCTTGAGTAAGGCGATGCTGCCGGTGACATTGATGAAGGTGGGCATCACATGGTTGGTGGTGAGCAGGTTCAGAAACGCCAGGGTGCCGGGACAGGTGTTGCTGCCGTACACTTTGATTGCCATAGTCATAACACTCCTTTGATGGGGGGCGGATCTTCCGCCTCTGGTAAAATTTTAGCACAAATAATTTTGCCGTCAAGGGGGTTGTGGAAGAAGAAAGAGGACTGACAAATTGCGGATTATATCATTAAACAAAAATTTTCGATTTTTATTGACGTTTTTTGTGCCTGTTATATAATCGAATTGAATGGAAATATTTCTATTTGCCTTTAGGAAGATAATATATACCAGAGGGAGGCTTTCAGATGAAAAAAAATCAAAATCAGATACTATTTTCTGCTATTTGGATTGCTCCTTTTTCCTTTGCTGTTTTGGCGATCCTCTGGTGGCAATATAGACCCGTTGGGCGCTGCGGTTCTGCCGCAAGATGCCGCATTGCTTCTCCATACGGGGACTTGGACCCTTTCTGGGGCAGTTAATCCTTTTCCAAGGGAGAAAATGTATTTCTACAATGCTGAGGGGGAAGTACTTACCTCGACTCTTGATATGGAAGAGTTTTTAGGACGGGGGATATTTGCGAATGAGCGCCTTTGCTATTTTGTTAACAACCATACCGTTTTAATGGACCAGTATTCCACAAGGTCATATACAGAGTATGAAGAGGATACCTTTGTGTCGGTCGGTGCGACTCCATCCGAGAGTGGTTCAGGGTATATCAGGGAAATGGATATCTATTATGCCCTTCAAAATGTCGGCCGACGGGCTGGTAATGACCGTTATATTTCAGTGCTTCGTTTGGTTTCTTTGGAACATTCTTACGATGTGATCATACCTTATTGCGTAAGTGATCTCTGCTACGATTCCCTGAAGCAACAATTTGTCTGCGTTCTTTCTGATTTGACCCGTCCATCTGAGGGGTATCCCGGGTATGAGTATTATTTGAATACCGGAGAATATGAGGGACTGGCTTATCTTGTTATTCCGTACGATTCCGCATCTCAACAATTCTCGCTTCGGGAGGAAGTAACTGTTTTGCCAAATCCGGCGTTGCAGATCGATTCTTATGCCCAGGGGGTTCTGGTCAAAGATAATTTTCTTTATCAGGTATCACTGCGGCATAACACGTTTCGTACAGGAGGCAATCAGGACCTGGTGTTAAGCACTTACGATTTGGAAAATAACAGATATGTTTCAAGTGTCGATCTGCTGTCTCAATACGATTCGGAAAGTCCTGAATATAGCTGGGCGGTTGGCGGCTGTATCGGCGCAAACCGTCCCGTTATACGAAACGGTTTTCTTTATGTTTTTGTTTCCCCAACGTGTATTTTCAAAATATCGGATGGGATGCATATTGAAACGCTTGAAATGTGGTATCCCTTTCAGGATGTGGTAAATATTACGACCGCACCGCTCACCAATTTGGAGGATGCAGTTTCACCCCCCGGGGATTTTTCTGGTACACTTTTGCATATTACGGAAGAGAATGAAATTTATGTTTTACTACTCTTCAAGGATGGAAATTTGCGCTTGTATAAGCTCCTTGACGATGGGAATTACCGGTTTTGCTGGCAGGGGCCGCTTCCGCCGGGGCTGAATTATGATATTCATATTTGCGATTTTGTTCTTTTGCATGATTTTGAATAGGGCATTCAGCAGGTGGGGTGGGACTCCACCTGCTTTTTTGCGGGGAGAGGGTGAATTGCGGGTTGATAAATTTGGGAAAATGTTGTATGATGTTAGAGTATCGCCTTGAGATGGGCCGGAGAGGCCGGTCCAAGGCAAGGCCGCACTAACCGGGGAGATAGCGGTGCCCTGTACCTGCAATCCGCTACAGCAGGGGCGAATCCCGACCCCCGGAGCCATGCTGTGTCGTCTGACCCAGGTAAGCAGTGATGATGGATCGGTCCTGCGCAACACCCGCCCGTGAACCGTGTCAGGCGGGGAACCGAGCAGCACTAAGCGGAATCGGGTGTGTGCCGCGGGAGCGCCGTTCCTGAGCCGGCTGCCCGGGTAACGGGCATAGCGTGTGTTTCAAAGGTCGGTGTGCGGTCTTGCCATGGACCGGCAGCGGGGAAGAAGGGCCCGGCCTTTCTTCCCCGTTTGTTGTCCGGGGGAAGTTCCCTTTCGGCAGGGCGGAGAAAAATTTTTCAAAAAAATTTGGAAAGTGGGACGGAAGCGTGCAACTTTTTCCCCGTTTCCACCACAGACAGAAGCCCGCCTTTCTCCCAGGGCGGGAAAATACGAGGTGAATCCCCCATGTATCAGGCCCTCTACCGCAAATGGCGGCCCCGCACGTTTGACGACGTGGTGGGGCAAGGCCATATTACAGAGACATTGAAACGGCAGGTCCAGGAGGGGCGGCTTTCCCACGCTTACCTGTTTACCGGCACCCGGGGTACGGGAAAGACCACCTGCGCCAAGATACTGGCACGGGCGGTGAACTGCGAGCATCCGGTGAACGGCAATCCCTGCAATGAATGCGACGCCTGTAAGGGCATCGAGGACGGCTCGGTGATGGAGGTATTGGAACTGGACGCTGCCTCCAACAACGGGGTGGACCAGGTGCGGGCGCTGCGGGACGAGGCGGTCTATTCCCCGGCGGCCGTGGGCAAGCGGGTGTATATCGTGGACGAGGTGCATATGCTCACCACCGCCGCCTTCAACGCCCTGCTGAAAATTTTGGAGGAGCCGCCGGAGCATTTGATGTTCATTCTGGCCACTACGGAGCTGCACAAGGTACCGGCCACCATCAAATCCCGGTGCCAGCAGTTTGCGTTTAAGCGGATCTCTGCCATGGACATTGCCGGGCGGCTGAAATATGTGGCGGGGCAGGAGCGCATCCATCTGACCGACGCCGGGGCCGATTTGCTGGCCCGGCTGGCGGACGGCGGGATGCGGGACGCACTTTCTTTGCTGGACCAGTGTGCCACCGGCACCGAGGAGGAGACGCTGGGGGAGGAGGAGATCCTTTCCGCTTTGGGACTGGCGGGCAATGTGGAGACCGCCGCTTTGATGGGGGAGGTGACCGCCCACGATACCGGGGCGGCACTGACCCGGCTGGAACGGCTCTATGCGGCGGGGAAGGAGATGCGGAGCCTGGTGGGGGAGCTGACCGCCCTGACCCGGGACCTGCTGATCCGCCGCACAGCCCCCCAGGGAGGCGGAAGCCTGTTGACCGGGGGCTATGATGAAGGAACGGTCCGGGGGCTGTCGGAGGCGCTGACCACACCGAGGCTGGTCCAGATGCTGGGGCAGCTGCAGAGCACTGCCGCCGAGCTGGGGCGCAGCGCCAACCAGCGGGTGGATGTGGAATTGTGTCTGATCCGGCTTTGTGATGAGACGGTGGATGATTCGGCGGCGGGGCTGAATGCCCGGCTGAGCCGGGTGGAGGAGCTGCTGGCCGGCGGAGCCATGGCGGCCGGCGGAGGGGAGAAGCCCGCTGTGGGGCCGATGGCGGAAGAACGAAGGCGGACAGCGGCCGACCGGCCGGCCCCACCGGCGGCGGAGGACCTTCCGCCCTGGGAGGCCGATGTGCCTTTGCCCGAGGCCCCGGAGGAAGAGGGGGCAGGGGAGGCGGCCCCTGTGGCGGCGGAGGAGCCTGCGGCGGCGCCGCCTGTGCCGGAAGCGGCGCCGGCCCCGCAGCTGGGTGATTTCTGGCCGGGGATGGTGGCCGGACTGAAGGGGCGTATCCCCATGGGGGAGTACAGCTTCCTTTCCAATCCCACCATGGTTCAGGGACGAGTGGACGGGCCGGTGCTGACCCTTTGGGCGCAGAATGATTTTGTGCGAAACATGATCTCCAAGCCGGGCATTCTGGCGGCCATCGGGAAGGCGGCGAATCTGCTGCCCGGCGGGCCTTACCGGGTGACGGTAACGGTTGGGACACCCCCGGCCCCGGCGGTGGGGGAACATGATAAACTGGACGACCTGCTGGCTCTGGGACAGGAGCTGGGCGGGATCATTACGGAGGAGTGAGAGATATGGCGAAGGGATTCAACAGCCGCGGCATGGGTGGTATGGGCGGCATGGGCGGCGGCATGAACATGAACATGATGAAGCAGGTCCAGAAGATGCAGCAGGAGATGGCCCGGATGCAGGAGGAACTGGGGGCCAAGACTTACTCTGCCGGGGCCGGGGGCGGGATGGTCACTGCCCAGGTCAACGGCCAGCGGCAGCTTTTGGGCATTACCATCGATCCCGAGGCGGTGGACCCCGATGATGTGGAGATGCTCCAGGACATGGTGGTGGCCGCCGTCAATGAGGCCATGCGGGCCGCTGAGGACGATGCCGCCAACGCCATGAAGGGACTTACCGGCGGACTGGGCCTTGGAATGTAAGTCCTGTTTTATGCTTGACTTATAGTGGACTCTATTTGATATACTGGGTTTGTCAGACAAAGGAGTGGCCCTCTGCCTGAAAGGGCCGAAGAGAAAGGAGTCTTTTACATGAGCAAGTCCAAGGTTTATTTTACCGATTTCCACGTTCCTGTCGGGACCAGCCAGCTGGAGAAGCTGCGCCGGCTGATCGACAGGGCCGGGCTTGGCGAGATGGATCTGAACAACAAGTTTGTCTGTATCAAGATGCACTTTGGAGAGCCGGGAAATTTGACTTTTCTGCGGCCCAACTATGCCAAAGTGGTGGCCGACTATGTGAAGAGCAAGGGAGGCATCCCCTTCCTCTGCGATTGCAACACCCTTTATGTGGGGCGGCGGAAGAATGCTTTGGAGCATATGGACGCCGCCTATGAAAACGGGTTTTCTCCCTTTTCCACCGGGTGCCAGATCATTATCGGTGACGGGTTGAAGGGCACCGATGATGTGGAGGTGCCAGTGGTGGGGGGCGAGTATGTGAAGGCGGCCAAGATCGGCCGGGCGGTGATGGACGCTGATGTGTTTATCTCCCTGACCCACTTTAAGGGCCATGAGTCCACCAGTTTCGGCGGCGCCATCAAGAATATCGGCATGGGCTGCGGCAGCCGGGCGGGAAAGATGGAGCAGCATAACTCCGGCAAGCCCATCGTTCATGCCGAGAAGTGTGTGGGCTGTCATATCTGCGCCAAGCACTGCGGGCAGGACGCCATTACATACGGTGCCGATGGGAAGGCGGTCATTGACCACGACAAGTGTGTGGGGTGCGGGCGGTGTATCGGGGTGTGTAACTTTGACGCCATTGAGAATCCCGACTGGAGTACGGTCCAGATGCTCAACTATAAGATGGCGGAGTACACCAAGGCGGTGGTGGACGGGCGGCCCTGCTTCCACATCAGCCTTGTGCGGGATATCTCCCCCAACTGTGACTGCCACGGGGAGAATGACGTGCCCATCCTGCCCGATGTGGGAATGTTTGCCTCCTTTGACCCGGTGGCACTGGACCAGGCCTGTGCCGACGCCTGTTTGAAGCAGGAGCCGCTGCCCGGCGGGCAGCTGGCCCGGCGGATGGCGGAGCCGGGGTTTGTGGACCACCACGACCACTTTATCAACAGCGCCGAGGGGACCGAGTGGGACAGCTGCCTGGCCCATGCGGAGAAGCTGGGCGTGGGCAGCAGGGAGTATGAGATCATTGAGATGTGAGAGCGTAGCCTGCTGAGGCCATGAGCCTTGGCGGGGACGGATGGAAATTTTTGTCGGGATAAAGGAACGCCGGGAGCGGTCATACCGCTCCCGGCGTTTTGCCCTGTGGGGGAGGGGAAACGGAGAGACGGGAGCAGATTGACAAATTTCTTTTGAAATGGTATAATTCCGACAGACGCTGGGTAGGAACCACCGTCTTGTTTGAGACGCAAAAACCCGGTCTCCCTTCGGAGTCCGGGTTTTCTTTTTTATCTTACGGGAGAGGGGGACTTCGTCGTGCTGAAGCTGTTGTTGGGCCGAGCAGGGACGGGAAAGACCACCGAGATACTGGGGACTATGGCCCGGGAGGGGGAGAGGCGGCCTCAGCTGTTGATCGTGCCGGAGCAGCATTCCCACGACGCCGAGCGGCAGCTTTGCGCCGTGGGGGGGAACGGGGTGAGCCTTTGCGCCGAGGTGCTGTCCTTTACCCGGCTGGCCAGCCGGGTCTTCTCGGTGGCGGGGGGGCTGGCGGAGCCTGTGCTGGACGCCGGAGGACGGCTGCTGCTGATGGATGTGGCGCTGAAGGCGGTGGAGGACCGGCTGAAAGTGTATGTACGGCCCTCCCGCAAGCCGCCGTTTTTGACCCAGCTGGCGGCTACGGTGAATGAGTGCAAGGGGGCTAATATCTCGCCTGAGCGGCTTTTTGAAGTGGCCGGGCAGGTGGAGGGGGAGAGCGGGGATAAGTTTTATGATCTGGCCCTTATCTGCGGGGCCTATGAGGCATACTGCGAGCAGCGGGGGGCCGACCCCCGGGACAAGCTGACCCGGCTGGCCCGGGCGTTGGAGGGCTGCCCCTGGGGAGAGGGGCGGGATATCTATCTGGATGGGTTCACCGATTTTACCGTGCAGGAGCGGCAGGTGCTGGAGAAGCTGGTAGGTCAGGCCAATAGCGTGACGGTGGCCTTGACCTGTGACGGGATGGCGGGGGACGAGGAGGATGTGTTTGGCCCGGCCCGCCGCACCGCCCGGCGGCTTTTGGAGCTGGCGAAGCGGATGGGGGTGGAGAGCGAGGTCCGGGTACGGAGCGAAAAGGGGGCGGCGGTGGCCCGGGGCATCGCACGGGTGGAGGAGCATCTGTTTGAAGCGGTGCTCCCGGTTTTTGAGGAAACGCCGGAGGGGGTGGAGCTGTACCGGGCGATGAGTCCCTACTCAGAGGTGGAGCGGGCGGCGGCGGAGCTGGCCCGGCTGGTCCGGGAGGAGGGGTACCGGTACCGGGATCTGGCGGTGACGGCCCGGAGCATGGAAGTCTATGGGCCGCTTATCACCCTGATCTTCCCCCGGTACGGGCTGCCGGTGTTCCTGGGGGGAATGGACGATGTGCTGCAAAAGCCGATCCTGACGCTGGTCACGGGGGCGCTGGATGCGGTGGCGGGGGAGTACCGCTATGAGGATGTGTTCCGCTATCTGAAGACCGGGCTGACCGATTTGAGTCGGGATGAGGTGGACCGGCTGGAAAATTATGTGCTGAAATGGGATATCAAGGGAAGCCGATGGACCCAGGCGGGGGAGTGGAATATGCACCCGGAGGGGTACGGCGGAGTTTGGAATGAGACGCTGAAGGCCCGGGTGGTGGAGCTGGACGGGCTGCGCCGGCGGGTGGCGGAGCCATTGGAGAGACTGCGGCGGGCGAAGGAGAAGACGGGGGAGGGGCTGGCCCTGGCTCTCTATGGATTTTTGGAGGAGATCGATCTGCCCCGGCGGCTGCTGGAGCGGGGGGCTGAGCTGCGCCAAGGCGGAGAGGCGGCGCTGGCGGCGGAGTATGAGCAGCTTTGGAAGCTCCTTTGCGGGGCGCTGGAGCAGTGTGCCCAGCTGTTGGGGGAGACCGGTATGGACTGGGAGGAGTTTGCGCGGCTGTTTAAGCTGGTGCTGTCCCAGTACCAGGTGGGGGCCATCCCCGTGTCACTGGACCGGGTGGCGGCGGGGGAGATGCCCCGGCTGGCCCACAAGCACTGTAAAGTGCTGTATCTTTTAGGGGCGGACGACGGGGCCATCCCTGCCGTGGCTCCCTCCCCCGGGCTGCTGGTGGACGAGGACAGAAGCCTGTTGGCTGCCTTTGGGCTGGAGAGCGCCCCCCGGCTGACCGATAAGCTGTGGCGGGAGATGACCATTGTGTATGAGACCTGCGCCCTGCCGTCGGACAGGCTCATCGTCAGCTATGCGCTGGCGGGGGAGGATGGGGGCAAGGGGCAGCCGTCCTTTCTGGTGAAGAAGCTGCGGCAGTTGTTTCCCGGGCTGGTGCCTTTGGATGAGAGAAGTCTTGAAAAGGATTTCCGTATGACCGCCCTCCGGCCGGCCTTGGAGCTGGCGGGACTCCGGCCGGGGCTGGGAAGAGCGCTGAAGGAGGTGCCGGGGTGCGCTCCGCTGGTGGAGCGGATGGAACGGGCGGCCACCATGGAGCGTGGGAGCCTGACCCGGCCTACGGTGGAGGCGCTGTATGGCCGCCATGTGCCCATGTCGGCCTCTCGCATGGACAAATACAAGTCCTGCCATTTCTCCTATTTTATGCAGTACGGACTGGGGGCTAAGGCACGGAAGGGGGCGGAGTTTGCCGCCACTGATTACGGTACCTTTGTTCACTATGTGCTGGAGAATGTGCTGCGGGAACGAAAAGGGCGGGAGGTTCCCGGGCGGGAGCAGGTCTCCGCCGTGGTGAAGCGGTATGTGGAGGAGCAGCTGGGAGGGTTGGCCGGGGAGACGGCACGGTTTCGGTATCTTTTCCGGCGGCTGGAAAAGACGGTGTACGCCGTGGTGAAAAATGTCTGTGAGGAGTTGGAAAACTCCGAGTTTCAGCCTGTGGCTTTTGAGCTTGGCTTTGGCAAGAAGGGGGAACTGCCTCCGGTGGAGCTGACGGTGGACGGGGTCACGCTGTCGGTGTCCGGGGTGGTGGACCGGGTGGACGCCTGGGAGAAGGACGGACGGCTTTATTTGCGGGTGGTGGATTATAAGACGGGGCGAAAGTCCTTTGACCTGACCGATGTGTGGAATGGGCTGGGGCTTCAGATGCTCTTGTATCTTTTTACCCTTACCGAAGATGGAAAGACTCTTTTTGGAGACAGGGAACTGGTGCCGGCCGGGGTGCTGTATCTGCCTGCCCGGGACCTTCCCGTGGGGGGGAGCCGCACTATGACGGAGGAGGAGCGGCAGAAAAAGGTGGACGAGCAGCTTCGCCGCAAAGGGCTGGTACTGGATGATGAGGCGGTATTGTCCGCCATGGAGCGGGGGGAGGAGGGATTTCGGTTCCTGCCCCTGAAGATGAAAAAGTCGGGGGAAATCGGGGGAGAGGCTCTGGTCAGCGCCGAGCGGCTTGGAAAGCTGGAGCGGCACACCAGACAAATTCTGCGGGATATCGCCGCCGAACTGGCGGCGGGGAACATTGCCGCCGACCCCTTCTGGCAGGGACCCCAGCACAATGCCTGCCAGTGGTGTGAGTATGCCGCCGCCTGTCAGTTCCGGGAAGGCAGAGGGGACGACAAAAGGCGCTGGCTGCCCAAAGTGGGGGCGGAGGCGTTTTGGGAAGGCTTGGAGAAGGGGAAGGAGTAAAATGACATCCTTTCCTTCAAACGGAAAGAAGAGGTGGTTTCTATGGCCTTTCAATTGACGGAACAGCAGCACGCTGCGGTCTTTGACCGGGGGGGCGGGATGCTGGTATCGGCTGCCGCCGGGTCGGGGAAGACCCGGGTGCTGGTGGAGCGGCTGCTGGCCCGGGTGGAGGAGGGGGCGGATATCGACCGCTTTCTGGTCATAACCTACACCAGAGCCGCCGCCGCTGAACTGCGGGGGCGGATCGCCGGGGAGATATCCCAGCGGCTGACGGAGCGGCCCGGGGATGCAATGCTCCGGCGGCAGGCTACGCTGGTCTATAAGGCCCAGATATCCACCATTGATGCCTTCTGTACCCAGTTTCTCCGGGAGGAGGGGCACCGGTTGGAGCTGGACCATGATTTCCGGCTCTGCGATGAGAACGAAGGACAGATGGTCCTGGAAAACGTGCTGGAGGAGGTGCTGGAGCGGCGGTATGAGATGTTGACGCCGGGGGATGATTTTGAACTTCTGGTGAACACCATGTCCAACGGGCGGGACGACAGTCGCTTGGCCCAGATCGTGGTGGATATCCGCCGCCGCATCCAGAGCCATCCTGCCCCGGCGCTCTGGCTGGACCAGCAGGAGGAGGCTTTTGCCCTGCGGGGGATCGGAGATGTTGGGGAGACGGTTTGGGGGCAGCTGCTGTTGGAGGACGCAAGACGGCAGGCCGGTTACTGGGCGGGACAGCTGGAGGGAGCGGCGGCGCTTTGTGAGGCCGACGGGGTTCTGATGGCCGCTTATGCTCCCGCCATTTGGGAACTGCATGGGGACCTTGCGGCCTTTTCCGCCGCCGCGGAGGAGGGGTGGGATGCGGCCCGGCAAAGGGTCATTTCCCAGTTCCCCCGGTTCAAGGCGGCACGGAAATGTGAGGACCCAGAGACCCAGGAGCGGGTCAAGGCCATCTGGGAGCAGGCAAAGAAGCGTTTGAAACGGTTGTTTGAGACCTTTTTGGACGATTCCGGGACGCTGATGGAGGATATGGCCTCGGTCTATCCCGCCATTCGGGGGTTGTTTGCTCTGGTTCGGGATGTGGAAGAGGCCTTTTCCGCCGAAAAGCGGCGGAGGGGGATGCTGGATTTCTCCGATTTGGAGCATATGGCGGCCCGCCTTTTGGCGGATGCTGAAGGCAGACCTACCGAACTGGCCCGCCGATGGAGCGGCCGGTATGACGAGGTGATGGTGGACGAGTATCAGGACACCAATGCGGTGCAAAATGCCCTGTTCAACGCCCTTTCTGACGGGGGAAGGAAGCTCTTTCTGGTGGGGGATGTAAAGCAGTCCATCTACCGGTTCCGGCTGGCGGACCCCACCATCTTTCTGGGCAAGTACAGGGACTATGCCCCCTGGGAGGAGGCCGAAGAGGGAGAGGAGCGGCGGGTCATCCTGTCGAAAAACTTCCGCTCCCGTGTCTCGGTGCTGGAGGGATGCAACTATATTTTCCGCAATGTGATGAGCGAAGAATTTGGCGAGATGGACTATACCGATGTCGAGGCGCTCTATGCGGGAAGGGAGTTCCCCGGACGGGAAGAGGATTACCGGGTGGAGCTGAACGCTTTGGACTGCTCTGCCGGCGATGGGGAGGAAGCGGCGGGAGAGCCGGTAGCCCGGGACTTGATAGAGGCCCGGTTTGCGGCAAGGCGTATCAGCGAGCTTTTGGAGGAGGGATTCCCGGTTTTCGATGGGGAGGGAGGACTTCGGCCGGCGCGGCCGGAGGATATGGTGATCCTTCTTCGCTCTCCCGGTACGGTGCTGCACCACTATGCTCAGGCCCTTGGGGAGCGGGATATCCCCTGGCAGGCGGAGGGGCGGGAGGAGTTTTTCGGGGCCACGGAGATACAGGTGGCCCTGTCACTGCTGAAAATTATTGATAACCCCCGGCAGGATGTGCCCCTTATTGCCGTACTGCGGTCGGCGGTCTATGCGTTCTCTGCCGACAGGCTGGCCCAAATTCGCCTTAATGCGCCAAAGGAGGATTTTTATACCGCTCTTACGCTGGATAAGGGAGAGGATGTTCAGGCCTTTTTGATGGAATTGGCCGGGCTGCGCCGTCAGGCGGGGGATGCGGGCTGCGACCGGCTGCTGTGGGAGCTTTACGACAGGACGAACCTGCTGGGGCTGTATGCCGCTTTGGATGAAGGGGAGATGCGGCGGAGCAATCTGCTTCTGCTGGCCCAGCTGGCCCGGGAGTTTGAGCAGGGGGGCCATAAGGGCCTGTTTGACTTTCTCACATACCTCCAGCGGCTGGAGGAGAAGGAATATGCCCCGGTCCAGGGGGAGGAGCAGGGGACGGGCGGGGTGCGCATCATGAGCATCCACCGGTCCAAGGGGCTGGAGTTTCCGGTGGTGTTTCTCTCTGGCATGGCCCGGCAGTTCAACCGCACCGATCAGACCCAGCCCATGCTGTTTCATCCCCGGCTGGGGGTGGGGCCAAAGGGATTGGACCCGGAGCGAATGATAGAGTATTCCACCCTGGCCCGCCGGGCGGTGGCCCGGCAGATGGACCGGGAGATGATGGCGGAGGAGCTGCGGCTTCTTTATGTCGCCATGACCCGGGCCCAGGAGAAGCTGATATTGACCTGCGCTTTGACGGGGGGAGAGCGGGATATCGAGAAGCTGATGCCCATGGCCGGAGCGCCGGTGGAGCCACAGGCACTGCTGGACTGTGCCAGCATGGCCCAGTGGGTGCTGCTGCCCGTTTTGGCCCGGCCGGAGGGGGAGGTCCTGCGCCGGGGATACCCCCAGCCCACGGTGGCGGCGAAGGTGGATCTTGGCTTGCCCTGGGATCTGCGGTGGGTGGAGGGGGATGTGTTTCGCAGCCGGCCGGCTCCCCACCGCCGGGAGGCCGTGACGGAGGAGGAGATGCCGGAGGGGCTGGAGGATTGCCTTTTCTGGGAATATCCTTATCTGGGGGATGTGGAGCTGCCTTCCAAGCTGACGGCTACCCAGCTGAAGGGGCGGGATCTGGATGAGGAGGCGGCGGAAGAGGCTCCCCGGGAAGCAGCGCCGCCCCGGTTTGACAGGCCCCGATTTGCCTCGGAGAAACTTGGCCTGACCGCTGCGGAGAAGGGCACTGCCCTCCATCTGGTGATGCAGTATATCAACTTCGGCCGCTGCGGCAGTAAAGGGGCGGTGGCGGAGGAGATCGAACGGCTTGTCCGGGAGAGATTCATCACTTCCCAGCAGGCGGAGAGCGTGGAACCGGAGCGGATCGCAGGCTTTTTTGCTTCCCCCTTGGGGCAGGAGATGATGAAAAGCGGCACCCTTCGCCGGGAATTTAAATTTTCCGTGCTGGCGCCTGCCCGCCGGTATTATCCCGAAGCGGGAGAGGGGGAGCAGGTGCTTCTTCAGGGTGTGGTGGATTGCTATTTTGAGACGCCGAAAGGTATCACGGTGGTGGATTTTAAGACCGACCGGGTCTATGGGGAAGGGCTTACCGCCCGGGCGGAAGAGTACCGGCCTCAGCTGGCTGCCTATGCCGACGCCCTGGGAGAAATCACCGGCAAGCCGGTGGTGCGCCGGGCGCTGTGGTTCTTCTCGGAGGGGAAGGCTGTGGAAGTGTAAAAAGAGGAGTCCTCATAGGAGGACTCCTCTTTTTCCGTATTTAAAAACTGTGTATGGCCCGATGGAATATGCGCCAAACAGCCGCAGTGACGGCATTATCGGTATTCAAAAGGCTGTTCGCTTACTTCGTTCTTTTTTCGAAGCTGACCATGGCCGGGTCGTCTTTTATGCCCCGGCCATCGCACAGACGATGGTTCATATAGCAGTTACAGGCACAGCCGTTGCACCGCTCTCTGGCGACTGCGGCGGGCGTATCGCAGAGCCGGTGGTCCATATCACAGTGGCGGGCACAGCCCTGACAGATCTCTTTGGACATAGTCCATCCTCCTTACCGTTTCTATCCTCTGTTATAGCAAACATTCGCCGTTTGTCAAGAGGGGGCGGGACAAAAAGAAAAAAATGAATGGAAAAAGGGAAAAACCTCTTGCTTTTTTGCAAAAATCGTGCTATCATATCATCTGCGTTTATAAGGCGTGGAGGTTTGCTGCGCCGCCTTACCCGGAACGAGAAAGAGGTGAACCAAACATGAAGCAAGGTATCCATCCTGACTACAAGCAGACGACCATCACCTGTGCCTGCGGCAACGTGATCGAGACCGGCTCCACCAGCGAGAATATCCGTGTCGAGGTCTGTTCCAAGTGTCACCCCTTCTTCACCGGCAAGCAGAAGATGGTGGACTCCGGTGGCCGTGTCAGCCGCTTCAACAAGAAGTTTGGCCTGGATCAGAAGTAAGTCAGCAATTTTTGGACTCGTGCCGGTTACGGTACGGGTCCTTTTGCATATCCTAATAGGAATCTGTTTTTTGGAGGGGATAAACCATGTTCAAATCCATTGACCCCAAGGCGCTGGACGCCAACTTTTTCTCCCTGCTGGACGACCGGTGGGGCATCCTGACGGTAAAGACCGATACCGGCTGTAACCCCATGACGGTGAGTTGGGGCGGTACGGGCATTTTATGGGGCAAGCCGGTGGTCACCGTTTATGTCCGGCCCCAGCGGTTTACCTTCGGTCCCATGAATGAGGAGGAGTATTTTTCCCTTTCCTTCCTGCCAGAAGAGCTTCACAATGTGGGGGTGTTTTGCGGCAGCAAGAGCGGCCGGGATGTGGACAAGGTGAAGGAATGCGGTCTGACGGTGTTGGAGGACCAGAAGGCCCCTTATTTTGCCGAGGGGGAATTGACGTTGATTTGTAAGAAGCTCTATCAGCAGGATATGGCGGGGGTGTGCTTTACCGATGAGGCCACGGACCGGGCCAATTACCCCGGGAAGGACTATCACCGGATGTTTATCGGAGAGATCGTGGCGGTATTGGAAAAGGCGGAGTAAAGATACGGATTTCAAAAGGAGAACATTGAATGTTCGAGAAAACCTTTGACGAGCAAAAAATCAACCGGGCGGTGCTGGCGGGGCTGAACTCGCCGGCGCTCTCCCGGGAGCAGAATGCCAACGAGGAGTCGCTGGAGGAGCTGGAGGCCCTTCTGGAGACTGCCGGCGGCACCTGTGTGGGTACGGTTCTTCAAAATAAGGCCACCCCCGACCCCCGGACCTTTCTGGGGGAGGGGAAGGTGGCCGAACTGAAGGAGCTTTGTCAGGGGGTAAAGGCCGACCTGGTCATTTTTGACAACGACCTTTCCCCCTCCCAGCAGCGGGTGCTGACCGAGACTTTAGGCGTTCAGGTGCTGGACCGGTCGGCCCTTATTCTGGATATTTTTGCCCAGCGGGCCAGAACGGCGGAAGGGCGGCTTCAGGTGGAGCTGGCCCAGTACAAATACCTGCTGCCCCGGCTGACCAGCATGTGGAGCCATCTGGAGCGGCAGGAGGGCGCCATCGGCACCCGTGGCCCCGGCGAGACCCAGTTGGAGACCGACCGGCGGCTCATTCGCCAGAAGATCACCCGGTTGGAGGGGGAACTGAAGGAGGTCCGGCGCATCCGCTCCACCCAGCGCCAGCGCCGGGAGAAGAACGAGATTCCCGTGGTGGCCATTGTGGGCTACACCAATGCGGGAAAGTCCACCCTCCTGAACCATCTGACAGGGGCAGGCATCCCTGCCAACAACCGGCTTTTCGATACGCTGGACACCACCACACGAACGCTGGAGCTGTCCGATACCTGCAGCGTCCTGATCTCAGACACGGTGGGATTTATCTCCAAACTGCCCCATCAGCTGGTGGAGGCCTTTAAGGCCACTTTGGAGGAACTGGAGTATGCCGACCTGCTTCTTCATGTGGTAGACGCCTCCAATCCGGAGTGGCAGGAGCAGGCCCAGGTGGTGGAACGGCTCATCACCGAGCTGGGGGCCTGGGAGACGCCGCGGCTGGATGTGTTCAACAAGTGTGACATGCTGGAGGGGGATATCCTGCCCCACGGAGAGGACACCGTGGCCATCTCCGCCCGGACCGGGGCGGGGGTGGACCGGCTGCTGGACAAGCTGAAAGAGCGGCTGGACAAGGGGACCCTGCGGGTGAAGCTGGCCATCCCCTACGATCAGGGAGGCGTGGTGGATATGCTCTACCGGGAAGCCAAGGTGGAGAAGGTGGAGTACGGTGAGACCATAGAGGTGGATGCCATCTGCCCGCCCAAGGTGCTGGGACGGGTTCGGGACTATGTCACTGAAGGCTGGAAGCCGGAGAAGGAGTTTTGGGAGGACTGAAAGATGGCCTTGAAAACGGAAAGACTGATTTTGCGACCTTTCACCGAAGACGATGCCCCTGACCTTTATGCCGCCTCCTGCGACTGCCGGGTGGGCCATTCCGCTGGCTGGGAGCCCCACAAAAATGTGGAGGAGAGCCTGGAAATCATCCGCACTGTTTTTTCTGCTCCTAACAGCTTTGCGGTGGCAGAGAAGAAGACAGGGCGGGTCATCGGCTCGGCGGCATTTAACGGTGGACACCAAACATTGCTTCCCGGACCGGATGATGACATTGGCTATGCCCTTCACCCCGATTATTGGGGCCGGGGGTTTATGACTGAGGTGGTGCAGGAGCTTCTGCGTTACGGGTTTGAGGACCTGGGGCTGAATGCTATCTGGTGCGGTCATTTTGCCGACAATGTTCGCTCCCGCCGAGTCATCGAGAAATGCGGGTTCATTTACCGCTTCACCGATCAGGTGTGGGTGCGGGTGTTGGGCAAGGAATTGAACGAACTTCACTACGCCCTGACGGAAGAGGAGTGGATGGCTCTATGAAAAGGAGACTTCCTGTATTGGCTCTGAGCCTTGGGTTGCTGTTAACGGGTTGTCAGGAAAATATTGCGGCAGAAATTGTGGAGAATGCAACCCTTTTTCCTGCGCCAGAAGCCGGAGAAGGAGTTTTGGGAGGATTAAAGAAGCCGTAAAAGCCGTAATCCGAAGGACAGGCCTGCGGTGAAGGCGGCTTCCACTTCGATGGTGTCGGCGCTGACCCTCTCGTCCATAAAAGCGTCAAACCGGTGCTTCAGGTCGGGGTCAAGTTCGGCGGTGAGCCGCTCATAAGCAGAGAAACAGGCCCGGCGGATGGACCAGTATTCCCTGGGGTCCTCCATGTATTCAAGATAGATGTCATCGTCCAGAGCGTGGCGAAACAGGATGTAGATCGGGTCGTTCATAGAATCACCTCGTCATGACCGTTCGGTCGTTATAATGAGATCATACAACGACTGAATGGTCGTTATCGAGTGGGGAGTATAAGAAATGCCAACATTTTCACAGAGAATGGAAGAACTCAGAAAAAAGAAGGGCCTTTCACAGAAAGCAGTTGCAGAGGCTGTTGGAATAACCTCTCGAACTTATCAGCGGTATGAAGCGGGGGAGCGTGAAGCTGCGGTCTCTACACTGATTCGTATGGCAGACTTTTATGATGTTACCATTGATTATCTGGTGGGGCGGACAGACAGCGAGGGAATGTGAAGGGGAAAAAGCAGTGAAATTACCAGAGAGAATGAAAATGCTACGGCTCAGAGAGGGGTTGCGGCAGGAAGATGCGGCAAAGGAACTGGATATTTCCATGAGTGCCTATTGCCGCTATGAGTACGGGAAGAGGGAACCCACGGCTTCTGTTCTGTGGCGTATGGCAGACTTTTATGATGTTACCATTGATTATCTGGTGGGGCGGAGCGATGCCTGAACGGATACCGCAGGCAGAGAGGAAGGAGGTGCCCTATGGCCGAATATTACGTCCCAACCAAAATGGCAGAGGCGGAGTTTGTGGAGAAGCGGTCCCGGTTTATCGGCAATATCTGGCCCGTTGAGAGCGAGGAGGAGGCCAGGGCGCATATTGAGGAGATGCGGAAAAAGCACTACGACAGCCGCCACAATTGCTGGGCCTACCGGTTGCGGGAGGGCGGCATTGAACGCTATTCCGACGACGGCGAGCCGCAGGGGACGGCAGGGCAGCCCATCCTTAACGTGTTCCAGCGGGAGGAGGTCTGGAACGTGGTGTGCGTGGTGACCCGGTATTTCGGCGGTATCCTGCTGGGGGCAGGGGGACTGACGAGGGCCTATGGGCGGTCGGCAAAGGATGCGCTGGACGCTTCCGGTATCTCGGTGGTCCGCCCCTGGTCGATGGTGGAGGTGGACTGTCCCTATCCTCTTTTTGAGCGGGTGAAGCTGGAACTGCCGCCCTTGGGGGGCATAGAAGGAGACCATGATTTTGGGGCCGATATCACCTTCCGGGCCCTTCTGCCGCAGGGGATGGAGGAACAGTTTGGCCAGCGGATGGGGGAGCTGTCCGCCGGCGGAGCGGTCCCCCGGATCATGGGAACGGAGTGGAAAGCGGTGCCCAGAGATGAAAAATTTTTATAAAATTTGAAAAAATTTTGCGAAAAAAAGAGGGTTTTCCCCCTCCGACGGCGTATATAGAAATAGAAAGGCAGGTGGACCCTATGACCATTCGTGAGGAAATTGAAGCCCGGGAGGCCCGGGAACTGTCGCCGCACGCCTGTTTGTCCACCAGCTCAAAAGGCCGGGAGCGGGAGGAGGAGCCATGCCCCATCCGCACCTGTTTTCAGCGGGATATCGACCGGATCGTCCACTGCAAGGCATTCCGGCGGCTGAAACACAAGACACAGGTTTTTCTTCAGCCGGAGGGGGACCATTACCGGACCCGGATGACCCATACGCTGGAGGTGGACCGGGTGGCCCGGACCATTGCCCGGGGCCTTGGGCTGAACGAGGACCTGACCGAAGCCGCTGCTTTGGGCCATGATTTGGGGCACACCCCCTTCGGCCATGCCGGGGAGCGGGTGTTCAACGAGATCATGGCCGAGGGCTTTGCCCATAATGAGCAGTCTCTGCGTGTGGTGGAGCGGCTGGAGGACGACGGGGAGGGAATGAACCTGACCTATGAGGTCCGCCGGGGCATTCTGTGCCATTCCGGCCCTGATATGGCCGAAACACTGGAGGGGCGGGCGGTGCGCATTGCAGACAAGATCGCCTATTTAAGCGCAGATATTGATGACGCATTGCGGGGGGGTATCCTCTATCCTCTGGATATTCCCGCCGCCGTGGCCCAGGAGTTGGGGGTGACCCATTCCCAGCGCATCAATACGCTGGTCATCGATATCATCCGGCAGAGTCGGGGGAAGGGGGACATCCTTCAATCCCCCGCCAAGCGGGAGGCCATGGCCCAACTGCGGGAGTTCATGTTCTCTACGGTGTATTGTGACCCGGTGGCCAAAGGGGAGGAGAGCAAGGCCCAGGAGATGCTGCGGCGGCTCTTTGAGTACTACTTGACCCATCCGGACGGACTTCCCGAAGAATTTCGGGAGATCTGGGAAGCCGAGGGGAAAGAGCGGGGCGTTTGTGACTACATTGCCGGCATGACCGACGCCTATGCCATTGAAGTGTATCAGGACCTGTTTATCCCCAAGTCCTGGGCGGTAAAATAGAGGCCGGCGGGTTTGGCGGTATTCTGTCAAGGGTATAGACCTGTCAAACATTGGAAAGTATAGGAAAGGGGGAAGACAATGGCCATACCGGAGCAGTTTATTGACGAACTGGTGGCCCGGAGCGAGATATCCGACGTGGTGAGCGAGTATGTGGCGTTGACCCCCAAGGGCGGGAACCTATGGGGACTTTGCCCCTTCCATACGGAAAAGACCCCCTCTTTCTCGGTTTCCAGAGACAAGCAGATATACCACTGTTTTGGCTGCGGCAAGGGCGGCGGGGTCATCTCTTTCGTGATGGAGATGGAGCACCTCTCCTTTCCTGATGCGGTGCGGCACCTTGCCAAGCGGGTGGGGATGGAGGTGCCGGAGACTGGCGGCAGCGACGAGGGGCGGAAGAAGCTCCGCCGGGCCTTGGAGGCCAACCGGGAGGCAGCACGGTTCTACCACGACTACCTGAAAAGCGAAGGGGGCGGCCCGGTCCGGGAGTATATCGCCCAGCGGCGCATCAGCCCCAAGTATGCCACCCGCTTCGGTCTGGGGGCCGCCCCCGGGGAGTGGGACGCTTTGACCAAGGCCCTTACCGCCAAAGGGTTTTCCAAGATGGAGCTGATGGATGCCGGCCTTGCGGTGGGGGGAAAAAACGGCGGGGTGTATGACAAATTCCGCTCCCGCCTCATGCTTCCCGTCATTGACGTGCGGGGGGAGGTGGTGGGCTTCACCAGCCGCATCCTGCCGGGACTGGAGGGGGCCAAGTACCTGAACAGTCCGGACACGGTGTGCTTTAAGAAAAGCCAGTTGGTCTATGCACTTAACTTTGCAAAGGCCACCAAACGGCCCAACTTGATTTTGGTGGAGGGAAATATTGATGTTATTACCCTTCATCAAGCGGGCTTTGACAATGTGGTGGCTACCATGGGCACCGCCCTTACCGCCGACCATGCCCGCATCCTTTCCCGGTACACCAAGGAGCTGGTGCTGTGCTACGACAATGACGAGGCGGGAAAGAAATCCACCCAGCGGGTGCTGGGCATTCTGCAAAATGCCGACTTGAATGTACGGGTGCTGCAGCTGCCCAACGCCTATGACCCGGAGGGGAAGCCCATTAAGCAGGACCCGGACGATTTCGTGAAGAAATTCGGCCCCGCCGCCTTTGAAAAGTGCCTGAACGGCAGTGCGGGGCAGAACGATTACCGCATCGATTCCCTTTTGGAAGGAGCGGACCTGACTACCGATGAGGGGCGTATGGCCTTTCTTCGTCAGGCGGTGGAGACAGTGGGCGCATTGGGAAGTCCCATTGAGCGGGAGATATACGGCAACAAGGCCGCTCAGGCGGCGGGCATTACCGGCGCCGCCTTTGCCCAGGAGGTGGAGCGGTGGCGGAAGGGACAGTCCCGTCAGGCCAAACGGAAGGAGCAGAGACAGAGCATGGTCCCCACCATGACCCACCAGCCAAGAAGCCGGAGCCTTCGGTATGAGAACATCCGCTCCGCTTTGGCCGAGGAGGGCGTGTTGCGGCTTGTAATGCTGGAGCCTTCCCTTTTTGAAAAGGTGGAGCTGAGGGGGGAAGAGTTTTCCTCGCAGCTGTTGGGCAGAGCCTTCCAACTGCTTCGGGACCGTCATGCCAGAGGGCTGGCCGTCCAGCTGCCCGCTTTGGCGGGGGAGCTGAACAGCGAAGAGATGAGCCATTTGACCGAGATCCTTTCCCAGCCCGAATCCCTGGCCTATGCCAGCCGGGCTATGGAGGACTACATAAAAACCATCAGGGCGGAAGGGGCCCAGCGTTCCGCCCCGCCCAAAAGCGAGGAGGCTCTGTTGGAGCTTCGACGGCAGCAAAGAGAAAAGACAATGGAGGATGGACAATGAGCGAGAAAAAGACAGGAAAGCCTCAGGAGAAGCGCAGTAAGGCCAAGGAAACGGTCCATGCAGCCATCACCCCCGAGCAGATGGAGGCTGGCCGGGTGGAGCTGATGCACCTTTTGGAAGGAGTCCCCGGTGCGGAGAAGGTGGCCGAGCTTCTGGATAAGGGCAAGAAAAAGGGTAAGCTCTCCGCCTCCGAAATGATGGAGGCGCTGGACGAGCTGAACCTGGAAAATGACCAGATGGACAAGCTCTATGACATTATGGAGAATCTGGGCATTGATACCGTGGGGGATGAGGAGGACCTGCCTGATCTGGAGGACCTTGCCGATGTGGATGATCTGGTGCCCCCTCCCGAAGAGCTGGAGGAGACCGAGGAGGTCCCCGCCGAGGAGGTGGTGGACCCCAACGCTCTGGCCGACACCTTTGGCATCGATGACCCGGTGCGGATGTATCTGAAAGAGATCGGCAAGGTGGACCTGCTGACCAGTGATGAGGAGGTCGCTCTGGCCCAGGCCATGGGATTGGGCGCCGAGGCCGCCGAAACACTGCGGGAGGCGGGGGACGACCTGGATGAAGCGACCCGCACTCAGCTGGAAAAGGCGGTGAAGGAGGGGGAGAAGGCCAAACAGCGGCTGGCCGAGGCCAACCTCCGGCTGGTGGTGTCCATCGCCAAACGGTATGTGGGCCGGGGAATGCTGTTTCTGGACCTTATTCAAGAGGGCAACCTGGGTCTTATCAAGGCGGTGGAGAAGTTTGACTATGTGAAGGGTTTTAAGTTCTCTACCTACGCCACATGGTGG
Organism: uncultured Oscillospiraceae bacterium; assembly: GCA_910587345.1. Taxonomy (GTDB): domain Bacteria; phylum Bacillota; class Clostridia; order Oscillospirales; family Oscillospiraceae; genus Vermiculatibacterium. Next base: position 223,503 of record CAJUKH010000026.1, on the reverse strand, counting down.
ATACGTCAGGCCATTACCAGAGCCATTGCCGACCAGGCCCGGACCATCCGTATCCCCGTTCATATGGTGGAGACCATCAATAAGGTCATTCGGGTGAATCGTCAGCTCCTTCAGGAGCTGGGCCACGACCCCACTCCCGAGGAGACTGCCGAGGAGATCGGGATGCCGGTGGACAAGGTGCGGGAGATCTTGAAGATCGCGCAGGAGCCGGTGAGTCTGGAGACCCCCATCGGTGAGGAAGAGGATTCTCATCTGGGGGATTTTATCCCCGATGAAGACGCCTCCGAGCCTGCCGAGGCAGCCAGTTACACGCTTTTGAAGGAGCAGCTCATTGATGTGCTGGACACCCTGACGCCCCGGGAGGAAAAGGTGCTGAAGCTCCGCTTCGGTCTGGAGGACGGCCGGACCCGGACCTTGGAAGAGGTGGGGAAGGAGTTCAATGTGACGAGGGAGCGCATCCGTCAGATCGAGGCCAAGGCCCTGCGGAAGCTGCGCCATCCATCCAGAAGCAAGAAGTTGAAGGACTTTTTGAATTGAGGTTAAAAATCCCCCACGGCTCTGCCGTGGGGGATCTCTTTCGGAAAGGCTTCAGATGGGGAGCTGGGAGAGGAGGAATCCGCCCAGGACCAAACTGGCGGCGTTGGCGGTGAAGGCGGCGGCTGCGGCCCGGCCGGTGCCCTTCTCCCGCAGGAGGAGGGCGTAGGCGATGGCCTCTATCCCAAAAATGAGAAGTTCCATAAGGCCGTAGCCCAGCATCCAGTAGACGCCGGAGGACAGCAGATCCGCCCGGTTCAGCATGAGGTTGAGTCCGCCCTGGGTGATCAGGTTGACCAGCAGGAAAATAAGCCAGCTTTTCCTCTGGCGGTAGCCCATGAGGTATAGGACCATCCCTTCGATGAGAAGGGTGAGGGTGACACGAAGGCTCACCAGCAGGGGGCCGCGCCATGCGGGTTCCCCGGAGGTGAGGGACTGCCCCTTCAGGTCCAGGGTCAGGATGTTGTTATACCGTGCGCCCAGCAGTTCACCCGGCAGGGGGAGCTGGAAGGAGCCATCCGGCCAGGAGACCTGAAGGGTGAGGTCGGGGGAGGGCTTTCCCTCCCATTCCCGGGGGAGGCCGTAGGAGTAATAAAAGCGGTAATATCCCTCCCACCCTTTGCGGTGACCGTGGAGTAAGACCCTTTCACAGCCGGCATCAGAAAGCTGGACGGAAAGCTCCAGCTCCTGAGGGGGGTCCACTACCAGAATGGTGAAGCAGGGGGGCTCCGCCGAGTTGGCGGCAGCGGTGAGGGGGAGAAGGGGGACCAGCAGCAGTAGAGCGAGGAAGAGCCGGACAGGTTTTTTCATGGGAAGGCCTCCTTTTGAGAAAAGTATAGCACAGAAGAAAAGCGGAGGCAAGGCAGGGGGAAAAGGGGGCAAAATGGCAGAAATTTGGAGGGGGAAGGATTTCATTCTTGTATGGAATTCTGAAAATGTAAAAGAGGGGGAAATAACCGTTGCAATCGGCGAAAAAGTTCGATATAGTAGACTTATCTTTTTCAAAGAGGGGGCGAGGTCATGGGAACCACTTTTCGCGGTTGCCGCTGGAAAGGCAAGACACCTTCCATTAGAGTATCCCTCTGCGTCCATCAGGGCTATACCCTCGCCCAGAACGGGACCATAGCGTCAAAGTGAGAGGACATGGTAGCAGAATACCATGTCCTCTTTCCTTTGAGAAAAAGGAGGAGCAATATGAGGAAAGTGGCTATTATCATGGGAAGTGACAGTGATTGGCCGGTGGTGAAGGGTGCGGCCCAGCAGCTGAAGGACTGGGACATCCCCTTTGAGGCCCATATCATGAGCGCCCACCGCACACCCGAGACGGCCGTTCGTTTTGCACAGAATGCCCGGCAGGAGGGGTTTGGAGTGATCATTGCCGCTGCCGGTATGGCGGCCCATCTGGCCGGTGTGCTGGCGGGAAATACCACCTTGCCTGTTATCGGCATCCCCATGAAGGGTGGGGCCGCTGACGGCCTGGATGCGCTTCTTGCCACGGTGCAGATGCCCTCCGGTGTGCCAGTGGCCACCGTGGCTCTGAATGGAGCCAAGAATGCCGCTGTACTGGCGGCGCAGATCCTTTCCCTTTCCGATGACACCCTGGCGGACAAGCTGGCGGCGGCCAAGGAGGAGATGAAGGAACAGATCGCCCGAAAGGACGCCAAGCTCCAGGAGGAGTTGGCCTGATAGAGAAGTCTCCACCAATCATTTATTTATGGAGGGAATCATTATGGAACTGGTTTACACTGGGAAGACCAAGAATGTCTATGCTCTGGAGAACGGCAACTACCTGCTGAAGTTCAAGGACGACTGTACCGGTAAGGATGGCGTGTTTGATCCCGGTGAGAACTCCATCGGCCTGACCATCGACGGCGTGGGCGATGTGAACCTGCGGATGAGCATCTATTTCTTTGAGAAGATCAATGCTGCCGGCATCAAGACCCACTATGTGAAGGCCAATCTGGAAGACACCACCATGGAGGTGTTGCCCGCCAAGGTTTTCGGCCATGGGCTGGAGGTCATCTGCCGCCACAAGGCTGTGGGTTCCTTCTTCCGCCGCTATGGGGAGTATATTGAGGAGGGCGCCGACCTGCCCGCCTATGTAGAGACCACCTTCAAGAACGATGAGAAGGGGGACCCTCTGGTGACCAAGGACGGTCTGATCGACCTGGGCATCATGACCGCCCAGCAGTATGAGGATATCAAGGATATGACCCAAAAAATCACTCAGATCGTGGCCGATGATTTGAAGGAAAAGGGGCTGGTCCTCTACGATATCAAGTTTGAGTACGGCTATGACGCCGAGGGGAAGGTCATGCTTATCGATGAGATCGCCTCCGGCAATATGCGGGTCTATAAGGACGGCAAGTACATCGATCCCATGACCCTGTCCGAGCTGTTTTTCGCTTGATCATTTCCCGTGGGGAGGGATGAGTCCTCCCCACGGGAACCGTGTTTTATTCGCAAAAGGAGAAGAAGAATGGAAGTAAGAAAACAGCTGACAACGGGGGAGAGGTAAGTCATGGGAGGATTTTTTGGTGTCATATCCAAGCGTGACTGCGTACTGGATGTTTTCTTTGGCGTGGACTATCACTCTCACCTGGGTACCCGCAGGGGAGGTATGGTGATCTATGACGGCGAGGAAGGGTTTCAGAGAAAGATCCATAACATCGAGCGGGATGCCTTTCGCAGTAAGTTTGAGGACGATTTGATGGAGTTTAAGGGCTGCTCCGGCATTGGCTGTATCAGCGACAGTGACCCTCAGCCCTTACTGGTGCGCTCCCATCTGGGGGTGTTCGCCATTGCCACCGTGGGTATCGTCAATAACGCCGAAGAACTGATCGAAAAGCAGCTGGCTCATAAGGGCCAGCAGTTTATGGCCATGAGTCCGGGAAAGGTGAACGCCACCGAGCTGGTCGCCGCCCTTATCAATCAGAAGGATGACCTGGTCTCCGGCCTTCGCCATGCGCAGGATGTAATAGAGGGGTCCATGACCATTCTGGTCCTTACCGAAGACAGCATCTTGGCGGCCCGTGACCGGCTGGGCCGGCTGCCGGTACTCATTGGCAGGGACGAAAACGGCTGCTGCGTCTCCTTTGAGTCCTTTGCCTATCAGAAGCTGGGCTATCAGGATGCCTATGAGCTTGGACCTTATGAGATCGTACGCATTACCGCCGGCGGATGGGAGACTGTGGCTCCCGCCGGGCAAAAGATGCGGATCTGCGCCTTCCTGTGGACCTACTATGGCTATCCGAACTCCAACTATGAGGGAGTCAATGTGGAGCTGATGCGTTACCGCAACGGGGAGCGGATGGCCCAGGCCGAAATGGACCAGGGGAGATTGCCCGATGTGGACTATGTGGCCGGGGTTCCCGACTCCGGTCTGCCCCATGCCATCGGCTATGCCAATCGAAGCAAAAAAACCTTTGCCCGGCCTTTTATCAAATACACTCCCACCTGGCCCCGGTCCTTTATGCCCGCCAATCAGGAGGTCCGCAATCAGGTGGCCAAGATGAAGCAGATCCCTGTTTCCGAGCTGATACAGGGGAAGAAGCTCCTCTTTGTGGATGATTCCATCGTTCGGGGTACCCAGCTGCGGGAGACGGTGGAGTTTCTCTATGAGTCGGGGGCCAGTGAGGTCCATATGCGCTCGGCCTGCCCGCCGGTGATGTATAGCTGTAAGTTTCTGAATTTCTCCCGGGGGAAATCCGATATGGAACTTATCGCCCGCCGCACCGTGCAGGAGCTGGAGGGGGACGAGGGACAACAGCACCTGGAGGAGTACTCTGATGCCTCTACCCAACGGGGGCAATGCCTTTTGAAGTCTATCTGTCAGTCGCTTGGCTTTGATTCTCTGGGTTATCAGTCTCTGGATGGCCTGTTGGACGCCATCGGTCTGGACAGGGACCAAATCTGCACCTACTGCTGGACGGGAAAGGAATGACGGCGAAAGGGTCATTCCAAAACGAGGAGGTTATCAAATGAAAAACTCGCATTCCGAGGCCTATGCAGCTGCCGGAGTGGACATCACTGCGGGCTATCAGGGCGTAGAGTTGATGAAAAAGCATGTGGCCAGGACCATGATCCCCGGCGTGGTTTCCGGCATCGGTGGGTTTGGAGGGCTGTTTGCCCCTGACGTTGCCGGCATGAAGGAGCCGGTGCTGGTATCCGGCACCGACGGGGTGGGCACCAAGATCCGTATCGCCCAACTGCTGAACAGGCATGATACCATCGGTATTGACTGTGTGGCCATGTGCGTCAATGACATTATCTGCTGCGGCGCCAGGCCCCTCTTTTTCCTGGATTACATTGCCATTGGTAAAAATGAACCCCAGAAGGTGGCCGATATGGTCTCCGGCGTGGCGGAAGGTTGTGTCCAGGCGGGCTGCGCCCTTATCGGCGGCGAGACTGCCGAGCATCCCGGTGTGATGGCGCCCGAGGATTATGACCTGGCGGGCTTCACGGTGGGTATCGTGGATAGGGGAAACATCATTGACGGCTCCAAGGTGGCGGAGGGGGATGTACTCATCGGCCTCGCTTCCACAGGGGTCCACTCCAACGGTTTCTCGCTGGTGCGGAAGGTCTTTGACATTGAGAAAGCTGATTTGACAGCTCCCATGACGGAGCTGGAGGGGAAGAGCCTGGGAGAAGTGCTGTTGGCTCCCACCAAAATCTATGTGAAGTCGGTGCTGGCTCTCATTGACGGCGGAGTGGACCTTCACGGGGCCAGCCACGTTACTGGCGGCGGGTTCTATGAGAATGTGCCCCGTATGCTGCCGGAGGGCTGTGCCGCCTCCATTGATGGGAAGGCCTTGCCTCAGCTGCCCATTTTCCGGCTGATCCAGGAGAAGGGGAAGATCTCGGACCACGATATGTATAACACCTTTAACATGGGTGTGGGCATGGTGCTGGCTCTGCCTGCCAACGAGGCGGAGAAGGCTTTGGAGCTGCTGGCGAAGGCGGGAGAGACCGCTGCTGTCATCGGCAAGGTGGTTGCCGGCGGTTTCGGCGTGGAGGTTTTATAAGATGAAGAGGATCGCTGTTTTGGTGTCCGGCGGCGGGACCAACCTGCAGGCGCTGATCGATGCCCAGAGCCGGGGGGAGATCCCCAATGGGGAGATCGCAGCTGTGATCTCTTCCAAAGAGGGAGTTTATGCGTTGGAGCGGGCCGCCCGGGCGGAGATCCCTCATTTTGTGATAGCCCGGAAGAGCTTTCCGGACAGCCGCGCCATGACGGTGGCTTTGGTGGAGAAGCTGAAGGAATTGAACATTGATTTGGTGGTTCTGGCGGGCTTTTTGACGATTTTTACAGAGGAGATCGTACAGGCCTTCCCCAATGCCATTTTGAATGTTCACCCTGCGCTGATCCCTTCCTTCTGCGGGAAGGGTTATTATGGCCTTCACGTCCATGAGAAGGCGCTGGAGTATGGCGTCAAGCTCTCCGGTGCTACCGTGCATTTTGTCAGCGAAGAGTGTGACGGTGGACCCATCGTTTTGCAAAAGGCGGTGGAGGTCCTTGCCGATGATACGCCGGAGAGCCTTCAGCAGCGGATCATGGAGCAGTGTGAATGGAAGCTGCTCCCCCAGGCGGTGGCGCTGTTTTGCGCCGGAAAGCTGCGTGTGGAGGGCAGGATGGTTCATATCGGCTGAACCCTTGACAGTATGGACTGTGACGTGATATTCTAAAAGCAACAGCGGACTGTATGACTGACGGAAGTGGATGACCACATGGAGTACAGCGCCGGAAATGCCGACCGTCTGGGCGCATTCACCCCTGTGGTGGTGCGCCCATTTTTGCTCTTTTCCGGTGAAAAACCAGAGAAAAAATGGAAAAACCATTCAAAAAGGAGAGGCGAATCATGGAGCTTTGTGAACTGCTGAAAAACAACCCCTATCCCGGCCGGGGCATTGCCCTTGGCCGCAGCGCAGACGATCGGAGAGCGGTGATGGTCTACTTCATCATGGGCCGCAGTGAGAACAGCCGCAACCGGGTCTTTGAGGAGACTGCCGACGGTATCCGTACCAGGGCCTTTGACGAGAGCAAGATGACAGACCCCTCCCTTATCATCTATCACCCGGTGCGGGTTTTTGGCCGGGGTACCATTGTCACCAACGGGGACCAGACCGATACCATCCGGGACTTTCTGGAGAAGGGGCTTCCCTTTGAGCAGGCCCTGCGGACCCGGGAATTTGAGCCTGACGGACCCAACTGGACCTCCCGTATCTCCGGATTGATGGCTCCCGACGGCAGCTATAAGCTGTCTATTTTGAAGGCCGCTGATCCGGAAGGCTCTGCCTGTGACCGGTATACCTTTGAGTATGCCGGCCTTGCCGGGGTGGGCCATTTCATCAGCACCTACGAGACCGACGGCGCCCCCCTGCCTGCTTTCTCCGGGGAACCCCGGCGGGTGCCCTTTGGGGATGAGACGGCGACGGAACTGGCCAGCAAGGTATGGGAGGCCCTGAATGCCGACAACAAGGTGTCCCTCTTTGTCCGCATGGTGGAGCTGGAAAGCGGCAAGACCGATACCGCCATTATCAACAAGCATCAGTGAGAGGGTGACAGGTCATGGGGCTGTTTGACCATTTTCGGGCGGACAAGACCTCTCCCGTACCAGAGGAGAAACGGAAATTGAAGGATTTTCACCCCTACGACACCGGCCTTCCCCAGCAGGTGCTGGCACTGGCGCTGGAGTGGGGGGACCGGGGTATCCCGGAGCGGAGGGAGTGTTCCCGGGACCAGTTTCTGGCTCTGCTGGCCGGGGTGCCGGCCCTGCGGAAGACCCCGGGTATCCCGGGGCCGGGGGAGAGCGGGGAGGATCACTTTACCACCTTGCCCCTCTGTGCCACCGAGGCGGACCGGGCGGCCTGCAGGACTCATTTGGAGAAGGTCTTTGGCATCACCGATAAAGAGTCCATGCTGGCCTTCTGCGACAAAGAACTTCGCTGCCACAACAACTACTTGGATTTTGAAGGCTTTTGGGAGGGAAGACCTCCCTTTGACCCCACGCCGCTGACCAAGGACGGGCCCAGCTTCTTCACCGTGGCCCGGGATTTTTCCGCCCAATTTTACCCGGTGGTAGGCCACAAAGGGTATCTGGCCTGGGATATCAGCGAGTGTATGGGCCACCTGCGGGCGGGGTATGCCTGCGGGCTGCTGACCCGGGAGGAGTTTGACAAGCTGGCCGGCCACTGGGTCATCCAGGCCCAGATCTTTGAGAACTGGGTGGATTATGCGGTAAGCCTTATCTGCGGAGAGCTGTACTGGGATTTCCGTCAGGGGGCCAAGATGCCCCAGCTGGAGCAGGGGCTGGAGCTGTGGCTGCGGCTGACACGGCAGCTGCTGGAGGAGAACGGGGCCTGGGGCAGCGGAATGTGGTATGTGCCGCCCCGGGAGAAGGAATATAAGCTGTGGGCTTCGGAGATGAAGGAGTATCTGCCCGACTGGCAGGGACCCACCGGCTGCTTTGCCACCGATGAGATCACGGTGGCGGGGAAGAAGGTGGGCTGGTGCTATCGGGAGAAGCCCTCGGGGGAGTATCCCGACAGCGGGTGGCGGTTTTTCTCCGGGGAGGAAAGCGAGGCCTATGTCAACGATCCCTCCCACACCAGTGTGTATCATCTGAATACCATCTGCAACTATGACCCGGATATTCTGCCCCTGCTGACGGCCCCTTACGGCACCGCCTATGGCCGGGGGGAGGATGGGAAATTTCATACGGAGCCTTATACCTCGCCGGAGGAGCGGGAGGGCGGGCATTGAGTCCCGTGAATTTTATAGTATCATACAAAGACAAAGGAGAGGAAAAACATGACGGAACTGGAATTGAAGTATGGCTGTAACCCCAACCAAAAGCCTGCCCGTATCTTTATGAAGGAAGGGGAACTGCCCGTTCAGGTGCTGAACGGCAAGCCCGGGTACATCAACTTTCTGGACGCCCTTAACTCCTGGCAGCTGGTGAAGGAGCTGAAGGAGACCACCGGGCTGCCCGCTGCGGCTTCCTTTAAGCACGTTTCCCCCGCCGGTGCCGCTCTGGGCCTGCCCTTGGATGACGCACTCAAGCAGATGTATTTCGTGGGAGAGACAGAGCTGACTTCGCTGGCCTGCGCCTATGCCCGGGCCAGGGGGGCCGACCGGATGAGTTCCTACGGCGACTGGGCTGCCCTCTCCGATGTCTGCGACGCCGCCACTGCCCAGCTTATCAAGCATGAGGTCTCCGACGGTGTTATCGCCCCCGGCTATACTGAGGAGGCGCTGGACATCCTCAAGACCAAGAAGAAGGGCAACTACAATGTGGTTCAGATCGACCCTGCCTATGTCCCCGCACCCATGGAGCATAAGGATGTGTTTGGCGTTACCTTTGAGCAGGGGCGCAACGACAGTAAAATCGACGAGAAGTGGCTGGAAAATCTGGTGACCGAGAATAAGCACTTCACCGATGAGCAGAAGCGGGACCTGCTCCTCTGCCTTATCACCCTGAAGTACACCCAGTCCAACTCGGTGTGCTATGCCCAGGGAGGGCAGGTCATCGGCGTGGGCGCCGGCCAGCAAAGCCGTATCCACTGCACCCGGCTGGCGGGCAACAAGGCCGATTTGTGGCAGCTGCGCCACCACCCCAAGGTGCTGGGCCTTCCCTTCAAGGAGGGCATTGGCCGGGCTGACCGGGATAACACCATTGACCTCTATATGTCCGCTGAAGAGAGCGGCGATGTGCTGGATGAGGGCAAGTGGCAGCAGTTCTTCACCATCCGGCCCGAGCCTCTGACCGCTGAGGAGAAGCGGGAGTGGCTGGGTAAGGTCACGGGAGTCTGTCTGGGGTCTGATGCCTTTTTCCCCTTCGGCGACAATGTGGAGCGGGCCTTCCGCAGCGGCGTTTCGGCTATTGTCCAGCCCGGGGGTTCCATCCGGGACGACCATGTCATTATGACCTGTAACAACCATAATATCGCAATGGCCTTCTGCGGTCTGCGGCTGTTCCACCATTGATTGTTACATAAGGAAAGGACGTTTTTTATGAAGGTTTTAGTAGTCGGCGGCGGAGGCCGGGAGCACGCCATCATCCGTAAATTGAAGGAAAACCCCCGCATTACCGAGCTGTTTGCCGCCCCGGGCAATGGCGGTATCGGATATGACGCCCTTCGGGTGCCTCTGGCGGCCACGCAGGTGGAGGAGATCGCTGCCTGGGCCGGAGAGAACAAAATGGACTATGTGGTGGTAGCGCCCGATGACCCTCTGGCTTTGGGGTTGGTGGACAAGCTGGCCGAGAAGGGCATCCCTGCCTTCGGCCCCACTGCTGCTGCCGCCCAGATCGAGGCCAGCAAGGCATTTTCCAAGGACCTGATGAAAAAGTACCATATTCCCACTGCCGCCTATGAGACGTTCACCGATGTGGAGGCGGCCAAGGCCTATCTGGCGGCCAATGGCAAGTGGCCCATCGTGGTCAAGGCCGATGGTCTGGCTCTGGGGAAAGGGGTCATTATTTGCCAAACCCCGGAGGAGGCCCTCAATGCTGTGGAGGAGATGATGGTAGGAGGGAAGTTTGGGGCTTCCGGCAGCACGGTGGTGATCGAGGAGTTCCTGACCGGGCCGGAGGTGTCCGTCCTGGCCTTCACCGATGGTAAGACCATGGTGCCCATGGTCTCCTCTATGGACCATAAGCGGGCGCTGGACCACGATGAAGGGTTGAATACCGGCGGTATGGGCACCATCGCCCCCAACCCCTATTACACCCCCGACATTGCCGCACGGTGCATGAAAGAGATCTTTCTTCCCACCATGGCGGCCATGAATGCCGAAGGTCGGACCTTTAAGGGGTGCCTTTACTTTGGACTGATGCTCACCCCTGACGGCCCCAAGGTCATTGAATATAACTGCCGCTTTGGCGACCCGGAGACCCAGGTGGTGCTGCCTCTGCTGGAAAGCGACCTCTTTACCATTATGGAGGCGGTGACCCAGGAGCGGCTTGGAGAGGTGGAGGTAAAGTTCTCCACCGGGGCTGCCGCCTGTGTGGTCCTGGCCTCCGGAGGGTATCCCGAGCATTATGAGAAGGGGAAGGTCATTTCCGGGTTGAAGAATGGTCAGCTGCTGGGGGCGGATGCGGTCATCTACCATGCAGGCACCGATCAGAAGGGGGGGCAGCTGGTGACCTCCGGCGGCCGGGTGCTGGGGGTAGCCGCTACGGCGGATACCCTGAAAGCGGCGGTGGATAAAGCCTATGCCGCTGCGGAGGGCATTGCCTTTGAGGGGCTTCACAAGAGAAACGATATCGGGGCCAGAGCGTTGGCCGCCGGAAATTGAGGAGGAGAGACATGGTCTACCGAATCTATGCCGAGAAGAAAGCGCCCTATGCTGTGGAAGCCAAAGCGCTGCTGGAGGAGATGCGGAGCCTTCTGGACCTGCCCGAACTGACAGGACTTCGTATTCTGAACCGCTATGATGCGGAGGGGCTGGATGAGGCTCTTTTCCGCCGTTGTGTTCCCATCGTGTTCAGCGAGCCGGCGGTGGATGACATTTATGAGGAGATCCCCCAGGGGACGCATACCGTTTTCGCCGTGGAGCCTTTGCCCGGACAGTTTGACCAGCGGGCGGATTCGGCGGCCCAGTGTGTGCAGTTCATCAGCGGCGGAGAGCGGCCGATGGTGGCTTCTGCAAAAGTCTATCTTCTGTCCGGGGACCTGACCGAAGAGCAGTTGGAGAAAATCAGGGAGTTTCTGGTAAATCCGGTGGAGTCCAGAGAGGCCGATTTGGATAAGCCCTCTACGCTGACGCAAAACCACGATACCCCCGACCATGTGGCCACGGTGGAAGGGTTTATCACGCTGGACGAGAAGGGACTTACCGGTTTGCTGGACACTCTGGGCCTTGCCATGGACCTGGATGATCTGAAGTTCCTGCAAACCTATTTTAAGGACGAGGAAAAACGGGACCCCACCATTACGGAGATCCGGGTGGTGGATACCTATTGGTCCGACCACTGCCGTCATACCACCTTCTCCACCCATTTGGAGGATATTGAGATTCAGGATGAGAAGGTGAAGGCGGCGTATGACCGGTATCTGGCCGCCCGGGTGGAGGTCTATGGGGAAGAGAAGGCTGCCAAGCGGCCCCGGACCCTGATGGACATAGCCACCATCGGCGCCAAGGTGCTGAAAAAGCGGGGGCTGCTGCCCGAACTGGATGAAAGCGAGGAGATCAATGCCTGTTCCATTCATGTTCCTGCCGAAGTGGACGGGAAGATTCAGGACTGGCTATTGATGTTCAAAAACGAGACCCACAATCACCCCACTGAAATTGAGCCCTTTGGCGGCGCCGCAACCTGTATCGGCGGCTGTATCCGGGACCCCCTGTCTGGCCGGGTCTATGTCCACCAGGCCATGCGGTTTACGGGAGCGGGTGACCCCAGGACCCCCTTTAGTGAGACACTGGAAGGAAAGCTGCCCCAGCGAAAGCTGTGCCAGACAGCGGCGGCGGGATACTCCTCCTACGGCAACCAGATCGGTCTGGCCACCGGCCATGTGGCCGAGGTCTATCATGAGGGGTATGTGGCCAAACGGCTGGAGTGCGGCGCCGTAGTGGGGGCCGCACCGGCGGAGAATGTTCGTCGGGAGCGGCCTGCCCCCGGGGATATGGTCATCCTGCTGGGCGGCCGCACCGGCCGGGACGGCATTGGCGGGGCCACCGGCTCTTCCAAGAGCCACAACAAGAAGTCCCTGACCACCATGGCAAGTGAGGTCCAGAAGGGCAATGCCCCCGAGGAGCGGAAGATCCAGCGGCTGTTCCGGGACCCTCAGGTCACCCGGCTTATCAAGCGGTGCAATGACTTTGGCGCCGGCGGCGTGTCGGTGGCCATCGGGGAGCTGGCCGACGGTCTGGAGATCGACCTGGACGCCGTGCGGAAGAAGTATGAGGGACTGGACGGTACCGAACTGGCCATTTCCGAAAGCCAGGAGCGGATGGCCGTGGTGGTTGCGGCGGAGGATGCGGCAAAGTTCATCGCCGCCGCCGAGAAGGAGAATCTGGAGGCCTATCAGGTGGCAGTGGTCACTGAAAGCCCCCGGATGGTCATGACCTGGAAGGGGAGGACCATCGCCGATTTGAGCCGGGATTTCCTCAATACCAACGGGGCGGTGAAGCACGCCGATGCCGCGGTGGGGAAGAAGGACCGTACCGCCATGGAGAGGGCCCGATTCACCTCCCTGCGGGAAATGGCAGGGAGCTTGAAAACCGCCTCCCGCCGGGGTCTTACCGAGCGTTTTGACAGCACCGTCAGTGCAGGGTCTGTGCTGATGCCCTTCGGCGGCAAGACCCAGCGGACCCCCGCTCAGGCCATGTCCGCCCTGCTGCCCGTTTTGCCGGGACAGGAGACCGATCAGGCCAGCATCATGGCCTGGGGCTGTGACCCGGAGGAGTTGTCCATGGACCCCTATGCGGGTGCCTATAACGCCGTGACCACCTCCATCGCCAAGGTGGTGGCCGCCGGCGGTGATTATCAGAAAATCTATCTGACCCTTCAGGAGTTCTTCGAGCGGCTCCGGGAGGAACCCCAGCGCTGGGGCAAGCCCATGGCGGCGCTGCTGGGGGCGTTGGACGCCCAGTTGGACTATGCTGCCGCTGCCATCGGCGGCAAGGATTCCATGTCGGGTACCTTCATGGATCTGGATGTGCCTCCCACTCTGATCTCCTTTGCCATCGCTCCTGCGAGAGCCGGGGAGGTCATCACCCCTGAGTTTAAGGGGGCGGGTCACCCGGTGTATCTCTTCACCGGCAACCCCTGCGCAGAGGGCCGCAGAGCCGCCTGGGAGAGTTTTCACGCTCTTTGTCAGGAGGGGAAGGTCAAGGCCGCCTGGGCGGTGGAGAACGGTGTGGCCGAGGGCGTGATGAAGATGTCCTTTGGCAACAATATCGGCTTTGCCATGGCCCAGGATGCCGAGCTTGACTGGTATGCCCCCTGGCCCGCCGCTATTTTGGCTGAACTCGAGAGCGAGGTGGAGTGTGGCTGCGCCATGAGGATCGGTATGACCACCGCCGAACCGGTCATCACCATCGGCTCTGATTCCGCTTCTGTTGCCGAGCTTCTCTCTCTGAACGAATCCGTTTTGGAGAGCATCTATCCCACCCACACCGGAGAAGCGGGAAAGGTGGAGACCGTCACCTGGACCAAGGGGACTCCCGCCGTTATGGGGCATGGTATTGCCAGACCCCGGGTGGTTATCCCTGTATTCCCCGGTACCAACACCGAATACGACGCCGCCCGGGCCTGCGTAGAGGCAGGGATGGAAGCGAAAACGGTGATTATCCGCAACATGACCCAGACGGCTCTGGCTGACTCGGCAGGGGAGCTGGAGGATGCCATCAAGGCATCGCAGATCCTTTTCCTGCCCGGTGGTTTCTCGGGCGGTGATGAGCCCGAAGGGTCGGCCAAGTTTATGGTCTCTTTCCTTCGCAATCCCCGGCTGGCGGAAGCCATTACCGACCTTTTGAAAAAACGGGACGGTCTGGCTCTGGGTATCTGCAACGGCTTCCAGGCTCTGGTGAAGCTGGGGTTGCTGCCCTACGGCGAGATTCGGGACATGACATCCGAAAGTCCTACCCTGACCTATAATGCCATTGGCCGGCACCAGTCCTCCATTGTACGGACCAGAGTATGTTCCAACCTGTCCCCCTGGCTTATGGAGGCTGCGGTGGGAGAGGTCTACAATGTGGCTGTCAGCCACGGCGAGGGCCGTTTCATTGCTTCGGAGGAGATGCTGAAGCAGTTGGCGGCGGCGGGGCAAATTGCTACCCAGTATGTGGATGAGGCGGGCGTGCCCTCTATGGCCACAGCCGTGACCCCCAACGGCAGTTTCTGGGCCATCGAAGCCATCACCAGTCCCGACGGCCGTATTCTGGGGAAGATGGGTCACAGCGAGCGAGTGGGGAAGCATCTTTACAAGAATATTCCCGGCAGCTTTGATATCGGTATTTTCCGTTCCGGCGCAAAATACTTCCGATAAAATGATAAAAATGGGGGGCAGTATGGCTTTTCGCCGTGCTGCCCCCGTTTTATAAAAAGGATGGAAAAGGGCCGGGATCTGAAGATCCCGGCCCTTCTTTTAGAGGGAAATTATTGAGCGCTGCCGGCATTCTTACCGGCGATACGGCCAAAGGTAAAGATGTCTGCGATGGCATTGCCGCCCAGACGGTTACCGGCATGGATGCCGCCGGTGACTTCCCCTGCGGCCCACAGGCCGGGAATGACCTGTCCGTCCTCGTTGAGAACCTGGGCGGAAGTGTTGATTTTTACACCGCCCATGGTGTGGTGGAGGGAGGACTTCCGGGGGGTAATGACGATGCCCACATTGGGGTCGGCCTCGATGGCTTCCAGATCGATGATGCCGTTCAGGACCTCTTTGCCGAAGTCGGGGTCGTTCTGATTTTCCACATAGCTGTTGTAAAGCTCAATGGCGCTGCGCAGCTGTTCTTCGGTAAAGGTGACATGGGAGCCGCCGGCAGAGGTCTTGGTGGCTTCGGCCAGTTCAGCCAGAGTAGAGCCGTACCAGACGTGACCATTGTCTACCATCTGCTGAACGGTGGTGCCGCCCATGCCGGGGGAAGTGGGATCTACACCCTTGCAGACACCGTCGCCGCTGCGAAGGCCGCTGCCGGCGTAAATGATGTAAAAGAGGCCGTCGTCCAGAGCCAGAGAGGCCTTAGCCAGTACGTCACGTTCGGCATACTCGTTGACGAAACGCTTGGCGTTGCCGTCGATCCACAACTGCTCGGAGGCATCTGCCCAGATACCGTCCGTCATGGTGCCCTTAATGGGGGAGGAGGAGGGCATCATCTGTGCCACCCCCAGATCCACGGTGTCGGCACCGATGGCCATTGCCATTACGATGCCGTCGCCGGTGTCGGTGCCGGCATTGGTGCTGAGAGTATGGTCAGAAAGGTCGTCACCCCAGTACTCGTCATACTCCTTGACCATGGCCGGATTGGCGCAGTATCCTCCGCTGGCCAGAATGACACCCTTGGCGGTATTGATGGTGATGGGAGTGCCGTCGGCCTTCTCAGCCTTTATACCGGTGACCTTGCCATCGGTAACGATGAGTTCGGTGCCGGCAGTTTCGGTATAGATCTTCACGTCCAGCTTTTCAGCGGCTTCCCGCAGCGCATTGATCAGGGGAACGCCGTTGGTGTAGGAGTGGGTCCGGGGCCACATGGCCCCCAGAACGGTGGACAGCTTGCCGCCGGCGTGGGAAGAGGTGGCGACGCCCAGAGAACCGGTCCAGTCATAGGAGTCCAGAGCGTTCTCGGCCAGGGTCCGGGCCAGCTCGATATCGGAGCAGATCCACCGGCCGTCAGACATCTGGCGCAGACCGCCAGTATAGATGTGCCACATATGCAAAGCGATGGAGTCAAAACCGGGCATATCTACGCCGGCGGTTTTGCCGGTGTTGGCGGCATAGAAGGCGTTGATATCGCTTTGCAGTTGGGTGAGGACTTCCTTCCACTGGGGGAACTGGTCCAGATGAAGAGCCTCATCCTCGGCGGTCAAGGCCAGATAACCGTCCAGTGTGTTTTTCTGGGCGCTGGAGAGGATCTGACCGGCCTGGGCTTCGGGGTCCACGGCGTTGAAGGCGCCGCCGGCCATCATGGTGTTGCCGCCCAGGAAGGAGCTTTTCTCGATCAAAATGACTTTTGCACCCTCCTGCGCAGCGGAGATAGCAGCGCTGAGGCCGGCTCCGCCGCCGCCCATGACCAGAACATCGGTGTCCCAGGTCTCAGCCTCGCCGGGCTGGGCGTGGTATTCACCGGTCAGGGTAAGGCCGGCACTCTTGGCCGCTTCGGCTGCGGCTCGCATGATGGCGTTGGAGCAGAGGGTAGCTCCGGTGACGGAATCCAGAACGGTGGTTTGATGCTCCACGATCTGTTCGGGAATGCGCTCTACGGCCACATCGGCCAGACCGGCGGTTTCATGGCACTCGGTGATGGTGGCGGCGGTGATCTTCCCCTCGGCCACGGTGAGTTCCACGGTCACAGGTCCCTGCATACCGGCAGAGGTGCCGGTAAAAGTGCCGGAGATGCCGGAATTGTCGGCCTCCGGGCTGTTTTGGGGCTTGCTGGTGCAGCCGGCCATGCCCAAAAGCATTGCCAATGCCAGCCCCGTGCTGATAATGGACTTTTTCATTGTAGGTTCCTCCTTCTACTATTTTGGAGCAGTAAAAGGATAAACCTGACACCAACTTACAAGTCAAGAGGGTTTTGTGAAAAAATTATCTACCAATGGAGCAGCCAAGGCTGACACCGTGAACAAAGGTTCCGTTGTTGACATAGCTGATGAAGATACGCCCGACCAGATCCTGTTCCAGCGTAAGCCCCCGGCGGTCGATGTCCTCCAGAAGAGGGAAGAGGTCCTCCTTGGTGATGGAAAGGGGATCGGGCGTTTCCAGAGCAATGCCCAGAATGGGTCCGCCCGGAGTATGGGGAATGGCCGAAAGGTCCAGTTTCAGCCGGTCCCGGTAGCGGCGAAGGATACCCAGCCCGGTGCTTACATCCAGAGAATTTCCCGGGCGAAGGATGCTTTCCCGGGAAACCCTGATGGCAATATAGGAGAAGGGCATATATTCAGCCAGCAGATGAAGGGCCTGGACCTCTTCCGGAGAAAGGTCGGTAACGGCTCCGAAATTCCAGATATTGAAGCTGTCATCCCGGGTGGCTTCCCGCAAAATACCGTTGCGGGGCGGGGTGATGGCGAAATAGGCCTTCATCTCCCGCAGACGGGTCAGCCGCATTTTTTCCCAGTCCAACTGCCGCTCCAGCTCCTGAATATGACTGCTGACCCAGCCATCAATGGTGGAAAGCTCCTGATCCTTGGCCTCCAGGGCTTCCTGCACGCTCATGTCAAAGCTGCGGAGCATTCTGGCGTGGTAGATGGCCAGAGCATCCTGCTCGGTAAAATGGCGATAATTATTCTCTTTCTGCCGTCCGCTTTGGATCAGCCCCATCCGGTCATAGTAGCGGATACTGCTGTCGGGAAGCCCCAGCCGTTTGGCAAAGTCATGTACTTTCATTATCCCTGTTTCCCCTTATCTATGCGCACCTTCTCCGGGAAGATACGGAGGATCAAAATGCAAAAAAAGAGATATCCTTTCGGATACCTCTTTTTTTGGTGGAGATATGCGGGATCGAACCGCAGACCTCTTGAATGCCATTCAAGCGCTCTCCCAGCTGAGCTATACCCCCATATTTTGTTGCTACGTTGCGGTATCAGCACCGAACGAATGTTATTTTAGCAAATAAGAGGTGAGTTGTCAACAGGAAATTTGCATTTTTTTAAAATTTTTTCACCGAAGAACGGGCTGCCCTGCCTTATGTGAGATACGGAAGTTCAATGAAGGAATAAAAGTCTGACGGAGTCCCAACCGGGACTCCGTCAGGAGAGGGACATTTACTTGAGCCAGCTGCTTTCCCGGTTGGCCAGAACATCCAAGGCGCCGGAGAGCATGATGGCGGCCTGGGCACGGGTGAGAGGCTCGTCCAGCATGGCAGAGGCGGGGAGCGCATCGCAGCTGTTCAGGTTGGCTACGGCCTGGCTGTACCAGCTGGGTTCTCCGGTCATGGTTTCGGCCACGCTGGTGATGCGGAGAGCCCGGTCCAGCAATACGGCGGCTTCAGCGGCGGTGATGGGGTCATGGGCCAAAAAGACGACTTCTCCGTCAGAACTGTAGCTGCCCTGGACCAGTCCTTTGAGAAGAGCGGCCGATACATAGGGCTTGGCCCAGGCGGCCATGGCCTCATCATCGGCAAAGCCGGTGGTGGCAGGACCTACAGGGCTGTCAGGCTCGCAGACCATCATGGCCAGAGCGGTGAACTGTGCCCGGTCCATGCGTTCCTGGGGGCGGAAAAAGTAGCCGCTGCCCATCTGTTCGCCCACTAAAATACCGGCTTCGGCCAGACGAACTGCCTCACGGTGCCCCTCCACGCCGGTCATATCGGAATAGGTCACCTTGGTTTTCTGCTTTTCGATTTTGACAGAGACGGTGGCGGGGGAGGAGGTGTTGCCCTTGGCATCGATCGCCACATAGGTGAAAGCGTCCTTCCCGGTCTTGTTCTCATAGGGGGTATAGGTGAATTGGCCGGAGCCGTCCTCCGCCAGAGAAACGGTTCCCCGGGCAGGTTTGCTGATAAGCTGGAAGGTCAAAATGTCTCCTTCGGGGTCCACAGCGGCAAAGGTTCCCTGCACCTCCACATTTTTATAGGTGGTAAGGCTGAGGTTTTCGGCTACGGGAGGGTCATTCTCCTCGGAGAGAAGAAACAAGCCTACGGTGACGGCCTCGCCGGTGGCGCCGTCGTCAAAAACGGGGGTAAAGGTGAAGCTGGTGGCCGAGAGCATGGGGGTGGCCAGAGGGGAGAAACGGAGTCCGCTGACGGCACTCATGGCCACCTCGCTGCCGGCGGGGATCATTTGACCGCCGATGGTCAGCACGCCGGCGGCAGGGTCGGGCAGGTCGTTGAGAATGATGGAAGAGAGGCCCTTATCTCCCAGGACCAGAAAGTCCGCAGGAGAGAAGGAAATGGCATTGGTGGTAGGGCCGTTTTTGGCAAAAGCGGCCACGGTGACGGCCTCTTCCTTATTTGCCAGGGCGGCGGGCAGTGAGAAGGACAACGCACAGGCAGCCACAAGGGCCAGAGTGCGGCGGGTGAGACGATGCTTCAATGAAAAAACCTCCTTGCAGTGGTGAAAACCAGCATTGTGCTGCTGGGGGTAGTTTCACCGCAAACAAGGAGGTTATACCAAAGAAATTGAAAAATAAGAAGGGTACTACTGATTGCGGTCCTTCAGCCAACTGGGCAGGGACCGGGTCTTGATGGAGGAGACCACGCCCATGGCGGCAAACATGGTGATAATGGAACTGCCGCCGTAACTGAAAAAGGGAAGGGTCAGTCCCACGATGGGCAGGACATAGAGGCACATTCCGATATTGAGGACACTTTGGAACAAAAGCATCGAAGCATAGCCCATAGCGGTGAGAGCGGTCATGGGACTGGGGGCACGCCGGGCCACCCAGACACAGCGGATGATGATAGCGGCCAGCAGCAGAATAATAAGGACACAACCCACCAGTCCCAGTTCCTCTCCGCAAACGGCAAAAATCTCATCGGTGGAGCGGGCAGGGAGAGAGCTGCGGTAAGGGCTTTGGGTCTGAATCCCCTGCAGATAGCCCTGGCCGGTAAAACCGCCGGAGCCGATGGCCAGCACAGAGCGGGTCTGCTGCCACCCTGCGCCGTGGGTCTGATTGTATAGGGTCTCCTGAACCCCCAGCAGATGGTCAATGACCACGGTGATCCGCCCGGCCCAGTACTGGTCCTTGACCCGTGGCCAAAGTACGGCCACCCCGGCGGTGCCGATGACCCCTGCCAGAGCATACCAGCGCAATTTGACACCGGCGCACAGGCACATGGCGGCAAAAAGGAAGAGGAAAACCAGAGGCATTCCCTTGTCGCCTGAAACCACTACCACAAGCCCGGCCATCAGTCCCGCATGAGCCAGCAGCTGAAAAACGGAGGAGGGTTTGCTGATGCCCTTTTCCCGCAGTTTGGCGCATTGATAGGCGAAAAGGAGGATGAAGGTAAGCTTGGCGATCTCGGCGGGATGGATATTGATGGGAAGGCCGGGTATGCGTATCCAGTTCCGGTTGCCGCCCTCCTCCACCCCCAGAGGGGTACGGACCAGCAGGTTAAAGCCTATATTGAAGAGAAAGAGAAATTTCCACGTTTTTTCCGTAAAAAGCTCCAGATCCACCGAAGAGAGAACGATATATACAACTACCCCCAGCAGGATGCCAATGGCCTGGATAATGACGCTTCGGTTTTGATTGACCGTCAGGTAACGGGTGGCGGAATAGATGAGGATAAGACCGTAGCCGCTGGCCATCAGGCACAGGGTCAGCAGCAGTTTATCGCCCCGCTCCCAAAAATCCCGCAGAGAGTCCGTGATCCAGGACATGGAAGTTCCTCCTTCCCATAAAAGTGTAAATTCTTTGAAGTTATTATACCATTTCTCCCCGCTTTGTGCTATACTATCAGCGGTAAATTTAGAAAATCTTTACTTATGCGAGGTGGGAGTATGGAATATCGGACCCACAGCGAATCGGAGACCGAGACGGTGGGGGAGGCGTTGGCTGCGACCCTGTCCCCCGGCACCGTCATCGCCTTTACCGGGGACCTGGGGGCGGGGAAGACAGCCTTCACCCGTGGACTGGCCCGGGGACTTGGTATCGGCGAGCGGGTCACCAGTCCCACGTTTACCATCGTGAATGAGTATGAGGGAGGGCGGCTGCCCTTGTTTCATTTCGATATGTACCGGCTGGAGAGTTCAGAGGAGCTTTTCGACATTGGCTGGGAGGATTATCTTCGCAGAGGGGGCGTCTGCGCCGTGGAGTGGAGTGAAAAGGTTGCTGACGCTCTGGTGGGTGCGCTGCGGGTGGACATCCGGCGGGGAGAAGGGGAAAGGGACCGGGTCATTACAGTGGCAGGGGGGCGGGTACAATGAAAATTTTAGCCCTGGAATCCTCGGCGGTGGCTTGCTCGGTCTGTCTTACAGAGGATGAGGAGCTGATCGCAGAGGCCTATGAAAACAGCGGCCTGACCCATTCCGTCACCCTGCTTCCCATGGCGGAGGAGATGCTGAAAAACTGTGGCGTGAAGCTGGAGGATGTGGATGTGGTTGCCGTGGCGGCAGGGCCTGGGTCCTTCACCGGACTGCGCATCGGCGTGTCGGCGGTCAAAGGGCTTGCCTGGACGCTGGACAAGCCCTGCGCCAAGGTCTCTACTTTGGAAGCTATGGCATGGAATCTGGTGGGGTTCGAGGGGAACCTTTGCCCTGTCATGGACGCTAGGCGGAGTCAGGTCTATAATGCCCTTTTCTCCTCTGACGGGCAGACCGTTGCCCGTCTTACGCCTGACCGGGCCATCAGTTTGGAGGAACTGACCGAAGAGGTAAAAAAAATGGACAGACCCCAGATTTTAGTTGGAGACGGGGCGTACCTATGCTATAATTACTGGAAGGAACAGGGATTGCCCAGCCGGCTGGCCCCGCCAAACCTGCGGCTGCAAAAGGCCTGGGGCGTGGCAAGAGGGGCGTTGGAGCTGGCTGGAGCGGGAAAGCTGATAACCGCTGCCCAGCTGGTGCCTGACTATCACCGACTTTCTCAGGCAGAGCGGGAGCGGATGGAACGGCAGCAGAAGGAACATAAAGAAACGGAAGGGGAATAACAGTATGTACGAAAACAACAGCAAGGTCCACATTATGGACCATCCTCTGGTGGCCCACAAGCTGACCATCATGCGGGACAAAAACACCAGCGTCAAGGATTTCCGGGACCTGGTGGGGGAGGTGGGGATGCTCATTACCTATGAAGCCACCCGTGACCTGCCCTTGACCACCAAGGAGATCGAGACCCCTATCTGTAAAAGTGAGCAGCCCACTCTGGCGGGCAAGAAAATTGCCGTTGTGCCCATTCTTCGGGCCGGATTGGGGCTGGTGGACGGTGTACTGCGGATGGTTCCTTCGGCCCGGGTGGGGCATATCGGAATGTACCGGGATGAGGAGACGCTGGAGCCGCACGTCTATTTCTGTAAAATGCCCAAGGATGTGGCTGAGCGGGATATTATGATCGTAGACCCCATGCTGGCCACCGGCGGCTCGGCCTGCGCGGCCATCGATGAGATGAAAAAGCGGGGGTGTAAGAACATTAAGCTGATGGTCCTTGTGGCTGCGCCCAGGGGCATTGACACCGTTCTGGCCCAGCATCCGGACGTGGATATCTACGCCGGCGCAGTGGATGAAAAGCTGAATGAGGTGGGCTATATCGTCCCCGGGCTGGGGGATGCGGGAGACCGGATATTTGGCACAAAGTAAAGCTGCCCGACCGTTTTCCGCAGAAGTAACAAAAAAGGAGGGAAAGGCCATGCCTTTGTCTGATTTGCAAAATGGCAGCGATGTCAGGGGGGTAGCCCTGGCCCTGCCCGAAGGGAAGCCGGTAAACCTGACCCCGGCCGTCTGCGGCCGGATCGCCGCTGCGTTTGTCCGCTGGCTGGCAGGAAAGACGGGGAAAGCGCCTTCTGCCCTTCGGATAGGGGTGGGCCATGACTCGCGTTTGACGGCGGAGCTTTTGAAAAAGGCCGCTTTGAGCGGTATTGCCGCCGCAGGTGCAGCCGGGTTGGACTGCGGCCTTGCCTCCACCCCCGCCATGTTTATGGGGACCGTGTTTGAGGAGACCGGGTTTGACGGGTCTATCATGCTTACCGCCAGTCACCTGCCCAAAGAGCGCAACGGCATGAAGTTTTTTACGCCGGATGGCGGGCTGGACAAGGGGGATATTACCGCCCTTTTGACTTTAGCCGAGGAGGAGAGAGAGCCTGCCGGGCACTTCGGAGAAGGGGAGAAGACCCCGCTTATGGAGCGCTATACAGCCCACCTGCGGGAAAAAATCATGGAGGGAGTGCAAAAAGGGGAGACGCCCCTTGCCGGCCTTCATATTGTAGTGGATGCAGGCAATGGCGCAGGGGGATTCTTTGCCTCCCGGGTGCTGGAGCCGCTGGGGTGTAACTGCTCCGGAAGCCGTTTTCTGGAGCCTGACGGCACCTTTCCCAACCATGCGCCGAATCCGGAGGATAAGACGGCCATGGAGGCCATACGTTCTGCCGTATTGGAGAGCGGGGCGCATTTGGGCCTTATTTTTGATACCGACGTGGACCGGATGTCCGCCGTCCTTCCCGATGGAACGGAGGTAAACCGGGATGCCATTATTGCGTTGGCCGCTGCCATTTTGGCACCAAACCACCCCGGGGGTATCATCGTCACCGACTCGGTAACCTCCGACCGGCTGACGGCCTTTTTGGAGAAAAACCTGGGCCTTGTCCATCGGCGGTTTAAGCGGGGGTACAAGAATGTTATCAATGAAATGATCCGCCTGAACAATGAGGGGAAGGACTGCCCCATGGCCATGGAGACATCGGGTCATGGCGCTTTGCGGGAGAACTATGATTTGGATGACGGGGCTTATCTGGCGGTAAAGCTGGTGGTGGCGCTGGCCCGCCATGGGGAGCTTGGCTCTCTCATCGCGGATCTGCCCCCGGCGGTGGAGGAGGCGGAGCGCCGGATACCCGTTTTGGGTGTCGACTTTCAGGAAAAGGGCGCCGCTGCCCTGGCCGCATTCCAAAGAAGGGCGGAGGAGCGTGGGCTTCCCCTTGCCCCCACCTGTGAGGGGGTGCGCCTTACCACCGACATGGGGTGGATGCTGCTGCGGCAGTCTTTGCATGACCCTCTTTTGCCCTTGAACGTAGAGGGGAATGCCCCGGGTGACGGTAAAAAGCTGCTGACCCTGGCCGGAGAACTGCTGGCGGAGCTGCCCGGGCTGGACCTTTCGGTTTTGGAATAGGAGTTTCAGAGACAGGATGTTTTCAGCGAAGAGAATGAATATCAATAAAGATAAGCAAATCCAAAGAAAAAGGGTGATACTATGGACGAAAAAATGCTTCATGACCTGTCCCTGAAGGCGGCACAGGTCCGCAGCCTGGCTATGGACGCTGTGTTTTCCGCTGCCTCCGGCCATATCGGAGGGTCTTTGTCGGTGGCCGATATCCTGACGGTGCTTTACTTCCATACCATGAAGGTGGACCCTAAAGCCCCTCAGGCCCCTGACCGGGACCGGCTGGTTCTTTCCAAGGGGCACACCACCCCCGCCCTCTATGCCACGCTGGCATTGAAGGGATATTTTCCCGTGGAGGAGCTGAAACTTTTCCGCTCGGTGGAAGGCCATTATTCCGGCCATCCCGATATGGTCCATGTACCCGGCGTGGATATGTCCACTGGGTCTTTGGGGCAGGGCATCTCCGCCGCTGTAGGGATGGCGCTGGCGGGGCAGATGGACAGGAAGGATCACCGGATCTATGCCGTTTTGGGAGACGGTGAGGTCGAGGAAGGTCAGGTCTGGGAAGCTGCTATGGCTGCCGCCAAATATCATCTGGACAACCTCTGTGCAGTGGTGGATGTCAACGGCCTTCAAATTGACGGCAAGACGGCTGACGTGATGCCTTCCGAGCCGCTGGACAAAAAGTTTGAGGCCTTTAACTGGAATGTCATCCAGGTGGACGGTCATGACATTGCCGCCGTGGCCGCCGCTTTTGAAGCGGCGAAAAAGGGGAAGGGGAAGCCTACGGTCATCCTGGCCCGGACGGTGAAGGGCAAGGGGGTCTCCTTCATGGAGGGGGACGCCGGATGGCACGGCAAGGCGCCTAACGCCGAACAGTATGAGAAGGCCCATGCCGAGTTGGAAGCCAAGGTCGCAGAACTGGAGGGGAAGTAAGATGGGAGAGAAATTAGCAACAAGAGCCGCCTTCGGCGAGGCCATTGTGGCTCTGGCAGAGCAGTATCCTGAACTGGTTGTCCTGGACGCCGACCTTTCCAGCGCCACCATGACCAAAAAGTTTTCCCAGACCTACCCTGAACGGTTTTTCAATATGGGTATTGCCGAGGGTAACATGGTGGGTGTGGCTGCCGGTCTGGCAGCTTGCGGCAAAAAGCCCTTTGCCGCCACCTTTGCCATGTTTGCCGCCGGACGGGCCTTTGAGCAGGTCCGCAACAGCGTGGCCTACCCCCATCTGAATGTGAAGGTGGTGGGTTCTCACGGCGGCCTCAGCGTGGGGGAGGATGGAGCCACCCACCAGTGCTGTGAGGATTTTGCCACCATGCGGAGCATTCCCGGTATGGTGGTCTGCTGTCCCTGTGATGCCAATGAAATGACGGCCGCCGTTAAGGCTTTGCTGGAGTATGAAGGCCCGGCCTATCTTCGTTTGGGCCGTCTGGCGGTGGAAACCGTTACCGATGGGATCCCCGGCTATCAGTTTGAACTGGGAAGGGGCATCACCGTCCATCAGGGCAAGGATGTGACCATTATTGCCGTGGGTATGATGGTGCAGAAGGCTCTGACTGCCGCCGAATTTCTGGCGGAGGAGGGCATCGACGCCCGGGTCATCGATATGCACACAATAAAACCTCTGGATGTTGAGTTGGTGGAAAAAGCCGCCCGGGAAACCGGCTGTATCGTCACCACCGAGGAGCACAACATTATTGGTGGTCTGGGTGAAGCGGTGGCTGCCTGTGTGGCCGAGCGGTGCCCGGTGCCCGTGGTCCGTCACGGCGTGGAGGATACCTTCGGCCGTTCCGGCAAGGCGGAGCTGGTGTTGGAAAAGTACGGGCTGACTCCCGAAGGCATCGCCGCCAAGGTCCGCCGGGCGATGGAACTGAAAAAATAAAAAAGAAAAGGACACCCCCGGCAGAGTTTCTGCCGGGGGTGTTTTGCTTTAGGGAAGGTTAGTCTGCTTTGGCGATGGGCTAATTATAATGCTCCAGATTTTCTTTCAGCTTACGCTTTAAGGTTTTAGATATGGGGTATTTTTCTATTTTATTCAAAATAGAGCCCTTGCTTTCCCCACGAAGATATAACTCTTTTACAACGCCGGAGAAGATAGCATCAAATCCAAATTCTGTAATGCCCTGCACGACCAGCCCCGAAATACCCAGAACAGCGATACCGCCAAGTATTCCTCCGGGACCTAAGGCAGCTAATGCAGCGGTGATGGCAGCTGCACCGGTCAATCCGGTAGCGCCGATAGCGGTGACTAAAACAAGCCCGGGAATGCCAAGAGCGGCAACTTTAGAAATAATTTTGTCCATGATTCTTCCTCCTATTTCTATATATTTAATTGTATAAGCATAAAATAACCCATACAATTTATTTGATTGTAGCATAATTGCCTATAATATTCAAGTATATTTTAATTATGTAGGCGGTGCGTTGATTGAACTATTATGAAATCGGGCAGAGAATCAGAAAATTCCGAAAAGCGCAAGGTCTTTCGCAAGAGCGCTTGGCGGAATTAGTAGACATCTCAACAACTCATATGAGTCATATTGAAACTGGAAATACAAAGTTGAGTTTACCTGTTTTGGTAGATATTGCTCAGGTACTTCACGCCAGTACAGATGAACTTCTCTTTGCTGTTCCGGAAACGCAAAAAAGGCAGGGGCTTGCAGAAATACAGGAAGTACTGGATGCTTGCTCCCCAAAAGAGTCCAAGATTATTGCGACTATCATTAAAAGTGCAAAAATTGCGATGGATCAATATAAATAAAAGCACCCTATAAATAAAAGCACCCGGACGCTGCAGTGTCCGGGTGCTTTTATAGTTAGAACTATTTTATTTGGACATTTATTTGATACCCTTTTGGAAGGACAGGGGTCAAAAGGGCCTGAATGCTGGATCGGGCCTGGCGGGCGGCCTCATCCAAAAGGCCTTTGTTCAAAGCCTTTTCCTCCACCGCCTTCTTCTGGTCGGACTGGAAGGAGGAGAAATCCTCGATGGTGAAGGGGTTGAAGATGGAGGTTTTTTCGTCAAAGACCTCCACGGTGTCCTCAAAAATCTCGTGGGAGAGGATCGTAGCGGCGGGGAGGGTAACGGTGACGGCCTCCCCCGAGAGGGTGATTTTTGCCCTGGACAAATCCACCCCCGCCTTGATCTCCCCGTCATAGGTGAGGATGAATTTCTTGGTGGTGAAGGGAATGGTGACCCCATAGAAATCATTGCTGTTTTCAAATTGGGCCATGTTGGTGTAGTGGTAGCTGACGGTGGCCAGTTGGCTGATCTGGTTTAGTTGGGCTTCCAGCACAACGGCGTCCAAGTGGGGGGCTTTCTCTCTGTTTTCGGCGGTCATCCGGCCGCCGAAGAAGCAGACAAGCCCCACCAACGCGCAGAGCAGGACCCCACGGGACAGGTATTTCATAGACTTCACCGGCCGAAGCCTTTCCGGAGCAGGAGTGGTGGTATTGCTCATAAGAAATCTCTTCTTTCTGCCATAGATGATTTTTATGATAGCTTACCCTTAGATAAAAAGCAAGAGGAACCTTTTTGTTTGTCCGCCGTCCAAAAGAAGAAAAAATTTGGCGAAAGGGTGGCAATTTAGCCCCTTGCTTTGAGTATAGGGTGAAAGGAGGTCCTGACGATGGAAGAAAAGCCGCTGCGTACGGGCGGTGAACTGGAGAAAGTGATGGACCGCTATCAAAACATGGTCTACGGCCTCGCCCTGGCAAGGACAGGGTCGGCCGCTGATGCGGAGGATGTATTTCAGGAGGTGTTTCTGGCCTACTTCCGTACCGGTAAGACCTTTCGGGAGGAGGAACACCGCAAGGCCTGGCTCCTCCGCACCGCGGTAAACATGAGCCGCCGGGTAACAAGCGCAACCTACCGCAAAAAGGTGGTGCCGCTGGAGGCAGGGGAGAATATTCCCGCCGCCCCTTTCCGGTCACCGGAGGAAAACCGGGTCTGGCAGGCCATGCAGGACCTGCCGGAGAACTACCGGCTGCCCATTTATCTGTTTTATTTTGAAGAGCTGTCCACTGATGAGATCGCCAAGGCCCTGTCCATCCGCCCCGGCACGGCGCGGATGCGGCTGAGCCGCGGGCGGGATTTGCTGCGGGAGTTGTTGAAAGGAGAGTATTTCGATGAATAAGGCCATGATCGCCTCCATGCGGGAGCAGCTGCGTCCCAGCGAGGCCGCCCGGACCGCCCTTTTGGAGCGGGTCGGGGAGATACCGAACAAACAGGAGGGAAACTCTGTGAGAAAATATTTTGCCGTGGCGGCCTGCGCCGCCCTGCTTCTCTGCGCCTATCCGGCGTACAATGTTCTGAAGTCCCAGAATCCCCCAAAACTGCACAGCTACATTACGGTGGAGGCCGGGGATATTGGAGCTATCAAAGCCTACCGGCAGGAGAGCAGCGATGTAGGAGGAGGAGAAGGCCCCGGAGAGGGACCTAATCTGGGCGTGTTAAATGACCCAGTGGAGGAGGAAACGGTCCAGTTGGGGGCCGAGGCTTATCAGCTTTTGATGGAGCACTTTGGGGACAGTCGTCCCGACTGGTACGGCGGGGCCTACCTTGATGACAGCGATGCGCTGATGGTCCTGCTGGTGGAGGACCGGAATCCGGGGGATAAGTCCTTGGAGTTGGAGGTGATGAAGGCGGTGGGGGACCTGCCTGTGTGCTTTGCCAGCGCCAAGTACAGCCGCAATGAGCTGGAGCGGATAAACGGGGAGCTGCTCCATGTTCTGGACGGCACCGGTGTGTTTTCTTCCTTTGGCATCTATGATGACCAGAACCGCATCATTTTGGATGTGCCCGAGCCTTTGACTGAGGAGTTGTTGGCCGCCATCGGCGAGCTCGACCCGGAGGATGACGCCATCCTCATTCGGGTGGTGGAGGGGGTGGCCATGACCACGGACTGGGTGAAGGGTCCCGCCCCCATAGAGTCCATCGGCGGGGCGGTCCTTCCCGGTGGGGTGACCACAGCGGAGCCTGTAAAAGCGGAGGAGCCTGTGGGCTATACCGCTGGTCCAGCTGCCTCGGATGTCCCGGATGAGGACTTGATTGCCATAGAACCCCAAGACAAGGGAACTCAGGTCGAGGAGTTACCCGGAGAGAAAACTGTTCCGGCCAGTTATGACCTTTTACCCCTGGAAGAGTAAAGAATGGAAAACAGGCGGGCACAGCCGCCCCTGCGAAGATCGCCCACGGTGGTGTGGGGATGTGGGGGCGGGTTGTGCCCGCTTGTTTTATGATGATTTTATTTCTTGTTGTAGGTATCGCACCACTCTTTGGCACAGCATTTGTCACAGTAGGGGTTGGTGCGGGCGGTGCAGACGGCGCGCCCATGGAGGACCAGACGGTGGCAGAAATCGTTGCTCTCCTCTGGCGGCAAAATTTTCCGCAACTGCTCTTCCACCTTCCCCGGGTCCTTGGTGCCATCGGTAAGGCCCAAGCGGCCGGAGATGCGGATGCAGTGGGTGTCGGCAATGACCACCCCGGGGGTGTGGTAGACATCTCCCAGAATGAGGTTGGCGGTCTTTCTGCCCACTCCGGGCAGCTTGAGAAGGTCCTCCATGGTATCGGGGACCTTGCCGCCAAAGTCGGACAAAATCATCTGGGCGGCTCCCACAATGTCCTTTGCCTTGGCCCGGAAGAAGCCGCAGGAGTGGATGAGTTCCTCCACCTCGTGGACATCGGCTTCGGCAAAGGCCTCTAAAGTGGGGAACCGGGCATAAAGGGCAGGAGTTACCTGATTGACCCGCTCATCGGTACATTGGGCGGAGAGCCGCACGGAGAACAGCAGCTCGTGGGGCTTAGGATACTGAAGAGAACAAATGCCCTCGGGGTATTCTTTCTTCAAAGCCTCCACAATAAGGGCGGCTCGCTCCTTTTTTCTCATGGTAATGTCCCCTTTCATTGGCTTGTTGGGGATATTCTATCACATTGCCCGACAAAAAGCGACAGGAAATTATGAAAGAGGGTTTGTAGAAGGTGGGTGATAGTGGTAAAATGAAACGAACAGGAGGAGTTGCCTATGAAAACCCCGTTGCAAACCATCCCCGGTGTGGGGAAGAATATGGCCGGGCATTTGGAAGCGCTCGGCGTTACCTGCGTAGAGGAGGTGGTGGGGAAGGACCCGGAGGCGCTTTATACGTTGGACCAGGCCCGTTTTCCCGGTGAGAAGCTGGACAGGTGCTGTCTCTATGTGTACCGCCTGGCGGTGGCTTTTGCGGAGGGAAGGGCGGACACTGCGGAAAAGCAGAAGTGGTGGTATTACAAAGATTAAAAAAATTCCCCGGCGGAAGATTCCGCCGGGGAATTTTGTGTTTTACGCATCAGCCCACTACTTTCTCTCCGTTCACCAGAACGGCTGTAATGGTGGAGTCACTGACCATGGGGTCGCCGTTTACGATGACCACATCGCCGTCCTTGCCAACCTCCAAGGAACCTACCCGGTCGGCAATGCCCAAATGCTTGGCAGGATTGATGGTGATGGCCTGAAGGGCGGCGAAGGGGTCCATGCCTGCCTTGACGGCCAGCCCGGCACACAGGGGCAGATAGGACTGGGGGATCACCGGGTTATCGGTGATGATACTGACCTGTACCCCGGCCCGGGCCAGAATGCCGGGGGTCTCAAAGGATTTGTTGACAAGCTCGATTTTGCTGGCATTGGTCAGGGTGGGGCCTACGGCGGCGGGGAAGCCGGAGCGGGCGACCACCTCGGGAATAAGGTGGCCCTCGGTGCAATGCTCCAGGGTCATTTTCACACCAAATTCCTTGGCAATGCGGATGGCGGTACAGATATCGTCCGCCCGGTGGGCATGGGCCTTCAGGGGGATCTCTCCCTTGAGAACGGGAATAAGGGCCTCCAGCTTCATGTCAAACTTGGGGGACTTGGCGATATCGCCGCCGGCGGCCTCCTTCCGCTCCATGTAGTCCCTGGCGGCAAAAAGCATCTCCCGCAGCTTGGCGGCGGTGGTCATCCGGGCGGAATCCCCCTTATCCCGGTAGCAGCGCTTGGGATTCTCACCGAAGGCGCACTTCATGGCCACGGGGTCCTTGACGATCATGTCGTCCACACAGATACCACAGGTCTTGACGGCAATGAAGGTGCCGCCCAGCACATTGGCGCTGCCCGGGCCTGTCCCTACGGTAGTAACGCCGCCTTCCAGAGCCTTACGAACGCCCAGTTCCAAAGGATTAAAGCTGTCGATGGCCCGCAGATGGGCGGCCACAATGTCCCCCATCTCGTTGTAGTCCTGCCCTTCATAGCCCATGCCGTAGTTGTCCAGGCCAAGGTGGCTGTGGGCATCGACAAAGCCGGGATAGATCCGCAGGCCGGCGGCATCGAAAACTTCCTCGCCGGGGTGGGGGGTGAGGTCAGGGCTGATTTCCTTGATTTTCCCGTTTTCCAGCCGGATATCGGCGGCGTAGGGAGTTGGGGTCACCCCATCATAGATGGTGCCGTGTTGGATGAGCATGGCGATTCCTCCTTTTGGGATTTGGTAGCTTTATTATACGGCCAAATTCCCTGAAAGGGAAGGGGGAACTTGCCATTTTGGACCCTGTATGGTAAAATCAAAGCATAAAACGCTGGGAAAAGGAGGGAGTGCAATGGAATACAGGCCCCTGGCAGATGAGATACGGCCTGAGAATCTGGATGAGGTGGTGGGCCAGAAGCATATTTTGGGCGAAGGCGGACTCCTGCGCCGCATCATTGAGGGAGGGACCATCCCCAATCTGATTTTCTATGGTCCCTCCGGCACCGGAAAGACCACGGTGGCCAATATCATTGCCAGACGGACCAACCGGACCCTCCATCGGCTCAATGCCACCAATGCGTCTTTGTCTGATGTGAAGGATGTGATCGCCCAGGTGGGGACCTTGCTGGCCCCGGAGGGGGTCCTCCTGTATTTGGACGAGATCCAATATTTCAATAAAAAGCAGCAGCAAAGCCTTTTGGAAGTCATTGAGAGCGGAGATGTGACTCTCATTGCCTCCACCACGGAAAACCCCTATTTTTATGTGTATAACGCCGTATTGTCCCGCTCCAGCGTGTTTGAGTTTAAGCCCTTGAGTGCCGATGATTTGAAGCCGGCCGTGGAGCGGGGCTTTTCCAAGATGGGAGAGCGGCTGGGGGCCAAGGCCAAGCTGGAGAACGGGGTGGTGGACCACATTGCGTTGGCCTGCGGCGGGGACTGCCGAAAGGCCATGAATGCGGTTGAACTGCTGATGAATACAGCCGCTCGAAAGGGGAAAACCTTGTCGGTATCACTTGCTGATGCTCAAGCGGTGGCACAGCGCTCCGCCATGCGGTATGACCGGGAGGGGGATGACCACTACGACATCGCCTCGGCGCTGATGAAATCCCTTCGCGGCAGTGACCCGGATGCCGCCCTTCATTATCTGGCAAGGCTTTTGGAGGCGGGGGATATGATCACCGCCATTCG
Source organism: uncultured Oscillospiraceae bacterium (assembly GCA_910587345.1). GTDB lineage: Bacteria > Bacillota > Clostridia > Oscillospirales > Oscillospiraceae > Vermiculatibacterium. The sequence goes on along the minus strand of CAJUKH010000026.1, from coordinate 191,115 downwards.
GCGTATCCTCTGTTCCGCCAGTGAGGATGTGGGGATGGCCTATCCCCAGGCGGTACAAATCGTCAAGGCCTGCGTGGACAACGCCCTTCAGTTGGGACTGCCCGAGGCCCAGCTTCCTCTGGCGCAGGCGGTGATCCTGCTGGCCACCGCCCCCAAGTCCAACACGGTGGTAAATGCCATCGGGGCGGCCCGGGCCGATGTGAAGGCGGGTAAGACGGGAGAATATCCCCGCCATCTGCAAAATGTTCACGCCGACTCGGCGGGGATGGAGCGGGAACAGGGATATCTCTATCCCCACGAATTCCCCGGCCATTGGGTAAAGCAGCAATACTTGCCGGATATTCTGCTGGGGACGCAGTACTATGTGTTTGGCGACAATAAAAACGAACAGGCGGCCAAACAGTATTGGGAGAAAATCAAGGGGGAGGAGGGGTAAAAGGAAGAATGGGACTCTTTGGATAAATTAAGGCGGGGCGCATCATGCGTCCCGCCTTTTTGCTGTTCCGACACAGGGTGTAGTCCTATTCTTTAAACACCGTCTCCCCACCCGATTTCCGACAGCCCTCCGGGGCATATTGCCAGCGGTCCAGAATCCCTTCGGTAAGGAAGTAGTGAAGAGGTTCCGGCCCTTCCAACGGAGGCAGCGTGTCGATGATGAGCAGTTTCAGCTTCATTCGGTCCGGGAGGATGGATTTGATATAGACCGATACCCGTTCGCCTTCCTTCACCCCGTCTTTACTCTCGGCCAGACCGGAGAGATTGGGGGTCAGTTCCACAAAGGTGCCATAGTCTTTGATGCCTCGGGTGTAGCCGGGGACGGTCATGCCGGGGCGGAAGAGGGCGGCGTTTTCCTCCCATGTGCCCAGCAGCTCCCGGTGGGTCAGCACCACCCGCCCTTGCTGGAGGTCCAAGGCCAGAACGGCGGCAAAGATCTCCTGCCCCTCCTGTAATCGGTCGGCGGGGTGGGCGATGCGGGAAACGGAAAGCCGCTCCACCCCGATCATGGAGGGCACGCCGCAGCCAATGTCCACAAAGGCGCCGAAAGGCTCCAGATGAGTCACAGTGGCGGGAACGATCTGCCCCGGGACCCAATGGGAGAGAAAGTAGGCCAACGCCCTGCCCTGGGCACGTTTGCGGGAGAGACGGGGGACCAGATGGCCGTCCTCCCCTTCCAGGGCCTCTACCGTAAAGGATACCGGCTTGCCGACTCGGGAGAGGATGGCGATGTCCCGGGTGGTACCCTCGGCAATGCCAAGAGCGGTATCCTGCCGGGGGATATAGCCCGTAAAAGGGCCTACGGACACTTTTAAAGAATGATTTTCGTCACAGAGAAGGGCGGTGCCCTCTAAAATGATCCCGGTCTCCATGGCCCGGGAAAGACCTTCCGCCGTGGCACAGAGGCGACGATTTTCCTCGGTGTGAAGCAGTCGGCCCTCCGGGAGAAAATGAGTGGTCAAATCCATCAGATCCTTTCTGTTTTACAGTGAACTTTTCGGCATGGCCTATGATATGCGGTGGGACAACTTGAATTGACACAGGGGCCAAAGGCTTTTATAATGGAGGAAAAAGGACAAGGGGAGGCAGAACAAAATGGACGTGCGTGTGGGAGATGTACTGGAACTGAAAAAGGCCCATCCCTGCGGCAGCAGGCAATGGCAGGTGCTGCGGGTGGGGATGGACTTTAAGCTGAAGTGCCTGGGATGCGGCCATGAGCTGATGCTCCCCCGTGTCAAGGCGGAGAAAAGCATTAAAAAACTGCTGCGGCCCGATGGGGAGAAGGGAGAATAAAAACAAACGATTTGTAAAATCTTTCTTTACCCCCTATGCAAAAAAGGAAAAATAGATTAAAATAAAGAAAAAGAAACAAAAGAAAATCTACTGTAAGGAGTGGCAGATATGGAAAAGCCGGTCTATGGCAGAGTGCTGCTGAAAATCAGCGGAGAGGCCCTGGCGGGCGACGCAGGGCGGGGATTGGATTTTGACGTGATCGGACAGGTGGCCCAGGTCATTAAAAAGTGTGTGGAGGCCGGTGTTCAGGTAGGCGTTGTGGTGGGCGGCGGCAACTTCTGGCGGGGACTGAAGGACGGCGGCGACCGGATGGAACGCAGCCGGGCCGACCATATGGGAATGCTTGCCACTGCCATCAATTCCCTGGCCGTGGCCGATGTGCTGGAGCAGCACGGGGTCCAGGTCCGGGTCCAGACGGCCATTGAGATGCGGGCCGTTGCCGAGCCGTACATCCGCTCCAAGGCCATTCGCCATCTGGAGAAGGGGAGGGTGGTCATCTTTGGCTGCGGGACCGGAAATCCCTTCTTCTCTACCGATACGGCTGCGGTGCTGCGGGCAGCGGAGATCGATGCCGACGCCATTCTGTTGGCCAAAAACATTGACGGGGTTTACTCCGCCGACCCGAAAAAGGACGCAAATGCCGTGAAGTACGATGCCATTACCTACGATGAGGTTTTGGCGCAGCATCTGCAGGTCATGGACTCCACTGCCACCAGTCTTTCCATGGACAACAAGATCCCGGTGGTGCTTTTTGCCCTGAAGGACCCGGAGAACATTTTCAGGGTGGTCATGGGCGAAAAGATCGGTACGGTCATTCAGGACTAAAAATCATGCCGGGCATTGCCCGGAGGAACACAGGAAAAGAGGAAAGGAAGGATTCGGTATGCAGGAATTCAATCAGGAATATGATGTTAAGATGAAAAAGACCATTGATGTGGTAGCGGGAGATTTCGCTTCCGTCCGGGCGGGTCGGGCCAATGCCGCTGTGCTGGATAAGATCACGGTGGATTATTATGGCACGCCCACCCCTATTCAGCAGGTGGGGACCATCTCCTCTCCTGACCCCCGGAGTTTGATGATCACCCCTTGGGACAAAACTCTCCTGCGGGAAATCGAAAAGGCCATCCAGACCTCTGATTTGGGTATCAACCCTCAAAATGACGGTCAGGTCATCCGGCTGCTGTTTCCCCAGTTGACCGAGGAGCGGCGGAAGGAACTGACCAAGCAGGTCAAGAAATATGCCGAAAACGGCAAGGTAGCCATTCGTAATATCCGCCGGGACGCCATGGATAAAATGAAGGGCGAAGAGAAAAAGGGCGAGATGACCGAGGATGACCGTAAGGTCTGTGAGAAGGAACTGCAGGATATGACCGACAAGTTCTGTAAGCAAATTGACGATATGTGCGCCCAGAAGGAAAAGGAGCTTATGGCCGTGTAAGGCTTGCGGCATAATGCTGATAGGAATTTCCCGCCGCTTCCGGCGGGAAATTGCTTATGAGAGGAGAGTGGCGTATGCCGCTGTTTGGGAGTACAAAGGAGACCCGGGTGGATTACAGCCGCCTTCCCCGGCATATCGCCATTATCATGGACGGCAACGGCCGCTGGGCCAAGAGCCGGGGCCTGCCCCGGACGGCGGGCCATGCCGTGGGGGCGGAGACCTTCCGCACCATTGCTACCTACTGTCGGGAGATCGGGATCGAATATTTGACGGTCTATGCCTTTTCCACGGAAAACTGGAAACGGCCCATGGAAGAGGTCTCTGCTATCATGGGCCTTTTAAAGAAATACCTTTTGGAAGCCATTGCCGATATGGAGAAGGAAAAAGTCCGTTTTGTTTTCTTTGGAGACCTTTCCCCCCTGCCCGCCGAGCTGCGGGAACTGGCGGAGGAGACCCAGCGGCGGTCGGCGGGCTATGAGGGCTGCCAGGTCAATATTTGCCTTAATTACGGCGGACGGGACGAGATCTTACGGGCAGCCAAGGCCTTGGCCGCAGAGTGCGTGGAGGGGAAGAGAAGTCCGGATACCATGACCGAGGAGGATATCTCCAATCATCTTTGGTCTGCCGGTGTTCCTGACCCCGATCTGGTGATCCGCCCCAGCGGTGAGGTGCGGCTTTCCAATTTTCTGCTGTGGCAGTCTGCCTATGCGGAATTTTACGTTACCGATGTGAGCTGGCCGGATTTCAGCAAAGAGGATCTGCGTAAGGCGTTGGCAGCCTATCAGGGCCGCTCCCGCCGGTTTGGAGGGGTCTGAATGGTAACAAGAGTTGTGGTGTCGGTGCTGCTGCTTCCCCTGCTACTGGGGATCGTTTATCTACTTCCCGCTGTGGCCGTTCCCGTATCCATAGCCTGCATTTGTGCGCTGGCGGTCTATGAAGCCCTTGTCCCCACGGGGTTTGTGAAAGAGCGGCGGGTGGTGGGCTACTCTATCCTTTTGGCAGTGTGCACTCCCTTTTGGGTTTATTGGGGCAGCGACCCGGTCGTGGGCAGAGGAGCGGTCTTGTTTTATGTGCTCGCCCTCTTTCTGGAGGGGATGGCCAGCCAGAAACGGTTGAAGGTAGAGCAGCTGGGCGGAGCCTTTTTTATTGCCGTCTTTGTGCCCATGTTTCTCTCGGCCTTTGTGCGGCTTCGGGGGACAGAGGATTGGCGGTTTGTGATACTGCTGCCCATGGTAGTCGCATTCTGCTCGGATATTTTTGCGCTGTTTGCCGGAATGTTCTTTGGAAAACACAAGCTGGCGCCTCAACTCTCCCCCAAGAAGACGGTGGAAGGGGCCATAGGTGGGGCGGTGGCCGCCCCGGTCTGCGCCATGCTTTACGGCCTGATTTTTCAGTTTTTTGTGCCGGGGATCATGCCTTCTTATCTTGTGTTGGCGTTATACGGCTTTTTGGGGAGCATTATCTCCCAGCTTGGGGACTTGTCCTTTTCCTTTATCAAAAGGGAGTTTGGTATTAAGGATTACAGCAATCTGCTGCCCGGCCACGGGGGGATACTGGACCGGTTTGACTCGGTGATTTTCTGCGCCCCGCTGATAGAACTGCTTCTCTACTTCTTACCTGTTGTGAGGTAATATCATATGAAACGGATCGCTTTGCTTGGCTCCACCGGGTCCATCGGCCGTCAGACGCTTGAGGTGGTCGAGACCATGGGATATACCATTACGGCATTGACGGCTAACCGCAGTGTAGAACTGTTGGAAGCGCAATGCCGTAAATTCAGGCCCCGGCTGGCCGTGTGTATGGACCCGGAGGCGGCTGAGACCCTGAAAATCAAGCTGGCTGACACTTGCGTGGAGGTCCGCTCCGGGATGGATGGGCTGCTGGCCGCTGCCGAGGACGAGGATACCGACGTGGTCCTTACCGCCGTTATGGGAATGGTGGGGTTGCGGCCCACTTTGGCGGCGCTGAAAAAGGGCCGGCGGGTGGCTTTGGCCAACAAAGAAACTCTGGTATGCGCCGGGGAGTTGGTAATGGAGACCGCCCGGCGGTACGGAGGGGAGATCCTTCCTGTTGATTCGGAGCACTCGGCCATTTTTCAGTGCCTTCAGGGCAATAGGGACCGGGGAGAGGTCAAGCGGCTCATTATCACGGCCTCTGGGGGGCCTTTCTTTGGAAAGACAAAACAGGAACTGGAGGGGGTCACGCTTCAGGATGCGCTGAAGCACCCCAACTGGTCCATGGGAGCGAAAATCACGGTGGATTCGGCCACCATGATGAACAAGGGGTTGGAAATCATTGAGGCAATGCGGCTTTATCAGCTGCCTCTGGAGAAAATTTCTGCTGTGGTCCATCGGGAGAGTATCATTCACTCTCTTGTGGAATACTGTGATAATGCCATTTTGGCGCAGCTGGGGACGGCGGATATGCGGCTGCCTATCCAGTACGCTCTTACCTGGCCCCAGCGGGTGCCGGGGGTGGCCCGGAAGCTGGATCTGCTTTCCTGTCCGCCGTTGACCTTTGCGCCAACGGATGAAGTGAATTTCCCCTGTCTGGCTTTGGCGAAAGCCGCCGCCCGGGAGGGGGGCACGGCCACTGCGATCCTCAACGGGGCCAACGAGGTGGCCGTGGGGGATTTCCTGGCCGGCAAAATTGGGTTTATGGATATCCCCCGCAAGGTGGAGACGGCTTTGGAGCGGGTACCTGTGGTCCAGGACCCGTCTCTGGATGATATACTGGCTGCCGATGGGGCCGCCCGGGCAGCGGCGGGGTAAGGCCTGTTTAAAACAAAGGCTGCGGCAGTTTGGTGCTTCTCTTGTGATCTGCGTTATTTTCCCTGGAGGTGTTCCCTTGCTTCTCTACGTTTTCATTGCTGTTTTGATGTTTGGTATCCTGATCGCTCTGCATGAGTTTGGTCACTTTGTGGCGGCCAAAGCCTGTGGGGTGAAGGTCAACGAGTTTGCCATCGGCATGGGGCCGCTTCTGGTCCATAAAAAGGGTAAAGAAACGGATTATTCCCTGCGTTGGTTGCCCATTGGCGGCTTTTGCGCAATGGAAGGAGAGGGAGAAGGGGAGTCGGGAGACCCCCGGGCTTTTCCAAACCGCCCCTGGTGGCAGCGGGTCATTATTCTGCTGGCCGGGGTGTTTATGAACTTTCTGACCGGTTTCTTGATCATTTTGGGCCTTTTTTCTCTGAATGACCATTGCGCATTGCCGGTGGTGGGCGGCTTTTCCGATTATGGGACCGCCCAGGAGCAGGGACTGGAAGTGGGAGACCGTATTGTGGCAGTGGACGGACAGCGGGTCTATCTTATTAATGATATCCCCATGTTTCTCTCCCGAAGCGTGGATGCCGGAGTGGACCTGACGGTGGAGCGAGAGGGCGAAAGAGTGGAACTGCCGGATTTTCGCTTTGCCTGTATGGTGGACGCGGAGGGGAACATTCAGGATTATATGTTGGGGATACTCACCACGACGGTGCCGCAGACGGTTCCCCGGCTGCTTCAGCAGAGCTGGTATCAGGCCATTGACTATGTCCGGATGGTATGGATGGGGCTGGGAGACCTGATTGGCGGCCGGGTAGGACTCCGGGATCTGTCCGGGGTGGTGGAGATCACCGCCATGATGGCCGAAATGGGACAGGAAGGCGCCCAGGCCGCTCAGGCAGTAGGGATTCCCGCTTTGCTGGGCGCCATGGTGAACATCCTGAATTTTGTGGCGTTTATCTCCATCAACCTCTCTGTGATGAATTTGCTGCCGATCCCCGCATTGGATGGAGGGCAGATATTCTTTATGGGAGTGGATGGAGCTTATACCGCCGTGACCAAAAAGAAGCTGGACCCCAAGTATATGAACTGGGTGTCTACGGTGGGCTTTGCCCTGTTGATGCTGCTGATGCTGGCGGTGATGGCCAGTGATATTTTAAAACGACTGGGGTTGTGAGAGCGTGAAGAAGCAGATAGTTGTCGGGGGCGTGCCCATTGGCGGCGGCGCTCCTGTTACCATCCAGTCCATGACCAATACCCCCACCCGGAATGTGGAGGCTACGGTGGAGCAGATCCGCCGCCTTGCCGCTGCCGGGTGTGAAATTATCCGGGTGGCGGTGCCTGATATGGAAGCCGCCCAAGCGGTGGGAGAGATCAAAAAGCAGATATCCATTCCTCTGGTGGTGGATATCCATTTTGATTACCGGCTGGCGTTGGAGGCGGTAAAACAGGGCTGTGACGCTGTGCGCATCAACCCGGGAAATATCGGCTCACCCGACCGGGTGGCCGCTGTGGCGGCGGCCTGTAAGGAGCGGGGAGTGCCCATCCGCATCGGAGTCAACGGAGGGTCACTGGAAAAGCCGCTGCTGGCCAAGTTTGGCGGAGCCACCCCGGAGGCTTTGGTGGAGAGTGCCTTTGGGCATATCAAGCTGCTGGAAGACTGTGATTTTACCGATATTTGTATTTCTTTAAAATCCTCCTCGGTGCCCGTAACAATGGGGGCCTACAAGCTGATGGATGAGAAGAGCGCATACCCTCTACATATCGGCGTTACTGAGACCGGGACCCCGAAAATGGGGATTTTGAAGTCCGCTGTGGGCATTGGCGGGTTGCTGGCTTTGGGCATTGGAGACACCATTCGGGTCTCTCTTTCTGCCGACCCGGTGGAAGAGGTTTATGCCGCCCGGGATATTCTGAAAGCGGCCGGGGTCCGGAAGGAAGGGCCTGAGCTGATCTCCTGTCCCACCTGCGGGCGGACCCAAATCGACCTTATCGGCTTGGCCAACGAGGTGGAAGAGCGGCTGAAGGCCGTGGACAAGCCCATTACTGTGGCGGTCATGGGCTGTGTGGTCAACGGCCCCGGCGAAGCCAGTGCCGCCGATGTAGGACTCGCCGGCGGCGTGGGGGAAGGGCTTCTTTTTAAAAAGGGCGAAATCATCAAAAAAGTGCCCCAGGACAAGTTGGTGGATGAATTGTTCCGTTTGATCGAAACGCTGTGATAGAAAAAGAAGGGCCGTGAAACACAAACGGAAGGTATTCTTAGAAACTGAGAAAAGGAAACGGTGAAACCATGCCGAAGCAAGTACCCTTTTTAAAACTGTTTTCCGCCTTTCCTCAGGTGGGCCCATTGGGGGAGACCGTCTCCCATTGGGAGGTCACCGGGGCGGCGATCGATAAAAAAAGCCGGGCCATCAAGGCCCGGGTCCTTTGTCCGGCCTTGCCGGCAGAGCAAAGGCGAAAGGAAGTCGAGACGGTCCTTGCCATGGCCTACAGCGTGGAGAGGGTGGAATTGGAACTGGAGCCTCTGCCTTCTGTGGCCCCAGTCTTTGAGGACATCCCGCTGCCGGAGCCGCCGCCGGAACGGGAGGAGCCACCTGTGCCGGATACGGCCGACCTGCCCGCCCCTGCCCCGGCGGCGGAGGACTCTACACAGGCGGCCTTTCGTAAAACGGAAGAACTGCGCCGGGAAGCCCTGAAAAATCTGGCACCCGCCGCTCCCCAAAAGGGGAAGCGGGCGGCAAAGGGCGGAAGCGGAAAGCTCCTTTTCGGCAAGCGGGAGATCAAAGGAGAGCCGGTGGAGATGGCCCAGCTCAATTTGGATATGGGCACGGTAGTCGTGGAGGGCGACGTATTTGCGGTCAACCATCGGGAGTTGAAAAAGCGAAATGCGTGGGTGGTGAATTTCGATATCACCGACTATACCAGTTCTATCCGAATCAATAAATTCTTTCTGGGAGAGGAGGGAAAGCCTCTTATTGACGGTGTGAGCGCCGGGCAGCATCTTATTGTTCAGGGGCGGCTCAACCTGGACCGCTTTACCGGGGATATGGTGCTGGAACCTTACGCTGTTCAGGTGGGGGAGAAGCCTGTCCGCAAGGATACGGCAGAGGAGAAGCGGGTGGAGCTTCATCTCCACACCACCATGTCGGCCATGGACGCCCTGACCCCTGCCAAGGATGTGGTAAAGAGGGCAGAAAGTTGGGGACACCGGGCCATTGCCATCACCGACCACGGGGTGGCTCAGTCCTTTCCGGAGGCATGGCATTCTGCGAAGAATATCAAAATTCTTTATGGCGTAGAAGCCTATTTCATCAATGATATGGATGACCGGGTGGTGGTTCATGGAGATATTCAGCAGGATTTCCGTGGGGAGATCGTCTGCTTTGATATTGAGACCACCGGTTTAAGCAAGTCCAGAGATGTGATCATAGAGATCGGCGCCGCCGTCCTGCGAAACGGGGAGGTGGGGGAGACCTTCAATACGTTTGCGGCGCCGGGACGGCCCCTGCCTCGGGAGATCGTGGAGCTGACCGGGATCACGGATAAAATGCTGGAGGGAGCGCCCAGCCAGGCCGAAGCGCTGAATGCCTTTCTTGACTTTGTGGGGGACAGGCCTTTGGCGGCCCACAATGCCGATTTTGATATGGGCTTTATTGCCGAGACAGCCCGGCGCATCGGCCGGCCCTTTCCCAATTCGGCGGTGGACTCTCTTATTCTGGCCCAAAATCTGTTGCCGGATCTGAAAAATTTCAAACTAGACACAGTGGCAAACCATTTGAATCTCCCCGCCTTCAACCACCATCGGGCCAGTGATGACGCCGCCACGGTGGCTTATATGCTTGTCCCGTTTTTCAGAATGCTGGAGGACATGGGGATACATACCCTTCAGGATATCAACCCGGCCATGGTGGCGCTGCGGACCAAGGGAAAGGCCTCCCGCCGGCCAAAACATCTTATTGTGCTGGCCAAGAACCAGATAGGGCTGCGAAATCTATACCATCTCATTTCCGACTCTTTTCTGAAACACTACAAGCGTTATCCCATTATGCCGAAAAGTGAGATAGAAAAGCATCGGGAAGGGTTGATTTTTGGCTCAGCCTGTGAGGCGGGAGAGTTGTTTCAGGCGGTTCTGGACGGGAAAGAGTGGGCGGAGCTGAAACGCATTGCCTCCTGGTACGACTTTCTGGAGATACAGCCCCTGTGCAATAACGCCTTCATGCTTCGTCCCGACCGTAAAACCGGCCGGCCCCGGGTGGGAAGCGAAGAGGAACTGCGGGAGTTCAACCGCACCATTGTGGCGCTGGGGAAGGAACTGGACAAGCCGGTATGCGCCACGGGAGACGTTCATTTTCTGGAGCCGCAGGATGAGCTTTACCGGCATATCCTTTTGGACTCCAAAGGGTTTGAGGATTGTGATGAGCCTCTTCCGCTTTATTTCAAGACCACCGATGAGATGCTCGATGAATTTTCCTATCTGGGGGAAGAGGATTGCTATAAGGTGGTCGTTCGGGACCCCAATATCGTGGCAGACTGGTGTGACCGCATTGACCCTCTGCCCAAGGGACTTTTTGCCCCCAAGCTGGAAAACTCCGCCCAGGAGCTGGAGAGTCTGGTGTACGGCAAGGCCCATGAGCTATACGGGGAAGAGCTGCCCCAAATCGTGCAGGACCGAATTGATTTGGAGCTGCCCGGCATTATCATGCGGAAGTATGATGTGATCTATATGTCTGCCCAGAAGCTGGTACAGAACTCTTTGGAGCATGGTTATCTGGTAGGCTCCCGGGGGTCGGTTGGCTCCTCCATCGTGGCGTTTTTCTCGGGGATCACCGAGGTCAATGCCCTGCCGGCGCATTACCGCTGCCCCAAGTGCAAGCACGCCGATTTTTCGTTTGGAGAGACTTATGGCTGCGGGGCGGATATGCCTGACGAGGTCTGCCCGGTATGTGGGACGCCCTATGTGAAGGACGGCTTCAATATCCCCTTTGAGACCTTCCTGGGCTTCGGCGGTGATAAGGTTCCCGATATTGACCTGAATTTTTCCGGCGAGTATCAGGCCAAAGCCCATCGCTACACCTTTGAGCTTTTCGGAGAAAGCCACGTTTTCCGGGCCGGCACCGTGGGCACGGTGGCGGAAAAGACCGCCTTTGGCTATGTGAAAAAGTATATGGAAAAGCGTGGGCTGCGCGCCACCAGCGCAGAGGAGAACCGGCTTGCCATTGGCTGTACCGGTACAAAGCGAACGACGGGACAGCATCCCGGCGGCATGGTGGTGATCCCGCAGGACAAAGAGATTTACGACTTCTGCCCGGTACAGCATCCCGCTGACGACCCCAACAGCGATATCATCACCACCCACTTTGAATACCACTCCATGGAGCCAAACCTTCTGAAGCTGGACATGCTGGGACACGATGACCCCACCATGATACGAATGCTGGAGGACCTGACCGGGGTCAACGCCCGGACGGATATCTCTCTGGATGACCGGGATACCATGAGCCTGTTTACCTCTTCGGAAAAGCTGGGCTATGTGGATGACCCGGTTTTGGGACCCACGGGAGCGGTGGCGATCCCGGAGTTTAACACCAAGTTCACCCGTCAGATGCTGATGGATACCCAGCCGGAGAACTTTAATACTCTGGTGCGGCTTTCCGGTTTCTCCCACGGTACCGATGTGTGGCTGGGCAATGCCCGGGATCTGATCGTCAGCGGCACGGCCAGCGTTCTGGAGACGGTGGGCTGTCGTGACGACATCATGATCTACCTGATACAGATGGGGCTGGAACCCAAGATGGCCTTCAAAATCATGGAGGCGGTGCGAAAGGGGAAGGTGAAAAAGGCTGGGTTTGAAGATGGCTGGGAGGAAGCCATGCGCAGTCATAAGGTCCCTGATTGGTACATTGACTCTCTGGCTAAAATCGGCTATCTCTTCCCCAAGGCCCACGCCGTGGCCTATGTCATGATGGCCTACCGCATCGCCTGGTTTAAGGTCCACCGGCCCCTGGCTTTCTATGCTGCCTTCTTCTCGGTGCGGGCCAAGGCCTTTGACGCAACTATTATGTGTCAGGGGATGGAGCTTGTGAAGGCCAAAATCAAAGAGCTCGGCAGCAAAATCAGCGAAAAGACCGCCTCTGCCGTGGAGGAGGACACCTATACCACTCTGGAGGTAGTCTATGAGTTCTATCTCCGGGGCTTCACCTTCCGAAATGTGGATATTTACCGCTCAGAAGCGGTCCGTTTTCAGCCGGATGGAGAGGATGCTCTGATCCCCCCCTTTACAGCCATCCCCGGTTTGGGAGAGACAGCCGCCCAGTCCATTGTGGAGCAGCGGGTAGGCAGGGAGTTCATCTCCATTGAAGAGTTTTCCGACGCCTGCCCCAAGGTATCCAAGACGCATATCGAGCAGCTGAAAACCGCCGGCGCCTTTGACGACCTTCCTGAAACCAGTCAAATCACGTTGTTTTAGTCGATTCGGAAAAGAGACTTGACTTTGAGTGGACTATAAGAAGTATAATGAATACGAAAAAGGTAAAAACGGTCCCCAAAAGCGGTTTGGAGGCCCAAAACAAAGGAGGAGCATATCATGGAAAAGTATCTGGGTGAAAACACCCCCAAGCTGGGCTTTGGACTGATGCGGCTGCCAAAGCTGGAGTCGGGGGAAATCGACATTGAGCAGGTCAAAAAGATGGTGGATCTGTTCATGGAGGCCGGGCTTACTTACTTTGATACCGCCTACGTCTATGACAACGGCAAGTCGGAGGAGGCGGCAAAGGCCGCCTTGGTGGACCGGTATCCCCGGGAGAAGTTTACCCTGGCCACAAAGCTCAACGCCCGGGTGGCGACCACAGTGGAGGAGGCCCGGCAGCAGCTGTACACCAGCCTGGAGCGGACGGGGGCAGGGTATTTTGATTACTATCTGCTCCATGCCATCGGCAAAGGAAACGTCGGGAAATATGAAGAGTATGACATTTGGAACTTTGTAAAGGAAGAGAAGGAGAAGGGGCATATCAAGCACTGGGGCTTCTCTTTTCACGACGGTCCCGAGCTGCTGGAAGAGCTGCTGACCAAGCATCCGGACGCCGAGTTTGTTCAGCTGCAGATCAACTATGCCGACTGGGAAAGCCCCAGTGTGGCATCCCGGGCCTGCTATGAGGTGGCCCGGAAGCATAATAAGCCGGTGGTCATCATGGAGCCGGTAAAGGGCGGTTCTCTGGCCAACCCCATCCCCCAGATCCGGGAGATCTTGACCGAAGCGGACGCCAAGGCATCTCCCGCTTCCTGGGCGGTGCGGTTTGCCGCCTCTCTGGATGGGATATTGACCGTTCTCTCCGGCATGTCCAATTTGGAACAGATGGAGGACAACATCTCTTACATGAAGGACTTTAAGCCCCTTTCTGACGATGAGCGGAAGGTCATCGCCCAGGTTCAGGAGGTGTTGGCGGGTATCGATTCCATCCCCTGTACCTCCTGCCGGTACTGTATCGACGGTTGTCCCATGAAGATCAACATCCCCGGGATCTTTGGCGCCCGGAATCAGCAGCTGATGTTTGGGGAAATGGAGCAAGGGAAGAAGACCTATGCCCGAGTGACCCAGGAGGGCGGCAAGGCCGGGGATTGTATCGGCTGCGGCCAGTGCGAGGCGGCCTGTCCCCAGCAGATCAACATCATCGAGCGGCTGAAGCAATGTGCGGAAGTGCTTGAGGAGTAAAAGCCGTTCGGTAAATCAGGGGTTCATAAAACAAGCAGGGGCCGGTGAATACACCGACCCCTGCTTGTTTTTACAGCTTGTGAAGGTGGTCGCAGTACTTACAGCGGAATACACCCGGCTCCTCTGTGGGGAAGAAGGTCTGGGGGAGGGTGGGTTCGGCCAGGGAGATGCAGCGGGGATTGTCACATTTCAAATCATGGCGGGGCTGGGGAAGGGCGGGCTTCTCGCCGGGGCCGAAGCCGGACTCCAGGCCCAGCAGCTTCAAAATGAGAGCCATGCGGACCCGCTTGCCGAACCACACCTGTTGGAAGTAAGCGGCCCGGGGATCGTCATCCACCTCGGTGGCGATCTCGTTGACCCGGGGGAGAGGGTGGAGGACGATCATATCCTTCTTTCCCAGGGCCATTTTGGCCCCATCCAAAATATAGCTGTCTTTCAGGCGGAGATACTCGGCCTCGTCGGCAAAGCGTTCTTTCTGGATACGGGTCATGTAAAGGACATCCAGTTGACCCATGGCGTCTTCAAGGCTTTTGACCTCCTGAAACGCATAGCCGGTGGCGGTCAGGTCATCCCGGACATAGTCGGGGACTTTCAACTCATCGGGGCTGATGAGAACAAAGCGGGTGCCTTCATAGCGGCACATGGCTTTGATAAGGGAATGGACGGTACGGCCATATTTCAGGTCGCCGCAGAAGCCGATGGTCAGATGGTCCAGCTTGCCCTTCAGCCGTCGGATGGTGAGAAGGTCGGTAAGGGTCTGGGTGGGGTGATGGTGGCCGCCGTCACCGGCGTTGATGATGGGGACAGCGGAGTGGTCAGCAGCCACCACGGGGGCGCCGTCGTTGGGGTGGCGCATGGCGATGATGTCCACATAGCTGGACACCACCCGGATGGTGTCGGCCACGGTCTCGCCTTTGGAGGCGGAGGAGGAACTGGCCGAAGAAAAACCCAACACCTTGCCTCCCAGAGAGAGCATAGCCGACTCAAAGCTCAAACGGGTGCGGGTGCTGGGTTCAAAAAACAAAGTGGCAAGCTGTTTGCCCTCACATTTATGGGCAAATGCTTCGGGGTCGTCAATGATGCGGCTGGCCAGGTCCAAAAGCTGGTTGGTCTCGTCCAAAGACAGGTCCAGGGGGCTGATCAGGTGTCTCATAGCAATTCCTCCCTTTTTCATTATCTGCTATATCATATCGAAACCGGAGGGAAAAAGCAAGAGGGGAAGGGAAAAAAGGAGAAAAAATCAGGAGAGAAGTTTGGTGATCTGCCGGGGGGACAAAAGCCCTTCCAGCAGCCGCCTGGCCTGGGCGGGGTCGGAGGGCAGGGAAGGGGCAGCCCCCTCCCAGACAGTGTAGTCCGCCCAGAGGAAGGTACACCAGGTCTCATTCAACGTTTTGTCCCGCTGGACGGCGGTGATGAGAAGCTCCTTCAGCAACTCGTCCAGACAGCGGTTCAACGCCTTGCCGGGGAGGGGAGAGAGACGTTTCAATTCCTCGGTGCCGGCAGGGCCTGTCTGACGGAGGAGGAAGAGGAGATCGGCGGCCTCGGGGGAGAGGTTGGCTTCCCGCTGCCGAAAAGGCTTCAGGTGGTAATAGAGCGCCCGGGAGAGGTAGGTGACCCGGCCTTTATAAAGTTTGGAGTAAAAAACCTCCCGGGTTTCCATCATGGCAACGATGTCGTTCCAGGTGCCTCCCACTGTGGGGAGGGAAGGAAGGTACGGGTTCTCGTTGCAGAGAAGAAGGCCCATTTGGGCGAAATAGTTTCGTAGAAGGGGCCTTGTGTCGTCCGTTGTATCACCTAAAACCATGCGGCCTTTTCCTCCTGAAAGCGGGGCTTTGGCCCATCCTGATAGGGGTCGTAGCGGTTCAGGTTGCAGCCAAACTCTTTCAAAAAGGCGATTTTTCCATCAGAACTCCAACGAATCAGGGTCATGCCGTCAAATTCCTCGGAAGGAGCGTCATCCTGGGCGTTTTTGAAATACCACTCCACCACGGTCTGATCGCCCTTGTGAAAAAACTGCCGGATCTCCCAGGCCAGGACGGTGGCCCGGTCGTTCCATTCCCAAAACCAGTGCCTGATTTTTTCAATGCCGTGGTATTCCGGCCCCCAGCTTTCGATATAGACGGCATCGTGAGTAAAAATGGCATCCATATCAAGGTCCTTCTTTTGAAGCCACATATCAAACCAAAGACGGACGGTCTGCTCTCTCTGTTCCATATGGTTTCCTTTCCTTTCTGAACGGGCTCCACAGGCCCTGTTTTTTGAATAGAACAAATATACTGCCTCACGAAAACTTTGTCAATCCCCCCGTTGACCGGGGGGCGGATTTGTATTAAAATAGACCTATTGCGAAAATAAGGGAATAGGTGAATACTATGCTGAATCCAAGCGAAGAGCTGCGGTTTTGTAAGGCCCGGCGGGCGGTCATTGAGGGGGAGTTTTCCCGGCTGAACCCGGAGCAGAGAAAGGCGGTGCTGGCCACCGAGGGTCCCCTTCTCCTGCTGGCGGGAGCGGGGAGCGGTAAGACTACTGTCCTTATTAATCGGGTGGCGAACCTGATGAAGTACGGCCGGGGTTCGGACAGCGATGAGGTGTCCCAGTTTGTGACCGCAGAGGACCTTGCCTTTTTAGAGGGCTATGCGGCCCGCCCCACCGCCGAGGGGCGGGAGAGGGCTGAACGGCTGTGTAAGGTAGATCCAGCTGTACCATGGTCCATTCTGGCCATCACCTTTACCAACAAGGCCGCCGGAGAGTTGAAGGAACGGCTGGAGCGGATGCTGGGTCCTTCGGCCAATGATATCTGGGCCTCCACCTTCCATTCCTGCTGTGCCCGCATCCTCCGACGGGATATTGATAAGCTGGGGTATGCAACCTCCTTCACCATCTACGATTCGGCGGACTCCGAGCGGGTGGTGAAGGATGCGGAGAAGGCGCTGAATATCGATGAAAAGGCCTTTCCGGCCAAGATGGTGCTGGGGTATATCTCACGGGCGAAGGACGCTTTGAAGCTGGCGCCGGCCTATATGGACGAGTGCTCTAAGACTGGGGATTACCGCATGAACCGCATTGCCTCCATTTATCTGGAGTACGAAAAGCGGCTGAAGGCGGCCAATGCCCTGGACTTTGACGATCTTATTCTCCGCACGGTGCTGCTTTTACAGCAGAACGAGGACGTTTTGAGCTATTATCAGAAAAAGTTCCGTTATGTGCTGGTGGATGAGTATCAGGACACCAACAATATGCAGTACCATCTGGCCTCCCTTTTGGCGGGAGGCTATGAAAACTTCTGCGTGGTGGGTGATGATGATCAGTCCATCTACCGCTTCCGGGGGGCAACCATCGAAAATATCCTCTCCTTTGAAAGCCAGTACAAGGGCTGCCGTACCATCCGGCTGGAGCAAAACTACCGCTCTACGCAGAACATTCTGGAAGCGGCCAACAACGTTATCCGCAACAATCAGGGGCGTAAGGGCAAGGAACTGTGGACCGACCAGGGGGATGGAGAGAAGGTACAGCTTTATACGGCCATGAATCAGGATGATGAGGCCCAGTATGTGGCCGCACAGATCCTGACCGGATTTTCGGGAGGGAAGGGGTGGAAGGATTTTGCTGTCCTATACCGCACCAACGCCCAGTCCCGGGAACTGGAAATGGCCTTCAAACGAAACGGCGTGCCCTACCGCATCATTGGAGGCACCCGGTTTTTCGACCGGGCCGAGGTAAAGGATATGCTGGCCTATCTCTGTGTGGTGAATAACCCGGAGGATGATTTGCGCCTGCAGAGAATTATCAATAACCCGCCCCGGGGGATCGGGGCCAAGACGGTGGAAACCGCGCAGCTTCTGGCCGCTCAGACCGGCCGCTCCCTTTGGGAAGTGGTGTATAATGCCAAGGACTATCCCGACTTGCAGAAAGCGGCGGGAAAGCTCAAGGTTTTCACCATGCTGATCGAGAATCTTCAAAAACAGCTGGGAGAGATGTCCCTTACTGATTTTTACGACACCCTTTGCGCGGAAAGCGGTTATGCCATTATGCTGGAGAGCAAGGATACGGTGGAGGACAGGACCCGCCTGGAGAATGTGCGGGAATTGAATTCTTCTATTAAAAGCTATATCGACAATGCGGAGGAACCCTCCCTGGCGGGATTTTTGGACGAAATCGCCCTCTATACCGATTTGGATAACCATGACCCCAACGAGGAGTGTGTGGTGATGATGACCATGCATTCGGCCAAGGGGCTGGAATTTCCCGTGGTTTTTACCGTGGGTATGGAAGAGGGCCTTTTTCCCGGAATGCGGGCCATCGGAGATGCGGAAGAGATGGAGGAGGAGCGGCGCATTTGCTACGTTGCCATGACAAGAGCCAAAGAGAAGCTCTATATGACCTGCGCCAACCAGCGGATGCTGTACGGCCGCACTTCGGCCAATCGACCGTCCCGTTTTCTGGGGGAGATCCCGGAAGAGCGGGTAGAGCGCAGCGGCCGTCAGAAGATGAGTGACCAGTGGCGGCTGGGAGAGAGTGAGTGGAGACCCGAGCGGGAGTATTATGATGACGGGGAAGGGGAGCGCCCCCGCCCAACAGCACGGTCCTACGGCGGATATAGCGGTGTAGAGCGGACCTCTCCACGGTATGAACGGGGCTATACCGCTCCGACGGCTGCTCCCCGCTCTATGGGGCGGCCCGGTGTGGGGACCGGCGGAGCGGGAGCGTCGGGAAAAGGAGCGGCCTTGCCCGATTTTCGGAAGGGGGAGACGGTGCTTCACAAGGCCTTTGGACGGGGTACTATCCTGACCATCACCCAAATGGGGGGAGATGCTCTCATTGAGGTGGCCTTTGACAGCGTGGGGACTAAAAAGCTGATGCTGAAATCGGCGGCGCAATATATGGAGAAGCAGTGAGGTGAGAAATGTGAAAAGGCCGGAAAGCCCGGAGGAGATTTTGATATGGATGGATGAGACCATTCAGTACGGCTGGCTGGACGGGGAGAAAAAGGTTCACCGGGACATGACCGGCTTTCGCAGAGATTACCGTATTGCCTCCTTTGAAGAATGTCTGAAATATCGGGTGGGGACCTGTATCGAACAGGTGTGGATGATGCATCTGCTGCTGGATCAGCTGTATTTACCGAACAAAATGTACTGCTGCCGCATCTTTGAGCCTGATGATTACGGAAATCTGGAAGAGGAGGAGCATATGCATTGCTTTGTCCTCTACTGGAAAGACGGCAAGGTATGGCAGATAGAGCATCCCAATCAAAATCGGAAGGGTATTTATGCCTTTTCCGATGAGGACACCGCTGTCCGGGCCATTGAGGATTACTATATTGCACTTCGGGGCGGTAAAAAAAGCCCCACCACGGAATTTACCATGGTGGAGCAGGGACTGAGTTTTCGGGAGTTTAATCAATACATCAATTCACTGGACGGGGGCAAAGGGCGGACCCGATAACAACTCGGCCAGGCTTTTGACCGCCCGATGGCTGTGCGCCTGCACAGCCGGCCAGTGCCGGTCGTAAAAAGCGTCATAGAGGCCCACCACCGTATAACCGACCGACCGGGCGGCGGCGCAGTTGTGAGGGGCATCTTCCACCAGAATACAGTCGGCAGGGTCCACATGAAATTGTTGGGCAGCCAAAATATAGACTTGCGGGTCCTTTTTTTCCAGACCTGTATCCTGGGCGAAAAAGAGTCCTTCAAAATAGCGCAGCAGGCCGTGACGCTCCAAAACAGCTGTGCCCAGCTGCGGCAGAGTTGCAGTGAGAAGGGCGATTCGCTCTCCCTGCCGGGCCAGCATTTCCAACAGTTCCCGCGCCCCTTCCTTCAGGGGGATGGTGCGGGTATAGGCGTCATAAGCCAGAGATTGCCACTCGGCCATGATATCCTCTGTACTGTCAGGCAGATGATAGTGTTCCTTAGTGAAACGGGCGGCTACGGGGAAAATGGAGTGCGTTACCGTTTGAATGTACTCCTCGGTAAGCTCCAGGCCACGTTTTGCCATAAAGGCGTGATCCACTTCCCGCCAGACCCCGTTGGAGTCGATGAGCGTACCGTCCAAATCAAAGAATATCATAAGTAAAACCTCCAGGGGAAATCTGCGGCCTCCTCGGCATAGTCGATGCCGATACGCTTGCCTGTGTAAATGGCATCGGGGGTTTCTCCGGCGTCCAGAATATAGAGCGTGCTGCCCATCAGAGAAAGCCCATTCTCCTTTGTGGTAAGGGAAAGAGCCTTACACAATTTTCCCGGTCCATTGAGAAAGTTTTTTCGTTGATAAGAGGACATATCTGCCGCTGCGCAGCCAAAGCGGCTGTCAGACAGTAAATCGGCGCTTTGGGCATCGGCAGGCTCCCCGCCCCGAATCAGGACGGCGGCCGGCTCCCCCTCGGCTTCGGTGACGCAGTTGAGGCAGGTGTACATCCCATAGATGAGATAGAGATAGGCTGTTCCCGGTGAGGCAAAAAGAGTTTCGGTTCGCTTGGTGCGCTTGTAGTTGTATGCGTGACAGGCCTTGTCCATCCGGCCGATATAGGCCTCGGTTTCGGTGATGCGGAGGGTGAGGGGTACCCCATCCACCACCCGCACCAGATGCTTGCCCAACAGTTCCCGAGCGACGGTAAGGGTGTCCCGGGCGTAGAAGTTCTGATTGAGTTTTTTCATATGCTCCCTCCTGCTGGCGGGGATGCCGGGCAAGGCCGACTCACTTTGCCTATTTTACCACAGAAAAGGAGTTCTGACAATCGTGAATGAGACCACTTTAACACGGCTTGCCAAGCCCATGCTGTTTGCCGCCGCCCTGATTTGGGGTTCCTCCTTCTTTATCATGAAGGGAGCGGTGGATGTGATACCCACCTTCTATCTGCTGGCCATCCGGTTCACCGGGGGCGCAGTGCTGCTCTCTCTGGCCTGCTGGAAGAGCTGGCGGCAGTTTACGCCTGATTATCTCTGGCGGGGGGCTGTTATTGGCGGCTTTCTGTTGGCGGCCTACGGCACACAGACCTTTGGCCTGATGGAGACCACCCCCTCCAAAAACGCCTTTCTGACCTCGATCTACTGTGTGCTGGTGCCTTTTCTCTATTGGGCGGCCGCCAAACGAAAGCCCGACCGGTACAACATTCTTGCGGCGGTGCTCTGCGTGGCGGGGGTGGGGCTTGTCTCTCTGGACGGCAGCGGCTTTGTTCTTACCCGGGGAGACGGGCTTACATTGGTGAGCGCTTTTTTCTATGCCGCCCACATTGTGGCGGTGGCAAAGGTCTCTCCGGAGAAGGATATCACCCTGCTGACCATTTTTCAGTTCCTTTTTGGGGCGATATACGCCTGGGCACTGGCTGTGGTATTTCAGACGGTTCCAGCTCGTGGGATATTTACCACTGATCTGTTGGTCCAGCTGGGGTATCTCACCGTTATGTGCACTACGGTGGCTCTTCTGTTTCAGAATGTGGGGCAGAGCCGCTCCGACCCTTCCTCGGCGGCTATCATCCTGTCTTTGGAATCAGTTTTTGGAGTGCTTTTCTCGGTGATTTTTTACCACGATGTGGTGACAGTGTCCATGCTGGCCGGGTTTGTCCTTATTTTTGTGGCGGTGGTCTGCTCTGAGACAAAACTGGCTTTTTTTCACAAAGTTGACAAAAAAGAGTGTGCGTGATATAATATCGCAAAAACTAGAAAGGGGGCAGTAATTATGGGATGGAGAAATACCAACATCCTTTTCCTGAAGGGGAATGCCGTTGCCGTTCAGGGAATCAGTGCGCCCTTTTTCAGGCTGTTACGGCAATAAAAGGTTTTGTCCTGAGCCGCAGCCTGAGGCTGCGGCTTTTTTGCGCTCTGATCCCCTTCCGGAAATCAATCAGGAAGGATGAGAATTGTGAACTTGAAATATCAAATCAGAAAATTGCTCATGCTTGAAGCACTGTGGAGCTTTCGTCTGGGGGGCAGCCTTTGGGTGATGTTTTTGGGGCTGAGGGGTTTTTCTCTGGCAGAGATAGGGCTGGCCGAAGGGTTTTTCCACCTCGTGAGTATCCTGGGGGAGCTGCCGTCAGGGCTGGCAGCTGATTTGCTGGGGCGAAAGCGGGTTCTGGCGGCCAGTCAGGGGCTGTTTGGGCTGTCGGCGGTGATCATGCTTTTTTCAAAAGGATTTTGGGGTGTGCTGCTCTCTATGGGATTGAACGCTTTAGGGTACAATCTGGCCTCGGGCACTCGGGAGGCACTTACCTATGATTCCCTGCTGCAGATGGGAAGGGAGGGGGAATATCTTCCTCTGGCAGCCCGACAAAATATGGTCTACCGGGGCGGAGATGTTCTGGTCACACTGCTGGCAGGAGTGGCCCTTGCGCTGGGCTGGCAGATATGTTACGTTTTGGATGGAGCTTTTTCACTGGCAGGACTGATGTTGGCAGCCAATTTGACAGAGCCGGAGATCCAATCGGGGGAGGATAACGCATCCCGTTCTTTTTTGGCCTATGCTTGTTCGACGATCCAGTTCCTGCGGCTGGATCGCAAAGCGGTTGGGCTGATGCTTTTCAATGCTTTTGTGGGGGCGGCGGCAATCTTGACGGGATTCTATCTTCAGGACGCATTGCCCAAAGCGGGAACCCCCGCTGCCTTATTGGGACCACTTCTTTTGATGAAGGGGATAGGCGGCATTCTGGGGTCCCGGCTGGCCCCCTGTTTGGGAAGATGGTCCCGCCCGCTGGGCTGGGGGCTGCCGGTGGCGGCGGTAGCGGCGGGAGCAGGTCTGGCCTTTGGAGACGGATACTTTCTGATGGCGCTGGGAGGTTTTCTGGCGGGAATGGGGGACGATGCTTTGGAATTGCAGGTGGAGGAGGAGCTGAACCGCCGTTTCCCAAGCAGCCAGCGGGCAACGCTGATATCTGTTTCTTCTCTGTGCTTCTCCCTGACCATGGTGATACTGTCTCCGTTGGGCGGATTTTTGGTGGCCAGCTGATTTTCCTTGACTTTTTGGAGAAATTCGCATATACTGTCAAACAAGAAAGGCAGAGAAGGGGAGGAGTACGCCCCGGGGAATGCGGAGAGAGGAGCCGGTGGGTGCAAGGCTTCGTGAACCCGGAACGGAAGGTCGCCCCCGAGCCGCAAAGCTGAAGGACAGTAAGCTTTGCCGTTTCCCTCGTTACGGGACAGAGTGCGGGCAGACCATGCCCGAATTCAGGTGGTACCACGGAGTTATTCCGCCCTGAAGCCGTATGGCTTCAGGGCGGTTTTTGGTTGAGGGGGTGAAGGTCGTGAGATATGAAATCCGCAGATTAAAGCCGTGGGAGGTGGAAGCTGCCATGGCCCTTGCGTGGGAAGTTTTTCTCCAGTTCGAGGCCCCGGAGTACTCCGATGAGGGGGTGGAGACCTTCCGGCGGGATATTGTGGAGAATGGGGACTTTCTCCGCAGGTGTCGGGAAGGGATATGTCCTTTGTACGGCGCTTTTGATGGGGAAACGCTGGTGTCCATGATGGGGATGCGGGGAAACCGGACCCACATCAATCTGGTCTTTACCAAACGGGAGTACCAGCGAAAGGGCCTTGCCTCGGCAGTGTTTCGGTGTCTGTTAGATGATCTGTCCCGGGATGACCCTCCGCCCCAAGTTATCACCCTAAACTCTTCCCCTTACGGTCTGCCCTTCTATCTGGCATTGGGTTTTGTGCCCACGGGAGAGGAGCAGGAGGAAAACGGGATACGCTATACCCCAATGAAATATGAAATCAATCAACAAAGGAGTGTTTTGATATGAGCAAAGAACTGCCCAAGGCCTATGAACCCCAGGAGGTAGAAGGCCGCATTTATGAAATGTGGGAGAGATCCGGATGCTTTAAGGCATACCGGGACCCGGACAAGAAGGCCTTCACCATTGCCATGCCCCCTCCGAACGTCACCGGGCAGCTCCACATGGGTCACGCCATGGACTGTACGCTGCAGGATATTCTGATCCGCTTCAAGCGGATGCAGGGGTATTCTGCCCTGTGGATTCCCGGCTGTGACCATGCCGGCATTGCAACCCAGGCCAAGGTGGAAGAAAACCTGCGGGAGAATGAGGGCCTGTCCCGCTATGACCTGGGGCGGGAAAAGTTTCTGGAGCGGGTATGGGACTGGAAGGAGAAGTATGGCAGCCGCATTGTGGAGCAGCAGAAGAAGATGGGCGTCTCCTGCGATTGGGACCGGGCACGCTTCACCATGGATGAGGGCCTTTCCAAAGCTGTCCGCCATGTCTTTGTCAGCCTTTACAATAAGGGGCTTATTTACAAAGGCTCCCGCATTATCAATTGGTGCCCTCACTGTGTCACCGCCCTCTCCGATATAGAGGTGGAGTATCAGGATAAGCCGGGCAGCCTTTGGCATCTTCGCTATCCCATTCAGGGGGAGGAGGGACGGTATCTGGTGGTGGCCACCACTCGGCCTGAGACCATGCTGGGTGATACCGGTGTGGCCGTAAATCCCAATGACGAACGGTACAGGGACATTGTGGGCAAGAAGTGTATCCTGCCCCTGGTGGGCCGGGAGATCCCCATTGTGGCCGATGAATATGTGGATATGGAGTTCGGCACCGGCTGTGTAAAGATGACCCCCGCCCACGACCCCAACGATTTTGAGGTGGGCCTGCGCCATAATCTGGAAACCATCCGTATTCTGGACGATAACGGCAAGGTGGTGGAGGGTTACGGCCGGTACTCCGGTATGGATCGCTACGAGGCCCGAAAGGCCATTCTGGCCGATTTGGAGGAGCAGGGCTATTTGGAGAAGGTTGAATCCCATCAGCACAATGTGGGCACCTGTTCCCGCTGCCACCATGATGTAGAGCCTCTCATTTCCGCCCAGTGGTTTGTAAAGATGGAACCCCTGGCCAAAGAGGCTTTGCGGGTGGTGAAGGAAGGGGAGACCCAATTCGTCCCCGACCGCTTCTCCAAGACCTATATCAACTGGATGGAGAATATCAAGGACTGGTGTATCTCTCGTCAGCTGTGGTGGGGCCACCAGATCCCCGCCTGGACATGCGAAGACTGCGGCGAGATGACGGTCAGTGAGACCGAACCCACCGAATGCTGCCATTGCGGCAGCAAGCATATCCGTCAGGAGGAGGATGTGCTGGACACCTGGTTCTCCTCTGCGTTGTGGCCCTTCTCCACCCTGGGTTGGCCTGAGAAGACCGAGGACTTTAACTATTTCTACCCCACCGATGTGCTGGTCACCGGCTATGACATTATTTTCTTCTGGGTGGCCCGGATGATTTTCTCCGGCTGTGAGCATACGGGGAAGACTCCCTTCCACACCGTCCTCATCCACGGCCTTGTGCGGGACGATAAGGGCCGTAAGATGTCCAAGAGCCTGGGCAATGGCGTAGATCCCTTGGAGATCGCTGAGCAGTACGGCGCCGATGCCCTCCGGTTCAATCTGGTCACCGGCAACTCCCCCGGCAACGATATGCGCTTCCTCCCCGAGCGGTGTGAGGCCATGCGGAACTTTGCCAATAAGATATGGAATGCTTCCCGCTTTGTGCAAATGAATCTGACCATTGATAAGGTGGAGCTGCCCAAAGAGCTGACCCAGGAGGACAAGTGGATACTCTCCAAGCTGAACGCTCTCATTCCCAGTGTGAGTGAGAATATGGACGCCTATGAGCTGGGCGTGGCCGCCCAGAAGGTCTATGACTTTATCTGGGACGACTTCTGCGACTGGTATATCGAGTTTACCAAGGCCCGCCTTCAGGGGGAGGACAAGGCTGCCAAGGAGCAGGCCCAGAACGTGCTTTGCTATGTACTGACCGAGACTTTGAAGCTCCTTCATCCCTTTATGCCCTTCCTCACCGAAGAGATTTGGCAGTCCCTGCCCCACGAGGGGGATTTCCTCATGCTTCAGCAGTGGCCCGAGTACCGGGAAAACCTGAATTTCTCGGCGGAGGAGAAAGCGGTGGACCTGCTCATTGACGTGACCCGGACGGTGCGGGGAAAGCGGTCTGAACTGAATGTGCCCCCCTCCAAAAAGGCACATCTGACCATCTCCACCGCTGAGACCCAGGTCTTTACTCAGGGCATCCCTCTGCTTAAGCGTCTGGCTTACGCCAGTGATGTGACTGTGGTGGGGGTAGCCGAAGGACCTGTCAGCGCCGATGCGGCCAAAAGTGGTCTGGTGGAGGTCATTACCCATGCGGCCAGGGTGTTTATGCCCTTGGCAGAGCTTGTGGACCTGGAGAAAGAGAAGGCCCGCATCCAAAAGGAACTGGGGCAGAAAAAGGGGCAGCTTGCCGGGCTGGAGGCCAAGTTGTCCAACCCCGGTTTTCTGGCCAAAGCACCTGAGCAGGTGGTGGCCGCTGAAAAAGAGCGGCTGGAAAGTTTGAAAGCACTTATTGCAAAACTTGAGGAATCTGCTGCCGGACTGATGTAAAGGGCGAAAAGGAAAAGTTTGTGTAATTTTACCACAAATTTATGGTTGTGCTTTTCTGTCGAAGCGGATACAATATCGTGTAATGTAAATTCGCTCGAAGGAGGAGGCTGCCGTGAAAAAGCGTCTTATTATAGCAGCCATACTGGCATTTGTGTTGAGCGGCTGTCAGACGGCAGAGGTGACAGAATCCACGTCTGAAGAACTGCCCGTTCCGGGGAGTGAATTGCCCGAAGGCAATTTGCCCCCCAAAGTAACGCCCAGCCCTGTTTTGGAGGAGATCCCTGTTTCTGTACAGCCTGTAGAGGAGCATATTTTCAGCACAGAGGAGACAATACCCGCCGAAACGGAAGAGCCTGTGATACCTTTGGAAGATGAGCCGTCGGACCGGGGGGAACGGCCCACCGATGAACAGGTGCTGGAGGCTTATCACAAGGCACGGGAGAGTTACGGTTGGTTTGCCGGGTATGATGACAGCGGCTTGATGTTGGACACGACAGACAGCATCTCCATTCCGGTGGCCGGGGAAGAGGCGGAATGGACTTTCTTCCGTGTGACTCGGCCCGAACTGGAGAGTATAGAGACGCTGCGGGCGTATCTGAAAGATCTTTTTTCCGATGAAATTGTGGATGAACTGCTGAAGCCGGCGAATAATCTTTTCGTGGATGGCCCTCAGGGCGGTTTGTACGCCATGGGCGCCGGCAGGGGAGCCAATGTGAACACCGGGGCTGTTACCGAGATGGTGCTATGGCCGGAGGAGGGCGATGGTCTGTGTACCGTTCAGGTCACAATAGAACTGCTGTGGGAAGACCCTGATTTTCCCATGGGAGTGCGCAGTTACAGCTTTCCCTATCAAAAAGTGGGCGATAAGTGGGTCTTTACCCATTTCGAGGCCATAATGTGACAGAAAATTGCAGAGGACAAGCCCTATAATCGCTGTGTACCAGTTTTTGGTACACAGCGATTTTTTATGCCTGCAAAGGAGGAGAGAGCATATGCCGGTGGACTATCTGGAAGAGGGACAGGCTCTGACAGTACAAATCATCGGGGAGGTGGACCACCATGCAGCCAAAAGCCTGATGAGTCAGCTGACCCAAAAGCTGGACACCGCTTTGCCCGGTTCGCTGGAACTGGATATGAGCAAGGTCACATTTATGGACAGCTCCGGTATTGCCGTGGTACTGCGGACCTGGAAGCGGATGTGTCAGTTGGGCGGAAGTATGCGGCTTCAAAATGTCCCTTCCTACGCCGCCAAAGTCTTGAAGGCGGCGGGGGTGGATAAGCTGTTGGAAATGACGGAAAAGGAATAACGGGAAGACCGGGTCATACGCATCTTCTTTTTGATTTGAAACTATAAGGAGGCTTACATATGAAACCCAGCAACGAGGTCAAACTGACCTTTCTCAGCCGCAGCGCCAATGAAGGATTTGCCCGAACGGCGGCGGCGTGTTTTGCCGCCCAGCTGGACCCGACTCTGGATGAGGTCAATGACATCAAAACCGCTGTCAGTGAGGCGGTAACAAACTGTATTGTACACGCCTACCCGGACAAACTGGGCACCGTGACCCTGCGGCTGCGGCTTTTTGAGGATAATGTGATGGAAATCGTGGTCAAGGACACCGGGGTGGGCATCCCCGATGTGGAGAAGGCCAGAAAGCCTCTTTTTACCACCGGGGGAGCCGACCGCTCCGGTATGGGATTTACCATCATGGAAAGTTTTATGGATAACCTGAAGGTCCGTTCTCAGGCCGGGAAAGGGACCACCGTTACCATGCGCCGCCGTATCTCCCGGCGGCTGGGCGGGTGAGCAGCGCCACCCTGCCCCTGCTGGAAGCGGCTCGGGCGGGGGATAACGCCGCCTGCGAACGGCTGCTGGAGGAAAACTCCGGCCTTGTATGGAGCATTGTCCGCCGATACTTTGGCCGGGGAGTGGACCCGGAGGATCTGTACCAGTTGGGCTGTCTCGGCTTTGTCAAGGCGGTGCGGGGCTTTGACCCTGCGTTTGGCTGTCAGTTTTCCACCTATGCCGTCCCCAAAATCGCCGGGGAGATCCGCCGCTTTCTTCGGGACAACGGAACGGTGAAGGTAAGCCGGGGTCTTCGGGAGAGAGGCGGCGTGATCCAAAAGGCCCGGGATATCCTGCAAACCAAACTGGGGCGGGAGCCTACCCTCTCCGAACTCTCTGCCGAGACGGGGCTGGATGTGGAGGATATTGCCGCGGCAGAAACGGCCAATGCTCCGGTGGCCTCTCTCCAAATGGACCTTGGGGATGGCTTCACCTTGGAACAGATGGTCGGAGATGAGGGAATGGAGGAGGGCCTTTTGGATCAGCTGGCCCTTCGTCAAGCCATCGGAGCGTTGGATGACCGGGAACGGCAGGTGATCGAACTGAGATACTTCAGGGGGCTGACGCAGGACCGGACGGCCAGGGTCATTGGAGTGAGTCAGGTGCAGGTTTCCCGCATTGAAAAAAAGGCCATGCTCCACCTTCGGGAAAGGTTGGAGGGGTAGGGCTGCAAACTGCCCTGCTTGACGAAAAAGGGGCGGCATGGTAGAATTTCTCCGTAAAACACCTGAAAAGGAAGAGGAGGAGAGGATACCATGGAGAGGGAAACCTTTGGGAAGGTTCTGGCAAACCGGCTTTCTCGGATGGTGCTTGCCTGTGCAGGGCTAATGCTGTTCGCTTTTGGGGGATATCTGCAGCTTCAGGCGAATATTGGATTGGCTTCGTGGAGTTCTTTGAATCAGGGGCTTGCGCTGCGCTTTCCTATCTCCTATGGTACAGCCTCCATTCTCGTTTCGGTTGCCGTCATAGTGGTGGACCTTCTGATGAAAGAACCCATCGGGCTTGGGACCCTTCTGGATGCTTTTTTGGTGGGATGGGGGACGGATCTGTTTCTGAGAATGGGATTTCCGATGCTGGAGGATGCTATGGCGCTTCAGCTGCTGCTCCTTTTTCTGGGGATGGTGATCTTGTGTGCGGGGCAGTATCTCTATATGCGGGCAGGGCTATCCTGCGGCCCCCGGGATGCCCTTATGGTGGGATTGGGGAAGCGATTTCCAAAGCTGTCCATCGGCACTATGAATATTATTATCACGGTTGTGGTACTGCTGTGTGCCATGGCTTTGGGCAGCCGGGTGGGGGTCGGTACGGTGGTTTGCATATTCGGCAGCGGCGCAGTGATGGATGCCGTATTCAAATTATTGAGATTTGAGCCTCGCTCTGTGGAGCATGAGGGGCTGATGCAGACCTTCAGAGCATTGATTTCTGCCGTGGGAAATGAGAGGGAATGATTGAAGCAGGGGACGCCCATGTATGGTGCTCCCCTGCTTTTATATCGGCCGTGCAATATTTTCCTGTATTTTCTTGCATGTGGATAAGAAATGGAGTAGAATGAAGGCAGTGCAAAGACTCTGAGGGCAGAAAGAAAATGGGATACCGCATTCATGCTGGCCTTGATTTTCAGCGCCAGGAGAGAAGGGAATTTATGCTGCAGCAACGACCTGCCCGTTTTATGAAAAGGTGTATGCTGACGCTGTTCCTCCTGCTTTGTCTGGGGGCGCTGCTTTTGCGGCCCAGGGCATGGTGGTACGACCAGCTTTCTGTTTTGGGGGCAGTGCTCCTTTTAGGGTTGAGTATTTTTGCGCTGCGGCCTTTGGCGGCCTTTTTATCCGGAATGGAACGCTGGACGCTGTGGGCGCTTTTGAGCGGGATATGCCTGCTGGTAAAAAGCTGCTGGGTCTTTTTGGTGCGGGTGCCGCTGGCTGGTGACTACTCGGTTTTTTGGGGATATGCCACCCAAATGGAACAGTGGGGGCTGGTTTACGGCGGGCGATATATGGCGCTGTTTCCCCATCTTTATGGCTACGCCTCTTTTCTGGCGGGGTGTTTGCGGGTATTGGGGACGGGAGAATTGACGGCGCAGTGGGTCAATGTGCTTCTCACCATATGCAGCGGCAGTTTTCTCTTTTTCCTTTGCCGCAGAGACTTGCGGCGTGCGGCGGCGGTATATCTGCTGTGGATCATCTGCCCTTCCCAGTCGTTGTATAATACGCTTGTCCTGTCCGAGCCGCTTTACACCACGCTTCTTTTGGGATTCCTGCTTTTGGTCTCTCTGCTGGAGGAAAAGGGGGAGCAGACGGAAAGACTGGTGCGGCTGGGCCTTTTGACAGGGATAACGGCGGGAGTCCTTTTGCGGTGGTGCAATATGATCCGGCCGATCGCGCCCATTCTTATCATTGCTCTTTTGCTCTGGCGGCTGTTGTTGACGGTCAAGGAGAGAAAAAACAGGCGTTTATGGAAAATCTTTCTGGTCACAGTGCTGGTGGTATATGCCGTTTCCGGCCCGGTGGCAGACAGACAGGTGTCCGCCATGGCGGGAGAGCCGCCGGCCTCGGTTCCGGGTTACAGTGTGCTGGTAGGACTGAATCAATCGGCCGGAGGCAGCTGGAATCAGGAGGACGGAGAGGCATTGGCCCTGGCGGACAGCCGCCCCGGCGCTACTGCGCAGACAGTGCAGGAAGAGATGTGGGAACTGGCCAAAAACAGAGCGTGTTCAGGAGAGGTGGATCACCTTGCGCTGTTGACGGAAAAGGGAAAGACCTTTCTGGGACGGGACGATGCCTGTGTACTCTACTGCGAAGAGGGCCTTTCTCACCATATCCGCTATCAAATCCTCTGCAACGGATTTTGGTGTTTTACCATTCTGCTGGCGGCAGTGGGCGGAGCACTGCTTTGGCGGCGGGAAGAGCGGTCCTGGCTGTTGCTGGCCCCTCTCTATGTTTTGGGATTGACTATGGCGCAAATGCTGGTAGAGGTAGCGGGCCGGTATCATTATTCCATGCTTCCTATGCTGCTCTTGATGGGTGTTTGGGGGCTATTTGAGATAAAAAGGGACAAAAAAGAAAGGATCTGAATGTCAATGTCGGACGTGCTATATATCGTAGTACCCTGTTACAACGAAGAGGAGGTACTGCCGGAGACTTCACGGCGGCTGAAGGAAAAGATGGAGGCTCTGGTGGCGGCCGGTACCGTCAGCGAGGGAAGCCGTATCCTGTTTGTCAACGATGGCTCCCAGGACAGGACGTGGGAGATCATCTCCGCCCTTCATGCCGCAGACCCTGTCTTTTCCGGGGTGGACCTGACCCGGAACCGGGGCCATCAGAACGCCCTCTTGGCAGGATTGATGACAGCCAAAGACCGATGTGATATGGCCATCTCAATGGACGCAGACCTCCAGGACGACGTGGATGCGGTGGACAAGATG
Source organism: uncultured Oscillospiraceae bacterium (assembly GCA_910587345.1). Classification (GTDB taxonomy): domain Bacteria; phylum Bacillota; class Clostridia; order Oscillospirales; family Oscillospiraceae; genus Vermiculatibacterium. Next base: position 159,780 of record CAJUKH010000026.1, on the reverse strand, counting down.
ATAGAGGAGTATCATGCCGGCTGCGATATTGTCTATGGAGTCCGCTCCTCCCGAAAGAAGGATACCTTTTTCAAACGGTTCACCGCTGAGGGGTTCTACCGAGTGATGAACCTTTTGGGGGCCGAAACGGTTTTTAACCATGCCGATTATCGCCTGATGTCCAGGCGTGCTTTGGAGGGACTCAGCCAGTTTAAGGAGGCAAACCTTTTTCTTCGGGGCATGGTGCCCATGATCGGCTACCGGTCGGGGACGGTGGAGTATGAACGTGGGGAGCGGTTTGCGGGAGAGAGCAAGTATCCGCTGAAAAAGATGCTGGCCTTTGCGATGGAGGGGATCACCAGCCTTTCGGTGAAGCCGCTGCGGATGATCACGGGGCTGGGGGCGTTGATTTTCCTTATTGCCGCAGTCATGCTGGCTTATTCGGTCTATCGCTGGGCGGTGGGAGATACGGTGCTGGGCTGGGCCAGCCTGATGTGTTCGGTGTGGGCCATTGGGGGATTGATCTTACTGTCATTGGGGGTCATAGGGGAGTATATCGGCAAAATCTATCTGGAGACCAAGGGCCGGCCCAGGTTCCTCATTCGGGAGGTACTGGATGATGAGGGGTAAGATATTGGACGCTTCCCTGATCAAGTTCCTGGTGGTGGGGGTCCTCAACACTCTGGTGGGAACGGCGGTCATGTTTCTGCTTTATAATCTGGCCGGGTGTCCCTACTGGCCGTCGGTTTGCGCCAATTACATCTGCGGGGGAACGCTGAGCTATTTTTTGAATAAGTACTTTACCTTTCAAAATAAAGAGCGGTCCTGGGCGCAGGTAGGGCGGTTTGTGGTGACGGTGGCGGTATGTATGTTCATTGCCTATGGAATTGCCAAGCCTGCCGTGCGCTGGCTCTTGACCGGAGTGGGGGAAAAGGCGCAGGAGAACGCAGCCATGGTGGTGGGCATGGGGCTTTATACCGTGCTGAACTATTTTGGACAGAGATTTTTTGCTTTTGGCGAAAAAGGGGAACAGAAGAGATAAAAAAGATTTGTCTGTGCGGCGAAGGCGGCCCGCCGGTTTGGGAACGCTCCCTCCTTTGCAGGGGGAAAGGAGAAGGAAATTATGGAACGCTGTGCATGGTGTGGCCATAGCAACGAAAAGATGCTGGCCTATCACGATGAGGAATGGGGAGTGCCCCTCCACGATGAGAAAAAGCAGTTTGAGTTTCTTATGCTGGAGGCGTTGCAGTGTGGACTCAGTTGGGAGCTGATGATTCGCAAACGGGATATTTTTCATGCTTGCTTTGACAGCTTTGATTTTGAAAAGGTAGCCTGCTATGGCGGGGAGGATATCGAGCGTATTTTGAATACGGACGGGATGCTTCGCTCCCCCCAAAAGATAGAGGCGGTGATCCATAACGCACGGTGTTTTTTGAAGCTGCGGGAGGAATTTGGCAGCTTTGACGCCTATCTGTGGGGCTGGTCGGAGGGAAAGGTCCTTCTCTATGAGGGACATGAAAGGGGAGATATCCCGGCCAAAAACGGCTTGTCCACCGATATAGCGGCCGATTTGAAAAAGCGGGGATTCAAATACCTGGGACCGACTACTGTCTATTCTTATTTGCAGGCCTGCGGGCTTATCAACGATCATCAAAAGAACTGCTTCCGCTATAAAACGGTGATGGAAGGGCAGGATGTAAAACATTTGCCTCGGGACCGGGAGGGGTAACCATGGAGACCGTGCCGGCCAAACATATTCTGATTCGGAATAGATCCACCGAATGGTTTGGTACAGACCATACGGTGAACCTTTATCGAGGCTGCTGCCATGGCTGTATATACTGTGACAGCCGCAGTGAGTGTTATGGGGATGACAGTTTTGATACCGTGAAGAAAAAAGACAATGCCCTGGAACTGCTGCGGAATGAGCTACGGCGGAAAGTTCGGCCCGCTTTTATCGGGATGGGTTCCATGTCCGACCCCTATAACCCCTTTGAGGAAGAGGAAAAATTGACGCAAAAGGCGCTGATGCTGATACACGCCTATGAGTGCGGCGTGGCGGTATGTACCAAGTCAGACTTGATTTTGCGGGATGGAGATATTTACAGTGAGATCGCAAAGAGAGCGCCGGTGGTCTGTAAGCTGACGGTGACCACCACCGATGACGCTCTGGCGGCTAAAATAGAACCGGGAGCGCCCTCGCCCACTCGGCGGTTGCAAGCTGTGAAGGGCCTGTCCGAAAAGGGGATATTTACGGGGGTGGTATTGATGCCGGTACTCCCCTTTTTGGAGGACAGTGTGGAGAACGTGTTGTCCGTGGTGGATACCGCCGCTGACGCAGGTGCCCGGTTTGTTTATCCGGCCTTTGGGATGACCTTACGGGACAGGCAGAGGGCTTTTTATTACGAGAAGCTCGACCGGTACTTCCCCGGAATGAAGGAGCGTTACATCCGGCAGTATGGTGAGCGGTATCAGTGTGTCAGCCCCCGGGCCAAACTGTTATGGAAAGCCTTTGCTGCCAGGTGCGGAGAGCGTGGGCTTCTCTATGAGATGAAGCATATTGTTTCGGCGGCCCAAAGACCTTACGGGGACCGGCAGCTGACCTTTTTCGATATGTAGCGGGGACGGCGATGCCGTCTCCGTTTTTTTAGCCAAGCGCTTCTACGCAGTTGGCGCAGACCAGATAGAATCGACCGACAGTTTCTTCGGCCAGAACCAGTACAGAACCCAGAGAGCCAAGGACGGTAACACCCTGCAGGACCAGGGGGCCGGCAGTGAGGGTGGCCAGACGGCTCAAATTCCGGGTGGAAAGCTCGGTAAGAATGCCGGCGCTGCAACAGCGATCATCACAGTTACAGTGGCCCTGGCAGGCGCCGGTGTCGCCTCCTTCGGCCTGGATACTCCTGCGGATGGCCCGAAGAGCCTGCTGGTAAGGCGCGGGGGTGTTGGCAGGTGTATCGGCGGGAGCAGGAGCCAGCTGGAAAGCAACGGCTTTTACGGCGCAGAGGCTGAGCTGGCTAATGTTCTCCAACGCTATTACAGGAGTGCCGGCGGGGGCAGCGAAGTAAGCGGTACCGGTCAAATCCAGTAAATCGCAGTTGCAGGGGGAAAAACGGTGGAAGGCTGCATCAGCAGCGGTGATATTATCCACGCCTTCGGCGGTGGGAACGGCAAGAGCGCCGCCGATGCTCAGATGGTCGGTGAGGAAAAAGAACCTGTCAAAAGCCACCAAAGAGGCCAAAACAGGGTCGCAGAGCAGACGAAGCGCTTCGGCCATAGAGGCTTTGCAGCAACAGGGAGTTTCAACGGGGGCAGGCTCAGCGGCAGCCTGGCAGCAGGGGACAGGCTCCGGCAGTGGGCAGGAGGGAGCAGCGGAACGGGGGAAGGCTTCCTCTGCGGGGATGGGGCTAAGTTCCGCCAGGCAGCGCTTGGAACGGGATCTCGAGGTCATGGAAAACCACTCCATATTCAGATTGGCCGGCTTGATAGCCGCACCCAAAACATTGTATGGCGATTCGGAAAAATCGGTGAGAAAAATAAATGTAAAGAGTTTTTTAAATCTTCCGTTTTCCCTTGCGTTCCGACAGAAAAGAGGATAAAATGGAAGCAAGATTCCAAAAAATAAGGAGGGATCATTCAATGGAATTTTTTAACAATCTGAAGGACAGGGCCATGGATCTGGCTCAAAGCGGTGTCAGTAAGTCCAAGCAGTTGGGTGAAATTGCCAAACTGTATCTGAACAACGTGACCGAGGAGGACGCCATTCGGAAGGCGTATATCGAGATCGGCAAGCTCTATTATGCGGAGCGTGGTATGGCGCCTGAGGCCGCCTATGCTGCGTTGTGCGAGAAGATCACTGCCTCCAAGGTGAACATTGAGGAAAATAAGAGCCGCATTGAGGAGCTGAAGGCAGAGGGCGATGTGACGGATGCTGATGTGGCTGCTGTGATCGAGCTGTCTGCGGAGCCGCTGGCAGAGGAGCCGGTGTTCCCCGAAACCCCTGTTGACGAGGTTCCGCCCCAGGAGTAATCAGATATCAATCGAATATGAAAACGGGCGTCCCAGTTGGTTAGGGACGTCCGTTTTTATATTTGGGGTATTTTTTTATCTATCAAAAGTTTAATTTCTTTAATATTCATTAGTGTTGCAATTTTAAAAAAGTTTTTGTAATTTTAAAAAAGTTCTTGAAATTCATTTTAATTGCCCTTACGATTACCTTATCAAGCTTGATATTCATTTTAAGCAGGAGGTAATAATTTGAAAATTGAAGAATTTAAAGATATTAAGATAGCATATATGCGTAGAGTTGGTAAGTATGGTTTGGAGAATAAACACTTAATGGAAACCTTTAAAGCGTATTTAAAAGCGAAAGGTTTACTAAAAAAAGAAACCACTATACTTGGTATAGCTTTGGACAATCCTATGTACATTTCAGAAGAAAGACAACGATATGATGTAGGTATTATTATTTCTAATAAAGAGAGTAAATATGATTTACCTGTCCGTAATATTGCTAATGGTTGCTACGCTATATTTGAGGTTGAACATACTGAGGAAAGTGTATCAGATTTTTGGAAGAACATTCAGACATTAACTGCCGATTTATCAATAGATGTTTCAAAGCCTATTATTGAACGATATGTTTTTTCAAAAATTTCATCACATTTATGTGAATTTTGTATTCCTTTAAAATAAAAAGAGTAAAAAAGTCCCCAAACGGCGTACGTTTGGGGACTTTTCTTTGAATGTTTAGGGTATATCAGCCGTTGAGCTGCTCCAGAGCATCTACCACAAACTGCGCATAGCAGGCAACGCCGGTCTCAAAGGCCTCTTCATGGAAGCAGACCTTGCTGGAGTGCATGGGAGCGCCGCCGTCGGCACCCAGGTTGGCCATGGCGATGGGCATCTTCTCACCGAAGGAGGCGAAGTCCTCGCCACCCATCGTAGCAGACCCTTCGATCCACAGGGAGGGGTCGGCAATGACCTTCTGAGCAGCGCCCTTGACGATCTCATAGACGTTCTTGTCGCCCACCAGAGGCTTGGTGATGCGGTCGAATGTGACCTCAGCGGTACACTTATAGGCCACGGCGATATTCTTGGCGACCCGCTCCATGACTTCGGGGATCTTCTCCCACATGGCATGGTCGAAGGAGCGGCAGGTACCCTCCAAAGTGGCCTCGCCGGGAATGACGTTGAAACGGCTGCCGGCGTGGATAGCGCCTACGGTGACAACAACGGGGTCCATGGGATTGAATTCACGGGAGACCATAGTTTGCAAACCCATGACAATGGCGGCGGCGGCCACAATGGAATCAGCGCCGGCGTTGGGCTGGGCGCCGTGGCAGTCACGGCCCTTGACCTTAATGAAAAAGCGGTCAGCGGAAGCGCAGGCGGGGCCGGCGGTGGAGGCAATGGAGCCGGTGGGGCCGTCGGCGGAAATGTGAATGGCCATGCCCATGTCAACACCATCGGCGGCGCCCTGTGCCACCATCAGGTCGGCGCCCTTGCCAATCTCTTCGGCGGGCTGGAAAATCAAACGGGCAGTACCCGCAAACTGGTCCCTGATTTGATTGAGGACCATGGCGGCGCCCACCAGCATAGCGGTGTGAGTGTCATGGCCGCAGGCGTGCATCAGGCCGTTGGTGCTGGCAAAGGGCAGGCCGGTCTCCTCATCAATGGTAAGGGCATCCATATCGGCCCGGATAAGGACACGGTGGTCGCTGGGGCCTTTGGTGCCTACGATTTCTGCAACGACACCGGTGGGATCGGTCTTGCGGTAGGGAATGCCCAGTTTGTCCAGTTCCTCACAGACCTTTTGGGTGGTGCGAAACTCCTGCAGGCCGGTTTCGGGATTCTGGTGGACGTCCCGGCGGAAAGCGACCACCTGGGGCTGTACCTCGTGAGCCAAAGCCTTGATATCCATTGAAGCAACATCCTTTCCTTTATTAAGATATGGAAATTAAATGAGACAATTACACAATGTACTTAACCAGAATACCGGCAATAATGACCGATACGATGGTGACACAGACGAAAGAACCAACCAGCATGGGCGGCATGATCTCGGCAGAGACAGCGGCCCGCTCTTCAGGACTGTCCGTGTTCAGATCCAGAGCCTCATTCACCAGCATCACATTGACCGGGAAGCCCAAGTAGGCGTTCAGAGTGGTGGCGAAGGCCATGAAGAAGGTCTTGTGGAAGAGCTTGGAGGCGATGACAGCCATGATGGCCATGGCGATGGCGCCCAAAATCACCAGGGTAGCAGCGGTGGTAAAGACAGGCAGGATGGTCTTGGGGTCGGAGGAGGACAGACCGCCGAAGAGATAGAGCATCAAAATAGTGATAGCCATGCCATTGGCGTTGGAACGGTTCAAGCTGTCAGTCTGAAGCAGATGGGTCTCGTGACCGATAAAGCCCAGGATCAAGGCCCAGACATACATGGAGAGCTGGAAGCCTAACTTCCCGGTAATGACCTGCAGTAAGTAAGAGAGCAAAGCGATAATGCTCAACTTCAAAAGAGCCATATTGGTGCTTTCCGGCTTTGCATCGGCGCCGACAGCGGCGCTCTGTCCTGCGGCAGTGACAGGCTTCAGTGTACCGGCCTTGAACTCGGCAGAGAGCCGACGGGCCTCCTTCTTCAGACAGAAGGCGGTGAGGGGATAGCCGAAGAGGCCCTGGACCGACATGACCACCACGGCGATCAAGGCCGCATAGGCGGCCGTGTCGGTGCCAAGCTCCTCGGCGGTTTGCCGAACGGCGGCAACGGCCATAGCGGCGCCCGCCAGAGCGGGAGTAGCAGCAGCGGCGGTGGAGAAGCCGAACAGGGCGCTGCCGGCGGTGAGAGACAGGGTGATGATACCGGTCAGGCCCATGAGGCAGATGACCACGGTCTTCCACTGGGCGATCATTTCCTGCCGGTTGATCAAGGTGCCCATATTGGCCACCAGCAGGGCGCTGATCAAACCGAAAAAGGCGGCGGTGATCCCGGAGATCTCCACGATGTTGGGAGGCAGAATCCCGCTCCAGAAGCCGGCCAGCAGCAGAATGGTGACGCCGAAGGCTGAGGGGAGGACGCCCTTTGTGGCTTTAGCGATCACTTCACCCATAACCATAACGAACAGCAGGGCAGTGAAGGCACCATAGGGAGTCATAACGAGACTTTGTAAAAATTCCATAGACAGCATCTTCTTTCTTTTGGTTTTCTATCTAAACCCCACACACAACAGGGGAAGGTAGACGAATATGAGGAAGGAAACACTTCTTTTGGTGTTTAAATTAAGATAGCAGATAGGAGCGAAAAGGTCAAGAGGTTTTTGCAGCTGGGAAATCATTTGTAATCCTTGACTAAAAAAGTGGGGGCGATCCAAGGGCAAATAGTATAAAACAAACGGCATTGTAAAAGATATGACTCTTGTCAATTTTCTGCGATTTTGTTAAAATGGTGAGACAAAGAGGAGGAGGTTGACACCCGTTGCAGTATTATTTCGCTCCCATGGAGGGGATCACAGATCATATATACAGGCGGCTCCATCATCGGTATTTTCCGGGGGTGGATAAATATTTTACGCCCTTTTTCTCCCCTACAGGGGATGGCCGTTTCCCGCCCCGCAATATGCGGGATCTGAACCCGGAGGTAAACGAAGGTCTTCCCGTGGTGCCCCAGCTGCTGACCAGGCATGCCGCCGATTTCCTGTGGGCCGCCAAGGCCCTGGCTGGTTTGGGCTATCCCGAAGTTAACTGGAATCTGGGGTGTCCTTCCGGCACGGTGGTGGCGAAGGGGAAGGGAAGCGGTATGCTGACTGACCTGGAGGGGATGGAGCGGTTTTTGGATGCGGTTTTTGAAGATGCGCCCTGCCCGATCTCCATAAAAACACGTCTTGGGCGGTACCATGCCGATGAATTTCCGAAGCTGCTGGAATTATTCAATCGCTATCCGATTGCCGAGCTGACAGTCCATTGTCGGGTCCGGGATGACTTCTACAGAAGACCCGCCGACCCATCGGCCTTTGCCTTACCGTTGTCAACGAGTGTCAACCCGGTGTGTTATAACGGCGATTTGACCACAGCGGACCGCTATGAAGCATTCATAGAGCGATATCCGACCACGCCGGCGGTGATGCTGGGCCGGGGTGTGGTAGCTGACCCGGCACTGATCCGGCGGCTTCAGGGCGGAGAAGGTGCTGACAGGGAGACACTGCGGGAATTTGACGAGACTTTGTTTGAGGCATACTGTTCCGCGTTTGGAAGCCGCAGGAATGCGTTAGGGCGCATAAAGGAGATATGGTTTTATCATATCTGTCTGTTTGACGGAGGAGAGAAATACGAAAAGCAGATGAGAAAAACTACCAGTCCTGAAGAGTATCAGGGACTGGTAGCCAGGATCTTCGGGGAACTGCCCTTAAGGGAAGCGGGCGCAAAGCCACAGTGGTAACGGGTTTATAACAGAGCATCCAAAAGGGCATTACAGCCTTCCCAGATGTCAGTGAAGGTGGACTCAAAATCCCCGGTGTACCAGGGGTCGGCAATATCGTTGTTCCGGCCTGTCCATTCCGATAGGCGGTGGAGCTTTCCGCACTGGCCCACAATGCGGGCCATATTGCGCAAGTTGGAACTGTCCATGCCGATCAGAAGGTCGAAATCTTCCCTGTCACTGACTGTTAGCTGTCGGGCACGGTGGGGGATCAGAGGAATCCCGTGGGCAGCAAGGACCCGCTGTGTGCCGGGGTGGGGAGGATTGCCCAGTTCTTCCCGGCTGGTTGCGGCGGAGGATACAGTAATATCTGCCAGGCCTCTTGTTTTAATGAGATAGGTCATGACGCTTTCCGCCATCGGGGAGCGGCAAATATTGCCCAGACAAACAAAGAGAATGCGGGTCATAGGGCACCTCCTGCAAAAAAGATATTCTCATCATATCCGTTTCCGCAAAAGCTGTCAAGCGGAAGGAGCGGGTGACAAAGGCAGCGGTCTGGGCAGGGAATAGAAATTGACGGGAATGGGCAAATGTGGTATGATTAAAAATAGTTTTTGAGGTCGGAGACAAAACGGAAAAGGACCAAGTAAGGGAGTGAGCCTGTGGCAAAGTACGGTTTTATCCATGACAAGTTAGATATCAAAATGCTGGTACTTTATCTGCTGGACCGGGCGGCAGGGCCTATCTCCCCTGATCTTTTGACCGAGTTGTCTTTGCGCCATAATGGTGTGGAGTATTTCGACTTAATAGAGGCTACGGCGGAACTGGTGACAAGCGGACATTTACGGCTGGACAGAGATGGATACTCCATCACGGAAAAGGGGCGGGATAACTCGGCGGCCTGTGAAAGCAGTCTTGCCTACTCCGTCCGCAGCCGGTGTGACGGTGATATGGCCAAGGTAAACGCAGAGCTGCGGCGCAAAGCCCAGGTGCGTGGGGAGGTCCGCCGGACAGCGGAGGGGAGCATTGTGGCCCATATGGCTTTGGACGATGAGGGAGGAAACCTTCTGACGCTGGAGCTTCTGTGCCCCTCTGAAGAGCAGGCCAGGCGAATGATCAGCGGCTTTCAGGATAGGCCGGAGGCCCTTTACCATCAGATCCTGGCGCATTTGACCGCAGAGCAGGAGGAGGAAGAGGAAGGGTGAACGAACCGCTCTTTTTTGGCGTTCCCATCAGTTTGGCATTTCTCTATTTTATCATATATTCTGTTTTGGGCTGGTGCATGGAAACGATTTATTGCTCCGTGGCGGAACGCCGCCTGGTCCCCCGGGGATTTCTCTATGGTCCGCTGTGCCCCATTTACGGGGTCGGGGTACTGATGATGATATGTTGGTTTCAGCCGTTAATGGGGAATCCCGTGCTCTTTTATGTGGTGGCTACGGTGTGTATGTCAACCTGGGAGTACATGGTGGGGTGGTTTCTGGAGACCACCACCCATATGAAGTATTGGGATTACAGTCAATACCGCTTTAACCTCCACGGCAGGATCTGTTTGTGGGTGTGCCTTGTGTGGGGAATACTGTCCTTTCTGGTACTCTATTTTATTCATCCCAAAGTGGCGGAGCAGGTGGCAAAGCTCCCGCTGATCCCCCGGTATGTGCTGGATGGCTTTTTTCTGGGGGTGCTGGTGGCAGATACCATTGCTACGGTCTATCAGCTTGTCCGGGCATCTCAGATGCTGGAGCAGCTGAAACGAACCGGAATGGAGCTTCGGGCACAGGCAAGGCAGAGTTACAGCGAGATGGGCGGAAAGCTGGAAGCCTTTGCCGGGCGGCTGGAGGATCTTTTGCCGGATGAGCTGGACGAGCAAGGGAAGGCCATCAAAGAGCGGTATGACGAGATGGTGTCCCGGGCAGAGTATCTCAGCCGCCGGCTGCGGTCCCGCTACCGGTATATGCGCAGCAGCGGGCATTCCTCTGAAGTTTGGGAAAGCGTGCGGCAGCGGGGCGAGGAGCGGAAACACCGTATTCGCAAAAGGGCCGAGAGAAAGGCGGACAAGGAAAAGTGAGTTCAAAGAAATAGCTGAAAAACGGAGTCATGACAGGAATGTCAGGCTCCGTTTTTTTACTAAAAAGAGAGGTTATGTTGACTGAAACGGAAAAGCGGGGGGAAGGACGAGGTTTGAATTGAGAGGTGTGGAAAAAGATGTGGAAAATTCATAAAAATGCTGGGGGAGAATGGAAAGAGATGGGTGGAAAAAACGGTGGAGAATGTGCATAACTCTATGTAATGGGAATTATTGAATCCAATTATGTTAAGCAAAAAGAGAAGAAACAAAGAGCAAAACAGCAATTGTATTACAGAAAATGACAGGTTTTGTCGATTTTTTGATGAGGGGGAAAAGTGAGAGAACGGATCGAATTACACATAGTAATTTTATTCCCGGGAAGAATAGCAGCAGAAAAGGAGGCGTGCTATGGAAGAGCAGGTATGTCAGGAGGAGCAGCAGGAGGCCAGGCGGGAGATGGGGGAGTTTGGCACTTCCGTGATCCGTACCGAGAGAGGGACCATCCATACCCTTACCATCATTGGACAGGTCGAGGGGCATCAACTGCTGCCGCCCACGGTGAAAACGACGAAGTATGAGCATATTCTGCCCCTGCTTGCCATGGTGGAAGAGAGCGATGATGTGGACGGGCTTTTGATTTTGCTGAATACGGTGGGTGGGGATATTGAAGCGGGGCTTTGCATTGCGGAGATGATTGCCGGAATGAGTAAGCCTACAGTGTCATTGGTGCTGGGAGGAGGACATTCCATTGGGGTACCTCTGGCAGTGGCGGCCAGGACTTCCTTCATTGCCCCCTCGGCAGCCATGACGATCCATCCGGTACGGCTTTCCGGGACGGTGATAGGAGTAAGCCAGATGTTTGACTATTTTCAGCGGACCCAGGACAGGATATTGCAGTTTATCATCGATCATAGCCATATCGATCGGGAGACGTTGCTGAAGCTGATGCTGGAGACGGGGGAACTGACGGGGGATATTGGCAGTGTGATTTATGGCAAGGAAGCGGTCAAGGCAGGTCTGATTGACCATGTGGGAGGGCTGAGAGAAGCCCTGGAATGCCTCCACGAGCAAATCGATAAGGGAAAACAGGATAAAGAGGCGTAAGGGGGAGAGTGGATAACTCTCCCCTTTTGCATTTGGGGAGACAACTTGCTTTTTCTCGGAGGACATACATCCCACGGGGGAGAATAGGGTGAAAAACAGGCAAAAACACCGCTTTCTGTCAAAGAAAGCGGTGTTTGAGAGGGGAAAACGGTTCCTATTCCCTGAGTCCGGCGGCTGCAAACTGCTCGGGAGTGAGATAGCCGCCCTGAACAGAGACCAAAGCCGCTGCGGCGGCATTAGCCTTAGCGGTGGCGGTGATGGGGTCAAGGCCCAGCGCCAGATTGGCCATAAAGGCACCCAGATGACCATCCCCGGCGCCGATGGTGTCCACAATATGTTCCACCTTTACGGAAGGAACGCAGGTCAAGGCGGAGCCATCATAGACGCAGGCGCCGTCGGCGCCGGTGGTGATGACTATCATGGCCTGGGTACGGGAGTAGAGAATGGCTGCCGCGGCTTCGATGGTAGCGGCGGCGGTATATTCCCTGGCCTCGTCATCGTTGAGGTGGAGGATCGGATGAAGAGCAAAGATACGTTCCATCAAGGATGGGGCAATACGGCTGAGCCGGGGACCGGGGGCGAAGAAGACGGGCAGACCGCTCTTTTCCAGAAAATCCACCACCACGTCTCCTGTTTTCTCTTCGATTTCCAACCCGCAGACATAGACGCTGGCGTAATCTTCTGTCTTCAGGCCGCTGAACCACTCCGGTTTAAAAAGATACTCGGCGCCATGCTCCACAATGAAGGTCCGCTCGCCCGACGATTCTACAAAACAGTAACAGCAGCCGTTGGCCATGTCCGGGGTTGGGGCGGTGGAGGTGACGCCCTTTTCGGCCAGACGTTTGCGGACAAAGTCACCGTATATTCCTGTGCCCACAGGGGAGAAGAGGTCATAGGGCACATTGTAATGACCGATCATGTCGGATACATTGTGGGCGCATCCTCCCAAAGCGACGCTTTGAGATTTGATATGTACATCCTCCGCTGTTTTGGGCAGGACATCCAGATTGACGATCACATCGGCTACGGTGGAGCCAATGACCAAGATCTTTTTCATGCAGACAGCAACCTTCCATGGTTTTATTCGCTGGGAAAAGACAGGTTTTATTGTAGCATTTGCAGAGAAGGTTGTCAAAATTTCTTTTAAGACGGTGAGGCGGCGTGAAAAGCAGCGCAGAATCCATGGAAAGAATAGCGGAAAGGGATGGAAATATTGTCCTGAGTGTGATAGTATAATAAAGATATAAAAACTGTGTCTGTTTGGGAGGGGTTTCCTGTGACCTATCTGTCCGCTGTTTTGATGGGCATTTTGCAGGGTGTTGCCGAATTTTTGCCTATTTCCAGTTCGGGGCATCTGGCTTTGTTTCAGCATTTTTTCGGGGTGGAAAACTATGAGGAGACCCAGATGTTTTTTACGGTGCTGCTCCATCTGGGGACCTTGATTTCTGTTTTTGTCTATTATTGGCATGATATTCTGGATATGATACGGGAATTTTTCCTGCTGTTAGGTTCTCTGTTTTCCCGAAAGGGGACCCATGAGATCCGGAACACTCCGCCGGCACGGCGGATGGTGCTGCTAATTATTGTAGCGACCCTTCCCCTCTTTGGAATTTTGCCGGTAAAGGACTATATTGAAAGCGCCATGAACAATGTGACTTTCGTATCGGTGGCATTGATCGCCACGGGCTTCATTCTTTTCTTCTCTGACCGGATGGCCCGGGGAAGAAAAACTGCCAGGACGGCCACAATGACGGATGCTCTTCTGGTGGGCTGCGCACAGGCCTTTGGAACTTTGCCCGGTATCTCCCGGTCGGGCAGTACCATCTCGGCAGGGCTGCTGCGAGGGTATGACAGAAACTTTGCGGTACGGTTTTCCTTTCTCATGTCTCTCCCTGCGGTGTTGGGAGCCAATATCCTGACCTTAAAGGATGTGATCGAAGAGGGGGGGATCGACACCACGTTGCTTCCCGTCTATTTGGTAGGGATGGTGGTGGCTGCCGTAGTCGGATATTTCGCCATTCGGCTGGTCAATTTGCTGGCGGATAAGGGGAAATTTGGGGCTTTTGCGTGGTATTGTTGGGCGGCAGGCGCAGCTTCACTGGCGGCGTCGATCCTGCTTAAATAAAGAGAGAAACGGAATGCGAAAGTTCTTTTTGGAGACAGAGCGGCTGGTCTTTTCCTATTGGGAAGAAGGAGACCTTCCGCTGGCCCGGCAGCTATGGGGAGAGGCCGAGGTGACCCGATATATCTGCGTCAGCGGAGTTTTTTCACCCGAGGAAATAGAGGCGCGGCTGCGTGCAGAGATCGATAACAACAAAAAATATGGTGTCCAATATTTTCCAGTATTTGCAAAAGCTACGGAAGAACTGGTCGGCTGCTGTGGTCTGCGGCCGTGCGATAAGAAAGATGCTTTGGAATTGGGAGTCCATCTGAGGAAGGAGTTTTGGAGGCAGGGCTTTGGGAGAGAGGCGGTAGAGGCTGTGATTGAATATGCCTTTACACTGCCTGGAGTAGAAGAGCTGCGGGCAGGGCATAACCCTAAAAACACAGCCTCACGCCGGCTTTTGACAAAGGTAGGATTTCAGTACGAGAGAGATGAATTCTACTCTCCCACAGGGCTGTACCATCCATCGTACTCCATGAAAAAGAAATGAGTAAGAGGGCCGGGAATCGAGGTTCCCGGCCCTTGCATTTTGAAGAGATTTGCGTTATTATATATTTTGAGATTTTAGCGACTATCCCGCCATGACGGGCGGCGTTTCCGAAAGGATGAATCCTATGGCCACCACACAAAAGAAAACTGCCTCCGGCTCGACCCGAAAAAGCGGGACAAGCAGCCGCAGCCAGAGTTCCTCTGGAAGCAGGGGGACCGCCGGGCGGGGAGGCTCTTCTAATCGAAACAGGGCCCCCGAGCCAAAGCCGATCCGCCGAGAGGTAGGGGCTTTGGTCTGCCTGCTGCTGGGGATCTTCACAGCCTTGGGCTATTTTAACATGAAGGGCTTTGTAATCGACTATCTCTGCGGCTTTATGAAGAGCCTTATCGGCTACGGCTATTGGCTGCTGCCCCCGGCACTTTTTGGCAGTGCGGTGATTTTAGGATTTCACCGTGGCCGCCCCGTTCGCTTGCGGGTATGGTGCACGCTGTTGCTTCCGGTCATTTTTGGTGGGATGCTCCATCTGTTTTTGGCCAAAGGGGAATACCTCTGGACTATGGATATTTTCAAACAGCTTTGGACTGAGGGGAGAACTCTTTCCTCCGGCGGCGTATTGTCCGGGCTGTTGGCCCAGGGGCTTATCGCCGGGTTTAATAAAGTCGGTACAGGCATCATTCTCCTTTTGACGTTAGTGGGATTGGGTATGGGGGCCACCCGTACGACCCCTGCTGACATTCTGGACTGGTTCAAAGACCGGCCGCATCCTGAATATGAAGAGTATGAGGAAGAAGAGGAGGAGGCCCCTGCTAAGGCCTCTCATACCCGCCGGGCGCCTCGGGAGCCGGAGCCTCTGCCCAGACCCCGGCGCCGGGCGGCCATCGATATTCCGGTGGACGACGGCCCGGAAATGACGGAGCCGGAGGAAGAGCCGGTAAAGGAGCCGGAGGAGCCCCGCAGAGGCTTCTTTGACAGGAAGCCGAAGGTGCCCACGCCGGATCAGGTGCTGGCAGAAACGACTGTGGAGCCGGTGAAGGAGCAGGAAGCGCCGTTCATCCCCCACACGGAAACGGTGATGCCCCCCATGCCGGAGCCGGTGGCACCTGTGCCCCCTGTGCCTCCTGTTAGTTCAATGCCCCCGGAGGAGCCTGCCGAGGAAGAGTCGATGCAGCCTTTGCCCATCAACCAGGTGCCGATCACCCGTGAGCCGGCGGTGGCCAAGCTGCAGAAGGGGGAGGCGGACGAGGTAGCGGCCCTGGTTTCCGCCGAGGTGGAGGAGGCTTTGGCCCAAATGACCCCGGAGTATCAGTATCCGTCTATTTCCCTGCTGAAAGAGGGGAAGGAGGGGGATGCCGCCGGTGTGGCCAGTGAACTTCAGGCCAATCAGGCCCGGCTTACGGATACCATCCATTCCTTTGGTATTGACGCAAATATTGTCAATGTGACCAGAGGTCCCTCTGTGACCCGGTATGAGCTGGAGCTTGACCAGGGTGTGCGTCTTAATAAACTGACCAATCTGGCGGATGATATCGCTTTGGCGCTGGGAGCTTCCGGCGTGCGGATCGCACCCATTCCGGATAAGATATCAATGGTGGGCATTGAGGTGCCCAATAAGCTGGTCAACCCGGTGCAGCTGCGGGAGGTCATATCCTCCGAGCAGTTCCAGGACCACGATTCCAAGGTCGCCTTTGCGGTGGGCAAAGATATCGGCGGCAACTGTATTGTGGGGAATATTGCCAAGCTGCCCCATTTGCTGATTGCTGGTACGACCGGTTCCGGTAAGTCGGTATGTACCAATTCTCTTATCATTTCACTGCTGTATAAGGCGTCTCCGGAAGAAGTACGGCTTATCATGGTGGACCCCAAAATGGTGGAGCTGGGTATCTATAACGGCATTCCGCATTTGCTGATCCCTGTGGTCACCGACCCCAAGAAAGCGGCCGGTGCGCTTCAGTGGGCTGTGGTGGAGATGATGAAGCGATATCGGGCGTTTTCGGAGGCGGGAGTGCGGGATCTGGCGTCCTATAACGCCCATGCAGCCCGAACAGAGGGAATGGAGAAGATGCCCCAGATCGTGGTAGTGATCGACGAGCTGGCCGATTTGATGTTGGTTGCAGCCAAGGAAGTGGAGGAGTCTATCTGTCGGGTGGCGCAGATGGGCCGTGCAGCCGGAATGCATTTGATCGTGGCCACACAGCGGCCCTCTGCTGACGTGATTACCGGTCTTATGAAGGCCAATATTCCTTCCCGGATCGCTTTTGCGGTGGCTTCTTCTTTGGAGTCCCGCATCATTCTGGATCAGGTGGGAGCGGAAAAGCTGGTAGGCCGGGGCGATATGCTTTATCTGCCCCTGGGAGCAGGAAAGCCGGTCCGGGTCCAGGGGTGCCTTATCACCGACGAGGAAGTGGCCGCCGTGGTGGGGCATGTGAAGCAGAGTGGCTCTGCCCAGTATGATGAAGAAGTGCTCCATGAAATTGAGAAGAGCGTAGCCGAGAAGGAGAAGGGCGCCAAGGGCGTAGGCGGCGCCGCGCCCGAGGATGTGGACAATAACTATGATGAACTGCTGCCTTCTGCCATTGAGGTCGTGGTGGAGACCGGTATGGCCTCTGTTTCCATGCTTCAGCGCCGTTTGAAATTGGGCTATTCCCGGGCCGCCCGACTGGTGGACCAGATGGAGGAGAAGGGTGTGGTCGGGCCTTTTGAGGGTTCGAAGCCCCGGCAGGTGCTGATCAGTAAAGAGCAGTGGCAGGAGATGCAGTATAAGCAGGGAATGGTGGATCTGGCGCCTGATGCCCCGCCTGTATCAGAACCGGTGCCGGAGGAGTTGGAGTTTGAACGTGATGTAATTCCGCAGCCGACTGAGATGCCACCCTTTGATATGGGAGAGGAAGGCTTTTGATGGAACTGCGCTTTGCCCCGGAATCAGAAGTGGCGCCCAAATTGAGATTGGGCGAGTATCACTACCAGCATGCAAAAGATTTGGAGGACCTGTCCTGTGTGATAGAGGAGGATGGAGTCTGTCTGGGGGGAATCAATGCTGTCCGGGTGGGGCGTTGCCGATGATCGACCGCTTATAGGTGAGTTCGGACTGGCGTCACAAGGGACTGGGAAGCCGCCTGATTGCGGCGGTTGAAGAGAAGGGCCAGAGGAACGAGGCAAAGAAGGCGGAACTGAACACCTTCGGATTCCAGGCACCGGGGTTTTATGAGAAGCAGGGCTATCAATGCTTTGGGGCGATAGAAGATGCGTTTGAAGGGTATGGGCACTACTTCTACTGGAAAAAATTATAAAGAAAAAATAGAAAGATGAAGAAAAAGACTTGCATTTTACCGTCTGTTGTGCTAAAATAATCAAGCTGTCAATGAGACGGTATGCGGCTGTAGCTCAGCTGGATAGAGTGACTGGCTACGAACCAGTAGGTCGGGGGTTCGAGTCCCTCCAGCCGTACCAAAAGGAGTCATCCGAAAGGATGGCTCCTTTTTGTCATTTGTCGTTGAAAGGGGAAGGGTGAATGTGGAAACAGGGAAGAGATATGGGCAGAGATACGTTTTTTACTTTCGCAGTTCCTGTGGTATAGCTGATGACAACTGCTTGACCACAGCAGGGAAGTTATCGATTGTGGTGTCAGGTAGTGGATTATACGATGGCATTTAGAACGTAAATCAAGGGCGGGGTGTGTGATGCACCCCGCCCTTGGTGGGCCGGTCGTTCAGGGCAGAGGAATGCCCCCTGGCTTCATGGGCCGGTACTTGCTCTCATGTTACAAGAAGGGCCAACAAACTGGAAGCTGTTTCATTTAATCGAAAGTGCCTTGCCCGCATAATCCGTATGATTTAGATAGAGAGCAACAGATTCGCAAATTCACGCTGAAGGTCTTTTAATTCTGTTATCCCTTCAGCAATCATCATAACCCTGCCTGCCCTTGCCATGATACTCAGAAAATATGATCTCCTAATCTCCAACGATCTCGATTTATTGTACCGTATGAAGCAGTACAGCATTATGAGAGACGAGGTTTTTGTTTGGAATAGCGGGGAGGCTGTCCATTCAGGGGACGCTTTACCGCACATGGGCAATACAGTATGGTTCATCTTTAAAACTTCTCAAAATGATTTCGGATAGAGTCCCTTGAAAAGTGGATGGGATTGCGATAAAATAAGTACAAATTCAGTTGAATAATGGCTTTACGGAAGGAGAGCGTGACAGCATGGGATTATTTGATTTCCTGAAGAAAAAGAAGGGGGAAGAAGAGAAGAAAGAGGAGGTATCTCCGGGTGGGTCTACCATTTATCGCTATGAGACTCCCGAGGATGTAGGGTTTCGGCCACCTTCTGAAACAGGTGTATTTGCCCGGGAGATACAGGCGCATTTTGAAAAGGCGTTTCCCGGACGTGGGGGATTTGTGTTTCATGAGTTGATTTCTGACCTGGTACACATTGATATCCATATTATGACGCCGATCCCCCAAGCGGATTACCAGATCCTGTACACCACTGGTATGAGTGATTTGCCCATGAACCTTCCCAAAGAGATTGCGGACAGGGAGGACATGAAATACGCCGAACTTTATATGATCCTGCCGGGGAACTGGCGGACGGGAGAGGGACTGCCGCAGGGGGAGGCATTGCCGCCAGAGGATTACTGGCCCATAGGGCTTTTAAAATTCCTGGCCAGATTTCCGCATGAGTACCACACATGGCTGGGCTGGGGGCACACCATCCCCAATGGACCGGATTATGCGCCTTTGTGCGAGGGGGTCGGGTTTGGCGGCGCAGTGCTGAGCCAGTTGTCTATTGTCCCTGATTTAGAGACGGCCGATGGGAAGGAAATCAACTTTTTCATGGTTATTCCCGCCTACAAAGAGGAAATAGAGTATAAGTTAAAATTCGGCATGGAGGGGTTGGATGAACGGTATGCCAAGAGCGGGTTGCCCGTGACGCTGGATGTTCACCGGCCTAACTATTGCGCTGATTTTCACGAAAAACTGGATTAAAAAGGTCCGGATGGCATAGCCATCCGGACCTTTTTCTAAAAGTCGTCCCGGTGTGGAGCGGGGTGGTCATCTAAAATCATTTGTTGAATGTCGGGGTCCCGCTGCCCATAAACGTGGTAGGGCAAAGGGTGCTCCAAAAAAGTGGGAGGCATCTCAAAAAACGTGGTGTAGCTCAAAAGGGACAGGAAGCGGCGGTCTTTATCATATAGGGGCATAATTTATCACCTCTATACTCAATATACCCTAAAAGAATGGAAAGAAAACGGGAAATCTGTCCCAAATCAAACGGAGGAACGGGGACGAAATAATATAGCCAGAGAAATTTTCGGGCGAACAGAAGGGTTTTGCCGACGGCTTATTTTTCGGGGGCAGATGGAAAATATATTTCATAATGCAGGAATGATGGCGAAATTTATTATATCTTTTCATGATAATCAAGGGAATAAGGGTATCTACCCTCTTGACGATGGTGATATATATCGATAAAATATAAATCGATCGCAGTATAAGACAAGGGGAAATTTTATGGGAGATCCAAGAGAATTTTTCTTTCCTTCCGCGGATGGGGAGCATCAGATCCACGCCGTTCTATGGCCGGCGGAGGGGGCGCCGAAAGCGGTGGTGCAAATTGTCCATGGCCTTTCGGAGTATGTGGAGCGGTATGCTGACTTTGCCGCTTATCTCAACAGCTATGGTTATACGGTGATTGGTCACGACCACCTGGGACATGGCAAGACGGCAAGAGGGCCGGAAGAGTACGGGTGTTTCCCGCATATCAATGGCTGGCAGACAGTAAATCGGGATGTACGGCAGCTGCGGCTGTGGGGTGAGGGTCAATGGCCCGGCTTGCCGTACTTTCTGCTGGGGCACTCCATGGGGTCCTTTCAGGCCCGGACCTATCTTATTAACTATCCGGGGACGGTGGATGGCTGCATTCTTTCCGGTACCGGGCAGGAGAGCCGGGCCATGGTAGCTATGGGAGGGGTCCTTTCCGGACTCCTTCTGAAATTTCAGGGGCCGGATCATGTAAGCGGGTTGGTGACCGCCTTGACCTTGGGAAAGTATAATCGAAAATTTGCTCCCAACCGCACGACCTCTGACTGGGTGAACCGGGACCTGGGGGCGGTAGATGCCTATCTGGCGGACCCCTTGTGCCGTTTTGTGCCCACGGTGGGGATGGCAAAGGCTATTTCAGAGGGCCTTTCTTTTATCAGCAATCCTGCCAATCTGGCTCGGATGGATAAAGAAACTCCCATTGGCCTTTTCTCCGGTGGGGAGGACCCGGTAGGGGGTATGGGGAAGGGCGTGGAGAAAGTGCGTACCATGTTTCAAGATGCCGGCTGCCGAAAGGTCAGCATGAAGCTCTACCCCGGCGCACGCCATGAAATTTTAAATGAGGTCAATCGGCAGGAAGTCTATGCGGATTTCCTGGCTTGGCTGGAAAAGTATATTTAACTTAAATAAAGCAGGCGCCCCTGATTTCAGGGCCGCCTGCTTTGCTTATTCCTGTTCTCCGTTGGCGATAATGCGCTCCAGACAGGCCATCAGGTCGCCCATGGTCTCCAGCTTTACGTCCAGTTTCAGAACAGCCTCTTGCAGATGGGGGGGCATGGAGTCGAACTTTTCCCGAATAGCGGGGGATACAGAAGACATTTTTTTCACCTCCTGGAAAGTATATCCCAAAAGAGAGAAAGCCATACACAAAGGAAGCGGCGTGCTTATTAAGCACGCCGCTTCCTTTGAAAACTCAGTTGGAAAGATACTGCCGCACCAGTTCCTGCAAAAGCTCGTCCCGGTCCAGTTTACGAATCAGGGTGCGGGCATTGTTGTAGTTGGTGATATAAGTGGGGTCTTCAGAGAGGATATAACCCACGATTTGATTGATTGGGTCGTATCCCTTCTGTTTCAGTGCATCATAGACCGCAGTAAGAATTGCCTTGATTTCCTGGTCCTGATCAAAGCGAATACTGAATTTTCTGGTAAAGTCCATATCATCCATGAAGGGCATACCTCCCATTGGTTGGATGGACTCATTTTACCCGAAATATTGGATAGTGTAAAGGGGAAAAGCAGAAAATTTATAAAAGTTTTATCTTTTTTCACCGCAGAAGCGCACCCAGCTCATTTTTCAAAGTGGCCAGGATCTGCTGCAGGTCCTCCTCCGCCTCTTCGGCGGTAAGACTTTTTTCATCGGAGCGCAGTACCAGGCTGAAGGCCACCGATTTCTTGCCTTCGGGTACTCCCTGACCACGGTAAATATCGAAAAGAGTGACCTCCTTCAAAAGACCCCTGGCTCCCTTGCGGATACAGGCCTCTAATGCGCCTACGGTGATTGCCTCATCACAGACCAGGGCGATATCCCGAGTGACAGCCGGGAATTTCGGCAGGGGGGTATAACGGGGGTCTGTGCTGCGGACAGCAAAGAGGGCATCAAAATTCAATTCGGCACAGTACAAATCAGCATCTACACCGTAATTTCGGGCCACAAGAGGATGGATCTGCCCCAGAACGCCGATATGGATATCACCCACATAGACATCAGCGCAGCGGCCGGGGTGATAGGAGGGATTACTGCTTTGGGTCACATAGGTGGCTTCGTTACAGCGGATATCCCGAAGAAGAGCTTCAACGGTACCTTTGAGGGAGAAGAAGTCCATTTCTTCGCCGTAAGCGCCCAAAGTAAGAACTTTGGATTCCCGGGCAAGACCGTTATCTCCGCCGGGAAGGTAGATACGGCCCAACTCATAGAGTTTTACATTCTGGTTTCGGTTATTAAAGTTTCGGGTCAGGGTCTCCAGCATAGAGGGGAGGGTAGTGGTCCGCATGATAGAGGTATCCTCTCCCAATGGATTTAGGATCTTCATGGATTTCCGAAGAGGGGCATCGGACTTCCAGCCGATTTTATCGTAGTAGGTGGGGGAAATGAAGGAGTAGGTAATGATCTCATCATGACCACAGCTTCTGCAAACTGCCCCCAGCTGATTTTCCAGCTTTTGGGCATCGGAGTAACCGCCCACGGTGGTGGCACCCCGCATAAGGGTACTGGGAATATTATTGTAGCCGTAGAACCGTGCAACCTCTTCGGCCAGATCGGCCATTTGTTTTACATCCCCCCGCCAGGAGGGGACCTTGACTACGCCCCGCTCCGCAGTGGTCTCGAAGCCCAAACGTTGGAGGATGGTGTACATTACATTCTCTGCTACGTCGGTGCCAAGCAGAGCATTGATTTTCTCCGGTTCCAGCTTCAAAAAGGTGGGCTGCGGGACATAATTCAGAATGTCGATGACCCCGTCCACCACTTCACCGGCTCCCAGAAGTTCCACCAGTTCACAGGCCCGGTCCACAGCGGGAAGGGTATTCATGGGGTCCAGGCCCTTCTCAAACTTGGCGGATGCGTCGGTCCTCATGCCAAGGGCCAGAGCGCCTTTCCGGATGCAGGTGCCGTCGAAGCAGGCAGATTCAAAGACAACATCGGTGGTATCAGCCACGATCTCGCTGTTTTCGCCGCCCATAATGCCGGCCAGACCCACGGCACGGGTCTCATCGGCGATGACCAGATGATTGGCATTCAGTGTACGCACATTGCCGTCCAAAGTGGTGAGTTCCTCTCCCTCAACGGCACGGCGAACAATGATCTTGCCGCCTTTTACATAACGGTAATCAAAGGCGTGCATGGGCTGACCGTATTCCAGCATCACATAGTTGGTAATGTCGACGATATTGTTGATGGGACGGACCCCCATAGCACGCAGCCGCCGGCGCATCCACTTGGGGGAGGGGCCGATTTTTACATTGCGTACCATCCGGGCGGTGTATCGGGGGACCAGGTCTGTATCAGGAGTCTCCACATCCAGCAGTTCAGTGAGCACACCTTCCGCTCCGCCCTTTACCTGGGGAGTATGCCAGTGGACGCCGGCGTTAAATGTGGCGGCGGCCTCCCGGGCCAGACCGATGACAGAGAGACAGTCGGGACGGTTAGGGGTGATCTCAAATTCTACCAGCGTGTCGTTGACCCCAATGACCTCCTTGATGTCATCCCCGGGGGCGCAGTCCTCATGGAGAATGAAAATGCCATCGTTGATGCAATGCGGGAATTCCTTTTGCTCGGCGTGGAGATCGCTGAGGGTGCAGATACTGTTTTCTTTGGTGTTGTATGCCACCTTATCACCCGCATGGATGTTCATACAGGGAGTAATGACCTCGGTGGTGCCGCTGCCAATATCCAACGTGCATTTCCACAGGTTTTGGCCTGCGTTTTCTACTGCGGTGGTCTGGGCACAGACCACGGGACCAAAGACCGTATTTCCGGCTTTGATATCGGCAGGGATGGAGGGCTTCTCCGGGGCGATGGGGTGATAGTCATTCAGCAAAGCGGCGGCAGTGATGGCGGCGTAGGGGAAGTCCCGCTCGTCCAAAGCCAGTTCCTTCAGGGAGCAAAGCATACCATTGGAAAGTACGCCCCGCAGTTTTCCCTTTTCGATTTTTACGCCGCCGGGAAGAGTGGATTTATGGAGAGCGGTGGGGATCAGGTCACCGGGATGGATGTTCCAGGCCCCGGTGACGATCTGTACCGGCTCGGCCTGCCCCACATCGATCTGGCAGATCCACATATGGTCGGAGTCGGGGTGACGCTCCATAGAAAGGATACGGCCCACCACAACATTGTTGATCTCGGCCCCCAAATCGGTGGTGATCTCCACCTTAGAACCGGAGAGGGTCATCGCTTCGGCGAACTCCTTGTCAGAGACCTCTACCTTGACAAATTCGTTGAGCCATTCACGGGAAAGATTCATGATAAGTGGCCTCCTTTCTTAAAATTGTTCCAGAAAACGGACATCGTTTTCAAAAATAGGCCGCAAGTCGGGGATATTGTAGCGGCGCATGGCCATCCGCTCAAGCCCCATACCGAAAGCCCAGCCGGAGTAAACCTCCGGGTCAATACCGGCCATTTTCAGTACTCGGGGGTGGATCATGCCGGCACCCAAAAGCTCGATCCAGCCTTCGCCCTTACAGGTGGGGCAGCCCTTGCCGCCGCACTCATGGCACTGGACGTCCAGCTCGCAGGAAGGCTCGGTAAAAGGAAAGTGGTGGGGGCGAAAACGGGTAACGGTGCCTTCGCCGTATAGCTTGGTGATGGCGGTGTTGAGAGAACCCTTCAAATCGGCCATGGTTATTCCTTTGTCGATGACCATGCCCTCGATTTGATGGAACATGGGGGAATGGGTGGCATCGACTTCATCCTTCCGGTAGACCCGGCCGGGGGCAACGATACGGATAGGCAGGGGCATGGTCTCCATGGCGTGGACCTGCATAGGAGAGGTTTGAGAGCGAAGAAGGACCTTCTCGTTCTGGTCAAAGTAGAAGGTATCCGACCAGTCACGGGAGGGATGGCCCTCTTCGGCGTTGAGCTTGTCAAAGTTATACTCGGCCAGTTCCACTTCGGGGCCATCCAGGACCGTAAAGCCCATGTCGATAAAAATCTCTTTGAGTTCATCAATGGCCATGTTCATGGGGTGTTTATGACCAAGGGTTGGTTTTTTTCCCGGAATGGTCACATCCACAGCTTCCAGCTTCAGCCTGGCTTCCAGCGCAACTGTCTCCAGTCGGTTGGAGGCGGCTTCCAAAGCGGACTCAAGGCTGGCCTTTACCTCATTGACCAGCTGCCCCATAATGGGGCGCTCTTCGGCGGAAAGGGACCCCATCTGCTTGAGAAGTCCGGTCAGTTCACCTTTTTTGCCCAGATATTTGACCCGCAGGGCATCCAGGTCTGCCGAGGCCTTGATGTCTTCCAGAGAGGCCAATGCCTCGGCTTTGATTTTTTCTAACTGTTCTTTCATGGGGAAAACTCCTTTATATCTCAAAAATCAGCGTTCCTATTTCAAATACATATAGGGACGGCTGGTGGTGCTTATATTGTAACGAAAGAGACTATACAGTCCGTTGGAGATATCGCAGCATCCATTTTGGGTGATCAGTGTAATAGAAAAATGCTCCTGAATGAACGGAGCAGACCAACTGTCCTTTTTCCCGTGAGGATAGGTAAAAAAGATAACAGGCCGACTGAGATTTTCCTGAATCAGTTCAATGCTGGATTGCAAATCGGGCAGGACCCGGGCTTCGTATGACTGCCGGTCTTCATGGGGGCGGCGCTGGATGCCGTAGGTGCCGGATGCCTTATCATGCTCGTGAAGGCTGTAGGTATGGGAGCCGAACTCAACCAGCCCGGAATCAACCATAACCTGACACATATCCCAGGTAAGGAAGGAGGGACGTTCTTCCTCAACAAGAGAGACGACCAAAGAAATAGCAGCCTTGGCGTTGTATTCTTTTAGTAAAGGGAAGGCCAGAGTATAGTTATCGGCATACCCATCATCAAAGGTGAGCATGACCGCCTTCTCTGGAAGGGGAGTACCTGCACTTAATTCAGAAGGGAGAACAAATTGATACCCCTGATCGGTCAGCCATTGCAGATCCTCCCGAAAACAGGAGACCGTGGTAGACCAATC
Source organism: uncultured Oscillospiraceae bacterium (assembly GCA_910587345.1). GTDB lineage: Bacteria > Bacillota > Clostridia > Oscillospirales > Oscillospiraceae > Vermiculatibacterium. The sequence goes on along the minus strand of CAJUKH010000026.1, from coordinate 134,069 downwards.
GCTGCACTCGGTATTATCCTCCACAAAGGAATGGTACATCAAAACATATAGTTTTGTGTTGTTATCAGCGGGTAAGGGAGTGTCCTGCGGGGAAGGGGGCGGTGCTGTGGAGGATGATGCTTCTGTGAAAGACGGTACTGATGGGGATTCGGAAAAAGCGATGCTTGAAGGGAGAGAAGGCGAGGCTGGCCATTCAGCAGGCACCGAGGGGGAAGCGGGATCATTGGCTGGGATAGGAAACGGTTCGGGCGGAACAGACTCTGAGTTCACCTGACAGCCGGAGAGAAGAAGACATAGAAAAAATGGCAAAACCAGTCTGCCCAAAAGATGAAACCTATTCAACCTCTTCACCTCTATCCCGGAAGGAAAATAAAAAGCCTTTCCTCCCCAATTCTGGGGACGAAAGGCTCACCTTCCGCGGTACCACCCGCAATTCCCACGCCGCAACGTGGACACTTTTCCCCTTGTAACGGTGGGGTGCCGTCTTCCTCTCGGAAGCCGCTCCGGGGCGAACCAAGCGACGGGACCTTGCATCTGCTTTCAGCCGGTGACAGATACTCTCTGGTAGGTCGGGAAATCGCTATTTTCCCTTTCATCACATTTTTATACAAAACCTTTATATCACAAACTCGATTGAAAAGCAAGAGGAAAATGTCTATAATATAAGCAAAAAGAAAGGAGAGGACATGGAGATGCAGGGTGGTACAGAGACAGAGAAGCCTCATTTTCCCCGCAGAGAGAGGGAGGCGCATAAGGGGGCATTTGGGAAAGTGTTTCTCCTTTCGGGTAGCCGTGGTTACACTGGTGCGCCCTGCCTGGCAGCCAAAGCGGCAGTTCGGAGCGGGGCCGGTCTGGTAACGGTGGGGGTGCCGGAGGATGTATATCCCATCGTAGCGGTAAAGTGTTGTGACGAGGCTATGGTATGGCCTTTGTCGGAAGTGTATGGAGAACTATTGAAAAAGGCAAAGGATGCCGATGCGGTCCTGATCGGCCCCGGGCTGGGGCAGGGAGAGAAGGCGGAGGAGTACACCCTGAATCTGTTAAGAGATATTACTTGCCCGGTTATTTTAGATGCGGATGGTCTAAATATTATTTCTCGCCATATAGATGTTTTGGACAAACGGCGGGCGCTTACGGTTTTAACGCCCCATGAAGGGGAGTTTGCACGGCTGACAGACTGTCAGATACCCATACGGGACCGCCATGCCGAAGCTGAGGCATTTGCCAGGAAGCATGGGTGTATTTTAGTGTTGAAAGGACACCGGACCATTACGGCACTGCCGGATGGGCATTGTTATATCAACAGAACAGGAAATCCCGGTATGGCCCGGGGCGGGAGCGGCGACGCCCTGGCGGGACTTATGGTCGGCCTGTTAGGCCAGAGATTGTGGGACCCGGTGCGGGCCGTCATTTCTGCTGTCTGGCTCCACGGCCGGGCAGGGGATTTGGCGGCAGCGGAAAAGGGGGAATACGGTATGGCGGTAAGTGACATGATAGAGATGATCCCCTGTGCCATAAAAGAATGTGAGGAGGAGTAGTGCGTGCGCAGAAAGGTTTGCGCACTAATGATGATCCCGGCTCTTCTGTTGACCGGCTGTGGAAAAAAGAGCGATGGAGAGCGGGCAGAAGAATTGTTGACAGAGGTTCGGGGAGAGTATTTGGAGGCGGCAGTCTGCACTGGGCAAGCAGCCATTACCGCCGATTATAGGCAGCGGGTCTACACCTACGACTTGACGTTCAGCTGGCAGCGGGAAGGGGAAACTGTTTTAACAATTACCGGCCCGGAGAATGTGGCGGGAACTGTTGCCCGGATCGCCGAGGGCGAGACTGTTCTGGAATATGACGGCGTCATGGTGGAGACCGGGCCGTTGGATGCTGATGGCCTGACACCGATGGGAGCGGTGCCGGCATTGCTGGCTTGCGTCCGGGAGGGGTACCTGGCTGAGTGCATCCTGGAGGATTGGGATGGAGAAGAGCGTCTTCATATCACCAGCCGGGAAACAGAAAAGTCTCCGGGACAGGGAGTGGAGACACAGCTTTGGTTTGATGCGGCCACCCATATGCTTCTCCGAGGGGAGATCAGCCAGGACGGAACAACCGTTCTACAATGTGATATTACCGGTTTTGCCATGCAAAAAGAAGTATCGGAATAATTGCGGAAAAGGCCGCCCTTTGGGCGGCCTTTTTATGGTTTGCAAAACAGTATGGACTGTCGTTTATGGTAAAACCTTGGCTTTCCAAACGCAGTCTAAGTTGAGAAAATTGGCGATGCGGTATGACTTTTTAATAAAAGGGCCGGGAAAGCATATAAAGGGTAAATTCTTTCCGGTGTTGGTACTATGCGAGAGAACCAATTACCAACGTGACGGTGAAAATTCCCCATTGCGAAGCGGCTTTGGCTGTGATAAACTGTTATCATAAGTGCAATGGAGCGGCATGACCGTAGGCACCTGCGGAGCGTGCTCTGCGTAAACTGGTGCGGGGAGACCGTTGCCCAAATGGGCGGGAGGCGGCCCCACTTCCCGAAAAGGTGGGGAAGATGGGTATAAATCCCGCCCAGCCGTGGGAAAATCATTGTGACCGCAAAAGCCGGGACCATTCCGGTGCAGCGGTGACTTTGAACCGCGGAGAGTGAGCCTTTGTGGATAGTACCGTCAGACGAGGAGATATTTTCTATGCCGATTTGAGTCCTGTAGTGGGCAGTGAGCAGGGAGGCGTACGGCCGGTGTTGATCATTCAGAATGATACCGGCAATCGACATAGCCCCACTGTTATTGCCGCTGCGATTACCTCTCAGACCGGAAAAGCCCGCCTGCCGACCCACATCGATCTTTCGGCCAACACCTACGGCCTGCCTAAGGATTCTGTGGTTCTGCTGGAGCAGATCCGGACTCTGGACAAGAAGCGGCTGAGAGAGTATATGGGCCGGCTGGATGAGGAGCAGATGCAGAAGGTGGACGGTGCCATTGCCGTTAGCTTTGGCCTTCGCCCCAGACAGCTTGTGTGAATGTGGCATGGGGAAGGGCGGCCCATAGGGCCCCCGCCCCGGCCGCTGGAGTTTCTTTTACATAGGAGGAGCAAGATGAAAAGAAATCGGTGGAGTACCCGCTTGGCGTGTGGACTTTTAGTGGCTGCTACAACGTTGGGAGTAGCCCTGGCGGCCGGGACGCAGGGCAGTCGATCGGACCCCTTGGTGACATTGAGCTATCTGAATGAGAAAGTGATTCCCGATGTCATGAAGCAGGTGGATGAGCATATCAAGGGAAAGACGGTTGAGTTGGAGACAAAAGTTCAAACCTGGCAAAATCAGGTTGCTTTTTCCACTGTGGAGATAGAAGGGGGAAAGACAATGACCCCTGCCGTGGGGACACAGTTGGTCCTGCGCAGCGGAACAGCGACAGGGGATGGGCTGTTGGACGTTACAACGGGAGAGGTTTATACAGGAACTTTAATACCGAACCATCTCTATATAGCTATTGGGGAGGGGCAGAAGGTAACAGTTACGGAAAGGGGTGCTTTGTTGATTTTGGGAGAATATGCGGTTTAAATACAAGGACTAAAAATAGACAAGTTGTTGTAAGGCAACTGCGGTGTGAAAGTGTCTATTCTGTTTATAAGAAGACCTGTTATTACATAAAATCACTCCCTTGGAATATACTACCCGGGGAGTGATTTTTTTGAGCATTCGCTGGAATTTAATATGGCGGTTCCTCTGGCATTAGGAAGTTTGACAGGATATTTTACCATGGATGGAATGAAAGCGTTTTCTGCGCTGGAGCAACCACCCTTATCCCCGCTTGCCTGGGTTTTCCCGGTGGCGTGGACACTGCTGTATTTGATGATGGGAGCTGCTGCGTATTTGATATTCGCAAACGATGCGCCAAGGGAAGAACGAAAAGGGGCGCTGCGTTTGTATGCTTGGCAGTTACTCGTAAATCTATCTTGGCCGGTCCTGTTTTTTTGCTTTGGCTGGTATGGGGCGGCTTTTTGTTGGCTGGTCCTGCTGTGGATTTTGGTTTTTCGGACCACGATCACATTTTATAGATTTGACCATAAAACGTTATTTCTTTTATTACCTTATCTTTTTTGGGTGAGCTTTGCAGGATATCTGAATCTTGGTATTGTATTGTTGAACTAAGTGTCAGGCCTCCCTTGACAGCCTTGGAAAGCTATGCTATAAATAGATAATCAGGGAAAGGGAGGCGATGGAATGCTTTATCTGAAAGAGGCCAATTGGGAAGATCGAGAGGAGGAGTTCACCTTCCTGACCCAAATGCCCCAAGATGAAAACGGAAGTATTAACCCATGTTTTGGAATGACGCAGGGTGAGTTTTTCACGCAGGGACTCCCGCAGATGATAGATAACGCTAAGGGTATTGGCTTGCCGGAGGGGTACGTTCCTGCCACTACCTACTTCCTGTGGGAGAATGATAAGATCGTAGGGAAGTTTAACCTGCGGCACCGGTTGAGTGAGGCTCTTCGCAATGGCGGGGGACATATCGGATACAGCATCCAGAAGGACTGCCGGGGGAGAGGGCTTGCTACCGAAGGTTTGCGCATGGTGCTGGAGAAGGCCAGAGATATTGTGCCGGAGGAGGAAATTTACCTTCATGCACAGCTTCAAAATCTGGCTTCCTTGCGAGTGATGGAGAAAAATGGAGCATATATCCATCATCAAGATGATACAGGGTATTATACACGAATTAAAAAATGATAGATAAGAAGGGTGCTTTTCGGAAGAAAAGCACCCTTCTTATCTGTTTTATCCGTTAGCGGCTCTAAAGATAAGATATGGCCTGATACATTAGCAGGAAATGGCAGACGCTGCCAGCTAAAATGAACAGGTGAAAGATCTCGTGGCAGCCAAACCGTGGGTTACCCCGCCCCGGCCATTTTATGGCGTATAGCACACCGCCGATGGTATAAAAGACCCCACCCAACAGCAACCAGAACATTCCGATAAAGGGCAGGGAGCGGGACAGAGGGAGAAGGGCAGCCAAAGCAAGCCAGCCCATGATCAGATATACTCCGGCGGAAAGCCAACGAGGGGCATTGATCCAGAAAAGGGAAAGACAGCAGGAGGCGATAGCCATGGCCCAGATGACACCCAAAATGGTCCAGCCCCAAGCGCCCTGCTCCCGCAGAGCAGTGAGGCAAATGGGGGTATAACTCCCCGCAATAAGAAGGGCGATGGAGCAATGATCATACTTTCGAAGGGCCAGCCGCCCAGCCACTGAAATATTGAGAGAGTGATAAAGGGTGCTGGCGGTGTATAGGCAGATCATTGAGGTTCCGTAAACAGTGAAACCGATGATATGCCAAAGATCCAGCTTCAAATCGATAGAGTGAAAAAGTAAAAGAACGGTACCGATTACAGCCAGCAGACTCCCCAAACCATGAGTGATAGCGGACCAGGGACGCAGCCCGTCATAGGGGTCCCTGTTCTTTTCGCCTAAAACAACGGGGGAGATGGTGCTTGGTACATAGGGCCGGGAGGGAGTCATGGCGGCACCCGCTTTCCATTGGATGGGCTTATTATACTCCATCGAAGAAAAACAGTCAAGAAAAACACGAAATATAATTTTGAAAACCATATTTAGAAAACATAGGACAACACGCCATTTGCATACCATAAAGGGACAATAGGGAAAGGGAGGTGGCGTCATGGATGAGGTGTCCTGTGAAGTGCGCTATGCAGCGGAGGGGCCCTATCCTCCTGTGGAAGTGGAGGGTAAAAACAGGCAGTACGCACAAGCCATTGGGTCTAACGTGGGCGGAAGTGCATCAGAAATGAGCGCAGTGGCCAGATACTTTTATAGCCATGTGACGTTAGTGGGATGTGAGGAGGTGGCTGACTGCCTGATGCGGATCGCGGTGGTGGAAATGCGCCATTTGGACATCTTTGCACGTTTGGCCAGACAGTTGGGAGAGGACCCAAGGCTATGGGCGGTAAATCGGGGCGGGCGACGGTACTGGACGCCGGAATATCTGCGGTATCCCCAACGGGTAGACCAGGTGCTTCGGTATGCCCTGGAGGAAGAAAAGGGTACCATACAAAAATACCGGCAGCAGATGCTTTGGATCAGAGATAACAATGTGCAGGCCAACCTTCAACGCATTATTGAGGATGAGGAGGTTCATGTCAGACTCCTTACAGACTTGCTGGCGGCCTATGGACCCAATCAGGATTTGGATTTTGGCTTACAGACCAAGGCAATCAGATAGCCGATGAAGATAGAGGCAGTAATACCGGCGGCGGCAGCGGTAACGCCGCCGGAGAGAGCGCCCAGAAGGCCGTGTTCACCGACTGCTTTTTGCACACCCTTTGCCAACAGAAAGCCAAAGCCGGTCAATGGAACGGTGGCGCCGGCGCCGCCAAATTCTACTACATACTTATAAAGGCCAAGGCCGCCTAAGACCACTCCGGAAACCACATAGGTCACAAGAATACGAGCGGGAGTAAGAGAGGTTTTATCAATGAGAAGCTGCCCGATAAGACAGATGATGCCGCCGCAGAGGAAAGCGCGCAAATACTCAGAAAGCATGTCCATATAATTTAGTCCTTTCATGTTTATCAAGGCATGGAGATAGAAACTGCATGACAAATGCAGGGAATAGATTCCCCCTGCTGGGTGGAGGTGGGGGAAAGAAGGGCACCGGTGGGACAGAACAGGATATTGTTCCACCGGCCTTCTCGCATCCCATTGAGCAAAAAACCGGTAAGAACAGTAGCAGAACAGCCGCAACCGGAACCACCACAATGAACATCCTGCTTTTGCAAATCAAAAATCAGAGTACCGCAATCATCATAGTTGGAAAGTTCAATACCGTCCTGTTTAAAAAAGTCCTGGACGATCTCCTTGCCCAGCTTCCCCAAATCGCCGGTGACAATCAGGTCATAGAAATCGGGCTGGCGGCCGGTGTCCTTGAAGTGGGCGGTAAGTGTATCATAGGCTGCGGGGGCCATGGCGGCGCCCATATTATTGGCGTCCTTGATCCCCTTATCCACCACTTTGCCGGTGGTGATATGAGTGATATGAGGACCGGGGCCATCCTTGGCTAAAATCACTGCGCCGGACCCGGTAACGGTCCACTGGGCGGTAGGAGTTCGTTGTCCTCCATACTCCAAAGGGGTGCGGTATTGCCGCTCGGCAGAGCAGAAGTGGGAGGAAGTCACCACCCCGGCAAATTGAGCAAAACCGCCGTCAATACTCATAGAGGCAAGGGACAAGCCTTCCCCCATGGTAGAGCAGGCTCCATAAAGTCCAAAGAAGGGGACATCCTGTCCCCGGATGGCAAATCCAGAGCCGATACACTGGTTTAAAAGGTCGCCGGCAAAAAGATAGTCCAGGTTCGAAATGGCCTGACCTGCCTTATCAAGCGCAGCGGCAAGGGCTATTTTCTGCATGGCGGTCTCCGCCTTCTCCCAGCTCTTTTCGCCAAAGGTGTCGTCTTGCTCAATGTGGTCGAAACTGTTTTTCAGCGGGCCATCGCCCTCTTTTTTTCCCACTACGTTTGCGTGGCCAATAAGAGCAGGAGGATTGGCCAGAGCCACGGTTTGCCGGCCCAACTTTTTGATTGGCATAGTATCACCTGTGCTTTCTTTTGGAAGTGTCAGTAGTTTGAACAAAAGAAGTAAAAAATAATCGCACAAATAGGATTTTCCCGTGTTATGCCGTTTACACATGGAAAAGTCTGTGGTATATTTAATAAACAAAGGCAAAGGGGGAAAAGGATGATTCGGAAAGCGATCATGACAGATATGCCGGCGGTTTTATGTATCTTTGAAGCTGCAAGGGTATATATGCGGGAGACAGGGAATCCCACTCAGTGGGGGATGAATAATCCTTCCCAAGAGACTTTGGAGGCGGATATTCGGCGTGGGGAGTTGTATGTGATTTGCGGTGAAGATCAGGTGCCTCACGCCGCCTTTGCCCTCGTTGCCGGTGAGGACCCTACCTATGGGGTCATTGAGGAGGGGGATTGGACCAGCGATGAGTCCTATATGACCATCCACCGGGTCGGAAGTGATGGGACTATGAAAGGGGTATTCTCTCAGTGTGTGGAGTTTTGCAAGCAGCAAAGTGACAATATTCGTGCAGATACCCATGAAAACAATAAAACCATGCAGCATCTGTTGACCAAACATGGTTTTGTCCGCTGCGGGATTGTCCATGTGGCAGACGGAACGCCCCGCCTTGCATATCAGTATCTGAAAGAAGGTTAATCGCATTCCCAAGAGCATTTTTGTAATATGAGGAATACAGCTGAAAGCGTATGGCGCCATTTCAACGGTGCGCTTATTTGATAGAGGATGCAAGAAGAATCCGTGAATAAGAGGGAACAAAAATGGAAGAGCCAAAACGTACGATTGCCTACCTGTGTCCAAAATGTAAGCAGAGTGTGGTAGTAGAGGAAACGGTTTTTCGTTTGGCTGCTGCACCGATCAGTATTCCGTGCCCCTGTGGCGGTTCTGTTTTGAAGGTGGAGATGGAGGCTGACCATGTTGACCTGACGGTACCCTGTCTCTACTGTGAGGAGGATCATCATATTCGCTGTTCTGCCCACGCTTTTCTTCACGAGAGAGCGCTGGCTTTTTCGTGTAAGGCTACAGGACTTGACACTTGCTATGTCGGAGAGGAAGGGGCGGTTTTTCGAGCGCTTCGAAGATTGGAAACAGCGGCGGCGCAGATAACAGAACAAGCGCAGGAGGCAGGGGCCTTCCTCAATGAAGCTGTTATGACGGAAGTGCTGGGGGAACTGAAGGACATTGCGGCCCGCAATAGCATTTCCTGTACCTGTGGCTCCAGGGAGTATAAAGTAAAAATACAGTATAGTGCAGTTGAACTGATATGTGCCGACTGTGGGGCAAAGCTGCGGCTACCGGCAGCTACCGATGAGGATTTGGAAGACCTTTGTTGCTGCTATACCCTGAAGATCGGAGGTAGGGAAGCGTAACTATGGGTGTATTTTACGAAGATACTTATCAGGTGAACACGGGGGATGTGGATTTGTTCGGTCACTGCCGTCCTTCGGCGGTACTTCGGTTCTTACAGGAGGCAGCTATCCAAGGCGGGATCGCCCTGGGGGTCTCGAGGGATGAAGTGATTCACCGGTATCATGCCTTTTGGATGCTGTCACGCATTCGTTATGAGTTGAAAAGGCCATTGTATGGAGAGGAGAATGTGACCGTCAAGACATGGCATCGGGGTGGGAAGGGGGCCGTGATGTATCGGGAGTTTGACCTTGGCGTGGGGGCAGAACAGGTGGGACAAGCCCTCTCCATTTGGGTACTGGCTGATTTGGATACCCATAAGCTGCTTCGAATGAGCGGTGTGACTGAGTTGGAGGCATCCAGCGGAGGCAGTCTTTGCCGGGGCGATGTGCTCCACAAGCTGCGGATGCCGGAAGGACTGCTTCTGGCAGAGCGGCGTAAGCTCCACTATTCAGAAACTGATATCAATGGTCATGTAAACAATGTGCGCTATGCTGATTTTGCTTGTGATGCTCTGGGGTTGGAACGGTTGGGACAGGGAAAGTTTGTCTCTTCTCTCCAGCTTTGTTACTTGCAGGAGTGTTTGCCGGGAGAGGAGCTGGAGCTGTTTACCGGTATCGATGGGCAGAATTGCTATATTTCTGGGCGGGGTCTGGAGAAAAAAGAGCGTTTTGATGCGCTCCTCACCCTTGACAAGCTGTCGTAAAAAGCGTAAAATGGTTGAAATTTCAATATAGAAAAGGAGATGCCGTATGGTCAATTCTGATGCAGCGCAGAAGTTCGTGAAGAAGGGTCTTACATTTGATGATGTCCTTCTCATCCCCGCAGAGAGCAATGTGCTCCCGGCAGATATCGATCTGCACACCAGACTCACAAAGAAGATCACCCTCAATATTCCGCTTATGAGTTCTGCCATGGATACGGTGACCGAGTCCCGAATGGCCATTGCGATTGCCCGGGAAGGCGGTATCGGCATCATCCACAAGAATATGTCCATTGAGGCTCAGGCTGAGCAGGTGGACATGGTCAAGCGCAGTGAGAATGGCGTTATTACAAATCCGTTCTGGCTGGCTCCCGGTCACACGCTGGCGGAGGCGAACGAATTGTGCGCCAAGTATAAGATTTCCGGCGTGCCTATCTGCGACAACGGGAAGCTGATTGGTATCATTACCAACCGGGATATGAAATTTGAGACCGATATGACCAAGCTGATCGACAGCGTGATGACCAAGGAGAATCTGGTCACTGCACCTGAAGGTACCACATTGGCAGAAGCCAAGGAGATCCTGCGCAGGCATAAAATTGAGAAGCTGCCCATTGTGGATAAGGATTTCCGCCTGAAGGGCCTTATCACCATTAAAGATATTGAAAAGGCGCAGGTCTATCCCAATTCGGCCCGTGACGAGAAGGGGCGTTTGCTGGTTGGCGCTGCCATCGGTGCTACCAAGGATGTGCTGGACCGGGTGGCTGCTCTGGTGGAGGCTGGGGTGGATGTCCTTTGTCTGGATTCGGCCCATGGGCATAGCCATAATATTATTGAGAGCGTTAAACGCATCAAGGCCCACTATCCCGATGTGCAGTTGATCGCGGGCAATGTGGCTACCGCTGAAGCGACCCGTGCCCTTATTGAAGCGGGCGCTGACTGTGTGAAAATTGGTATCGGCCCCGGCTCTATTTGTACGACTCGTGTGGTAGCTGGTATTGGTGTGCCTCAAATTACGGCTGTCTATGATGCGGCTTGTGTAGCCAAGGAGTATGGAATCCCCGTTATTGCTGACGGCGGCATTAAGTACTCTGGTGATTTGGTAAAGGCCATTGCCGCCGGCGGTGATGTGGTGATGGTTGGTTCTTTGCTGGCTGGCTGTGAAGAGGCTCCCGGTGATACCGAGGTTTTCCAGGGCCGTCAGTTTAAGGTCTACCGTGGCATGGGTTCTTTGGGCGCCATGGCCAAGGGTTCTAAGGATCGCTACTTCCAGGAGGATAATAAGAAGTTGGTGCCCGAAGGCGTAGAGGGCCGGGTCCCTTACAAGGGAGCGGTTTCTGAAACCATTTATCAGTTGATGGGCGGCCTTCGTTCCGGTATGGGTTATTGCGGCTGCGGCACTGTGGTGGAACTTCAGGAGAAGGCTCAATTCGTTCAGATTACTGCCGCCGGTCTCCGTGAGTCTCATCCCCATGACATCTACATCACCAAAGAGGCTCCCAACTATACGGTTAGTCCCCAGTAAACAGAGTTTAATGTTAGAAACCGCATCGGAATGCTCCGATGCGGTTTTTCTTTACCCAGACAGGGAACATGGACTTGCTTTTTTACATAAAATAGGTTACAATGTGGTAACAAATAGTTTCAAAATAGTAACAGACGGGAGCGGATCAAAGTGAAGAAATTTCTTTTGCCCTCTATACTTACGCTTGCATTGACGCTGGGCCTTGCTGTGCCGGCATTTGGAGCGGAGGAGCCGGCAAAGGCAGAAGTGACGGTAAATGCACAACCGGCTTACTTTTCTGCCGAGGTCTATGATGGAACTGCCTATATTCCTTTTTACGGTGGAGTTCAACTGCTTCGGCCTGATGCCGAAATTACCTGGGAAGAGGGGACCTTTTACGCAAGGGCCGCAGACTTTACCATGACGGTGAAGGTGGGGGACCCCTATCTGGTCATCAATGACCGATATCTCTATATTCCCATGGGGGTAAAGGGATGGGAAGACGGAACCGCATTGGTGCCTGCCAGGGTACTGGCAACGGCCTTGGGGGCCTGGGTGGATTGGACCGGGAAGGTAGAGCTTTGCTCCGGCGGAGTTCCGCTGAAAGCAGAGGACTGCCCTTATGATGAAACTATGCTGGATCTGATGGCCCGGGTCATTACCCACGAAAGCGGAAATCAGCCCTTGGAGGGGAAGATGGCGGTGGGGAATGTGATCCTGAATCGGGTCAACAGCACCAAGTTTCCCAATACGGTATCTGAGGTCATCTATTCGCCGAATCAGTTTCCCGGAGCTACCAATGCCACTCCGAATGCGGAGTCTATCCTTGCGGCCCGATTGGTGATGGAGGGAGCGAACGTAGTTCCTGGAGCGTATTACTTTAATGGTGTGGGAAAGCCCTGCTGGGCATCTCGAAACAAGACGCTGATCCGCGTGATCGGCGGACACGCCTTCTATGGATGAGGTTCTGTTGCTTTGATAAATAAGACACCCCGGATACATGGTATCCGGGGTGTTTTTTCAGCGGGTGCGCCGGCGCTTACGGCGATATAGATAACGGTAAAAGAAAAATCCCAAGGCGATAAGAAGCACAAAGAATAATAAAACAAGGAGTGTAGGAAGGCCGAGAGGAAAGAGCAGCATAAAGGGATTCCAACTGGGGGAAACGATTTTCCCGGAGGAAATCGGACCTTCGATATATTGCTCCTCGTTGAGATAGGCGGCCAGGGCGTACCATGCCTTTAGTTCGTTGCCATCCTGATCATAAAGGATGCGGCTTTCCAAATCGACAATGGGATCGCCATTTTCATCCCGGGGAGTAACGGTTAAAAGCCCATAGCTTTTGCTTTCTACCGTACCCAGCATTTGTCCGGAATAGAGGTCCGCCACCACCCGATAAAGCTGGTCATCCTGAATCTCTATCCGCCACTGAGTACCTTTAGGTCCGATAATGGAGCAGTCGGTAACTCGGTCCAGAAACATTCGGTGTGGATTGTACTCCCATTGTGCACCACCACCGTATAGAGTAGCGGCAGACATCAGGTCAGAGATGGATGCATCCACCTCGAAGGCATTTTTAAGGTCCTTGCCAGTAAGGTACACTGATACCAAGGGATAGGCCGGAGTACCATCGGCACCGGAACCCAGGGAGAGAATGTCAAAAGCATCAGCAGTGGTGACATTGCCGGAACGGAGCGCCCCTCGAATAACCCCGTCAGGAGCTACGGCAAAGGCGATTGGGATATAATTTTCCCCCTCAATTTCCTGAATGATTGAAATGTAAGCATTGCCAATAAGGCCGCCGGTTTCTGGAATGGATAGATCTTGAGAGGCGGCAGCCAGGATTTGGTCAAATTCCAAATTGTAGTCCGAGAGATAAGAATGTTCTACCTTATATTTGAACCACTGTGTAAGGGAAACCATATCCGGGTCCGGAGCTACCGTATCATCGATAGGAATAAGGCGATACTCGGAAAAGCGGAGGCTGTCTTTTGCGGATTTATGAAGGGTGACAGTGCCCAAATTGTGAGTGTACTCTCCACAGGAGACAATAAGTGTATTATTGGCTTGAATGGGTTCGGTCAAAGTAGAGTGGGTATGTCCGGAAATGATAAGGTCAATACCGTCTACCGCTTGCGCCAGTTCATAATCTTCACCTTTCCCGTTTTCAGTCCCCGAATGGGAAAGACAGATGATATAATCCGGTGATTCTTTGGCCTGGATCTCAGCCACGACCTGTTTTGCGGCATCGATGATGGGGGTAAACTCCATGCCGGACATGGGGGCGCATTCATCAGCATCTACCCCCAGAAGACCAAAGACAGCAACCGTGATGCCCTCTTGTTCTATAAGAGTATAGTCACTCACTCCGTAACGCTCCAAAGCGGCAAGGGTGGAGGTGTCGGAAGCAGGGGGGTGGTAGTTGGCCTGGACAATGGCAGGAAGAGGGTCGCCGCTGGTAACGGCGGCATTGAGCATCCCGGCCAGACCGGCGGCACGATAGTCATACTCGTGGTTGCCGAAAATGGTAACATCGTATCCCATAGCGCCAAGAGCACGAAGTTCTGGAGCATCTGTGGTATAGATCGTTTGAAAAAGAGAACCCATGGAAAAATCACCGGCATCTAACGTGACAACAGCGCCCTTTGCACCGGCCCGCTGTTCTTTCAGCAGGGTGGCCAAACGGGTATAGCCCCCGAAGGTGCCGCCGCCTTCTTCGGGAGCAGGAAGAAAGTGATCGTGGGTGTCGTGGGTAAAGAGAACGGTAAGCGTTTTTTCATCAGCTTCTGCTCCAAAGGCGGATATGGGGAGGAAGGTGTGGAACAGCAACAGGCAAAGGGCAAAAGTGAGAATAGAAATGCGGGATTTCATAAGGATCCTCCTTTGTGCGGATAAACCATGATAACATAATTGAGCAGATTTTACACTACTTTTTCCAAAAGAATCTCCCGGTGAAATTTCACCGGGAGATCAAATATGTCTAAAAATTCAGTTTTTCCCGTACAGCCCGATTGACGGCCTGCGGGTCGGCCTTACCCTTCATTTCCCGCATGACCTGTCCTACAAGGAAGCCAAAGGCCTTTTCCTTGCCGGCTTTAAAGTCCTCGATAGATTGAGGGTTGACATCGAAAACCTTTTTCACTGCGGCAGCCAAAGCGCCGGGATCATTGACCTGTTCCAAACCGTGAGACATTATATACTCATCAACGTCCGCGTTGGTGTCAAAAATGGCCTCAAAGACTTTGACGGCAGTATTTCGGTTTAATTTTCCGTCTTTTATAAGGGTGATAAGCCGTACCAAGGTGGAGGGGGCAAGGACCATGTCCTTCGCATCCATGCCCTTAGCGGAAAGCTGGCCCAAAACCTGACCCATGATCCAGTTGGCGGCTTGTTTGGCATCAACTCCTTGAGCGACACAGGCTTCAAAAAAATCAGCCAAGGCTTTTTGCCCGGTGAGTATTTGAGCGTCATAGAGAGGAAGGTCATACTCAGCTTGGTATCGTATCAGTTTTTCTTCCGCCATCTCGGGCAGCTGGGTACGAATTTCCTCCAAGTAGACATCAGAAATTTCCAAAGGTGGGATGTCAGGCTCGGGGAAATAGCGGTAATCCTGGGCGTTTTCTTTGGAACGCATGGCAAATGTAGCGTCTTTATTGTCGTCCCAGCGCCGGGTCTCTTGAATGACTCGTTTGCCTTCTTCAATAAGTTCGATTTGCCGTCGGGACTCGTAAGCAATGGCTTTCGTAATGGCTTTAAAAGAGTTCAGGTTTTTCATTTCAGTCCGAGTGCCAAATTCCACGCTGCCGGCCGGTCTGACAGAGAGATTTACATCACAGCGAAGGGAGCCTTCCTGCATCTTACAGTCGGATACGCCTAAATATTGCAGGATGGAGCGCAGCTTTTCCAGATAGGCAATGACCTCTTCTGCGGAACGAAAATCAGGTTCGGTCACAATTTCAATTAAGGGCACACCGCAGCGGTTATAGTCACATCTGGTTTGATCCAGCCAAGGATCATGGACCAGTTTGCCGGCATCTTCTTCCATGTGGAGTTCGTGGATGCGGATCAGTTTTTCTGTCCCGGACTCCAATCGGATAGACACCTTGCCGTCCCGGACGATAGGGAGGTATAGCTGGCTGATCTGATAGGCTTTTGGAAGGTCGGGGTAGAAGTAGTTCTTGCGGTCGAACTTGCAATGCCTGGTGATATTACCATCCAAAGCGAGGCCGGTTTTGACAGCGAACTCCAATACCTTTTCATTGAGAACAGGTAGTGTACCCGGCATACCAGTACATACCGGGCAGCAATGGGTGTTTGGCGCACCGCCAAACTCGGTGGTGCAAGAACAGAAAATTTTGGTTTTGGTGGCCAGCTCCACATGAGTCTCCAGGCCAATGACAGTTTCCCAGGTCATGCGGATGTGCCTCCCTTCCGGTGAAGTGTTTTTTTGTGGAAATCTGTTTCCAGCTGATAAGAGTGAGCAGCATTCAAAATCACGCTGTCGCCCAAAGCCGGGCCGATCAGTTGAGCGCCGATTGGCATCCCATTGGAATCAAAACCACATGGAATAGAGATGCCGGGCAGTCCTGCCAAATTGAGGGGGACGGTATAAATGTCGGAAAGATACATTTTCAGGGGATCGGATAGACTCTCACCCAATTGGGGGGCGGTGGCAGGTGTTACCGGAGTCAAAAGCATGTCATACTTTTGAAAGGCATCATCATAGGCCGTTTTAATAATGAATTTTACCTGGAGAGCCTTCTTGTAGTAAGCATCATAATAGCCGGTGGAGAGAACGAAGGTTCCAAGCAGGATACGGCGTTTGACCTCGCTGCCAAATCCTTCACTTCGTGTTTTAGTGTATAGGTCAGTCAAATCCTCATAGTTTTCCGCCCGCCAGCCGTATTTTACACCGTCAAAACGAGACAGGTTGGAACTTGCCTCAGCACAGGCAATGATATAATAAGCGGGAACCACGTACTCCATGATGGGGAGGGAGAACTCCTCCACAATAGCCCCCCGGCTTTTCAGGACCTGGGCTACATCCAGAACGGCCTGCCTTACCTCCGGGTCTAATCCTTCCCCAAAACAGTCTGTGGGGAGACCAATGCGAAGACCTTTTACGTCCCCGGAAAGGGAAGAGAGTAAATTTCCGTAACAACCGCTTAAACTGGTGGCATCGTAAGGATCTTTTCCTTGAATGATGTCCAATACGGCAGCACAGTCGGCGGCGGACCGGGCCACAGGTCCCATTTGGTCTAAAGAGGAGGCATAGGCAATCAGGCCATACCGGCTTACTGTTCCGTAGGTGGGTTTCATGCCGGTAACCCCGCAGTATGCGGCAGGCTGCCGAATGGAACCTCCGGTGTCACTGCCAATGGCGTACCAGACTTCACCGGCGGCCACGGCGGCGGCTGCACCACCGGAGGAACCTCCGGACACACGGGACAGGTCCCAGGGGTTACGGACCGGGCCGTAAAAAGAAGTTTCGGAGGTGGAACCCATGGCAAACTCATCCATATTGAGTTTCCCCATGGAAATAGCGCCGGCAGCAATCAGTTTTTCGACGATCGAAGCATTATAGGGCGGAATAAAATCTCCCAAAATCTTGGAAGCACAGGAAGTTTTAACACCTTTGGTACAAATGTTGTCTTTCAGAGCCATAGGGACGCCGGCCAAAAGAGAATCGCCAATCGTCGGAGCAAGGTCAGGTTTGGTAATGGAAATGAAAGCGTTGTTTTCTTCCTGACAGGTATAAATCCTATCTTGGGTTTGGGAGAGAACATCTTGGAGAGCGACCTCGCCCTTTTTCAGTGCCGCACCCAGTTCAAGGGCAGTCAGTTCAAATATTTCCATGGTATCACCTCAATCTACGGCCTTTGGGACCAGAAAGGCTTCTTCATCGCCGCCGGGAGAGTTTTGCAGCAGTAATTCCCGAGAGAAGGAGGGGGCGATTTTGTCAGGGCGCATGATATTTTTGATGGGGAAGACATGGCTTAATGCCTCTATTTCGTTGGTGTCCAATTCATTCAGCCGATCCATATAGGAAACGATACGCTCCAGTTCAGCCGTTACTGCTTCTTTTTCCCCCTCATCCACCTGAAGGCGGGCGAGGGCGGAAATATAATCAACCATTTCGGTGGTGATTTTCATAAAAACACCTCACAGTTCCAATTTGATGTCAAGGCTCCAGACGGCTCAAATCCCGGGGGAAGAGACAAGCATAGCGCACATTGTCCAACCCGCACAGGCGAGCAGTAAGACGCTCCAGCCCGATGCCAAGGCCGCCGTGGGGAGGCATACCGTGTTTGTGGATCATCAGGTAGCTTTTGAACTCTTCGGGGTGCATATCCCGAGCCAGCATCTTATCCACCTGGGCCTGGTACTCGTGGACCCGCTGGCCGCCGGTGGTAACTTCCATGCCGCGAAAGAGCAGGTCGAAGGAGAGTGTGAATTTCGGGTCCTCCGGGTCATCCATGGCGTAAAAAGGACGCTTTTTACTGGGATAATGAGTGATAAAGACGAAATCGGAACCCAGTTCCTCTTTGGCATAACGGCCGATATTATGCTCTTCCTCGGGTTCCAGGTCATATGGGTCACGAATGGGACGGCCATATTTCTCGGCCGCCAGCCGTTTTGCCTCGTCAAAACGAAGGCAGGGAATGAAGTTAACATCGGGAATTTCAATACCAAGACGGGCGACGTCATCGGCATATTCGTCCTTGATAAGAGCCATAGCGTGCTGGAGAAAGAGCGTTTCTACCTCCATAATATCCTCAAAAGAGTTCAGGAAGCCCATCTCAAGATCCATGGAGGTATACTCATTTAAATGCCGGGCGGTGGAATGCTTTTCTGCCCGGAAGACGGGAGCGATTTCAAAGACTCGCTCATAAACGCCCACCATCATTTGCTTGTAAAATTGAGGGGATTGCCCCAGGAAAGCCTTGCGGCCAAAGTAGTCCAAGCGGAAAATGTTGGAGCCGCCCTCTGCACCGGCCAGGACGATTTTGGGAGTATGGACCTCGGTGAAACCGAGGCCGTGAAGGGTCTCTCGGAAGGCACGGCACAAGGCATCCTGAATACGAAAGATGGAGCGCTCCTGCAAATTGCGCAAGACTATTGGGCGCAGAGAAAGCTCGGTATCCAGGTTGAGATTTAACTTTGATTTGGAAACAGGGACGGGCATGGGCGCGGCAGGGCGGGAGAGGACCGTTAAACTTTGAACAGCCAGTTCCACTCCTCCGGGCGCTCTGGGTTCCTTTCGAGGCGTTCCGACAATGGTTACGGCACATTCCTCGCCAATCTCCTGCGAGTTTACATCAGGACCCAAAACGCATTGCAAGACAGTTTTTGGCCCCCGGAGAGTAAGGAACGTAATTCCCCCCATGTTGTGGAGAGAGTGGACCATCCCGTTTACCGTGACAGGTTGGCCGTCATATTGGCCGGCGATTACGGCGGAAAGGTCGGTGAAGAAATGAGTGGGGCTTCCGGTCATTTTTTCTTTCATATGGTATCACCTCATAGTCCGCCATTTAGGCGGAGAAATGGCCCGGGACGAAAAAAGTCCCGAAGCTGAAAACAGCTTCGGGACGGAAAATTCCGCGGTACCACCCAGACTTGCCGCCCAAAGAGCAGACGGCCACTCAAATTCCGTAACGTGGAAAAGCCGCATGGTCCTACCTGTCCGGGGACGCTCAAACCACGAGCTCAGGAGTGTTGCGCTTCCTCTCTTTGCCGAAACGGGCTCTCAGCCGGTGACCCGTATTTTCTGTCGGCACGCCCGAGGGGCGGTCTCCATCATCGCTTTTGAATTATGGATATAGCCGTATTATACGCAAAACTGTTCTCATTTGCAAGAAAAATTTTTAGAAAATGTTGGCTATGCCTTTGCATTTATTTTGGAATGTGATAAAATATACCTCAAAATCATGCAGATATACAAAGGAGGAAACGGTATGGAGCAATGGGAGAAGTTGCGGGAGGAGTGCCTGAATTGCCGTCGCTGCGGTTTGGCAGATACCCGGCATAACGTGGTGTTCGGGGAAGGAAGCCCGGATGCGGAAGTGCTTTGTATCGGCGAAGGACCCGGTGAACAGGAGGACTTGACCGGTCGGCCTTTTGTGGGGCGTGCTGGAAAGCTGTTGGATGATATGCTGGAGATCATTGACTTAAGCCGTGAAAAAAATGTATATATCGGAAACATGGTAAAGTGCCGTCCACCCCAAAACCGGGACCCGCTGAATATTGAGCAGGAGGCCTGTGCCCAGTGGTTGGAGCGGCAGATTCAACTGATTCGGCCCAAAATCATTGTTTGCTTGGGCCGCATTGCAGCCATGAAGTTTATCAAAGAAGATTTTAAAATTACTCGAGAGCATGGGCAATGGTTTGAAAAAGACGGTATTCTGCGTATCGCTCTTTTCCATCCGGCGGCATTGCTGAGAGACCCGCGCCGCCGTCCGGAGACCTTTGAGGATTTAAAAACCATTCAGGCTAAGATTCGGGAGATTTGCGACCACACATACTAATTCAGGAGGGGAACAGAATGACAAAATTGCTGCAGCTTTTGGAAAGCGACTGCACCTTGACACCTGAGCAGCTGGCTGCTATGACGCAGAAGTCGGTGGAGGAAGTCAAAGCGACTATCGCACAGCTGGAGAAAGAGAAAATTATCCGGGGTTATCAGGCTGTGATCGACTGGGATAAGACAGACCGGGAGAATGTTACCGCTTTGATCGAAGTCAAGGTGATTCCTCAGCGGGGAGATGGCTTTGACCGTATTGCGGAACGCATTTACCAGTACGATGAGGTAGAGAGTGTGTATCTTATGTCCGGAGCCTTTGATTTTACTGTCATTATTTCCGGGCGTACACTGCGGGAAGTGGCGCAGTTTGTCAGTGAGAAACTGGCGCCTTTAGAGGGCGTGACCGGCTGCGCGACTCACTTTATTTTGCATAAATATAAGGAAAATCATTTGATTTTTGATAAGCGGGAAAAGCAGGAAAAGGAGTGGATCTTCACATGATGGATTATGAAAATATCCTTTCTGCTCGTGTGAAGGAAGTCAAACCCTCCGGCATTCGAAAGTTCTTTGATCTTTTGGAGGAGATGGAGGATTCCATTTCTCTTGGAGTGGGAGAGCCTGATTTTATTACACCTTGGCATATCCGTGATGCGGGTATTTACTCACTGGAAAAGGGCTTTACCAAGTACACCTCTAATGCCGGTTTGGCGGCTCTTCGCGAGGAGATCAGTGCTTATCTGGAGCGGCGGTTCGATTTGCGGTATGACTCGAAAAGCCAGATAATCGTCACGGTTGGCGGCAGTGAAGCTATTGATATCACCATGCGGGCGCTTTTGAATCCGGGAGATGAGGTCATCATTCCTGTGCCATCCTTTGTCTGCTATGGCCCTCTTGCGTCTATGACCGGGGCTACTCCCGTCTTTGTAGAAACCAAATCGGAGGATGGGTTTAAGCTGACGCCTGAGCTGTTGCGGGCCAATTTGACCGAACGGACTAAAATCGTTGTGCTGCCCTATCCCTGCAATCCCACAGGTGGAATTATGGAGCAGGCAGATTACGAGGCGATTGTGGAAATCCTGCAGGGAACAGAGGTCATGCTTCTGTCCGATGAGATCTACGCCGAACTCACCTATGGGCAGCATCATTTTTCACCGGCGAATTTATCGGAGCTGTATGAGCGCACCGTAGTGGTCAAT
This sequence comes from uncultured Oscillospiraceae bacterium, assembly GCA_910587345.1. GTDB lineage: Bacteria > Bacillota > Clostridia > Oscillospirales > Oscillospiraceae > Vermiculatibacterium. The sequence goes on along the minus strand of CAJUKH010000026.1, from coordinate 113,150 downwards.
GGTTTTTCCAAATCTCACGCCATGACCGGTTGGCGGCTCGGCTATGTCTGTGGGCCGGAGCCAATCATCAAGCAAATGCTGAAGCTCCATCAGTTTGGGATCATGTCTGCGCCTACCACCAGCCAGTATGCTGCGATTGAAGCTATGCGCAACGGTGATGAGGATATTGAAAAAATGCGGGACGAGTATGACGGTCGCCGCCGATATCTGGTGGAGGGCTTCCGTCAGCTTGGCCTGCCGTGTGAGGAACCGAAGGGGGCATTTTATGTGTTCCCTGATATCCGGGGAACAGGACTCACTTCCGATGAATTTTGTGAGCAGTTTCTAATGGCTGAACGGGTAGCCGTTATTCCGGGGTCTGCCTTTGGACAGGGAGGAGAGGGTTTTGTGCGGGCGTGTTACTCTGCCTCCATGCAGGATCTGGGAGAGGCCCTTGCCCGTTTGAAGCACTTTTTAAAGCAGCGGAATATGTTGAAGGGCTGACAGGGTATGACATCCATAACGGTAAATGCTCCGGCAAAGCTGAACCTCACTTTAGATGTGCTGGGAAAGAGAGTGGACGGTTACCATGAAGTGAAGATGGTAATGCAGTCGGTGGCTCTGGCTGACGAGTTGACCTTGACGTTGGGACCGGGAGAGGGGCTGACGCTTTCTACCAATTTGGGATTTCTTCCGGTGAATGGGAAAAATCTGGCTGTTGTTGCAGCACTTTGTCTTCAAAGGGAATGCGGCATTGCCTGGGAGCACTTGAACATTGACTTGAAAAAAAAGATTCCGGTTTGTGCCGGAACAGCGGGCGGCAGCGCCGACGCCGCTGCCGTTTTGCGGGGGCTTAACGAGCTGCTGCAGTTGAATCTCTCGCCGGAGAGACTGGCGCAAATCGGGGAAGAGGTAGGTTCCGATGTTCCATATTGCGTTTTGGGAGGGACCGCTTTGGCCGAAGGGAGAGGAGAGCGGGTAACCACATTGCCCGCCATTCCGTTTTGTTGGGTAGTGATGGCCAAGCCCGATTTTCCTGTGTCTACACCGGAGCTGTTTGCAAGGCTCGACGGCCAGCGCCTTCGTTGTCATCCGGACACAACGGGGCTTGTAACAGCGTTGAGGGAGCAGGACCTGCACGGTGTGGCCCGACGGCTTTTCAATGTTTTTGAGGAGATACTGCCGCAGCGTAAGCGGGAACAGGTAGAGGAGTTAAAGCAAACACTGCTGGATAATGGCGCCCTTGGCGCCTGCATGACGGGAACAGGGCCAACGGTCTTTGGGCTGTTTGAGAGCGGGGAGATCGCTCAGCAGGCCTACGAGGCGGTGAAGAGGCTTCCTGTTGAAGCGTTTTTGACATATACAATACCGTCAAACATCTAAAAACGAGGAAGCGGGGCTAACCGCTTCCTCGTTTCTTTATTCAATATGAACGTGGTTGTTGATATGTTCCATACAGTAGCAGTAATACCCATTGCACTTGGAACAGTAGCGAAACTCCATATCAGGATATTCGGTATCGGTTTTCCCACAGACGGCGCATTTGTGGATATAACCCTTTTGCTGATAGGCTTTGCTGGCGGCTTTTTTAAAATTAACGGTTTGCTGGGAGTGCTGATGTTGAAAGCGGAGCTTACGATATCCGAGCCACTGGGTAAAGTAAGACCAGAAAAACAGGATAAAGTTGAAAATTGCTATGACAGGCAGGACGGCGCCCAACAGGTTAAAGGACAACAGAGAGGTGAGCACGTCCCAGATAAAGAGAGCTGCATCGATCCAGGCAATCCACTTCAGTTTAACCGGCAGGATATAGAAAAGCCTGATCCATGTGTCAGGAAAGAAAATGGCCATTGAGAAAAACAGGGAGAGGTTGATATAGTGCATTGAAGTGCCGCCGACGATAAAGCCGCAGATAATGTTGAGGAAAACGCCGGCCAGATAGAACAGGGTAAAACGTGCAGTACCCATCTCCCGCTCAATAACACTGCCGATCCAATAGTAGAAATATGCGGAAATGGCTACAAAGAAAAGACCGGTCCCCCGAAGCAGAAAATCACCGCTTTGGGGCAGAAGAACAAAGGTAAAGATACGCCAGATCTGCCATTCCTTCAGAATGAGTTCACGGGAAAAATAGAGATAGTTGGAAATGTGAATACTCAGGCTGAATGTGTCCAGTAAATAAATAGCCATATTTGCCACGGCAATATAAAGCATCAGATTTGGAATGCCAAACCGTGGGTGAAGGCTGCAAAAACGGTCAATCTTCTGTTCAAGCCAGCGCAAGAAAGGTCCCTCCCCAAAAACTGATAATACTGATTGTACCCGCTTTCTGTTCAAAAGTAAAGAAAGAAAGTATAAACATTTTTCGGCTGCGTCATTGAGTGACATATTTTCTCTTATGATACTTGACAGGGGATGGGGAGAAAGGTATAATACTGTCACAATTCAATAGCGCCTTATCAAGAGTGGTGGAGGGAACGGCCCTATGAAGCCCGGCAACCTGCAGAAGCAAGGTGCCAAATCCGGCGAGTGATCGAAAGATGAGGATAGGTAGATCCTGTGCTCTGTCGATTATGGCGGGGCGCTTTTTGTTTGGAAAACAAAAGAAAGGAAAATCAATATGGCAAAGCGACTTTTTACATCAGAATCTGTGACGGAAGGACATCCCGATAAGGTCTGCGACCAAATTTCCGACGCTGTTTTGGACGACATCATTGCCCATGACCCTACCGCCCATGTTGCTTGTGAAACCTTTACTACCACTGGAATGGTGACGGTCATGGGAGAGATCACCACCTCCCACTATACCGATATCCCTGCCATTGTCCGTCGGACGGTGGAGAGGATCGGTTATACCGACCCGAACTATGGCTTTGATTATCGCTCCTGCGCAGTGATGACTGCGATTGACGAACAGTCTCCCGATATCGCCATGGGGGTCAACCAGTCTTTTGAGCATCAGAATGGTGATACCGATGCAGCTGACCTCATTGGCGCCGGAGATCAGGGGATGATGTTTGGTTACGCCTGTGATGAGACGCCGGAATTGATGCCCGCACCTATCTCCATGGCCCACCAGCTTTCACGCCGGCTGGCCTCGGTACGAAAGAGCGGAGAACTGGTATGGCTTCGTCCTGATGGAAAGAGCCAGGTGACGGTGGAGTATGACGAGGGCGGCAAGATCCTTCGTTGTCCCGCCATTGTCATCTCAACGCAGCATGATCCGGAGGTAGACCTGAAAGAGCTGCGGGAGGCGGTGGTAGAGACCATTATCAAACCCGTCATTCCGGCTCGATATATTGATGAAACGACCAAGTTCTATGTGAATCCCACCGGTCGGTTCGTAGTGGGCGGACCTGTGGGTGATACCGGCCTTACCGGGCGTAAAATCATTGTGGATACCTATGGCGGCAGCGCTGCGCATGGCGGCGGTTGTTTTTCGGGTAAAGACCCCACGAAAGTGGACCGGTCTGCTGCCTACATGGCTCGGTATGTAGCAAAGAATATTGTGGCGGCGGGACTGGCCCGGAAATGCCAAATCGAGGTGGCCTACGCCATCGGAGTGGCCCATCCAGTCAGTATTCTGGTGGATACCTATGGTACCGGAGCGGTGGATGAAGAGAAGCTGGCGGCGGCAGTGAACCGTGTCTTTGACCTCCGTCCTGCGAAAATTATTGAAACACTGGACCTTCGCCGGCCGATCTATGAGCAGACGGCCGCCTATGGACATTTTGGACGTACTGATATTGATCTGCCTTGGGAGCATACCGATAAAGTGGAAGCGTTAAAGGCGGCACTGTAAACCCCAAAACATCCCCGCTGTGTTTGACCGGTGGGGATGTTTTTCGTATCGGCTATGAAAACCGGGTTGATTTCTTACGCTTTATCCTGTAAAATAGAAAAAGATGTTCTGAAAAAGGGTGGCTTATCATGAAAGTACTTTATCTGCTCAACCATGCCGGAAAAGCTGGTACAGAGAGATATGTGGAGACATTGGTGAAGTATTTGTCCGCTGATGGGCGGGTGGAGCCTTATTTTGCCTATAATGAAGGCGGCTTATTGGTAGAGAAGCTGGAGGCCATGGGAGTCCCGATTCGTCAAATTACCATGTCCAGCCGGTTTGACCGAAAAGCCGCAAAAGTATTGGCGAAGCTGTGCGAAGAGTGGGATATCGATCTGATCCATTGTCATTATCTGCGGGAAAATTATATTGCGATGCTGGCCAAAAGCTATAATAAGAAAATCAAGGTGGTCTATACCAACCACTTTGTTATCCCCAATGATATGGTCACCAGGCTGTCCAATCGATTGTTGGATAAGCGGCAGGATCAGATGATAGCGGTATGCAACAAGGGGAAAGAACAGCTTATAGCCAATGGGTGGACTGGAGAGCATATCCAGGTGGTGTTTAATGCCGTAGACCCAGAGGTATGGGCGGGAGACAGAAGCGAGTCCACCATGCGCACGGAACTTGGGATACCGGAAGACCGCTTTGTCATGTTCTGTGGTTCCCGCTTTGCCGAAGACAAAGGTCATAAATATCTGTTGGATTCCATTAAGCGCCTTACCGAGCTTTCCGCCGTGCCATTTACACTTGTGCTGGGAGGAGATGGCCCATTGCTGGAGCCTGCAAAGGAACATGCAAAGGAGCTGGGGCTAACAGAGGAACAGGTAAAGTTTATGGGCTTTCGTAAAGATATCAAGAATTTGTATAAAGGGGCAGACCTTTACATCAATTCTTCTCAGCACGAGGCTCTTAGCTACGCCATTATTGAGGCTATGGCGGCCGGTTTGCCGGTGATCGCCACTGATATGGGGGGAAATTCGGATATTGTCAATCCGGAGGCCGGGTGTGGGCTGCTGGTCGAATATGACAACCCGGACTCTATGGCAGGCGCCATGAAGGTGATGCTGGAGGAGCCTGATTTTCTGGCCCGGTGCCGGGAGGGCGCCCATCGGACGATCCTGGAGAAATTTGAGATCCATCACTTTGCCGATGTGACATTCGGTGTCTATGAAAAAGCCCTGCGGGGTTAAAACTGGAGAAGTGAAAATGGCGATGATAGAAAATAGTTACTTTTGCCGCTCAATGCTCGCGCTTTGGATGCTGTTGCAGAATGCATGGCAGGAAAGCGGTATCAGCCGCATGATGCAGAAAATGGGGAAGGGCTTTTCCAACATGGTCAAAGGAAGTACCTTCTGCCAATTTCTGTGGAGGGATGGGACGCTGCCGGCGGTATGGCCGGATAGTCTTACCTGCCGGCTGATCACAGTGATTTTAAATATCCCTTGTGTCATTTGTAAATGGCTTTATCGTCTGGGGAAGAAAGTTCTGGATGGCAGTGTCTGTTTTCGGGTGGCCGCCGGAGCCTGCGGAAATCCGTTTGCGTTGCTGGGGCTGTTTCTGGCTGTGATGCTCATGGTACCGCATAGCAGCTGGGACAACCGATATGCCTTGATAGCGGCTATTGCTCTGGTGGGACTCTTCGCCTTTGGCAGTGGTCCCCGGTCCACATTGGAACTGGAACCTCAAAGATTTGGCCCTTACTATATTTTCTTTATGGCCTTTATTTGTTTTGCCTTTCTTTCTTCTTTGGATTGGGCAGCATCCGCACGCTTTGTAGGTTTTCATTTGGCGGCTTTTTTGCTGGCACTGCTGGCGGTGAGTTCGGTAAAGAAGTATGAGGATATCCAGTTGGTGGTCGTGCTTGCGTTGGCAGGGCTTACCATTGCGGCGCTTTATGGTTGCTATCAGGGAGTCGTAGGCGTGCCGGTAGTGGCAAATCAGCAGGATATGCTGGTAAACAAAGGGATGCCCGGCCGGGTCTATTCCTTCTTTGACAATCCCAATAATTTTGCTGAACTTTTGGTAATGTTGACTCCCTTTACCTATGCATTGTTTCTTAATGCCAAGGAATGGCGTGGAAAGGCAGCGGCGCTGTTTTCCTTTGGAGTGTGCAGCGTTGCCCTTGGCTTTACGCTCTCTCGGTCGGGGTGGCTTGGCTTTGCATTGGCGACAGTGGTCTTTATAGCCTTTTGGAATTGGAAGCTGTTACCGGTTTTGGTAGCTTTGGGTGTCTGTTGTATTCCGTTGCTGCCGCAGACTATCTATAATCGAATCCTTACCATTGGCAATATGCAGGATACCTCCACCAGTTATCGTTTTGCTATTTACAAGGCCAGTGGAGTGCTGATGGAGGACTACTGGCTGCGGGGCGTAGGGTTGGGCAGCGATATTTTGACCCGGACGTTTCGGAGTTATCCGCCCATGTTTGACGGAAACTTTCCTATCCACACTCACAACAATTACTTGCAGATGTGGGCCGAAACCGGCCTGTTTGGAGCGTTGGCCTTCCTGTCTGCGTTGCTGTATCAACTCAAAAGCGGCATCAAAGCCTTTCTGAATGGAACAGACCGGCGAGTAAAAAATCTGCTGGCCGCAGCCCTGGCTGGATTCTGTGGGATCCTGCTGATCTCTGTGGCGGAATACACATGGTTTTACGCAAGAAATATGTTCACCTACTTCTTCCTGTTTGGGGTTATTACTGCCTGCATAAAGCTTTCCAGGACCACTTCTCAGGTATGATATCGCCACTTGTCTCATATTCTGTCCGGGGGGATGGGGATGAGAAGGAAAAAAGAGTTCAGAAGAGCCACCCGGAGCTGGGTGGCTCTTTTATTGCTGGCAGCCGGATGTTTATTGCCGGGGCTTATTCCCGGCAGAACAGTGAGCGTTCCCACAGGAGTGGAGGCGCTTTTGACGCAGGTCCTAACAGAAGAGACTGACCCGGCACGCATCACATTTGTACGAACCGCCTGTGGTCTGGTGGGGAAGGTAGGTTACTTCTGGGGTGGAAAGTCTCATGTGGTGGGATGGAATCCGCAGTGGGGATGGTTTCGCCGGGTGACCGCCAAGGGGAGCGAGAGCAGCGGAAAACTGCGCCGTTACGGACTGGACTGTTCCGGTTTCGTCTCGTGGGCAGCAATTACGGCATGGCGGGATACTTCGGTCTATGACACGGTGGGAGAGGGAGTAAAGACGCAATACGCAAATTGTGCGCCAACAACGGACCCTCGACCGGGGGACCTGGCTTTCTTTGGGGATCTTTCCCATGTGGGTATCGTTTTGGGGAGGGACGGCAGCGGCTGCCTTTGGGTGGTCCATTGTTCGGCCTCACGAAAAGGAGTGGTGGTTACCCCGGCCTCTGTTGGCTTTTCTCTCTATGGGACACCTGCTATTTTTGATGGGCAAGAAGGAAGCTCTTGACAGGATACGACTTTTCTTATATACTCTTATCTGTTGAAAGGCTGAGACCACAACCATAGTTGTGGTCTCGTTTTTTGCGAAGAAAAAGGAGGATATCATGTCAGAACAAGTACAAGAGAATAAGATGGGCATTATGCCGGTGGGCAAGTTGTTAATGTCCATGTCCATTCCGATGATGATTTCCATGCTGGTGCAGGCCCTATACAATGTGGTTGACAGCTATTTTGTGGCCCAAATCAGTCAGGACGCTTTGAACGCCGTGGGCTTGGCGTTCCCGATCCAAAACTTGATGATTGCCGTATCAGTTGGTACAGGCGTGGGGGTCAACGCCCTCCTCTCCCGCAGCCTGGGAGAAAAAAATTATGAAACGGCCAACGCTACGGCGGGTAACGGCCTTCTGCTGGCATTTTTAAGCGGGCTTGTTTTTATTATCATTGGACAAACAGTTCCCAGGGCCTTTTATTTGGCCCAGACGGACATTCCCGGAATTGTGGAGCAGGGGAGCGTTTATCTTTCTATTTGCTGTACCTGGTCCATGGGCCTGTTTATGGAAATTATGTTTGAACGGCTTCTCCAGTCCACCGGAAACACGGTTTTGACCATGCTGACCCAGGGGATCGGCGCAGTGACAAATATTATTCTTGACCCGATTCTGATTTTTGGTTTGGGGCCATTTCCGAAAATGGGGGTAGCGGGCGCTGCGGTCGCTACGGTGACAGGTCAAATTGTAGGAGCTGTGTTGGGCCTTATAATCAATTTCCGCTTTAATAAAGAGCTGGATCTAAAACTTTCCTATCTGAAACCCCGTGGCAATATTATTAAGAGGATCTATGCCGTAGGGGTCCCCACTATGGTGATGAATTCTATCGGTTCAGTGATGGTGTTTGGCCTGAACAAAATATTGATTTCCTTTACGGATGCGGCCACCGCAGTATTTAGTATTTATTATAAACTGCAGTCTTTCATTTTCATGCCTGTGTTTGGGCTGAACAATGGTATGGTGCCAATTATTGCCTACAATTATGGGGCACAAAAGGCGGACCGCATTCTTCAGACCATGAAGCTGGCTTCTGCAACGGCAACGGTCATTATGCTGATAGGCCTCGGTGTGGCAGAGCTGTTTCCGGCGTGGCTTTTGGGAATATTCAATGCTTCGGAAGAGATGCTGACGATCGGTGTTCCAGCCCTTCGTATTATCTGTACCTGCTTTGTGTTTGCCGGATTTGGTATCGTGGCCGGGTCGGTGTTTCAGGCGTTGGGGCATGGCATGCTCAGTATGACGGTTTCCATTGTCCGGCAGTTGGTGGTACTTTTGCCGGTGGCGTGGCTCCTTTCCCTTACAGGCCGACTGGAACTGGTCTGGTTGGCGTTCCCGCTCTCCGAGCTTTTTTCGGTGGTGCTATGTGTATTCTTTACCCGGCGGATCGTCCGGACAGTATTGGAGCCCATGCGGGCAGAGGGATAAAAGTAAGGCTCCCGGCAGGCAGTTGCCGGGGGCCTTTTATCTTTCATATGGATTGATATAATCGGGGCAGAGATGGGTTTGACTCCATTCCATCATAGATTGTAAAATTGGCAGGAAACTTTTGCCGACCTCGGTCAAGGTGTATTCGACTCTGGGCGGCACTTCGGAATAAACCTGTCGATGGAGAAAGCCATCGGTTTCCAATTCCCGCAACTGTCGTGTAAGAGTGGTTTGGGTTATCCCATCCAGCCGACGGAGAAGCTGGCCGAACCGTTGGACTTGATAAAAGGAGACATACCACAAAATCAGTATTTTCCATTTACCGCTGAGAACGGACTGGAGCTTGCTCATAGGAATACACCGGGCCTCGGTTTCCAGCTGTTGAAATTTATTTTCGGCCATGTTTTTCACCTCTTTTAGAGCATATCACCTGGGGTGAAAAAGGTCAAGACAGTATCATTTTTGGTGGTAAATACAAAAAAAGACAGGACTTGTTTGCAGAGAAGATTTTCGATAAAGTGGGGGTATCTGAATAGAAGGAGAGATATTCATGCACTTTACCGGAACCATTTGGAGGCCACCCTACGAAGCGGAATCCCTGCTGCTGGAGGTTACTGCGGGATGCAGCTGGCACAGGTGCAAGTTTTGCACTTTGTACAATGATCTGCCATTTCCTTTCCGAATGAGTCCACTGGAGGATATTAAAGCGGACTTGACAGAGGCGCAGATGCTGGCCAATACCCCGTTTGGAAAGCTGGGGGAGCAGTTGTTGGGAAGACCTGTCCAAATTTGGCGGCGGGCCTATCTTACAGGCGGAAATCCTTTTGTGCTGCGTTGTGAACGTTTGTTGGATATTGCCCGATTACTGCGGACCTACTTCCCGCAATGTACTACCATCGGTACATTTGCCAGAGTGACTGATATCTCCGCAAAAAGCGATAAGGAGTTGCAACAGCTGAAAGAGGCCGGCTATGACGGGCTTACCATCGGTGTGGAGACTGGGGATGCAGCGGCTCTGACCTTTATGGATAAGGGGTATGGACCAGAGGAGATTTTGGCGCAGTGCCGGCGGCTGGACAAGGTCGGCATTTCCTATTACTTTATGTATCTTACCGGCATTTCCGGTGCAGGCAAAGGGGTGGATGGGGCTGCGGTCAGCGCAGAACTGTTCAACCGGCTTCACCCCAAAATGATTGGCACGTCCATGCTTACTATTTTTCCTGATTCCAAGTTATATAGAGAAATACAGGCAGGGAATTGGGTAGAACCGGGGGAGCAGGAAAAGCTACGGGAAGTGCGGACCCTGGTGGACAAGCTTACGATTCCCACGGCCTTTGCTGCGCTGGGAGCGTCCAACGCTGTTTCCTTTTACGGAAAACTGCCGTTGGAAAAGGAACGATTGCTATTTGAACTGGACCGGGCAATACAATTATACAGCGAAGAGGATTTACAGGCTTATCGGCATCAGCTTCCTCATCTGTAAGGTAAGAGCACCCTTTCAAACGAAAGGGTGCTCTTGCCTATTTGTGGGCTTTGGGTTATACTATTATTACTTTTGACGATTGGAAGTGGGAAAATTATGATGGATTATTTCCATTTGGATATGCCCAAGGAGAGACTGGATACCATCAGCAATCTGGGCCTGGCGCATCTGGGAGATGCCGTTTACGAACTTATGGTGCGTTCCTGGCTGTGCCTTCAGGGCAAGGCTACGGCCAAGGGGCTTCATAAGGCCGCAGTACATTATGTGGCTGCCCCGGCTCAAGCAGAGCGGGTAAGGAAGATATTGCCTACTTTAACGGATGAGGAGCGGGAGGTTTTCCGTCGTGGACGGAATTCTGCCCCTCACTCTATCCCTCAAAACGCCAGCCGGGAGGAGTATCAGACGGCTACTGCGCTGGAGGCGCTTTTCGGATGGTTGTACTTAAGAGGCGGAAATGACCGCCTGAACGAGCTTTTTGCGCAGATGATGGAGGATTGACATGGCATTGGATGCAATTTGTCTGGCTGCCGTTGTGGAAGAGCTGCGCTCTGCCATTTGCGGGGGACGTATTGACAAAATTTATCAGCCCAGCACTCAGGATGTGGTATTAGCAGTACGGGGAAACACCGGGAATGTCCGAGTGCTCCTCTCGGCCAATCCCAGCCATCCCAGACTCCACCTTACTGCGTTGGAACGGGAAAACCCGGAAAAACCGCCTATGTTTTGTATGCTGCTTCGTAAACATTTGACCGGAGCACGTATTCTGGATTTGGATCAGCCCTATATGGAACGGCTCGTTACCATTCGGCTGGAAGCAACCAACGAACTGGGGGATAAGGTTTCACGAAGCCTGGTGCTGGAGGCAATGGGGCGAAAGGCCAATCTGATCCTTTTGGATGGAGAGGGACGAATCATTGATTGTATCCGTCGTGTAGAAGGGGATATTACCACCGGCGCACGGCAGGTCCTTCCGGGACTTTTTTACCGCCTGCCGGAGCCACGTTTTGGAGTGCCCCCGCTTTTGGAACGGGAGCTGCGGTTTCGTGGTGAGGAGGGAAATCTGACAGAAGCGGTGGGAACACTTTGGGCAAAAGTGAAGGAGGGGATAGCCACTCCCACAATGCTGGTTCGGGACGGGAAGATGGTGGATTATTCATTTTTACCCATTTTACAGTACGGCCCGGAGACAGAACTGAAAGAATACCCCACTTTTGGAGAGCTGCTGGATGATTTTTATGAGACCCGGGAACAGCAGGAACATACCCGGCAGCGGGGGGAAGATTTACTGCGGACGGTAAAAAGCGCCCGGGAACGTACGGCCCGAAAGCTGGAAAATCAGCGGCAGGAACTTCTCTCGACTCTGGATAGAGAGCGGCTGCGGCAGATGGGGGATATCTTGACCAGCAATCTTCATCTGTTGAAAAAAGGACATTCTGTTGCCCGACTTACCAACTACTATGACCCGGATGGGGAAGAGATAGAGATTGCGCTGGACCCTCTGCTTACACCGCAGGAGAACGCCGCTAAATATTATAAGGATTATAACAAAGCCAAAAATGCGGAAAAGGCATTGACGCTACAGATAGAAAGAGGGGAAAACGACCTTTCCTATCTGGACAGTGTTTTGGAGACCCTTTCTTTGGCGGAGGGGGAGCGTGACTTACAGGAGATCCGGCAGGAATTGACAGACACCGGCTATCTGAAGCGGCTGAAAAAGGGAGGAAAACGGGAAAAGCGGATGGCAGGCAAGCCTATGGAGTTTCAAACGGATAGTGGACTTCGGGTTTCGGTAGGAAAGAATAACAGCCAAAATGACCTTCTTACCACCAGACAGGCAGGAAAAGGAGACTTGTGGTTCCATACACAGAAGCTCCATGGCTCCCATGTGATATTATGGAGCCGCGGCGAGGAACCCGATGAGGGCAGCATTGTCCAGGCGGCAATGCTGGCGGCCTGGTTTTCCCAAGGCCGTGAAGCGGGGAAGATCCCTGTGGACTATACCCCTGTGAAATTTGTCAGGAAGCCCGCCGGAGCCAAACCGGGCATGGTGGTCTACACCACCTATCAGACCCTGATGGTCCAGCCGGACGGAGATTTGGTCAAGCGGCTTCGGGTCAAGTAAAAATCACAAAAATTTAAGAGATTTTTCTGTTGGATTCCATTATAATGAAGCTATATCGACGCCAGAAAGGATGGAGAAAATGGAAAGCATTCATATTTTGGTGGTGGAGGATGACCCGGCGATCAATCAGCTTCTATGTACTATCGCCTCCGATGCGGGCTATGATTGCCGTCCTGCTTTTTCGGGCAGTGAGGCGGCTCTTCTGGCAGAGCAGTACAGCTATGACCTGATCCTTTTGGATTTGATGCTTCCCGGGCTGACAGGGGAGGAATTTATTGCCCGTCTGCGTAAAGGGAAGACCATGCCCGTTATTGTTCTTTCGGCAAAGGCGGGTACAGAGGACCGGGTCAATGTATTAAAGCTGGGGGCGGATGATTTTATTCCCAAGCCCTTTGAAAATGCGGAGGTTTTAGCCCGCATGGAAGCGCAGCTGCGGCGGTATAAAAAGTTTTCTTCTGCCGCTGAAGCGAGCGTACTTACATGGGGAGACCTTTCTCTGGACAGGGAAAGCGTTGCTGTGACAGTGTCCGGTAAGGAGATCAACCTGACAGCAAGGGAATTTGAAATATTGGCGCTGCTTATGTCTCACCCCAAAAAGGTCTTTACCCGGGAACAAATCTACCAGCGGGTTTGGGGGGAGGAATATATGGGGGATGACAACACGGTAAATGTCCATGTGTCCAATCTTCGCTCCAAATTGGGAAAGGCTGGCGAGGGTGAATATATCAAAACAGTGTGGGGAATTGGCTTCAAAATGGGTGATATGGAAGGATAAATGAACTTTAGCTTTTCTTCATTTTTACTTCAAGCTCTCTTGTTGACTTTGCAGTAAGATAAAGTCACTTACAGGAAAGAGAGGTCATGTCAAATGACGGAAAATGTACTGGTCACCCGTGGGCTGAGTAAGCGTTACGGAAGCCATCCGGCAGTGGCTCATGCAGATATCACGCTTCGTAAAGGAGAGATATATGGCCTGGTAGGCCGGAATGGAGCAGGCAAGACTACCATTATTCGTATGATAGCCGCGCAGACGCTTCCCAGCGAGGGCGAGGTGGAGCTTTTCGGCGTTACGGGGGAGAAGGATTTACGGCAAGCACGCTCTCGCATGGGGGCTATGGTGGAGATACCGAGCTTTTATCCTTATCTCACCGCACGGGAGAATCTGGAATATTACCGCAGGCAGCGTGGTGTGGCAGGAAATCATGTAGTGGAGGATGCGCTGCAGAAAGTTGGCCTGGCTGACACGGGAAAGAAAAAGTTTAAAGCCTTTTCTCTTGGAATGAAGCAACGGCTTGGACTGGCGCTGGCCTTGATGAACCGACCGGACCTTTTGCTGTTGGATGAGCCTATCAACGGTCTGGACCCGGAGGGGATCGTGGATTTTCGGAATTTGCTTTTGGAGCTGAATCGGCAGTATCAAACGACAATTTTGATATCCAGCCATATACTCTCTGAATTGCAAAATTTGGCTACCAGCTATGGGTTTATTGATAAAGGCCAAATGTTGGAGCAGTTGTCTGCTGCTGAACTGGCGGAAAAATGCCGAGACTGTTTGGAATTACGGGTAAGCGACGCACCCAGAGCCGCTGCTCTTTTGGAACGGGAACTGGGATTTCGGGATTTTGAAGTGCTGCCCGGGGGAGCCATTCGGCTTTATGAGGGGCTGGAGGCGCCGGAGGCAGTGACCCGCCTTCTGGTGGAGCAGGGTATAGCATTAACGGGTGTGGAGCATAGGGGAGGCAATCTGGAGGACTACTTCCTGAATCTGATTGGGGGTGTTCACCATGGGTAATTACCTCAGTGCCGAATGCTACAAGGCAGTCCATCGGAAATATATCTATATTTTTTCAGCTGCCATGCTGGGACTCGTAGCGGCCTTTATGCTGCTTTTGCGGGTAGAGGGGATGTCCCAGTCAGGGGACGGAATGCTTATGGTACAGCGGGTTTCCGTCTCTGAGCTGCTGGGCATTCTTGCCATGGCTCTGTCGGCGGGGCTTTACTTTCTCATGATTGCTGCAGATATCGTATTTTCCGATCAATATAAATATAATACTTTGAAAAATGAGGTTTCCTATGGGCTGCCCCGCTGGCAGATTTATTTGGGGAAGCTGACGGCGTCTGCGTTGACGGCAGGGATATTGTGCCTTGTGCTGATGGGCGGATATATAGGGATCGGCTGTGTCCTTTTCCCGGCGGGAGAAGATTTTGGCACAAATCTGGCAACGTTTGCAAAGTGGCTGCTGATAGCATTGCCCCTCTGGTTGGGAGGGCTTGGCTTTTTCAATATGCTGCAATTTTTGATAAAAGGCTCTAATGCCGCCACGGTATTTTACGTTATGGTAGTGTTTCTGGGCAGTGGCTTTATGGACTTGATGGAAGTGTTTTTGCCGGCACTGCAGCCGATGGCAGACCTGATTCGGACCGTATCCCTCAATACGCCCTTTATTTTGCTGAGAACGCAAAGTCCGGAAAGTGTCATGGCCTATGCCTGGGCTTTGGGGATGGCATGGCTGACAGTGCCCACCATCATCGGGGCAATCAGTTTTCAAAAGAAGGAGATCAGCTGAAATGCTAAATTATATTTCTGCTGAATGGTATAAACTTTGCCGCACAAAAGGAATATTCCTTGCGTTTGTGTTTTTGTTGTTCATGATAGGGCTTATCTTTTTTCCAACCTTCTGGCATGCGATCCCAACTATTCCAATGTACATTGCAGCCTACCTTGCCTTTCTGATCCTTGGTTTTTTCCTGGCTCCGATTTTTGCGATTCGGGCTTTTGATGATCAGTATGGACGGGGTACCCTAAAGAACGAGGTGGTTTTTGGGATACCTCGCAGCAGAAGTTATCTGGGGAAAATGCTTTTTGGTGGACTTGTTGGGACTGCGGCCGCATTGCTGGTAATGGGGTTTTATATATTGTTGTGTCTGCTGTCATCCCATGTATGGGAGGCGGACACGGGCCTTTGGCTTGACCTGTGCGTGAAAGGGACCCTCCTTGTTTTACCTTTATGGTGGGCCAGCATGTCTTTGGCGTTCTGCCTTCAGGCTGTTTTTCGCAACAGTGCAGGGGCGACGGCCGTCAATTATCTGTTCCTTTTGTTTTCGGTACCTATTTCCATGGCAGGCTTTTATGAAAAGACCGACTCTCCTATCCTGAATTTTTTCAATTACTGGTTTTTTGTAGCTCCATACCGAATTACCTATTCAGTGATGGATGGCGCCTGGACTTCCGCAGGCGGTATGGCGTACAGCTGGCTTGTGGGAATTGCCTGGATCGTAGGGACCAGTGCGGTGGGATTGTTTGCTTTTAATCTGAAGGAACTTCATTGAAGATAGTGAGGTGAGCGGGTGTATTATCTGCTGGGAGTACTGGGGCTGGTCTGCTTATTGTTGGCAGTGAGGCTCTACTCCATGGACCACAACCTGAGGAAAGGGGCGGAGGAGCTGCGCCAACGGCGGAAGGAGAGGGCCGCCGCCCCTCTTCATCTCGCTGCCCCACACAGGGCCAGCGAAGATCTTTTAGCTGAAATCAACGGGTTGCTGCGAGATGGAGAACAAGAGCGGGCCGATTTTCGCCATCGGGAACAGGCGCTGCGGCGGCAAATTGCCAATGTGTCCCATGACCTTCGTACCCCTTTGACTTCGATTCTGGGATATTTGCAGCTGTTGGAAAGTGGTGAGGTCGCCGAGGCGCAAAGGCGGGAGTATCTGGCTATCATTGAAAATCGGGCCAGGGTGCTGCAGGGCCTGATCACCAGTTTTTACGATTTGAGCCGAATGGAGGCGGGGGAATATCCCATTACCCGGGAGCGGGTGGATTTACGGGAAGTTATAGGAGAACTGCTGGCCGCTTTTTACGATGAATTGGAGAGCCATTTTCAGGTCGTGGTGGACCTGCCGGAGACTTTGCCCTTGGTCTGGGGCGACCGGGCGGCTATGACAAGAGTTTATACCAACCTGATACGCAACGCTCTGGAACATGGTAATGGCACCCTTTCCATTTCCGCCTATGCAGGGGAAGGGGAAGTGACCACCGTTTTCTCCAATGGCGGCGC
The DNA here is from genome assembly GCA_910587345.1 of uncultured Oscillospiraceae bacterium. GTDB lineage: Bacteria > Bacillota > Clostridia > Oscillospirales > Oscillospiraceae > Vermiculatibacterium. Next base: position 96,779 of record CAJUKH010000026.1, on the reverse strand, counting down.
AAACCTTCCGGCAGAGGACCTGCCCCGGGTTTTTGACCGCTTTTTTACTTCGGATCAAACCCGCTCCGGGCACAATACCGGTTTGGGCTTAGCGATTGTAAAGGTTTTGACCTTGCAGATGGAAGGGGAGGCCAAGGCGGAACAGGATGGGGGTACCTTTTCGGTGTTGCTGACATGGAAGAAATGAGCGAGAGTCTTTTTGGACTCCCGCCCATTTCTTGTTTTGGGAAATCAGAATTCGGACTTGACATTTTTCTTATACATCTTTAAAATTCTGTGAGATAATGAAAGTAAAAAGTGCAGTCTGGGAGGAAATGTCATATGGTTAAAATAGTACGGAAAAGAGAGCTGAACCCCACCGTCACATTGATGGAAGTGAAAGCGCCTCTTATCGCCCGCAAGGCTTTGGCTGGACAGTTTATCATTTTTCGGGTGGATGAGATGGGGGAACGGGTTCCTTTGACTATCTCCGACTATGACCGGGAAAAGGGAACGGTGACTATCATCTTTCAAAAGGTTGGCCTTTCTACCCAGCTACTGGGGGATCTGGATGAGGGAGATACCATTTTGGATTTTGTCGGTCCTCTGGGCATTCCGACAGAAATTCCTGAGGAGACAAAAAAAGTGTGCATAGTAGGCGGCGGCGTGGGGTGCGCTATTGCCTACGCCCAGGCCAAGGCCCTTTTTAACAGGGGAGTCCACGTGGATGTGATCACCGGTTTTCGCTCCAAAGATATTGTTATTTTGGAGGAGGAGTTCAGGGCGGTAAGCCATCATCTCTATATCATGACAGATGACGGCAGTTATGGTGAGGAGGGGCTTGTGACCAAGAAACTTCAGGAATTGATCGACAACGGGGAAGGGTATGACCTTGTCATTGCCATCGGACCTATTCCCATGATGAAGTTTGTCTGTAAAACTACGGAGCCGTACAACCTGAAGACTATTGTCAGCTTGAATCCTTTGATGATCGATGGGACGGGGATGTGCGGCTGCTGCCGGGTCACGGTTGGGGGACAGGTGAGATTTGCCTGTGTGGATGGACCTGATTTTGATGGGCACCAGGTCGATTTTGCCGAACTGATGAACCGCAATGCGGTTTATCGGGAGGAAGAGGAAGTGGAAAAAGAAAAGCATACCTGCCGTATGGAAGAGCTGGGCAAGGCCTTGATCCCGTAAAGGAGGGAAGAAATATGCCGAATATGAGCCTGACAAAGACCCCTGTAGCGGAACAGGAACCTCTGGTCCGCAATAAAAATTTTCAGGAGGTCACACTGGGATATACTCCCCAGGAAGCCATGGAAGAGGCGCAGCGGTGTCTTCACTGTAAAAATAGGCCCTGTGTGGAGGGGTGTCCAGTAAACATACATATCCCTGAGTTTATTGCCAAAGTAGCCGAAGGGGATTTTAAGGCTGCCTATGAAATCATTTCCGATACGAATGCACTCCCTTGTGTTTCCGGACGGGTCTGCCCTCAGGAGAGTCAGTGTGAATCCCGCTGCGTCCGGGGAGTAAAGGGTGAGGCAGTGGCGATTGGGCGGCTGGAGCGGTTTGTGGCTGACTGGTATCTGAAAAATGTGGTCGCTGCACCTCAGAAACCTACGCAAAATGGCATCAGAGTGGCTGTGGTGGGTTCCGGCCCGGCCGGACTGACCTGTGCCAGTGATTTGGCGAAAAAAGGGTATGAAGTGACGGTGTTTGAAGCCTTTCATACTGCCGGCGGTGTGTTGGTTTATGGTATCCCGGAGTTTCGTCTTCCAAAAGCCATTGTTCAAAGTGAGGTAGATAAGCTGGGGGCTTTAGGGGTAGAGTTTCGGCTTGACGTGGTGGTAGGCCGCACAATTACCATTGATGAACTGATGGAAGAAGGGTACAAGGCGGTTTTTGTAGGTTCCGGTGCGGGACTTCCCCTGTTTATGGGGATTGAGGGGGAGAACTTGGCGGGGGTCTACTCCGCCAATGAGTATCTGACCCGGGTGAATTTGATGAAAGCGTATCGGGAGGACTATGATACCCCCCTTCGAAAGAGTAAAGCGGTGGCTGTAGTGGGCGGCGGCAATGTGGCCATGGACGCCGCCCGATGCGCTAAGCGGATGGGGGCGGAGAAGGTTTATCTTATTTACCGCAGAGGTGAGGAAGAGATGCCTGCCCGGCGGGAGGAGATAGACCACGCCAAAGAGGAGGAGATCGACTTTCGGCTGCTTCGCAACCCGGTGCGTATTCTGGGAGATGAAAGAGGCCGGGTCTGTCAGATCGAGTGTGTGGAAATGCAGCTTCAGGCCCCTGATGAAAGCGGCCGACGGGTGCCCAAAGAGGTGCCGGGGTCCAATTTCTTTCTTGACGTGGATATAGTCATTATGGCTCTGGGAACCAGTCCAAACCCGCTGATCCGCTCCACAACCCCCGGGCTGGAAACAAACAGAAGAGGTTGTCTGGTGGTAAATGAAGAGACAATGCAAACCAGCCGGGAAGGGATCTATGCCGGCGGAGATGCCGTTACCGGTGCGGCTACTGTGATTTTGGCAATGGGCGCCGGAAAAAAGGCGGCTGAAGCCATGGATGAGTATCTGCAAAAGCAAAAATAAGAATAAAACGGAGAAAACGAGGAGGGATACCCCTCCTCGTTTTTTTGCGAATCAATATAAATTTATTGAAAAACGATAAAAAACACTTGACAATCAATAAAACAAATGGTAACATGTGGGAGACAGGAGGGAAAATTTATGGAAAAAACAACAACGCAAAAATTGGCGGGATTTCTAAAGATTTTGGTAGTCACTACGTTTATATGCAATCTTACAATCTTGCCTTTCGTGCCGGGGATCGTAGGGATGGGAAGTGAGTATGGACTGTGGGGAGCGGCGGAGAAGTTGGAAGTGCTTGGGACGGAATCCGGGCCGCTGGTTTTTCTGGTTGTCTGTTGGCAATACCTGTTCCGGGTCTGGAGAAGTCAATATACCGCTGTGCTCACTTTGTTTCTTGTTGTCTGCGGCATTTGTACTGCTGTGATTCTCTGGCAGGCAAAGGGGGTGCTGGACACGGTTTTGGAAGGAGAGCCCTTCCGGAAAAAGAATAGTGTCAGCATGAATCGGGCGGCGAAATGTTGTTTTGTAATTTCGGCTGTCGCTTTGGTGCGGGTGCTGTGGCGGCTGCTGTACTTTCACTCTCCGGCATCGCTTTTTTCCTATAACACATTGTTTGTTCCTCTTTTTGCCATGGGCGGTCTTCTGTGTATGGTCATTTCTGCCCTCTTCCGCCAGGCTGCTGAACTGAAGGAAGAGAATGACCTGACCATTTAGGGAGGTGGAGAGATGGCAATTATCGTAAATTTGGACGTGATGATGGCAAAGCGGAAAATGAGCCTGAATGAATTGGCTGGGAAAGTGGATCTGACGCTTGCCAATCTGTCCATTTTGAAAAATAATCATGCAAAGGCGGTCCGCTTTTCCACGCTGGAAGCGATTTGTAAGGCTTTGGACTGCCAGCCGGGAGATATTCTGGAGTTTATACCAGGGGAGGAAAAAGAAAATGCCCCTGAATAACGAATCGGAAAGGGGAAAGGCACCAACGGTGGCACAGCGGTTTGCAGGGTTTGCGGAGTGCCATATTTTGTATAGCTTAATAAGCTGCCCCGTTCTTTTCGCGCTATGCTGGATACCGATAGATTCACCATTTATTACGGTTGGAGTTGTGGTTTTATTGTTGCTGCTCTACTTCCCTCTGGGAAAGCTGAAAGCGTCATTTTCAAGCTGGGCTGCTCCACGGGTTTTGCAGGAAAAGGTGTTGGCAGTTCTGTTGCCGACAATAGTGGCCTGGATATGGGTTTTGGTCGTGTTGGTAAGTGTTATGAGCGAAATGTCGGACCTCTTTATGGTGGTTTTTGCCGGCTCCTTCCTCTTTGCGCTGCCATCCAGCTTGTTTGTTGTAACGCTTTTTGCACTTTTACCCAGCGCAAGCTTTACTATGGGAATAGGGGTGTGGGGGTTAGTGGCTGGATTTCTGCCGCCTCTGCTTTTCGCACTGGGGAGTTTTGTGCAGAGTGAGAAAAGGGAAAAAGGAAGGGAGTGGCTGGAAAATGGATGAGGTAGTCAAAAGGCAGACTCCGGCGTCAACAACCCTTTCCACGGCCAAACCCAGAAAGGTCTATGAAGCCGACGGACGGGACCGGGCGCTTCTGCCTGCGGCCTGGGGAATCGGTGTACTACTGGTCAATCTGTTTTGGGCAAAGGGACTTCCCGGGTTTGGCATTAGCCTTTTGGTATTTGTATGGTATATGGTTCTTTTTTGGTATATGGGGCCGGATGGCTTAAAAAGCCGGGCGTCTAAACTACTGATGGGAGCTATTGGGCTGATTGCATTGACTTTTTCGCTCTACTCCAATCTGTGGTTGCGAGGATGGAATATGGTTGCGCTGGTGGTCCTTGGGGCGATACAACTTGCTCAATGGACGGGGATAGAGAGTTGGGCGGACCCATCTGCTTTTCCAAAAGGGATCTGGCTTCTTGGGAAAGGGACATTTGGGGTCCTTCCGGCCTCAATGGATACGGTAAGATCAATCAAAGGGGATAGACGGTTACTTACAGTTTTGCTTGGTTTGCTTCTTGCTTTGCCACTTCTTTTATTGGTGATTCCGCTGTTGGTACAGGCAGACCCCTATTTTGCCATAGTGGTGGAGAGGCTATTGAACGGGTTTGCTCAATTGTTTGGGAAAGCGGTTTTTCGGCTGTTTTTGGGACTTATACTTGTCCCGGTTCATTTTGGGCTGCTCTATTCCCTACGGTATATAGAGAAAAGAGAAAGCAAGATATTTTCTTTCCCTAAAGTAGACCCGCTGTTGTCAACGGTGATCCTGTTGATAATGGACCTTTTATATGCCTTCTTTATTGTGGTGCAGTCGACCGCTCTTTTTGGTGGGCCGGCCTATTTGGAACGGGTTTCCGGCCTTTCGTATGCGGAATATGCCCGAAGCGGTTTTTTTCAGCTGGTCTTTGTGGCAGGGCTGAATCTGACGTTAATACTCATTGCAATGAGATTTGGAAAAGGGGAAGGGAAACAGCTGTGGCTGAAATGGCTTGGGACAGTATTGATTTTGGAGAGTGGGTTGATCCTCCTGTCGGCTGCCTACCGTATGACGCTTTATGTATCGGTATACGGCCTGTCCCTAAAGCGCTTTCTGACTTACTGGGGCATGGCAATGCTGACGCTGTTTTTTGCGGTAGCACTCCGAAGCGTATGGAAAGAGGGTGCCGCATTTTTTAAAACGGCCTTTGTGATAGCGGTAACAGGGTGGCTGATATTAAATTATTGTAATGTGGACCGCTACGTTGCCCGATACAATGTGGCTATGTGGCGGGAAAACCAGAGTGAAGTGATTGATTTGACCTATCTGACCCACGGGCTTTCTTATGACGCATTAAAGGAAATAGAAGAGTTGCCGGGAGATATTCAAGTGAAATGGGGGAGGTTGGATTCACTGCTGGAGGGACGGCGCCGTGAGGCGAAAAAGATGGCCTCTGATTGGAGGACCTGGTCGTTTTCCGCATGGCAAGCAGCAAAGGGGTAAAATAATACCGTAGAGGGTTATTCCTCTACGGTATTTTGATTGGATGAACATTGACATGGGGGAGGCTGAATGGCCAAAACAGCCAGATTATCGCCCAAAACTTCAAAAAAATTGGACAGAAGGGTTATTTGTGAGGCGGTTAAATTCCGTGCTATCTCAATAGCGATCAAGGCAGCCAACAGGACAAGGCCGGCATAACCGGTACCGGCAGCCTCTTCGCAGTGCAGTTCCATTTAACCACCTCCGCTTTATGCTACGCAATGGCTGGTCAAAAAGTGCGAAAAGAGTCCAACTCGCAAATTAAAGCCCACATTTCTGCTTTACTGCTGTCCTGATGAGCGGCCTGAATATAGCGGGCCTTTTCTGCGGGGTGATGTCCAAAATGGTTTTGCGCATGGGTGGGTTTGGAAAGGTCGTTGGTGAAATTGGACAATGGGGCAGGTGTTGAAGACGGCACGATAATCCCTCCTTTTTACCCATAGTATGGGCGAAAAAGGAGGGATTATCGTGTTAAACACCGGAAAAAGAATCCATATGGATGTTCTGTAAGGCTACAGATATGCCGTCATAGATAATCTGTGCCCGGAAGATGGCGGCACTGTCGGAAAGAACGGGAAACCAAGCGTCACAAATAACAGTGAACTGGCCCTCCTCCTCTGTAAAGAGACACAGATGCCCAATTACGAGCCGGCCGGGAGCAGTATCGGCAGGAAGGGCAACAAGGACTTGCTGGCCGCTGCACGAGAGAGTACAGGTATTGGTTCGCTCGTTCCAGGAGGTATTTATCTCTTTCAAAATTGCTTCAGCACAAAAACTTTGGCTGGCAGATACTGCGCTCCATGTTTCGCCGTTGGGGCGATAGAAAACCAAGTCATAGGTGCAGCCACCCGATTCGTCCTGGCCGGTGTGATATTTTACTGCCAGCTCAGATTGTCCATCTCCATCAAAGTCTTTCCAATAAAGGACTGGTAATTGTGCAATGGAGAGATCTTGGGGGAAGAATCGCTGTTCAAAATGAACACGCTGCTGCCCGCAACAGAGAAGAACACCGCCGCCAAGCGCTTCACTTAACCCGTATAGAAAGATATCGGCGTCTGAAATGGTTCCCAAAAGGGAGACATCCGGAAGAGAACCGTTTACCTTTGCCGGAGCAACAAGTACATCCGGCAAAGGTAATGTTTGCCACGCTTCTGCCGTGGGAGAAGGTGTGGGGGCCGGTGAGACAGGGGCGGGCGACGCTTCCTTCCGGCAACCGCTCAGAGTAAAGCAAAGAAGGAGAATCAGTGCTGCCTTTTTGTTTTTATGTTTGTTCTTCATATAATTGCTTTCTCCGATAAGTCTCACGGTGTGGGAAGAGGGGTCGCAGAAGAAGCATTTTTTGCAGCTTCTTCTTTGGCCAGGGTCCGGGCATTTGCAAGCATCAGCTTGATGCGGTTTTCCTGATTGATTTTAGTGGCTCCGGGGTCGTAATCAATGGCAACGATGTTGGACCAGGGGTAATCATCTTTGATTTTACGGATCATGCCCTTGCCCACAATATGGTTGGGAAGACACCCGAAAGGCTGCGTACAGACAATATTGGGAACCCCGCTGTGGATCAGTTCCAGCATCTCGGCGGTGAGGAGCCAGCCCTCTCCCATCTTGTTACCGTCACCCAGATAGCCTTTGATACCACGGTGAAGGGCGTCAAAATCACCCGGAGCGCGGAAACGACCGGATTGATTCAGCGCATCGATCATGGCATGCTGGTATTTCATCACATACTTTTGAAGCCAATGACAGAGTTTTTCTTTTATCCACTTGCCGCCGTATAGGCCGACATCAACTTCACGATTGTTGATTTTAAAAATGATAAAATCAATGACGCCGGGAATTACAGGTTCGACGCCTTCGGCAAGAAGGAAATCAGCAAGATTATTGTTTCCGAGAGGGGCATATTTTACATAGATCTCGCCGACAATGCCTACTTTAATTTTCTGTTTGCCGGAGACAGGAACTGCCTTAAAGGTATTGATAATACGGTCGAAATTGGCTCTCATACTGCGGAAGGTCATACCTTTTCCGCATTCCATGTCCTGAAGGAGAAAATCCATACAGGTTTGGACCGCCTTATCAGTGTCGCCCGGGGTCAGTTCGTACGGACGGACCTGATTTGCCACGATCAGAATCAGGTCACCGTAAATCAAAGCATAAATGACCTTTCGAAGCAGGCCAACACTCAACTTAAAACCGGGATTGTGCTCCAGACCGGATAGATTGACAGAAATTACAGGCACAAAAGAAAGCCCAGCTTTTTCCAACGCCTTGCGAAGCAAATGGATGTAGTTGGAGGCCCGGCAACCCCCTCCGGTCTGTGTGATGACCAAAGCGACTTTGTGAGGGTCATATTTTCCAGATTGAACAGCGTTGATCAACTGGCCAATGACCAAAATAGCGGGGTAACAGGCATCATTGTGAACATATTTCTGCCCTGCGTCAATAACGGGGCGGCCGGTATTTTCCAGCATATCCACCTGATATCCCTCACTGCGAAAAATACTGACGATCATGGCAAAGTGATCGGGAAGCATTTGGGGGACCAGAAGGGTGTACTCCTTTTTCATTTCCTTCGTAAAAAGGAGCCGCCCGGTTTTATCATATACTAATTCTGCCATATAGAAATGTTTCCTTTCCGGGATTTGCGGATAGAGCATCAGAGGTTATTTTTGTACGTTTCGGGCATCCAAGGCCGCCATAAGGGAGCGAATACGAATCTTAACCGCACCCAGATTATTAATGTCGTCGATTTTCAATTGAGTATAAAGTTTGCCGCCATCCTCCAAGATGGCACGAACCTCGTCAGCGGTAATAGCGTCAGTGCCGCAGCCAAAGCTCACCAGCTGGATAAGCTGCATATCCGGTTGAGTACATACATATCGGGCAGCATTGTACATACGGGATTGGAAAGTCCACTGATTCAGGACCTTTCGACTCTCATAGCCCTCCAGATGGCTGACAGCATCCTCGCTGACAAGGACAAAACCTTGTCCAGTGATCAGGTCATTGATACCGTGGTTGATTTCCGGGTCGATGTGATAGGGGCGACCCGCCTGGACAAGAATGGGGAGATGGTGTTCTCTGGCGTAAGTGATGTATTTCTGGCCAGTGGCCCATAAATCCTTTTTATAGGCGTCGTAAGCGGCATAGGCGGAACGGGTGGCCGCTATACTTTCTTTTTTGGGGATAGAGAATGTGTCCGCCATGATTTTTGCAATGCGTTTTTCAAAATCTTTGGGACGATTCAGGCCTACATAGGGAATAAGAAAACGCGTTTCTTTGAGAAGCGGTACATTAGCGGCCAGCAATTCCGGATAGTAAGCGACCACAGGGCAGTTATAGTGATTGTCTCCGATCCCCTCATCGTAGTTGTAGGACATACAGGGATACCAGATGGCATCTACACCCATCTCAACCAAAGCCTCCACATGACCGTGAAGAAGTTTAGCGGGATAACACACTGTGTCTGACGGGATCGTATGCTGGCCTTTCAAGTAGAGTTTTCGAGAGGACTCGGGGGAGAGAACCACTTCAAAGTTCAATTTTGTGAAAAACTCGTACCAAAAAGGAAGATTTTCATACATATTAAGCCCGAAGGGGACCCCAATGCGCCCCCGAACACCGGTTCCGCTGCCTTTGCCCTCCATGGCCCGGAGTTTCTGGTATTTGTAACGGGTCAGGTCAGGCAACTCCTGTTTCTCTTTACCTAAAGGACGTGAACAGCGGTTGCCGGAAATGAATCGGCGGCCGCCGTCAAACTGATTCACGGTTAGGGAACAATGATTGGTACATAAACCACAGGTGGCGGGTTTGGCAGAGTGGGAGAAGGAGTGTAATGCCGTTTCACTTAACAGGCTGGACCGCTCCAGCTCCATGTCTCTGGCGGCCAGGGCCGCACCAAAAGCCCCCATAAGACCGGCAATGGTAGGGCGAACAACATTGCGGCCAAGCTCCTGCTCAAAAGCACGGAGAACAGCATCATTAAGAAAGGTGCCGCCTTGAACAACGATGTGTTTCCCCAAATCGTCCGCACTGGCAGCCCGGATGACTTTATAAACGGCATTTTTAACGATGGAAATGGAAAGACCGGCTGAAATGTCCTCCACACTGGCGCCATCCTTTTGCGCCTGTTTTACGCTGGAATTCATGAAAACGGTACAGCGGGAGCCAAGATTCACAGGGCGAGGGGAGAAAAGTCCTAATTTAGAAAAGGTAGCAATGTCGTAGTCCAGAGCCTTGGCAAAGGTTTCAATAAAGGAACCACAGCCAGAGGAGCAGGCCTCGTTAAGCATAATAGAGTCGACCGCCCCATTACGAATTTTAAAACACTTCATGTCCTGCCCGCCGATGTCGATAATAAAATCCACATCGGGATTGAAGTGAGCGGCTGCTTTATAGTGGGCCATGGTCTCCACCAAGCCCAGGTCGCACTGGAAAGCGTTTTTAATCAGTTCCTCGCCATAGCCGGTAACAGCGGAACCTTTAATACGGACCCGATCGCCACAAAGGCTGTATATCTTTTGAAGTTGTTCCAGTACAATGGCGACTGGGTTGCCGAGATTGGAGTGGTAGTAATTGTAAAGGATACCACCTTGCGGGTCAATGAGCACTATTTTTGTAGTGGTCGAGCCGGCATCGATTCCTAACCAAGCATCCCCGGAATAGGTGGACAGGTCGGCTTCGGGGGGATGGTTGGCGTTATGGCGCTCGAGAAAAGTATCATACTCGTTTTGGTCAGTGAACAAAGGAGGCATAACATCGAGGACGCCGGCAGCATCCACACTTTCTTCCAGCAGTTTTAGATACTCCTCGAAGGGGCGGGGAGTATAATCAGTGGAGCAGAGGGCTGCCCCCATGGCGGCAAAACAGTCGCCGTCTTCAGGAAAGACGGCGTGATCGGCATCTAACTGCAAGGTCTCGACAAATCGCTGACGAAGACCGGACAGGAAGTGAAGAGGTCCCCCCAGAAAGACAATTTTTCCTTTCAGCTCTCGGCCTTGCGTAAGACCGGCCACGGTTTGATCTACAACAGCCTGGAAAATAGAAGCGGCCAGATCCTCTTTGCGGCCGCCTTGATTCAGGATAGGCTGAATGTCACTTTTGGCAAAAACGCCGCAGCGAGAGGCAATGGGATAGATTTTTTCGTGCCGGAGGGACAGTTCGTTGAGTTCCCCAACGGTTACGTCAAGAAGGGAAGACATTTGATCAATAAAGGCGCCGGTGCCGCCGGCACAGGAGCCGTTCATCCGTTCTTCCAGAGCACCGCCGAAAAAGATAATTTTGGCATCTTCGCCGCCAAGTTCGATGACGGCATCAGTGTCGGGATGATATTCCTGAACGGCAGCGGCAGTGGCATAAACCTCTTGCACAAAGTCAATGCCACTGGCTTTGGAAACCCCTAAGCCAGCGGACCCGGTTATGACCATATGTACCGTTTGCCCCATCAACATATCCCGAATGGCATATAAGGTCTCAACAGTCCGTTCGCGGGTTTTTGAAAAGTGTCGCTCGTAAGAGCGAAAGAGAAGGGCGTTATTTTCATCCAGCACCACGACCTTCACAGTAGTGGAACCAATGTCAATACCAACACGAAGGTTCATTTCTGCACCTCTATATTTATGTAGTATAGCTTTATTTTAACGCAATCAAAATCCTTTGGCAACCGTCAAAAAGGACAAAGTGTGTGAATAAAAAAATGTTTACAAGCTGGTAATATATGAAGTTTTTATGAAGAGAGAGCATATAACTTGACAAAATAATATTATATGAAATATAATATAGAACAAGAAAGGTGGTGGGGCTGTGATTTTTCAATTAACAACACCATTGTTAGATGGGTGTGTGCTGGCGATTTTGGATCAGGGCGATGCCTATGGCTACAGTCTGACACAGCGGATCAAGGGAGAGATCGACATCTCGGAATCTACGCTATATCCTGTTTTACGGCGTTTGCAAAAAGAGGGATGTTTGGCGGTGTATGACCAGCAGTTTCAGGGGCGAAACCGCCGCTATTATACCATTACCCAAAAGGGTCAGGAACTTCTAAAGGATTGTCGTCAGAGCTGGACAGAGTACACCCACCGGGTTGAGAACATATTGTCAGGGGGAGCGAAGGAATGAGTAAGGAAACATATCTGAACTTGCTGCGGACCTATTTAAGCGGCCGTCTTTCAGCAGATGAGGTCGAGGACATCACAAGATACTATGCCGAATATTTTGCTGATGCGGGGCCTGCACAGGAGCAGGCTGTGATTGCGGAGCTGGGAAGTCCGGAGGCACTAGCGCATCAGATTTTGTCGGAGAGGAACTGGGAAGAGCCGTTTCAGCCGCCAGAGTATCCGCAGTATGACTATGATGCGGAGTATGTGCCCATAGAACATGGAAGGCTTCCCTCATGGGCGGTTTTTCTGATCTTTGGGGCAATAGTTTTCTTTGGCTGGCCGGTGGCATTGGGGTTGGTGCTGGGCCTGGGCGGTGCAGGTGTTCTCTGTGTCGCTATTGGGCTTGGTATAGCCGGTTCAGCATTTACGAATCTTTCTTTGGCGGGTGCTCTTTACGAAGCAGGGGGCGGCTTGATAGTGGCGGGGGTCGGATTATTCCTCCTTTTTATGCTGATATTCCTCTGCCGCTTGACGGTCAAAGGAGTACGCTACTTATGGGATACGTTTGCAGAATGAAGGGAGGAGCACGATGAGAGCGATAGATAAGCTGATTTGCCGTGTAACAGCGGGGCTTTTTCTTGTGGGAATTTTCTTCCGAGGCGCAGGAGCACTAATGGGGGGCCGTGCGGAAAGCAAGGAATATGAGCGGTCAGCGGTTGGTCAAAGCTGGGGTCCTGTTCAGGTGAATGAGGAAGGATTTCTTATTGGCGGAAAGAAAGGCGTATGGATCAATGGCGATGGCATACATTTTGGAGATAGAGAAAATGGGGGCTTTCAACCGGAGACGATTGAAGGAGAGGAAATACGAGAAAGCGGCGTGCTGACTGGAATTACCTGTGTGGATGTTGATGTTGACTGGGGCGACGTCTGGGTTCGGACGGGGGAAAACTTCTCGGTTGTTCTCAGCTGGAATGTGTTTGGGTATGCAATGGACTATCGGGTGGAAAATGGTGTCATAAAAGTGGAGAGTGAAGAGACAAAAGATTATTTCAGGGATAATTTTGAGTTTACCAGCCGAGTGGTTATTACCATACCAGCTGAAACAGAGATCCAGAAGTTGGAAATATCTACAGACTTCGGCGATATATCAGTGGATGCAGAAGAGTTTACTGCGTGGGAAGCAGTTTTTGATACGAACTTGGGGGATGTAAGCAGTTTTGGACTGACAGCACGGACATTGGAAGCGGAAAGCAGTTTGGGAGACATAACAATTCATTTTCCCGAACAAAATGGCGTAGGGTACCATCTTTCTTCCTCGCTTGGAAAAATAAAGGTCAATGAGCTGAGCTTTCAAGGGGAGTGTGAGACATTACTGACAGATGCAGAGCAAACATACTTTATTGAGGCCCAAACGGATCTTGGTGATGTTACACTTATGTTTTAAAGGAAGGGCGTGTCTCCTTTGAGAGAAGGAGACACGCCTTTTTGACATACTTTCCTACTGTAAAACATACCGTTTGGCAGAGGGGGTGCAGGCTGTGAAGTGGAGCTTTGATGGTCCCAACGGAGGGGTCACCGTTCGGCAGGACGGAGAGCGTGTTATCTGTCAGGCAATTGGCGGGATTGGCAGAGCTGGGCTTTACAAGGCATGGCTGCAGGGGCCGGCGGGAAAAATATTGCTGGGGACCTTGATTCCAGAAGGTGGAACTTTGCGACTGCGCCGGGTAATGGAAGTGTCCCAACTAGAGGCCAGATGTGGATGGCCGCCAATAGGGGCGGAAATTTCTCTTGTAGGAGCGGAGGATATCAGACAAGAGAAAACGGGAGGATGGCAGTGGGCAGAGCGGCCGGAAAAGATGGTAGGAGACAGGGAAGTGGCGCAAATGCTGCGTGGGCTTGGGCAGGTTTTATATAAGAAAGAAAAGCAGGGATTTCTTTTTGCAATCCCTTATAGTTTGCAAAGACCTTATCCACTGACTGCCCTGTTCTGCCTTAGCACATTGGGGCAAATCAATGGCCAATGGTATGCGATTTTTTCTTTTTCGCCCCATGGATACCCCCAACTTATGCATAATTTTTCCGATGATGGTGAGAATAGGAAAGGAACATAACACAAAGGAGGGAATTTCCATGCCCAATCTCACCGCAAAGGAGCTTGCAGGGATCAGTGACCAGCTCGATTTTGAAAAGGTCCTGTGCAGTAAGTATCAGGCCGCCGTACAGGAGACCGAGGACGCCCAGCTGAAAACCAGTTTTCAGCAATATGCCGACCAGCATCGGCAAAATTACAACTGCCTGTTGAACTTTTTGAAGTAAGGAGGGGATACCATGAATGATCAGGAACGTATTACAGATATGATCCTCAGTGAGAAGAAGATGAGCACAAACTATAACACCTTTGCCTCAGAGTGTGTGGATGAGCGGCTGCGGGATGAGTATTTGAAGATCCTCGGCCAAAGCCACATGACACAGACAGCGCTTTTTAAGGCCGCTCAGGCAAAGGGGTGGTACAAGGTAGACCCGGCGCCGCAGAGTAAAATCAGCGAAACCTATAACAAGTTCAATATGGAAAAGCCTTAAAGGGGCGTTGTGGGGAAGCGGAAGACCGCTTCCCCACAATTTTTTCCTTGACATCAGGAAAAAGTTATAGTATTTTATCATAGTAATCATATATGAATTATATGATTAAATTCAAAAATAAGAAGGAATGGATATGTCACGCATGGTATATGCAGATCACGCAGCAACGACTCCATTATCACCGACCGCCAAACAGGCGATGGCAGATTTTTGGGACAAACGATTCGGGAATCCCTCCAGCCTGTATTATCTGGGACAGGAAGCAAAGGATGATCTGGAAGCGGCACGGGCGGAAATTGCCCAATGCTTGAATGCACGTCCCAGTGAAGTGCTTTTTACCTCCGGCGGCACAGAGAGCGACAACTGGGCGCTCAAGGGAGCGGCAGAGCTGCGGAGAGGGCAGGGAAAGCATATCATAACGACTTCTATTGAGCATCATGCCATCCTTCATTCTGCGCAATGGCTGGAAAAACAGGGGCTTGAAGTTACTTATCTGCCTGTGGATGCAGGGGGCAGGGTTTCTCCTTCGGATGTGGAAAAGGCAATTCGACCGGACACGATTTTGATTTCAGTTATGGCGGCCAACAATGAGATTGGAACCATAGAACCGATCGAAGAGATTGGAGCGATTGTCAAGGCACATAATGTGCTTTTCCATGTGGATGCGGTACAGGCGGTGGGGCATATCCCCGTGGATGTAAAGGCCTGGAATGTGGATATGCTGTCTTTTTCAGGACACAAATTCTATGGACCTGCGGGGATTGGCGGCCTTTTCCTTCGTCATGGGCTTCGGCTTCCGCCGCTGGTTCATGGTGGAGGGCAGGAGTGGGGACTGCGTTCGGGAACAGAGCCGGTGGTGCTGGCTGTGGGGATGGCTGCGGCATTGAAGGAATCGGTGGAGGAGATGGCGGTGGAGTCCAAGCGTCTTTCCGCTTTGCGGGACAGAGTGCTGGACGGTCTGAGTGATATTCCCAGCTCCAGAGTAACAGGAGACCGGGAATGCCGTCTGCCCGGGACAGCTTCGCTGACGTTTGAAGGAATTGAGGGAGAGGCGCTCCTTCTTCATTTGGATGCAAAAGGGATTCAGGCTTCCTCCGGGTCGGCCTGCTCCTCTGCCTCTCTGGATCCTTCCCATGTACTGTTGAGCATTGGGCTGCCCCATGAAGTCGCCCATGGCTCGCTGCGGTTGTCACTGGGAAGAGGGACGACCGAGCAGGATGTGGATTACATTTTGGAGATTGTTCCACAGGTGGTAAGCTATCTGCGGGAGCTGTCTCCCGTATGGGATAAAAAGGCACAAAAGCCGATTTGGCGCAGTTGAAGGGGAGGATGAGATAAAATGCTGTATTCAGAGAAGGTTATGGACCACTTTGAGCATCCGAGGAATGTGGGCGAGATCATGGATGCCGATGCTGTAGGACAAGTGGGAAACCCCAGGTGTGGAGACATTATGAAAATGTACTTGAAAATCGAAGATGGGGTTATTGTGGATGCCAAATTTAAAACCTTTGGTTGTGGTTCTGCCATAGCAACATCCTCTATGGCAACGGAACTCATCCGGGGAAAGAGAGTAGAGGAGGCGCTGTCACTGACAAATGCCGCCGTGGCAGAAGCGCTGGACGGTTTACCGGCTTATAAAATGCACTGTTCTGTATTGGCGGAGGAGGCCATTAAGGCGGCGTTGGGAGATTGGTATCGCCGCCAGGGACTGCCGGTACCTCCCGAATGCGTTATTCAGAAGGAAGACCAAACCCCCGGCCATACATACGAATAAAATGGAAAAAGGGGAGCAGCCGCATAAAGCGGCTGCTCTTTTTTTATTTGAACCCTTGCGTCAAAAGAGGCGGTAAGTTATACTGTAATCGTAAGGAGGGAAATGGCATGGAGCACCCATATAGTGTAAAGTTGTCCAAGTTGGTGGAAGATTATCATCTGGAGGTTTTGCGAAAAGGATCGGGATATGAAGAGTGTCTCATCCGGACCAATGATATTAACCGACCAGGATTGCAATTGATAGGTTTTTTTGACTATTTTGATAACAAGCGCATCCAGCTCTTGGGAAAAGTAGAATCGACTTTTTTAGAGGGATTGAGCCACGAGGAGCGGTTGAAGAGTTTTGAAGGGTTAATGGAGCGGGGGTTTCCCGCCATTATTATTACCCGGGGGATGGAACCTTTTACCGAGTGTATGGAATTGGCAGAAAGATATGATCGTACGATCCTTCGCTGTCAGGAACGGACATCCGCTTTTATGGGCACATTGATTGCAGGGCTGCAAAATGAGCTTGCGCCACGTGTTACCCGCCATGGAGTTTTGGTAGAGATTTACGGCGAGGGGGTACTTATTTTCGGAGAGTCCGGGGTAGGAAAGAGTGAGACGGCCATCGAGCTGATCAAACGAGGCCACCGGTTGATCGCCGATGATGCGGTGGAAATCAAGCGGACGGGATTGGACCGGCTGGTGGGCAGTGCTCCGGAGCTGATTCGCCACTACATGGAACTGAGAGGGATCGGGGTAATTGATGTTCGCCGCCTTTACGGTATGGGAGCGGTCAAGAATGAGAGCAATGTGGATCTTGTCGTGAACCTGGAATTATGGCGGGATGATGCCTTTTATGACCGCTTGGGATTGAATGAACAGAGTGCTACGATCCTGGATGTGGAGGTGCCCAGTATTACAGTGCCGGTGAAGCCGGGGCGAAACTTGGCAGTTATCATTGAAGTGGCGGCTATGAATAACCGGAATAAGCGTATGGGGTATAATGCGGCTCAGGTATTTACCGACCAAATCAACCGTCACTTTGATGAGGTCATGGCCGGGAGGGAGAATGATTGAAATAAGAGAGAATTCACATAAAGATGAGTTTGCGAAGTAAAAAATTATATGCCATAGATTGACTTTTTTCGACGATAATGATATATTTTTATCATAGAGCATAGAGTGCATTTGTAAGAGAACCATTCTATGAGTCTGCAATCAATTGACAGGAGGAAAAAGAAATGAAGAAGGATCTTTCTCGCCGTGATTTTCTGAAGGGAAGTGCTGCCGGAGTGGTTGGCCTTGCCTCTGTTGGCCTGCTTGGGGCTTGTGCCGCCAAGGACCCTGAGCCGACCGCTACCCAGGGCCCCATTGAGGCACCTGCATTCCCCTTTGTCTGGCACGAGTTGGACGCTGCGGCTGTTGAGGATCGGGTCTACAAAGGGTTCTATACCTTGGGTGGCTGCGCCCGCACTGTGTTTGATGGAATTCTGGGCACACTTGCGGAGGAGTATGGCTACCCCTATAACCAGATCCCCACCCAGATGTATCACAGCGGCCATGCCGGCTATAATGTGGGCACCCTTTGTGGTTCTATGGCTGGTGCCTATGGCATTATCGGCCTGTTTGTTCCCACTGAGGATCAGGATGCTATGGTAAAGGAGTTGGCCGCTTGGTATAGCGCCGCCGCCTTCCCCTTCTATCAGCCGGAGGAAAAGATGATCACCACCGTCGCTAACTCCGTGAACTGCTCTGAGTCTGTTACCAAGTGGATGGAGGCTGCTGATGTGGCCGAGCGCAGCCATCCTTTGCGGATGTCTCGCTGCGCTGGCGTTTCTGCTGATGTGGCCCGGAAGACGGTTGAGATGCTGAATGTTTATTATGGCTTCGCTGCCGCTGCTGGTGATGAGGACAACTTTGAGTGCGGTGAGAATCAGTATATCGGTCGTGCCAACGGGTACGATGGTGAGATGGTTGTCCGTGTGACCATGGCCGATGGCAAGATCTCTCAGGTAGAGGTGCTCAAGCATCAGGAGACCCCCGGTGTCGGCACCAATGCCATTGATGCTCTTCCCGAGCAGTTTAAGGGCTTGGCCACTGCTGAGGAGATCGATGCTCTCGATGCAGTCAGCGGTGCTACTGTCAGCTCCACTGGTTTGAAGGAGGCTGTCAAGGCCGCACTGGCTCAGGTGAAGTAAGAAATCTATTATCATCTGGCCTGGTAGGGAAAAGTTGCTCCTTACATAATGGAGAACCTGTTTTGGGCGGGCCGGTTCAGGCCCGCCCAAAATGCTGTTATAGAAAAGACGGTCGTGGAAAATTCTGCAAAAGGGCAAAACTTTTCCCTTTTTATTGCGTTTTATATCGTAATATGCTATCATAAATTCGCTGTAATCAATAAGTAATTGTATCAATAAAGAGCGACAGGAGGCTGCGAGATGAGGATAGGTGTTTTGGAGCTGATGGTTATTTTTGCGGTCGCTCTTATTGTCCTTGGACCTGATAAGATGCCTTATTATGCCAGAAAGCTGGGAGAAGGCTTAAAGGAATTCCGCAAGGTGTCATCTGAGGTAACAAAGGATCTGCGGGAAAGCGTGATCGAGCCGCTGGAAGAAGCCCAGCGGCCCATTCGGGAGGCAATGGAACCCATTACCGAGCTGGAAAAAGATGTCCGAGGGGATGTAGAGGAGATCAAGAAATCTTTTACCGATCTCGGAAAGGCGGAGGAAAAGGCGACCGGCAGGGAAGAAAAGTCGGCAGATACTCCGGCAGAGGCAGAGGACATGGAAGAGGCGAAGGAATAAATCGTTTGCTATAATCTGAAAGTTTAGGAGGGTGTATTACAATGAGACCTGGAACAACCGAACTGCTCATAATTCTTTTGGTGGTAGTAGTCCTTTTTGGGCCGACTCAGATCCCCAAGTTAAGTAAAATGATGGGGAAGAGCATCAAAAACCTTCGGGCCGGTATGAGCGATGATGAGGACGAAAAAAAGGATAAGAACGAGGACTGATGAGTAAAAAGCATACCGAAGATAAAACAATGACCCTGTCCGGCCACTTGAAAGAACTGCGGAATCGATTGATGATATGTCTACTGTGTCTGCTGGCGGTTTTTTTGGTGAGTTTTCATTATGCAGGGGACATTGTTGATTTGTTGACTGATATTGGACGGTCTTATGGCTATGCCTATGTATATCTTTCCCCGCAGGAGCTTTTGTTAGAGCACTTCTCTGTCGCCCTTGTGCTGGCGGTTTGTGGCAGTATGCCCATGATTCTTTACCAGATTTGGGCCTTTGTGCGACCGGGGCTGAAAAGGCGGGAGAATGTACTGTATGTACTGGCCATGATCTTTGGACTGATTTGTTTTGTAGGCGGAGTGTATTTTGCCTATAGGCTGATGCTGCCGTTTATGCTTGAGTTTCTGATTGGAATTAGAACAGGCACTGATATAGTGGCATCTATTTCAGTTCACAATTACATTTCATTTCTCCTTACCATTTTTATTATTTTTGGCGTTGTTTTTGAATTGCCTGTGGTATCAGTCCTGTTGACTCAAATGGGGATCATAAAGGTGAAGTGGATGAGGAAGGCCAAGAAGGTGGTCATTGTGGTCATCTTCTTTGTAGCGGCTGTGATTACTCCTCCTGATGTGGTTTCACAAGTCATGGTGGCATTGCCTATGATATTGCTCTATGAGTTCAGTATCATACTGTGTTGGATGTTGATGAAATTTCGCCGAAAAAAAGATGAGGAAGACAAGGAAAGCGAAGATTAAAAACAATTTTGCCCTAGTATCCTCCTGCTTGCAGTTTCCTGTGGACAGGAGGATATTTTCTTGTCAAAACCAACGAAAATAAATTTTGCGTATTCAAATAAAATCCTTGCATTTCCAGCCAAATTGTGATAAACTACCATAGCCTATGGCAAGTACACACACTTTTGGGATGGCGGTCTTGTGCCCTGAAATGGGTAGACCTGGCCAAATGACCGAGGTGGAGGTACCAACAAAAAAGGAGGAACAGAACTATGGCAGTTGTATCGATGAAGCAGCTTCTGGAGGCAGGTGTGCACTTTGGACATCAGACCCGTCGCTGGAACCCCAAGATGGCCAGCTATATCTACACTGAGCGGAACGGGATCTATATCATTGATCTCCAGAAGACAGTGAAGAAGCTGGAAGAGGCGTACTCTTTTGTGCGGGATATGTCCGCTGAGGGTGGCACTCTCCTGTTCGTGGGCACGAAGAAGCAGGCTCAGGACGCCATCAAAGAAGAGGCACAGCGCTGCGGTATGTACTTTGTGAATGCCCGCTGGCTGGGTGGTATGCTTACTAACTTTAAGACTATGCGGGGCCGGGTGGACCGTCTGAATCAGCTGAAGAAGATGCAGGAGGACGGTACGTTTGATATGCTTCCCAAGAAGGAAGTTATGCATCACCTGGGCGAAATCGCCAAGCTGGAGAAGTATCTGGGCGGCGTTGTGGAAATGAAGAAGATCCCCTCCGCTTTGTTTGTGGTGGACCCCCGGAAGGAGCGTAACGCCATTAATGAGGCTCGGAAGCTGCATATTCCCATTGTGGCGATTGTGGACACGAACTGTGATCCTGACGAGATCGATTATGTGATCCCCGGCAATGACGATGCCATTCGGGCGATTAAGCTCATCTCTTCTGTGATGGCGAATGCCATCCAGGAGGGAAGGCAGGGTGTGGATGCGATCCCCGCTCCCACTGCCGATGAGACCGAGGCTCCCGTAGAGGAATAAGAAACTGCGGAATGCCCGCCTGCCAATGGGTGGGTGGGCATTTCCTTTATTTTAACTGATAACTAAACAGGAGGGAACGAAAATGGCAATTTCCGCAAAGGATGTACAGGTTCTGCGTGAGAAGACCGGCGTTGGTATGATGGAGTGCAAGAAGGCTCTGGTGGCCACCGATGGCGATATGGAGAAGGCCGTGGAGTATCTGCGTGAAAAGGGTCTGGCTGCGTCCATTAAGAAGGGTGACCGGATTGCCGCCGAAGGCGCTGCTTATGCTGCCGTAATTGACGGTGTGGGTGTGGTTGTCGAGGTCAATGCTGAGACTGACTTTGTAGGTAAAAACGAAAAGTTTGTGGAGTTTGTTCACGGAGTGGCCGCCGCAGTGGCCAAGGAGAACCCCGCTGATCTGGACGCTTTGATGGCAGCTCCCTTTGGCAATGGCCGCAGTGTTCAGGAAGAGCAGCAGGAGATGGTTTTGGTCATCGGCGAAAATATCAAAGTTCGTCGCTTTGCCCGCTTTGACACCGGAGTCAGCGTTGCCTATGTTCACGCAGGTGGAAAAATCGGTGTGTTGGTGAATTTCGAGGCTGATGTGCCTGCCGAGGCTGTGGAGGCTGTGGGGAAGGATGTGGCTATGCAGATCGCTGCCATGAATCCCCGTTTCTGGGACAAGAGCCAGGTGGATGATGCCACTTTGGAAGAAGAGAAAAAAATCATGCTGGTACAGATGGAGAACGACCCCAAGATGGCTTCCAAGCCGGAAAAGGTCAAGGAAGGGATCATTGTCGGCAAGCTGCGTAAGTTCTATGAGGAGAACTGCCTGCTGCAGCAAGACTTTGTTAAGGACGGTTCTATGAGCGTAGAGCAGTATGTGGCGGCTGAAGCGAAGAAGGCCGGCGGGGCTATTACCTTTAAGAATGCTGTGCGTTTTGAGAAAGGTGAGGGCATCGAAAAGCGTCAGGAGAACTTTGCTGAGGAAATTGCCAAGCAGCTCCAGAAGTAAGTTGACGTTACCACAATGAGTTTATGGGGCTGAAACGTATTTGCGTTTCAGCTCCATTTTTATAAGGTGATAATATGAAAGAGAAACTCATTCATACTATTTGGTCCATCATTGTGCTCCTTGTGTTGCTTACAGTGTTCTTCCAGTCTCACCCAGAAAGGTTTTTGAGGCGGGAGGAAGAACCTGTATCTTTGTCGGAAACAGAGAATGCAGATATCAATATTTCATTTACGGGAAAACGAGCAGGGGAGGATATCCCGCATCTGATGGGAACAGAAGAGTTTGCGGCCCAGTATCCGTTTAACTATTTTACGGTTGAACCAGTAAAGATCATCCCAACCGGAGTATATGAGTTAGCACGCTGGCGTCAAAACACCAGTGTGGTAAATCGGCGAACCTGGAACTACCCTCAGGTTACCACCAGTGTTTTGTGGGCTATGACAGGGTACCACCAGTATTTTATCTGTGAGTTTCCTGATGGAAGCCATGCGCTTGCTTTGTATGATAAGGGAATGGTAATGGATGGAGCGGAAAAGGGAAGTTATATCTTACCCATCAGCGTAAGGGCGGGAGTCAATTCATCTTCTCGGCCCTATTTGATGAGTATTTGTGAGGAATATGGTGTCGACAATATGAATGTGATATATGCCTTTGATGACGTATGGTATCGGGAACACAGCGGGCAAATTTTACTGCTCCGCTTGGGGATTTTAGGAGGATTTGTTGTAGTTGTATCACTTCTTTGGGCCTTTTTGGTGGATGGAAGAAAGAGAAAAAAGGGTTAAAATAAAAGGGAGAGCGCCTGTCAGGCGTTCTCCCTTTTATAAAAAGAATTCGTTACGAAAGAAAACGAATGATTTCTTCTTTGGTAGCTTGCACAGAGCCTTGGATAAAATCGGGTTTGCCGCCTCCCCGACCATTTAGAGTGGCATTCAGCGCTTTCCCCAACTCTTTCAGATCTCCGCCGGGGTAGGATAGAGCGTATTTAAATCCGTCCCCATCATTGCCGGAAAAGCAGGCGCACCACCCACCACACTTTTGGGCTACAGTATCACACAGTCGGCGCAGAGAGTCTGAAGAAAGGTCAGCTTCGAAAAGCAGAACATTTCCCCGCCCGGCGTACTCCTCTGCCAATAAGGAAAAGTGACGGGCTTCCATGGACAAAATACGGGCCTTTAGAGCAGTATTCTCTTCCAGCAAACGGTCGACAGCTTTACCGGTTTCAAAAATTTTGGCAGAGAGAGTTTTCGACACGTGATAGTTTTGCTCGTATATGCTGCTGAGATACCGCAAAGCTCGCTTGCCGCATACAAGCTCTATACGAACACCTTCTCGAAATTTCTGGACGCTGAGGAGTTTAATAAGTCCAACTTGACCGGAAGTGGCCACATGGGTTCCACAGCAGGCACAGGTGTCGGCACCGGGGAAGGAGACGATACGGACCTTTCCAGTCAGCTCCTTTTTGCTTCGATATTCCAAAACCTCTAACTCGGCGGGGGAGGGGAAAGAGATTTGAATGGGATGGTCTTCCCATACATAGCGGTTGGCAGCAGCCTCTAACTGACGCATCTGTTCTTCATTGATCTCTACATTAAAGTCAATTGTGATCACATCGCTGCCCATGTGAAAGCCTACATTATCACAGCCCCACCACTGGCAAGCCAAGCCGGAGACGATATGCTCTCCGGAGTGGTGCTGCATGAGATCAAAGCGGCGATCCCAATCGATGGTCCCGTCTACACAGCTGCCGATATCCAAAGGGCCGTCACAGGTGTGGACCACTCGCCCATCCCGTTCATGCACCTCCGAAACTTTGACCGGGCCAAGGGTGCCTAAGTCATAAGGTTGGCCGCCGCCCTCAGGGTAGAAAGCGGTTTGGTTCAGCAGAATATCGTATCCTTTTTTGCTTTGCACACAGCTTTCGACTATGGCAGAAAAGTGGGTCAGATATTGATTTTCTTCGTAAAGCTTCTCCACTTGTTTCACCTCGGATGTAGATAAAAAGATATCAAAAGCAGTATATCACCTTTTTTCTTTAAATGGAAGAGAAAAAGGAGATCAGAAGCATATCTGCAAGCTTAAATCTGATAATAAAAATGGAATTTTGAATTGAAGAAAAAAGACTTGAAAATAGGGGGCCGAGATGCTATTCTATAGGCAGATGCCCTGCATCGATTTGATATAAAGGGGGAACAGTCTATGGACATTGGTGGCCGAAGTAGCAAATGGGACGGTGATATACCTTTATCCGGCCGGTGTTTCTTACTGTTTCTCTTTTTTGGAGAGAGACGGTAGTTTTTCTATGGCTTGATAAAGAATATATCGCCGGACCTGTTTTACAGGTCCGGTTTGTCCTCTTTGCAGTATTTCTGAAAAGACATAGCAAAGGAGGAAAAGAGATGGAAAACAGAAAGCATGAGACTTTGCTGGCAACACAATGGCAAATGTTATTAGAGGCAAAAAACCTTAGAGCACTGAAAAAGCTTTTATCAGAGGCGAACGAAGTAGATGTGGCCGGGTTTATGGAGGAACTGGACGCAGAGAAAACCGTGTTGGTTTTCCGAATGCTTCCCAAAGAATTGGCATCGGACGTTTTTGCCAATTTGGAGACGGAGGATCAACAGACCGTTATCTCCGCCATTACGGACCGGGAGGTCTCAGAACTGGTGGAGGACCTCTATGTGGATGATGCCGTGGATATGCTGGAAGAGATGCCGGCTAATGTGGTAACACGGGTGCTGAAAAGCGCCAGACCGGATACACGAAAGGTGATAAACCAGTTTTTAAACTATCCGGAAAACTCCGTTGGCAGTATTATGACTGCAGAAGTGATTGATCTGAAAAAGAACATGACAGTTCAGCAGGCGATTTCAAAGGTACGGGCGGCCAGTGAAGAGAGTGAGTCTATCTATACCTGCTATGTTACAGACAGCCGTCGGGTGTTGGAAGGGGTAGTGACCCTTCGAGAGCTGTTAGGTGCAGAAGATGACCGCCGGGTAGAAGAACTCATGTCCACCGATATCATAACGGCACTTACCACCGAGGACCAGGAGGAAGCGGTCCAGCGAATCATGAAATACGATTTCATCTCACTGCCGGTAGTGGACCAGGAAGGGCGTTTGGTGGGCGTTGTAACCGTTGATGATGTCATGGATGTTATGGAGGAAGAAGCCACCGAGGATATTGAAAAAATGGCGGCTATCGTTCCTACGGACAAGTCCTATTTTCAGACCGGTGTGGTGGAGACATGGCTGCACCGGATTCCATGGCTCCTGCTGTTGATGGTATCGGCTACTTTTACTGGGACGATCCTTGGGATTTTTGAAGATGCCCTGGCGGCAAATGCCGTGTTGACCCTCTTTATTCCCATGCTTATGGATACCGGAGGGAATTCAGGAAGTCAGGCATCCGTTACTGTAATTCGGGCAATGTCTCTTGGGGATGTGGAATTTAGAGATATCTTCCGGGTGGTTTGGAAGGAATTGCGGGTTGCCCTTCTCTGTGCAATGACTTTGGGCGTAGTTGTTTACGCTAAGGTCATATTTTTAGATAGAAAAGGGCCGTTGGTGGCTCTGGTCGTGGCACTGACCGTTATTGTGACCATTATTCTTGCCAAGTTAGTGGGCTGCCTATTGCCAATGCTGGCAAAACGGTTGGGGTTTGACCCGGCGGTGATGGCATCTCCCTTTATCACCACAGTAGTGGATGCGCTGTCCCTGCTGGTCTATTTTGCGGTGGCTACCCAGTTGTTGGGATTGTAAAGGAAAGGACTTGAGCATGGGAACTTCCATGGCATTTTACCTCATAGAGAACCGAGGACTGCCCCGAAGAACACTGCAGGAGAGGATGGATACCTTTCGGCCCCAGGCGTTGGCAGATCAGAGGGATATGAGGGAGCTTTTCAAGGCATTCATGAGCGAGGAAGTGTTTGAGGAGCTTCAGCGGGGGATGCGCATGGGGAACGCCGCACAGAGACAGGACAATATTATTTCTTTTCCGGGGACGACTATGCAGGAAGAAATACCGAAGCCGCAGTGGCAGAAAAGTCCGGTACTGGCTTGGCGGGAGGAGGCCAGATGGTTTCCCTTTTTTGAAGAAACTCTTTGTGATGGGTACAATGCTTCCAGCCGGGATGCCGAGCAGTTGGCAAAGGGCTTCGGAGTTCCAGTACTGGCCTTTTCCATTTTTGACAGTGCTGTCTTGTTTGTTTCCTACGCTGATCCGGAGAGGAAGCTGCGGCTGGATTTTGCCAAGGCTGACTTTGAAGAGGCGGAGGAGATGATAGAGGCGCCATTTCGGGGAGAATTTCCCTCATTTCTCTGTACCTATGGTGATGAGACCATCCTGCGGGAGATTTGGGAAGGGGAGGAGGTCTTTGCTGACGACAGGATGGCAAAGCTGTGTACGGCGATTGGAGCACGGGTCCTGTATGATGCGGTGGATATGCCCGAAGGGTATGAGAGAATTGAATAAAAATGAAAACAGGCAAAACAGTATAAAAAACGGCTGGTGATCTTCACCAGCCGTTTCTTATGCTTGTTTGGGGATTGAATTACTTCAGCTCCACCTTGGCGCCGGCCTCCTCGAGCTGCTTCTTCAGCTCCTCGGCCTCGTCCTTGCTCACGCCCTCTTTGATGGCCTTGGGAGCGCCCTCAACGACGGCCTTAGCCTCGCCCAGACCCAGACCGGTAATCTCACGGACCACCTTGATGACCTTGATCTTAGCAGCAGCGTCAAAGCTGGCCAGAACCACATCAAATTCGGTCTTCTCCTCAGCGGCAGCACCAGCAGCGGCACCACCGGCGGCGGGAGCGGCCATGGCGGCGGCGGAAACGCCGAACTCCTCCTCCAGAGCCTTCACCAAGTCGTTCAGCTCCAGAACGGTCAGGGACTTCACTTCTTCGATCATAGCAGTGATCTTCTCGCTAGCCATAATAGTTTACCTCCTAAAATTATAATAAATGTTTGTTATGCTTTGCTTATTCAGCGGGGGTTTCTTCGGCGGGAGCCTCAGCTTCAGCAGCAGGGGCCTCCTCGGCAGGGGCTTCAGCCTCAACGGGAGCGGCCTCTTCAGCAGGGGCCTCCTCCGCAGCGGGAGCCTCTTCTGTGGTCTCGGCGGGGACACCGCCCTTTTCGGCGATGGCCTTGATGACGATGGCCAAGCTGGTGATGGGGGAAAGCATCATACCCAGCACCTGACCCAGCAGTACCTCCTTGGAAGGAAGCTCAGCCAGGGCGGCAATGTCGGCCAAAGGCAGTACCTTACCATCCATGAAGCCAGCCTTAATGGAGAAACGGTCACCCTCCAGAGACTTGGCAAACTTGTTGAGCACCCGCATAGGAGCGATGGGATCGTCCTTGCTGATGGCCAAAGAAGTAGTGCCGTGAAGCACTTCGTCCAACTCGTTCAGGCCGGCATCGTCCAAAGCCCTGCGAACCAGAGTGTTCTTCACCACCGAGTACTCCACGTTGGCCTTGCGCAGTTCATTACGAAGAGCAGTATCCTCAGATACGGTGATACCTTCGTAATTCACCAGCACGCCGCTGGCAGAGGACTTCAGAGTTTCAACCAGCTCGGCTACAATGGCCTGCTTTTCACTCAGAACCTTTGCGTTAGGCATATTGTGAATTCACCTCCAGATAAATTAAATGGCGGCGTTTTACTCCATCTTAAAAAGAAAAATGCCGCTTTCGTGTCCATCACGAAAACAGCACAATACAACAACTTTGTTGGCTGTATTCTCGGCGGGGGACAAAAGTCGTTAGAACCAAAAGGTTCCCCGCTGTCTCTGAACACGCATATCATTATAGTTTATAAAGCATTGAATGTCAAGGAAAAATTGAAAATATCATGAAGAGAAATGTTGAAAATAGAGATGGAGCAGCATAAAGATAGAAGAAGTAGGACCACTGAAATGATTCAGCGGTCCTACTTTACAAAACTACTTACACAAACTTAGCAGCGTTCAACTTCACACCGGGACCCATGGTGGAGGCGGCCACACAGGAGCGAACATACTGACCCTTAGCGGCGGAAGGCTTAGCCTTAACAATAGCACCCATAAGAGCGCTGAGGTTTTCGCTCAGCTTCTCAGCGCCAAAGGAAACCTTGCCGATGGGGCAGTGGATGATGTTGGTCTTATCCAAACGATACTCCACTTTACCGGCCTTGATCTCTTCGATGGCTTTACCCACATCGGGAGTCACGGTGCCGGCCTTGGGGGAGGGCATCAGACCCTTGGGGCCAAGGACCTTACCCAGACGGCCCACGACACCCATCATATCGGGGGTAGCGACCACAACGTCAAAATCAAACCAGTTTTCCTTCTGAATCTTTTCCACTAGGTCCATTTCGCCCACATAATCGGCGCCGGCAGCCTTAGCGGCATCAGCCTTATCGCCCTTGGCGAAAACCAGTACCCGCTGGCTCTTACCGGTGCCGTGGGGGAGAACGATAGCGCCACGGACCTGCTGATCGGCATGACGGGAGTCAACACCCAGCTTTACATGGAGCTCAACAGTCTCGTCGAATTTGGCGGGAGCGGCCTTGACAACCAGCTCCATGGCCTCCTGCACATCGTAGGCGGCAGCCCGGTCAATGAGCTTAGCGCCGTTCTGATATTTCTTTCCTCTAAACATATCTTTGTACCTCCTCGCCTTACTCGCCCACGATAACGCCCATGGAACGGGCGGTACCGGCGATCATGCTCATAGCGGCCTCAATGCTGGCGGCGTTCAGATCGGGCATCTTCTGCTCAGCGATCTTGCGAATGTCATCCTTGCTGATAGTGGCCACTTTCTCCTTGTTGGGGACACCAGAAGCTTTGTCCAGGCCACAGGCCTTTTTAATAAGGACAGCGGCGGGAGGAGTCTTGGTAATGAAGGTAAAGGAACGGTCGGCGTAAACCGTGATGACCACGGGGATCAAAAGGCCGCCGTCGTTCTTGGTACGCTCGTTGAATTCCTTGGTAAAAGCAGCGATGTTAATGCCGTGCTGGCCGAGGGCGGGACCCACAGGGGGGGCCGGAGTTGCCTTGCCGGCGGGGATCTGCAGCTTCACATAACCGGTGATTTTCTGTGCCATTTGAAACAGCACCTCCTACTGAAAATGTGGTATGGACGGGACTGATTGCCAGTCCCTCCCACTTGTGGGGCATATGTGTTGAAACTTAATCCTGAATGATTTCTACTTGGTCCAATTCCAGCTCGACAGGGGTTTCCCGACCGAACATGGAGACCACGACCCGAACTTTGCTTTGTTCCAAATCGATTTCATCGACAGTGCCGATAAAGGATTCCAAAGCGCCATCGGTGATCTTGACACTGTCGCCCACATTATAGTTGACAACGATTTCGTGCTTTTCTACACCCAGAGCGGATATCTCGGTGTCCGTGAGGGGGATGGCTTTATTGCCAGAACCCACGAAGCCGGTAGCGCCGCGGATGTTGCGGACCAAATGCCAAGTATCATCAGTGAGCACCATCTTTACCAGCACATAGCCGGGAAAAACTTTGCGCTCCACTGTTTTGGGACCGTTATCAGTGATTTCAGTAACGGTTTCCATGGGGATGCTGGTTTCAAGTATCAAATCATGCATTCCCCGATTTTCCACGGCCTTTTCAATGCTGGCCGCAACGGTGTTTTCATAGCCGGAGTAGGTGTGCACCACATACCATTTTGCTTCTTCCATGGCTTACCTCTTAATGGAAGAGGTCGATCAAGGCTTTGAGCAGCCCATCGGCCAACTTGTCAAAAGCAAAAATGCACACGCCCACAACGACACAGAAGGCCAGTACGATCAGCGTATTGTTCAAGGTCTGTTTCCAAGTAGGCCACTGGACCTTTTTCAGCTCGGCCTTGGTTTCTTTAAACCACTGGCCAATGCGGGCGAACACGCCGGGCTTGGACTTCTTCTCAGGCTTCTTGCCGGCCTTTTTCTCGGCCTTTTCCTTTTTTACAGGAGCCTCGGGAGTGTCGACAGTCTCGACAGTTTCGGACTCGGTGGTCTCCATCGGGTCCAGCTTTTCGTTTTCAGCCATTGAGTGATACCCTTCTTTCTTGTGAGCCATCATTAGTATTTCCTGTCATAGTCGACCGGCTCATTACTTGGTCTCGGTGTGAACGGTATGCTTCCGACAGAAGGGACAATACTTGTTCAGTTCCAGACGGTCAGGGTCATTCTTCTTGTTCTTGATGGTGTTGTAGTTGCGTTGCTTGCACTCGTTGCAGCGCAGGGTGATTTTCACCCGATTGCCAGCTTTTGCCATATTTCGGCACCTCCTTATTACTTGACCGGCAAAACAAAAAAGCTGAAGCCGGCCCTATTTGCCGTCTCCAGCCCAAAAGGCCCAATAAGGCCTTGGTTTGGTGTAGAGCCGGCATTGATTGCCTCCCTATGTCCTCGTTGAGGGGAGGGTTTTATGTCTCGTTACACCGTAAAAACGGACATAAAAAGAAAGCCCTTTTCATAGGTGATGGTATTTTATCATGTTCCAATGAACAAGTCAAGGGGAATTTTTCAGGTTTTTCAAGGTTTTTTCTTTCCTGTAAAGACGGAAGAAAAGTTATTCGGAATTTGACCGTTTTGAGAAAAAAGGGGCCTTTTTTGTTCGGTCATTGATTTGACCTTTTTTGAAGAATTGGTTTCGTATAATAGGGAAGCAGGAGGTGGACGAGGTGACGGTGGTGTATGTGGATGAAGTGTTTTTATTGAACACGTTGGTGGATTACCTGCTTCTCCTTTCGGCGGCTCGACTGGCCGGTACGGAAATACGCCGCTTATGGATGCTTTTGGCAGCGTTACTCGGCGGTATATATGCCGCTTTTGTTTTTGTACCGGGGTTTGGCTTCTTGGAAAGCCCTTTGTATAAGCTGGCGATGGGGACGGCTATGGTGCTGATCGCCTTCGGTGGGAGTAAGGAACTTTTAAGGGTCAGCCTGGTTTTCTTCGGTGTCTCAGCAACATTTGGTGGCGGGGTGCTGGCGCTTCAGCTTTTGAATGGAACAGGGACTGTTATGGACTTGAAAACGATATTACTTTCTGCGGCAGTATGCTATGGATTATTGACACTGATTTTTGGCAGAGGCCTAAGGCACGGTCCCATGGAGTTGGCGCCGGTGGAACTGCAGTTGGGGAATCGACGTTGTCGATTGACCGCCCTGCTGGACACAGGAAACACCCTTTCAGACCCTGTGACCGGAAAGCCGGTGGTGGTGGCGGAGGTGGACCGTGTGGAAAATCTGTTTCCGCCCGGGAAATGTCCAAAGAAAGCGGAACTGGGTAATCCGGTATCAGCTTTGGAGGCGAGGGAAGGAGAGGACTATCGATGGAGATTGTTGCCCTATCGGGCGGTGGGAGTTTCCCATGCGTTGTTACTGGCCATTAAGGTGGACAAGGCCAAAGTTGGGAAAGAGGATTATGGTCCGATCCTGGTGGCTTTGTCGCCAACTCCACTTTCTGATGGAGGCGGTTATCACGCTCTGGTGGGAGGATAATAAAGGAGGAAGTAACATGTGGAGAAAAATCAGGCGGCTTTGGTGGGGCCTCCGGGCTTTGCTGGCACGCTGGGGAATTGCTCTGCCGGGAAAGGTCATGTACATAGGAGGAAGTGACACACTGCCGCCGCCTTTGAAACGAGAGGAGGAAGCTGCCCTGATTCTTCGTCTTTCAGAGGGAGACGAGGAAGCAAAACGTACGTTGATTGAACGGAATCTCCGGTTAGTGGTCTATATTGCAAAGCGGTTTGAGAATACGGGGATCAATATTGAAGATCTGATTTCTATTGGGACCATAGGTCTTATAAAGGCGGTAAGCACGTTTAAGGCGGAGAAAAACATTAAGTTAGCGACCTATGCCTCCCGATGCATTGAAAATGAGATATTGATGCACCTGCGGAAAACCTCTAACCAACGGGGCGAAATATCCTTTGATGAGCCCTTAAATACGGATTGGGATGGCAATGAATTGCTGCTTTCCGACATTTTGGGGACGGAAGAGGATGTGGTCATGAAGCCTTTGGAGGAAGATGTGGACCGTCAGCTTCTTTCACAGGCATTGGAACGGCTGGAAGAGCGGGAGAAGCTGATTATCACTCTGCGCTACGGATTAGGGGGCGGTCAGGAGAAAACCCAGAAAGAGGTGGCAGATCAGCTTGGTATCTCGCAATCGTACATTTCCAGATTGGAAAAACGAATCATTGAGCGATTGAAGCGGGAGATGTTGAGGATGATGTGATACATGGGCCTTTTGAAGAGGAGAATTCCATCGAAAGCCGTCCTACGATAAAAAATATTCCATTTGTGGAAGAGCATGAAAGCGCCCTGTTAGGAAATACTGAATTTACAAATTCAGGGCAGGAGGCTTTCGGACGTGCAGGGTAAGGTGGAGATCTGCGGAGTAAATACAGCAAAGCTGAAGGTACTCAAAAGTGAGGAAACCATGGAACTCCTCCGCCGCACTAAAGAAGGGGATGCGGCGGCAAGGCAGAAGCTTATTGAGGGGAATCTGCGGTTGGTCCTATCCGTGATCCAGCGGTTTGACAGAAGGGGAGAGAATGCAGATGACCTCTTTCAAGTGGGATGTATTGGGCTGATAAAGGCCATTGACAATTTCAATGTGGATCTCAACGTAAAATTTTCCACCTACGGAGTGCCCATGATCATTGGAGAGATCCGGCGGTATCTTCGGGATAACAGCTCTATGCGGGTGTCTCGCTCTATGCGAGATACAGCATACAAGGTTTTACAGGCCAAAGAACAATTTATGTCACAGCATCAGCGAGAACCTACGGTGGAGGAAATTGCACAGATTCTTGATGTTCGCAGAGAGGAAATCGTTTTTGCGCTGGAGGCCATTACCGACCCGGTCAGTCTTTATGAGCCTGTCTATTCAGACAGCGGTGATACGGTCTGTGTGATGGATCAGGTAAAAGACAGCAAGAATACAGACGATAGTTGGTTGGAGAGAATTGCGCTGAAAGAAGCTGTGGCCCGGCTACCGGAGCGGGAGAGGAAGATCCTTGCCCTTCGTTTTTTTCAAGGAAAGACGCAGATGGAGGTTTCCGTTGAGGTGGGGATTTCTCAGGCACAGGTTTCTCGCTTGGAAAAAGGGGCATTGGAGCAGATACGAAAAGGGATGTAGAAGCGGGCGGTTTTACCGCCCGTTTTTTAGTGCTTTTGGCCAAGGTAAGCAAATCCGCTGGCAGTATGGCCGTTCATGGTGGTAAATGTCAGGGGTTGAAAGTGCGCTGTGTGAAAAGCCGAAAGAAGGCGATCAAGATATTCCCGGGAATGGTGGCGGCAGATAGCACCTTCGGGGAGTTCAAAGATGCCGTAGCAGCCATATTTATCTTGAAATTTCTCATAACGGTGTAAATTTCGTGGGTCGGAAGCCAAAAGATAGTCGTTGATATATAGAATGCCGCCTGGTTTTAAAATGCGGTATAACTCCCGGACGATAGACGATTGGGCTTTGTCCTGATGGATACAGGTAAGAACGGCGAAGAGGAGAACTGCGTCAACGCTTTGATCCGGAAGGTCAATTTGCTCTGTTACTTTGACTCGCAGGTCGAGTGTGGGGAATAACGCCTTTCCCCGGCGAATCATCTCGGGAGAGAAATCGATGCCGCACAGATTTTGATATCCAAGTTGCTGAAGCTGATTCAAAGTGCGCCCATAACCGCAGCCGAAATCCAAAATACTGCTGTCTGGGGTGACCCACTGTGCCAGAAGTTCCGATTGCAGGGGAAGTGTGAATTCTTTGGTGGGAGCAACATGGTCCCAGTATGCGCGCTGTTCCATATAAGGAGCCTCCTTCATTGGTATTCCGTTTCAGTATATTTTATGGTATGATAATTAGCTATGAGAAATCTCATAGGAAAAGGAGGGGATAATATGGCGCTCCCGAAGAACCAGAGGATGCTGCAAGAATGGCAAAATAGATTTCCGTTGGAAAACTATTTCGGATTCGATATAAAACCGTATACAAGTTTCGTGCAGTACGATAGCGAAACAACGATCTTGGAAGAAGGAGAATCAAAAGAGGTCCTGTATATCCTTTTGGAAGGGAGGGTAAAAATTTACGTTTCCCATGCCAACGGAAAAGTTACGCTCGTCAATTTTGCAGAAGGCCCCTGCTTTTTGGGAGAAATGGAATTGCTTGGTACCAGAAAGAGATGCAACGGAGTAGCGGCCATTACATCGTGTGCCTGTTACGCAGTTCGGTATTCTCAATGCAAAGAGATGCTGTTGAATGATGTGACATTTCTTCGCGCTTTATGTCGATTTTTGGGAGAAAGGTCAGTGGCGAACACAAACCGATATTCCCATAATCAATCGGGGAAATTGGAACATCGGCTGGCTGCGTTTATACTGCTTACTGCTTATAAAGGAGTGTACCGGGAACGACATACGGAAGCGGCAGCATTTTTGGGGGTGACTTACCGCCATTTTTTGTATGTGCTGGCAAAGTTCGTGAAAGCAGGCTGCTTGGAAAAGTGTCCTGAGGGATATCGTATTGTGGATACAAAAGAATTGGAACGGCTAAAGGCAGAAGGAGAGTAAAAACAAATATCCCGCAAGGATTTTTCCTTGCGGGATATTTGCTATGAACCATAAGCGGAAAATTTCTCTGTCATTGCCTGTGCAAATGCGGTGGCCTGGTGGTGCTCAGGGGTAAAAGGAAGGCCCTTTTGATAACAAACAAGGGCCTCTGCCACGGTTGGCTGATAAGACAAAGGCAGATGGGAAAGTGCCCATTGCCCGCCTTGTTCCTTGGAAAGAATCAGCCCCTCTTGCTGATAGGCCAGCATTCGGCAAAGATTTAATACATAATAAAGAGGATCTGTCATGATTTCGGTTTCTACATTCTGAATGTCGTTTAGCAGGCTGGCCCAATAAATGTCCTTTGGCACTGGGGGAAATATCTCTTCCACCGGCGGACCATAAATAGGGAAGCCAACTGCCCTGGTCACTGTAAAATGGGCAGCCAAGTCTGGGTCGGTACCGTAAGAAAGCCGACAATGCTCCGTAATATCAGCAAGATATTTGGCTTTATGCGCATTGGAATAATGAAGTTCGTAGGGAGTTGGATAATGAAATGACCTACAGGTTTTCAGCAGAACAACGCTCATCTCAAAGCCTTTGGGTGGTCCGATGAGGTCCAGCTCCAGCATAACAGAGATCAGTTTTTCCTTTTCAGATAAGGACAGCGGAGTTGCAACCACGACTAAAAAGTCGATGTCGCTCTTTTCCCAGGAAAAACAGCCAAAGGCGATGGAACCATGAACATAGAGACCTAGAAAATTTTGCCCAAGAATCCGCTGGTAGCGATGAGTGATCTCTTCTAAAAGAATCCGTTCTCTCATAACGATTTCTCAATTTCATCGGCAAGAAGAGCGAACTCCAGAATAGAAAGCCGTTCCCCACGAATTTCCGGAGAAAGGCCGGCAGATTGGATGCAGTTTCGCAATTGCTCTTTATTCAGCGGGAAGGCGGCGGAAAGGGCGTTGAGTAAGGTCTTTCGTCTGAGGCCAAAAGCACCCCGGACTACCCGGAAAAACAGCTCCTTATTGTGAACGCATTCCGGAGGTGGGCACGGTGTAAGCCGAATAACGGCTGACGTTACTTTTGGACTGGGGAGAAAACACTCTTTGGGAACATCAAAAAGGAACTCCGTTTTTGCATAATATTGGCACAATACAGAGAAAGCACCGTACGCTCCGGCTCCCGGTTGCGCACATATTCTCTGGGCAACTTCTTTTTGAATCATGACGGTGATGGCGGAAAAAAGTCCAGATTCTAAAAGGAGGGTAAGCACAGGCGTTGTGATGTTATAGGGGAGATTGGAACAAACCAGAGGGGTGAGACCGGGAAATTGCTGTGCAACCACAGCAGAGAGATCCAGTTTCATCACATCCCCCGGAATCACGGCCACGTTATCATAGTCTGCTAATGTTTCCGCCAGAATAGGAAGAAGTGTCTGATCCAGCTCTACCGAAGCAACTTTGTCAGCCCGCTGGGCCAGTTGGACCGTTAACGGTCCGATCCCCGGGCCGATCTCCAGCACACCATAACCAGCTCCGGCACCGGAAGCATCTGCAATTTCCTGTGGTACCCAACTTTCAATGAGAAAATTTTGTCCAAGCGCCTTGGAAAAATGAAAATTATGGCGGGAAAGCAACGCTCGAATTTCTTCCATATTGCAAAGGTCCATGGTAAACTCACCTCAAAATAAGACTATAGCCTGAAATTTTATTTTTCATTATATCATGGCAGTAGATAAAAGGCAAATGGCCTGTCTTTTGGCTTTTTTGAGGTGATGGTCCAGAGAGCTATCCTTTTTTGATTGGGAGCCGTAAGACGGTCTTTCTTCGCTCGGGAGGTACTTTTCTGGCATCGGAGAGATAAATTTCATGGTGATATCTTGTGGAACTGATATCTGTAATGTACCCCTGAGATTTGGCAAAAGCCTCCATGTCTGCTATCGTTACTGATTCCTCATCGTAAGAACCCAAATGCATACATTGAACACAGAGTCCTTCCTGATATGTGAAAAACTCAACAGAGGAAAAGTCCTGCTTTTTCTTCTTGGTTGCCTCTTGAATGGCCCAGAAAAAATCGGCATGACGAACAAAATCAGGAAGGCGGATGAGGGAGATCCAGTGGAAGTGTTCTTTGTGGGTGAGGTCGATAGCCGTACTGCCTTCATTCCACCAAAAACCTTCCAGCGGAGGAACTACATAGTCAAAATAGCCGTCAATGACACGACTTCCCTTTCTGCTCATCTTAATGGTAAAGGCGGCACCGTAGAGAAGCCCCATAGCCTGTTGGTAGGCTCCGCCTGTTTCATTGGGATCCCCTATCCCTTTGACGGCCAGAAAATTCATAGGAGGAATATCAATGATACCAGGTTTGGCGGGTGGAAGGTAAAATTCTCTGTATTCCTTTTTATAATCGAATGCCATATGTTATCAATCTCCTTCGTTGGGTGATGCCGTGATGGTATCACAAAAACCATGACATCCTCTGTCACGGTTTTCACATTTTTCCCAAATCGCCTTTGCAAGCAGTCCGACGGTCTGACGAATCCGTTCAGGAGAGAGAATTTCTACCTGTTCCCCATAGGAAAGAAGGTTCCCGTAAATCCAATTATCCTCAGGGATGGCGGAGGATACCTCCAAGGAACCATCTGGCAGGATGCTAATCTCTTCCCCGTCAAACTCATCGTAGACCCGATAGGATACAGCAGGAGAAAAGCGAAGGCGCAGGAGGACGAGAGGAGGCGCAGCACTGTCATTTTGGATGGGGGGAGGGGAGAGTGGAATGTTGAAGGAGCGACCGGTGGAGGACAAGTGCAATATTCTTGAAATACGAAAGGTACGGTAGTCATTTTTCTTCAGGCATAATCCCTGCAGATACCAGGTCTGGCCTTTAAAAACCAACCGGGCAGGATAGACGCGCCGGGAGGTGGTTTTGCCGGAAGAATTAGCATATGTAATGGTAATTTCCTTGCGGGATAAAATGGCTTCTTTCAAGATTTTGAATTTGACGTTGGATTGAGCAGGATTTCCCCAATGCGATAAGTCTACCTGAAGCCAGTCCGGTTCTGGGCGGTGAAAGAGAGCAGAGAGTTTTGACAAGGTTTCTGTTGACCATAGTCCAGCTTCCCCGGATAGGGATCTCAGGGCGGTGAGGATCTGGGTTTGCTCCTCTTCAGAAAAGGCAGTCCTGTTTAGAACATAGTGGTCCATAAGGGCAATTCCACCTTTTCGTCCCGGGGTGGAGTAGATAGGCACTCCGGCGGCAGAGAGGGCATCCACATCCCGATAAATAGTACGGACCGACACTTCAAAACGCTCTGCCAAAGCAGATGCGGAGAGTTGGCCCTTTTCCAAAAGGAGGTAGACCATTTCAAACAGACGGCGTTGAGACATAAAAAGCGCTCCCCTCTGGTAAAAAGTACAGCTGCCCTTTTCCAGCACGGGGAGGAAAGGCAGCTGTACCTACTTGTATAAGTTACATTTCCCGTCGGCCCTCCAAGGCTCGGGTCAGGGTGGCATCATCGGCAAATTCCAACTGTCCGCCAACGGGGACACCATATGCAAGGCGGGTAACCTTTACATTAAAAGGCTTTAGAAGTCGGGAAAGGTACATGGCGGTGGCTTCCCCTTCGGTGGTGGGGTTGGTGGCCATGATGACCTCAGCGATGTTTCCGGTGGCCACCCGCTCTACAAGCTCTTTAATATGAAGGTCATCAGGTCCCACGTGGTTCATAGGAGAGATGACTCCGTGCAGAACGTGATAGCGCCCGATATATTCCCTGGAACGCTCCAAAGCCGCTACATCCTTGGGATCAGCAACTACACAGACGGTAGCATCATCCCGTTTGGAACTGGCACAAATAGGGCAGAGTCCCTCACCCTCGGTAAAACTACAGCAGACAGGGCACAAGGATATGGACTTTTTTGCATCCAAAATTGCATCCGAAAAGGCCTGCGCATCGTCGTCGGGCAGTCCCAATACAAAGAATGCCAGCCGTTGGGCGGATTTTTTGCCCACGCCGGGAAGACGGGCAAACTGTTCGATTAAGGTTTCCAGAGCGGGGGGAAAATATTCCATAGATATTACCTCTGTTTGAAATGGATAAAACTGAATATACAACGTCACCTGTGCTCTTGCGTTTTCCTTAAGGCAGTGATGGCGGCGGAGATATCCTCTGCACCATAAACTGCCGAGCCGGCGACTAACACATCGGCACCGGCCTCTACACATTGTTGGGCGGTTTGGGCGTTGATACCGCCGTCTACTTCCAAATGGCAGGCGGGGCAGTATTTTTCAATATAAGAACGGATCGCAGATATTTTGGGTAACTGGTCACTCATAAAAGACTGGCCGCCAAAGCCGGGTTCCACGGTCATGACCAGGATCAGATCCAGCCCTCTTTCCAAATAGGGAATGACGGCTTCAGCGGCTGTAATGGGGCGCAGAGCGATCCCTTTTTTGACCTTGAGAATATCCGCTTTGTCCAAAGCGGCATGAATGGCAGGAGGCATATCGGCTTCAAGGTGAAGGGTAAGCAAATCAGCACCTGCTGCGGCGAAGGCATCTATGTACCGACCAGGTTTTTCTACCATCAGATGAGTGTCCAAAAACATATCGGTATGTTTGCGGATGGACTGTATAACAGGCATTCCAATGGAAATATTAGGGACAAACATACCATCCATCACATCTACATGAAGCCAGTCAGCGGAAGAAACTTTTTTGATGTCATCTTCCAGCCGGCAAAAGTCAGCAGAGAGAATGGAGGGAGCAATTTTGACCATAAAGAAGACTCCTTTATAATAATTCTTACATTCAAAGGAAGCAAAGAAGACCCCGCGTAGGCAAGAACCGGGGCCATGCCCTGGACATAGGATACATTAAGCGGATGCCCGACTCGTCCCCGCCGGCCTCCCCCCATGATGTGTTCCACCCACGGTATCGGCAAGGCGGCAGTGATGTTTTGGCACCGCATTTGATATAGCCCCCGGTCAGGCCAGCCTGGCCGGGGGCATCTGTATGTATCATACCTTCTTTATTTAGGAAAGTCAACGGGCAATGAACTCTTCCGGATTGTAAAAGAACTGTAAAAAGACGGGTGCCTTTCTTGACAAGGGTAATATAAAAGGGTACAATCAACCCTAAAAGGGGAAGTGTCCCCAAAGGAGGTATGGCCCGTGGCAAAGAAGGTCAAGCATTCGCCGGCTCCGTTTTACTTTGCGGCGGCGGTGTGGGTTTTGTGGGGCTTTTGCTTTCCTTTGTATCGATTGACTGATTTTCTGATGGTCATAGTTTTTTCTGCCTTGGCGGGTGTTGTGGGAAAACACCTTTTCCCGGATAGGGTTTATGAGGTTCCCGACCCGGTGGAACCGGAGACCACAGGAGATGAGCAGTTGGATGCGCTTTTGGGTCAGCGAGATCAGGCGGTGGCGGAAATGCGGCGCCTTAACAACAATATTCCCGGCGAAAAGATATCCGGGCAAATCAACCATTTGGAGGATTTGACGGGAAAAATCATCTCTCATGTGGTTTCCCATCCGGAGAAACTGCCGCAGATCCGGAAATTTATGTCCTACTATCTGCCGACAACACTCAAATTGCTGAACGCCTATGATCGGATGGGAGCAGTTGGGGTAGAGGGAGAAAACATTATTGAGACCCGGGGCAAAATCAATGCCTTAATGGATACTTTGGTTGCAGCCTTTGACCGTCAGTTGGATGCTCTTTTTGCCGACGAGGCATTGGACATTGCCACCGATATCACCGTGATGGAAAATTTGCTGCGGCAGGAAGGCCTGAGCGGAAAACCCATGGGCGGCGCGTAATGTATTTTATTTAATGAAGAGTGGAAACCATATTAGAAAATGGAGGAACGATCATGAGCGATGAAATGAATATGACCCCGGAACTGACTTTGACCCCTAATCTTGAGGGGGCAGCTGCGATAGAAGCACCTGCGTTGACCCTGGACCCGACGGCTGCCGAAACTGCTGTGCAGCAGGCCGATGAGGCTGCACGGGACGCCAACGCCGTGCAGCTGGATGAGTCCATGCTGTCTGAAGCGGAGCGGAAGATCGTGGCGGATTTTGCGGAAAAAATCGACGTGACTGATTCTAATCTGGTCCTTCAGTATGGAGCGGCGGCGCAGAAGAATATTGCCGGGTTTTCTGAAAGTGCGCTGTCCAAAGTACGCACCAAAGATCTTGGTGAAGTTGGCAAGGATCTGGCCGGACTGGTGGGAGAATTGGAACACTTTGGACAAGAGGAAAAGGGCGGCATTTTTGGTTTTTTCCAAAAGAAGAAAAACGATATTTCTGCTTTGAAGGCACAGTATGCCAAGGCAGAGACAAACGTGAATAAAATTATCGAGGTGTTGGAGGGGCATCAGGTCACTTTGATGAAGGATGTGGCGATGCTGGACCAGATGTACTCCCTGAATACTAAATACTATAAAGAGCTTACCATGTATATCCTGGCAGGCAAGAAAAAGCTGGAAGCCGTCCGGATAGGGGAACTGGAGGAATTGCGAAAGAAGGCCACGGCCTCCGGCAGTCAGGAGGATGCGCAGGCGTATAACGACCTTGCCAATATGTGCAATCGTTTTGAGAAGAAGCTTCATGACCTGGAGTTGACCCGAATCGTCTCTATTCAGATGGGGCCGCAGGTTCGGCTGATTCAAAATAATGATGCACTGATGCTGGAGAAGATCCAGTCTTCTTTGGTGAATACGATCCCCCTTTGGAAATCCCAGATGGTACTGGCTTTGGGGATGGAAAATTCCCGCCAGGCTACGGCAGCTCAGAGCGCCGTTACCAATATGACCAATGAGCTGCTTCAAAAGAATGCCGATATGTTGAAAATGGGCACCATTGAAACCGCCAAAGAAGCGGAGAAGAGTGTGGTAAGCGTTGAGACTTTACAGCATACCAATCGACAGCTGATTTCTACTTTGGATGAAATGATGAAAATCCAGACGGAGGGCGCTCAGAAACGGAAGGAAGCAGAAGCGGAACTTGGCCGTATCGAAGGTGAGCTGAAGCAGAAGCTGTTGGAGCTTCGGAGCTAAAGAAGTATCGGCCATAGGGGGGAGGTCCCATGGAATTTCTGAAAACAAAAAGGGCTGGGGCGCTGGTATTGGCCATGTCGGTGGTGTTTGGAACATTGTATGGCTCCCATCGGTCTTTGACAACGGTGGCATCAAAAATCACGGCTCAAAATGAAATGGTGCTGAAGGACCTGCAAACCCGGGTCGGAGTTGCAGAAAACCTATATACTGTGGCCAAGCGCTATTTGTCTCATGAAGAATTGGCGGCGCTGCGAAGTGATTTGGATTTTCTGGCTGCGAACGGGAATGATGTGATGGCTTACGCTGACTTGACTTCGGCTGCCCAAGGCGTTCTCTTTCAAATGGCTGAGGTAGACGAAGTGACAGAGCCGGATAGAAAATATCTTTCCGGTTTTTCGGCCCAACTGGAATCAGGCGTTTCTACCATTGCAAGGGACCCTTACACCACTTTGGCAGAAGAATTTAATACTGTGGTCCTGCAGCGGTTTCCGGCCAATGTTTTGCACGACTTGACAGGAGTGGAGGAGCTTCCTGTTTATCAA
This sequence comes from uncultured Oscillospiraceae bacterium, assembly GCA_910587345.1. Classification (GTDB taxonomy): domain Bacteria; phylum Bacillota; class Clostridia; order Oscillospirales; family Oscillospiraceae; genus Vermiculatibacterium. The sequence goes on along the minus strand of CAJUKH010000026.1, from coordinate 54,829 downwards.
TAAGGAGAAATCAATGAAACATTTTCACTCCGTTTTGCTTGCGTTCTTGCTTGCTCTGACCATGCCGTTTTCAGCGTTTGCCATTGTGGATGCTCCGGCTAATACCTATGTGGGGGATTATGCCGAGGTTTTGGAGGCGGATACCGAGCAATACATGATTGACCAAAATGATAAACTCAGTAGAGCCACCGGTGCGGCCATTGTGGTGATAACGGTGGACTTTATGGATGGCAAGGATGCCGAGAGTTATGCCTATGAGTGCTTTAATGCCTGGGGGATTGGCGATAAAGAACGGAATAACGGCCTTTTGCTGGTCTACGCGGTAGGGGAGAATAAAGTGTGGGCGGTACAGGGCAGTGGGATCGAAGGGGTGCTTACCTCTGCCGACTTGTCTGAAATGCTGGAAGATACCTTCTATGAGGGCTATGATGCCGGTCGCTATGATAGGGCAACGAAAGATTTTTTTGATGCTGCCTATGACTGGTTTGACAGCTACTATGGCGGAATTGACAGAGCCTTGGAAGAAGGGGTATTAGCGCAACCTGTCAGTGGCCCGGGCAGTTTGAAATACGAACGGGCGCAATTGAGAATTCAAATGGCTGTATATCTGGCCATATTTTTGCTTATTCTCATAATTATGCTGGATGCTATACGATACGACAGGTACCGCCGCCGGTATCTGATGCCGGGGATGCCGTCTCCGGTTGTGATTTATCGGCCGTTCATTTTTGGTCGGCGGCATTATCATCATCGTCCCTCGCCGCCGCCCGGCGGAGGGCGTGGCCCACGTCCTCCCATAAGCGGCTTTGGAGGAGGGACCACTCGTGGGGGAGGGGCCGGCCGAGGTGGCGGCTCCTTTAGTGGATTTTCCGGCGGCGGTCGGGGAGGATTCTCCGGCGGCGGTTTCCGTGGAGGCGGGTTTTCCGGCGGCGGCAGCCGTGGCGGTGGTGCCGGCCGCCGATAAGCGTTACACAGAGAAGAAATGAGGGATTGTGACGATGGGATTTAATCGTATTGAGGCCAAGTTCAATGCCAAAATAAGTATGCGGCAAACAAGGCCCAGCCCGATTTGGATAACGGCGCTGTTCTTGTTGCTTACCGTCATAGTTAAGCAGGTGGTCGTTGCTGTAGTGGGAGATCCGTTTGTGGAAATGGTCCAGTATCTTCAAATGAATTATGACCCTTATGAGGTGTTGAACTATGTTTTTCTCCGTAATCCTGCGCACACGGCTTTATACTGCGTGGTCTCTTTGGTGCTGGGGTTATATGGTATAATAATGAACTATGGCTATATATCCTATGCGCTTCGTCTTTCCCGGAATGAACAGCCCGATCATCGCAATCTTTTTGACGGTTTTGCCCGGGTGGGGCGGGTCCTCTGGGCTGCTATCCTGCAAAGTATTTTCCTTGCCTTTTGGGAATTGTTGGCGATGCTTCCTTCTTTTGCCGTACTGATTTTAGTGGGGCTGTTTGCAGAGAGTGAAGCGGTTTACTTTCTGATTATGCTATGGTATGTACTGTTTCTGGCGGCGCTGATCGTAGCGCTTGCTATTTCTTATCGTTACAGGATGAGCAGCTATTTCCTGATAGACAGACCTGACTGCACCGCATTGGAAGCCATTCGGGCCAGCAAAATGGCGATGCGGGGATGGAAAATGGAGCTGTTTACTCTGGACCTGTCTTTCTTTGGCTGGTACCTTTTGACAGGACTTACTTTTGGGATAATGGGGGTTTGGGTGCTTCCATACCAGTCTGTTACCGAGGCCAATTTCTATGACTGCATCACAGCGGAACGACAGGATACCGCAGAAGAACGGCCGGCGGATCCTTATGGATATGACTATCGCAGCCTTTGATAAACAGCAAAAGCCCTTGACCAAACGGTCAAGGGCTTTTTATAAGGACCTCAGGCGAGAATTCTATTCCGGATAATAGCGAGATTCTCAGAAGAGGTAAGGTCTAACTCACTGCAGCCAACCAGGGCCATAATATTTCCCTCCCGAAAAAGGAGATAACTGCCATTCCGACATATATAACTTTCATCAAACCCCAAATCATTGGCAGGCTCCCACTCCAGAGCACCCCATATAAAATCATTTTCTGTTTCCCGGCGCCGCTGTTGAAGGGCCCATTTGGCCAGGAATTCAAAGGAACAGTCATATCGTTCTGTGTTAATATGGCAGAGGTCTCCTTGCGTGCTTTCGCTTTCTGTAAGTTCAGAATAGTCCGTGTAATCGACAAGAAGAGAACTGCGGCCAATCAGGTGCCGATAATCGTCCTCTTGATTCGGCAGTCCCAAATCATAAGCCATGACTACCGGATATTTTTGGCAGGCTTCTACCGTAGCCGTTGTATGGTCGCTGTAGAAGGGATCCAAATGAAACTCCACCGTAGGAGATCGAAAGGCATCGAAGAGAAAGAGGATAAGAAGGGGAATAACGAGGAGCCGGGAGATTCGATAAATGCCATCCAGCACTGTGGCAAAAGAGCTTGGGGCAATGACCTGCCCTACCTGTTTGCATTTGGACAGGTACCATTTGGACCGTGGCCATTCAAGAAGGCTGTAGAGCAGGTTGAGGACCCAAAACAGAAGACAAAGAAGACTGCTGATGCTCAATAAAATGGGGGTTATGGTCCAGGTTTTTGGTGGGGAAATCAAAAGGACAGCGGCTAAAAAGGTGAAGGAAGCCAAAAGAATAAGGGTTCCGCTTAATTTAGGACGATGTATCTCCCAAAATTGTTCCCATTCGATTTCTTTGTCGCTTTGGATGGGAGTTGGCTTTTGATCTGGTTTGGAGCAGAAAAGAAACATCCCCCGGAGGTTCTGGAGATAGTCCCAGCCGCCATCGTTACAAAGCTGAAGATACTCTCTGTCAGGTTCATTGAAATCATTACGGGTAATGTCCAGATCGACAAAGTGATAGGTGGGAAAAGCTACCTCCTCAAATTGAGCGAAAGCGCCTAAGTAAACGCGCTTAAGCCGCAGCCCCTTTGCCGCCTTGCGATCCAGATAATTTTGGGCTGCTTTATAGTTAATGGCTTCATAGGGGAAAAAGCCCCAATGGTAGTGGCGCATAGAATATCACTCCTTTGGCAAAATCATAGGTCAGGTTCATTGCGGTCAAAATCTTCAGCAAAAGGATCTTAGGTTCCTTCCAAAACTTGAGCACCGTCAGTCAACTGATGGTTCAGGCGGTCAAATTCAGCTTGCAGCGTGCGTTTGCCTTTGTCTGAAAGCGCATAATATTTTCGTCCTTCTTTGGTGTGGGTGAGAATGATCAACTGTTCTTCTTCAAAACGGGCCAATAAGGCATATAAAGTTCCGGCGCCGACCGCCACACGCCCTTGGGTAAGCTGGTTGACGTACTGCATAATGCCATAACCATGCCGTGGTTCCTTATAGAGAGCCAGCAGAACATAATACATTGGCTCAGTTAAAGATTCCAGCTTTTTTCGCGCCACCAACTCACCTCCTGAAATATGCTATATCGAGTATCGATATTATATATCGAACATCGATATATGTCAATACAAAATCGTCAACTCAGGACGCTCAACTGCTGGTCGGTTGACGAAAATATCGCTTCACTTTAGAATAAGACCGTCATAACCCTGAGATAGAACGGGAAAAGAGGTATTTACATGAAAGAGCTGGATAAAGAAAAGATGGGACTATTTATTGCACAACTTCGAAGGGAGAAAGAGGCGACGCAAAAGGAACTGGCCGACCGGCTTTATGTTTCTGATAAGGCGGTCAGCAAGTGGGAGAGGGGATTAAGCGTTCCGGATATATCTCTGCTGCTGCCGTTGGCAGAAATACTGGGTGTTACCACAACAGAACTTTTGCGCGGAGAACGATTTACAAAACCTCAATTAGAGGTGGAGCAAGTGGAAGAACTTGTGGCTGGCGCGATCCATTTGACCCAAGGGGAGCAGCGGAAGAAAGAAAAGAAGCGGCGTCTTTTATGGAAAGGGATATGGATTTTGTGTGCCATTGTCGCAGCGGTGCAGGTTGGATTTTTGTGGGCGTTTGCGATTCCTGCGGAGGCATTGGAGACCTATGTGTTGTTGGTAGAGGGGTTAACTTTGGGGTTCAGCGGATTTTTCTGCTTTTTTGCCAAGGAACATCTGCCTAATTACTACGATAATAATGCTATCAGCGCGTATAGTGATGGGATATTTCGGATGAATTTGCCGGGGGTTCGTTTGACCAATCAAAATTGGCCACATATTATTAACGTAGGGCGTTGCTGGTTGCTGGCGGTTTCGGTAGTATTTCCGGGACTCTATTTGCTGGTGAGAAGAGCCTTTCCCGGAAATGGAGAATTGGCGATTTCTCTTTTTGCCTCGCTGAGTTTCTTTATCCCCATGATATGGGTAGGGAAGCGGTATGAGTAGAAAAAAGAAAGACCTCTCTGAGTGGAGAGGTCTTTCTTTCTGTAAAATGAAATTTTGAGGGACTTTTTTCTCTAAGAGACTGGACTTTTTTACAATTATGCACTATTATATAAGATGTTTCAAAGTGCAATTCTTTGGGGAACAGAGAAAGCGAAAAGATTGAGGTGAGGCTATGTTGCATCAGTTTTTCGGCGGAGTGCATCCCGCTGAACACAAAGATCTGACCGAGCGCAAGGCCACCGTCCCTCTCGCAGAAGCTCCGGCGCAGGTGATCATCCCGATGTCTATGCATCTGGGCGCCCCCTGCAAGGCCGTGGTCAGCGTGGGAGATGAGGTCAAGGTGGGGCAGATCATCGGTGAGACCACCGGTTTGGGTGCCCCTATCCATGCCAGTGTGTCGGGCAAGGTGGTGGCCGTGGAGCCCCGTCCGTTTGGCAATGGCGGAGAAATGGTTTCTGTGGTCATTGAGAATGATTTTCAGAATACTCCTGACCCGGCTATCCAGCATCGGAATAATGTGGACGCCCTGACAGGGGAGGAAATCATTGAAATCGTGAAAAATGCCGGCATTACCGGTATGGGCGGCGCGGGATTCCCCACCCACGTCAAGCTCGCCGGTGCAGTTGGCAGGGTAGACACTCTTATCCTTAACGGAGCTGAGTGTGAACCCTATATCACTTCGGACCATCGATTGATGCTGGAACGAGGAGATGCCGTTATCGGCGGCGCTCAGCTTATGGCAAAAGCCATTGGGCTGAATGGGGCTGTGATCGGTATCGAACTCAACAAGCCGGATGCCATTGAGCACCTGAAGGCTTTGGCGGGTTTGGTCGGTGACATCAGGATAGAGGGATTGAAGACCCGCTATCCGCAAGGCGCCGAGAAGCAGCTGATCCAGATGATCACCGGTCGGCAGGTGCCTCCCGGCAAACTGCCTGCTGATGTGGGCTGTCTGGTGTGCAATGTTGCTACTGCGGCAGCGGTCTATGATGCTGTAACAGAAGGGAAGCCTTTGACCCAGCGTGGAATGACCATTACCGGCGGCGCCATTGCGGAACCGATGAATGTTATGGTGCCGATGGGTACTCCGGTCAGCCATCTGATCAAGATGGCCGGTGGCTTTCAGGAAAATCCGGACCGGGTGCTGCTTGGCGGCCCCATGATGGGAAATCCGATTTATGATCTGGATGTTCCCGTGATGAAGTCCACAAACTGTATTTTGAGCATGACCTCTAAAGAGGTGGCTGCCCGAGATCCGGCTCAAACCTGTATCCGTTGTGCCAAGTGTGTTGAAGTTTGCCCCATGAAGTTGACGCCTCTGTTCATGCGCATGAATGCCAATAAGCGCCGCTGGATCGAGGTAGAAGCCTTGAACGTAATGGACTGTATTGAGTGTGGTTCTTGCAGCTATATTTGCCCGGCCAGGATTCCGCTGGTTCAGACTTTCCGGGCAGCTAAGGCGGAAATTCGTACGCAGGCTGCAAAGGCTAAGGCGGTACAAGAGGCAAAGGAGGCGACAAAGGCATGAACGAATATAAAGATTTAAAGCTGACGGTCGCGTCCTCGCCCCACGTCAACTCTCCTGTCAACACCCGCCAGTTAATGCTGGATCTGTTGCTGGCGCTGATCCCTGCAATGGCCATGGGAACCTATTTCTTTGGCTGGCGGGCATTGGCGATGACGGCGGTGTCTGTGGTTGGCTGTGAGGTTTTCGAGTGGGGCTATCGGGCAATGATGAAGAAGCCTCAGACCGGCGGCGATTTAACGGCTGCTGTTACCGGTGTGTTGCTGGCGTTCACCTGTCCGGTGGCGCTGCCGTATTGGGTGCTGCTGATCGGTGATTTCTTTGCCATTGTAATAGTTAAGCAGCTTTTTGGCGGTTTGGGAAAGAATTTCCTGAATCCTGCCTTGGCTGGCCGGGCATTTTTGATGCTGGCCTACTCAAAGTATATGGCCACATGGGTATCCCCTGGGACCCACAACTGGATGAGCCTAACCGGTAAAATAGCGGATGTGGTGAGCCAGGCCACCCCCATGGCGGACCTCCATAGCGGCAAGCTGCCCTGGCAGGGTGCCGCCGGCAGCAGTCTTCAGGACCTGTTCCTGGGAAATGTGAGCGGTTGTATCGGTGAGATCTCCGCTGCAGCCCTTTTGCTGGGTGGCGTGTATCTGATCCTCCGTGGCGTTATCAAGCCTCGTATCCCTGTTGCTTATTTGGGGACTGTGGCGATTCTGACTGTTATTTTCCCCCAGGGAAACAACAATGTTATGTGGATGCTCAGCCAGCTGTGCGGCGGCGGTTTGATGTTAGGTGCTTTCTTCATGGCGACCGACTATGTGACCCGGCCCTGTACGCCGAAGGGTGAATGGATTTTTGGCGTGGGTTGCGGTCTGCTGACTGTTTTCATCCGTTATTTTGGCAGCTATCCGGAAGGTGTTAGCTATGCCATTCTGCTGATGAACGTGCTGACTCCCATTATTGAAAAGTACACCCATCCCGGCCGGTTTGGCGCTACAGGGAAGAAAGGGGGTGCCAAAGCATGAGCGAGGTGGCAAAGAAAAATGATTCCGGTATGCTGAAGCTGACGGGAACTTTAGGTGCGATCTGTGCCGTATGTGCTTTGGCCCTTGGCATGGTAAACTACTTTACCGAGCCGATGATTGCTGAAGTACAGGAAAAGAAAAAGACTGCGGCTATTAGCGCTGAGGTAATGCCCGGTTTCAGTGGTACATTGACCTTGGTAAACTATACTGGCAGTGATAAGAATGTTCGCAGCGTCCAAAAGGCCGGTGAAGATGGCTTTATTGTGGAGGTTTCGGCCCCTGGAAGCTTCAGCGGTGTTTTGACTCTTATGGTTGGCGTTGATAATGATAAGAGTGTGACCGGTGTGTCTGTTCTGGAGTCTCAGGAGTCTCCCGGATTTGGCTCCAAGGCCAGTGACCCTGAAATCCGTGCTCAATTTGTGGGTAAGACCGCAGAGACAGTGAAGCTGGTCAAGGATGGCGGCGAATTGGATGGAATCAGCGGCGCCACCATCACCTCCCGCGCCTTGGTGGCCGGTGTGAGTTCTGCCATTGCCGCTACTGATGAGACCAACGATGGTCCTTATGTGCCGGTAGAAAAGCCTGAAGAGGAAGAGCCTGCTCCTGCAGAGCCTATTCCCGGCTATACTGGAGAATTGACTGCGGTGGAGTATGGTGGTTTTGATACTACGGTTCATTCCATCTCTCAGGCCGGTGACCAGGGCTATGTGGTGGAGGTCGCCCCTGAAGGCAGCTATGAGGCCGGGCTGGTGATCCAGGTGGGTGTTAGCATGGATCAGGCGGTACTGGGTGTGGTCATTACTGAGAGCAATGAGACGCCCTCCATCGGGGGTCGCGCCGCAGAGCCTGAGTTCTTGGACCAGTTTGTGGGCAAAACTGGAGAGGTGAAGTTGGTTGTTGACGGTGGCGAGATCGATGGTGTCAGCGGTGCAACGCTTACCTCCCAGGCCGTGACTGCCGGTGTCTCTGCCGCGCTGGCCGCTGTGGCCACTCTGGGTTAAGGAGGGAGACAGAGATGAATTTCAAAGAACAATTTAAAGAGGGTCTCATCACCCAAAACCCTGTTACGGTTCAGCTTCTGGGTATGTGCTCGGTGCTGGCGGTTACCACAACACTCTTTAACGGTATTGGTATGGGCTTAAGTGTGTTGGTGGTTTTGACCTGTGCAAACGTAGTAATTTCTTTGCTGCGGAAGATCATTCCCAACAAGATTCGAATTGCCTGCTATATTGTGGTGATCGCTACATTCGTTACGATTGTGGATTTGCTGTTGAAGGCTTTGCTGCCTGATTTGTCTGAGAGCCTTGGTACCTTTATCCCTTTGATTGTGGTTAACTGTATCATTCTGGGCCGTGCGGAAGCTTTTGCGGCGAAGAACAGTGTGGCGGCTTCTGCTGTGGACGGCATTTGTCAGGGTATCGGTTATACCATTATTCTGGTTATCATGAGTATGTTCCGGGAGCTGCTGGGTGCCGGCACTTTTGGCGGCGGCATCTTGAATGGTGGTTTGGGCATTCGGGTGATTCCAGAAGAGTATGCCATTGCTGCTATGACAAGGCCGGTGGGCGGCTTCCTGACTCTGGCTTTTGTGATTGCCGCTATGCAGTATTTTCTGAATAAGCCCAAGAAAGTGACCGAGAAGAAGGAGGTGGCCAGCGCATGAATATTCAAGAATTGCTTGGTATCGCACTGGGCGCTATTTTGGTCAACAACTTTATTTTCTCACAGTTTTTGGGTATCTGTCCTTTCATGGGAGTGTCGAAGTCTACCGATACCGCTACCGGTATGGGTTTGGCCGTAACCTTTGTTATGGGACTGGCCTCCGCTGTGTGTTGGCCGATCAACCGCTTTATCTTGACCAGTGAAACTTTGTTCCCGGATGGGAAGAATCTGGCCTTTATGCAGACTATTGTTTTCATTTTGGTTATCGCCTCTTTGGTGCAGTTTATTGAGATGTTCCTTCAAAAAGCCATGCCTTCTCTCTATACTGCTCTGGGTGTATATCTTCCCCTCATTACAACTAACTGTGCAGTGCTTGGTGTGGTGCTCCAGAATACTCAAAGTGACTATGGTTTTGTATCCAGTTTGGTTTATGGCGTTACGGGCGGCCTTGGTTTCCTGTTGGCCATTTACCTCTTTGCGGCGGTTCGTGAAAAGTTGGAGTTTGCCGAGGTTCCCAAGTCTTTTGAGGGATTCCCCATTGCATTGGTTACTGCCGGTTTGCTGGCCCTTTGTTTTGGCGGCTTCTCCGGCCTGAGCGTGTTCGGGTAAGGAGGAGAGAAGAGTATGAAAAATGTTCTGATTGCTCTGGTTGTTCTGACTGTTCTGGGCGCAGTCTTTGGCATGATCTTGGCCTTTGCGGCGAAGGTCTTTGCCGTAAAGAAAGACCCCAGAGAAGAGGCTATTGCCGGGTGCCTGCCCGGTGCTAACTGTGGCGGCTGTGGTTTCCCTGGCTGTGGCGGTTATGCGGCTGCTGTGGTAGCTGGAACCGCTCCGGTGAATGCCTGTGCTGCCGGAGGCGCCGCTGTGGCGGCCAAGATCGCTGAGATTATGGGGGTTGCGGCCGGCGATTCTGTGAAAAAAATTGCCGCTGTACGCTGTACTGGCTGTGGTGTGGATTTCAGCAAGTACAATTATGAAGGAGTCAAAGATTGTCTGGCAGCCTCCCGGCTGCCTGGCGGCGGCCCTCTGGGGTGCGACTACGGTTGCTTGGGCATGGGCACCTGTGAGAAGGTTTGTCCTTTTGACGCTATTCATGTGAAAAACGGTGTAGCTGTTGTGGATGAAGAAAAGTGTAAGGCCTGTGGAAAATGTGTGGATGTTTGCCCCCGCCATATTATAGCTCTGGAGCCTTACAAGACGCGGAAACATGTGGCCATTCCGTGCTCTTCCCAGGCTAAAGGTGCCGTGGTCACCAAAGTCTGTACTAACGGCTGTATTGGCTGTTCTCTCTGCGCTAAGGCCTGTCCGAAGGAAGCCATTACTGTGGAGAATTTCCTTGCAAAGATTGATTATGATAAGTGTGTGGGATGTGGTATCTGCGCCACAAAGTGTCCTCGCCACCTGATCACAGTGGAGGAGCCTGCCAAGCCCGCAGTTCCTGTAAAGCCTGTAGAAAAGGCGGAACCTGCCCCAAAGGCAGAGGTTAAGGTCCCAGAGACCGTGGAGGAGGTCATTGAGACTCCCGCCCCCACTTTGCTGGAGGCCACTCTGACCGAGCCTGAAGTGGTTCAGACGGCTGAGGCGGCTGCGACTCCCGTTGAGGGTAATCCTACCTCTGCCCAGCCCCAGGCTGTGGAGGAGGCGCCTGTGCCTGGTTCTGAAACCGAAGAAGCCTTCAAACGTCTTGAAGAGGCGGTTGCGGCGGCTGGCGCGGTTTTGAAAGAAGAGGAGAAGGACGAAGAGTCCGCAGATAAGGAATAAAAGAAAGACAAAAAAGCACTCGGCTTTAGCCGAGTGCTTTTTTGTTTCCTTTTTAAATCAATAGGCAACTACAATACCACCATTATTCGCATAGGCGGTAGAGATACCACGGGTATCAGAGATGCGGATATCTGTAAATTGACAGCTTTTTTGGATAAGACCACGCACAAAAACAGCACGTTCAAAGTCATTACAATGAACAAGGGCCAAGGTTTTGCCTACATGATTCGGGTCATTGGCAATCAAAGATACCATACGAGTCAGTGCCTGCCTTATGGAGAGGGCCTGGCCGACCTTTTTGATTTCTCCCTCTGGAGTAACCCCCATCAGCAGCTTGATTCGGAGCGCCTCCGTCACCAGCGCCAAAGCCCCGGTCAATCGGCCATTTTTCCGCAGGTGGTCCAAGTCTTCCAATACAAAATATGTGGTTAACTCGGTAATGTATTTGGAGCCTGCCTTTATCACATCGGCGAAGGGAAGGCCGCTTTCTGCCAATTCCTGAAGCTTTAACGCCACTTGTACTTCTCCGGCCACAGCAGAGCAGGAGTTAAAGATGTGCAAATGTGCTTCCGGGTGGTCTTCCATCCAAATTGCCTGAGCCTGAGCCGCTGAATTATGAGAGCCGGAGACGAGTGCGGACATGGTGACTACATAAAGGTCATCCGCTTCGGCCTGTTCAAAAGCATCCAAAAACTGAGCAGGGGAGGGACAGGCTGTTTGAGGCGGTTCTGCATTTTCCCGCATCAGGAGAAGAAGGTGGTTTTGGTCGAAGGTATCATCATCTATTATTTCCTCTCCGGCCAAAGAAATGGTGAGCGGGACCCGAATAAAAGGGCCTTGGAGAAACTGGGCAGGAGTCAAATCACAACAGCTGTCAACAATAATTTTGTAACTCATATACTCCGCTCCAATCTAATTTTCAAAATTATATTTCTATTGTAGCATACAGAAGAGGAAAAGTAAAGTGAAGGGAGGAGAATTATAGGGGGTCTGGCTTGGGATACAATTTTTCAGGATGGAAAATCATCAGGATATTCTTCTTGAAGCTCTTTCATAATTTTGAGATCTTCTTTTGTAGAAGTCAGGTTCAACTTTTTATACATATCGGGGCGCCTACGCTTTGTGCGGAGAATAGCCTGCTTACGCCGCCATTTGGATACAAGGGCATGATTACCGGAAAGAAGGATGGAGGGAACCTTTTTGCCATGCCATTCTTCCGGCCTGGAATACTGCGGATATTCCAATAAACCGTTCCAGTGGCTCTCATCCTCAAAGCACTCTGGGTCGGATAGAACACCTGGGATCAGACGGCAGACAGCGTCGGAGACTGCCATGGCCGGTATTTCACCGCCGGTAAGGACGAAATCTCCAAGTGAAATTTCTTCATCAACACATTCCTCAATAAAACGTTCATCAATACCCTCATAATGCCCACAAACCAAAATCAGGTGGTTGTGATCTGCAGCAAGCCGTTTGGCGTCTGCCTGTTTAAAAGTGGTTCCGGCGGGGGAAAAGTAGATGGTGTGCCCCGGGCCAAATTCATCCACAACATGCTTCCAACACTGGAAAAGGGGGTCTGCCTGCATAACTGCGCCATGACCGCCGCCATAGGGATAGTCGTCCACTTGTTTTTGTTTGTTAAGTGTATAGTCCCGGATCTGGTGGGCTTCGATTCGCAGAATATCCCGCTCCTGGGCCCGGCCTAAAATGGATTCGGAGAGGACGTCTCCTACGGTAAGATCAAAGAGGGTCAAAATATCTATTCTATACATCGCTTTCCAACCCTTCGATCAGATTTACTTTCATAAAGCCTGCGTCCACATCTGTTTCAGCGACAAAAGCAGAAACGGCCGGAATCATGTAATGTTTTGCGCCGCCGCTTACCACATAAACATTGTGAGCGGGAGGGGTGAGGATATCCTCAATGATCCCTATTTTTTCCCCGGTTGCAGTATCAAAAACATCCAGCCCCATTAAATCGGCAAGAAAATTACGACCCTTCGGAAGAACAACTTCACTGCGATCGATGGAAATGACTTTTCCTTTAAGTGTCATAGCCTTCTCTACAGTATCCGTACCATCCAAAAGGGCAAGGACCATTGTTTTATGGGGCCGGGACGAAAGGACACGGATGGGGTGGCCATCAATATAAAAGGTACTAAACTGGCAAAGAAACTGAGGAGAATCCGCCCAGGGGGTGATTCGGACTTCACCTCGAATTCCGTGGGTGTTAACGATTTGTCCCGCTTCCAAAAACTGCTTTTTCATTGAGAAGCTCCTTTTTAGAGTTTTGGCCTTTTCTGCCTTCTGGGCCGTTTCGTTTTTCTTTTGCGGAAGTGATAAAAGAGGATAGTGGAAATGGAAGTAAACACGTATGCAACGACGAGGATCAAAAGCAACGGCTTTCTCCAACTGGAATTTTGATAGGGGAGAAGGAAAAACATAAAATTTAGGAGAAAGAAAATGAATAATGTCCAATAAGGATGCCGAATATGGATACGATACCCCCAATTTACAGTAAGCTGTTCCCGGTGTGCTGGGGGAAGGAGATGATTTAAGAAAGCTGCAACTGCTGCAAAAAATGTGAAGGGAAGCATACAAAGTCCCAAAAGGGTGGGGTGCTCATCCAATCGGTGATGAAATAACAAAAAGAGGAGGATAAACCCCCAAGAGGAAAGCGCAGAACAAATTTGATAAGCACGTTTCAATTTGATGTCTCCCCAATGATAGAATAAAAAAACGGCGGGGAAAACCCCGCCGTTTCCTCAATTCAGTCGGTGATGTCCACGGAAACCCTGGTTCCCTTCCGCTGGCCCACGGAACGCATGAGAACACGAATCCATTTGGCAATACGGCCCTGACGGCCAATAACCTTACCCATGTCCTCGGGAGCGACCCGCAGCTCCAAGGTGATCTCACCGTCGCCTGTCTGCTCGGTAACCTCTACCTGCTCGGGGTGGTCCACCAAGCTTTGAGCGATATAAGTGAGGAGCTCTTTCATGCGGTAGTCCTCCCTCAGATAGCGCCGGCTTTTTTCAGAAGAGCCTTGACAGTCTCAGTGGGCTGAGCGCCGGTCTTGATCCAAGCCTGGGCACGCTCGGCGTCCACCTTCAGAACAGAAGGCTCAGCGACGGGATCGTAAGTGCCGATCTCTTCAATGAACCGGCCATCACGGGGATAGCGGGAATCAGCAACTACGATACGGTAGAAGGGAGCCTTCTTGGCACCCATACGACGCAGACGAATTTTGACCATTATTTTCACCTCCAAAAGAATTTCATTCACATATATGGAAACGTCATGAAATGGCGCTTACCAACAGGACTTAAAAGGGAAGACCTTTTCCCATTCCCAGACCGCCGAGACGGCCCTTTTTTGCCAGTTTCCGCAGTCTGGGATCATTCATTTGCTTTGTCATTTGGAGCATCATATCAAACTGCTTTAAAAGCCGATTAACGTCTACGACCTGAACGCCGGCACCGGCAGCAATTCGTTTCTTTCGACTGTTGTTCAGAATAGACGGCTCTTCCCGTTCTTCGGGTGTCATGGAGAGGATGATCGCTTCTGTACGAAGCATAGCTCGCTCATCCACATTAGCGCCTTCCAGTGCCTTAGGGTCCACACCGGGAAGCATTCCGGCAATTTCTGTGATTGAACCCATATTTTTTAACTGTGAAATTTGCTCATAATAATCGGCAAGGGTAAACTTATTCTTACGAAGTTTCTGCTCCAGTTCTTTGGCTTTCTGTAAGTCAAAATTTTCCTGGGCTTTTTCAATTAAAGAAAGTACGTCTCCCATACCCAAGATCCGCGAGGCCATTCGGTCAGGGTGAAAGGGTTCTACCTGATCCAGTTTTTCTCCCGTTCCCACGAACTTGATGGGCTTGCCTGTTACAGTTTTAATGGAGAGAGCGGCACCGCCTCGAGCATCGCCGTCCAGCTTTGTCAGCATGACGCCGGTAATGTCCAGCGCCTCATCAAAAGCTTTGGCAGCATTGACCGCATCCTGGCCGATCATGGCATCTACAACCAAAAGGATCTCATCAGGGGAAACGGTATTCTTGATATTTTGAAGTTCCTCCATTAAAGCCGCATCGATATGAAGCCGACCGGCCGTATCCAGGAAAACCAAATCATTACCATGCTTTTTTGCGTGTTCAATAGCGGCTTTGGCAATATCAACGGGAGAAATCTGTCCCATTTGGAAAACGGGAATATCCAGTTGTTTTCCCACGACTTCCAATTGCTCAATGGCAGCGGGGCGGTACACATCACAAGCGACGAGAAGCGGCCGTTTACCCTGCTTCTTCATCAAACCGGCCAATTTTGCCGAGTTGGTGGTTTTGCCGGCGCCCTGAAGACCAACCATCATCACAATGGTGGGAGATTTAGAAGAGAGGTTAAGTTTAGCTTCTTCACCGCCCATTAGAGCAGTCAGTTCTTCGTTGACGATTTTGACAATCATCTGCGCAGGCGTCAGACTTTCTAAAACATCACTGCCAACAGCCCGTTCAGAAACTCTTGCTACAAAGTCCTTAACCACTTTATAGCTGACATCAGCCTCTAAGAGTGCCATACGAATTTCCCGCATGGCTTCTTTTACATCAGACTCTGTAAGACGGCCTTTCCCACGAAGTTTTTTAAAGGCAATGGTAAGTTTTTCGGTCAATCCTTCAAAGGCCATGTGATTACTCCTGCCTTAACTGGTCCAGAATGGCGTTGATTTCTTTCACTAAATTTTCAATTTCTTCATCTTGACACTGCTGCGTGTTTCTCTGACCGATATCGGTAACAGCACGCTGCACGTTCTTCAACTGATCCTGCATCACATGAAAACGACGTATAATTCCGGTTTTATCCTCCAACTCTGTGAGAGTGGCCTCTGCCCGGACGATCACATCCCGTACACCCTGACGGGAAATACCGTAATTTTCAGCAATTTCAGAAAGGGAGAGATCCTCGTTATAGTAGAGATCGTAAAATTCACGCTGGCGTTCGGTAAGCATATCGCCATAAAAGTCAAACAGCATGGCCATGCGGTAAGCTTGATTTTTCACCATTCTCCCTCCCAAGTTTAAAAATGTAAAGTTCAATAGCTTTACAATACAAATATAATACAACATTTTGTGTGGACTGTCAAGGGGAAATCATATAAAATACGGCAAAAAAAGAAAAAACACTTGCCAAACATAAAAAAAGACTGTATAATATAAAACCGCAAAGTCCTTTGCCGGTGTGATGGAATTGGTAGACGTGACGGACTCAAAATCCGTTGGGCTAATCCCCCGTGTGGGTTCGAGTCCCACCACCGGCACCACGTCGGAGCAAGCTGTATATCGCTTGCTCCGACTTTTTTCAAAAGTCAGAGTGCACCCATTACGCTGCTCCTCCTTTCCAAACCGAACCCGCTTCGCTGGGCTTCGATTTGGTTTTGGACACAATCTCAAAAGAAAAGCGATTTTACCCACTTATTGCAGATCAGAAATCCCCACCAGAGTACAGTTTTCGCCTTGCGGTGAAAACTGTACTCTGGTGGGGATTTTTCACTTTTGGGCCGGATTCGCTGCGCTGGATTCCTGTCCGATTTTGAGACGGATGTTCGGTTTGCATCTTTTGTTATAACACAAGATATACTGGAGCGGTAGCATTGCAAAGAATCCCACCCATAGGGTGGGATTCTTTGTTAAATAAAGATGCTTTTGAAATTGCGTTGACTTAAATTGCAGAACATCGTATAGTATAATTAATGGAAAAAAGAACAGACCAAAAATTATTTGAGGAGGTACAAAAATGGCAAAAAAAGTTGTAATAGTCGGTGGGGTAGCCGGTGGCGCTTCTGTGGCGGCCAGAGTACGTCGTTTGGACGAGGATGCCCAAATCATTATGTTGGAGCGGGGGCACAATGTTTCCTTTTCTAACTGTTCCCTTCCTTTTTACCTCAGTGGGGTAGTGGCCAGCAGCGGAACCTTGGTCATGATGGACCCGGTACGATTTCGGCGGCAGTATAACATTGAGGCACGGGTAAATAGTGAGGTAACAGAGATTTGCCGAAACAAAAAGGTCGTTAAAGTAAAGAATCTGGAGACGGGCGAAAACTATGAAGAGTCCTACGACATTCTGGTTCTGGCGCCCGGAGCAAGCCCTATTTTGCCTAACAGTATTGCCGGTATTCATAGCCCCCATGTGTTTTCTGTTCGAAATGTGGAAGATATTGTGGCTTTGAAAAATTATCTGGATACCAATGCTGTGGAAGATGTAGCTGTGGTAGGGGGCGGGTTTATCGGTGTCGAAGTGGCAGAAAATCTGCAGATGGCCGGTAAGCATATTACGATGATTGAGGCCGCAGACCAGATCATGGCGCCTTTTGACCATGACATGGCGCAAATTCTCCATAAAGAGATGATGGATCACGGTGTGGAACTGATACTGGAAGATGGGATAAAAGAGATTACAGAGCATTATGCCACCTTGGCTTCGGGAAAGCAGGTAAAAGCTGAAGCGGTGGTTATGGCTATCGGCGTTAAGCCTGAGACTGGATTGGCAAAAGCGGCGGGTCTGGAATTGGGGGAGACCGGCGGAATCAGGGTGGATAACAATTATCGAACCAGTGATCCGTCTATCTATGCAGTTGGAGACGCCATTGAGGTTTATCATCGGTTGAGCCATAAGGCGACCCGGCTCCCTTTGGCGGGGCCGGCGCAGCGTCAGGCCCGTGCCGCAGCCGATGCAATGTATGGTGCTGCACCCAGGAACAGGGGTGTGATTGGTTCTTCCATTGTTAAACTTTTTGACCTGAAAGCAGCAGCCACAGGATTGAATGAAAAGACAGCGCAGGCGGCTGGCATCCCCTATGATTTTGTCTATGTGCTTCCCGGCGACCGGGTAGGATTGATGCCTGGAAATTCGGTCATTCATTTCAAACTTCTTTTTGAGCGGCCTACAGGTCGAATTCTGGGCGCACAAGCCATTGGAAAGGGAAATGTGGATAAGCGGATAGACGTGATTGCTACCATGATTAGCATGGGAGGAACACTAGAGGATCTAAAGGACCTGGAGTTGTGCTATGCCCCCATGTTTGGCACTGCAAAAGATGTTGTGAATTTTGCGGCATTAGTAGGGGAGAACATTCTGGAAGGAAAGTTCTGCCAGGTGCCGGTTTCTGCGGTTCGGAAGCTGGTGGAGGAAAATGCTTGTATCATTGATGTTCGGGAAGAGCAGGAGTTTGAGGCTGGACATTTGGTTAACGCAAAGAACATTCCTCTAAGTCAGCTGCGGGAGAGAATGAATGAGATTCCACGGGATCGACCGGTTTATCTTCATTGCCGTTCCAGTCAACGCAGTTATAATGCCATCATGGCCCTTCAAGGTAAAGGCTATAGAAACCTGTGGAATATCTCGGGTTCTTTCCTGGGAATTTGCCTTCACGAGTACTTCACAGACCAGACAACGATGCGTAAAAAAATAGTTACGGAATATAATTTCAAGTAAAATAAAAGAGCCGCCGGTCATTTCGGCGGCTCTTTGCTATAAGCCTAAAGCCCCCATCGGCAAATTGCCGGTGGGGGCTTTAGGTAAGAGAGAAAGGAAAAGAGAAAAAGAGGATTTCAAACAGATGCCTGTCATTTCTGACAATCATAGAATAACATATTCCTGAAAAAAGTGATGGACAGATTGGGAACATCTCGTGAACAATTTGTGAATGTGCTATGCCTCCCGAATGGTATATAGGGAAGAGAGAACCAGCCAGTTTTGTGGGAAATCCCGCATTAGGTTCCAGTAGCCAGCACCAACAAGACCGTACTGAGAGATAAGTTCCAGTTTCGCCTGTATGCTGCGGGCGTCTTCGAACCAAACCTCATGTTGGCGGCCAATTTCATCGGTGTAGCGAAACCATGGGGCTTGGGCACGCTGATCGTAATCGATATTGACACCATATTTGCGGGCTAGGGCAACGGCCTGCTGACTGGAAATAGAAGTTGCTTTGCTCTCGCCCTGTACAAAAGGAAGAGGCCAGTCATAACCGTAATTGGGGATACCAAGCCAGATTTTTGAGTGGGGGATCTCAGTAAGAGCATATTCCAATACCTGCCGCACGTTTGGAAGAGGAGCCACAGCCATGGGGGGACCATAAGTGTATCCCCATTCATATGTCATCAGTAACACTCCATCTACGGCGGCTCCGACAGCGGCAAAATCATGCCCTTCGTAAAGAGCACCCCGCTGTATAGGAGAGGTTTTGGGGGCCAAAGCGGCAATTACAGGATATCCGAGAGGCCCAAGACGGCCGGAAAGAGAAGAGAGAAAGGCAGCGTAAGCGGAGGCATCCTCGGGGTAAACGTACTCAAAATCCACATCCAAACCACCATAGCCTTTTTGACTGAGGGTAGATACGATCTCCTCGACCAGATGCTCCTGAAGTGCCCGGTCATTCAAAAGGAGATGAGCCAGCTCGTTGGAGAAACCGCCATCCGCAGTAAGAGTTGACAGGTGCATCAGTGGGACGGTGCCGATTGACAGCGCCCTTTTGATCAAAGCTTCATCATCAGGGGCTATTAGCTCGCCTTCTGTTGTAAATCCATAGGTGAAAGGGGTCAAATAGGTAAGATAGGGAAGAGTAAAGGAAAGCAGAGAGTCACTGATATGCGGATAGGCATAAGCATTTACCGCAATGGAACGGGTGGGCTCTTGCTGATAGGCGATAACAAGACTCTGCCCGGGCCAAATTTCATCTTGTCCGCCCAGAATAGGGTTATTTTGATAAAGCTGGCGTAGAGAAACATTGTATTGAAGAGCGATGCTGGTTAGAGTATCACCGGGGCGGACAGTGTGAACGGTCAAAGGGAAGCGAATGACAAGAGCCTGCCCGGGAACCAAGTGATGAGGTGTCTCAAGTCCGTTGTCGGCAGCGATTTGCGACATAGGGACCTTATAATTTGCGGCAATGGAATAAAGGGTATCACCCTGGACGACAACATGAATGGTCATGCTTTTATACCAACGTAATAAAGTCGGCGCTGGCCCAGCCGACGATATCACGGTAACTGACCACATACCAGTTTTGGTATTGGTTGATAACTGTTAGGGGGGCGCCATCCGGCGCCTGGGTTACAATATAAGAGCTTTTATCCGGTTTATCCCGAATGTTAAGAGAACCCCAGTTAACATCAACAACAGCATTTCGATAGGTTTGAGGTGTTAAAAAGGGGAGGCCGAAAAACTCTGTGAGAGAAAGGGCCAGATTCCTGGCAATCACATCTAAATTGCTTTTGATCCATATAGCATCATCTTGATTGTCATGAAATCCAAGCTCCAAAAAGACGGAGGGAGCACGGGGCTGCCGAACTTCTCCTATGGTAGTAGACGGCTCCGCACGGACATCATTAGGCAGCGGATAGATATCCTTCAGCCCGTTTGCAATAAGTTGGGCAGCGGTTTGCCCCTGGCCACTGCCGGGATAGTAGAAAACTAAAATGCCCCGCTTTTGCCCATAAAGCCCTTCGGGAGCAGCGTTGGAATGGAGAGCCAGATGGAGGTCGTATTGGCCTGCGTTTGAGGCACGGATAGAGGAGCTTGCGGTCATATAAGGGGTGTTGCGGTTAAAACGGATACCGCTGGCCGTTAAATATGGCTCCAGCGCATCGGCCAAGCGATTCATCCATTCTTCTTCCGTACCACCGTTGACATAGAAATTGTTCTCCTGTGTGGAGGGGGAAAGGTAGATGATAGGCATAAGAATTCCTCCTTTTTGTTTATCCTATGCCGACATTGGAAAATGGGTGTAACGGGCATAGGACAACACTCGATGTCCATATTCTGACAGAAAGGGGGAGATGAAATGGAATTTCGGATAGGAGAATTGTGCCGCAAAGAGGTCATTGATGTGATGGATGGCAGTCGTTATGGGTATGTGGGAGACGCAGAAATTGATTTGGAGACCGGCCAGGTTCGGGCTTTGGTCGTACCTGGCCGGTTAAGGCTGCTGGGATTGTTGGGACGTGAGGAGGACCATATTTTCCCATGGGCGGCTATAAAACGTTTGGGGGAAGACATTATATTGGTGGAAGGGATGCAGACCGGCCGCAGGTCCGGAAGGAAAAATCACTGAAAATCTGTCGGAAGGCTTGCGCTTTTTGAGAGAATAGTATAATATCAAACTATGCCTTATCAAAATAATGACAAGCATACAACAGGAGGATACTACTATGTGCGGTATTGTTGGCTTTATTGGCAAAGAGGAGGCAGCCCCGATTTTGCTGGATGGGCTGGCTCGTTTGGAATATCGTGGATATGACTCAGCCGGTTTGGCCGTGTTTGGCGAGGAAAAAGGCCTTCAGGTAGTCAAGTCCAAAGGTCGGCTGCAGGCTCTTTCTGACTTGACAAAAGCCGGGAGTACCATACAAGGGACGGCGGGGATGGGTCATACCCGCTGGGCTACTCACGGGGTACCTTCCGATGTAAATGCGCATCCCCAGGCATCCGAAAGCGGGCGTTTTGCCGTAATACATAACGGTATTATCGAAAACTTTGCGGAAATCAAAGAATTTCTGCAAAATCAGGGTGTAAAGTTTTCTTCGCAGACAGACACCGAGGTCGCGGCGAACCTTTTGGACTATTTGTATGAAGGCGACCTTCTGGAAGCGGTTTCAAAAATGCTTCACCGTATTCGGGGAGCTTATGCGTTTGGCATCATTTGTGCGGACTGCCCCGATATGCTGGTTGGCGTTCGCAAAGACAGCCCGCTTATTTTAGGTCACGGTGAAGGCTTTAATTTTTTTGCCAGTGATGTAACGGCGATCATTAAGTACACCCGTGAAGTAAGCTATCTGGATAATGACGAAATTGCCGTTATTACCAGAGAGGGGACCCAGGTTTATGACAGCTACCTTCAGCCCGTAAAGAAGGAGCGTCATCACGTGGACTGGGAGGTTTCCGCAGCGGAAAAGGGTGGTTATGCCCATTTTATGCTCAAAGAAGTTATGGAACAGCCTGAAGCGCTTCGGAAAACCATCTCTCCCCGCCTTCAGAACGGGCAGGTAAAACTGGATGACCTTCACTTTGATGTGCAGTATCTTAAAGCAATGGACAAAATTTACATCATTGCCTGTGGTTCATCCTACCATGTAGGTATGGCGGCCAAGTACACACTGGAAAAATTGCTTCATAAGCCTGTGGAGGTGGCCCTGGCTTCAGAGTTCCGTTATTGTGAGCCTTTGGTAAGTGAACACACGCTGGCTATTGTCATCAGTCAGTCCGGAGAGACGATCGATACATTGACTGCCATGCGGGAAGCGAAGCGCTTGGGCGCCAGAGTGTTGTCAATTGTGAATGTGGTAGGGTCTACCATTGCACGGGAATCGGATGATGTGATCTATACCTGGGCCGGCCCTGAAATTGCCGTAGCGACCACTAAGGCCTATTCTACCCAATTGGCGGTGACCTATCTTATCGGCCTTGCCTTTGCTCAGATGATGGGAACCATTGAGAAGGAAGAGTATGAGGCTATTGTCAATGAACTGCAGCTTCTTCCGGAAAAGCTTCAAAAGGTATTGGAGCAGCGGGAAGCCATTCAATATTTTGCCTCTCTCTATTTTAATCACTCCTCCATTTTTTTCATTGGACGGCACTTGGACTACGCAGTGGGAATGGAAGGCTCTTTGAAGCTGAAAGAGATCTCCTATATCCATTCGGAGGCCTATGCCGCCGGTGAGTTGAAGCATGGTACCATTTCTCTGATTGAGGACGGTACTCTTGTGGTGGCGTTGGCCAGCTATAAGCCGCTTTTTGAAAAAATGATGAGCAATGTGATCGAAGTCAAGAGCCGTGGTGCTGATGTAATTGGTCTGACAACAGAAGACGTAGGCCCAGAGATGATGAAGACAGTTGACCATATTATTACTGTGCCTGATACACATCCAATGTTGCTGCCCAGCCTCGATGTGGTGCCATTACAGTTGTTTGCTTATTATGTGGCCCTGCAGCGTGGGTGCGATATTGACAAGCCCCGCAATTTGGCCAAGTCTGTGACAGTGGAGTAAAACTGCTGCAGCAACAGAAGTTTTACAAAAGTTTAGGCTTGACAGAAGAGTGGATATATGATATTCTATACTCATAAACAAGAACTATTATTATTTAGTTCTTTTAAATTTAAGGAGGTCAAATAATATGAAGAAGTGGGTCTGTACCGTTTGCGGCTATGTGTATGAGGGGCCTGAGGCTCCTGAGATCTGCCCTGTCTGTAAGGCGCCCAAGGAAAAGTTTGCCGAGCAGAGTGGCGACCGCGCCTGGGCTGCCGAGCATGTTGTGGGTGTGGCTCAGGGTGCTCCTGAAGAGATCATTCAGGGGCTGAGAGAGAACTTCCAGGGTGAGTGTACGGAAGTTGGTATGTATCTAGCCATGGCCCGTGTGGCGCATCGTGAAGGGTATCCTGAAATCGGTGAATATTGGCGTCGGGCTGCGCTGGAAGAGGCCGAGCACGCTGCAAAGTTTGCTGAACTGCTGGGTGAGGTATTGACCGATTCTACAAAAAAGAATCTGGAAATGCGCGTGGATGCCGAGTGCGGTGCTACTGAGGGTAAGTTCCAGCTGGCGAAAAAGGCCAAAGAACTGAACTTGGATGCCATTCATGACACCGTTCATGAAATGGCCAGAGATGAGGCCCGTCACGGCAAGGCTTTTGAGGGCCTTCTGAAGCGGTACTTTGGTTAATTTTTCTTGACAATAGGTATAAAAAACGGAAGTGGCATTTGCCACTTCCGTTTTTTATGTTTTAAGGTATTATTTAGCAGTGAAACGGGGACAATGAACACATCACATAGAAGGATGTGTCGATAATGAATTTACATGGAAAGCAGAATCGTTTTTATCGCTGGGAGTTAGCTTTGCTGCTGGGAGTTGGAGCGGCATTGCTGATGGGGACATGGCTTGCCGGACAGCAGCGGGCGTTGGCAGAACAGGTAGTAAGGCTTCATGTGGTTGGCGCCTCAGATAGTGAGGAAGACCAGACCATAAAGCTACAGGTTCGGGATGCAATACTGGCACAGGCAGAGCCTTGGCTTGTAGGCGTAGAAAACCAGGAAGAGGCAATGGCCATTTTAGTGGAGCATCTTCCGCAGCTGGCGCAAGCAGGTGCGGAGGTGGCTGGAATTTCGGTCACTGCCTGCATTGAGGAAGAAAGTTGGTTTCCCACAAAGAAATACACGGATTTCTCTCTGCCGGCGGGCCGATACACTGCATTAAAGATCATAGTGGGGGAAGGGAGCGGACGTAATTGGTGGTGTGTGGTTTTTCCGCCATTGTGTCTTGGCTCTGTCAGTGAAGAGGTAGCACAGCGTGCCGGGAATTTTTCTCAGGATCAGGTAAAATTGATTACCGGTGAAGATGAAGGGTATGTGGTAAAGTTTAAAGCTATTGAGCTTTTGGATGAATTGAATAACTGGTTTGCAAATGAGGAAAAGTAAATAACATGGATACTAATATGGGAAGCAATGCGGAGCTGCCGCTGAACACTGACTAAAAAGGGATGGAGACGATAAAAGTGTCTCCATCCCTTTTTACAAATTTCAGTATTCTGGTTTCCAAAGGTCGGTAAGGGCATAGACGGTCTTACCATTCCATCCGGTACAGGTTTTAGCGGTAAAGAGACAATTCAAAAGAGCTTCCTCGGTACATTCAGCAGCGGCACGGAAGGGGAGGTCGAGTAGGTCTTCATGGAAGGCGGAGATCTGGCGAACGGCTTTTTTGTTTTGCCCATTGAAAGAATTGGCGGTGGAAAAGGCCAGAAAAACCTCGCCGCTTCCCTGGCCGACGAAGGAACCCAGGCGAGCCAGGCCCACCGAAGCACGAAGAGCAATCCGTTTCAATTGTCGGCTGTCTAAAGGTAGATCAGTGGCCAGAATAACGATGCAAGATCCAACGTCTGACTCCTTAGCAGCCTTATTTTGCTCTAATTGGCTGCCAATAGGGTTGCCGCAAATGGTAAGGTCCGCCATGCGGCCGTGGTTTGCCAGCACCAAAGCACCCAAAGTATAGGTTTGGCCATCAACTTCGAGCAGACGGGAGGAAGAGCCGATACCACCTTTCAGACCATGGCATACCATGCCATTTCCTGCCCCTATATTACCCTCTTCAAAATCAGGAGAAGCAGCGGACAGGGCACGGAAAACCTCTTCTCGGCCGACCGCTCTCTTCTGGATGTGATTCAGTCCGGCGTCGTTGCATTCGCTTACGATAGGGTTGACCGAATAAAGCGGAAAGCCGTCACTTTCGCAACGGTTTATCATGTATTCTACCAATGCGTCGTGAACCAGTCCCACGTTAAGGGTATTGGTAAGCGCAATGGGGGTTTCCAAAGTTCCAAGTTCCTCAAGCTGCATAAGCCCTGCGGTTTTTCCAAAACCGTTGAATACAACAGCTGCCGCCGGGCATTTATGGGTAAAAGGGTTCTCGGGACCTGGAAGGATGACGGTGACGCCTGTTTTATGTTCTGGGGTGTCAATGGTGCAATGGCCTACAGTAACACCGGGAACATCGGTGAGTTTGTTGCGCAGGCCTGTGGGAAGATCCCCTACGGTGAGATGGTAGTCACGTGCACGAAGCTGAGCCATAAAAATATCCTCCTTTATTTTCTCCATTTTACCTGCCTTGCATCAATGCGTCAACCCAAAGTATGGGAAAGCGGCCGATTGAAAAAAAGAGGATGCTGTGATATACTGTGATAACTGCGGATAGGAGGGATAGTATGGCATGGAAAAAGAAAGCGGAAGATTCCGCATATCGTGAACTGAAGAGTGATTTAGAAAAGGGAACGCTGGGAAATCTTTACCTGTTCTACGGGGAAGAAACCTATCTGCGGGATTATTATCTGAACAGAATGAAAGAGACGCTGCTGACAGGTGGATTGGATGATTTCAACCATCATTCATTGTCAGGAAAGGACTTTACCTTTTCACGGCTGCAAGAGCTGATCGAGGCTATGCCTATGATGAGTGAACGCACTTTCGTGGTGGTGACTGACTACGATATATATAAGGGGAACAGGGAGGCTATGTCTGACCTGCTCTCCGATTTACCGGACTATATCTGTCTGGTTTTTGTCTATGATGTTATCGAATATAAGCCCGATGGCCGCTCAAAGCTGGCAAAACTCTTGCAGGAACAAGGAAAACTCGTGAATTTTGCCCGTCAGGAACAAGGGGATCTGACTGATTGGATTGCAAGACGGTTTCGGGCGTTGGGACATGATATCAGTACGGAGGATGCCCGTTATCTTATTTTTCTCTGCGGGGACTTAATGACCGGACTGATTTCCGAAATTGGAAAAATCGGCGCTTATGCCAGAGAGAAACGAGTGACCCGACAAGATATTGACGCCGTTGCCACTCCACAGCTGGATGCGGTAGTATTTCAGCTGACGGATGCCATTGCGGCCGGAAACTTTGATAAAGCATTTTCCGTATTGGGAGATCTCTTACATATGCAGGAATCTCCTATTATGCTTCTTTCTGTGCTGGGACGACAGCTTCGGCAGCTTTATTCGGCCCGGCTGGCGCTGGAACAGGGGAAAAATACAAAATGGCTGATGGAGCTGTGGGGGATGCGTTCAGCATATCCGGCGGAAAAATTGATGCAGTCAGCCCGGCGTTTTTCTCTGACCTGGTGCAGACAGGCTGTTATTCGATGCGAAACGATCGATCTGTCACTGAAGTCCACTGGGATCGATCCGCAGGAGGCATTGTCAGGCTTGCTGCTGGAGTTGTCTTATCAGTGACGAGAACGCTGCGGCCAACTTTATAGAAGGTGAGGCGATTTTGTATGCAGATATGGAAGGAAAGGTTGTCTCTTCCCCGGGAGCTTTTTGAGGTGTTGGAGCACAGTCCAGGGGTGGTTGTGCCGGAAAGTAAGGAGCATCTGTATGATCTGATTTTTAATGGTGAGGAAAGCGATGAGATCCAAGTGACCTATCAGGTCAATGGACGGACGGTCAAGGAGGCTGAAGTGACCCGCTGCCGCAATGGAGCGGTTGTAAATTATATGGAGGACTATATGCGTCGCCGGGACCCGGACAGTATGCGTATTGCTGATGAGCGTCCCACCGACAAGCCTCGTTTTGCGGATGTGTATGGATACCCTTTTCGGGATTTGCGTACAGAGACCATGACCTGGATGGAAAAGCAGGAGCTGATCCTTGTTCCTTTTTGGGCAGGTGGAAGAGACTATGGATATGAGGCGCTGCTTCTTTGTCCTCGAAATGCGGCTTTTTTTGCTTTTTCTCTGGCGCAGCTGCAGGCCTTTGTGGATTTGAAAGAGACAGAGGAATTTACGCCACGGGCCATTATCTATGTGGCTCCACCTTTCCGGCATACCCATTTTGAAGGAAAACAGGTGGTAGTTCACAATCGGAGCAAGGATCTTCATGAAATATTTTCCTATAATCTTTATCCAGGCCCCTCTGCGAAAAAGGGAGTGTATAGTGTCCTTATTGATATTGGCGAACAGGAGGGATGGGTAACGGCCCATGCCTCTGCTGCCCGCATTATCACCCCTTATGAAAATGAGATGGTGATGATGCACGAAGGCGCTTCCGGCGGCGGGAAGAGTGAGCTTTTGCAGGATATCCGCCGAGAGGAAAACGGACGGGTCCTTTTGGGTGTCAATACACTTACGGGCCGACGGCATTATATCAGTATGAGCGATAGCTGCACCATTGAACCGGTGACGGACGATATGGCTATCTGTAAACCGGAGTTCTCACAGGGCAGTGGAAAACTGGCCCTGGTGGACGGAGAGGATGCCTGGTTCGTGCGGGTGGATAACATTGTCCAATATGGAAACGATCCCACCTATGAGCGTATCTCCATCCACACAAAAGAACCGCTGATGTTCTTTAATCTGAAAGGGATTCCAAATGCGACCTGTCTTCTTTGGGATCATATTGCTGATTCTGATGGAACCCCTTGCCCTAATCCAAGGGTCATCATTCCACGAAAGCTGATCGACCGGGTGCTGGACGGACCGGTGGAAGTGGATGTACGCAGTTTTGGTGTGCGGATGCCGCCGGCCACTGCACAGATGCCCAGCTATGGTATTGCAGGACTCATGCAGATATTGCCCCCAGCTCTGGCTTGGTTGTGGCGGCTTGTGGCGCCTCGGGGCTATAACAACCCCAGCGTCAATTCGGCGACCACTCTTGGCAGTGAAGGAGTCGGTTCTTATTGGCCCTTTGCTACGGGGAAAAGAGTTCGTCAGGCCAATCTATTGCTGGAGCAAATATTAAACTGTCCCAATACCCGATATGTACTTATCCCAAATCAACATATCGGCATTTATGAAATCGGGTTTTCGGCAGAGGGCATTGCAAGAGAATATCTGGCCCGCCGGGGCGGTGTGAATATGCGGATGGAACGGCTGGTTCCGGCGCGATGTGCCCTGATGGGCTACAGCCTTCGGGAAATGAAGGTGGACGGACAGTACATTTCGCCCAAATTCCTACGCCCGGAACTCCAGGAGCGCCTTGGCGTGGATGGTTATGACGAGGGTGCCCGCATCCTGAAGGATTTCTTTGCACAGGAGTTGGAGAAGTTTGATACCTTGGAACTTCATCCCGTTGGACGAAAAATCATTGAATGTTTTCTGAAAGATGGAACGGTGGAGGATTATTGCCAGATTTTGCCGTTGGGATTGGAGTAAGTAATGCTGTACATCAGAGAAGCCATTGTAGTGGAGGGGCGGTATGACAAAAATACGCTGTCTCAGCTGGTGGATACTATAATTATTGAGACAGAGGGGTTTGGCATATTTAAAAACAAAGAAAAGGTGGCTTTGCTTCGCCGGCTGGCAAAACAGCGGGGGCTTATCATTTTGACCGATTCCGATGGAGCCGGTTTTCTGATCCGTAACCATCTGAGGGGGAGTATCGACCTGGCGCTGCTAAAACAGGCTTATATACCCGACCGATATGGCAAAGAGAGCCGAAAGCGGCAGCCAGGGAAAGAGGGGAAACTCGGAGTGGAGGGAATGCCGCCTCAGGTGTTGGAGCAGGCTCTTCGTCAAGCCGGAGCGACCTTTTTAGGGAAGGAAGAGGATGTTTTAAAAAAAGGGAAGCTAACCAAAGGAGATCTATATGCTTTAGGACTGACCGGAGGAGAGCATGCTGTTCAAAAACGGAAGGCCCTTCAACATCGTTTGGATCTGCCAGAACACATGACAACAAACGGTCTATTAGAGGTTCTTAATTCTTTTTATACCGTGGAAGAGCTACAGAAGATTATGGAGGAGTTTCCGTGAGCTGGTACACTGTTGAGGTAATTGGCCCTGGGTCCTGGTGCATTAGTGAGTATGCTCATTGGGAGGAGACCCATTGTTATCTCCTAACAGGAGCAGAAAAGGCTTTGCTGTTGGATACTGGATTGGGGATAGGTAATATCCGGGAGCAGGTGGATAGGCTGACCGCTCTTCCCGTACAGGTACTCACGACACATGCGCATTGGGACCATATCGGCGGCCATAGAGAGTTTGAGGCTATTTATGTTCATGAAGCGGAGGAAGAATGGTTAAAAGGACATTTTCCTCTTCCTTTGGAAGCGGTGAAAAGGAATTTAACTTGTCATCCGTGCGATTTTCCTGAAGAGTTCAAAATAGAAGATTACAGACTTTTTGATGGGGGAGTAGCAGGGACTGTCTGTGATAAGGAATATATCGATTTAGGCGGCAGGTGGCTTCAAGTCATGCATACTCCCGGGCATTCCCCTGGGCATATTTGTCTTTGGGAGGAGGAGAGACAGTGGCTCTTCTCCGGGGATCTTTTATATCTGGGATGTTTGGATGCTTTCTATCCCACCACAGATCCGGTGGCCTTTTGTTCTTCTGTGGAACGGATAGCACAGCTGCCGGTAAAAGCCATCTGGCCCGGCCATCACAGCCTTCAGGTTCCCATCACACTTCCCAAGCGGGTCGCTGCGGCTTTTATGAAACTTGCCGATGAGGGAAAACTTTCACAGGGAAGCGGGATATTTACATTCCAAGATTTCCAAATTCATCTGTAAGTTTTTTGTATGAATCCGCTATTGTTTTTTTCTGTTGAATTCGGTATGATAACTTAACAAGGCAGAGTAGGAATCAGCGTGTCTCACCTGAAAGGGTCAGGGCCGGTGGAACGGGGAGTTGTCCGCCGGAGGAAGAGCGCAAGCCGCAGTGCTGGTTCCGCATCCCGCTGCCGCATACAAAGGGGTCATCATATCTATTTCCTCCTTTTGTGCGGCATTCCCGAAAGGGGCTGCCGAATACAAAAGGAGGAATTTTTATGTACATGCCAGGTAGGACCCTTTATCGAACCCCGTTTTCCGCCGCATATTGGCGGGCTGCGCTGGCGGACTTCAAGCAAGTCCGAACACTTACTTTTGCAGCGCTGATGATCGTTGCCTGCGTCGCACTGTCCTACGTTCCATCGATCCCAGTGTCTACACTGGTTGGGGGAGCCAAGGTCACTTGGGGGTGGTTGGCTCGAAGTATCTGCGGTATGGTGGGAGGTCCCATTACAGCACTGGTTTTCGGTGCGGCGGAGGATACGATTTCTTTCATGGTCAAGCCTTCCGGCACTTATTTCCCGGGCTATGCGCTGACAACCATGTTGGGAACGATGATCTATTCTCTCTTTTTATACCGGGCAAAGCCCTCGGTGGTACGGATTTTCCTTGCGAAGCTGTGTACCAATATCCTGAATGTGTTTCTTGGCTCTTTATGGAGTTCTATTCTCTATGGTAAAAAAACCTATTTTGCTTATGTTGTGGTCAGTTTTTGGAAAAACTTGATTTCACTTCCAATTCAGACAATAATGCTTTGCCTTTTGGTGGCTGCGCTGGCGCCCATTATGGGGCGTATGGGCTTGATCGCGCCGCAGGGAGACGATGCAAAACTACGATTTATTTGATGAAAAAAACCGGGTCACTCTCATATGAGAGTGACCCGGTTTTTCTATTTGATCCATGATGGAATCTTATAAAGAGCTGCAAACTCGGGATATTTTTCAATCAAAGGATCGGAAATAGTGTGGTATTCATCAATGTACCAGTCCCGTTCCCGCTGGTAAATTCGGACGGTAACGTCATTAGCAAGGTAAAAGGTTTCAGAAAGGAGCGAATAGGCTTCTCCGGGGCCGGTTCCAGCTAAAATATGCTCCACCAGAAGAGACATCACCTGTTGATTTTCTTCTCCCAAATGGACCTGTACGGGGTCGCCGACAATGAGATAATCGGCGAAGGCGGTATTCCAGTTAAAGGAATCCCGTTTGTCTACTGTACCATGATACTGGATCTGAGTTCGGTTTCCAGCGGGTTCCGGCAAATTTAAGGAGCTGTATAGGCTGCTGAGAGTTTCTGAGTTGAAGGTGAAGGAAGATGCTAAAACAACAGCCGTTTTTTCCTCCTCGCTGGACAGACTGTCCACAAATTCAGCTAAGGATAAAAGCTGATTGATATCTGAACGTTTTGGCCCGTAAAACTGAAAAGAAGGAAGAATATCAAATACTGTGATGCTGGTTACGGTAGAGGGCTGAATTTTGGGGATAAAACAATAGGTAGATGTTACAAGCGCCATCAGTGCGCTAAGGTATTGGGGAGCGGAGGAGAGGGCTGTGATGGTGATAAGAGCCAAAGCGGGGAGATACATAAGCAAATGCTGCTGACCGTGGGACTGTACTTGAGTAAAGGCCAAAAAGCAGACAATTACCTGTATGATACTGAAAACCAATTTTCCCCGGTTTTCCTTTTTTGCCAACCCCACAATGGCGGCGGCCAAAAACAGAATAAGCAGAAGGAGGCCGAAATAACGGCAAAAAAGCACAAAATCACTGGTTCTGCCTAAATCGTAAGCGGAATAAAGCTCACCATATTCGCTGTTCAGTACCTTATCCAACAAAAAACGATAGGTAAACGTTAATCCGGAGAGGGCGCAGGAGAGAAAAAGCGAAAGGAAATCGGCCCACCGCTTTCGATCAAAGAGCAGTTTATGCAAAAAAGCAGCGACTCCAAAAGAGGCGGCAAAGAAAAGAAAGTATCGCCGAAAGAGAAAGGTCAATACCAACAAAGTCCCACTTAAAATTCCCCGGCTGACCGGAGGACGGTCACTTGTGTAGATATGATAAGCCCAAATACCCAATCCACAACAAAATACGTCCACAAATCCCACAAAAGCAGTGTATCCCAGCATAGGGAAAAGTCCGACCAATACAAGACCGCTCCATCTTCGGCTGTTAGCTATGGCATTCAGCCCCCAAAGGGCAGGAAGGGTATAAAGGTTGGATACAGCAAAGAGAAAGACTGTTCTGCTGCCGCCAAAGAGCCGCATTACAAGAGAAATAGGGAAGGCCAGAAGATGATTATAATCCAAGGTCAGGGTGGTTTCCAAAATCGCAATAATATGATCATAATCCAGCGGCTCTTCCATAAGTGTGCGGGCAATGGCCCAGTATCCTGCATTATCCCACACATAGATAGTTTGGGAGGTTGCGGCATAGAGAAAGGTTGCCATGTTCAAAGTGACAAAGATGAACAGGATCTGCTTCCAATCCACCCGGAAGAGATCCTTGAGTTCTACAACGGCCTTTGTGACAGCCAACACAATAACAGAAAAAATAATGGCATTACCTGTGTGGCAAAGAGCGTCAAATGGCAATTCAGACAAAACGGCAATATCCTGTTCCAGCATGGAGAGGCTGATATCAAAAAACCATCCCAAAGGAAAAGCAATCACAAGGGGAATTGCACTTTTCCAGCTTGTCCCCCACGGGAGCAGCAGGCGTTCGGTCATTTTCCAAACTGCGGCGGCAATCAAAACAATGGTACTCAGCAGAAAAGCAATGGCAATCAACGCCTCTGGCAAGAGAAGCGCTTCGAAGGGAAGCCAAAGCCGCACCAAGGTCCAGGCAGCCAAACAGGGAAGCATTAAGAGCCTTAGCAGCCAGGCAAACAGCTTTTTCATTACAGATGGCATAGAGCATTAACCCGGAGGCCAAGTCATGTCCCGGCCAGAGAGAACATGAAAATGTAAATGCCGAACACTTTGCCCTGCTTGCTCCCCGATATTGGAAACTACTCTGTAGCTTTCCATTCCAAGCTCTTTGGCCAGTTGGGCGATCACAGATAACACATGGCCGGCGACAGCGCTGTTGCTGTCATCAATTTCGGAAATAGACGCAATATGAGTTTTGGGAATCACCAAAAAATGAGTGGGCGCCTGGGGGGCAATATCGTTAAAAGCATAGCAAAGGTTGTCCTCGTAAAGTTTAGAGGATGGAATTTCCCCCGCAATAATTTTACAAAAGAGGCAATCGTTCATAGCAAAAGCTCCTTTCTTTCCCTGTTTTTCTATTTTATACCGTATAACGACAGATAGCAAGCCTTATTTCAGCCTGTTTTTGAGAAGATGTTACATAGGTTTAAATTTTGGTTGAGTTTTTCCCCCATCCATGCGATACGCTTTTCTCCGGCATCTATTTTTGCATCAATGCGCTGGATTTGACAACCCATCCAAAGCAGAGCGCCTCCTCAAGTGCTTCTTCTGCTTTCCACGCTTTAGTACTCGGGCTTTCCAAACAGAAGCCAAACACCAGGCTATGGTTTACGCCAGGCATCTAAATTCCTCTCTGGTAGGAAATTCCATGGTATCACTTATTGTTTGTCCACCATTCATTTAATTTATATTTTTCAAGTTTTAGTATAATAGCACCCGCTGAAAAGCAACGGCTTTCCGGCGGGTGGCAGTTCTGATGTGCGGTTAATTCATCCCTCTTACCTTTCGTGTTGATAAACGCCTACCCGGAAAAATTCTCGCCAGAATACTGAAATGGGCAGTTATCTTCTATGGATAACTGCCTATAAATCCCACTTCATAGATATCTACTCACATCATTTTGTTCAATGACCTTTTTCCCTAGCAGTGTGATTACCTGCTCCGGACATTTGCTAATACAGCGATAACACATTGTACATTTATCACTTGAAACAGCAATTCCATTTTTCACTGTAATGTTACCCATAGGACATAACCTTTCACACAAACCACAACCAATACATTTTGAATGATTGATTTTTAATCTATCCGTATATTTTTGAGTCTTCCCCCAAAAGTACAGTCTTTGCCCAAATAGTCCCGCCCAATGACATACGGTTCCTAATCCCTCCTGCGGTGGTTTTCCATTCTTTATATTGTCCACGCATTTACATATTTTTTCCGTTGCTTTTACTACAATTCTTTTATTATGTTCAAAACTTCGCTTTAATGCTCTCTCATCACAAATACTATCTGGCATTTTCAAATGCAATCCGCCCACTATAACAGCCCCGTAATTCTTTAACAGCCGTGCTAATATCCATGCGCCGTCACCACTGAACAGCCCCATTGTAGCAATGATAAAGATATTTTTTCCTTTCCAGACATACCGGTTATCAACAATATAATCCCGCAGTATTTTAGGAATATTGCTATATTGTACTGGATAGCCCACTACGATTTCATTGTCATTTTTTATTCTCTCCAAAGTTTCACTATCTTCAATAGAAAATGAATTTTTACTGCGATCATATTCTTTCAAGAATTTATCAACACAATATTTTGTGTTCCCTGTGCCGCTAAAATAAATTCCTGTCATGATATATCACCAACCTCTGATTCATCATTTTTAACACAACATATCAAAGTGTCCATTGCAACGATGTTAGTGAAATCGACGAAGTTATAAATCATCAACACAAAAGGTAAAAGGGAGGTTAATTCTGATATAAGATATGCTGCGTTGAAAGAAAGGGAAAGATAAGCGGGGTCGTGCCGCTTAAGTCGCAGTGATGAAGGTCTACAGCAGAAATCTGACGGTTTTCATAGGTCGTATAGTAGTAGATACCACGAGAGGCATTACAGCAGGAGGTGTAGAATGTCACCTCACATTTCCCGCTTTCCAATTCGTTACAGCCACGAGATTGATTGACAGCATTCAGAATATGAAAAAACTGACTGACACTTTCTGTCTCGGAATCTCCGGAGGTAGAATTCAGCCGGGTAAAGGCAGCACGGACAAAACGGGATTGTGATGAAAGATCTCCCGGTAAACCTATAGCCCCCATACCGAGGCTATAGGTGTTAAGGTTCAGATGTTTTGAAAAATGGTTTTGAGGGGGCTTAGGGGAAAGGGACATAAAGTTGTTCAGATGGAACATCTGCTCCGGGAAGGTGGGGTTATTCGTAAGGACCCCTGCGGGATCATCATAGACCTTTACACCATCTTGTACGGACTCCACTACAATGGCCTCGCTTTTATCAGCAATAAGCCAGTGAAGCTGCGCCACAGGGACTTTATCATGAAAGGGAAAAGGGGTAATATTGAGCCGGCTCAGAAAAGTTCGTGCCTCTCGAACTGTGGCACATTGCCCCAAAATCCAGGTAATCACCTCAAAATGAGTAATATTATCTTTTGTTGGGATAGGCGGATGGTAACAGGCATTTCCCACAAAATTCAGCCCTGCCATAGCAAGGCCTTTCTCGTTTGCTGCATCATAGTAGAGAGGAGTTTCCTCAATTATGTGTGCTGTTCCTATCATAGCATAGTGACTAAAAACACTTCCTGCCTGGCGAAAGTGTAAAGGGTAATTCCTGGGAAGTACCACTACCGACTCACCGTAGGAAAAATCATTGTCGAATGTTCGGCCAAAGTAGAAATCTTTTGTCAAATAGGTTGCCGCTGTGCACATTAAAAAATCCCTCCTTGCCAATAGGGTACGTGATAAAAATAATTTAATACACAATACAGAGACCATAAAAAGAGGGGGCCGCATATGCGCCCCCTCTTTTTTATGGATAGTTATAAGAGTTTAAAGTATTCAGATGCCCAACTTTTCAACAACAAAATCATCCACTGTTGCCAAAGCATCATCCAATTTTAAAACATCGGTTCCGCCACCCATAGCAGAGTCAGGCTTACCACCGCCCTTACCGCCGCAGAGAGCGGTCACAGAGCGAATCAAGTCACCAGCTTTGACACCCATGGATACTGCTTCCTTTCCGCAGGCGGCAAGGAAGGTGATTTTTCCGTCAGTGACGGAGGAGAAGACTGCGACGACCTTGGGGTCTTTGTCCCGCAAGAAATCGCCCATTTTACGCAGTCGGTCAGCATCGGCGTTGGGGAGGGTAGCAGTAAGGACCTTCAGGCCGCCGACATCCTTAGCTCCCATGAGGAAGTTGCTGGCTTCACCCAAAGCCTCTTTGGCTTTGAATGCCTCGACCGTATGGCGCAGCTCCCGAATCTCATTGAGCTGCTGTTCCACCTTGGCGGCGAGACTGACGGGGGTGGCCTTCAAGAGCTGTGCAGCATGGAAAAGGATTTCCTGGTTGCGGCTGATCTCCTCCAAAGACAACTGGCCAACAGTGGCTTCGATTCGACGAACTCCAGAAGCGACCGAAGCCTCGGATTTGATGCGGAAGGTACCGGCTTTTGCGGTATTGTTCAGGTGAGTACCGCCACAGAACTCAACGGACCATCCATCTCCCATATCCACAACGCGAACGGTATCCCCATACTTTTCGCCAAACAGAGCAATGGCGCCCCGTTTCTTTGCCTCCTCAATGGGGAGGACATCGGTATGAATCTCATATCCTTCCAAAATTGCCTCATTGACCATGCGGCTGATCTCGCTGACCTCTTCAGGTGTCAGTGCAGAGAAATGGGTGAAATCAAAACGAATACGGTCAGGCTCCACAAGAGAGCCGGCCTGCTGCACATGGGCGCCTAGAACATTGCGCAAAGCCCGGTCCAAAAGGTGAGTGGCGGAGTGTGCTCTTGCAATGGCTTTCCGGCGCTCCAAATCGACGGAGGCCTTGACACTGTCGCCAACCTTTATGGTTCCGGAAGTCACTTTACCGTAGTGCATGAACTTACCGCCCTTATTTTTCTGAACATCCACAACGTCAAATTGGGCGCTGTCAGTGATGATCAGACCATGGTCAGCTACCTGGCCACCCATTTCTGCGTAAAAAGGAGTCTCATCCAAAACCAGAATGGCTTCACTGCCGGCAACGACCTCATCTCTGAGGCTCTCCTCTGCCACAATGGCTAAGATTTTAGCAGGATGGTCGATAAGGCCGGTATCTTTGTAACCTACGAATTTGGTTTCGGGCATATCCTTACCAAATTCAATGCCGCTCCAGCCAAGGTCACCAAGGGCTTCACGGGCAGCACGGGCCCGCTCACGCTGCTCCTGCATCAACTTCTGGAAAGCACCCAGATCCAAGGTCATCCCCTGCTCCTGAAGCATTTCGATGGTAAGATCCACGGGAAAGCCGTAGGTGTCGTAGAGTTTAAAGGCGTCTGCACCGGCAAAGGTGTTTTCTCCTTTGGATTTGTGCTCGGTCAGCAAGTCACCGAATATCCGTAAACCGCCGTCAATGGTACGGGCAAAATTCTCTTCCTCGACACGAATGACCTTGGTAATATACTCCTGACGCTCTCTGAGTTCAGGATAATGACCTTTATTTTCTTGAATTACGGTATCACAAACTTCATACAAGAAAGGCTCATTGACGCCGAGAAGTTTTCCGTGCCTGGCGGCTCGGCGGAGCAACCGGCGAAGCACATAGCCGCGGCCTTCGTTGGAGGGGAGGACTCCGTCACAGATCATAAAGGTGGCAGAGCGAATATGGTCAGTGATCACACGAAGCGAGACATCCCGTTCACGGCTTTCTCCATATCGAGCATTGGTGATTTCGCTGACCTTATGGGTAATATTCATGACGGTATCCACATCAAAGAGGGAATCCACATCCTGACATACCACCGCAAGACGCTCCAGCCCCATACCTGTATCAATGTTTTTCTGCTTCAATTCGGTATAATTGCCCTCGCCATCGTTGTTAAACTGAGAAAAAACGATGTTCCAGACCTCCATATACCGGTCGCAGTCACAACCTACGGTACAAGTGGGCTTGCCGCAGCCGTACTTTTCGCCGCGGTCATAGTAAATTTCGGAACAGGGGCCGCACGGGCCGGAGCCATGCTCCCAGAAGTTATCTTCCTTGCCAAAACGGAAGATGTGGTCGGCGGGGATGCCGATTTCCTTATTCCAAATCTCAAAGGCCTCATCGTCGGCAGGTGTGACCTCATTTCCGGCAAAAACAGAGGGATAAAGACGATTGGGGTCCAGACCGACCCACTCGGGAGAGGTGAGGAACTCCCAAGCCCAGTGAATGGCCTCTCGCTTAAAATAGTCTCCGAAAGAGAAGTTGCCCAACATCTCGAAGTAGGTTCCATGGCGAGCGGTGTGGCCGATATTTTCAATGTCGCCGGTACGAATACATTTCTGGCAAGTAGTGACCCGGTTGCGAGGCGGCTCCTTTTCGCCGGTGAAATAAGGCTTCATCGGCGCCATGCCGGAGTTGATCAACAAGAGGGAGGGGTCATCCTGTGGAATGAGGGAGAAACTGGGCAAACGCAGAAGTCCTTTTGTCTCAAAAAACTTCAGATACATTTCCCGCAGCTCATTCAGGCCGAAATACTTGGGTTTTTCCATTATAATCTCTCCTTTTTGTATTGGGGCAAAAAAACGCTTCGCCCCTGAATCCAGGGGCGAAGCGTATCACTCCGCGGTACCACCCTGATTTGCCTGTGTAGAAGGCATCTCATTGTATCCTGTAACGGGGATTACCGTCCTGGTTTCCCAGGCAGCTCAGAAGTGGCGCATCTGCCTGTGTCACCTGAGGGCTTTCACTGTCCCCTCTCGCTCAATGTGGCATAGCAGATTTAGCTTCGTCATAGCGATTTTACAAATAGCATTTTATCATATTTTTCCCGCTTGTCAAGGCCTTATCGGGGTTTCTTGCGCGGCGAGAACAATGCTTTAAGGTTGCAGCTTTTGGAGGCGGAATGATAATTTTGCCCCGTAAAGAGATAGCATATCCCGGGAATGGACGCAAGTATAACAGCGGCAAGAACGCAAAAGAGGGAAACTGCGAGAAAGAAAAAGGCCTGCTGCAGTATCGTACCGGGACCGAGCGTACCGGTAAAATAAGTCCATAATTTCTCGCCCAAACCAATGGCCAAGGGATGGATCAAATAGACCGCAAAAGAAATACCTGACAGAAGAGGAAGTATCTTTCCCGTTTCTTCTTTTTCGCGCAGGCAAGATTTTGCCAGTAAGAAAATTGCTGAGGCCAAAACCATGGTAAAACAGGTCAGATAGTTGGTAAAACGATCAGAATAATACATTCTGGTATAGGTGTCCCATCGG
This sequence comes from uncultured Oscillospiraceae bacterium, assembly GCA_910587345.1. GTDB lineage: Bacteria > Bacillota > Clostridia > Oscillospirales > Oscillospiraceae > Vermiculatibacterium. The sequence continues at coordinate 16,202 of CAJUKH010000026.1, read as the reverse complement.
GTACCGACAATGCTGAGCAACAACATAAAGCCTACGACAGTTGCCAGAGTCTTCCGGGATGGAAGCGTTTCCCACCGCTCCAGATAGGCTCCTAAAAGAAAATAACCAAGGTAACCGCCGACCATATTGATGTTGAGGGTCCAATGTTCTGTAACGATCAGTTCATATTGTGGCGGCACAAAGCTGCGAACGGTATAAAGGCCCAGGGTTAGGAAAATCCAAAGGCTGATCATATACCGCCAGTGGGCATCAGATAATCCGTCACACATTTTTTTCAGCATAGGGGATAGAAGGTACATGGGAATAAGAGCATAGAGAAACCAGTAAGGAACCGAAACAGGAGTGTTTAGCAGCCTGGAAAGGCCCTCTAACGCTCCGGCGGTATTGTTGCGGATCGCACTATAAAGAAGAAAAAGAAAAGAGTAGGTGAGAAGGGGGACCAATACCTTAGGAATGCGTTTTTGAAATAAATATTTTAAATCTGCCGTCTTTTCCTCCTGCAACAGCAAAGCTCCCGACATCATAAAGAAAAGCGGAACGGCTGGTGTGGCAATACAGGCAAATATATTTGATGCGTTCCACAATACGGGATAGTTCAGACTTCTCAACGCGCCGGAGGCTATATGAAGATAAATAACGCCAAACATGGAGCATACCCGCAACACATCATAATCATAGCGGCGTTTCATACATCCACCTGCTTCCGAAGAATGGAGAGAGCAGGGACCTGATGAGGAAGAGTAAGACGAAAGGGCATCTGAGGGGTTCGCGCCTCCTCAATAGGAAGTCCATCTCCGTCACGCAAATCTGTAACTGAAAAGGAGAAAGGCTTTATCCCCGGACCAATGACCTCAATGGTATCTCCGATTTTAAACTTATTGCGCAAAGACGCCAATGCCTGCCCCTCTGATGTGCAGGAAGTGATGATAGCGTTGACCTGCCACTCACGGATATAGCGGGAATCTCCAACATACTGCTCTGGGTGGCCAAAGTAGAAGCCTTCAGAGTAAGGGCGATGACTGATCTTGTCAAGCTCAGACCGCCATACCGGGTCCAGTGGGGCATCCAGCAAAGCGGCGTCTACGGCATGGCGGTATGCGCCGGTTGCAACAGCAGCATAATAAGCAGATTTAGCCCGTCCTTCGATTTTCAGACTGTCCAGCCCGGCATCCATCAACTCCGGAATGTGGTCGATCATACACATATCTTTTGAATTGAAAATATAAGTGCCTTTATCGTCCTCTTCCACGGGGAAAAATTCGCCGGGACGCTGCTCTTCCATAAGTGTATATTTGTATCGGCAAGGCTGAGCACAGGCGCCACGGGAGGCGTCCCGTCCCGTCATGTAATTGGACAGCACACACCGGCCTGAGTAACTGACACACATGGCACCATGCACAAAGGCTTCCAGTTCCAAAGACTTGGGGGTTTTGGCACGAAGTTCTCGAATCTCGTCCAAAGTCAATTCACGGGCAAGAATGACCCGCTTGGCCCCCAATTCATGCCAGGCGATCGCAGCTTGATAATTGGTAACACTTGCTTGGGTAGAGATATGAAGGTCAGTCTTCGGGGCATATCGTTTTGCTAAACTCAACACTCCAATGTCTCCAATAATCAAGGCATCAACACCGATATCCTGCAAAAACGTAAGGTATTCCGGAAGGGATGCAACCTCCTGATTACGAGGCATCGTGTTGCAGGTTACATGGACCCGGACCTGGTGGTCATGACAAAAACGAACGGCCTCTTTCAAATCGTCCTGTGAAAAGTTCCCTGCAAAGGAACGCATACCGTACATCTGACCGGCCAGATACACCGCATCAGCACCATAGGCCACAGCCATTCGCAGCCGCTCCGGATCTCCGGCAGGAGAGAGAAGTTCTATCTTTTTTGACATGTTAACCTCCCAAAGTCGCCTGATAGCGCTCAAACTCGCTGTGAGTAGCAAAAAAATGATGGGTGTTATCATTGCCGAGGATATAGTAGTAATAATTGGTCTTTGCCGGGTTTAATGCGGAGTTTAGCGCCACCATACCGGGATTTGCAATAGGACCGGGAGGAAGCCCCTTATAGAGATAGGTGTTGTAAGGGCTGTCCACAGTCTGATAATCGGCCTGAGTGATAACTCGGCCGGTGGCATAGACCAAGGCCGCATCGATCTGCAAATATCCGACAGTTTCATAGTTTGGATTATTCAAACGGTTATAGATGACAGAAGCAATGGAGGTTTGGTCACTGCCGTCTGTTTCTTTTTCGATCAGGGAAGCGATAGTAACAATATCATGGACACTGTATCCCATATTGGCAGCCTGTTCCCGCAAGGCATCAGGAAACTGCTGATCAAAACGCAGGATCATTTTGTTCAAAACCTGGATCGCTGCGCTCTCGCCGCCGCCCATATAAAATTCGTAGGTGTCGGGGAAAAGGTAACCCTCCAGTCTGTGGTAATCACCCAGCGGTAAAACGCCTTTCAGAAAAGAAAACTTGAAGTCGTGATTGGCTGCCACGTTTTGCAGCGTTTCTACCGTAGAAACACCCTTTTCGTCCAGAAGGGCAAAAATCTGATCCACAGTATATCCTTCCGGAATGGTGATACTGACAGTCATCCGGCTCCCGGAGCGGGAACTCATGGAGTTGACCAGAGCGTTATAATCCATGTCGGTGTTAAGTTCATAGGTGCCCGAGGTGATTTTCTGCTCTGCCTTGGTAAAAGAACAGAATATTTTGAAGAGGGTCTTATACTCAATAAGTCCATTCTCCTTTAAAGTGCGGGCTACATCGTTGAGAGAGGCATCTCGTTCCACCGTAATAACAGCGGAAGCCGGCGCCTTATTAAGAGCCAGCACATCGCCAACCCAGATCCATGCAATGCCAGCCAACATGGCAGATACAGCAATAACCAGAGAGAGGTACAAAAAGGGGTTCATCCGCCTCCGGCGTCTGCGACGGGGGCGACTCTTACTTTCAGTATGCGCCGGTTGCCTGGGGCGGCGAGGACTGCTTTCCTGAGACATTTTCACATCACTCCTGTTTTTTCGGAATTTCATAAGAAAATCCCGCATCCGTGGAACCAGAATGAGGCAATAGACATAGAATGTTCCAGATGGCGATGAGGAAACGAATTCCTACCGCCAAATAATCAATGAGGTGAGTCTTTTATGTGCTGTGGTAACAACAATGGTTGGGGCGGTAACTGCTGCTGGATCATTCTCCTGGTTATTATCATCTTCTGCTGCTGTGGCAGTTGGGGGAATGGAAACAACTGCGGGTGCGGTTGTGGCTGCGGGTGTGGTTGCGACAATAACTGCTGTTGCTAAACCAGCGGGAGAAGCGGGGCGAAAGCCCCACTTCTCATGTTCTGATATAGGACAGGCAGGGGAAAGAAAAGAATCAGCCTGTCAAAACAGCAATAAAATCAATCGGATATTTTATACAAGAGAAAGTTTGTCCGTAAGCAGGGACCAGATCTCTGTATGGATATCCTGAATGGTCCGAAGCCGGCCCGATTCATTTACGCAGGATATTTTGTGCCAGCCGTAATGCTGTGCGGCTCGACGGGCTGTTTCTCCGCAAAGGGCCAGATAGTCCTCATCCACCTCATGAATATCGCCCTTCGTATTGGTTGCTTCCTCGCGGCTGCGAAGAAGCTGTATTGACATATGAGTAGGCATATCCAGATAAATAACAGCGTCCGGCTTGGGAAGTTCCAGTTTTCCATATTCAAACCCAACCAGCCAATCAAAAAATGCCGGTTGATCCGCCTGGGCAAGTTTACTGCCTTGATGAACGGCGTTTGAGGTAGTGTAGCGGTCTGAAAGGATCAATGAACCCGCTCGATAACTTTTCTCCCATACTTTTTTCCAAGCCGCATAGCGGTCTACCGCATAAAAGGTAGAAGCCGCATATGGATTGACATCCGTGGGGTGGGGACCAAACTCTCCGGCTAAATACATCCGCAAAAGGGCAGAGGAAGGCTCGCTGTACTGCGGAAAAACCAAGCGTTGAAATTGAGTCCCCTGTTCCTGCAAGCGGCTGCAGAGCAGATTAAACTGAGTGGACTTTCCGGAACCATCCGTTCCTTCAAAAACAATCAGCTTACCCATTTCGATTTTTTCCTCCTATCCTGGCGCCAAGGGCGTCTACTAAAATCAAAGGCAGCTTTGCCATTCGGCCAATTCGCTTCGGTTCTTTCATGAGGCGGTAAAGCCATTCCAAACCAGCCTTTTGAAACGCTTTTGGAGCACGCTGCACGTTGCCGGCAAAAACATCAAGGCACCCGCCGAGTCCTATTGCAAGCTTTGCCCCGGTTGCAAAGCCGTATCGTGCCATCCATAACTCCTGTTTTGGAGCGCCAAGACAAACGAAGATGACATCGGTTTTGGCGGCATATATCGCTTCAACAACAGGCTCGTCCTGTTGGAAATATCCATCGTGAGTTCCACAGATTTGAAGGCCGGGATGGGATACCTTCAGGTTCTTCGCAGCTTGCTCCGCTACACCAGGTTTTGCGCCAAGAAGAAAAAGCCGCAGACCGCTGGCGGCAAGATAAGTCATCAGGCCCTGGGCAAAATCGACTCCCGGCGCTCTGCCTTTCAATGGAGTTCCCAGTATTTTTGAGGCGTAAATCACGCCGATCCCATCCGCCAAAGAAAGGTCGGCCTGATTCAAAACAGAACAGAAAGCCTCATCTTTTTTTGCGGAAAGGATAAATTCTGGATTGGGCGTAACGATATAATGAAATCCGGGATGCTCCAAAAGTGCGATTCCGGCAGAAATTGCTTCAGATAGAGTCAAATCATCAACTTTTACGCCTAAAATATCTTTTTTCAAAAAAACATCTCCCGGGCAATGTACTCATAATTTTATCCAGTGTATCACATTTAAAGCAAAAAGTCTACGAAAAAGCCATCTCAAATCTGTTCAATCCACAAAACTCACGGGGATTTAAGAAAAAATTTAAATATATACTTATTTGGATGTCATTGTAAGGCCGCAGCCACTTTTGCTAATGTTTCTGTATGAAGCTGGTCCACCAAATGAGTATAGATCTTTCCAGTGGTTGCCGGGGTGGAATGTCCCAGTGCTTTACCGATATCAAAAAGCGGCGCGCCTTGGGCAGAAGCAATGGTGGCAAACGTATGGCGCAGGCCATGAAGGGTCAGGGGAGGAAGTTGTTTGGCCTGTATGAAACGGGTAAAGGCAACGGAAAGTCCATTGGGGGAAAGAGGAACTCCATTCTTATTGACAGCGGTGTAACCGCTGTCGGGCCATGCGGGTCCCATGGCCAATTTTCGTTCATTTTGCCGGCGCCGTTCCTGACGCAGAAGATGATATATGTCATCCCCCATATGAAGGACTCGGGCAGAAGAGCGGTTTTTAGTCTCCTTATCAATGATTTTGGCTCCCGCAGCGGTCCTGGCTGCCCGAATATGGATCTTTCGCAGTTGGAAATCCACACTATCCCAGCGCAGTCCGCAAATCTCTTCGCGGCGCAGGCCCAAACTGCCGGCCAAATGAACAACAGGTTCTAACCAATGTCCCTGTACAGATTCATACAGCTTTTTTAAACTATCTGCTGTATAATATCTTGTTTCTTTTTGGATCACCCTTGGCGGTTCAACCAAATCAGTGGGGCAGCGAAAAATCAGCTCCTGGCGCATAGCGGAATGAAGCGCGGCGGAGAGCAGGTCATGGTGCCGCCTTACTGTATTGGCGCAAAGCCCCTTTTGATTCATCAGTTCGGCGTAATAGTGCTGAAGCTCTTTCGAAGAGATCTTTTGTAACGGGATATTTCCTAAGGCTGGGGATAAATGATTCTGGATGATTTTTTGATACCCGTAAACTGTGGTTTCGGCCCGATTTGGGATAATGATCTCTTTCATCCATTCCTCCAGCCAATGGTCCAGCGTTCGCTTGGTAGGAGGGACTGCCTTGGCTTGTTCTTTTTCTAACAAATAAGCGTCTCGCGCCTTTCTGGCTGCGGAAATGGTTGGGTGGGTGCTATAACGCCGAAGGCGCTTCCCATTCGCATCCCGCCCAAGTTCCGAGTAAAGATAATAAACCTTTCTTTCTTCATCATAAGAGATCCCACGTTCACATCTGATTCTGCTCATAATTATTTCTCCTTTCGTTGTCGACAGGGTTCGACATTCTCTTAACCTACCATGACTGTGAAAGAAGAGATAGAAAAATCACCCCAGAGAGGCTGATTTACCTCCTTGGGGTGATTTTGAATTTTGAGGATTGGTCAACCGGTAGCCACTGCTTCCGCCACACGTATTCCGTCTACGGCGGCAGAGGTGATACCTCCGGCATATCCGGCGCCTTCACCGCAGGGGTACAGTCCACGCAAAGAGGCTTGAAAACTTTGGTCGCGCAGAATGCGAACAGGGGAGGAGGAACGTGTTTCCACTCCGGTCAGAAGCGCTCTGCCGTCAGCAAAACCGTGCAGTTTTTTGTCAAAAACAGAAAGAGCGGAACGAAGAGTGTCAGTCACATAATCCGGTAAGCAGTTATCCAGTTGTCCGGGTATGACTCCTGGACAATAAGTCGCCTGAATACCGGAAAGCACGGTGGAAGTGCGCCCGGCAAGAAAATCGCCAACCATCTGCGCCGGTGCGTGATAGGAAGCGCCACCGGCATGAAACGCCGCCTGCTCCCATCGTTCCTGAAAGGAGGTCCCGTCCAAAGGTCCGGGACCAAAATCGGCGGGAGATACCCCGACCAGAAAGCCACCGTTAATATTTTTGCCGTCTCTGGCATGAACACTCATACCGTTTGTGACCACACCGCCGGTCTCGGAAGCAGCGGCCACCACCTGACCGCCGGGGCAGACACAAAAAGTAAAAGCGGAGCGGCCGTTTGGCAGATGGCAGGCCAGTTTATAATCAGCCGGGGGCAGCTTATGCCACAGCGGGCCATACTGCGACTCGGAGATCATAGCTTGGGAGTGTTCGATCCGGCAGCCGACAGCAAACGGTTTTCCTTCCATAGCAATACCGGATGTTTGCAGCATACGAAAGGTATCCCTGGCGGAGTGACCTGGGGCCAGAATGAGAGTATCACAGTCCAAAGCAACCTCCTGGTTGCCGCTTCGGACCAATGCACCGGTCAAGACACCATTGTTTGAACGCAGGTCGGAAAATTGAGTGTTAAAGCGAATCTCGCACCCAAGGTTCAGCAATTCGTCCCGAATATTACGCACCACATGCCGCAGGATATCTGTTCCGACATGGGGTTTTTGCTGCCAGCAGATCTCCTCCGGAGCACCATGGGCCACAAACTCCTGTAACACGGCACCGATGCGGTGGTCGTGGGTGTTTGTGGTCAGCTTACCATCCGAAAAGGTTCCGGCGCCGCCTTCGCCAAATTGCACATTGGACGCCGGGTTTAATCGTCCCTCTGTCCAGAACATTGAAACATCTTTCGTTCGCTGCTCTACAGGCTGCCCTCTTTCCAGAATAACGGAAGGGATACCGTTTCTGGCCAGAAAAAGGGCGGCAAACAGGCCGGCCGGTCCCATGCCCACAATGACAGGAGGCAAGGTTGAACGGCGGGTCACAGGCGGAAAAATATAAGGTTCAGCCACCCATTTTGAGACATTTCCATCCGAAAAAAGGCGCAGGATATTTTCCTCGTTTTCAACCTCGACTCCTACAGCACAATTATAACGAATCTGAGGTTTTTTTCTGGCATCAACAGATTGCCGCAGGAGCCTGACGGAAATTAAATTTGAAGAGGTCAGACCGATGGCGGCTGCGGCCTTTCTACGCAACTCTTCGGGACCGTAATCCAGCGGCATGAAAAGATTTTGTATTTTTATCATATACTTCACCAAAAGACAGTCTATCACAGTTTTTGATATTGAACAAGAGGGGAGAGGATAGGAAAGTTTCTGTTGCATTTTGCTATTACAGGGAATATAATGACTCCAAACTTTCCGAGATTTCATTTTGTAAGGAGATTGACGGTCATGCCTTTGACGAATCATTATCTGAAACGTGTCTATAGCACTTTGGAGACAAAAAGTGAACATGAGCCTGAATTTCTACAAGCAGTGCAGGAAGTTCTGGAATCCTTGGAACCGGTGGTTGAGCGCCGACCGGAACTGGAAGAAAACGGTGTAATAGAGCGTTTGCTTGAACCTGAGCGTATCGTGATTTTCCGGGTCCCATGGACAGATGATAAAGGAAAAATTCAGGTGAACCGGGGATATCGGGTCCAGTTCAATTCCGCCATTGGCCCCTATAAGGGAGGATTGCGGTTCCATCCCAGCGTCAACCTATCTATCATTAAATTTTTAGGTTTTGAACAGACCTTCAAAAATTCCCTGACCACATTACCCATGGGAGGTGGAAAAGGGGGAAGTGACTTTGACCCCAAGGGAAAATCCAACGGAGAGATCATGCGGTTTTGCCAGTCCTTTATGACAGAGCTTTACCGCCATATCGGGCCGAACACGGATGTTCCTGCCGGGGATATCGGTGTGGGCGGCAGGGAAATTGGATACTTGTACGGACAGTATAAGCGTCTGTGCAATGAATTTTCAGGCGTTCTTACCGGAAAAGGGTTAAGCTATGGTGGTTCCCTGGCCAGAACAGAGGCCACAGGTTATGGGCTTTGCTACTTTACGGAAGAGATGTTGAAAGCGATCGGCACCTCGCTAAAAGGGCAGCGAGTAGTGATTTCCGGTTCCGGAAACGTGGCGCTATATGCGAACAAAAAGGCCACTGAGCTGGGAGCAGTTGTTGTTGCAATGAGCGATTCTGATGGCTATATCGTAGACGAAAAGGGAATTGACTTTACAATTATGAAGGAGATAAAAGAAGCCAGACGGGCTCGTATCAGTACCTATCTGGAATATGTTCCGACAGCCATATATACAGAGGGCTGCAAAGGAATATGGTCTGTTCCCTGTGATATAGCCTTGCCCTGTGCTACTCAAAATGAACTGGATGAGACGGGGGCAAAAGCTCTGGCAGCAAATGGTTGCTTTGCCGTGGCGGAAGGGGCAAATATGCCCTCTACCCCTAAAGCGGTAGCTATATTCCAGAACGCAGGCATCCTCTTTGCCCCGGCCAAGGCCGCGAATGCCGGTGGGGTGGCTACCTCCGGATTGGAGATGAGTCAAAACGCTCAGCGCATGAGCTGGACCTTTGAGGAAGTGGATAGAAAGCTTCGTGATATTATGTCTGATATTTATAAAGCTGTTGTAGCTGCTGCCGAAGAATATGGAATGGCAGGGAATCTGGTGGCTGGCGCAAATATCGCTGGCTTCTTGAAAGTGGCAGAGGCTATGCTGTCCCAGGGAGTTGTATGATACAATAAGGGGGAGTCACCAATAAAAGCGATCCCCCCTCTATCTTTAGCATAAGTGGAGCGGCCCACATAACAAGGGCCGCTCCACTTATAGTTTCAACAGATTTATTTACTTACCAGTTCGGCGGTATCCATAGCGATCATCAGTTCTTCGTCGGTGGGGATCAACAAAACCTTTACCTTGGAGTCGGGAGCGGAAATAACTGCCTCCTTACCCCGAACATTGTTGGCGTCTTCGTCCATCTTTACGCCCATGAACTCCAAATCAGAAGCAATATCCATCCGGGTACCGGCATCATTTTCGCCTACGCCGGCAGTAAAGACAATTGCGTCCACACCACCCATGGCGGCGGCATAAGCGCCAATAAACTTTTTCACGCTGTAACGGAAAACATCCAGAGCCAACTGAGCACGCTTGTTGCCCTCTTCAGCGGCTGTCTCCAAATCCCGGAAATCGGAGGACACCCCGGAAATGCCCAGAACACCGGACTTCTTGTTCAGAATGTTCAGCATTTCCTTGATATCATAGCCGTAACGTCCCATCAGATACTCCAGGATAGTAGCATCAATGTCGCCGGAGCGAGTGCCCATGGGGAAGCCGGCCAAGGGGCCAAGGCCCATGGTGGTATCAACACACTTGCCACCCACAACAGCGGCCAGAGAGGAACCATTGCCCAGATGGCAGGTAATGATTTTCAAGTCTTTAGCAGGCTTGCCAAGCATATCAGCAGCCCGGGCAGACACATAGCGGTGAGAGGTGCCATGAAAACCATAACGGCGAACCTTGTCCTTCTCGTAGTACTCATAGGGGATGGCGTAGGTATAGGCCTTTTCAGGCATGGTCATGTGGAAAGCTGTATCAAATACGGCTACCTGAGGAGTACCGGCCATAACCTTCTGACAGGCTTCAATCCCCATGAGATTGGCGGGGTTGTGGAGGGGCCCCAGAGGGATACACTCCTTGATGGCGGCAATGCAGGCATCATCGATGATGCAGCTTTCGGTAAAGGCCATGCCGCCATGGAGGACCCGATGGCCCACGGCGTCAATTTCCTTTACGTCGGCAATCACCCCATGCACAGGGGAGACCAGAGCATCCAAAACAGCCTGAATGGCCTCGCCATGGGTAGGCATAGCGATATCGACCTTATGGTCCTCCTTACCGGGGACCTTGTGGGTCAGCCGGCCGTCGATACCAATGCGCTCGCACAGTCCCTTGGCCAGCACGTCATGGCTGGTAGAGTCCATCAGCTGGTATTTCAGGGAGGAGCTGCCGGCGTTGATGACAAGGATCTTCATAAAACATTCTCTCCTTCAGATAAAATATCGCCCAAATCTTGTCCTTTGGGCAAAAACATGATAAATTGTTACAAAGCTATTGTATAACTTTTTTCGCAAAAGGACAACCATTTTTTGAAAAAAGAGGGTAAAATCTGAAAAAGAGGTGACAAGGGCAGTGGGAGCAGTGGGAATTGTGGCGGAGTATAATCCTTTTCATACTGGCCATGCCTGGCATATTGCAGAGACAAAGCGGCAACTGGGAGAAGGGAAGCCGGTAGTATGTGTCATGTCGGGCAACTGGGTTCAGCGAGGGGAATGCGGTCTAATCGATAAGTGGAAGAGGGCAGAAATGGCCCTCCACGGCGGCGCAGATCTGGTGCTGGAGCTGCCGCTTCCCTGGGCGATTTCCTCAGCTGAAAATTTTGCCCGGGGGAGCATTGATATATTAAAGGCCACAGGAGTGGTGGATACCATCTCCTTTGGAAGTGAAAGCGGTTGTCTTGATGAGATGTTCCGGGTGGCCGAAGTCATAAAGACAAAGGAATTTCAAAAAGCTCTTCACGAGGAACTTGACAAGGGATTTTCCTTTGCAGGAGCAAGGCAAAAAGCTGTTTATCAAATAATTGGAGATACGTCAAGACTTCTTGGCGGGGCCAATGACAATTTGGGAGTAGAATACATCCGGGCAGCGGGAGAGAGTTTTAGATTGTTGGCAGTTCCACGGCTTGGAGCTGGCCACAACAGCCTTTGCCCCACGGATAAATTTGCCTCAGCAACCTATTTGCGTGAACTTGCACGTCATGGAGAGATGGAGAAAGCGGCAGAGTGGATGGAAGCAAAGAATTACGATGTTTTAAGAAGAACTGACATTTCAAATATGAAATATGTGGAGCGGGCAGTCCTTGCCCGTTTGCGGCAAATGAAGGAAAAAGAGTTTGAATGCCTTCCGGACAGTGGAGCGGCGGAAGGACTTCCGGTACGATTGGTGAAAGCGGCCGAAAGGGCAAACAGCCTGGAGGAGTTTTATGGTCTTGCAAAAACCCGCCGATATGCCCATTCTCGCATTCGCCGCTTGGCACTCTGGGCTTTTCTGGGAATGACAGAGAAGGACCGCCCTACTGCGCCAAGCTATCTGCGGATATTAGGAGCAAATGAGTGGGGAAGAGCTTTGCTTCGGCAAATGAAGAAAGAAGTCACTCTTCCTATACTTACAAAGCCCGCTCACATTCGAAGATTGCCGGAAGAGGCCCAAACTCTTTTTTCCATAGAGAGCCGAGGTACAGATCTGTATGGACTTTGCTTTGAAAATATAAAGCCCTGTGGTATGGATTATACCACAGGGCCTGTACTCCTGTAACCGATATTGCACTACGAACGCTTCAACTTTTCAATCACAGCATCTTCAAAGCGGTCTCCATATCGCATGGCCAAGATAAAGATGAGCAGACCGGCTACCCCCAGCAATACCATACCCCACAAAGGAATTTGCAGGGTGGAACCACCGACAGCCGCTGCGGCTAAAAGTCCCCAGGGGCGGCCAATAATGACAAGGAAAAGGAAGCGCCGAAAGGAGATCTGTGTCAACCCGGCCATAATGCAGATGAGGTCATCGGGAAAGAAGGGAAACAGAAAGGCAAGAAGTAAAAAAGTGTCGCACTTGCGGCGCAAAACCTCTCTATAACGGTTCAGATTTCGATCGCTGATGAAGCGTTCTACAAAAGGACCGCCCAGCACCCGGCTTAACTGAAAAACAATAATGGAACCTAAAATAGTAGCTGTAGTACTGAGTAGAAAAGCCGCGCCGGTGCCAAAGAAAAGACCGCCGGCAGCAGTGGTGAGATTGCTGGGGATCGGGGCGATGATGATGGAGGCCAGCTGGATCAGAAAGAAAACCAAATGCGAGTAAGGGGCAAATTGCTGAATGTATTGATGAAGAGCCTCCAGAGAGTGGGCTGCATCAAAAAATCCGGTCTTCCATAGCATCCATATCAGCCCTGTTACCAAAAATATCGATATCAAAAGAGCTACAGTTTGGCCCGTAGACTTTTTCTTGTCTTCCATATGTGTCACCTCACGATTGCGTTGTCATAAGGATAGCACATTCTATTGATAAAAATCCATAGATAAAAACGGACGATTTTCTTAAAAAATCTATAAGAAAAGAGAAGAAAAACAAAAAAGCCACACCCGGCATCAAGGTGTGGTTACTTTTCTGCATGGGACTTTCTCCATATTACCGCTGGCTGGGAGTCGTACCGGTATGACCAAAAATCATGTCATCCACGTCGCCGGCGGGTCGGTCATTAAAATAAATCAATCAAAAGCCTCCTTTCAATGTTTCTGTACGTAAGTCTATCGCATTAAAGAAACAAAAGCAAGGGTTTTTGCCGTTTGTCATGAAACTGTAATATGATTGGTAAAAAAGAACAGAGCCGGAACCCTAAATTTTTCCGGCTCTGTTCTTTTTTAGCGGATAAGATAAACTCGGGATTATTCTTCGTTCTCTTTTAGAATACCATCCCGGTAGGCAGACAGCAGGTCTTCCAGCGCTTCGATTTGCTGCCGCAGAGAGTGGCCGGTATCTGTATCTCCGACCAAGACCCGTTTGGGCATAGTCTCTACGATACGGACCTGAGGAGCGCTGTCTTGGGGGCAGTTCAGAATTTGATTGTATGGCTTGTGCTGTGCCAAAGCCAGATGGTGTGAGTTGTAAATCAAAGTATATCCGCCAAAGCCGGTTTGACGCTGATAGGCTTTTGAGATCCCGCCGTCGATGACAAAAAGAAGCCCTTCGCCTCTGATGGGACTTTCGCCCTCCCGCTCTTTCACGGGCACATGGCCATTGACGATATGAGAATTTGCAGGATCTAAGCCAAATTCCCGCAATATCATTTCGCAGGTAGAGCGTTTTTTCACTGCGGTATAATAAGGATTATAAATTTCCTTGTGTGTTACCGCATCAGCTATAAAATACCGCTCAAAAGCAGATACCTTGCTCTTCCCGAAAAGAGGGGAATTGGGACCGGCCCAAAGATACCAGAAACCATCCACTGCATTTATTCGCTCCGAACTGCCGGCGGGGCCGTAGAAAGCCAAACGGACCTTAGCATCTAACGCATCCAAGAACGCTTTTCCGCTGAGAAGTTCAGAACCAAGGGGGACCTTCTTTAAGGTCCCATCTTCTTCCATGGGAAGGCATCCGTGGTAGAGAAGATTGTTATTGACGACTTTGTACATACTGCCACGTTGCAGCAGAAAACGAATGTGCTGCAGCAAAAGGGTACTGTGTTGAAACGACGCAGAAAGTTGGTCGATAAGTTCTTGTTCTTCAGCTGTGAGGGCAATGGGATCGGTGGGATCAACGGTGGGAAAGTGGTGATCCAGCATCTCATAACGCTTGCCCTCCACCTCGACAGTATAAGTATCAAAATCGATTTTGGACAGTAAAATGCGATCGTTCATCTCATATTCCGGATGCCGACGCAGGAGCTGGCCTTCCAGCTTAAACTCTAAAATGGCCAGGGCTTTATGCATTTTTGAGGCTAATATGGTGTCTACAGGGTCATAAATGTTTTCATCCAGCACATGAGGCAGAAACCGTTCGCATGGATCATCACCATAGGTTTTGGCAGCAAACATGGACAATGGACGCAAATTGATGCCATAACCATCTTCCAAAAGATCAAAATTGTTATAGCTGACACACCGGCGCAGCACGCTTGCCACACAGGCCTGATTACCGGCCACTGCGCCCATCCAGGCGATATCGTGGTTTCCCCACTGGATATCCACTTCGTGAAAGCGGCGCAGTTCTTCCATGATGCGGTCAGCATGAGGTCCCCGGTCATAGATATCCCCCAGAATATGCAGCCTGTCCACAGCGCATTCTTTGATCAATACACAAAACTGGGCAATAAAGGCATCGGAGGTTCCGGTGGCGATAATTGAGCGAATGATCTCTGCATAGTAACGCTCTTTATTATCCTCATCATCAGCGTGAAGAAGCTCATCAATGATATAGGAGAAATTGGGGGGGATTTTTTTTCGTACCTTGGAACGTGTATATTTGGAGGAAACGGTTTTGCAAACCTGCACCAAACGATAAATAACGATTTGGCACCAGGCATCATGCTCTTGCTGAGGTAATCTTTCACGAACCCGAGCCAAAACGTCTTTCGGATTATAGATCAGCATGGCTAATTCTTCCCGGTCCCGCTCTGAAACGGAACGGGAAAAGAGGTTTTCGATTTTATCCCTCAAAATGCCCGAAGCACTGGAAAGAAGATAGCTGAATGCGTCATATTCCCCGTGCAGATCGCTGAAAAAATACTCCGTTCCTTTGGGAAGCTGACAGATGGCGTTTAAGTTGATGATCTCAGCAGAAGCCGCCAGAGCGGTGGGATATGTACGAGAAAGCAACTGTAAATAATGGAGATCTGTCATCGAAGATATGCCTCCTTCGCTTTTTCTCAGATGGTATCATTGTATCACAATAAAGTGATAAAATCAGCAAATCTTTCTAAGAAAATGAAAAATTAAAAAGAAAAGCGAGGAAACATTCGAGAAAACTCCTTTGGTACAGTAGCTATAAAGGATAATTCCTTTCCGACGTGCAAGTCGGAAAAAACAAGCCGGTTGGCATGGAGGGCCAACCGCCGCATGGGATCGCTGGTGGCGCCGTATTTTTTGTCTCCAGCCACGGGGTGCCCCAATTCTGAAAGGTGGACCCGGATCTGATTTTTCCGGCCGGTCTCAATTTGAACCGATAGGAGGGAGTATCCTTTTTGCCTATCCAGGACCCGATAGCGTGAAATGGCCTCTTTTCCGTCCCTGGACTGGACAGAATAGACCTTGTGTCCCTTATTTTCCTGAAGCATAGAGCGGCATACTCCGCTTTGGGGAATGTCCGTCCCCTCTACCACTGCGTAATATTCCCGTATAGTAGCTATGGTACTCCAATTTTCCTGTAAGAAATCCCGAAAGGCTTCCTCTTTGGCAAAGACCAGCACGCCGGAAGTATCTCTGTCCAGTCTGTGCAGAATAAAAATACGCGGCAGCCCGTCTCTGGCACGGAGATAATCTGCCACCATACGATAGGCAGTTCGATTTCGCTCTCGTTCTGTTCCAACAGACAGAAGACCTGCAGGCTTGTCCACAGCAATCAGCCGTTCATCTTCATAAAGAATAGGAAAAGGAAGCGCTGCGCCCTTTGCCTGGTTTAAAACAGTCACTGTTTGCCCCGGCTGCAGCGGCAAATCAAATTGCCGCTGTACGGTTCCGTCAATAAGGACCTGCCCTCTTGAAAGAAGATGCTTGATAGTATTTCGGGATTGGCCTTTGATCGTTTGGAGCATAAAGGCCAAAAGGGTATTTGGCACTTCCACCAGATAGCTTTGCTCTTTTTTCATATTTCCTCCTGTAAACGGTAAAAAGGCACCTGCCATAGCAGGTGCCTTTGGTCGGAGTGGCGGGATTCGAACCCGCGGCCTCTTGGTCCCGAACCAAGCGCGATACCAAGCTTCGCCACACCCCGTGAAACGCAAATGACATTATAGCTGGATTCCAGAAAAATGTCAAGGGCAGAGAGCATTTCTCCACCAAAT
>CAJUKH010000025.1 GCA_910587345.1 uncultured Oscillospiraceae bacterium | reverse complement strand
TGTAAGGGCAAGGCCACCGCCGCCCTGCAAAATATCAGCGAAACCAGACTGCCAGAATTGGAGGAATGAAAAAATGAGCCAATACGGATGCACCATCCCCCGGCGGGGCCGGGAACTGATCGCCAAAATCCTGGCGGCAAAATTGCCCCTCAAGATTTCCAGAATCATGATGGGGCAGGGGGTATGCCCGGATGAAGTTTTTCCCGGCGACCTCGAGGACCTCGTGGAGCCGGTCGCCGCCGGTACTTCCAATGAGCCGACCTACGACGGCGACACGGTACACATGACCGTGGAATACCGCTCCGACCTTAACGGGGGTCTTGACCACGGTTTCTGGATCAGGGAGTTTGGCGTCTTTGCCCAGGATGAAGACGGCAGCGAGGTCATGCTTTATTACGGCGTCCTGGGCGATTACCCCCAGTGGGTGAGCGCATACAGCACCACCGGCCTGGACGTCCGGCGGTACCCGATCAGCATTACTATCGGGGAGGGGGCCGAGGTCATTATTGACTATTCCCCGGAGGCGTTCATGACGGCGGAGGACGTAGGGGCATATTGCACCAGCGTTATGCTCCCGGCCTTTTTGGTCCAGGCCCAGGCACAGATTGACGCCCACAACACGGACCCCCAGGCCCACCCGGCCATTAAGGCAGATTTCAACGCTATGGACGCCAGAATGTCCCTCATGGAGTTGCGCTATAACACGGAGGTCAGCGGGAACCCGTTCACGGCCACCTTTGAGGACTTGAGCAAGCTCCGCATTGAGGGCGTCTGGAACGCCGCCCAAAAGCGGGTGGAATTTTAACCGGGAGGGCGCAGGATGGCCGAAAAAGAATTTCTGTTAGGCGTCAAAGCAAGGGAGCTTTTGAAGCATACCAAACGGGAAACAAGAGTTGTCACCGATGATATTAGCCCTCAAGACGTTAGAGTGATTCTACACAAGATCGCCGCCCTTGAGGATATCCGGGACGCAAGGGAGGTCTGCTCCCAGGCCATCAACGCCATAGACCGCAAGAGGAAAGAGGGCTTTACCAAAAGCACCTTTAGGCTCTACGGGCAGGATATGCGGGACATTGCCAAGCAAATCCTTTTAGACGTACACGCCGCCAACAACACCCATTTCCTTACCGAGTACGACAGCCGCCTCCGCAAGATTGACGCCGTTCTTGACGGCTGCTCCCTCCTTTTGGAGTATATCACCGTTTGCCTTGAGGATGGAATTATCAGCAAGACAAAGGCCGGTCTTTGGACCCGGAAGGTGACGGACGTTAAATTTATGGCCGGAGCGTGGCGCAAGAACGACGGCGGCAGAGCCAAAAAGCTCCGTGAACAGGCACAGGCCGAAAGGGACCGGCAGCAGACGGCCCTGGTAAAAGAGGCCATCCGGCAGTATAAGGCCGGAGAATGAGGATGCACGGCGGACCCCCGCCTTGTATCAGGGTATAGCTCATTTCCGCCACCAACTGGTGGCTCCGCTCCCCGAACACCAACAACACCAACAACGTGTGGAACGTCAATTCCAATGGCGACTACAACAACAACGATGCCACCAACACCTATGGCATCCGCCCCGCTCTGATGGAACGTTAGGACAAGTAAGCCCCGCAAGGGCCGAAAGCAGTACGCCATCTAATCAAAGGGAGCTATATCCTTTCGGACGCCTACGGGCCACCGATAAACACATCACGCCGAGGCTTGCCGCCCTACGGGGCGCAGCGGGCTACCACGGGGAGGTGGACCGGCGTTAGGCATGACGGCCAGCCGGGAGCCTCCCCTGCCGCCCCGGCTGGAGGAAGAAAAGAAGGGACCCAGGCGAATGACCTACCAGGAACTATGCGCTTTTGAGGTCCTATATGACGCCTATTTAGAGGCCAGAAAGCGCAAGCGGAAGAAACCGGCAACGGCGCAATATGAGGCCAACGTTTTGGCCTATACCGACAGGCTATCCCACATTTTGGAGGCCAAAACCTACCGCCCCGGAAAATTTGAGACGTTCTACGTTTTCGAGCCTAAAAAGCGGCTGGTCCAGGCCCCGGCGTTTGTTGACAAGGTTGTCCTCCATGCCATAACGGACAACGTCCTTTATGACGCCATAACCCGCAGCTTTATAAGGGATAACTATGCCAGCCAGAAACGCAAAGGCACCCATGACGGCCTTGGACGGCTCAAGTGGGCCATGACCGACTATTACCGCAAACACGGGAACGCAGACGGCTGGGTGCTGAAAGCGGACGTACATCATTTCTTTGCCAGTATTGACCACGATCTCCTAAAGCGTAAGCTCATAGCCCTTTTTGAGCGGCGCAACCTTGACCCGGAAATTTTGGAGCTGCTTTTTATTTACATCGACACGACCGCCGGTCTACCCCTGGGCTACCAGACAAGTCAGCTTTTCGCCCTCATGTTTTTGGATGAATTTGACCACGCCATAAAGGAGCGTTTCGGCGTCCGCTACTACGGGCGGCAGATGGATGATTTTTTCATCATTGAGGAAAGCAAAGAGCGGTTGCAGGGCCTACTCCGGGATATACGGACCATCGTCGGCGGTTTGGGCCTTGAGCTGAACAATAAGACGGCCATTTTCCCGCTCCGAAACGGTATTGATTTCCTCGGCTTTCACGCCTATTTGACGGATACCGGGGCGGTCGTCCAGCGGTTGCGCCGGGACAG
>CAJUKH010000024.1 GCA_910587345.1 uncultured Oscillospiraceae bacterium | reverse complement strand
CGGCGTTATTGACATCGAGCCGGAGTTTGAGGGGTATTTCGAGGCGTTCCGGGCCTGGGTCAAGGATTTTGAGGTGAAACCCTACGCCACCGAGACCAGGACGTACAACCGGTCCCTGCTGTATGCCGGGACGGTAGACATGAGCTGCGCTGAGAAAGGTGTGGATACCCTGGCCGATTTCAAGACCACGGCGTCGTACTCGCCCATGCTCTGCGGTGTGCAGCTCGAAGCATATGACCGGGCTCAGGAGAGCCACGGGGTCAAGTACCAGAACCGGGTCATCATCCAGCTTAAGAAGGATGGCACCTACCGGCGGCACACCGATTTTCCCCCGAGGGCGGAGTGCTGGAGGGTGTTTACCTCTCTGCTGAATGTGTCCGGTTTCATCGCAAAGTACAGCAATAAGTAGGAGGAGTGAATATGGCAGAAAACGTCAACGAGACCGTGATGTCCGTCATCGAGAACCCGACGGCCATCGACGAGAACGCCCTGAAGACGCAGACCATCGACCTGGAGGTGCGGGCGGATTCCCTGGTGGTCACGAACGATGAGGAGTACCAGGACGCCGCTGAGTTCCTGAAGGTGCTGAAGGATCAGGCAGGCAAGGTCAAGGATTTCTTCAAGCCCATCAAGGACGCCGCTCACAAGGCCCACAAGGAGGTCTGTGACCGGGAGAAGATGATGCTGGAGCCCCTGACCAGGGCTGAGGCCGTCATCAAGAAGGCTGCGGGCGGATACCTCGCCGAACAGGAGCGTAAGCGCAGGGAGGCGGAGGAACGGGCCCGGCGGGCGGCCAAGGAGGAGGCCGACCGTCGTATGGCCGAGGCAATCGAGCTGGAGAACCAGGGCAGGGTGGAGGAAGCCGCCGCCGCCATGGAAGAGGCGGAAATCATCGACAGCGCCACCGTCGCCGTTCCCACGTCCCCGGCTAAGAAGGTCAGGGGTGTCAGCTCCAGCAGGGATTGGGAGCTCGTCAGCATCGACGAGGCCAAGGTCCCTGTGGATGTCGCTGGAACCGTTATCCGGCCTGTGGACTCCGGGGCCATCATGCGCCTCGTCCGGGCCAGCAAGGGCACCATCAAAATCCCCGGCGTCACCTACAAGGAAACCGTGAGAATGAGCGTTAGGAGGTCATGAAAATGTCCAATGAGCTCAGGAAGGTGGAGTATCAGTCCATCTCCGGCATCCAGGTCGAATTGGATGCGGATACCGTTATCAAGTATTGCGCCAGGGGCAACGGCAACATCACGCCGCAGGAGGTGGCCCTGTTCCTCCGCACCTGTCAGGCCAAGCGCCTGGACCCCCTGGAGAACGGCGAGGTGTACCTCATCAAGTATGACAACACCAAGCCCGCCCAGATTGTCGTGGGCAAACACGCCTACCTCCGCCGGGCGGACCGCAACCCGGAGTACCGGGGCAAGAAGAGCGGCATCGTCATCGTCCGGGACGGCAAGGTCATCCAGAAGGAAGGGTGTTGCCTGTATAAGGTCCTGAACGAGACCCTCATCGGCGGCTGGTGCCGGGTGTTCCGCCGGAGGGCCGGGTCCGATGTCGATGAGGAGTTCTACCGGGAGGTGGCCCTGGAGGAGTACAGCAGCGGCCAAGCCAACTGGAAGGTTAAGCCCGCCACCATGATTGAGAAGGTCGCCGTCAGCCAGTGTTTGCGGGATGCCTTCCCGAATGACTACGAGGGCCTGTACTCTGAGGACGAGATGCTGGCGTCCGGGGCAATCCCGGCGGAGTACACCGTGGTGGAGGACGGGGACGCCCCTGCGCCGGAACCTCCCCCGGAAGACCCCGTTATCTCTGTCAAGCAGCGTGAGGCCCTGTTCGAGCTGGCCCGCAACCACTTCGATGCCGATGTTGTCAACGATGTGGTCAGGAGCATCATCAGCGAGTTCGGTATGAACAGCACCAAGGGTATGACCACCAGCGTCTACAACCAGGTCATGGACCGGCTCAAGGAGACCATCGAGAACCTCTCGGAGGACGCCCCCGGTGGCGAGGAAGGCCCCGGCTCCGGCCAGGACCAGTGAACAACTCAGGGGGGGCGGGTCCTCCGCCCCCCGTAAAGGCAGGTGATACGAATGGTGTGGATAAGTATGTACCGGGAGCTCCTGACGCACCCGAAGCTCCGAAAGTTCATGCGGTCATCCGGGCTCTCCAGAAATGAGGCCGCCGGTACGCTCTTCTCCGTATGGGCCTGGGGGGTTGATAACGCCGAAAGGAACGGCATGATCCTGGAGGCAGACAGGCGGGACATAGCTGATGTCATTTCCGCCGGCTCCGGGCTCTCGGACGGTGTGAAGCCGTCCAAGGTGGTTGACAGCATGGTTGAGTCCGGCTGGATAGATGAGCTCGACGGCCACCTGTATCTTCACGATTGGGATGAATGGCAGGAGATGTACTACCGCTTCATCGACAAGAGGGAGAAGGATACGGCCAGGAAGCGCCGGGCCAGGGAAGCGGAGAAGGAAGCGGCTGGGCTCCCCCCGCCGTCCTCACCGGCACCGTCTCCACCTGCTCCGCTCCCGCCCGCTGAGGAGGAACAGGCCGAAGAGCCCAAGGAGAAACCCAAGAAGTCGTCGAAGGCGAAACCGGATAAGAAGAAATACGCCGATTTCGTCAGCATGACGGAGGAGGAGTACGGTAAGCTCATCGGCGAGTATGGCGAAGAGGCGGCCAAGCGTATGGTTGAAATCCTGAACAACTACAAGGGTTCCACAGGCAAGCCGTACAAGAGCGACTATCTGGCTATTTTGAACTGGGTGGTCAAGCGCATCAAGGAGGAATCTCCTGGCATTATCAGGCCGAAAACGTCCAGTCATTCGGAATCTGGTCAGGAAGGTTCCATCGTACCAGAAGAATGGAGGAATTTCAGACGTGGAGAGGCTTAGCAACCTGTTGGCTCCCATCGTACATAGGGTAGCGGCGGAAAACGCCCCGGTGGAGGGCGACTACTACGACGATGATGGCTTCCTGTGCTGCGGGAAGTGTCATACCCGAAAAGAATGTGAGGTCCACCTGCCGGAAGGCTTGGGCAAAGGCAACACGGCTCGCTTCCCCTCCATGTGTGAGTGCCGCAGGAAAGCGGTTGAGGCCGAGGAAGAGCTGGAGCGCAAGAAGAAGGATATGGAGGTCGTCGAGCGTCTCAGGAAGGAGAGCCTGATGAGCCCCCGCTTCGAGGAGGCTACGTTCCAGAATTTCCGGGAGGATAAAGCCAACTCCTACAACCTGAAGCTGTGCCGCCGGTATGCGGAAAACTTTGATGTGATGATGAAGAAAAACCAGGGGCTCATCTTCTATGGGGATGTTGGGACCGGGAAGACCTTTGCGGCGGCCTGTATTGCTAATTACCTTCTGTCCCGTGGTACTTCGGTAGTGATGACATCGTTCATCAAGCTGCTGAGCTCCATGCAGACCTTCGGTAACGACAATGAGCTCCTGATCTCCAGATTGAACCGGGCGAAGCTGCTCATCATCGATGACCTGGGAGCTGAGAGGGATACTGAGTTTGCCCAGGAGCACGTCTATAACATCATTGACAGCAGGTATCGAGCCAAGCGGCCCCTCATCATTACCACGAACATGACCATTGAGGAGATACGGGAGCCCAACGGCACCCGGTACGCCAGGATTTATGACCGGCTCTCGAAAATGTATCCCATGGAGTTCGCCGGCGGGTCCTGGCGCAAGGATGAAGCATCCCGCAGTCTTGCGGAGATGAAGAAATTTTTGGAGGGAAACGATGGATAGAATCTACATCGGACTGGAGGCCGACCGGCTGGCCGTGGCCTCCATCTTGGTCAAGAACAAGTACACAGTCCGGCAGGGCTCCCAGCGTCGGGGCACCGGCAAGAGCTACGACTACTTCCTGGAGTATGAACGGAACCCGGACGCCGATTCTCCGAAGAAGGGAGCCGGTACGGATGAGAGCTAACTTCTGCATCCTCGGTGAGCCCCAAGGGAAGGGACGACCCCGATTCTCCACCGTCTGCGGCCATGTAAAGCCCAGGACGCCGGAAGAGACGGTTCTGTATGAGAATTTGGTGAAGACCGAGTATCGCCGGCAGACCCACGAGTTCCGGTTCCCGGATGACGCCATGTTGGATGTCCGGGTCATCGCCTACTACTCCATCCCGAAGTCCGTCAGCAAGAAGAAGCGTCAGGCCATGCTTGACCACAAAATCCGTCCCACAAAGAAGCCTGACTTCGACAACATCGGCAAGGTCATCTGCGACGCCCTGAACGAGATCGCCTACCGGGATGACGCCCAGATTGTGGATGCCCAGGTTCGGAAGTTTTACAGCGACCGGCCCCGTGTGGTCGTCACCATCCGGGAATGTGGAGGTGAGACGCCATGAAAGATGTGTCCTGGGGTGTCATCCATGGGGAAGGCACCATCGTCTGCAAGTGTGACCGGTGTGGTAAGAAGGAGGAGTACCCCTTCGACAACGGCCACCCTGACTTCAAATCGTTCCAGAAGAAGCTCTTCGGCATGGGCTGGAAATCGGCCCAGGTCTTCGGAGAGTGGCACGACTTCTGCTGCGAGGATTGCCGCAACGAGTACATCAAGAACAACACATAGGAGGAACAGATTATGACAGCTCAGAACATCTACCCGCTGTCCCTGAACGGGGACACCTTCAACGCCCTGAAGTCCGACTACGACGCCATGCTCCGCCAGACCCTCACCAAGATGGAGGACCTGAAGGTGGAGGATGCCACAATCACCATCAAGGTGGGTGTGATGCTGGAGAAGGATCAGGCCCGTGACTTCCAGGGCAACGGCTACGATGCCATGCGGGACATTGTGAAGCCCACGTTCAAGCACGAAATCAGTACCGTCATGCAGGTCAAGGATAAGAAAAGCGGCTCTCTGGGCGGCTCCATGGAACTGGTCTGGGACAAGGAGCTCTGCCAGTATGTCATGCGGCCCATCGACAACGGCCAGACCACCTTGTTTGACCAGCCCGGCGAAGGCACCGGTCCCGTCGTGGATGCTGAGTACACCGTCGTCGATGATCCCCCGGCGCTCCCGGCCGGCGCCGCTGCTCTCCCGGCTCCGCAGGAAGAGCCCGAGGATGGAGGCCAGGAGAGCGAGGAACTCAAGGAGCGGTGGGACACCTTCTACTGGCTCCTGAATTTCGATGGCACCGCCATGAAGGTGCTGGAGGCCATGGGCAATTATACGGTGCGTACAGAGGCCAACAAGGTCATCCTCACCTCGGCCAACCCTCATACTACCCTGTACTGTTCCGGCGAAATCCTGAGCTCCCACGTCGGTCACAGGCTGGTTTGTAAGGCATCTGGCAAGGTGGAAGGCAACCCGGACACTGTTTCCATCATCTGCGAGGAGTGTGACGAGTCCCTGTTCGAGATCCATTCCCCGGCGTGGACCGCTGACGAGGAGCCTGTGGAGCCCGTCGAGGAGGACCCGGAGGACTACCCGTATGAAGAGCCGGGCGAGGAGGGTAAAGAGGAATGAACGACACCAAGATCGAGTGGTGCGACATGACCTGGAACCCCGTTACCGGCTGCCTCCACGGGTGCGAATACTGCTACGCCAAAAAAGTCGCCCATCGCTTCGACGGCAAGGTATTCGATACGTCGCCTCTTCCCGGCGGCCTCCATGTTTTGGAGGACAGACCGCCGTGGCCCCCGTACCCCTACGGCTTTGCCCCCACGTTTCACCGCTACCGGCTGGGAGACCCGGCCAGGAAGACCAAAGGCAAGACCGTTTTCGTCTGTTCCATGGCGGACCTCTTCGGTTCGTGGGTCCCGACGAAATGGATTGTCGATGTCCTGGATGCCTGTCTCGCCGCTCCCCAGCATCGCTACTTGTTCCTGACGAAGAACCCAAAGCGGTATCTGGAGCTGAACGAAGTGGCGCTCCTTCCGCACCAGGATAATTTCTGGTACGGCTCTACCGCGACCCACCCGGAAACGGACCAGATGATGTACTCGGAGCATTTGAACACGTTCGTCAGCATCGAGCCCCTGCTGGGCCCGTTCGGCACTCCAGCTTCCGGCGCCCTGGACTATATCAACTGGTTTATCGTCGGAGCGGAGACAGGGAACCGGAAGGGGAAGGTGGTCCCGGAGAAGGCGTGGGTGAAGGAGATTGTGAACTACTGCGACGCTGCCGGGAAGCCAGTGTTTATGAAGGACAGTCTCAAGCCCATCGTCGGCCAAGAGAATATGCGTTGCGAGTTTCCGTGGGATTGAGAGGAGGAGCGAAATGAGCTTGAAAGCGATGGAAATAGCAGAAAAACACCTTAAAACGGCTAATCCGTCCATGTGGGGCGGAGAGGGAGATCAGCCATCGGGCTTCGATACTCGAATCATTACATATCCCATCGACCAAGGTACGGAGTTGGATATAAGTTTTGAGTATGAGGAAAGCGATGGGTGGCTTCACCTTTGCGAGCTGAGGGAGAAAGCGTCTGGAGACCTATTGGCTATGTTACATGGGTACGGGATTGATTCCGTTCCGAATCTTGCTGATACAATCGAAGACATTTGCAACGGGAGACCGCACGGATGATTCCTTTCCCTGACAAAAAGTACGGAATTATTTATGCTGACCCGCCGTGGCGCAATCCTAAGAGTGGAAGCAAGGCGAGGAACAACGAAAGGCATTATCCGAGCATGAGTACGGAAGAAATATGCGATTTGCCAGTCAGAGATATATCTGAAGAAAATGCTATGCTTTTCCTTTGGGCCTGTTTTCCTTGTTTGCCCGACGCACTAAAAGTTATCGAATCTTGGGGATTTGAGTATTACGGGCTTGCATTTGATTGGTGCAAAATTGGGAAAAACGGCAAACCGAAGATTGGATGCGGCTACTACACCAGACAAAACAATGAGATTTGCCTTATTGGAGTTAAACCAGGACTGAAAAACCGCATTAAGCCTAAAACCAAAAATGTAAGTTGTTGTATTTTGCAGCCAACGAGAGAACACAGCAGAAAGCCGGACTGCACACGAGATTATATCGTAGCGATATGCGGAGATTTGCCGCGAATTGAGTTGTTCGCAAGGCGAAGGACGGGCGGCTGGGATGCCTGGGGCAATGAAATACAATAAGTAAAGCGAAATGGAGGAAACGATATGAAAGATAAGTTCCTGGAAATCTACCGTGAGAATATCACCCGGCCCGGCGCCGAGGAGTTCCTGAAGTGGCTGGAGTCCACAGACTTCTTCACGGCCCCGGCCAGCACCCGCTTCCACCTGTCCCGCCCTGGCGGGCTGGTGGAGCACAGCGTCCACGTCTATGAACGGTTGCGGGCCATGTATATCCACGAGCGTGTCATGGGCGGTATGGAGGCTGAAGCATATGACCTCGATTCCCAGCAGGAGGAGACCGTCGCCATCTGCGGCCTCCTGCACGACATCTGCAAGGCCAACTTCTATGGTGTGGAAATGCGGAACCGTAAGAACGAACAGGGCCAGTGGGAGAAGTACCCGTTCTATGTCGTGAACGACCAGCTCCCCTACGGCCACGGTGAGAAATCGGTCTACATCATCTCCAGCTTCATGAAGCTCAGCAGGAAGGAGGCCATGGCGATCCGCTGGCACATGGGCTTCTCCGACAACGAGTTTAAGGCCGGCGGGTATTCCGTGGGCAACGCCTTTGAGATGTTCCCCCTGGCGGTGCTGACCCACATCGCCGACCTCCAGGCTACCTACCTGGACGAAGGAGATGGGGAGGCATGAAGAAAGGTGATGGAGATATGTATGCAGACCAGTACAGACATATTTCCGCCAGACTTATGAGGCTGGATGAATTGAACTTGAGTATACAGAAAGTATCTGGGTACACCGTAGAACAGTTATTTCAGATGTTTTTGTCAGGCTATGAGTTGAAACCTCCAGAATATCAGAGCGTTGAAAATATCAGTAAAGTAGTAGGTGCAAAAGTGATGAACGAGTTGAGCGTGTTTCAAAGGGCCATCGCTACATGGGGTGAGGATGCCCAGATGAAGATGGTGCTGGAGGAGATGTCCGAGCTCCAGAAAGAAATCTGCAAGCTCTGGCGGGGCAAGGATAACCGGGACGCCATCGCCGAAGAGGTGGCCGACGTGGAAATCATGCTGAGCCAGTTGAAGGTGATGCTGGACATCGGTGGCGATGTCGGGCACCACAAAACAACAAAGCTGCTCCGCTTGCAGAAGAGATTGGAGGGGCAGGGATGAGCGAAGTAACCCGTGTCCCTGCCCGTCTGTCCGGCATCTCGGACGCCGTGGAGCTCCGGGCCCAGTGTTCCATCGCCAGATACCGCACCAAGAACAGCGTGGCCGTCAGCGTCAAGGGGAAGCCCCGGCTCCATCCCTGTAAAATCATGGCGAGCTACTCGGAGGGTACGGTGTCGGTGTCGGTCCCAGAGACGGCGTTCAGCGTTACCGTCCGGCTGGAGGAGATGATGGCTGTTCTGAAAGAGGCGGCGGATGCCAGCCGGTCGGTCGAGGAAATTCTTCAGGAGGAAAGAGACCATGCCCAAGAATGTGCAGCCCCGCAGGGGTGACATCTTCATGGCGGACCTCGCCAGGGACCCGCTCACTCGTCAGAGCGGGGTTCGCCCGGTGGTCATCATCCAGAACGACCGGGGCAACGTGAACAGTGGCAGCGTGATTGCCGTCATCGTTACCAGCAGCCACAAGAAGAAGCTGCCCACCCACGTCCACCTGTATCCCCGCCACGGGGTCAAGCGCCCCAGTACGGCCCTGTGCGAGCACATCATCACCATTGAGAAGAGCTGTTTGCTTAACCACCTGGGGACCATCGTGAATACGGACGCTGAGCGTCAGCTCGATGACGCTCTCCGGGTCAGCATCGGGCTGAAGGCATAAAAAGAGCAGCCCCGCCTCCCGAAGGAGCCGAAGCCGCTACATGATCTGCAACTTCATTGTAGCATAATTCCTTGAGAAGTCAAGAGGAGGCAAGG
>CAJUKH010000023.1 GCA_910587345.1 uncultured Oscillospiraceae bacterium | reverse complement strand
TTTATCAAGTACATCAAGGAGCACCATCCAGAGTGTACCACGCTGAAAAGCGCAAGGAAGTACGCCAACGAGTGGCTTCAGACAAGGGTTGACCAGGGCCTGTCTGCCTGGACTGTCCAGCTGGAGGCCAAGGCCCTGGGTAAGCTGTACAGGATTGCTCCGGACGATGATAACTATTTTAAGCCCCCCAAGAGAAACCGCCAGGACATCAAGAGGAGCCGCGGCGACCGTGTGCGGGATCGCCACTTCTCCAAAACCAATAATGACGAACTGATTAAGTTTTGCCGGGGGACAGGGCTGCGGCGAAGTGAGCTGGAGGCTTTGAGGGGGAAAGACCTGGTGACCAGGGCACAGATCGAGGCCGGGATCGCCAGGCTGGAAGCTATCCCAGAGGATAAGCGGACGGCCCAGGAGACGAAGCGGCTGGACATGCTGAAGGATACCAGGATGTTTTCAGGGGAGTATTTCACTTTTGTTCGCCAGGGCAAAGGTGGCCGGCAGCGAGTAAGCCCTATCATCGGGAAGAACGTGGAGCAGATCGTAGCCAGGATGCAGGAGACGCCAGCAGAGGAAAAGGTCTGGCAGCACGTTCATAAGAGTGCGGATATCCATTCCTACCGGGCCGAGTACGCCACAGCCATTTACAAGGCCCATGCCAGGGCAATCCAGGATATCCCCTATGACAGAGTAAACAAGGGCACCGGGCGTCGGTATCAGAGCCAGGTCTACACCTGCCGCAAGGACGAGGCCGGAAAGAAGCTGGACAAAGCTGCCATGCTGGTGTGCAGCAAGGCCCTGGGACATAACCGGATCAGTGTCGTGGCCGACAACTACATTCGGGGCCTGTGAGAAGGAGGGAGCTGCTATGGCCAGGTTTGTCAAGGATGGTGCTTTTGGGTATAAGGCTGTCCCTGGTGGTCAGTCTGACCCGGAGTGTACCCATGTGATTTTGACACTAAAGGAGTATGACAAGCTGCTCCAGGAGAAAGCGAGAGCGGAGCAGGAGGCCAGAAGTACAAAATATAGTGCAGAGAGAGAAATTGAGGAGGCAAAACGAGCGGCTCGTTACACGGCTCAAAAAGCCGCTGAGGAGGCCCGCCAGACGGTGGCGGGTATAGAGTCGGCCCTGGCCGCTGAAAGGGCTGAGAGCGCCCATCAGCGGGCGCTGAACGTCAATCTGCTGCGGATAGCCAAAGAGAGGGCCAACGCTGACAGGAAGCTGAAGCCCAAAAAAGAGCATACCGGGTATGTGGTTGTTTTCTCTGAAGAAATAGATCATCAGTACAAAGATGGCAACCGACATGTGAAAAGGGTGCTGCTCTGGAAGACGGTGATACAAAGCCCGTATGTGGTGGATTTTCCAGAGGCGCAGGTACGAAAGCAAATCCTGGAGGAGCTGCTTCAGGAAGATGAAGATGGACATCGACTGATCGGCAGGCTGGGGATCAACGGAATTTATAATAAAGGCTATGGCAGCATGATCGAGGATAGTAGATGGTGTGCTGATCCAGATAAATATAATCTTATGATTAAACCAAAATTTAAAGCAAATTTTAGAGATGGTTATTGGGAGGTCATTTGCCTCCACACTAAGCCCCTGGACGTGGTTCCAACGGATATGAGGGTCTGTGCAAAATAGCCTGCCTGGAGGGCTTGAAAAGCCAAGCGAGACAGGCTATAATTATAGCAAAAAATGGGGAAAAACTCTATTGATAATAAACGCCCCCCTATGGCCTTTAGGCCAATAAAAAACAGTTGTTTTTTCTCTTAGGAACGGGAGAAAGTCGGAGGGGAATAGGGGGGTGAGCGGAGGCTGTGGGAATGTGGTAAACCCAACGGGTTTTCCATATTTCCATAGCCGGAGCGAGGGGGGGAAGGGGGAGGTGACTTTCTCTTTAAGCCGCCGTAGGCGGCGCTCTTTGGCTCCCCCTTCCCCCCCTTTGCCGCCCGTAGGGCGGCTACCTCGTCCCCGCCGCAGCGGATTTTTTCTTTTTGCTTCTTTTTCTTTTTTGTGCGGGAGGTGCTTTTATGGCAAAGGTAGCAAAGCCGAATGTGTTTCGTGGTACGGTCGAGGAATATCGGGCGTTGTATATGGAAAAGAATGCCCACCTGGAGCAGTTTTTAGAACAGATTACGCCATTTGAATTTTACCGGGAGATTTTCCCGGAGGGGTCTTTTGAGCGGCAAGGTCACTTTGAGGACAGTAAACCGAACGGGATCGCCGTTCATCTACCTGGTAAGGGAGGCTCCATCAACGGGATTGCTTTGGAAATTGAGGGTGACGGTACAGCTAAACGGTACATTATCACAGACGATTTGAGGAAGCTGGATGAACTGAAGGAGACGGATTTTACCATCATGTCTCCTATTTCGTATTTTGGAAAGAGTCGGTCGGGGAAGTTTGCCCGGTTCCTTTATGCCTTGGCCTTTGATCTGGATGGAGTGGGTATGCCCCAGCTTCGAGATGTGCTGCACCAGATGAACAAAGGGATTTTGCCGAAGGCTACTTTTGTTGTGAACAGCGGGACAGGATTGCATTTATATTATGTCCTCACTGAGCCGGTTCCCATGTACCCGCAAAACCAGCATTATCTGAAGGAGTTGAAGTATTCGCTTACTCGGCAGATTTGGAATAGGTTCACATCCTACATCCAGCAGCCGCAAATGCAGGGGCTTATGCAGGGGTTTCGGGTGGTAGGCTCTGGGACGAAGCTGGGTAAGGGCTATCCTGTGGTGGCCTTTCGGGTTGGTGATCGGGTGGAGCTGGATGCTCTCCTGGAGTACATACCTTCATCTAACGGGGAACGACAGAAATTAGAGGGCATTTTGAGGAAAAGCAGTATGCCCCTGGCTGAAGCTAAAGAGAAGTATCCAGATTGGTATGAGCGGCGAATTGTGAAGGGGGAGCGGCGGGGCCGCTGGACAGTGAAAAGAGATCTCTATGATTGGTGGCTGCGGCGTATTCGGGACGAGATCCGTGTGGGCCACCGCTATCATGGGGTTATGACCCTGGCGATTTATGCGAAGAAGTGCGGGATTGAGGAAGCCGAGCTGCGTCAAGATGCCTATTCTCTGCTTCTGCCCTATGATGAAATGAGCATTGAGGAAGTCAACCGCTTTACCAGGGATGATGTAGAGGCGGCGCTTTCAATGTTCAATGAGGATTATGTGACTTTTCCCAGGGACGATATAGCAAGGCTTTCCGGGATGACTATGCCAGTTAATAAGCGTAATTGGAGAAAGAGAGCGGAGCATTTGAAGCGTTGTAGAATTATTCAGCAGGCGAATGATATGGTTGATGGGACTGACTGGAGGGCACGTAATGGTCGTAAAGATAAGAGGAATCTTGTGAGCGATTATATGTGTGCTCACCCAGAAGTAAAAAAGAAGACAGAGATAGCTAGAGCGTTACAGATCGACCGGGGGACAGTGGCGAAGTATTATGATGAAATTTTGGAAGAGTTACAGAGTGAGTAAAAAATTTCTGTAAATACTGGTTGATATTTTAGCGCAATTATGCTAAAATATTTTCGGAGGCGATACTATGAAAATGATACGGCCCGTGTCTGACTTACGAAATAGTTTTGCGGACATTTCAAAGACAGTCCATGAGACGGCGAAACCTGTATTTTTAACGAAGAATGGCTATGGAGATATGGTTGTTTTGAGCATGGAGGCT
>CAJUKH010000022.1 GCA_910587345.1 uncultured Oscillospiraceae bacterium | reverse complement strand
ATAGGTAACGGTCAACAGCCCCCATTCCTCGGGGGCGGCGGGCAGGACCCCGTCTCCGCCGTTGAGAATATGGTGGACCCGGGCGGCCAGAACCATGGCCTCGGCCTGGGTCAAAGGGGCCTCGGGGGAAAACAGCCCCTCCCCGGTGCCGTTCATCAGCCCATGTTCCTCGCAGATGGAGACATAGGGGGCGAACCAGTCGTCCTCCTTCACGTCGGCATAGCCGGGGTGGGTATTGACAGTGGGGGATCTTTCCTCCCCCACAGCAAACGCCGGGCTTGCGCCCAGGCAGAGGGCAGCCGCCAAAGCGGCGGCAATGAGTTGCTTTTTCATGAAAAAGACCTCCTGAAAATTGGGATGTCTGTTAGACGGTTTCGGGGACAAAAGGTTCCGGGCCTCTTTCTGCCAGCCCCTCCAGCCAGGTCAAAAGGGCGTTCAGAGTGCCGCAGGTTTCCCGCTTTTCCAGAAAGCATCCCACCACATAATCGGAGTGGCTGTCCTTTCCGGTCTCGGGCAGATAGAGGGTGGCGGGGATGTTCAGGGACAAGGCTCTGCGGTAAAAATCCATCCCGCAGGGGAAGCCCACCACCCCGTCCTCCAAGCCGTGGATGAGAAGCATGGGGGTCTTGGGGCTTTGCCTGTCCAGCAGAAGGCCGGGCTGGGCGGTCACGGGGTCCCCGCCGTCCAAAAGCCGGGCGCCCAGAACGTTTAGGGACAGGGGCGGGTCCAGGTCGAAGCGGTAAGGCCCGCCCAGGCCGGCAAAGCCGACAAAACGGCCCGCCAGCTCCCCGGTATAGCACAGCAAGGCCCCCAGCTGCCCCCCGGCGGAGGAGCCCACCACCACGGTCCGGGCGGTGTCCATCCCCTGTTTCTCCAGATGGCGCAAGGCCGCTTTGGTCCCGGCGGTCACGTCCTCGATTTGAGCGGGGAAACGATATTTGGGGACCAGCCGGTAGCCCGGCATGACGCAGCGGTAGCCTTCCCGGGCCAGCCGCTGGCCGATGAAGGTGAAGAAGGCGGGACTTCCCTTATCCCAGCCCCCTCCGTGGAGGTAGACCACCACAAGGCCCCGGTCCTTCTCCGGGGTCGGAGCGAAGTCCAGGAAATACTGGGCCGGGTCCGGACCGTAGGGGAGTTTTCTGGGGGTCACGCCCCCTGGATACCGGAACATCTTCCAAACAAGAGCGGGAAAGCTCGCAAGGTCCTGTATCAGCCCTTTCATCGCCTTACCCTTTGATGGGTGCGCCCTGGTTCAAAACGGAGACTTTGTCCATCAGCCACCGGGGTGCGGCGGAAAGGGAGACCTGCTCCTGCTCGCCGGAGGTCATATCCTTCAAAGACACCACCCCGTTTTTCACCTCGTCCTCCCCCAGAAAGGCCGCATAGGGGACCCCCAGCTTGTCGGCATAGTTCATCTTGGCTTTGAACTTCTTGGGTTCGGTGTAGAGCTGGGCCTTGACCCCGGCAGAGCGGCAGGCGGTGGTGAAGGCCACGGCGGCGGACAGGTCTTCTGTCATGGGCAGCACCAGCACATCGGCGGGGGCGGTGGGCAGGGCGTCGTTGAGCAGGCCCTGCTCCTGAAGGACATAGAAGAACCGGGTCAAACCGATGGAAATGCCCACTCCGGGAAGTTGTTTATCGGTATAATATTCCGCTAAGTTATCATACCGGCCGCCGGAACACACCGAACCGATCTCCGGGTAGTCCAGCAGGAAGGTCTCGTACACCGTGCCGGTATAGTAATCCAGACCCCGGGCGATGGTCAGGTCCACAGCAAAATTCTCCTCGGGCACCCCGAAGGCGGAGAGGTATTTTACCACCGTGTTCAGCTCCTCCAGCCCCTGGTCAAAGACCTCGCTGCGGCCCTGATAGGACTCCAGCGCCGCCAAAACCTGTGTGTTGGTGCCGGTGATGGCAATGAACTTCAGAATCTCATCGGCCTGGTCGCCGGAAAGGCCGATCTCTTCCTCCATCAGCAGTTCCTTTACCTTGTCGGCGCCGATTTTGGGCAGCTTGTCCACCGTCCGCATGATATCCCCCGCCTTGTCGGTGAGGCCCAACATGGCGTAGAAGCCGTTGAGCACCTTCCGGTTGTTCACCCGGATCTGGAAGCGCTTCAGGCCCAGAGCGGTAAACGTCTGACAGATGATGGAGGGGATCTCCGCGTCGTTGATGATATCCAGACTGCCGTCCCCGATGATGTCGATGTCGGCCTGATAGAACTCCCGAAACCGGCCCCGCTGGGCCCGCTCGCCCCGGTAGACCTTGCCGATCTGGTACCGGCGGAAGGGGAAGGCCAGCTCGTTGTGGTGCATGGCCACATATTTGGCCAGGGGGACTGTCAGGTCAAAGCGGAGGGACAGGTCGGTGTCCCCCTTGGTAAAGCGGTAGATCTGCTTTTCGGTCTCGCCGCCAGCCTTGGCCAGCAAAACTTCGCTGGCCTCGATGACGGGGGTGTCCAGGGGGGTAAAACCGTAACGCTGATAAGTCCCTTCCAAAACGGCCTTTACCCGCTCGAACTGGATCTGGTGGGCGGGAAGAAGCTCCATAAATCCTGACAGGGTCCTTGCCTTTACTCGTTCCATGTTTTCTACTTCCTTTCTTGTGGGTTTCTATGATAATGGGAGTTGTAACTGTGGGGCGTGGGGGCGGGAAAACCGGTGATCGTGAATCGCCAGCCGCAGGGGCCGGACACTGGCCGGCTGTGCCGCCGGACCGCCGAGGACAGCGGTCCCTACGAAGACCATGCCACCCTGCTCCGTGGGGTATTCACAGGGTCCCTCCAAATGCAAAAAGACAGGCCTTGCGTCCCTGTCACGGGACGAAAGCGCCTGCCTTCGTGGTGCCACCCATGTTCAGCGGTCCTCTGACCGCCCTCAAACCTCCTGTTACGGGGAGGGTGCCGTGGACGTCTCCGCCCCCGCTCCCGGGCCGTCTTTCGCTAACGCCTTGCCGTGAAGCCCTCTCAACCTCAGGGGCCTCTCTCTGTCCGGCGGTGTGGAAGCTACTCATGCCCGCTCATCACGGTTATCTGCAATACTACTCTAAAAATCCCCGTCTGTCAAGTGGAGAAAGGGATACTGCTGGGCTTCAGGCTGTTCCGCCACTCCAAATCGCCCCGGGCCAGGCCCATGATAAGCATTTCGGCGGAGGCCACGTTGGTGGCGTAAGGGACACTGTACTGGTCACAAAGGCGGGTGATATAGTCCAGATCCTCATCCAGCTCATGGGACTGGGGGTCGGTGAAGAAAAGGACCATATCGATCTCGTTGTAGGCGATGCGTGCGCCCACCTGCTGACTGCCGCCATGGGCATGGGAGAGATACAGCGTAATGGGCAGGCCGGTGGCCTCCATTACGACTCGGCCGGTGGTGGCTGTGGCGCAAATATGGTGCTTTGACAGAATCCCGGAATAGGCGATGCAGAACTGGACCATCAATTCTTTCTTCCTGTCGTGACTCAAAAGCGCAATGTTCATGGTAACCCTCCCCTTTCTTATGTAATAGGCCTGTTTGCCTACTTTGCTTTGTTTTTGGACTGAAACAGTAACCCCTTTAACGGATCTTCATCAGCGGGACCCGCTGGCCGTCGATACGCAGGGCGATATTCCGATAGGCCACCGCAGCGCCTTTGTTGGCGGAGAGGATCAAAGGGATTCCCTGATTGGCGGCCAGCATGACCCGGTTGTCCTCGGGCACCACCCCCAGAAGGGGCAGGCCAGCGGCGTCCATGGCGTCGTCGATGGTGGTGTGGAGCTTTTTCAGCAGCTTGGGCTGGACCCGGTTGACCACAAGGTGGATGGTCCCCGCCTGCGTCATCAATTCAGTCACCGTCCGCTGGGCGTCCCGCAGGGCGGAGGCGTCGGTGGTGGAGACCACGATGGCCCGGTCGCAGCCGCAGACCGAGAGCCGGAAGCCCTCCCCCAGACCGGCGGGGGCATCCAGCAGGATATAGTCAAATTTTTGCCGGGCCTGGAACAAGAGGTCCAGCATGGCCTCCTCCGCAACCCCCTGGGGCAGAGAGAAAGGGGCGGTGAGGAGAAACAGTCCCTGTATCTGGGGATGCTCCACCACCGCTTTTTCCAGAGGGCACCGCCCCTGGACCACGTCGGTAAAGTCCATCAAAGCCCGGTCGGACAGGCCCAGAGACAGGTCCAGATTGCGAAGCCCCACATCCATGTCGATACACAGGGTGGGATGGCCCAGGGCGGCCAGACAGGAACTTACAGCGCCGACCAGGGAGGTCTTTCCCGTCCCCCCTTTGCCGGAGGTGACAGCGATCACAGTAGCCATATCCAAATAACCTCCCAGATTACTCTATTATACCATGGAAAGTGGGGCGGTTCAACGCTTTTTTTATGCAATAGTGTGAAATATTTCCCGATTTTGGCTTACAGAGGGGCCTTTTTGATTTTCCCCCAGCTGCGGGGAAGGCCCTTGGGGGTGGGGGAGAGCTTCTTCACCGTTACGATACGGTGGGACAGCCCTCCGCCGGGGATGGGATAATCAAAGGGGTCAGACAATGCGCCCCCCAGCCGCTTTACGGCAGAGAGTCCCCCTTGGACCTCCTCATGACTTTCTATACTTTTCATGGCAAGGAAGACTCCGCCGGGCTTTACATAGGGCAGGCACAGCTCGCACAGCAGGGGAAAGGAGGCCACCGCCCGGCTGGTGGCCACGTCGAAGGAGTCCCGGAATCCGGAGGTCAGAGCCAGCTCCTCGGCTCTGGCGTGAAGGCACTGCACATGGTCAAGGCAGAGGACTTCACAGACCCGTTCCAGCCAAGCGACCCGCTTTCCCAGGCTGTCCACCAGCGTGAGGGAGAGAGAGGGGTCCAAAATTTTCAATACCATACCGGGGAAGCCGGCGCCGGTGCCGATGTCCACCAGAGATTTGCCGGACAGCCAGGTGTGGGAGCCGCCGGAGGGAGGGGGGGCCAAGGCCGTCTCCTTTCCCCAGGTCAGAATAGCGGCGGAATCCAGAAAGTGGAGCCGTGCCACCTCTTCAGGCTCGGTGATGGCGGTCAGATTCATGACTTTGTTTTGCTTCAGAAGCAGGTCGCTGTATTGGCACAGCTTGTCGACGGCCCCCGGAGGAGGCGTGATGCCCATCTGGGCAAGGCCTTGGGCCAGAATGTCTTTCATGTTTTCACCTCACAGCTGGGCCAACAGAATGGGGATGCCCTGTATCAGATTCAGTCCCACCAGCACAAAACAGCCTCCGGCGATCAGCACACAGGCGGCCAGACCGCCTTTGCCCATGCCCTGGCGGTAGCGCAGAATGGCTGAGCCGCCCAGTCCCGCCAGGGCGGGGGAGACCATCAGGGAGCCGATGCCCTGCAGATAACGGCCGTGGGACAGGGCGTAGGTGGTCAGCAGCACCAGAGCGACCATATATACCACACCCACCCAGGCCCAAAGCCGCTGCATAGGGGTGGCGTATTTGACAGGTTCTTTTGTGGGCAGATTCTTTTTGTCGTCCATAGGTAAAACTCTCTTTCTGTATGGTAGGGGCGGCATATTTGCCGCCGGGTGGCGATTTACAGCGGGAGCCGCCGTCAGTCCTTCTTTAAAAGGTCCCGAATTTCCGCCAGCAGTTTTTCCTCATTGGAGGGTTCCGGCTCAGCCCCGGGTTCTGTGGGGGCCTCCTTTTCCTTGCGGTGGAAGGAGTTCATGGTCTTCACCAGGCAGAACACCACAAAGGCCATGACCAGGAAGTTGAGAATGGCCTGGATAAAGTTGCCGTAGGGGATGACGGCGCCCCCACCGTCACCGACAGGGCAGAGAAGGTGATGGAGCGGGTGAAAATTCCCAGAAGGGGCATGATGATGTCATTGATGAGGGAGGTGGTGATGGAGGAGAAGGCGCCGCCGATAATGACGCCCACAGCCATATCCATCACGTTCCCCCGGGCAATGAACTGCTTGAACTCGCCGAAAAGCCGGTGGTTTTCTCTTTCATGTATGGGCTTCTTCCTGTTTTTATGGGGTTTCAAATTCGATGCGGTAGATTTTTCCTTCTATGCCTACAAAGCCCTGGCCGTCGGCATTGATGGCGCCGGCCCAGTCGAATTTCTCACTGATGGGCGCTCCGCTGGGGTCGATATACCAGCAATAGGTGTGATCATAGCCGGAGTAACAGAGGCCGTAGCCGTTCTGAAAGGTGCGAATGTGCTTGTTTTCTTCCTCGATAGGGAGGTAGACGGGCTCCCCGCCCAGGGGAAGAAGGCCGGTCCGGCCATCCCGATCCCGGAAGGCAAAAACCATGGGGCCATCATAGTCGAAGCTGTCCCGGGAAGGGGTGAGGAAGGAGTACTGAAAGGGGAGGACCACATTCCCGGCTAGATCGATGCAGCCCCAAAGTCCCGACTCATTCTCCACCACAGCATATCCCCGCTGGAAGTTGGAGGCGCTGACCCATGTGGGCTTCACCACCCATTTACCATCCATGCCCACATAGCCCCACAGGCCGCTTTCCTCGTCCCAATAGGCCATGACGCCCTGATTCAAGTCAAGCCAGCTGGGACCGGAAAAGGAAAGGGCGGCTCCTTCAGGGAGAACGCTGGCAGGGGCGGGCAGCTGGGCCGCCACCGTTAAGTCGTGGTTCAGCAGCCGCCAGGGAGCGTCGCTGGAGCCGTATTCGTCATCGGACACCAGAAAATGCCCGTCCTGAGTGGCCCGCACCCAGGCATACCGGCCCAGAGGGATCGCCATCTCCCCAGTGCTGTCCATCAGACCCTGAAGCTGGTCGTAGGGGTCCTCGGTCTCATCGTTCCAGCAGGAGAACCAGGTATACTCCCCGCTGCGCTCCAGACCCCAGGAGGGGGTGCGTCCCGGCCAGGGGTGAAGGGCGCCGTCGAGGGAGAGGAGGCCGGAAGGCTCATCTTCGGCGGAGCTGCTTATGGCCACAAGAGGATAATTCAGCCCGGCGTTACTTTCCCCGTCCGTCAAGTAGGTGAGGGTGTAGGGATAGCTTTTAGGCTCCAGGGTAAACTCTATCCGCAGCTCCGGCCGGGCGAGCCGAGCCAGGGCAGCGGCGGCTTCTGCCCGGGTGAGAGGGGCCTGACCGTCAAAGGAGCCATAGAGGTCGGTGCCGGCCAGAATCCCCGCCCGGTAGAGGTCCAGTACCCTCTCGTCCCGGGTGCCGGGGACCGCCTCCACTGTGTTGACGATGGGAAGTTCCAGCCCTTGGGCCGCAAAAGACAGGGCCTTAAAGAAGGTATAGCGGTCGGTGGCGTAGGTGATGCCTCCGTCGGGGAAAAGGTCCGGGCCGCCGGCCTGGGCCAGATAAACCAGCGGGTCCCAGCACCAGGAGTCCACATACCACTGGGTCTCATCCACGGAAAGGCCCATGGAATATTGCTGGGCGTTCCGGCCCGCCCAATCCCAAAAGCCCTGGGCGTCGGGGCCTTTGGGAAACTCTGTCTCCCCGTTGGCCTTCAGTAGCACCCGGGCGGCCATCACCAGAACCTCGTCGCTGTTGAGGACCTGCCCGGGGGCGAAGCGGTCCTCACCTACGCCGTTCAACAGCCCCTCCTCTACGCACACGACTACATAGGGGGCGAGCCAGTCCTCGGGGGACACATCGGTAAATCCGGTGCTTGCCTCCTTCGCCAAGGCGGGAAGGGGGAGGGTCAGGGTCAGGGTCAGCAGGACAGGGAGCAATCGCTTTTTCATAACAAGGCCTCCTTTTGGATCGTTTCACATGAAACATTGGCCATAGTTAAAAAATGGGGGGCAACCGTTGGAAAGTTGCCCCCCAAAGGGTGTCAGACGGATTTTACTTCTTGGTGGGGACCAGGACCTTGGTGCCGCCCATGTAGGGCCACAGGACCTCGGGGATCTTCACGGTGCCGTCGGCCTGAAGATTGTTCTCCAGCAGGGCGATGAGCATACGGGGAGGCGCCACACAGGTGTTGTTCAGGGTGTGGGCCAGCTGTACCTTGCCTTCCTCATCCCGATAGCGGATCTTCAGCCGCCGGGCCTGCGCGTCACCAAGGTTGGAGCAGGAGCAGACCTCGAAATACTTCTGCTGACGGGGACTCCAAGCCTCAATGTCGCAGGACTTTACCTTCAGGTCGGCCAGGTCGCCGGAGCAGCACTCCAGCTGCCGGACGGGAATATCCAGAGAGCGGAACAGCTCCACCGAGAAATTCCACAGCTTGTCATACCAGAAGGGGGACTCCTCGGGCTTGCAGACCACGATCATTTCCTGCTTCTCAAACTGATGGATGCGGTACACGCCCCGCTCCTCGATGCCGTGGGAACCCTTCTCCTTGCGGAAGCAGGGGGAGTAGGAGGTGAGGGTCTGGGGCAGCTGGGCTTCGGGGACGATCTGGTCGATAAACTTGCCGATCATGGAGTGTTCACTGGTGCCGATGAGGTACAGGTCCTCCCCCTCGATTTTATACATCATGGCGTCCATATCGGTCTGGCTCATGACGCCCTCCACCACATTGCCGTGGATCATGAAGGGGGGGATGCAGTAGGTAAAGCCCTTGCCGATCATAAAATCACGGCCGTAGGCCAGCACAGCCTCGTGGAGCCGGGCAATGTCGCCCAGCAGATAATAGAAGCCGCTGCCAGAGACACGGCCGGCGGCGTCCATGTCCACACCGTCAAAGCTCTCCATAATATCGATGTGATAGGGGATCTCGTAGTCGGGCACCACAGGCTCACCAAAGCGCTGGACTTCCACATTGGCGGAGTCATCGGGGCCGATGGGCACGGTGTCGTCAATGATCTGGGGAATGACCAGCATGATCTTGTGGATCTTCTCGGCCAGCTCTGCCTCTTTGGCCTCCAGAGCGGCCAGCTTGTCGGCGTCGTCGGCCACCTGCTTTTTCAGGGCCTCGGCCTCGGCCAGCTTGGAGGGGTCCTGCTTGGCCTGGCCCATCAGCACGCCCACCTGCTTGGAAAGGGTGTTGCGCTGGGCCCGCAGATCCTGAGCGGCCTGAATGGTGTCGCGGTTTTCCTGGTCCAGAGCAATGACCTCGTCTACCAGAGGAAGCTTTGCGTCCTGGAACTTCTTTTTGATGTTTTCCTTGACGATCTCGGGGTTTTCACGAACGAATCGAATATCCAACATGGCAAATCACCTCATAATAAATTTTGTGGGTTTTTGTAATGGATGTTTCACGTGAAACATTTGATGGTTTAGAAGACCGCCTTAAAAATCTCCTGATACCGCTCGGCAGGGGAGAAGCGGTCGTTGTCGGTGGTGCTTTCGGTGGGCAGATAGCTTTTAAGCGGGGCCCCGTCAGAGAGGTCCTCCAGACTTTGGATCAGCTGACGGCAAAGGACGTAGCGGCCGCGCACATAAGCCTCGTCCACCTGCCAGAAAAGGTCCATGGCACGGGTTTGCTTTTCCATGGTGTCGGCCAACTCTTGAGAGCGGGCGGTGAGGGTCTCCACCTGTTCCTCCAAGTCGGCCACCTGTGATCGCAAGGTCTCGTTATCTGCCATAAGGTTTTGAATGGACTGAACGGCCGAGACGGACTGCTGAAGAGCATTGTTGGTGTCAGTATTTATCCGCTGCTGCTGGAAGTAGGCCAGAAGGAGCAGAAGAAAAGCCGCTACAAACAAAACCAGCAGATATCCCATCACCGAAATTCTGCGCCGGGTCCTGGTGTGCTCAGCCTGATGCTGAAGGCTGGCAGAGGACCGCCGCTTGGGCTCTTGCTGTGTCAACGGTGGGCGCCTCCCTTCCCGGAGGCCTGGCCGGTGCGCTTTACCTGCTCCAGAAGTTCCAGCAGAGCGTTAAGGTCGTTGTCATCGTAATATTCCAGTTCGATACGGCCCTTCTTGGCGCCGTGGACGATGGAGACTCGCCGGCCAAAGCGGTCGGAGAGAGACTTGGCCGCTTCGTCCCGGTAGATTTTATAGGGGTCAGCAGCAGGCTCTTTTTTCGGCGCCTTTTCCTGTGACAGCTGCTTGACCAGCTGCTCGGTCTGCCGGACGGAGAGACCTTCATCAATGACCCGTTGGGCCAGGGTACGCTGGAGTGACTTGCCGGGAGCGCCCAGGATGGCCCGGGCGTGACCGGCTGATAAGCGACCTTCCTCTAATAGTTGATGGATGACGTCAGGCAGCTCCAGAAGCCGCAGGGCATTGGCGACGGCGGGGCGGGATTTTCCCACCCGCTGGGCCACCTCTTCCTGGGTCAAGCCATAATCCGTCATCAGGACACGATACCCATTGGCCTCTTCAATGGGGTTTAAGTCCTCCCGCTGGAGGTTTTCAATGAGGCCTAATTCCATTACCTTTCGGTCGTCGGCTTCGATGACCACGGCGGGGACCTCTTTTAGTCCCACCAGCTTGGAGGCCCGCCACCGCCGCTCGCCGGCGATGATCTGGTAGTATCCGGAGCTGAGCCGCCGCACCGTCAGGGGTTGGATGACCCCGTGGATGCGGATGGACTCGCTGAGGTCGGCCAAAGCCTCCTCGTCAAAACGCTTCCGGGGCTGGTTCAGCCCGGGTTGTACCTGTGAAATGGGGAGGGTGAGAGTCCCTTGCCCCTGCTGCTGGTCCTGCCGGACGGCGTCCTCGCCCAGAAGAGCGCCAAGACCCTTGCCCAGACCGCCTTTGGTTGCCATAGAATCATCCTTTCTATTGGTAGGGGAGGGGTTGCCCCCTCCGGATCCGCTGCCGCGGGGCCAATCAGGCGTTGGCCCCAATGACCTCCGCCGCCAGCTCCCGGTAGGCTTCAGTGCCCCGGGAATAGGGGTCGTAAGCGTCAATGGGCTTGCCGTGGCTGGGTGCCTCGGAGAGCCGTACCGTCCGGGGGATCACCGTGGCATACACCTGACCGGGGAAGTGGCGCTTCACTTCTTCCGCCACCTGCATACTCAGATTGGTGCGGCTGTCATACATGGTGAGAAGAACACCCTCCATGGAAATGTCCGGATTCAGGGACCGCTTGACGATACGCACCGTGCCCAGCAAGTCGCTGAGTCCCTCCAGAGCGTAGTACTCAC
Organism: uncultured Oscillospiraceae bacterium; assembly: GCA_910587345.1. Taxonomy (GTDB): domain Bacteria; phylum Bacillota; class Clostridia; order Oscillospirales; family Oscillospiraceae; genus Vermiculatibacterium. The sequence continues at coordinate 19,752 of CAJUKH010000022.1, read as the reverse complement.
ACTGGACCGGCACCAGCACCGAATGGGCGGCGCACAGGGCGTTGAGGGTGAGCAGCTCCAGAGAGGGGGGGCAGTCAATGAGGATGTAATCATAATCGGCGTCCACCGTTTCCAGAGCCTTTTGAAGCAAATGCTCCCGGTCGGGAATGCCGATCATTTCAATGCCGGCGCCGGCAAGAGCCTTGTTTACCGGAATTACATCACAAAAAGGGGTCGAGACAATGGCCTTTCGGCATTCGGCTCCCTCGATCAACACCTCGTAAATACTGGGGTTGGCGGTGGTTTTGTCTACCCCCACGCCGGAGGTGGCGTTGGCCTGAGGGTCAAAGTCGCAGAGAAGGACCCGCTTCCCCTGGACCCGCAAGGCTGAAGCCAGATTGACGCAGGTGGTGGTTTTCCCCACACCGCCCTTTTGGTTCACAATGGCGATCCGCTTGGCCATAAGGCCACATCCTTTCCCGAAACCCGGCTTTCTTTCTCTTTGCCCCGAGACCAATGGTCCCATATTGACCGGGCGCCGTAAAGCGGGTGCGCATAAAGATAGAGTTACCCCTATTATAACCACTCCCGCCCCGGTTTTCAATAGCAGGGGGAGAAAAAGTAGGAAGAAAAGGAGGAGATTCTCCACAAAGAGGAAAAGAAAACTATATCTTGTGGTAAAAGGCACGCCGGGCATCAAGAAAGAAAATGAGTCCCTTGCAATGTTTCACGTGAAACAGGGGAGAGGGGGTAAAATGTTTCACGTGAAACATAAAAAGAAGGAGCGGAATGTGTCCCGCTCCTTCTTTCGTTTTGCCTTGTCATGCCCCTTGCTGTCGGGGGATTCGGATGGTAAGCAGAATTTCCCGGTCAGTATCCTTCCGCTGGCAATCGGCGGCCACCCCGGCGGTCTGCATCAAGTCCAGTCCCCGCTTGACCGTGTTCAGGAACAGCCGCACATCCTTGATGATGATGGTAGGCTTACTTCGCTGGGGAGGGGGGGAGAGAAGGGCAGCCACATAAGCCTCAGTTTTCGCTACGGTAAGCCCCTCCTTTGCGGCATGGCGGGCGGCCTCCTCCTGCATGGCCGGGTCAGTGAGGGGGAGCAGTGCCCGGGCGTGACGCTCGGTGAGGCCGGCTTCCCGCAAAAGAGAAAGAACCGCCGGGGAGAGCTTTAAAAGCCGCAGCTTATTGGCCACAGCGGATTGAGATTTGCCGATCTGCCTGGCCAACGCCTCCTGGGAAAGATGGGTGGCCTCCAGCAGAGCCTGCAAAGCCAAAGCCTCCTCCCAGAAATCCAGGTCCCGCCGCTGGACATTTTCGATCAGAGCCAGCAGAGAGGACTGGGTGGGGTCCACCGCCACCACCAGACAGGGCACTTCGGCCAGCCCCGCCAGCCGGGCCGCCCGAAGGCGGCGCTCCCCGGAAATCAGTTCCCAGCCGCCGCGCTCTCCCCGGCGAACGGACAGCGGTTGTAGGATACCATGCCGGGCAATGCTGTCGGACAGCTCCTTCAGCCCTTCCGGGGAAAATTCCTTTCGGGGCTGATTGGGGTTGGGGGAGATGCTGTCCACCGGCAGATACTGGACCTTGTTGCTTTCAAAGAGTCCTTTTTTTCGCAGAAATGGCATGAAAAATCCCCTTCTTTCTCCTTGGTTTGGTTTGGATATCCAGATTTTACCAAATTACAAGAGAAAAAGAAGGGGAAAGAGGGCGAAGGGGAAATATTTCCTTTCAGGAGTGGGCAAGGATGTACTCCAGCCGGTCAATGGCCGCCGAACCGTTGGAAATGTTGAATTCCTTGAACATCCCGGTTCCGGAGTAGCAAAACTGGTCCTCCCCCAGCACCACATGGAGAGGCTTGGACTGGTACAGCATGTCAAACTCGTAGGTGTCTTCCAAAGCGTAGCTGCCGTGTTCGGCAATACTCCGATGGCAGGATAATTGCCCCAGGAACTCTTTTACGGCATCCTCGTCAAAATTTTCAATGGGCTTTCCCTCGTAAGAGAGCCGCAGAGCCTGGATCTCGTCGGCGCTGGCGGCCACCGGGTGGGGAATAAAGAAAACCACGACCACCAGCAGCAGCGCTACCAGCAAAATCAGACCCGGCTTTTGAAAGGGACCGGCTTTGGCGTTTATCTGTGCCATAATTACTTCCTCCTTAAAAATCAGCAAAAACGTCCTGTGCGTTGTAATAGGGCAGCGCCGGATCATCGGGGATCATCCCCAGCCGCCAGACGGAAAAGCCTGTGACGCCGAACATACGAGCCAGCTGCAGCTTTTCCGTGATGCTCTGGGCATCCTCGTACCAGAGCTTATAGCGCTCGCCGTCCTCGGTGGTGTACTCCAGATAGGGATTGCGGGCCGTCTCATCCCATACCCGCACCGAGTCGCTCTGGCCCAGCCGTTTGGCGATGGTGGCGGTGGAGGGATGGTAGAAGGTGGTGTCCACCAGCAGTCCGTTTTCGTCCACATGGAAGCCGGTGGTGTTGAAGGAGATGGCCAGAGCGATTTTGGAGCGGTCCGCCACCCCGGTCTCCGGGTCGGTAATGTGCTGGAGGGCGGTGTATATCTTGTCAAAGGGGGTCACGGGGCAGTTGGTGTTGCCGGTGCCCAGATAGTAGTCGGGAATGGAGGCCCACTGATAGTCGTGGGCCATCAGGATCACCCTGTCGCAAACCTCCCCCAAGGCCCTGTAGTCAAAGCCTTTGAACCAGGTGTCGGGCTGGACACAGACAAAAAGGGTCTTGTTCTGGGGCAAAGCGGCCCGCAGGTCGGTCATAAAGGAGGAAAAGCCTTCCCGATGCTCCTCCCGCAGTCCCTCAAAGTCGATGGTAAGGCCGGCGTAAGGGGCTGCCGCCTCGGTCAAAAGGGCGATGGCTTCCGCCTTCTGCTCCGGCGTGATCAGAGCGGCAAAGGCGGAAGCAGAGCCAAATACGCTGAGATTACAGGTGATATCCCGCTGTGACAGGTAATCGGTAACAAGGTCGGCCCCCTGGGGTTTTACCCAGTCATTGCCATTCTCTCTGGTCTCGTTGAGGATGGGCAAACCGTCATTGACCTCCAGTCTGGCCCAGCCCACGCTCACACCGTCCAGGGGGTCGGCAAAGGAGAGCTGGTCAAAGGAGTTGAAGGCGTAAAACCCATGCCGCCACTGGGTTTGGGCAGAGTAGCGCTCATAGCACCGCACCAGCATGGCGGCGGCCTGCTCCCGGGTGGCAGAGAAGGTGGGCAGAAATTTCAGCTGGTCCTTTTCCTCCACCCCATTGATGATGTCCAGATGGTAGGCGATGGCAATGTACCCCCGGTTTTCCATCACATCGGGGAAGGGAAGGTCGGTACTTTCCAGGCTTTTGGCCAGAGAGCCGTAGCCCAGCCCCCGCACCAGCATCACCGCCATTTCCGAGCGGGAGATGTAGTCGTCGGGCCGGAAGGCCCCGGAACCGTCGATGGCGTCATGGTCTCTGGCGGTGGCCAGATAGGGTAAGGCCCAGTGTCCGCCGCAGTCGATCCAGCGGTCTGTGGGGACCTCCGGCAGTTCCCAGCCGAACATCCGGCACAGTACCGTGGCAAACTCCGCCCGGGTCATGTTGTCCCCCACCCCGAACCGGCCGTCAGGATAACCCTCCATCAGCCCGTATTCCTCCGCCTTGACGATGGTCTCCGCCGCCCAGTGGTCGGCGGAGGCGTCAGAGTAGGCGTGGGTCAAAGGGGAACCCATAAAGAGCAAAAGGGCCGCCAAACAGGCGGGAGCTACATTATGTTTGAGAAAATGGTGCATGAGGGCCTCCTTTATGTTTAGATAGGAGAGTAAAAAGTGGAGATCTTAGATATCATCGGGGCTTACTTCGTCGGCCAGAGCGGTGTGGAATGTATCGAACCGCCAGCCCTTTTCGGTGAGGACCATGGTGATGGGAAACTCATGGGTGTATTCGTACCCGCTGAGCAGCCGGGCGTCCCGCTCTTCATAGGACTCCCCCTCCTTGGGCCAGACGGGGGAATAGTGGCCGATGAGGGTGAAAGAGATTTTATCCTCGGTCTGTTCCTCCAAACGAAACTCGTCAGGGAAGTTTTCGTTGTAAAAGTAGCCGGCCCCTCGGGACAGCTCCGCCATAATGAGGGTACCGTCCAGATCGGCGTAGATGGGCTGCCCCTCCGTAATGCCGCTGCGCTCCTCCCAGAAGCGGTCGGTGAACACCGAACGGACAGCGGCGTCAAAATCGGCGTATGGGACGGTGGAGCGGTAATAGAAGAAATCCTTTCCGTATTCCACGCTTTCATAGGTATAGGCGCCCTCATACCCCTCCACGGGCACATGGACCAGGGGGAACAGCTCCTCCACGGCGGTGGTCTCTCCGCCGAACATATGGCCGTAGAGATAGTGGGCAAAACGGTACTGCTCCTGCTGCTCCTCATTCAAAAAATCGGGGACGGTCACCGTGTCCATCTGCGCCCGGCAGGCCTCGGTCACAGGGGGCAGGGTGGTGGAAGGCGCAGCAGCCTCTTTGGGTCCGCAGGCGGTCAAAGCCAGAGAAAGTCCCAGAGCAAGGGCAAAAACACACTGCTTTTTTCTCATGATAGCACCTCTTTTCACGGGGCTATTATTTCTCATTTTATAATAAACAGCCCTTAAATGCAATAGGGGAGCCTTGGGAACTTGCAATTTCCCGCCGAACCGTGTAGAATAAAGGCACAAAACAAGGGGAGGGACCACTATGAAGCTGCTGGAGGAGCGCATTCGCCGGGACGGCAAGATCCGGGAGGGAGGCAGGGTGCTGAAGGTGGACAGCTTTCTCAACCACCAGATGGATATCGGCCTCTATAATGAGATGGGCAAAGAATTTTTCCGCCTCTTTGGAGCCGATGGGGTCACAAAGCTCCTTACCATCGAGGCTTCAGGCATTGGCATCGCCTGTGTGGCGGGACAGTACTTCAATGTCCCTGTGATCTTCGCCAAAAAGAGCAAGACCACAAACATAGACGGCAGTGTCTACACCGCCCAGGTGGAGTCCTTCACCCATGGCACCTCCTATGACATCATGGTGGAAAGGGCTTTCCTCCAACCCGGCGACCGGGTCCTTCTCATCGATGATTTTCTGGCCAACGGCGCCGCCCTCCGGGGGCTGGCCGCCATTGTAAAAGAGGCCGGGGCCACCCTTGTGGGAGCAGGCATCTGTATCGAAAAAGCCTTCCAGCCCGGAGGAGACACCCTGCGAAAAGAGGGCGTGCGGGTGGAATCCCTGGCCCGGATCAAGGCCATGGGCGAGGCGGGGATCGAGTTTTGTTAAAGTCGGAAACCGGGACGGGGGAACCCCTGTCCACAACATAAGCCAAGGGGGGTGCGGTCTACAAGGACCGCACCCCCCTTGGCTTATATCACACAGAATGGGAAAGGGAAACCTCAAGCGTTCCGGAACCGGGACAGGAACTCCTGGGTCCGGGGATTTTTCGGGGCGCTGAAGACCTGGGCAGGGTCTCCCTCCTCGGCGATGACCCCGTCGGCCATAAAGACCACATGGTTGGACACGTCCCGGGCAAAGGCCATCTCGTGGGTGACTACGATCATGGTCATGCCCCGCCGGGCCAGGTCCTGCATGACGTTCAGCACCTCGCCCACCATCTCAGGGTCCAAAGCGGAGGTGGGTTCGTCAAAGAGGAGGACTTCCGGCTCCATGGCCAAAGCCCGGGCGATGGCCACCCGCTGCTTCTGGCCGCCGGAGAGCTGCCGGGGCCGGGCGTTGATATAGGGGGCCATGCCCACCTGCTCCAGATACCGCATGGCGTTCTGCCGGGCGGCCTCCCCATCCCGTTTCAGGACTTTTTTCTGTCCCACCGTGCAGTTTTCCAGCACCGTCATATTGTTGAAGAGGTTGAAAGACTGAAACACCATCCCCACCTTGGAGCGGTAGGCGGTGGAGTCCACCCCCCGGGCGGCCACATTCTGGCCGTGGAAGAGGACCTCTCCCGCCGTGGGGGTCTCCAGCAGGTTGATACACCGCAGAAGGGTGGATTTGCCCGAGCCGGAGGGACCGATGACGGTGGTCACATCCCCGGGGGAGACGGTAAAGTCGATGTCCCGCAGCACCACATTGGCGCCGAAGGATTTGGAGAGGTGGCGGACCTCCAAAATGGGTTCATTCATGTCAGCGGTCCTCCTTTCCGTCGTACTCCCGGCTCCGCTCATCGAAGGGAGTGCCCTTGCCCGGATGAGAGTAGGTCCCGGCGGTCATCACCAGAGGATCGGCCTGGACCAGCTCGTAGCTGTCGCTGCCGTCCATGCGGTTCTCCGCCCACCGCAGCAGGGCGGAGGCAGTAAGGGTCATGGTGAGGTAGCCGATCATCTCAATGGAGGCGGAGGGGAAGAACATATTGTTGACCCCCACGATGTTCCGGTGCTGGGCGAAGAACTCGATGAAGCCAATAATGAACATCACCGAGGTGTCCTTGATGTTGATGATGAAGTTGTTGCCGATCTGGGGCATGATGTTCCGCAGGGCCTGGGGAAGAATGACGCTGGTCATGGTCTGGACATGGTTCATACCGATGGCCTTGGCCCCCTCGGTCTGACCCGGGTCGATGGAGATGATCCCTCCCCGTACACTTTCGGCCATATATGCCCCTGTGTTGATGGAAACCACCAGCAGCGAAGCGATCCAGATACCGGAGTTGCCCTTGAAGGCCACGGCCCCGTCGGTGAAGTAGGGGAGGCCGTAGTAGATGAAGACCGCCTGAAGCATCATAGGGGTGCCCCGGAAGATCTCCACATAGGCCCGGACCAGCACCCGCACCAACTTAAGGACAAACCGCTTGGGCAAGGGGTCCTGCTTGGTATAAGGGATGGTGTTCAGCACGCCGCAGACAAAACCGATCAGACAGCCCGCCAGGGTGGCCACGATGGCCAGGATCAGGGTGTTTCGGACGCCGACCAGATATCGGGACCAGTAATGTTCCCAAAGCCGGCTCATATCATAGCCAAGCTGTATCAGTTTTTCCATGCTGTAGGGCTCCTTCCGATTCTTATAAAGGTGATAGATAGGCCGGGCAGGGGAGACCCTGCCCGGCTAAATGGGACAAATGGATCAGAGCTCAGGCTGAACGGAGATGGCCTGGTTCATCAAAGCGTTGAAGTCCTCCACGCTCATATCGTTCAGCACGGTGTTGGCACACTCCTGAAGCTGGCTGTTGCCCTGACGGACGGACAGGCCGATGTTGATCTCCTCCTCGCTGACCTGGAAGTTGTCCTCGGTGCCGGTGAAGTCCAGGATGGTCAGGTCGGGATAGGTGGCGCAGGCGGCCATGGCAGTGGGCATATCGGTGCAGATGAAGTCCACGGTGCCGCTCTCCACGGCCATGACCATGGCGGGAGCGGTCTCGGCCTGGGGCATCATCTGGGCGCCGGAGATCTGGGGCAGGCAGGTGTCATACCAAACGGTACCGGTCTGGGCGGTGCAGGTGCCGGTGAGCTTGGAGATGCCGGTGGCGGCGGCCTGCTCGCTGCCTGCCTTGGTCACGCAGACGATGGAGGCGTAGAAGTAAGGGCCTGCCATATCCACCTGAGCCATACGGACGGCGGTCATGGACTGGCCGGCAATGACCATATCCACAGTGCCGGAGGCCAGAGCGGCATTGAGGCCGTCCCACTCGATGGCCATGACCTCCAGCTCCCAGCCGTAGGCATCGCAGAGCCGCTGGGCGATCATCACATCATAGCCGTTGGCGTAGGAACCGGGGTTGTTGACGATGGGAACGGCGCCGTTGGAGTCGTCCAGCTGGGTCCAGTTGTAGGGGGCGTAGGCACATTCCATACCCACAGTCAACACCCCATCTTCCACACCGGGGATGGCGGAGGTGTCTACCCCGGTCAGGTTGGCCACAGGGGCCACGGTGTGGACAGGAGTGGTGTTCTCCCCGTCGGGGGTGGGGGTGGGGTCGGTCTTCCCGCCGCAGGCGGTCAGGGTCAAAGCCAGGCTCAGGGCCAGAGTCAAAGTCATAAACTTTCTCATGATAATTTGTCCTTTCTGCTTGTGAGTATTCCGTCCGTCCCAGCCTGCCGTGCACAACAGACAAAACACGGGCGCTTTTTTATGAAAAGCGCCCGTGAATGGTGTCTATGGATCGCAGGACAAATACATCCCTGCGGCCAACCCAGACCCGGATAGCGCTTCACATACGATAATGTGACAGTCCGGCGGGTATTCCCCGGCGGCCCAGGCAAGTCCCGGCAGGCACCGGGCACTCCCTTCGGCGGCGCTCCCTTTCCCCCTCGACTGCTGCCTGGCATCGTGGAGAGGTACTGATGAGAACCGCGCCTCTATCAGGTTTTAATTGTGAGTGCTATGTTAGCACGAGTGTCTCCATCTGTCAAGAGAAAATTTTCTTCTTTTCCCAAAAGGGGCGAAAAAGAAATACAAAGGGGAGAATAGATGGAAATTATTCCGCGGTGTAGACCACATTTCCCCCCACCATGGTCATCAGAACGTGGGTGTCCAGGATCTTCTCGCTGGGCACATGGAAGATGTCCTGGTCCAGCATCACCAGGTCGGCCAGGAAGCCGGGGGCCAGCCGGCCCTTGCGGTTTTCCTCAAAGGAGGCGTAAGCGCTGCCGATGGTGTAGTTGTCCACGGCGGTGTAGATGTCCACCTTCTCCCGGGGCAGCCAGCCCTCGGTGGGCTGGCGTTTCAGGTCCTGCCGGTTGACGGCGCAGTGGAGGTTGTTGATGGGGTCCAGCCCCTCCACCGGGGAGTCGGTGCCGTAGGACACATGGATGCCCATGCGGCCCATGGTGCCGAAATTGTAGGAGGTGGCGGCCAGTTCCTCTCCCACCCGGGCGGCGCAGATGTGCATATCGTAGTGGAGGAAGATGGGCTGGACCAGAGCCAGCACGTCCAGATCCTTAAACCGCTGGAGAAGGGGATTGTCGGTGATCTGGCAGTGGATGATGCCGTGGCGGTTCACGTTGGGGCCGCCCTTCAGCACCTTCTCATAGCTGTTCAGACACATCTCGATGGCCTTGTCCCCGATGGCGTGAATGCCCACCTGAGTGTGGTTGTCATCGGCCATCTGGATGAGGGTGTCCAGATCCTCCTGAGTCAGAGTACTGATACCCCGCTGGCCCGGCTCATCGGCGTAGTCCTGCCGCAGATAGGCGGTCCGGGCGCCCAGGCTGCCGTCGGTAAACAGCTTCAGGGGACCCACCTTCACATAGTCATCCCCCTCCCCGGTGCGGTGGCCGGCGGCGAAGAACTCCTTCAAAGAGTCGGGGTCCATAAAGCAGCACTGGAGATAGGCCCGCAGGGGGGCGTTTTCTTCGTGGAGGACCTTGTTATAGACCCGCAGCATGGCCTCATAATTGTCGCTGCGGACATCGTTGGTCTGGACCGAGGTAAGGCCCCGGCTGGCGGCATAGGCCACCGCCGTCCGCAAGATCTCCTCCATCTGGGCCTCGTCCATGGGGGGGACCACGGCGCTGTGGACAATGTCGATGGCACTGTCCTCCCGGGCAATGCCGGTGGGCCGGCCCTGACCGTCCACGTCAAACTGGCCCCCCTCGGGTTGGGGCACGTTATCCCACACCCCGGCTTTTTGCAGGGCCAGCGTATTGCAGACCACGGCGTGGCCGCAGGCCCGGGTGAAGATGATGGGATGCTCGGTGGAGATCTGGTCCAGAAGCTCACGGGTGGGCATCTCGTGGCCATCGGTGAAATAGTCCTGATTCCAGCCCCGGCCGGTGACGGTGGTGCCGGGGGCCACCTTCCGCTGGGCGATGAACTTCCGGCCCGCCTCCACCATGCCGGCCCGGCTGGTGCATTGGGTCAGGTCCACGCTCAGCTGCATCTGGCCCACACCGAACAGGTGCTGGTGGGAGTCGTTAAAACCGGGGACGATGGTGCGGCCTTGAGCGTCCATGCGGCTTGCGTCGGCCCCGGCGGCGGAGAGGACCTCCTCGTTGGTGCCCACCTGGGCGATGATCCCGTCCCGGATGAGAAGGGCCTGGGCAAACTTCTCCCGCTCCAGATAGATGTTGGCGTTGAAAATGACGGTTTCCATGTTGTTTCCCCTTTCTTTGGGTGAAAATTCATAGAAAAAGGATATCCTGACGGTGTTTTTCCAAAAGGCAAACAAAAAACCACGGGCTTTTCCATGAAAAGCGCTCGTGGTTGGAAGACAGGCCCCGGGAAGGATATTTCCTCCGGGTCCCCCGCCAGACCAGATAGCGCTCCACAGGATCTGTGACAGTCCGGCGGGTATTCCCCGACGGCCCGGGAGAGCTTCGGCAGGCACCAAAGCCATCCCTCGGCGGCGCTCCCTTTCCCCCTTCGCTGCTGCCTGGCATTAGGGAGGGGTACTGATGAGAGCCGCACCTCTATCCGATTTCTAAGTTGTCTGCATCTTAACACGCCCCGCCGGGGCTTGTCAAGGCCCGGGGGGAAATTTTCGCCCGCAAAGTCCCGTTTCCTGGGAAATTCCCCTTGCGGCGGCAGAGGGAAGCTGGTACAATGAAGGGGAGATATTCTTCCCAACAGAGAAGGAGAGTGGAAAATATGGCAGTGATCAACGAACAGGTGCCCTATTTTGATTTTGACGGTCTTTCCTGCGCCGAAAGTACCCTGCGGTGCCTTATCGAGCGGGGGGTCATCGATGCGCCCATGGACACGGTGCGGATGTTGACCGGTCTTCACGGCGGGGCCTTGGGTCCCGGCGGCTACTGCGGCGCCATCAACGGCGGCGTGGCCGCCCTGGGCTGGGTCCTGGGCCGCACCGAACCCACCCAGGACAGCAAGCGGCTTCAGCGGGTGGAGCGGGAGTTTGTGGATGCGTTCCATGAGAAGTTTGGGGAGTACACCTGCGAGGCCCTTCTCACCGAGGACGAGGCCAGCCGCAGCCAGCTGGAACGCTGCGCCGACCAGGTGGTCTGGGCGGTGGAGACCGTCACCCGGATCTTGGAGCGGGAGAGGGCTTCTTAAAAGCAAAGAAAGCACGGAAAAAGCCGGGTGCATCAGCACCCGGCTTTTTCTTTTTGGAAAGAGGTTTGAAATGAAAAAGAATGACTCTCGCAAGTGTTATCATAGTGGGGAAATGTAAACAACAAAAGCAAAAGTTGTTACAAATCTATTAAATCAAAGAGGAAAGCAGGAGGCGAGGCCATTTTTGCCGTCATACGTTATAGACAGGGCGCAAAAAAGCAGCGGGTCACCGCTGCTCTTTTGCGAAAGGATAGAAAGAAGAATGAAAAAGCATTTCGCACAAGTATAAGATACCGTGCCGATGTTAATAAAACCAGCGGGAAGTGTTACAGATGTATTAAATCTTTTTTTCCTCCACCTTATTTTGCCGGCGGGAGAGAAAAAAGTCCCGCAGAAGGGCGGCGCACTCCTCCTCCAGCGGTCCCCGGTAGAGCCGGGGACGGTGGCCGAACGGCTCTTCAAAGAGGTTGAGGACCGAGCCGCAGGCGCCGGTATTTTCCTCCCGCACGCCGTAGTGGACCTCTGCAATGCGGGCGTTTAGAATGGCCCCGGCGCACATGGGGCAAGGCTCCAGCGTCACATAGAGCCGTGCTTTGTGGAGCCGCCAGGAGCCAACCGTTTTACAGGCCATGCGAATGGCCTCCACCTCGGCGTGGGCGGCGGCGTCATGGCACTCCTCCCGGCGGTTCCGGCCGAAGCCGATGACGGTGCCCATCTCGTCCACGATAACGCAGCCCACGGGCACGTCGCCCCGCTCCGCCGCCTCCCGGGCCAGAGCAAGAGCTTGGGTCATATATTCTTCGTGGGAAAGGAACGCCATAAAATACCTCCCTTTTTGTATAAAATGTGCTTTTTCCATTTGTATATTAGCCTGCCCGGCGGGGTCCACAGCCCAGCTGTTGGGGGCAGGCCGTCTCTTGGCGGCTATGCCGCTTAGAGACAGCTGGTGCCCTGTGGGTGCTGTGCCGCCTTACGGATGGGGCGTGTCCCTTGCGGGGGAAATCGCTTTTTCTTTTGTGGGAAAGCGGGATGTGTTTACCTTACAGTTGGTTTTTTGCCTGCCCGGCAAGGGCTGTTTATCCGCCTGCCCGGCTGGGGCCAAAACCACTTTTTCTTTTGCCGGGCAAAAGAAAAAGCGGTTCTGGACTCCGAAAAAGAAAAGGTAAACCGGTGGAAATGATCACGGGCGACGGTACAACCGGACGTTGGTGTTGTGCTGTTATGGTGTCCCTCGGGTAAAATCCTTTGGAGTATCCCTCTTGTTTCCGGCGGCTTGCGTTTGAGCGACCCGTGGTCCCCCTTGCGCCACTGCCGTTGAGTGGGTGGAATACCGTACCACGTCCGTTGCTATCCACGCCGCCTTGGTGGGTGGTTGGTTTTCGGGAAGAAGTGGGCCGTGCGGGTGAGGGCACCCGCCCCTACGGGGGTGGGATGGTTTTCTGATGAGAGGAACCACCCTTCAAGCTGTGTAGACAGAGGCGGGTCAATTTCAACGGTGTCTTTTTAGTGTTCCACCAACGTACGCACGGGTGCGGGGCAAGTGGGACCATGGGAGCGTAAAGACGACATGAGCCGACTCTAAAACGCTTGGTCTTGACCTGAGGGCTTTCTTGGGGGGTGTGGGGGGCCATTCTTTGGCCCGTCAAAGAATGGCCCCCCATGCTCCACGCACCCATAGGCTTGGCGTACAACCCCCAGCCAAACGGACCCCGTTCAAGCATCGGCGCCGGCAGGCTCCCCCTGGAGGCGGGCATAATCTCCCACCAGCGTCCGGGCCAGAGAGAGGGGATTCTCCCCCTTTTTCAGCCGCAGGGTCAACGCCGCTTTCTCCCCGGGGGAGAAGAGGAGCCGGCCCTGCCACCGCTCCCCGCCGCAGAGGGCGGAGACCTCCTGCAAATTGAAGGCGGCCAGTCCCAGCACCAGATTGTTTCCCTTCTGGGTCAGTTCGGTGATGCCGCACCGGGCGGCCTCTGACCGGAGCAGGGCCACCGAGATCAGGTTGTTCACCGGCCGGGGCGGGTCTCCGTAGCGGTCGATCAGTTCGTCGGTGAGGTCGTCCGCATCGGATTCCGAGCGAATAAGGGCGATGCGGCGGTAGAGGTCCATCCGCTGCTGGGGGGAGGGCACATACCGGTCGGGGATGGAGGCCGCCACCGTCAGATCGGCAGAGCATTGGTTGGGGATCTTCTCCGGCTCCCCCCGCTCGGTGAGTACGGCTTCTTCCAACAGCTGGAGGTACATATCGTAGCCCACGCTCATCATAAAGCCGGACTGCTCCGGTCCCAACACATTCCCCGCCCCTCGGATCTCCAGATCCCGCATGGCGATCTTGAAGCCGGAGCCAAACTCGGCAAACTCCCGGATGGCCCCCAACCGCTTGGAGGCCACTTCGCTGAGGACCTTTCCGTGGCGGTAGGTCAGGTAGGCGAAGGCCCGCCGGGAGGACCGGCCCACCCGGCCCCGGATCTGGTGGAGCTGGGCCAGACCCATCTTGTCGGCGTCCTCGATGATAAGGGTGTTCACATTGGCAATGTCGATGCCGGTCTCGATGATGGTGGTACAGACCAGAATGTCCACCTCCCCCTCGCTCATCCGGGACATGACATCATTCAGTTCCTCCTGGGTCATCTTCCCGTGGGCGACGGCCACCGTCACCTCCTCCCCCAGCATCTCCTGAATGCGGGAGGCGGTGCGGGCAATGGTCTCCACCCGGTTGTGGAGGTAGTAGACCTGCCCGCCCCGTTCCACCTCCCGCCGCATGGCGTCGGCCAGAACCGACCAGTCGTGCTCCATCACATAGGTCTGCACCGGCTGGCGGTTCATGGGAGGCTCCTCCAGAGAGGACATATCCCGGATGCCGGAAAGGGCCATGTTCAATGTCCGGGGGATGGGGGTGGCGGAGAGGGTGAGTACATCCACCTGCCGGGCCAGCTCCTTCAGCTTTTCCTTGTGGGTGACCCCGAACCGCTGCTCCTCGTCCACCACCAGAAGGCCCAGGTTTTTGAAATGGACGTCCTTCTGCAGCAGCCGGTGGGTGCCGATGAGAAGGTCCACCCCTCCCTGGGAAAGCCGGTTCAATGTGGCTTTCATCTGGGCGGGGGTGCGGAAGCGGGAGATGACCTCCACCTCCACGGGATACTTGGCAAACCGCCGCTTGGCAGTGAGATAGTGCTGCCGGGCCAATACCGTGGTGGGGACCAAAATGGCGGCCTGCTTGCCGTCCAGAACGCACTTCATAATGGCCCGGAAGGCCACCTCGGTCTTGCCGTAGCCCACATCGCCGCAGAGCAGCCGGTCCATGGGCCGGGCCGTCTCCATATCCCGCTTGATCTCGGCGATGCACCGCAGCTGGTCCTCGGTCTCGGTGTACTCGAACTCCTCCTCAAACTCCTTCTGCCAGGGGGAGTCGGGGGAGAAGGCATATCCCGGCTGCCGCTGCCGTTGGGCGTAGAGCTGAATGAGACCTTTGGCCAGATCCTGCACCGCCTTTTTGGCCCGGGATCTCTGCCGCTCCCAGTCGCCGCCGCCCAGGCGGGAGAGCTTCTTTGTCTCGTTGGCGTCCTCGCCCCCGCCGATGTATTTGCTCACCATATCCAGCTGGGTGGCGGGGACATAGAGGGTATCGGCCCCGGCGTAGGCGATCTTCACATAGTCCTTGTCCACCCCGTCCACCGGCATCTTTACCATGCCCTGATACCGGCCGATGCCATACTGCCGGTGGACCACCAGATCCCCCACGGCAAGGTCGGCATAGGACCGCAGCTTTTCCCGGTTGGTGGGGGCCTTTCCCCGCTTTTTCCGGGTGGGCGCCGCCTGCCCTTCGGTGAGGATGGCGAATTTGGCGGTGGGGAACTCCATACCGGCGGAAAGGCCCCCGCAGCAGATCACCGCCTGCCCCGGAGCGGGGAGGGCGTGGAGCTGGAAGTCCACCGCCGATTTTACCTTCTGTTCCCGCAGAAGGGTCTGGAGATTCAAACACCGCTGTTCACTGCCCGCCAGCACAATGACGGCAAACCCCGCCGACAGGTAGTGGGACAGGTCGGAAACGGCGGTCTCCAAACTGACGCCGAAAGAGGGCAGCTGCTTGGCGGTGACGGTGAAAAGGCTTCTGGGCCGGGAGGGATACTGGGAGGAGGTGAAGGAGTCCAGATAGGCCACGGGCCAGTTGTCCAGCGCTGTAGTCAGCTCCTCCCCCGTGGCGCAGAACGTCCCCAGCCGAGCCGCCAGTGTGCCGCTTTCGGTGAGGGCGGTCACATCCTCATTCAGCTGCCACAGATAGTTTTTGCACCGCTCCATGAACCGGGGGGACTCGCTGATCAGCACCGTGGCGTCCTCCGGCAGATAGTCCACAGCCGTAGACAGCTTGGGATAGATAAGAGCCAGATACCGGTCGATGGCGGGGAAGGAGAGGCCGTTTGCCAGCATCTCCCTGTCCTGCCGCAATGTGGTGAGAAGGCCGTCCGGGGTCCCCTTTTTCTCTGCCGCCGCTATCTCTTTGTCCAAAGCGGCGCACAGCCCCGCCAGCCCCCCACCGGCCAGCTGGGGGAGCACCTCGGCGGCGGGGAGGATGCGGGCCTCGTCCAGCTGGACCGTCCGCCGCTGGGTGGAAACATCAAAGAGGCCCATGGAGTCCACCTCGTCCCCGAACAGCTCCATCCGTACCGGCTGGGGGTGGGCGGGGGAGAAGAAGTCCAGAATGCCCCCCCGCAGGGCGAACTGGCCCACCCCCTCCACCTGCTCGCACCGGGAGTAGCCGGCGGCGGTCAGGGTCTCGGCCAGGTCGTTTAAGTCATAGGTCTCCCCCATTTTCAACACCCGGCTGGCTCTGGCCAGCAGGGCTTTGGGAATGGTCCGCTGAAGCACGGCCTCGGCCGAGGCCACCAGCAGGGGGACCTGTCCACGGCTCAACGCCCACAGCACCTCCAGCCGCCTGTGCTCCCACTGACGGGAGACTACGGCGGCATTGTGAAAGGTGAACTCCCGGGCGGGGAGGGTCAGCACCGGCTGTGCGGTCAGAGCCTTGAGGTCGGCGGCCATCCGCTCCACCTCGGCGTCGTCGGCGCAGAGCAGGACCACCGGCCGGCCCGTATCCCGCCAAAGCCCGGCGGCGAAATAGGCCCGCTGGGCGGGGGCCAGTCCGGCTACCGCCGCCGGGGATGCCCCAGCATCCAGCGCCCCCAGCAGCTGTTCATATTCAGAGATTCCGGCCAACAGATCCATCAGCAGCTTCATAGGGTCCTCCAAGCAGGGAAAATATGGAAATCAATAACGTGGCAATGCCCCCTTGATCCAAAGACCCAGGGGGTGGCTATGCTGTTTGGAGTTTTAGTATAGCCTGTTTTTTGGCTGCCGTCAAGGGAAAGGGCGGGAGAAAAAAGGCCCACGCCGCAGTCTGGGCGGCGTGGACGGGGCTTGTGACTGTTATAAAACAGAACTGTTATAAAATATAACAGTTCTGTTTTCAGTGGTCCATGGTGGACAGAAGGTCCTCCGCCCGCTGCCGGGTGAACAGCTTGTTGCCGTGGGCCTTGATGTACTCCAGATGCTCCCGGGCAGCGGCGCTGTCCCCGCGGGCCAGAGCGCATTTGGCCAGTTGGAACCGGATGCCCACCCGCTGGGATTCCCCGCCGGCCTGAAGGAGAAGGGACTGATAGGCCGCCTCCAGCTCTGGGGTGGGGCCATTTTGCAGCATCTCCAGAGCCAGCCGGTCGGAATGGCAGATGGACGCAAAAGCCTGCCGCTGATTTTGGGGGAAGGAGGGGGTCCGGATCAGTCCTTCCGCCCGGGCGAGGGCGTCTTCCATGGCGTCGGGCCGTTCCGTGTCGCAGTAGACCGCCGCCCGGTTCAGAAGACACACCGCCTGGGAGGGGAGGGGATACCCCTCCAGCTCCGGCACATCCAGATGGGTCAGCGCCTCCTGAACCCGGCCCAGGTTATAAAGGGCGGTGGCGGCGTTGATGTGGGCGGAAAAGAGGAGGTTTCGGTGCCTGGGGTTCCGGCTCCCGCCGTACCGTTTCAGAGTCTTCATGGACAGTGTTAGCAAAGGCTCCGGGTCACAGCCCTCCCCCATGGCCCGCACCGCCCGCCGGATCTGGGTGGTGTTTCCCATAGACAGGGCCAGCATCACCAGCAGGGCGGAGGGCAAAAGCCCTATCAGCAGGACCGGGGTGACGGCAATCAACTCCGGCAAAGCGGAAAACAGCAGCTCTAACATGGGGTGGCCTCCTTGGGTTCCAGCTTGTCCAGCAGCTCCATGGCCTGAGTGCGGACGTAAAGTTTGTTGCCGTGGGCGATGACATAGTCCAGGTGCTCCCGTGCGGCGGGGGCATCCCCCAGAGCCAGCAGGGAGGTGGACAGGTGAAAATGGCAGTGGACCCGATTTAACTCCGTGGTCACGGCGGACAGATGCTGTTCCAGCTGAGCCACGGCCTCCCGGCTGGGGCCGTTCTCCCGAAGGGATAGAAGGATGCGGTCGTAAGAAAGGGCCAGCTCCGCCGTGCGTTTCTGGGAGGGAGGCAGCTTGCGGGCCGAATCCAGACAACTCCGGGCCGTCCTCAAAAGCCCGGCCAGTTCCTCCGGCGGCCGGTCCAGATGCAACAGAGTGGAAAACCGGTCGTGCCAATAGACAACGCAGGAGGAGAGCGGGAGGCGGGAAGGATCTACGGCGTCCAGATATCCCAATGCCTCCTCATACCGGCCCAGAGTAGAAAGAGCAGAAACAGCGCAGAGGCGGTAAGTCTCCAAAGCCCTTTTCCCACGGGCTGTCCGGGCGTTCTGAAACCGCCGTACACCCCAAAGCCCCAGCTCCAGATAGGGTTCCGGGTCACAGGCCTCGGAATAGGTTCCGGTGACCCGGCGGAGATAAAGGGAGGCCAAAACAAAAAGCAGGGCAAGGCAGCCGCAATCCAGCAGAGCGAGGGCGGCGAGGCCAAGATCAAAAGCGAAGTAACATCCAAACCAAACAAGGCTGACGAGGACAACACAGCTTCTGTAGTGACGATGAATAAACTGCAGCATGGCCATCCCTCAATTAAAGCGGCTCATGGCCTTCTGTGCCCCGTCCCGGATATAGACCTCCACCGCCTGGGCGGCCCGCTTGACCGCCTCGTCAATGTTTTTCCGGTCCTCCCCCTGGGGCTTTCCCAGCACCCAGTCGGCCATGTCGTAGTCGGGGTGGGGTTTTTGGCCCACCCCCACACGGATGCGGGGGAAGTGGTCGGAATGGAGGTGGGCGATGATGTTTTTCAGCCCGTTGTGCCCCCCGGCGGAGCCGCCTTCCCGGATGCGCAGCTTTCCCGGCTCCAGGGCCACCTCGTCGGAGATGACGATGATACGCTCCGGCGGGACCTTAAAAAACCCGGCGGCCTGCTCCACCGCTTCCCCGGACAGGTTCATAAAGGTCACCGGCTTCATGAGAAGCACGGTCTCTCCGCCCAGAGCGGCGGTGTTGGTCAAGGCCCGGTATTTCAGCCGCTGGACGGGGATGTCCAGCGTGTCGGCGATTTGGTCCACCACGTCAAAGCCCACGTTGTGCCGTGTGCCCTCGTACCGGTCCCCCGTATTGCCCAGCCCTACCACCAGCCAGGAGACGGGACCCTTGGGTTTTTGAAAAAACAGCATAAAATGACCTCCCTTTTTAGAGATAGGAGACAAGAGATAAAAGGAAACAGGCGCTTTGTTGCCTTACGGATGGGGAGTGTCCCTTGCGGGTAAACGCTTTTCTGCCAATCACCGTACATTTGTAGGGGCGGATATCATATCCGCCCAGCAGAGGAACTTCACAAATCTGCTTTTTCCTTCGGCGAAAAGGGACACCTTTTCTGTTTTGTTGGTTGCGGCCTGCCCGACGGGGGATCGTTTTTCCGCTTGCCCGGCTGGGTCCACCGCCCGGCTGTTGACGGCAGGCCGTCTCTTGGCGGCTATGCCGCTTAGAGACAGCTCGTACCCTGTGGGTGCTGTGCCGCCTTACGGATGGGGCAGGTAAAACCGTTTTCTCTTTTGTGGGAAAGTGGTGCGTTTTGTCTTGCAGTTGTTTTTTTGCCTGCCCGGCAGGGGCCAAAACCACTTTTTCTTTTGCTGGCAAAAGAAAAAGCGGTTCTGGACTCCGAAAAAGAAAAGGTAGACCGGTGGAGATTTTGATGAGGTGCGGTACAACAGGATAGATCACCTATGCTGAGATGTTGTTCCTCGGGTAAAAGCCTTTAGGATATCCTTCTGTTTCCGGCGGCCAGCGTTTGAGCGACCCGTGGTCCCTTTTGCGCCACTGCCGTTGAGTGGGTGGAATACCGCTCCTTGTTCGTTGATATCCACGCCGCCTGGGTGGGGGTTCGGAAGGGGTGGGCGGATGTTGCCCGGCTGGGTCGCCTTATGGATGGGGCGTGCATCTTGCGGGTGAAACCGCTTTTTCTTTTGTGGGAAAGCGGGGTGTTTTGCCTTCCGGTTGGTTTTTTGCCTGCCCGGCTGGGGCCAAAACCGCTTTTTCTTTTGCAAGCAAAAGAGAAAGCGGTTCTGGACTCCGAAAAAGAAAAGGGAGACCAGTGGAAATGATTACGGGCTACGGTACAACCGTGCAAAGCCCCAATCCTGCTTGGTTATCCCTCGGGTAAAAGCCTTTGGGCTATCCTTCTGTTTCCGGCGGCCTGGGTTTGAGCGACCCGTGGTCCCTTTTGCGCCACTGCCGTTGAGTGGGTGGAATACCGTTACCTGTTCGTTGGTATCCACACCGCCTGGGTGGGGTGAGAGGTGGCCGGGCGGGTGAGGACATCTGCCCTACGGAGTAGGATGGTTTTTGATGAGAGGAACCACCCCT
>CAJUKH010000021.1 GCA_910587345.1 uncultured Oscillospiraceae bacterium | reverse complement strand
GGCGGCTCGGCGGTTTTGGGAGAATTGGCCCCCGATATTTACGACACCCTGCTGGAGAACGTGAACAAGGAAATTAGGAGGGTAATGCGCACATGAACACAAGAGAGTTACACATCGCCCTCCTGGATGATCTTGAGGACCTTTTTAAGGACCGCCCATTTAAGACCCCGCACAACACGATGGAAACCCCGAAAACCTACCCGCAGGAGCTGCCGCCAGAGGACGCCAGGAGCGAGGAAGACCCTTTTCCCTACATCATAGTGCGGCTTGACCAGGGCGGCGTGGATACCCCGACAGACCCACACAAGGCAAGGGTTATTTTGGTTATCGGCATCTATGACGATGGCACCGTCGATTTTAGAAAGCCGCCCCCGGAAGACGGGGAGTGGGACAACCGCAACTTTGGGACGATGGCCGTCCTGGAAGTAATTGAGCGCATACAAGAGCATTACGAAAAGCGGCCAGCCCTATGCGGCGGGAAATTCTACTTTGACGGCCCCTTTCATTGGGCCTTGCAGGATGAAAACAGTTTTCCCTATTACTACGGGGCCTGTGACCTCACCTTTACCCTTGCGGCACCCCGCAAAGAAAGGAGTAATTTCGTATGAGCAAGACAAAAAAGACCATGTACGTCGGCCCCACCCTTGAGGCCATCGCCGCCCGAAACACGGTCTTTGAGAAATTGCCGGACGCCCTGGAGGCGGCTATTAAAAAGCGGCCTTACCTTTCCGGCCTTTGCGTCCCCATCCCCAGCCTCGCAAAGGCCCTCCAGCAGATCGACCGGCAGCAGGGCAGCATTTACACCCTATACAGCAAGGCGGAGTCCGAGAAAGCCGCCATTGAGAAAGGAGAGTAAGCAAGATGGCATTTCAGCATGGCGTCCGAGTATCGGAACAGCCCACCAGCCTGATCGCCCCCGTTTTGGGTACCGCAGGGCTGCAGGTCGTTTTCGGTACCGCCCCCGTCAATCTGGCGGAGGACCCCTATAACGTGACCAACACGCCGGTTATTGCCTATTCCTGGTCCGAGGCCGTGAAGAAGCTCGGCTATTCGGCGGACTACGCAAAATATACCCTTTGCCAGTCCATGTATGCCAGTTTCCAGCTTATCGGCGTTGCCCCGGTCGTTTTCGTCAACGTCCTGGACCCCAAGAAGCACAAGAAGAAAATCGACCCCGCAACGGTACAGGTTGAGGACATGGAGGCTCTTGTCCCCGTGACCGGCCTCCTGTTGGATACCGTAAAAATTTCCGTTCCCGCCGGGGATGGCGGCGGCGACCCCACCGCCCTGGCGAACGGCGCCGATTACCTTTTGAGTTTCGACGATGATGGTCAGGTGCTTATTACCTTGACCACCGCCGGGGCCGGGGCGGCAGCTACCACCATCACCGTTGAGGGGACCGCCATCGACCCGGACGCCGTGGACGAAAACGACGTGATCGGCGTGAGCGCAACCGGCGGGGAAAAGGGCTTTGAGGTTTTGCGCCAGGTATACCCCAAACTGGGCATGACCCCCGGCCTTATCCTTGCCCCCGGCTGGAGCCACATTCCCGATGTTGGCATTGTTATGGCCGCAAAGACGGAGGAAATTAACGGCTATTTCCGTTGTGAGGGCTTTATTGACATTGACAGCACCGCCACCGGCTGCACCGCCTACGATAAGGTCAAGGTTGCGAAGGAATCCGCCGGATGCACCAACAAGCATATTATGGCCCTTTGGCCTTGCATTGCCGTCGGTTCCAGTTGGTTTTGGTACAGCGCAATCATGGGGGCCTTGACCACCTACATTGACGCCAACAACGACGACGTCCCCAACCTTTCCCCCTCCAATAAGCTGATCGGCGTGACCGGCACCGTCCTGGCGGACGGAGAGACGGAGGTCGTCCTGGATCAGCTCCAGGGTAACGCCGTCAACAGTTTCGGAGTAACCACGGCGATCAACGTCAACGGCTGGCGCACCTGGGGCAACCGTTCCGCTTGCTACCCGGCCAACACCGACCCGAAAGATATGTGGTTTTGTTGCCGCCGCTTTTTCAGTTGGTGGGCCAACAGCTTTATTTTGACCTACTTCCAGAAGGTTGACGATCCGGCCAACGTTCGCCTCATTGAGACGATTGTCGACACGGAGAACATCCGGGGCGGAGCCTACGTTTCCGCCGGGAAGTGCGCAAGGGCTGAAATCACGTTCAACATGGACGAAAACCCCGTCACCAACCTGATTGACGGCAAGCTCACTTTCCACCAGTACCTCACCCCGTACCCCCCGGCGGAGGACATTCACAACATTCTGGAGTTTGACCCCTATGCGCTTGAGAGCGCACTGGGGGCGGCGGCAACCTAAAGGAAGGAGGAAATAACCGATGGCAATCGCAGGAATCCCCGAAGTCATTAACGACTTTAACCTTTACCTTTCCGGCAATAAGCTGGGCGGCATGACCGGCGAGGTTGCCCTCCCGGACTTTGAGGCCATGACCTCCACCACGTCCGGCAACGGCATCCTGGGCGAGTATGAGGCCATCATCCTCGGCCACTACGGCAGCATGGAGCAAGAGGTGCCTTTCCGTTGCATCAATGAGGACTATTTCAAGATGGTCAGCCCCAGCAAGGCCGTGGAGCTTACCCTCCGGGGGGCCATTCAGCAGTCCGAAAAGGACACCATGAACGCAGGAGAGGTCGGCATGAGGGTTGTTTTCCGGGGCCGTTGCAAGAAAATTGCAATCGGCACCGTGAAGCAGCGGGAGCAGATGGGCAGCTCTATCACCCTTGAGCTTACCTACATCATGGTTGAGATGGGCGGCAAAGAGAAGGTTTGCCTCGACAAGATCAACGGCATTTTCCGGGTAAACGGAGAGGACCAGCTCGCCGGAATCCGGGCATTGACCTAAAACAACAAGGAGGACAAGAGCATGGACACCGAGAAGAAAACCAACACCACCACGGAGCAGGACGCCGCCCCGGAGGCCCCGGCCATTATCCAGGACGCCGCCACCGTCACCCCCGCCCAGGCCACAGAGGCCACCACCACGCCGGAGGCCACGGAGGACCCGGAGAGCTATGTCCGCTTTCATAAGCCCTACTTTTTCGAGGGCAACCACTACGCCGGGATTGACCTCAAGGCCATTGAGGACTTGACCGCAAAGGATATGTGCGAGGCGGAGAAGTACCTCAGCAAAAAGGGCATCATTTCCCCGCTCCCGGAAATGACGATGGAATACATCGGCTTTATCGCCAACCGGGCCACCGGCCAGCCCATTGAGTTTTTCATGAAGCTCCCGCCGAAGGACGCCACGAAGGTCAAGAACAAGGTAACAAGTTTTTTCTACGGCGAGGATTAAGGCCGGACGACGGCGACCGGCTCCGGGAAATTTGCGTAAACATGGCCTTGACCATGCACTCCGATTATTGCAAGTTCCTTGAAATGCCCGTTTTTGAGCTGATAAGGACGGTGGAAACGACACTAAAGGCGGTGAAAAAAATTGGCAAGCGCAAGCACAAGTAAAGAGTACAAGCTGGCCATTAAGATCGCCGGTGCCGTTTCCTCCTCCTTTGACAGCGCAATAGGCGAGGCGGGGCAGAAGATCGCCAACCTCGGCAGCATCGCCCAGGCGGCAGCAGCAACAGCCGCCGCCGCCTGGGGAGCCTTGAAGCTGGGGGAATTTATCAGCGACGCCGTAGACACCTACCAGGGCTTTGAGCAAGCAATGGCGAACACCTCCGCCATTGCCGGGGCCACCGGGGAGCAATACGACGCCTTGAGGCAAGCGGCCCTTGATATGGGCAAGGCTACCAGCAAAACGGCATCGGAATGCGCCGACGCCCTCGGTTATATGAGCCTAGCCGGGTGGGACGTGAACACATCCATAGCCAGCCTTGAGCCGGTCCTCCGGCTTTCGGAGGCGACCGGCCTGGACCTTGCCCGATGTTCGGACCTTGTAACCGACAGCATGAGCGCACTGGGCCTGGAGGCAAAGGACCTTTCCGGCTATTTGGACGTTGCGGCGATGGCCAACAACAAATCCAACCAGACGGCGGAAATGCTCATGGAGGCTTACATAGCCGTAGGCGGTACCATGAAGGGACTAAAGGTCCCATTCCAGGACACGGCCACCGCATTAGGCGTCATGGCAAACCGGGGTATTAAAGGCTCGGAGGCCGGTACAGCCCTAAACGCCGTCATGACCAACCTCACCACCGGCGCAGGGCAAGCCGGGAAGATGATGGAAAAGCTCGGAATTTCCGCCTTTGACAGCGGCGGAAATTTCGTGGGGCTTGAGGAAACAATCCGCCGGGTATACGACGCCACAAAGGATATGACGGAGGAACAGCGCAACGCCGCTCTTGCCGCCATCGGCGGGAAACAGCACCTTGACGCCCTAAACGCCCTCATGGGAGGCTTGACCACCACCACAGCGGACGGCGCAATAGAGTGGAACGCCCTATCCGACGCCCTTTACAATTCCGACGGAGCAATGGCCAAGATGGCCGAAACCGTGACCAACACCTGGAGCGGTGCAAAGGCAAGGCTTGAATCAGCTATCCAGGACCTACAGATTAACCTCGTTGACACATTTGCCCCCTACGCAACCAGCGCAATAAACAGCGTAGCGGCGGCGATACCCAACATAACCGCCGCCATCATCCCGGCGGCACAAGGATTTGTTGACTACGCTATCCCACGGATAACCGCCTTTAAGGACCGGGCTGTTGAGCTTTTCGGGATGGCGTCCGAGGGAATCAGCAAAGTCGTAAGCGCACACAGCAGCACCTTTGACAAGCTGGGCGAATTAGGTTCCCGCATAGGAGATATTTTCGCCAGCATCCAGGAGAAGGCGCAGCCGGTACTTGATTACATTTTCAGCACAGGAATCCCAAACGTTGCAGACGGCCTCCTGGACCTTGTGGACCGGCTGGCGGACCTGGGCCTTTTCCTTACCGAACACAAGGAATTGGTCATTGCCGCAATAGCCGCCTACGCAGGATTTAAGGGTATAAC
Organism: uncultured Oscillospiraceae bacterium; assembly: GCA_910587345.1. Classification (GTDB taxonomy): domain Bacteria; phylum Bacillota; class Clostridia; order Oscillospirales; family Oscillospiraceae; genus Vermiculatibacterium. The sequence continues at coordinate 1,278 of CAJUKH010000021.1, read as the reverse complement.
GGCCCTTTCCAACCTGGGGAACAAAATAAGCAACGTATCCTCCCTTTTGGCAGAATTTCAAGGCGTAACCAGCAGCTCAGGAATTGCCGCCGCAATAGCGGAGGGAAAGCTCTCGAAGCTGACCGCCGTATTTGGAGCATTGACCGGGCAGGTCAAGCTCACAGACATAGCCACAGAGGCCGCAAAGGCGAAGCTCGGCTCTTTCAAGGACGGATTCAAGGCCATCGGCAGCGTAGCCAAAAACGCCTTTACCGGCCTAAAGGGCGGCATTTCTTCCATAGGCACCACCCTGGCAGGGCTAGGCAGCAAGATAACGGGCTTTATAGCGGCCAACCCCGCCGTCCTGATTATTGCCGCCATTGCCGCCGTGATCGCCATTGTTGTGACCCTATACAACAAGTGCGAATGGTTCAGGGAAAAGGTTGACGCCATCATTGAGGCCGTGAAAGGCTACCTCTCCGCTTTTTGGGAAAAGGCAAAAGAGGTCTTCCAGAAAGTATGGGGAATTGTTCAAGAGGTATGGGGGCAGATACAGCCGTACCTTGCGGCGGCGTGGCAAGCTATCATTTCCGCCGTTTCCGCCGTTGTGACGTTCTTCCAGACCAACATCCTCCCCGGCATCAAGGCGGTTTGGTCTTCCATTTGCGGCGTTTTCGCCGCCGCCTGGGAGCTTATCAAGGCCGTTTGGGAGAAAGTACAGCCGTTTTTCCTCGCCATTTGGGAGGCCATAAAATCCATTTTCGAGGTTGTAGCCCCCATCATAGGCGGATTTTTCAAGGTCGCCTGGGCGGTCGTTCAAGCGGTCTGGTCCGTAGCCGCCGCATGGTTTACGTTGGTTTGGGAAGGAATCAAGGCCGTCTTTTCCGTAGTTGGAGCGGTCCTCGGCGGATTCTTCACCACGGCCTGGGAGCTTATCAAGGCCGTATGGAACACCGTCGCCGCCTACTTCCAAGCCGTTTTTGATACCATAGCCGGGATTTTCTCCTTTGTGGCGGCAGTATTGAGCGGGGACTTTTCGGCGGCATGGGAGGCCATCAAGGGCATTGTCGGCACCTGGGCGGCGTTCTTTGGCACCGTTTGGGAGGGAATCAAGGCAGTTTTCGGAGCCGTTGCCAGTTGGTTCGGCGGCGTGTTTTCCGCCGCCTGGGAGGCCATCAAGGCCGTGTTTGCCCCGGTAGGAGCATTTTTCCAGAGCCTGTGGGATACCATAGTCGCCTTGTTTACTTCCATCGGTACCGCCGTAGGCGACGCCATAAGCGGGGCCGTGAAGGGGGCAAT
>CAJUKH010000020.1 GCA_910587345.1 uncultured Oscillospiraceae bacterium | reverse complement strand
GGAGCGGTATTCCACCCACTCAACGGCAGTGGCGCAAGGGGGACCACGGGTCGCTCAAACCCACGCCGCCGGAAACAGGAAGGACACCCCAAGGTCTTTCACCCGAGGGATACCCAAGCAGGATTGGGGCTTTGTGCGGTTGTACCGTAGCCCGTAATCATTTCCACCGGTCCACCTTTTCTTTTTCGGAGTCCAGAACCACTTTTTCTTTTGCAGTGCAAAAGAAAAAGTGGTTTTGGCCCCAGCCGGGCAGGCAAAAACCAACTGCAAGGTAAAAACACCCCGCTCTCCTACAAAAGAAAAAGTGGTTTTCCCCGCAAGGGTTACGCCCCATCCGAGGCGGCACAGCACCCACAGGGTACGAGCTGTCTCTAAGCGGCATAGCCGCCAAGAGACAGCCTGCCCCCAACGGCTGGCCTGTGACCCCAAAATTCCAAAAAGAAAACATTCCCTTTCCCCAAAAACACCAACAAAAAGGAGATATCCCCATGAACTACAGCGCCATCAAAACCCGTGACATCGCCAACGGCACCGGGGTCCGGGTGACCCTCTTCGTCTCCGGCTGCCGCAACCACTGCAAAAATTGCTTCCAGCCCGAGACCTGGGATTTCGATTACGGAGAGCCCTTCACCTGGGCAACCGAAGACTACCTGCTTCGGGAACTTTCCCCCGACTATGTATCCGGCCTGACCCTTCTGGGGGGCGAGCCGGGCGAGGTGGAGAACCAGCGGGGACTTATCCCCTTCCTCCACCGTCTCCGGCAGGAGCAGCCCCACAAATCCATCTGGTGCTACTCCGGCTTCACCTGGGAGCAGCTCACCGGCAAAGAACCCTCCCGCTGCCGGTGCGAGGTCACCGATGAGTTTCTCTCTCTTTTAGACGTGCTGGTGGACGGCCCCTATGTGGAGGAACTGCATGATATCACCCTTCTTTTCCGGGGTTCTTCCAACCAGCGGCTCATCGATGTGCCAAAGACCCTGAAAACGGGAGAAGTGGCCCTTTGGCAGCCCTGAGTGTTTCCTTTGACTTTTTTCCAAAATCCGGGTACAATAAAGCCATATCACTCACAAAGGAGTCCTTCCTATGCTGTTTTCCGATAACACCCGTCATTCCTACGCCAACTCCCCTCTTATCGAGGTCATCTGCCAGCTCCGTTTTCCCACCATCCTCTCCATCGGCTCCACCGTCCCCGCCCAGTTTCAGGAGGCGGTGCGGGACGAGTTTCCCCAGTATGTGGCCCGGCAGGAACAGCAGCCCATTAAGATCACCAACCCCAATGCTCCACAGCCCCAGATCGAGCGGCAGCCCCCCGTCACCAACTACAACTTTATCTCCACTGACGGCCGGTGGAAGATCAACCTGACCCAGAACTTTGTGGCCCTGTCCACTTTGGGTTACACCTCCTGGGAGGAGTTTGCCCAGAAACTGGACAAGGTACTGGCCCTCTTCATCCAGATCTACCATCCCGCCTTTTTTGAGCGTATCGGCCTTCGCTATGTCAACGCTTTCTCCCGTAAGCGGCTGGGGCTGGAGGGAGAGCTGTGGGACGACCTTATCAACGCCCCCTTCATCGGGGTGCTGTCCGAGCCAGACGTGGACGAAAAGCAGACCACCAAGTGCGCTTTGGACGTGGAGCTTGCTCTGGGCGAAAGCCGTCATCTGAAACTGCACGCCGGTCCCGGCCTGCTGGGAGACGGCAAGAAGGACCCGGAACCCAAGTTCATTCTGGATGGGGATTTCTCTGTGGTGGACAAGCAGATCCCCGCCCAGCGCATCGCCGGGGACCTGGACGTGCTTCACGACTACGCCGTCCGTCTTTTTAACGCTGCCGCCACCCAGGAACTGAAGGAAGCCATGGGTGCGGAATTGAAGTAAACAGCAAAAAGGCCGGCTTCCCAGAAACCGGTCTACGGGAACCAAAGAACTAACACGGCATACAGAAGGCGGAGCAGCAAAGCTGCTCCGCCTTTTCCCTCCCCGAATGACATCCGGCAGAATAAAAATATATTCTTGCCTTTCATTTCCGTTCATTGTGTATTAAATCAAGAACAAATGTTCCATTCTATGGGTAGAACTTCCCCCAGTTGGGGTATTCCTCCATGAAAGGAGAATCGGTATGCTGGTAAATAACGGAGCGCAGGCCTTGCAGGATTTTTCTGAGAAGCTCGACAAAGAGACCGTTGTCCAGGTCACCGGCGGGGTGTGGTTTGTCTTTGGCCTCGGTCTGAGCAATGCCGTTTTCATTGAAGGCGAAACAGGGGTCATTCTGATCGACACTCTGGACAGTCTGGAGCGGGGAACAAAACTGTCTGAAATCATTCAAAAATATACGAACAAGGAAGTTAAGACCATCCTCTATACCCACAGTCACCCCGACCACACCGGCGGCGCAGGGGCCTTTGCCGGGAGCAAGCCCGAGGTCATCGCCTTTGCCCCGGTGAAGCAGCCCCTGGAGCGGTCAGCGCTGCTCCAGGAGGTCCTGAACCGGCGTGCCATCCGGCAGTTTGGCTATTTCCTCAGCGATGAGGAGGCCATCTCCCAGGGCAGCGGCCCCCGGGAGGGGATCAGTCGAGGGGAGCGGCGTGCCCCCCTCCCTTCCACTACCATATATGAGCAGGATAAGGTCACCCGGATATTTGACGGGGTGGAGATCGAGCTGGTCCGCCTCCCCGGCGAAACCGACGACCACATCATGATTTGGCTCCCTGAAAAGAAGGTCCTGTGCTGCGGCGACAATTACTATGCCTGTTTTCCCAATCTGTACGCCATCCGGGGCGGAGAATACCGCAACATCACCTCATGGATCAACAGTCTTGATGTACTCCGCTCCTATCCGGCAGAGTGTCTGCTGCCCGGACATACGGAGGCCGTCATCGGGCATGAGGCGATTCAAGAAACTCTGAAAAATTACAGAGATGCGCTGGACTATCTTCTCACCGAGACCCTGACAGCTATCCACCAGGGTAAATCCCCGGAGCAGATCGCCGCTCAACTCCGTCTGCCGGAAGAATATGTGACTCTCCCCTATCTGGGAGAGTTTTACGGCTGCGTAGAGTGGACCGTACGGGAGATCTACGCCGCCTATGTGGGATGGTTTGACGGAAACCCCGCCAACCTGCACCCCCTTACGCCGAAACAGCGTGGGGAAAAGCTGCTGGCGCTGATGGGCGGAAGTGAAAAGGTCCTCTCCGCTGCCCAGGCCGCCCTTCAGGATAGAGAATACCAGTGGTGTCTGGAACTCTGCGATATCCTGATGGCCAAGGGTGCGGGAGCGTCTAAGGCCTTGCTGACAAAAGCGGAGGCTTTGCTGGGGATCGCAGAATATGAGACCAGCGCAAATGGCAGACATTACTACATTGCCTGCGCCAAAGCGCTTCAGGACTGCATACAGAAAGGTCAGTCCGGGGAAACTCTCTGACCGAGAACTGCCAAGGACCAAATTCGCCGCAAACAAAAAAGCGGAGCAGCAATGCTGCTCCGCTTTTTGCGTTCCTTTTATGCGTAGTGGTACTTTTTCCGTCTGGTCACCAGGAAATACAGCGTCAGCACCGCTGCCACCCCCTCGGCCACCACCACGGCCCACCAGATACCGTCCAGGCCGATGACCAGAGGCAGCAGCAATATGGCCCCGCATTTCAGCAGGAAGGTCCGCATGAAGGACAAAATAGAAGCCACCTTCCCATTCCCCAATGCGGCGAAGAAGGAGGAGCCAAAGATATTAAAGCCGTTGAAAATAAACGACAGGGCAAAAATATGGAACCCGGCCTCTGTCATGGCCATCAGCTCCGGGTCATAGCCCACAAAGATCTGGGCCAGCGTATGGGTCAGCAGCTGAGCCGACCCCGCCATCACCAGCGCCAGTATCACATTGATGCGGATACACTTGGAAAACAGGCTCTTCATCTCCTCCTCATTCCCCGACCCCAGCTGATAGCTGAACACCGGGGCCACTCCCATGGAGAAACCGATACAGGTGGCGGCAAAGATAAAGTCCACATAGGCCATCACGCTGAGGGCGGCCACCCCCACCTCCCCCACCAGTCCCATCAGGCTGTGGTTATAGAGGGCTGTGACCAGGGAGGAGGAAATGCTGTTCATCAGTTCCGCCATGCCGTTGGAGCAGCTTTTCAGCAGCATCCGCCCGTAAAACCGGGTCTTCACCAGCCGCAGGGGGCTTTTGTTGGGCAGCAGGAAATAGACAAGGGGGGTAATGCCTCCCACCACATAGCCGCAGACCGTGGCCGCCGCTGCGCCGGCCACCCCCCAGCCCAAAATGCCGATAAACACATAGTCCAGCACCATATTGGTGACCCCGGCCCCAATGGACAGCCCCAACCCCATCTTGGGCCGCTCCGCCACCACCAGAAAGCTCTGAAAGCTGGCCTGAAGCAGAAAGATGGGCAGCCCCGCCAGCATGATGCGGCCATAGGTCAGGCAGTCCGCCATCAAAAGCTCACTGGCCCCCAAAAGGGCGGCCAGCGGCCGCAGAAAGAGGATGCCCCCCGCCGCCAGAAGGGCGCCCGTTCCCACCACCGCCAGCATGATGGTGGTAAAATACTGCCGGGCTTTGTCGGTCTCCCCGGCGCCCATGGTCCGGGCCACCTCCGCCTTTCCTCCGGCGCTGAGCATAGAACCCAGGGCTCCGGCGATCATGGTAAGGGGATAGATAATGTTCACCGCCGCCAGAGCCTTATCCCCCACAAAATTGGACACAAAAAGCCCGTCCACCACCGAGTAGATGGAGGTGATAACCATCATGACCATGGACGGAGAGGTAAAACGAAACAGAGTTCCGTAATCAAAATGGTCGGAAAGCTGAATGCTCTTCTTCATAAAATCCCTTTCCCGGGGCCGGTGTTGCCGGCCTTTGTTTTTAACGCAGAATATAGCTTTTGGGTCAGTGTGATCAACAGTTCCTGCTCCCCGGCGGCTAGACTTTCAAAAGCCGCCTCCTCCGCTGCCAGAAGGGGGTGAAGCTGGCTTTGGGCAAAGGCTCTGCCTTGCTCCGTCCACTCCACCCGCTTGCTCCGCCGGTCAGCGGGGTCGGGGACCAGCTGGATAAGCCCCCTTTTCTCCAACTGCATCAGGGCGGAATGGCCCGTCTGCTTGGAGATGGCGCAGTCGGTGTAGAGTTCGGTGGGAGTACAGGGCGTCTCATGCTCGCAGATGGTTATGGCCAGCCACAGCACGCTGTCGGGCAGCTCCCGCCGGGCGGCTTCCTGATGATAAAACTGGTCGATGGCCTTCCGGCTTTGGACATAAATACGGTATCGGGGATCGGGCATCTGCACCACTCCTTGAAAAGTCTGATTTCATACCAAATGCGGCAAGGGGCATTATAGTCCGAGTTCAGACTTTTGTCAACCCCCACTCCCCAAATTTTCCCTCCTTTGCTCTTCCCTTTGCAGTCAAATGGGGGTATAATGTTCATAATCTTTTTCGGCGGGTTTTTCCCCGTTTTTGGGAGGTTTTTTATGAAAAAGCTGCTTCTTGTGGTGGACTATCAAACGGACTTTGTAAACGGCGCTCTGGGCTTCCCCGGGGCGGAGAAACTGGACAGCCTCATCGCCAAAAAAATCGCCCAGTACCGCTCGGAAAGGGGCGATGTGGCTTTCACCATGGACACCCACCAGACCAACTATCTGAACATCCAGGAGGGCCGCAAGCTCCCCATCCCCCACTGCATCCAGGACACCGCCGGCTGGACCCTCTACGGCGAGACCGGCAGGGCCGCAGCAGCCGGGGATGTGTCCATCCGCAAATCTTCCTTCCCCTCTCTGGAGTTGGGTAACTGGCTGGAGGAGAAGGAGTACGACCAGATAGAGCTGGTGGGGCTGGTGTCCTATATGTGTGTCCTCTCCAACGCCATCATCGCTAAAGCCGCCCTACCCGAAGCCGAGATCCTCATCGACGCCGCCTGCACCGCCGGCCCCGACCAAACTCTCCATGAAAAATGCCTGGACCTGATGGAATCCCTGCAAATGACCGTTATCAACCGATAAGGGGGTAATCCTATGAAGGAACATCTCAACCACACCATGCTCTGTGACTTCTACCAGCTCACCATGGCCAACGGCTATTTCCAAAGCGGCAAAAAGGACCAGATCTGCTACTTCGACGTATTCTTCCGCTCCGTCCCCGACGGGGGCGGCTTTGCCATCGCCGCCGGGCTGGAACAGGTCATTGAATACATTCAAGATCTGCGCTTTGACGAGAAAGATATCGCCTATCTCCGCAGCAGGAACTGTTTCAGCGAGGAATTTCTCTCCTATCTGAAGGGCTTCCGCTTCACCGGGGATATCTGGGCGGTACCCGAGGGCACCCCCGTCTTTCCCCGGGAACCCATCCTCACCGTCCGGGCCCCCGCCATCCAGGCCCAGTTTGTGGAGACCTTCCTTCTCCTCACCCTCAACCATCAGTCCCTCATCGCCACCAAGGCCAGCCGCATCGTCCGGGCCGCCCAGGGCCGCCCGATCAGTGAGTTCGGCTCCCGCCGGGCCCAGGGTCCCGACGCCGCTCTTTTGGGGGCCAGAGCCGCCTATATCGGCGGCTGCGCCGGCACCGCCTGCACCCAGGCCGACCAGCTTTACGGCACCCCCGCCGGGGGCACCATGGCCCACTCCTGGGTCCAGATGTTCCCCGACGAGCTGACCGCCTTCCGCACCTACTGCAAGCTCTACCCCACCTCCGCCACCCTGCTGGTGGACACCTACAACGTCCTCCACTCCGGCGTACCCAACGCCATCAAGGCCTTCAAGGAGTTCGGCATCACCGACTGCGCCATCCGTCTGGACTCGGGGGATCTGGCCTATTTAAGCCGCAAGGCCCGGAAGATGCTGGACGAGGCAGGGCTTACAAACTGCAAGATCGTGGCCTCCAACGCTCTGGACGAATACCTCATCCGGGACCTGCTCCTTCAGGGGGCCCAGCTGGACTCCTTCGGTGTGGGGGAGCGGCTCATCACTTCCAAATCCGCTCCCGTCTTTGGCGGGGTCTATAAGCTGGCGGCAGTGGAGGATGAAAAGGGCGCCATCATTCCCAAAATCAAAATCAGCGAAAATTCCGCAAAAATCACCATCCCTCACTTCAAAAAGGTCTACCGCCTTTATTCCAAAGAGGACGGCAAGGCCTTTGCCGACCTCATCACCCTCCATGACGAGACGGTGGACGAGACAAAGCCTCTGGAGCTTTTCGACCCGGAGGCCACCTGGAAACGGAATACCTTTGAAAACTTCACCGCCGAAGCCCTGTTAAAACCCATCTTCCAAAACGGCAAACTGGTCTACGACCTCCCCTCTCTGGAGGACATCCGTACCCGCTGCGCCCACCAGCTGGACCTTCAGTGGGAGGAAGTCAAGCGCTTTGAAAACCCCCACAACTACTATGTGGACCTGTCCCAGAAACTGTGGGACCTTCAGCACGCTCTTTTGGAGTCCCAACGGTGACCCATATCTCCTATTTTCTATCTCCTATCTCAAAAAAGGGGGTTCCCCATGGGTATTTTTCTGCACACGGTCCTCTTCCCCGGCGGGGATGAGCTGAAATGCCGCACCGCCCTCCAACGGGCGGCGCAGGAGCCGGACTTTTCCCTCCATCTGGACGGCTGCCGATGGCATCTCTTTGACAAAGGCCCTGCCGCCCTTCTGAACGACGGCTGCTGCGGCTATGAGGATCTGGCCAAGCGCCTGTCCTCCCCCCTCCCCAGCCCGGTGATGGTCCTTTACATCTACGACGACGATTATTGGGGCTACTTCCTCTATCAAAACGGGATGGAGCTGGACCGGTTCGCCTCCCTACCCGACTATTTTGAGCCAGGCTCTCCCCCGGACAGGCCGGGAAATGCCCCGCTTCTGGCCCGTATTTTCAGTGCGGCGCCCGGGGACATTGAACCCTATCTGCTCCCCTGGCCTCAGGCAGCGGCCGCCTCTGATGAGGAGGATGTCTATGCCTGCGAAGGCGATTTTTACGCTGTCAACGACCCCTGGCAGATGACCGACTTCATGGAGGCTCTGGGCTTTGATTTCGACCTATTGGCCCCTCCCGCCCCCGCCGCTCCGCCCCATTTAAAACAACCGGCTCCGCCCCCGCCGCCGCCTCATCAGGCCCCTCCCCCCGCCAAGGGCCGGGGCCGTCCGGTGGATACCCCCATCCTCCCCGACGCCCTCAACAGCCGTCCTTACGCTCTGCAACAGGCCGAAGCCGCATCCGGCATCGCCGGGGAAGCCGCCCAGCTGGTGCGGGAGACAGATTACCAAAGCGCCCTCCCCCTCCTGAGCGAAGCCATCAAGGCCTATCCCGGCCGGGCGGAACTCTACCTCCTCCGGGCCTTCTGTTACAGCCAGCTGGAGGGTCTATCCGCCGGCATGAGCCGCCGGCCCGACATGGACCGGGATCTGGGAAAAGCGCTGGAACTGGACCCGGACAACATCATGGCCCTCCGTGCCCGGTGCCCCACGGCGGCCACCACCGCCCGCTACAAGCGGCACATTGAGGAGCTGACCCGTCTCATGGCTCTGGACGAGGAAAACCGGGACTATTATCAAGTCAGCCGTGCCTACCGCCACCACTGGGTTGGGGATGACGAATCCGCCAAGGCCGACCTGCGGGATGTCCTGTCCCGGGGAAAGATCTGGACGGTGGATCTGGCCTATCTCTGTCAGGAGCTGGGAATTCTGTGACCCGGTAAATCAGTCAACACACAAACAACGGAGCGGTCCGAAAGGGCCGCTCCGTTCACTTTTCCATCCCAAAAATCAGAACCCAAATACTCCCCGATCTCTCCCGTCCGCTTACTCTGCTTCACTTGGAGCAAGCTGCAAGCCGTTGGGTTTACAAAATATCTTTTTCCTTTTCCTCGGCATAGGGCCGCCGCCTGTGCTCGATGGGTCCCCACTCGGGGAGGGGCAGCCGCTGCATGGAGCCGAACACCCGCTCCTTCAGCCCGGGATACCGGTGCTCCAAGTCGGCGATGAGGGTCTTGACCTCCTCCCGCTTGGTGTAACCATCGGCGGGGCAGGGGTTGTGGACCACCGGCAGATGGTTCCGCTGGGCAGCCCCCCGCACCATCCCCTCCCCGCAATAGAGCAGGGGCCGGATCTGGGTGATGCCGGTGCGGGTCAGTTCGGTCACCGGCTGGAAGCAGGAGATGCGCCCCTCGTAAAACAGGGAGAGAAAAAAGGTCTCGATAGCGTCATCAAAATGGTGGCCCAGAGCGATTTTGCGGATGCCCTTCTCTTGAAGGGCGTTATGAAGGGCCCCCCGGCGCATCTTGGCACACATGGAACAGGGGTTTTTCTCCTTGCGGATGTCAAAGATAATATGGCTTATCTCACTGGGCAGAAGCGTAAAAGGCACTCCCAGCTCCTCACAATAGGCCGCCACCGGGGCAAAGTCCATCCCCTCCCCCCCGTCCACCGGCCCTAAATCCAGGGTGATAGCCTCTACGGTAAAAGGCTTGGGATAAAATTGAGACAGCTTGGCCAGGGCTGCCAGAGTCACCAGGGAGTCCTTCCCTCCCGACACCCCCACCGCCACCCGGTCCCCGGGCTGGATCATATCATAGTCCTCCACGCACCGCCGGACCAGGGAGAGTATTTTTTCCATTTTGGCACCTCCAAAAATCGAAAATTGAAAATTAGTATTCAAGAGATAATAAAAGAAAACAGAAGAATAATCAAGATTTCCACTTTCTAAATTAAAAAAAGCTGAAAAAGCCGTTGACACCGAGGGACAACGGTATTATAATACAAAACGCTCCGAAGGTCCAGTTTCGGGGTCCTTTCTTTGTGAAAACGCTCATTTTTTGAGTAGTAAATTGGAGGTTTCAATATGTCCACTTTTATGGCCAACAAGGGCAACATCGTCCGCAAGTGGTATATCCTCGATGCGGCCGGCAAGCCCCTGGGCAAAACCGCTGTCATCGCCGCTGACCTGCTGCGGGGCAAGCGCAAGCCCGAGTACACTCCCCACGCCGACTGCGGCGACTATGTCATCATCCTCAACGCTGAGAAGGCGGTGCTCACCGGCAAGAAGCTGGAGCAGAAGTACTACCGCCGCCACTCCGGCTGGGTGGGCGGTCTGAAGGAGACCCAGTACGCCACCCTGATGAAAGAGAAGCCCGAGCTGGCTATGCAGCTGGCTGTCCGCGGCATGATGCCCCGGAACACCATCACCAAGGACTCCCTTTCCCGGCTGCACATCAGCCGGGGCGGCGAGCACAAGTACGCCGCCCAGAAGCCCGAGCCCTGGACGATGGATTAAGGAGGTAACCGAAAATGTATCAGAGCAAGAAGCCTTATCTGTACGGCACCGGCCGCCGGAAGTCCTCCGTGGCCCGGGTGCATCTCTTCCCCAACGGCACCGGCACCATCACCATCAACGGCCGTGATATCGACGACTACTTTGGTCTGGAGACCCTGAAGATGGTGGTCCGTCAGCCCTTGGTCACCACCGACCTCGTCGGCAAGGTGGATATCTCCGCCACCGTCACCGGCGGCGGCGTCACCGGTCAGGCCGGCGCCATCCGCCACGGCATCGCCCGTGCCCTGCTGGAAGTCAACCCCGAGTACCGCGCCGCCCTGAAGTCTGCCGGTTTCCTCACCCGTGACCCTCGTATGAAGGAGCGGAAGAAGTACGGCCTCAAGGCCGCCCGTCGTGCTCCTCAGTTCTCCAAGCGCTGATTTCATCAACGTATCCCCGGAGCCGCAACGGCTCCGGGGATTTTTTTGAAAGGAGCAAGATAAAACATGAATAAGAAGAAAAACCGTTCCCTGCTTTGCCTGATGCTGGCGGTACTGATGCTGTCTCTGTCCGCCTGCGGAGCAAACGACGATGGCGCCGACCAGGAGGACAACGCCGAGGTCCTGCTGCCCATCAGCATCAATGACAAGGAGATCAAAGTGGGCGAAACCACCCTTCAAACTCTTCTGGATGAGGGGTTCGAGGTATCCTGGGTGGACGAGAATTATGAGCGGATCACCATCGATCCCTCCACCCAGTTGGAGGCAAACTCCTACTATACCGGCGGCAGCATCAAAGTGTCGGAGGGGCTGTCTTTCATGATCTCTCTGGCCACGGACGAGGAGGTCCCCTTGGGTCAGGCGGTCATCGCCCGGCTGGAGGCGACCCTGGCTACCGAGACCGACAAGAGCATTCTGGAGAAGATCGCCTTTGACGGGGTGCCCGTCACCGAGCTGACCCAGGAGAAGGCGGCGGAGAAATACCCCGACTGGACCGGCAACGAGGTCATGTGGCTCCACTACGGTTTGGAGTATAAGTACGACCTGAATTTCGATATGTCCACCGGTTATCTCAACAAGTTCGCCGTGGAACGCACCTATGATGTGGATTGGAACGGCTAACATCATTCTTTGACCCTGCCCCAAAACACAGCAGGGGCGGAGTGCAGATGCACTCCGCCCCTATTCCTTATAACGCAGTTTTACCCCTGCATAGCCTCTTCATAGAGGGCAATGGCGCAGGCCACATCCTCCACCGCCATGCCCAGCGCATCAAAGAGGGTGATCTCTTCCTCATTTTTCCGGCCGGGGAGGGTGCCCAAAAGCACATCCCCCAAAGTGCCCTCCAGATGCTCCTCCCCATAAAGCCCTTCGGACATGGGAATGAGAAAATCTCCGCTCTCGTGGAGCACCGAGTCCGCATTGTCTCCAAAGAACCGGCAGTTCCGGGCCAGAGCCGAGTCGATCTCCCGGGCATGGGGGGCGCAGGCCCCTACGGCGTTGATGTGGCAGCCCGGTTTGAGCCAGTCGCGGTACAAAATCGGCTCGGTGGCCGGGGTGAGAGTGCAGACAATATCCGCATCGGCCACCGCCTCTTGGGCCGCAGTGCAGACCCGGGCCTCCACCCCCAATTCCCGGGCCAGGGCGGCCAGCCCCCGGGCGTTCTGGGGCGACCGGTCCCAGCAGGTCACTTCCCGCAGCGGGAATACCTGGGCTATGGACCGCAGATGGGACTCCCCCTGAGCTCCGCAGCCCAGCAGAGCCAGCACCTGAGAATCGGGCCGGGCCAAAGCCCGGGAGGCCAGTGCGCTCACCGCCCCGGTGCGGATCTGGGTGACGCTCATGGCGTCCACACTGCACAGCACCTCCCCGTGTCCGGCGCCAAAAAGCAAAATCTGCCCCTGATGGGAGGGATAGCCGGTGCCGGCGTTAGTGTGGTAGACGCTGATGATCTTGGCTCCGAAGTAGCCCTTCTCAAAATAGGCGGGCATAAGCCCCAAAATGTTGGTGTTTGGCATATTGATGGCGGTGCGGAGATACTGGGTACAGCCCCCCGCCCGCTCCTGGCGGATGGTGTCCTCCATGACCGCCAGGCACTTCTCCGGCGTCAGATGGGCCTCCACATAGGCCCTATCAAAAACCTGCACAAGACCGCCTCCTTATCCCTGTTCCTTCCAGGCCTTAGCCACCTGAAAGAGCTTCTCCATATCCGCCTCGGTGGTAAAGGGGCCGATGGCCACCCGCACATACCGGTCCACACCCTTGCTGATAAAGACCCCATGCTCCAGAAAATAGTCCACCATCCCGGCGGCGTTGTCCACCTTCACCGCCATGGAATGGCAGCGGTGCTTGGGGTCCAGAGGTGTGAGAATGTCATACCCCAGGTCGGTAAGCCCCTTATAAACCGTCTCAAAGCAGTCGGAAATATGCGCCCCGATCTCCTCCAGCCCGATCTCCAGCAGCTTACCGATGCCCGCCCGCAGGCCATAGATGGCCTGGAAGGGGATGGTGCCGCTTTCAAACTTCCGGGCGTCGATGGCGTCGGCGCCTTTGATCTCCCAGCTGTCCCGGTCGATGGACAGAGCCGGGCTGTCCCCGGCGGTGACGGGGCGCAGCTTGGAAAGCAGCCCGTCACTGACATAGAGGAAGCCGACCCCCTCCACTCCCAGCAGGCCCTTGTAGCAGGAGCTGGCCACAGCGTCCACCCCCATGGCCTGCACATCAAAGGGCTGGAACCCCAGGCCCTGGATGGCGTCAGTGACCACATAGACCCCCCGCTTGTGGCACTCCTCCACCAAGTAAGGAAGGTCGACCTTGTAGCCGCTGCGGGACTGGACATAGCTGACCACCACGATGCGGGTGTTCCCGTCCACCTGCTCCAGCAGCTCCTCCGCCGACAGGGTCATGCCGTTGGAGGGCACCACCCGGACCTCCACCCCCTTATTTTTCAGGTAGAGACAGGGCATGATCACCGACACATGCTCCAGATCCCCCACCACGATGTTCTCCTCGGGGGCGAAGGGATAGCCCTGAAGCACGTCGCTGATGGCCTGGCAGGTGTTGGGAGTGAAGGCCAGATTGCGGATGTCCTTGGCGTTCAGGAACTGCCGCAGCTTCTCCCGGGCGTCGGCGATGACGCCGATGGTCTCCCCCTTGCCGGCCCCGCCGGCCTTCACCAAGCCGGGACGGATGTCGGCCTTGTGGTCCATGTAGGTGTTCAGGGCCTGGCGGACAAAGTCGTTGCCGCAGTTTTCATAAGCGATGTCGAAGAAGGCCAGCTTTTCCGCCACGGGGAACTGGCTGTGAAGCTCCTTGACCCACTGCTTGTCCATGATGAATCTCCTCCTGTTGGTATGGTTTGGGGTACTGCATCCATATTACCCCATCCCGGCCCGGATTGCAATGAATTTTACCCGCAAGAGGAAAAAAGCCTGTTGCTCTAAAGTACAAGGGGGCCCTTGAAAAAGAGGGGTGGTACACTGTACCACCCCTCTTTTGTGTCCTCGTTTTCTCTTTATTTTGTCTCGATGAAGATGCCCTTTTCGGCGGACCAATCCACCTTGAAGCCTATGTTGGTCCCCAAGTCCCGGAGTTTATAATAGGTATAGGCTCCGCCCTTGTCGTCCTTGAGCATGATGGCCTCCAGGGCCGCCGTCTGGCCGTTGATGTTGGTGGGAGCGGTGGCGTTCTCGTAAGCCCGGTTGCCGCTGAAGGGGGTGGACATCTCGCTTCCATTGGGAGTGTATGCCTTCCCCGTCTCGATGTTCACCGCCCCGTTCCAGCCTACCTCAAACTGGACGGCGGTGCCGTTCAAAATGGAGGCAATGTCCCGGAGCTTGATGTAGTTGGTGTCGTTTCCGTTGGCGTCCTTCAATGCGTAGCACTGGAACTCCACGGCCCTGCCGTCCACCAGAACAGACTGGGTGGAGGCGTAGGCGGTGTTGGTCCCCGCAGCGGCGGGCTTTGGCCCGGTGCTGTTGTAATGGATGGTGGTGTGGGGCATATCTTTGCCATCCCCCTGAATGGCCTTCCACTGCTCCTCCGTACCGCCGTAATAAATATCGGAGATATTGCCGCCGGCAAGTGCATGGACCTGAATTTCGGTCACGCTATCAGGAATGAACACGCTGGTCAGACCCCTACATCCAGCGAAGGCCCAGGCCTCTATGGTTGTGACGCTGGAGGGGATGGTTATGCTGGTCAGACCGGAGCAGCCCATAAAGGCCGAATTGCCAATCACGGTAACGCTGTTGGGAATCGTGATGCTCTTCAGGTTGGTGCAGTCCCGGAATGACCAATAACCGATCTCGGTAATGTGATCGGGGATCACGAAGCTGGTCAGGTCGGTCCGGCCATCGAACATCCCGTTTGCGATTCTGGTCATGCCGGCGGGGATGGTGGCCACGCCCTGTAAGTTGGGGCAGCCGAAGAAAGCCGAACCGTCAACGCTGGTGACGCTGTCGGGAAGGGCCGCGTATTTCAGATTTTCACACTCGGCGAAGGCCAATTTCTCGATGGTCGTCACGCCCTCGGGGATGGTCACGCTCTCCAGAGCGGTGCAGCCCCAGAACGCCTGCCCCTCAATGGTGGTCACGGTGTCGGGGATGGTAATGTTCTTCAAGCCGGTGCAGTCCTGGAACGCGGCAAAACCAATGCTGGGAACACCCCGTTCGATGGTGACACTCTCCAGCTCGGCACATCCGTAAAACGCCGCTTCCATTTCGGTAACACTGCCGGGGATGGTGATGCTTTTCAGGCTGGTACAGCCAGCGAACGCCTCCTGCCAGATCTTGGTCACGCCATCGGAAATGGTGACGCTCTCCAAGCTGGTGCAGTCCTTGAACAGAATACTTGAGATCTCGCTCACGCTGCCGGGGATGGTGATGCTCTTTAAGCTGGTACAGCCGTAGAACACCCCACCTGCAATGGTGGTCACGCTGTTGGGGATGTCCACATTCTCCAGATTGGTGCAGCCCTCGAAGGCGTTACCGTCGATCGTGGTCACCCCGTTGGGGATGGTCACGCTCTTTAATTCGGTGCAGCCCTTGAAGGCGCCTCTTGACACCTCGGTCGCATAGGAGGGGATGGTCACGTTGGCGGGGCACTGAAACCCCGAGCGGAAGGCTGCCGAAACGATGATGTTTTTCTCATACCCTCTGGCAACATACATTTGGTACACGCCATCGTAGTAGCAAATTGCGCTGTATGAGCTTGCGCGCTCATATGGATCAAGATCCCAGCTGTGGTCCGGGTCTACTTTGTTCCATGCTTCGGTGGCGTCGAAGAAGACCCACCTCCCGTCCAGAAGGGCGGCGTTCCTGGCGTGGCCCATGCTGGTGTAGCACGTGAGCTTGGCCACCGGGATGCCCGCGATGGTGCCCATGAGCCAGCACAGGTTGGAGTAGCCTTCGCAGATGCCCAGCCGCTTGGTATAGACGCTGTAGGGATCGCCGGCCTCCCACAGCCGTTTTCTCTGCTCCTGGGTCAGATCGGAAAATCTCTTCCCCCAGAGCGTGTTGTCTTCGTGACCATAATTTATGTTCTGGTACACCCATTCAAAGATGGCCTTCATCTTCTGGGTGTCGGTGGTCTTGCCGGCGGTAAGGCTGTCGGTGAGCTCCACGATCTCCTGGAGCGTGTTCTCATCGGTCCACTTGACAAGGTTGCCTCCCCCGGCGGGGTGGCTGTAAAGATCCGCCTGTTCCAGCGTGGTGGGGCGGGCGGGCCGGTCCAGCTTTTCGGGCAGCATAGAAAGTATCTCATACTCGGGCAGATCGCTCCTATCGTCCTTGGCGGCGGACGCCGGGGCCGCCAGGCCCAGGGTCATCACAAGGGCCAGGAAAAGGGACAGAACTCTTTTTTTCATGGGTGTGTCCTCCTTTTTCTTTCCCGTCTATGAAAGGCTGGTGGCCGCAGAGCCGGAAAGCTCGTCCTTGATGGCCGGTGATGTCGATCGTGGCGCAGGATGCCGGCCGCCCTTCGTGGATGCCTGATGGGCCGCCTCCGGCAGCAGGGCCTTTTCCTCCGCCGTCACCGGCGCCCCGGTGAAGCCTCATACAAACTTGCGGGCAAGCAGACTTTTCATGACGGGGTCTATATTCTTTTCCTCTTCTCTGATTCTGTTCCGGGGCAGATATCTCCGCCCCTTCACCTCCCCTTTGTTGTACCATAATTCCCCCCAATTTGCAAGCCGTTTTAACAAGGGGGGAAATTACGGTTTTTTGCCTTTGGATGTGTTGCGCTTACCTGCGGACGCAGCCGGGCTTCCTGTTATCGTTATCGCATAGCGGATATACCCCAAGGGGGCAAGGACATCCCAAAAGGAAGGGCGGGGTGCATATCGCACCCCGCCCTCGGTGGGTCAGTTTGTCAGGACAGCGGAACCCTCCCCCTGTCTTCCCGGCGGCCGCGGCGGCGTTCTTTGTTTGGAGCGGCTGCCTTACAAACGCTGCTTCAAGCATGACAGGGAATGTTATCTGCTTTAACGATAATCGATGATCACTTTCAGGGAATGCTGTGCATCAGCGGCCATGTGCAGCGCTTCCTCCAATCGGTCTATGGGGAAACAGGAGAAAGGACAATAAACAGTTTTTCCGCCGTGTTAATTAACTTACATTTCAGAAAAACTGTAAAGGAGCCACGGCCATGGATATGCGTTATCTAAGGACAGAAAAACATTTACGGAAAGCCTGCCTGCACCTGGGGGGGGGAAAGCGGGAATCCCCTCTCTCACCGTGACCCAGTTGACCCGTGAGGCAGAAGTCAACCGCATCACCTTCTATGCCCACTACGACAATGTGGACCAGCTGGTGGATCGGCTGGAGGCCGAGTCCATTCAGGCTTTTTTACAACAGGCGGCCCCCTTTGAAGATTTTCTGCGCCGCCCGGAGGCGTTGATCCGGCGGATGCCGGAAGTACAGTAGGAAAAGCGGGCCGACATATTTCCGCGAAGCTCCCGGGGCAGGCAATTTACGCAAAAGGGGATCGCCGCCATTATCGGAGAAGTCAGCCGGGTGTTCCCCCATGAACGGGAATCCTTCTATCAGCGGGTCATTTTCGCCGTCAACGGGATACAGGGCATCTTTTTTCATAGCGGCCTGAAAAATGAACAGGATATTTTGGAAACTGCCGCCGCGGTACATTCCGTTTTGGACACAGGGCCGCAGAGATCTCCTTCCGCCCCCGTTTGAAACACCCTTTACAGATAACAAAAAGGACCCGCCGGGCTTCCGGCGGGTCCTTCCTCGTTCATCGGCAATCAGCCCTTACAGCATCGCCAGCACATCATCGGCCACGGGCATATCCATAATGTCCTTACCGTAGTGGGCATAGGTCACCACGCCCTGATCGTCGGTGATGAACATGGCGGGCAGCTGCTCCTCCAGGCCCTCATACTGGCCGTGGGAGAAGCCGGCGGCAGCGGCAGCGGCGCCCTTGGCCTGGAGCCGCTCGATGACGGTGGGATCAGTGATGACGGGCTTGGAGCCGGGCTCGCCCCAAACGCCGATCTCCAGGGTCTTGTAGATGTTCATATCGGTGTCGCAGATGATCTCCAGAGGCACAGGGATGGGAGAACCCTCCAGATCCTTGCGGACCACCTCAGGGTCGCTCTGCATGACCACAAAAACCTGAGCGTCCTTGTCCAAAAACTCCTGATACCGCTGGCTCAGAACATGGACATCATAGCGGCACACGGTGCAGCCGATGTAGCGCAGGACCCAGAACACGGTCTTCTTCTTGCCCTTGACCGCCTCTTCGATGGTAACGCCGTCCCGCTTCTGGGTGTTGAAGGTAAAGTTGGGCATCTTGTCGCCGACATTCAATTTGGCCATGATGGAACACTCCTTCTTCCTTGATTTTAGGGCAAAGCAGAGTCTCCCCCGCTGCCCACCGTCCCCCCAATCAGGGGGTTCGGATTTTCTTTATTATATTAGAATATTCTAATGTTGTCAAGCTTCTTTTCCGGACAGCCGACCTTCAGGCGGCTGTCCTTTTTTGTGCAAAAAAGAGAGTTTTTTGCCTTTTTTCACCGTACTGATTGCATTTTTTCGCGAAAAGGCTTATGATAAAGCCATCCCAAATCTGTAAGGAGGAACCACACATGAAGCACTTTACCCGCCGGCTGCTGACGCTGACCATGGCCCTTTCCATGACCGGCTCCGCCGCCGCTCTGGCTGCGGAGGCCACCCCCGTTGACCCCGCCCCCGCCGCCGACCAGTCCCCCGCCATCTCCGTCCAGCTGGACGGTCAGGCCCTCACCTTCACCGACGCCGTCCCCCAGGTGGTGGATCAGCGGACCTTCCTGCCCTTCCGGGCCGTCTTTGAGGCCATGGGTGCCGAGGTAAGCAACGCCGACAGCACCATCACCGCCGTCCGGGGAGACACCACCCTCACCATGAAGCTGGGCGAGACCGCCGCCACCGTCATCAAAAATGGGGTAGAGACTCCCCTCACCATGGATGTGGCCCCCTATGTGGATGCCGGGACCTGGCGGACCTATGTCCCCGTCCGCTTTGCCGCCCAGGCCTTTGACTGCGCCGTGGGCTGGGATCAGGATACCTCCACCGCCATCATCGTAGACACGGAGAAACTGCTGGAGACTGCTCTGGAAGGCAAGGAGTTCACCTATCTGGAGAAGCTGGCCGCCTATAACAAAAAGTACAGCGAGGGCATTTGGGATATGGCGGTAGACCTGGAGGGCAACGTGACCTTTCTGGGCGCCGCCATCCCCTTCAACGGGACTATGGAGGGCGCTATGGCCGACAACGACAAGGCGGCCGTGGATATGAACATCAAACTGGACCTGAGCCAGTTCATCCAAACCGCCGCCGCTCTGACCGCCGAACCCGCCCAGCTCACCCCCGAGGAGCAGGCCACCCTGGACGCTCTTGCCCGGGAGGGGATCGGTATGTCCGTGCGTTTTGACATGGCCTCCGGCAAGTTCTATGTGAACATGGCCGGCTCCGTCCTGGCCGATGCCGGGCTGGACAAGGATACCTGGTACCTCATGGACATGAACGCCCTCTATGCCCAGGCCGGCATGGATATGGACTGGACCCAGCTTCTGGAAGCCTCCAAAACCATGGTCACGGACTATACCGCTCTGGCAAAGCTCATGCTGGGCCGGCTGACCCTCACCACCGCCAGTGAAGAGGGCTACGGCGTCTCCTACGGCGTCATTAAGGAATCGGTGGAAAATGTGGTCTACGCCCTGTCTGACGAGGGCTTCACCAAGGAGGGCAACACTTATACTACCCTTCTGGACGGCGGCCTTACCAAGCTGGGCCTCACCCTCACCATGAAGAATGACGCTGTGGCGGCCTACTCCATGGATATTTTCATGAACATCTCTGACGAGGACGGCTCCATGATGTCCATGACCATGACCACTGCCATGGATGAAAAAGACCAGATGACCGCCCAGATCGAGATGGACGCCTCCATGGTCGCCAACGGTCAGGCCATGCCCCTCTTTGGGATGGAGATGACCATGACCGGCGGCTACACCCCCGGCAAGACCGCTCCCGAGACCGAACCTCCCGCCAGCGCCCCGGTGATGGATTTCATGGAGCTGGCTAACGGCACAAATAGCCTTAACGGTGACAATCCCGCTTTTCAGAATGATACTTCGTTGCCTGTCAACTCCACTCCTTCTGCCCAAGATTTGAATTCTTTTCAGAACAATGTTGTGGTTAAGAAAAGCGGAACCTATGTTGGCAGCATAGAATCTGACAAATATCATTACCCCAGTTGCCGGTTTGCCAAAAAGATTCTTACTGAAAATGAAATTTGGTTTGATAGTATCCAGGAAGCAAAATCTATGCACTATGAAGCCTGTGGTGTCTGTAATCCTTGGTAATATTTTATTGATTTACAAAAAGTGACAGCGATAGGGGTTTGTTCAGGGGAGCATCCATGGGATGCTCCCCTTCTTTTGCGAAAATTTCTGTTTATTTTTAAAAAAGTGTTGACAAGCCATTTCCATGGTGGTATGATAAGCAAAATTTCTTCCGGAAGGGAGGCCGCACCAGATGAACAAGCAAACCTATTCCTTTGGTATGATGCTGCGACTGCGGGGCATGGAGTTTACGGCCATGTCTTTGTCCCTGTGCGCCTCCGCAGTGATATCCCCGGAAAAATAACGGTTTTATACCGGATATTTTGCAGGTGGGAAGCGGTGACGCTTCCCACCTTTTTGTTGTCTTCCACCGTTTTGTGGAAATTTACCTTTGAGTAGAACAGGCATGGACCCACAAAGGAGAACCCCCTGTTTTATTGATAAAAAATTGCAGCACAAGGAGAGATGGAACCATGAAGAAATCAACCCGCACCAAACGCATTGCGGCCCTGGGCCTTGCCCTAACTCTGGCCCTGAGCGCCTGTACCAAAAGCGGCCCCGAGGGGAGCGATGGTCCCGACGGCGCCGCCCAGCCTCTGACCGAATTCATTGACTGGGAGTTGGCCGCCAACGAGATGACCAGCTTCCTCATGCCCAACACCGAGGAGTCCAAGAACCTGCGCCACATGGGCAACATGATCTCCGCCCTGCTGGCCCAGGACAACCACGGCCGGTTCATCGGCAACGTGGCCACCGAGTGGGGCGCAGACGAGACCGGCTTTATCTGGACCTTCAAGCTCCGCAATGACGTAACATGGGTGGATGTCAACGGCAATTACAAGGGTGACTGTACCGCTCAGGACTGGCTCACCTCCATGGAGTGGATCTTGAATTACCATAAAAATGGCGCCCAGAACACCTCTATGCTCATTGAACTGATCGACGGCGCCGGGGAATACTACGAATACTCCAAGACCCTCACCCCCGAGGAGGGCATGGCCACCCACGCCACCGACGAAAAATTTCTGGAGACCGTGGGCATCTCCGCCCCCGACCCCTACACCCTCCAGTACCGGCTGACCAAGGCCGCCCCCTACTTCTACACCGTGGCCGGCGCCGCCTGTATGTGCCCGGTGCCTCAGGGCATGATCGATGAGCTGGGGGTGGAGAACGTTCTGGGCGTCAGCCCCGCCCAGCTTTGGTATTCCGGTCCCTACACCATGACGGAGTTTGTCTCCGGCAACACCAAGACCTTCACCAAAAACGAGGCCTATTTCGACAAGGATTCCAAGCTCTTTGACACCGTCACCATCAAGATGATCGAAGACGGCAACGCCGATGACAACCTCTTCATAAGCGGAGAGGTCGACCGCTGCGAACTCAGCGAGTCCCGCCTGCGCATCATTTGGGAGGATGAGAACAGCCCCTGGCGGGATAAACTGGTCCAGACCCGCCCCTCCCGGTTCAACTATCAGGTCGTGTTCAACTACGGCAAAAAGTTTGAAGACGGCACCCCCGACACCAACTGGAACACCGCCGTGGCCAACGAGGCCTTCCGCAAATCCCTCTACTACGGTCTGGACTTCAAGGAGTTCTGGTCCCTCTATGACTTCATCAACCCCGAGTCCAACCGCATCGAGACCTTCGTGACCCGGGACGTGGTCACCTACTCCGACGGCACCGACTATGTGGATAAGCTGATGGAGATCATGGGCACCACCGACGGCCACGTTGACGCCGCCAAGGCCCAGGACTATGTGGCTCAGGCCAAGAGCGAGCTGACGGGCAAGGTCACCTTCCCCATTCAGGTCGATTACTACATCAAAGCCGGCGACCAAACCGCCCAGGATCAGGCCGCCGTCCTCAAGAGCATCTTTGAAAATCTGGCCGAGGACTACATCCAGATCAATATCAAGAACTACATCACCAACGTCACCTCCGAGGTCCGCAAGCCCTCCCTGGCCAGCTTTGAGATCTCCGGCTGGGGCGCCGACTACCGGGACCCTGAGAACTTCCTAAATCAGCTGGTCACCGGCAACGATTCCGCCATCTTTACCTCTCTTTTGACCAAGGCCAACACCATCACCGACCCCGAGACCAAGGAGATCTTCGCCCAGTTCAGCCAAATGGTGGCCCAGGCCAACGCCATCGTGGACGACCTGGACGCCCGGTACGAGGCCCAGGCCCAGGCCGAAGCCTTCTACTATGAGCACGCCCTTATGATCCCCTGCCGGGGCGTATCGGTATGGTCCATGACCAAGGAGAACACTTACAGTCATCCCGGCGGCTCCCGCATCTACCGCAACTGGGAGACCTCCAGCGAACCTTATACCGCTGAGCAGTATGAGCAGCTGAAGGCCGCCTTTGAAGCCGAGCTGGGCTGATTTCACCCCTCCGGGAAAACTCTGTACCCCACACTTTCCAACGGTTTGCGGGATACAGGATAATTTCCCTCTTGACATCCCGAAAAAACGGTGGTACGATTATCCAAACTTCAGTGAAAGGAGGCGCACCCTCATGGTAAAGTGTTATGCTATGATGATGGGGATGATGGACATGGCGATGATGCCGATGCCCACGACTTTGTGCGCCCCCGCATCACAACACAAATTGGGATGACCGGTCCACGGACCGAAACCAAGGAGTGGGAAGCGGCGACGCCGCTTCCCACTCTTTTTTTGCGAAGAGCGGAGAAAAGGGATGTGGAGAAGCCTGACCCGGAGGGCAGGCGGCCGCCAACCCCCTTCACCGCTTGACAGCCCAATCCACGAAATGAGGGATGTTTATGATAACCCTGACCCATGTCAGCAAGATCTTTCCCGGCGGCGAAAGCGGCGTCCATGCCGTACAGGATGTGTCTCTGCACATTGCCCCCGGCGAGATTTTCGGCATCATCGGCTACTCCGGGGCGGGAAAATCCACACTGGTGCGGTGCATCAATCTTTTGGAACGGCCCACCCAGGGCACCGTGACGGTGGACGGCCGGGAGCTGACCTCACTCTCTGAGAAAGAGCTGCGGCAGGAGCGGCGGAAGATCGGCATGATCTTCCAGCAGTTTAACCTGATGACCGCCCGCACGGTGGCGCAGAACGTGGCCTTTCCTCTGAAAGACAGCGGTCTTTCCAAAGAGGAGACCGCTGCCAAAGTGACCCAGCTGCTGGAGCTGGTGGGCCTCCCCGACAAGGCCGGCAGCTACCCCGCCCAGCTCTCCGGCGGGCAGAAACAGCGGGTGGCCATTGCCCGGGCCCTGGCCAGCGACCCCAAGGTCCTCCTGTGTGATGAGGCCACCTCCGCTCTGGACCCCCAGACCACGGCCTCCATCCTCCGGCTCATCCGGGATATCAACCGCCGCACCGGCATCACGGTGGTGGTCATCACCCACGAGATGGCGGTGGTGAAGGAGATCTGCCACCGGGTGGCGGTGATGGAAAAGGGCCGGGTGGTGGAAACGGGGGACGTGTTCTCCCTCTTCTCCGCTCCCAAAGAGCCGGTGACCCGGTCCTTTGTCTCCACCACCTCCAACCTGAGCAAAGCAGAGGAGTTCATTGCCGAAGGCGCCCCTCTGGTGGCCCTCTCCCCCGGTCAGGTCATCGCCCGTCTCACCTTCGCCCGGGGCAACGTGGGAGAGGCCGCCATCTCCCAGCTCTCCCGACAGTTCGGGGTGGATGCCAATATCATTTTTGCAAATGTAGATATTCTGGAAGGGACCCCTCTCGGCGGTCTGGTGGTCATCTTCAGCGGAGAGCGGGTGGGGGAAGCCATCGCCTGGCTCAGCGAAAAAAATGTGGTGGTGGAGGTGCTGAAACGTGGATAACCTGTTGGAATTTCTCTTCGGCCGGGACGTTCCGGGGCAGCTGAATATTTTGGCCCAAACCCTCCTCCCCGCCATCTGGGAGACCGTCTATTCCACCCTTCTGGCCACCCTTCTGGCCTACCTCATCGGCCTTCCTCTCGGGGTCCTGCTGGTGGTGGGGGAGCCGGGCGGTATCCGTCCCCTTCCCCGCCCAGTGATGAAAACCCTGAACATTCTCGTCAACATCCTCCGCTCCGTCCCCTTCCTCATTCTGATGATCATGGTCATTCCCCTCTCCCGGCTCATTCTGGGCACCAGCGTGGGCACCGTGGCCCTTCTTGTCCCTCTGGTCATCGCCGCCTTCCCCTTCGTCTCAAGGCTGGTGGAAGGCTCCCTGCGGGATGCCGACGGCGGCGTCATCGAAGCGGCCCAGGCCATGGGCTGCTCCCCCGGCCGCATCATCCGGGCGGTGCTGCTGCCTGAGTGCCTGCCCTCCCTCATCACCGGCTTCACCACCGCCCTCATCACCATCATGGGCTACGGCGCCATGGCGGGTGTGCTGGGGGGCGGCGGGCTGGGCGCCATGGCCATCAACTATGGCTATTACCGCAAACAAACCCTCGTCATGTACACCGCGGTGATTTTGCTGGTGCTTCTGGTGCAGCTCATTCAGAGCCTGGGCACCCGCCTTTCCTCCGCCGTGGACCGGCGGGACACCCGCACGGCACAGCGGATCTCCCTAAAGGGAGGTGAGAAAACCGCTCTATGACGCTCTGCCGAACGTATCCCGCTCCATCGCTTCGACCCATACCATTTCATTTAAAAGGAGTGCTTCCCATGAACATCAAAAAGCTGACCGCTCTGGCCCTCTCCGGCGCCTTGTCCCTCACCCTTCTCTCCGGCTGCGGCAAGAAGGAGGGCACCACCCTGAAAGTAGGCGCCACCCCCGCCCCCCACGCCGAGATTTTGACCGTGGTCAAGGACATCCTCGCCAAAGAGGACATCACGCTGGAAATCGTGGAGTTCACCGACTACCGCACCCCCAACGACTCCACCGAGGACGGCTCCATCGACGCCAACTACTTCCAGCACATCACCTACATGAACAACTATAACGAGGAAAACGGCACCCATCTGGTCAGCGTAGGGGCCATCCACTATGAGCCTTTCGGCCTCTACCCCAGCAAGGCCGCCACTCTGGCCGAGCTGTCCGACGGCGCCCTGATCGGCGTCCCCAACGACACCACCAACGAAGCCCGCGCCCTGCTGCTGCTGGAGCAGGCCGGCCTTATCACCCTGAAAGATGGCGTCGGCATCAACGCCACCAAGCTGGATATCGTGGACAACCCCAAGCATCTGGAGCTGGTAGAGCTGGAAGCCGCCCAGCTCACCTCCCGGCTGGCTGACCTGGACCTTGCCGTCATCAACGGCAACTATGCCATCGGCGCCGGACTGAGCATCACCCAGGCCCTTGCGGTGGAGGCCAGCGACGGCGCCGCCGCCGAGGCTTACTGCAACGTACTTTCGGTGAAGGAGGGCAGCGAGAACAACGAGGCCATTCAGGCCCTTCTGACCGCCCTCCAGTCCGATGAGGTAAAGACCTTTATCGAAGAGACATACAGCGGCGGCGTGGTCCCCCTCTTCTGATTTTCCCCCACTTGACAAAAGGGCCGTCCCCACACAGGGGCGGCCCTTTTTCTTTTCCCGCAAAAGTGCCGGTAATGATTGCTTTTTGTGGGAAAATGGGGTAAAATACCGTCATTGACCCTTATTTTGATTGGCCGCCCCTTGCCGGAAAGGATATTTTATGGTCCATCCCTTCTCCCATTACCAGCAAAGCGCCGACCTCATCCGCTCCCGGATGGGGGACTTTACCCCCGATATCGCCCTGGTCCTTGGCTCCGGTCTGGGGTTCCTCGGTGATATGGTGGAGCAGCCCGTCGCCATCCCCTACGGCGACATCCCCCACTTCCCCCGCTCCACCGCCCCCGGCCACGCCGGCCGGCTGGTGCTGGGCACTCTGGCGGGTAAGCGGGTAGCCGTCATGCAGGGCCGGATGCACCACTACGAGGGCTGGTCCTACGAGGAGGTCTCTTATCCCGTCCGGGTGCTGAAGCTCATCGGCTGCGAGACCCTCATCCTCACCAACGCCGCCGGCTGCGTCAATACCGCCTGGGCGCCTGGGGATATCATGGTGATCTCCGACCAGATCAAAATTTTCATGGAGTCCCCCCTCCGGGGGGAGAACCTGGCCGAATTCGGCCCCCGGTTCCCCGATATGTCCAAAATGTACTCCCCCGCCCTTCGCGCTCTGGCCCATGAAAGCGCCCGGGAACTGGGGCTGGAACTGCGGGAGGGGGTCTACTGCTACTTCCCCGGCCCCCAGTTCGAGACCCCGGCCGAGGTCCGTCTGGCCCGGACCCTGGGGGGCGACGCCGTGGGTATGTCCACCGCTCCCGAGGCCATTGTGGCCGTCCACGCCGGCATGGAGGTGCTGGGCTTCTCCCTTATGACCAACATGGGGGCCGGTATCCTGGACCAGCCCCTTTCCGGGGAGGAGGTCAACGCCACGGCGGAGGCCTGTCGGGAGCAGTTTTCCCATCTGGTCCTCCGGTGTCTGGAAAAGCTGTAACCCGCTATAAAACACAGCGGGTTTCCCTCATCTTTTTCCGGTCAAGCTCATATAGAATAAAAGAGTTTTATCCCGTCGGGCCACTGGCCCGGGAAAGGCGGCATTCCATTGTCTGAATCGCAGAAAAAGAGCACCTTCTTCGGTGGCGCGGCCATTCTGGCCGTCAGCGCCATCTTTGTGAAGGTCATCGGCGCCATCTACCGCATCCCGCTGGGAAACATTCTTCCCGACGATGTGATGGGGGATTATAACGCCGCATACAACATCTACAATTTCTTCCTGACCATCTCCACCGCCGGCCTTCCCGTGGCTCTCAGCAAAACCATTTCCGAGGCCAATGCCCTGGGCCGCCGCAATCAGGTGGAGCGGGTGTTCCGGGTGGCCTTCTCCACCTTCCTCACCCTGGGCCTTGTCAGCTTTTTCTGCATGACCGTTCTGGCCGGCCCCCTGGCCGAATACGCCATCAGCAACCCCAAGGCGGTCTACTGCATTATGGCCCTGGCTCCCTCGGTGCTGTGCGTGTGCGTCATGTCCTCCTTCCGGGGCTATTTTCAGGGCCACTTCAACATGATGCCCACCGGGGTCTCCCAAATCATCGAAGCCGGCTCCAAGCTGCTGGTGGGCCTTGCGCTGGCCATGTTCTGCATGAAGCAGTTCGGGGAGGCGTTCGGCTCGGTGGGCGCCATCATCGGTGTCTCCTTCGGCAGCGTTGTGGCTCTGGTCTTTATTATCTTCCTCTTCCTGAAAAACCGCCGCCAGAACCGCCGTCAGAAAAGCCAGTCCGCCGACAAGCCGGAGCCTGCCGGGGTCATCCTCTCCAACCTTCTCAAGCTGGCCATCCCCATCACCTTAGGCTCTGCCGCCACCTCCATCGTCACCTTGATAGACACCAAACTGGTCATGAGCCAGCTCACCGCCATCTTCCACAGCGTGGACGGTCTGGCTCTGGCCGCCGATGGCACCGGGGCCGCTCTGGACGCCGCCCGCAGCCTTTACGGCATCTACTCCAAAACCATGTCCATCTATAACCTGCCCTTCTCCATGATGGTCCCCCTCACCGCCTGCATCATCCCCGCCGTCTCGGCCGCTCTGGCCCGGCGGGACCGGCGGGAGGCCCAGAAGGTCAGTGAGTCCGCCCTTCGGGTGGGCCTTCTGCTGGCCCTCCCCATGGGCATGGGCCTATGCGCCCTGGGGGGACCCATCATGGGCCTTCTCTTCCCCCGTATCGACACCGCCGTGGCCGGCCCCCTGCTCTCGGTGCTGGGCATCGCCTCCATCTTCGTGGCCCTTCAGCTGCTGTGCAACTCCATCCTTCAGGCCAACGGCATGGTCAACCTGCCCATCGTGGCGGTGGTCATCGGCGGCCTTGTGAAGATCGCCGTCAACTATACCCTGGTGGGCAACCCCGCCATCCGCATCAACGGCGCCCCGATGGGTACCCTGTGCTGCTTCCTGGTGGTGGATATTCTGGAGATGCTTATCATCCGCCGGGCCATCCCCCAGCCCCCCAGCTTCCTTCGTGCCCTGCTCAAGCCTCTGGCGGCCGCCTTGGTCATGGCCGCTGCCGCCTGGGCCTCCTACGGCCTTCTTAATCGCTTCCTGGGCAACGCCCTCTCCACCGTGGGCGCCATCGGTGTGGGCGTCATTATTTACCTTATTTTGGTATTGGCCCTCCGTGCCATCTCCCCGGATGACCTTGCCCTGATGCCAAAAGGAGACAAAATCGCTAAAATCCTGAAAATTCAATGATTTTTTGTAAAAAAGGCTTGCAGAGAGAGGTAAAATATGATAGATTTTGTAAGGAAAGAAACCTACGGCCTCAACGACTTGAAAAATATCGTGGCCCTGCTGCGGGGTCCGGGGGGATGCCCCTGGGATGCCGAGCAGACCCACGAGGGCATCCGCCGGGATCTGCTGGAGGAATGCTATGAGGTGGTAGAGGCCATCAACCAGAAAAATTCTGAGCATTTGCAGGAGGAACTGGGGGATGTGCTTCTCCAGGTGGTCTTTCTCTCCCAGTTGGAGCAGGAGGCCGGCCGCTTTGATTTCGAGGCTGTGGCCGACGGCATCTGCAAGAAGCTGATTTTCCGCCACCCCCACGTTTTCGGCGATGTTTCCGTGGCCGACAGCGCCGAGGTTCTGGTAAACTGGGACAAGCTGAAGCGGGAGGAAAAGGGGCAGGAGACCTATACCGATACCCTCACCTCCGTGGCCACCTCCCTGCCCGCCCTGTGGCGGGCCGAGAAGGTCCAGAAGAAGGCCAAAAAGGCCGGCTTCGACTGGCCCGACGCCGCCGGCGCGCTGGACAAGCTGTCCGAGGAGCTGGACGAGCTGAAGGAGGCCATCGACCAGAACACCAACGTGGAGGAAGAACTGGGCGACCTGCTCTTCGCCGCAGTGAATGTAGCCCGGTTTGTCAAGGCCGACCCGGAACAGACCCTCACCGCCGCCACCGAGAAGTTTATCTCCCGGTTTGCAAAGGTGGAGGAACTGGCCCGGCAGCAGGGCCGGGACATGGCCCAGATGCCGCTTTCAGAGCTGGACAGGCTCTGGGAGCAAGTAAAGTTGACTTAATGGTCTTTTCAGACCTTAAGTAATATACCAAAGGCGGTTTACCGCCGAGAAAATTAGGAGGATTCCCATGAATAAAGCTGAACTCATCAATGCCGCTGCCGAGAAGGCCGGCCTGTCCAAGAAGGACACAGAAGCCGCTGTCGACGCCGCCATCAAGGCCATCACCGAGGCCCTTGCCGCCGGTGACAAGGTCCAGCTGGTTGGCTTTGGCTCCTTCGAGATCCGTGCCCGTGCCGCCCGCATCGGCCGCAACCCCAAGACCAAGGAGGAGATCAAGATCCCCGCTTCCAAGGTCCCCGCTTTCAAGCCCGGCAAGGCCCTGAAGGACGCCGTTGCGAAGTAATTGAGTCCAACTTTTTAAACACAGAACGGCCCCGGAATACCGGGGCCGTTCTTGTTTGCTTTATGGCCGGGATCTCGCAGGCCCTTTCCCCTGCTCCAAATTCAGCTTTCTTCCCCCTCTTTCACCGTCCAGGACACCCGGACCCGGCGGCGGTATTCCGGCGGCTCTCCCCCGGCGGCCTTATAACCGGCGGCATAGGCCGCTTTGATCAGGTCATACAGGACCCAATTCAAATCATCGCACTCCCGGCTCTCCCAAAATTCAGAAAACGCCGCCTCAAATACCTCCTCATCATAGGAGGGTGGCATCTTTTTGTCTTTTTCCATGTAATATCACCTCAACACGATTTTATATTGGTTTACACGATATGTCAACATTTTCCCGTGGAATATAGTATGATGTAACGGCGAGGTGAGCCGAATGAAACCGATGAAGCCGTTAAAAAAATCCATCAGCATTACACTGGATGAACCCATTTTAGAAAAGATCCAGGTGCTTGCCGAGCGCTATGACCGCTCCGTATCCAGCTGTATCAACGTCATTCTGCGTGACTATCTGGAAAACCCCGACAACGCCAGAAGGCTGCCTCTGCCATAACCACCCCCAAAAGCCGGGATTCCCCGGCTTTTTTCTTTTGTCATATCCCTCGGTTTCCCTTTGATGAAAAAGCCCCCGCCGATGCTGGGGCGGGTGCGTTTAGATGGTGGGTGCGTGGAGCGTGGGGGCGGTCCACCCACCAGAAACCATCCCATCTCCGTAAGGGCGGGTTCCGTTTGGATGGTAGTTGCGTGGCAACCCTATGGGTGCGTGAATGCGAAAGACTATTCTTTTCCCGAGGAAAAGAATAGCCTCTCGCGCTCTCCAAGAAAAGTCTCAGGTCAAGACCAAGTGCATTAGAATCGGCTCGTGTCGTCTTTACGCCCCCATGGTCCCCCTTGCCCCGCACCCGTGCGTCCGTTGGTGGAACACTAAAATGATGCCGTTGAAATTGACCCGCCTCGGCCTACACAGCTTGAAAGGTGGTTCTCCCACCGACTGCTACCGCCCACCCAGGCGGCGTAGATACCAACGAACAAGGAGCAGTATTCCACCCACTCAACGGCAGTGGTGCAAAAAGACCCACGGGTCGCTCAAACCCACGCCGCCGAAGATAGAAGGACACCCCAAAGTTTTTCGCCCGAGGAACAACATCTCAGCACAGGCAATCTATTCTGTTCTACCGCACCACCCCAAGGTTTCCACTGGTCTACCTTTTCTTTTTCGGAGTCCAGAACCGCTTTTTCTTTTGCGCTGCAAAAGAAAAAGTGGTTTTGGCCCCCGCTGGGCAAGCGGAAAAACAATTCCCCCGCCGGGCAGGCAAAAACAGCCTCAAAATACCCCCTCCCCCAATCATTAAGATTACCTTTAGATTTAAGAAACCATCTTGTCCCCCACCCCCTTTCCTTCTATAATAGAGCCAATACAAAGAGAAAGGCGGCCTCCTTATGAGTACCTTTGCCCTGAAACTCACCGCTCTGGTCCTGATGCTGCTGGACCATATCGGTTATTATCTGGTCCCTCCCCTCTCCTCCCCGGGGCTGTACCTCCTCCTGCGGACCCTTGGCAGAGGGGCCTACCCCCTGTTCCTTTTCTGCTTCGCCCAGGGCTACGCCCATACCCGCAGCCGAAAAAAATACCTGCTGCGGCTCTATCTGGCCGGGGTGTTCATGGCCTTCTTCGCCCTGTGGGTAGACACCGCCTTTCCCACCGAATCGGGCTTCGGCAACCACAACATCTTTGTCCCCATGCTCCTCGCCGGTCTGGTCATCAGCACCGTCGAAACCGCCCAGAACGACCGCAAAAAGGGCCTTTGGATGGCGGGCGGCATTTTCGCCCTGCAACTCGCCTATTTTATCATAGGCCATATGCCCCCCTTCCGCAGCCTCAGCGGAGACATCCTCACCGGCTTTCTCCCCAATCTGGCCGTCAACGAATACGGCATCACCTTCATCCTCCTCGGGGTGGCCATGTACTTTCTGCGGGACAAGCCGGGCGCTCTGGCGGCGGCATACCTCCTTTTCTGCGCCTATCAGTTCAGCGAGCCGGACTCGGGCATCCAGTTCTTCATGGTCCTTGCTCTGCCCCTGATCCTCCGCTATAACGGGGAAAAAGGCCCGGGAATGAAGTGGTTTTTCTATATTTTCTATCCCCTCCACACATTTTGGCTGTTTTATCTGGCAAATTTTATACCGGTATGATACAATGAAGGACACAAACCACTCAGGCAGGAGGAATTTTATGCGTTTGGACAAGTGGCTGAAAAATTCCCGGCTCATCAAGCGGCGGACCATCGCCAACGAGGCCTGCGACGCCGGGCGGGTCACCGCCAACGGCCGTGCGGTAAAGGCCTCCTACGAAGTAAAGCCCGGGGATGTGCTGGAGCTGAGGTTCGGCGAGCATATCACCCGTGTCAAAGTCCTCTCGGTCCAGGAGATCGTAGGCAAAACCGACGCCGCCGGAATGTATGAGGAAATGCGATAAAACAGGCTGCAGCCAGCCCTTTCAGACTCAAAACAGACAGAAAGCGGGACCGGCAAAAGCCGGTCCCGCTTTTATACAGGGGTTCCCCCCAAGTTAACATTATAACAAAGATATTTTCTTTTCTCAATTCTAAAAAACGCAAAAAAGAGGGCGTTCCCCTTTGTGAGGAACGCCCTCTTTTTTGTCGATTTTGCACACGGGAAAGACGCAATCCTGCGGTTCCCCACGGCACACTTTTACTGCATCAGCGAACAGACCAGTCTGGTGTACTCCGCCGTATCCTCCACCGGCAGCCCGGCGATAATCAATGCCTGGTCATAGAGCAGATGGGCATATTTCCCCGCCTTCTCCGGGTCCTGGGCCACCGCCAGCGCAAGGGCGGCATAGGCGGGATGGTCCGCGTTCAGCTCCAGCACCCGCTGGGCCTTCATCCCCTCGGCTCCCTCTACCCTCTGGAAGTACTTCTCCATCTCCAGACTCATGGGGCCATCGGTGGACAGACACACCGGGGCGGACTTCAGCACCTTGGAAAGCCGCACGTCAAAGACCCTATCCCCCAATGTCTCCTTCACAAAGTCCAGCACGGGCCTGTTGGCCTCGGTCTTCTTCTCCCCTTCCGCCTTCTCCTCCTCGCTTTCGGGGAGGGCATCGGAGGCGGCGGCATCCTTAAAGGGCTTGTCCATATACTGCATCAGGGTCTGGGCCACGAACTCATCCACCTCGTCGGTGAAGTACAGGATCTCATATCCCTTGTCCAGCAGCCGCTCAGCCTGCGGCATGGCCTTGGCCATCTCCACATTCTCGGCGCAGAGGTAGAAGATGCCCGGCTGGCCTTCCTTCATCCGCTCCACATACTCGCCCAGGGTGGTCAACTCCTCCCCGTTGGAGGTGGGGAACAGCAGCAGGTCCTGCAAAACCTCCTTTTTGGCGCCGTAGTTGTTGACCACGCCGTATTTCAGCTGCCGGGCAAAGCCCTTCCAGAATTTCAGATACTTCTCCCGGTCCTCCTTCTGGATCTTCAGCAGCTGGGCCTTCACCTTTTTCTCTATGTTGGACTCCATCAGATGAAGCGCCCGGGTATGCTGCAGCGTCTCCCGGGAGATATTCAAAGGCAGGTCGGCGGAGTCCACCACGCCCTTTACAAAGGAGAAGTGGTCAGGCACCACCTCCCCGCATTTGTCCATAATAAGGACCCCGGAGGAGTAGAGCTGAAGGCCCTTCTCATAGTCCTTGGAGTAGTAGTCATAGGGGGCGTGGGAGGGAATGAAGAGCATGGCTTTGTACTCCATCTGGCCTTCGGCGGCAACGTGAATGACGGCCAGAGGCTCCTCCCAGTCCCCGAACTTTTCCCGGTAGAACTGGTTGTATTCCTCCTCCTTCACTTTGCTCTTATTCCGCTGCCACAGGGGGACCATGGAGTTGAGGGTCTCCCACTCCCGAAGGGTCTCATACTCGGGCTGATAGTCCTCACCGGCATCCTCCGGCCTGTCCTTCATGCGGCTGCGTTCCATCTCCATGCGGATGGGGGTGTGGACATAGTCGGAATACTTCTTCACCAGTTCCTGAATGCGGTACTGGTCCAGATAATCGCCAAACCGCTCCTCCTCGGTGTCGGGCTTGATGTGAAGGATGACCTCGGTACCCACGGTCTCCTTGCCGCAAGGCTCCACCGTATAGCCGTCGGCCCCGTCGGACTCCCACTGCCATGCCTCATCGGCCCCATAGGCCCGGGAGCGGACCACCACCCTGTCCGCCACCATAAAGGCGGAGTAGAAGCCCACGCCGAACTGGCCGATGATGTCCACATTTTTGGCGGCCTTTCCCGCCTCGGCCCTGTCCATCTCCTGCTTAAAGCGGAGGGACCCGCTGCGGGCGATGGTGCCCAGATTCTGCTCCAGTTCCTCCTTCGTCATGCCGATGCCGTTGTCGGCAATGGTCAGGGTCCGGGCCTCTCTGTCGGGGAGAAGGGTGATTTGAAAATCCTTCCGCTTGATGTTCACCTTATCGTCAGTGAGGGCCTTATAGGCCAGCTTGTCCACCGCATCGCTGGCGTTGGAGAGAAGCTCCCGGAGAAAGATCTCCCGGTTGGTGTAGATGGAGTTGATCATCAGATCCAGCAGCCGCTTGGATTCCGCCTTGAATTGCTTTTTTGCCATGGTATGCGCCTCCGTATCATATCGTAGGGGCGGATGGGTCATCCGCCCCTTTCCCGAAGAAAAAATAGGGTTAGCACTCTTTTCTTCTGAGTGCTAACCCTATGATAGTCCTTCGCATCCTATTTTTCAAGGGGGTTCATGGAAAGTTTACAATTATATCCCACATTCCACCTCCATGCTATCCCGTTCCCGAAACCGCAGACGCAAATAGGGAATGTTGTCATACCCCAAGTTCCCGCTGTCCACTGTAAACCATCCCGCCCGGTCGGTCAGCCGGGCGGTAATGACTGCGTCATCCCCATCCTGGCAGATTTCCACATTAGCTAAAAACAGGTTATCCTCGCCCAAAGGCCCCTCCGGAATGGTCCGTGGATAAAGCCCGTCATAGTCCCATGAGCTTGCCCACTGGGCCATCTCCCGGGTGTATTCTCCGCTTTTCAGTCTTGTGTTGTATAGCCGCAGGGTAAATATCCCTGTCTCTTCCTCCAAGGAGGCCGCAAAACCGGGGGCGCCGGTACAGGCCGGAAAGAAGCTCTGGAAGGCCTCCATACTGTTTGTGTCGGGAATAAAGGAAAAGGATAGCCCCTCCGTGTCCACCCTGGCATCGCGAAGCTGCTCATACCGCTCTGAATATCCCTCTATCCGCAAGGCCCTCCCGGGGGCCATCCAGACGGTTTCCTCCACCTCAACGGCATACCCTCCCTCCGCCGGGGCAATGGCCGTATAGCTTCTGGGAATGACGGT
Organism: uncultured Oscillospiraceae bacterium; assembly: GCA_910587345.1. Taxonomy (GTDB): domain Bacteria; phylum Bacillota; class Clostridia; order Oscillospirales; family Oscillospiraceae; genus Vermiculatibacterium. The sequence continues at coordinate 6,572 of CAJUKH010000020.1, read as the reverse complement.
CCATTCCCCATCGGTATCCTCTCCGCCGGTGCGAATGTGCAGCACCCCCCGACCTTGGATCTCCACCTCACGCCGGTTTCCCATGGTGGTCATCTGCACCTTTCGCCCCGTGTCACCGAAAATCCACTCCAGCATGGTGCTTCCCTCATTGCCCTCGCCCAACTCCACCAAATAATCTCCCTCATAGGCCGTAATGCCCCGAATCATGTAATACCCATTCATCTCATGAAGGTAGTAGTTCCAAATACCCTCCTCGGTCACGGGCAATGCCCCAAAGGGAGATCCCGTCTCTACAGGGGTAGAGGTTTCCTCCCCCGCAGGGAGGGATTCCAAACCCGCCCGCTCTCCGCACCCGGGCAGAAGGGCCAATACCAGCGCTAACAGCCACAGCTTCCCTCTCATTCCTCTCACCCCTCCTGATTTGCCGCCATCATATCCAAAAAAGCCTGCTTGGTTGGGTACTGCTCCATATCCAGCTTCCCGGACAGGTAGAACACCCCCACTGCCCGGCCGTCCATCACCCCCAGATAGGTCTGCCGCCAGCCGTCGCTGTGCAGCCGCAGACTGCTGTCCACATAGGCTCCGCCGGTGAGCATATTACACACCTTCTCCGGCGGGTCGGTGTACCACAGGTCGGCCATGAGATAGGCCTGTGTCCCCGCCTCGGTGTTCTCCCCCACAAGGTGGAACGTCCCCAGCTCCCAGCCAGCCACCCGCCAGTCCAGCCCGCTTTCCGCCAGCAGCTGGTTCATGTCCGCCACCCGGGCATCATAGTAGCCGTCCACCGCCCATTTATAATCGGCGTAGGATTCATCCTCCACCCGGGGCAGCCCGTCCCGGCTGGTGCGAAGCAGCTGGTAGAGGGCGGCGTCCTCCACCATGATACGCCCCCGGGGCAGCCGCCCGGCGGCATATATCTCCACCACATTCTCCTCCAGCCCCGCCCAGAGGTAGACCATATCCCCCTCCTGCCCGGCGGGCCACAGCTCAAAACTCAGCTCCCAGGCAATGCCCATGGAAAGCTCCTCCACCCGCTCCACCCGGTGCTTCAAAGCGGTAGCCAGCATGGCGGCCAAAGTTTCCCGCTCGGGCGGAGCGCTCTGCCTCGGCCAGCTGATCTCCCCCATCTCCTCCGCCGTCATCCCCTCCAGAAGCTGGTCCAAAGTGGTATCGTCCTCCCAAAAAGAGCCGCTCTCCCCGTCAAAGCGGAGAATGGCCTCCCGTGCTGTTCCGTATCTGTCCCTGGTCCCCAGCCGCAGCGTCCCTGTCCGGTCATCCCATTCCAGAGCGTACCAGTTCCCCTCCCGGACGGGAAGGCTATAAGAGGCAAAGGTCCCGGTATCAATGATATAGCACACCGAATCATACCCGTCCCCATTCTCCCAGCCCGCCAGATAAAGAAGCTCCTCCTCCCCGTCTCCGGTCACATCCCCCAGTGCCAAAGTGGCGGTGGGCCGGTCCTCCCCGGGAAACAGCCAGGGAATGGAGAAAACCACCTCCTCCCCGCCCCGGCAAAGCCGCAGCTCATTCTGGGCGCCGGGGACCAGAACGGTAAAATCCTTCCCTCTGGGCCGCAGGCGGTAAGCAAGGCTCTTCCCCTCCCCCTCCTGAGACAAGGTGAACTGCCAAAACCAGTCGCTGACCCCATAGGCCTCCTCCAACTGCTCCAGCGGCAGTATTTCCCCCACAGGGGTATATCCCTCCTTTTTCCTTCCCTGACAGGAGGTGAGAAGGGCCAGAAAGAGGCAAAAAACAAGCCATTTTTTCATATGATCCGCTCCTTTTGCCCCATTTTACCATAATTTCATCCCGAAATCGTTAGAATTTGGTTACAACTTTCCCCGAAGGGCACATTTGCAGTTTGCGCTTTCGGAAAAAATGGCCTATAATAGAACCATCTATCTTTGCAAAAAGGGATGATTTTTTATGCTGTTTCGACTTCTGGCCGTAGGCGACATGGTGGGCGACCGCTCCCTCTCCTTTCTGGACAGACATCTGCGGGAGCTGAAACGCCTCTACGACGTCCACTTCACCGTGGTCAACGGGGAGAATGTGGACCGGGTGGGCCTCACCCCCAAACAGGCCCAACTCATTTTCGACGCCGGAGCCGATGTCATCACCTTGGGCAACCATACCTGGAACAAGCTCCAGATCACCGACTTTCTGGAGGAAAACCCCTACATCCTCCGCCCCGCCAACTACGCCTCCGACCTGCCCGGCCGGGGCTGGGGGGTCTTTGACGGTCCCCGGGGCCTTCGCATCGGCATTGTGGACCTGATGGGCCGGCTGGACCTGGACCCCCATCTGGACAGCCCCTTCAAGGCGGCCGACGTCATATTGGACAAGCTGGAGGCCGACATCATCCTCACCGAATTTCACGCCGAGGCCACCAGTGAAAAAGGGGCCATGGCCTACTATCTGGACGGCCGGGTCCAGGCCCTCTGGGGCACCCATACCCACGTCCCCACCGCCGACTGTCAGATCCTCCCCGGCGGCACCGGCTTTGTCACCGACCTGGGCATGACCGGCCCTGTCCGCTCGGTGCTGGGCATCCGGCCCGACCAATCCATCAACATCTTCCGGGGCGGCCTTCCCCAGCCCTACAAGGTGGCCGAAGGCCCCTATAAACTAAACGCCGTTCTCTTCTCCATCGACACCGACACCGGAAAATGCACCGCCGTGGAGCGGGTGGACATTTCCGAACTTTGACCCCGTCCTTTAGCCCCTACCACAACGAAAAGGGAAGTGATCCCATGCTTCATATCCTCCACGCCGCCGACCTCCATCTGGACGCCCCTTTTGCCGCCCTCACCGCCGAACAGGCCCGGCAAAGACGCAGCGAACAGCGGCTTCTGCTGGACGCCCTGGCCGACACCGCCATCGAGCGGGGGGCCGATCTGGTGCTCCTGGCCGGAGACCTGCTGGACTCGGCCCAGACTTACCGGGAGACCGCCCAGGCTCTGGCCGCCGCTCTGGGCCGCATCCCCGCCCCGGTGGCCATCGCCCCGGGCAACCACGATTTCTACTCCCCCGCCTCCCTCTATGCCGCCCCTATCTGGCCCAAAAATGTGGTCATTTTCAAAGACAGCCGCCCCCAGATGATAGACCTCCCCAACGTCACCCTATACGGCACCGCCTTCACCGGCTCTTTCCGGGACGACTCCCCCCTGACCGGCTTTGCCGCCCCCGTGGGGGACAAGCCCTCGGTCATGGTCTGCCACGGGGACGTGGAGGGTGCCGGCCGGTATGGCTCCATCCCGAAAGAGGACATCGCCCAAAGCGGCCTTTCCTATCTGGCTCTGGGCCATATCCACGGCTGCTCCGGTCTCCGGCGGGAGGGGGATACCCATTGGGCCTACCCCGGCTGTACCGAAGGCCGGGGCTTTGACGAGCTGGGGGATAAGGGCGCCCTCTGGGTCACCATTGACGACGATAAACGGGTCACGGCGGAATTTCTCCCCCTCTGCCGCCGCCGATATGAGGTCCTGGAATGCGACCTCACCGGCAAAGACCCGGCCCAGGCCATCTCCGCCGCCCTCTCCCGGGGCAGTGGGGAGGACATCTGCCGCCTCCTCCTCACAGGAGAGGCCCAGACCCTGGACCTTCCCGCCCTCACCCGCTCTGCCGGAAGTCTCCGCTGGGCACTGACCCTCCGGGACCACACCCGGGTGCCCCAGAACCTCTGGGAGCGGGAGGGGGAGGACAGCCTGATCGGTTACTTCCTCCGTGAGATGCGCTCCCGCATCTCCTCCGCCGCCGACGAAACCCAGCGGGCCACGCTGGAAAGGGCAGTCCGCTACGGCCTCACCGCACTGGAAAATGGGGAGGACACACCATGAAGATCATTGAAATGACCGCCACCTTCGGCTGTTTGGACCACGCCGTCCTCCGCCCCGGTGAGGGCTTCACCCTCATCATGGCCAATAACGAATCGGGCAAGTCCACCTGGGCCGCCTTCCTCCGGGCCATGCTCTACGGCTTCCCCCCCCGGGACCGGGACAAGGCGGGCTATCTGGCCGAGAAAAACCGCTACCAGCCCTGGTCCGGTGCCCCCATGGAAGGCTCTCTCACCCTGGAATGGCAGGGCAGGCGCCTCACCCTCCGCCGGGGACCCAAAGGCACCACGGCCTGGGGGGCCTTCTCTGCCGTCTGGACCGCCACCGGCGAGAATGTGGAGGGCCTCACCGCCGAGACCTGCGGCGAGACCCTGCTGGGGGTCTCCCGTGAGGTCTTCGAGCGCACCGCCTTCGTCGAGCAGGGCCAGATGGCCCTCACCCCCAGCAGCCATCTGGAAATGCGGGTGGCCGCTCTGGCCACCACCGGGGAGGAGGACGTCTCCTTCTCCCAGGTAGAGCGCCGCTTAAAAGACTGGCTCAACCGCCGGAAAGTCAACAGCCGGGTGGGCCTTATCCCCCAGTTGGAGGGGGAGCTTTCTCAGGTGGAAGAGGCCATCTCCCAGCAGGGGGACCTGCTCCGCCGCAGTCAGGAGGCCCTGCAGGAAAAGGAATCTCTGGAACAGGAGAAGGCCGCTTTGGAAGCCCGCCTTCAGGCCCACAAGGCCGCCGGTGCCGCCCGGCAGGCCGAGCGGCGGAGTCAGGCTCAGGCCGATTTCAATGCCGCTCAGGCCCAGCTGACTGCCGCCGAAGCCGCCGTCAAGGCCCTCCCCGACGCCGAAATTCTCCGTCAGGCTCAGGGAGACCTTCGCTATCTCAACACGCTGGAATCCAACCTGAAGCTGGCGGAAAAGGACATCCCCCAAGCCCGGCAGCAGGCGGAACAGACCCGGCAGGATGCGGACAGTGACCCCTGGTTCCCCGGTCAGGACCCGGCTCAGGCCGCCGCACAGGCCCAGTCCCACCGGGACCAGGCGGAAGCTCTGGGGAAAAAGGCCCCCTCCCCCCTTCTCCTCTTTCTCCTTCCCCTGCTGGCCACCGCCGCCATGACCCTTTACTGCTATCTCACCTACTCCGCCGACGTCCTCACCTCCGCCCCCTGGTACGCCGGCGTTCAACTCTTTGCCCCGCCCCTCTTTCTTCTCACCGGGGCGGCGGTCCTCATCCTTCTTCTCCGCCGCCGGAAAAAGAGGGCGGCCCTCGCCGCCCTTCTGGCTCAGTACAACGCCCAAACCCCCGGGGAGATTCTGGACCGCTCCGCCGCCTACGGCAAAAAGGTGGCCGCCGCACAGGAGGCCGCCCGCCGCCTCCAGAGCGTGGAGGACCAGCGGGACAAGCTCGCCGCCCAGAAGGAGGAGCTTTCCGACCGGCTTCTCCGCCTTGTCTACCCCTTCGCCCCCGAGGTCACCAACCTCTTCGGCGTCTCCACCGCCCTCTCCCGGGCCTTACAGCAGGAGGAGGGCTACCATCTGGCCAAAGCCAGAGCGGAAGCGGCGGAAAAGCTCCTCTCCGCTCTCCCCGCCCCTGAATCCGGCGGCGCCCTCCCCTTCAGCCCCGCCGCCGCTCCGGAGGGAGACCCCGCCCTTTTGAGCCGGGAGCTGGCCGCCGTCACCGCCCATCTCTCTCAGGCCAGCGACGAATCCGCCCGTCTGCGGGGCCGGCTCTCCTCCCTGGGGGACCCCACCGAGCTGGAGGCCCGCCGGGATGCCCTCACCGAGCAGCTGGCCCTCCGCCGTGGGGAGTTCGACGCCATCTCCGCCGCTCTGGAGGGGCTGAAGGCCGCCGACTCCCTCCTGCGGGAGCGGTTCTCCCCCGCCGTCAATGAAAAGGCGGGGATCTACCTCTCCGCCCTCACCGGGGGCAAATACGATGCCGTCACCCTCACCCGCCAGTTCCAGGCCCTGGCCAAAGAGACGGGCGAGACCGCCCCCCATCCCGACCTGGCCCTCTCCGGCGGCGCCGCCCAGCAGCTCTATCTGGCCGTCCGCCTTGCCATGTGCGACCTGGCCCTCCCCGGCGCCGACCCCTGCCCCCTCCTTTTGGACGACACCTTGGACGCCTTCGACGACCATCGGGCCAAACTGGCTCTGAACTGCCTGCTGGACCTGTCCAAGACCCGTCAGGTCCTTCTCTTCACCTGCCACACCCGGGAGGAGAAAATGCTGGAGGGCCAGCCTGTCACCATCATAAAATAGATCCCGCCCGGCATGGAGCAAACCACCACCGGGAAAGACTTCACCGATGCTGGACCGGTTGCCGTTTGATTGGTGGTTGCACACCAAGCCTAAAACTGTGTGAATACGAAAGACGATTCTTTTCCCGAGGGAAAGAATCGTCTCTCGCGCTCTCAGCCGCTATGCGGCACTAACTCCCGCTAAACTCGCTTCGCTCATGAAGCGGGAGTAAGCATGAAACATCTCATGTCAAGACCAAGTGCGTTAGAACCGGCTCAAAACGTCTTTACGCCCCCATGGTCCCGTTTGCCCCGCACCCGTGCGTCCGTTGGTGGAACACTAAAATGATGCCGTTGAAATTAACCCGCCTCGGCCTACACAGCTTGAGGGGCGGTTCCTCTCATCAAAAAACCATCCTACCCCCGTAGGGGCGGGTTCCGTTTGGTTGGTGGGTGTGTGGCAACCCTATGGGTGCGTGGTTGTGAGGGACCATTCTTTACAGGGC
>CAJUKH010000019.1 GCA_910587345.1 uncultured Oscillospiraceae bacterium | reverse complement strand
CGCCGCAAGGATCACCGCCCTGGTCGCCGCCTTCCTGCTGGGGCTGGCCGTAGGCCGCTACACAAGGACCCCGGCCCAGGCGGACAAACCGGAGCCGCCCCCGGCCACCTCCACCCCGGCGGCGACGGTACCGGCCACCAGCGAACCGACCGCCGCCGACCTTTGGAGCGATGACCGGAGCCGGATCGACACCCCGCTTCTGGACCACGCTGACCTGGAGCCGGAAACACAGTGGGCCATCTTCGACCTTTGCGGCCAGGACGCCGACCTGTTCTGCGCCACAATGGCGATTGCATACCACGAAAGCCGCTTCACCCCGGACCTCGTAGGGGATGACGGCAAGAGCCTGGGGATGATGCAGATAAACGCCAGATGGCACACGGGCCGCATGGAGGCCCTGGGAGTAACCGACCTGACGGACCCAGAACAGTGCGCCGCCGTAGCCATTGACTACCTGAAGGAGCTGGAGGGCCTCACCGGGGCCACCCCGGACGATCCGGCCCTCTACATGGCCTACAACATGGGACCCGCCGGGGCCAGGAAGGCCCTGGCGGCGGGGCAGGAAACCACCGCATACAGCGAGGCGGTCCTGGCTACATACCGGAGCTATAAGGAAGAAATGGAGTGGGCAGCAGATGACTAAAGCGGAAGCAATCGAAAGAGCGTGGGCCCTGCTCGAGGTATTAGAGGCCCTGCCGGACTGCGTGGACATTACGGTGGCGGAGGTCAGAACCTACAGCACCCCCCTGCAAATACACCTTGAAAGTGGCATTGAGGCGGCGTCTTGGAAACTCGGAAAGGGAGTGTCCACAATAGCGGAAACCCCCGACCATATCTACAGGGGATTTGTAGACCGGGGCTGTGATTACGTTCAACTGTATGATAAAGCCGCCCCCAGCGACGCAACCGCCGGGGACGGCAGGGCCTGACGGCCCGAACAAATACCACGGCCCCATTATACGGGGCGCAGAAAGGAATGTCAAGAATGGAACAGCGGAAGAAAGAAAGCAAGCTCTCGATCAAAACCAGCGCCGACGGTACTCGGTCCGAGGTCGATATGGTCGGGACCGGACAACAGGCGGTTTTTAACCTGGCACTTCTCACCAGGGATGTGAGCAAAACGCTCGGCGTTCCCTACTTCGTACTTTTGAGCATTCTGCATGAGGCGATCCAGAGATACGACCGGACCGGCTTCTCCGGGGAAACCAAGATTGACCTCGGAACGATCAGGAAGGCAGGGCAGCAGCTGTGAAGATGGCCCTTCAGGGGACAACCCTCTTGATTAAGGACGCCGACAACGTGCAGTTCACGGTAATCAAGAGCTGGAACAAGATGAAGTGGGACCGGAAGGCCCAGCTGCTGCGGGGGACCGCCGACATTGAGCTGCTGGACAAGCTGGCCAGCATAGTCCGCCTCCCCCCGGCCATTGAGGACCGGCGGAGCCGCCTCCACGCCCTCCAGGACGCCGTGGACGCCGAGCGGGTGAACCCGGAGCCGACCCCCTTCTTCAAGTACCCCGTCAAGCTGCCCCTCTACGCCCACCAGATGCGGGGGGCCAACATGGCCCTGCTGACCTTCGGCTGGGTACCTGTAAAAGGAGCGTGACCGCATGAACAAAAAGAAGCAGCGGGAGAAGGACGCACTGGCCCCACCTTCAATGACCATAGACGCCATCCTGGCCCAGCTGGCCAGCATGAAGGACAACTCCCGGTCCTTCATAGACGGGAGGGACCCGGAGGCCGACGCAATATGGGCGGCGGACGTAACAGCCTGTGAGGCGGCGACCGCCATACTGAGCGCCCTCCAGGACGAAGGCGTCAGGACCCCGGAGGAAGTCCGGGACCTGGTACACGACTACAACGCCCTGGCGGAACAGTACCGGAACCTACACCAACAGTATGAGGAACCGGCGGCGGTCCTCCGGTTTGGCACAGGGGCAAGGTCCGCTTACCTTTGCCCGAAATGCCGCAGCCAGAGCCGCCCCGGCAACGCCTACTGCTGGAGCTGCGGCAAGAGGCTCGGATGGGGGAGGTAACAGCAGATGAAAGAGCCGTGGATCGTATTTCTCTACCAGGGGAAAGAGGTCTGCGCCATCACCGTACACGGGACCTTCCCCGGAGAGATAGACGCAACAAAGGACCTCCTGGCCAGAGAGTACGGCCGCTGCCGGGAGGACATCAAGACGGAGATCGTCAACAGATAGGAAGTGAGAGAATGGACGCCATGACAACAGCGGAGTGCCTCCACGTTTACCAGCACAGCCGCCTTCAGAGCGAGAGCTTCACCCCGGAGGCGGTCACTGCTGCCTACGTTTCCGGCCTTGCTGCCCTTCAGGAAAAGGCGGAACGGGAGAAGCCGATTCCCCTGACCCTGGCGGAGGTACGGCAGATGCGAGGAATGCCGGTCTGGTGCCCGGAGGCCAAAAGCTACGGCATTATCACGATGGACAAGGTCGGGCAGTGGGCAAACAAGCCTTTCCTACAGTTTTTCTGGCTCCGGGACAAGGATGACCCTTGCGGTGTTGATTGCGAGTGGAACATTGAGGAACGGGGCCTCACCCTGTACCGATACAAGCCCCCAGAGGAAGGAGGAAGCAACCATGACCCAAGCTAAAATCAGCCCCGGAACCGGGAAAGGCTTCGGCTTCCTGTTTGAGATGGGTTGCGGCAAGACCCTCACCGCCATAGCGGTGGCCGGGGCTGGGTACCAGATGGGCAAGGTAAAGCGGGTGCTGATCGTAGCCCCCACCTCGGTCTGCGCCGTCTGGCCCAAAGAATTCCAGGAGTACGCCGCCTTCCCCTACACCATCAAGACCATGCTGGGCAGCAAGGCCCAGCGCCTGAAGGAGCTGTCGGACCTGGTGCGCTTCCCCTACAACCACCTGAAGGTGGCGGTCATCAACTACGAAAGCACCTGGCGGGAGGGCATCTTCGACGCCCTGGAGGAATACGACGCCGATCTGATAATCGCAGACGAAAGCCAGCGGATCAAGACCCACGACGCCGAACAGAGCAAGGCCCTTCACCACCTGGGGGACAAGGCCCGATACAAGATGATCCTCTCCGGTACCCCGGTACAGAACGAGGCAATCGACATATTCAGCCAGTACCGCTTCCTCGACCCCTCGATTTTTGGGACAAACTTCTACGCCTTCCGGGGCCGCTACTGCGAAATGGGCGGTTTCAACCGAAAGCAGATAGTCAGCTACCGGGACCTGGATCAGCTGATAAAGAAGGAGCATAGTGTCGCCTACCGGGTGACCAAAGAGGAAGCCCTGGACCTGCCGGAACAGACCTTCGAAAACAGGTACATCACCCTCAGCAAGAAAGAGCGGGACCTCTACGACCGCCTCCGCCGGGACAGCTACGCAGAATTGGCCGACGGCGGCAGGATCACCGCCACCACGGTCCTCACGAAACTGCTCCGCCTCCAGCAGTTCACCGGCGGCTTCCTGGTAGAGGATGACGCCACCCGGCCCCAGCTGGTAAGCCGGGGAAAGCTGGACGCCCTGGCCGACATACTCCAGGACTACGTTGTGGAGGGCAAGAAGAAGCTGGTGATTTTCGCCCGCTTCCTGCCGGAGATACACGAAATAGAGGCCCTCTGCCAAAAGGTCCTGGGCAAGGCCGGGATGAAGGCCGTGGCCATATACGGGGACATCAAGAAGGAGGACCGGGGCGGCATAGTTCAGCGGTTCCAGACCGACCCCGCCACAATGGCCTTCATCGGCCAGATCGACACCGCCGGGACCGGCATCACCCTCACAGCGGCGGATACCTGCGTATATTACAGCGTCAACTTCAACTTTGCCACCTACAGCCAAAGCCTCAGCCGGATACACCGGATCGGCCAGCACCACCCCTGCACCTACATCCACCTCGTAGCGGAGAACACGGTGGACGATACCATACTGGCCTCGCTGGCCAAAAAGGAGGACCTGGCGAAAACGGTGGTGGATACCTGGAGGGATTACTTTTGACAGAAATGGTCTACGACTACGGCAAACCCGGAATTCTGGACGAAGGCGAAATCCGAGGGTACAAGTACATAGTGGCTTCCTACGGCTCCCACCCCTGCGCCTACGTTCAGATTCCAAAAGGCCACCCGTACCACGAAAGCACCTGCAACCAAATCGACATTGACTGCCACGGAGGCCTG
>CAJUKH010000018.1 GCA_910587345.1 uncultured Oscillospiraceae bacterium | reverse complement strand
GGATACGTTTTTGTGTCCTTCAAACTCAAATTTCCTCATGGCAGCGCCCCTCTATGGCTATAATCCATTATTTATTTAATATTACCATGCTTTTAGCACTGCTTCATGGTAATACTTCATAGTTCCGGGGCGTTTTCGTGGTCTTTCAAGTTTTTATGGGTTATTTCACTTTTTTACTTGATATTCCCATACCCGTCGTGTATCATTGCCATATGGCAATATTTCATAATTCGCCCTGGCGGCAGTCCTGGGCGGGAAGGATGGTGTGTATGGGCTTTCTATCAAAGCTGCTTGGACAAAGCTCCCGCCTGATCGGGCGGGGGATTGCAGCCAAGCGAAACCGTGTAACCTGTGCCGTGTATTCGGTAAGGGGTAAAAATCCGGAGACAGGCCGGATGAAAAAGGTTGATGTCGTGGTCGAATCCACGGCGTCCGTGGATGATGTTCAAAAGCGCAGCGGCCTCTTGCCGCCCTATGAGGTGGAGCGGGTGGACGGCTCCAGCTACGACGGCCCCACTGAGAAGCAGCTGGCCTACGCCAAGAAGGTCGGTATCAATTTCCCGGATGATGCTACGAGCAGGGACGCCACGATCTTCCTTACTCGATACGAGGAGGAGAGGCCCCTCTGTCAACCGGCCACGCCTGATAGGTTTGTTCGGCTCCTGATAGACCGTGGGATCGTGGTCCCTGCGTATGCTGGAATGCTGGAAGTATCCAATATGTACTTGAACGGGGTAAGCCTGGAGGAACGGATCGCCTTTTTTGCTATGCGGGTATTCTGCAAGCTGAAGGGGCGGAGGTATTGCCTCCTGGACGATGCCCCGGATGCCGAGCGGGAGTTGTTCTATCGGTTTGCCGAGGAATACCAGAAAGATAAGGTTTTTGTGCGGTCTGTGTACTGCTATTCGGGCGAGGACCTCCCTCTGGATAGCTGTACGATCTCGAAGCGGCTGAAGGCGTATGATATAGCCGCAGACTACTTTCGGAAAATGGGATAGCAGAAGCGGTCAGCTTTCCAGCTGGCCGCTCTTTCTTTTGGACAAGTATGCCATACACACGCCGTACATTTTAGACTGTTTTCCAGATTGCATTTAAGGCGCTTGTGCTGTAACATTCAGCCATCCTGAAGGGCGGGAAACCAACCTAAAATAAACGGAGGTACGGAAAATGAATTCTCTGAATACTATCGACTTCGGGATTGTGCCTATTCGGAAATCGCACACTGACGGGCGCTTCTATGCAAGCATTGAGATCGCGTCTTATAATGACCGGGAGTGCTTTGCTGAAATTCGCACCGATTACAGGACAAATCAGCCGTTTGCAGTTTTGTTTGATGAAAATTGGCAGCAAATCTGTTAAAGCCGAAACGGCTCCGCTTCGGGGCCGTCGCCGGGAACCGCCCCACCCGGCCTGATGATGGCAGGGCAGAAAGGACAAAATATGAAATACGTTGCTTTTCGGATTGATGATTCTACTATCAAGGGCGGGGCCGTCGTGCAGGGCTTCTTCGTCCGGGGCCAACGGTCCACCGACCTCAACTGGCCGTTGCTGGGCGAGTTCCCGGACATGGAAGCGGCGAAGGCGTTTATCCGCTCCAAGGTCACCGATCCGCTTCGGCAGTTTGTCTACGGCCCCAGCGGCTACGGTATTTCTATTTGAGGGAGGTGTATCCAGGTGGGACGGAAGATAGCGGCGTACTCCAACAGCGATTTGCTGCTGGAGTATGAGCGGGTGCTTTCGGAGGCCGTGAAGGCTGCGAATGGTTGGAACCGGCGCTCCGAGGATAAGCTGAACCGTGAGGCCGACGTACTGAAGGTCGAAATACTCAGGCGCTTGGAAGCCTGACACAAAGCCGCCAGGGTACCCCCTGACGGCTTCCCTTTGCCCTGGCCAGGATAGCAAAGGCGGCGGTCCTATGTCCGCCGCCTTTGCTGCTACCTCTCCGCCGGTCTGGCGTCCGGCTCCGGCTCGATCAGGTCCTCGATATGGCATTCCAGGACCTGGGCCACCTTCAGCAGCTGGTACACGTCACGGGGCACCCTGTTGCGGTTCCCCCAGGCCTCCAGGGTCCCAGCCGGGACGCCGCTCCGCCTTGCCAGCTCCCGGCGGCTGATCCCCTTCTCCATGCACTTCTTGTCTATCGGGATCATGTTCTCTCTGCTGCCCAACTTCCGCATTTCGCCCACCTCCTTGTATGGTCTTATCATCATACGGCGGGGGCGCTGTATTTGTCAATCAGTCAAACTTGCCATACACACGCCCTATATTTTAGACCCTTTTCCAGATTGCTTTTAAGGCGCTTGTATCGTAACATTCAGCCACAATCAAACGACGGAGGTACTTGAAATGATGAATTTGGATCGTGTGGCCGCTGGCCTCTCCCGTATCGGGATGAACGTGGAAACGAAGACCGGCGAGGATGGGAAGCCCACTGTGGTGGCTTCTATCGAAACCGGGCGGGGGCTGCTCTCCGTTCTCTGCCTTCCGGAGGGCGCTCGGCTGGGAAAGCCCAACGGCTCCAGCAAGTACCTGTATGAGTGCAGCGAGGCGAAGCTGTGGGCCGTGGTCGAGCAGACCATCAAGGCCAATCGCTAAAGGAGGAAGCTATGAAATACGAAATCCTGAAGGTCACCGGGGGTTATGTCCTGGTTATCGACCGGGCGGACGGTACCCGCAATGACTACCGCTTTAGCAGCAAGGCCAAGCTGAACCGCTGGCTGAAGCTGGGCGGTATCCGGTAAGGGGGGTGTCAATATGGCGAAGGTCATTTATCTGGACGATCATCGGGCTGGCGTCCATGTCTACTGCCCGGAGCTGGGCCAGCGGAAGCCGGAGGTCCAAATGGAGGCCAGCCTGGGCCACTACGGCGGTCACTACTATGTGGATACGCCGCTGGAGCTGAAGGGCCGGGGGATCACGGAGCTGTCCCCCTCCTGGTATCCTGGCAGCAGGAAGCAGCTGGAGGGCTGGCGGTCCTACCGGGTGACCCGCAGGGCCTTTGAAAAGCTCAAAGAGCAGTATCCCATAGCAATGGAGAGCCTGTTGGACTGAGCGAAAAGCGCCGGGGGCTATGCCTCCGGCGCTCCTGTTTCCCGGCCTGTCCGAAATGGCAAAGTTACCATACACACGCAAGGAAGTTTAGACCATATTCCAGATTGTATTTAAGGCGTTCGTGCCGTAACATCAGCACCATCCGAGGGGGATACATCCCGAGCGAACGGGCAAGACCGGGAGCCGGGAAATCTTTACCGGGCAGGAGGTATAGCAAATGGAGGAATGCAGCATGACCGCCACCGAGACCGCAAGGCTCACTGATTGGCTCATTTCCAAGGGCCTCTCCGAGAAGGAAGTCATCGAGTGCATCAAGTACATCGCCACTGGTATCCAGCAGCCCCCGAAGAACCCCAGCAAGTAAAAAGTTAGGCTCCCCACAGCCGTCCAAAGCAAAGGGAGCCTAACACCAAAAAGGGCCGGAGGGGACCTGCCTTCCCTCTGGCCCCCATGGTAACACGAAGGCAGGAAAAAATCAAGGCCCGGTTTCCGGGCGGAAAGAGGAAAGGCTATGTTAGATAAAAACGGCGTGGAAATCCTGACCGGCATGGTGGTGGAAATCACGGGGGCCTATTTCAAGAACGACAACGGCTTCTGGTTCGTGGACAACTCCCCCGGCGATCCTTCCTGGTGCGGTTCCGACCACTCCCTGAAGAAAATCTCCAAGGCCGGCAAGGTCAGCGTGGCGAAGCACAATATCTGCTTCTGGCCCATCGGCGTGTTTGTCAGCGACCGCTGCAAGCGGGCCGAGGCTGACCGCTGGAACAAGGCTCACGCTCAGATCGAGGTCAAGAAAATCCAGAACGTGGCCGAGATCGTGGCCCACTTCGAGGCGAAGGCCGAGGCCCTGCGTGAGAATATCCGCCGGGAAGAATGGAACTTCGGGGAAAATTCCGAGGTGGTGAAAAAGGACCGGGCAATCCTGGCGCATTATCTGGCGGTCGCTGAGGCCGTGAGGAAGGGGGAGCGGTGATGGTCTGGATCATCTTCGGGGGCGGGCTTCCCGCCCTCCGGGTAACGGCTGGCAGCTTCGACCTGGCCCTCCAGCGGGCCAGGTACATCGACCCGGGGTACTGCGGCGGCTATCTGGCCGGGGTCGAGTGAAGGGGGTGCAGGGAATGTCTGAGCGGGAAATCCTGGACTACGCTCTGGAGTGTGGTCTGGCGGCGGCGGCGGACCTGCTGCTGTTGGTAGGGCCGGACGGGTTCGCCGGGGACTACAATATGTTTTCCAATCTGGAACAGCTGCTGAATGAGGGGGTGCAGGTATGAAAATGATAAACAAGGCCAGCGGTGAGGCGGTGTACTTCAATCCGATCCGCAAGAACGGGAAGGACGCCTGGATCATTCAGGGTATCGGGTCCACGGTGGTCATCGGGCGGGACCGGCAGAAGCTGAAGTCCCGGACCTTCACCCAATACTCCCAGGCCGAGGCCTACCTGAAGCGCCACGGCTTCGAATCGGAAACGTACAGGTGAGGCGCAAAAGGAAAAAGCGGCTATGGCTCCGCCACGGGGCTGTAGGCCGCTTTTCTTTATGCTGTGGTATTGTTACCCTCCGGCGCTCCGCCCCTGCTGTCTTTTTTCCACTGGAAAAAACGACGCTTCACGGGGCAGGGGGTATATGTTTACCCTCCCCCGAGCTGACGGCCACTGTAGGCCCCTTCGCGGGCCGGACAGGGGCATAAAAAGAACGGGCGCACAGGGCGTCCGTTCTTTGGCGTCAGGGGTCGGCCTTCAGGGCGTTACCCGCTCCAGGTAGACCTCCTTGACGTAGGTGCCGTTTGCCAGCATGGCATAGCCGTCCAGGCTGGCGGTGACAGTCACCCTGGCCCCTCTGGCCATGGTGCCGATGGGCTTGTCCTCCGGGTTGGGGGTAGCCCCCCGCCGGATCACCACCAGGGGGACGGCCACGGTGGCCTCGTAGGGGGTGAACGGTTCCGGGGTGCCCTCCGGGGCCTCCTGGCCGCTCCCCTGGCCGTCCTGGCCCTGGGGGGCATTGTCCTGCCCCTCCTGGGCGGAGGGCGGCTCCTGGGGCGTTTCCTGGCCTTCCTGGGCGGCGCTGGTGTCCTCCTGGCCCTCCGGCTCCGGGGGGCCGGGAATGACCGGCACCTCCGCAATGGCGGCGGTCAGGGCTTCCCGGTCCGGGTAGGCGGCGGGGTCGAGGCCCATGTCCCTGGCCAGCTGCTGGAGGCTGGCGTCATCCATGCTCCTGAGCTGGGTGGGGTCCAGGTGGGCTTCCTGCGTGGCCTCCGGGGCCGGGGCGGGGGCTTTGGCCTTCGTGGTGGCCTTCTTCGTGCTATTCCTTGCCATGGTGCTGTCCTCCTATTTCTTCAGATAGGCTTCGCTGCTGAAGCCGGTGTAGGTGGTGCTGCCCAGGGTGACCTGGATGTAGAGCCAGCGGGTCCCGCCGGTGGTGGTGTAGTAGCCATAGTTTCGGACCTTCGTCCCGCAGGGCAGGACGGCGAGGCTGGCCTTGCCGGTTCCGGCTCCGGTCCGAATGTGAAGGCCTCCGCCAGCGGTCACGGTGTAGGTACCGGCCAGGGCCTTGTCGAAGGACCGGGCGGCTTCTTTCGCCTTGACCTCCCCCTTGGAGGCGGGGGGCATCGGTGCGGTGCTGCCCTGGGCGGGGGGCTGGACGGGGGCGGCTCCGCTTTGGTCGGAGTAGTCGACCCAGGGGATTTTGCCGTGTTTGGTCCAGGTCCGGGTGTTGTATCCGGCCTTTTTGCCGCACCCGGCCACGGCGGTGATCTGTACCCGGTTCGCCCAGCGGGGGCTGCACTCCACGGCCAGCCCGTCCCCGATGTAGATGCCGATGTGCCCCTTGCACCAGACCGCCTCCCCCGGTACCATAGAGGTCCAGCCGGTGGTGCTGACGCCGGTACATTTGGCGATCATGCCGTCTGCCCCAATGTCCGGGCAGGCCCCGGCCTTCAGATCGGCGGCGGTGGGGTACTTGGCCCCGCCGTAAGTCCGGGCCTTGTCGCCGGTCCAGCCCCACAGGATGCCCTTTATCAGGTTCACGCAGTCGAAGCCGAAGGTGTCAGCTGTGGCGGCGTTAATCATCCGGGTGCGGTCGGCGGCTTTGTTGTAGTCGTGGTTTTGGGTATACCGCTTTTTGTTGGCGGCGGTCATGGGAGCGCCGAAGCAGCCCATGACGTAGAGGGTTTTATAGTGCTGGGCAATGTCCACGGCCTTCTCGACCAGGACCTTGCTTTTCATGGCCATAGCTTCCTCCTTATCCCGCCGGGGGGTCCTGGCCTCCGGCGTCGCTGCTGTTGTTTGTGTCGGTGTATCTGGCCTTGCCGTAACGGATCAGGCCCAAGGCCCCGGCCTCCCCTCCGGCGAAGGCGAAGAAGGCGGTCACCAGCGTGTCCGGGACGCCGCCGGTCTTGACGTAGATCACGATCATGGTCACGGTGAACGCCGCCACGGCGACCAGGATAGCCGGGACCACCTTCTTCGAGAAGCGGTTGGTGTTAGATTTGCGCTTCCTTCTCCGCTGTGCCATTGGTGCCGACCTCCCCGCTCACATACGCCTGAACGGCTTTGTTCTTTGCCAGCATCTTCCGCATTTCCTCCAGGGCTTCGTCCACCAACTCGGAGAAGCGGTCGAAGGAAACGAGGGGGGCCAGCCAGGGGAATTTGGTCAGGAAGGCATCGTACACGGTGCGGAGCTTCAGCTGGCCGGTGCCGCCGCCCAGCTCCCGCTCCGCCTCGGTCACAGCCTTCAGAAGCCACTGGCGGACCTTCTCCAGCTGTTCCTCGCTGGGCAGCTTGAAATAGCAGAAGATTTTGTATCCGGCGATAGCCAGCAGGGCGAGGATGGCCAGGACCACATACCAGTATTCGAGAAAAAATTTCATGGGGTTCTCCTTCCTCAGAGGTCCGGGTGGTGGGCCTCTTTATTCAGGTGCTTGTCCAGCAGGTTCAGGGCGTCCTTGCAGGGGCCGTCGCAGCCCTTCTCGATTAGGCCCTGCAAGGCTCCCCGGAGGCCGTAGCAGATCAGGGTCTGTTCCTCCTGGATCGCCTTGATGGCGTCCGATTGGCGCTTGTTGCTGTCATAGACCTTGTAGATGGCGATAATGGCCCCGACCAGGGCCGTCAACGCTCCGAGAAGGGCTGCGGCCTTGATGATGGTGTCGGCGTCGATGTACATGGTGGGTTCCTCCTGTCTTTCGGGTATGGCCCAGGGCCGGGGCCTCCGCCGGTCGGCCCTGGGCGGTGCTGGATGGAGGTCAGTCGTTGACCTTGACCTCCAGGGCCTCCAGGATGTCCTCCACGTCCTTGCGGATGATGGTGGGTACCTGGTCCAGCGTCTTGCGGCCCTTCACGATAAGGGTGGCGTAGACGATAGCCATGTCCGGGTCCTCCTTTCCCAGCAGAATTTTTAGTAGCCATGCCTGGAGCCTACCCATGGGGAGCCTCCTTCAGCAGGGCCTCGACCTCCGCCCGAAGGTGGGCGGGGACCTCCTTCAGGGTCTTGCGGCCCTTGCGGATCAGGTCGGCGTAAATCTTAGCCACTCACGTCACCTCCCCCGGCCACAATTTCGTAAACGTCGCAGAGGGCCATCTGCGTGTCCTCCAGCTGCGTTTCCAGGCTCTTGACCTGGGCCGTCAGCTTCTCATTCTCCCGCTGGAGCTCCGCTCTGGTTTTCTGCTTGCGGCGCTCCTTCACGGAATCCTGGCGCAGCCTGTTCAGTCCCATTACTGAAAACCTCCTTGTACGGACGTGATATAGCCTCCCTCTCCGCTGGGGCCACGGCTGGCGTTAATGCGGAAGTTGAAGGCGGGGGTGTTGGTGGGGGCGTCCTTATGCTCGAAGATGTAGTTCGCCCCGGCCT
>CAJUKH010000017.1 GCA_910587345.1 uncultured Oscillospiraceae bacterium | reverse complement strand
AATTAAGAGGGAAATAGGCCGACTTCATCTCCTTGGCCCCATCGCAGATGGGGCGGCGCGATAAGCGCCGTGAATCTCGAAGCCGCTATGGCGGCGAGAGTTCCCGCAGGCGGAATTCATTTCCGCCGAGGACTTTTTATCGAAGGGGGTTCCCCGCACGGCGAAAGCCGGGTGGGGAGATGAAGGAGGCCGGCAAGCGGTTGGAGTTCGAGTACGCCGCTGTTCTGCGGGACAGAATCATCGAATTGAGAGGAAAGTGAGAGGCTGTGGCCGGGTTTTCTCTGATACTGCTCTGTTTCTGGCCTTTGTTTCTGTTGGGCGGGTTGCTGTATCTTGTGGGTATGGCCCTGTCCGCGATCGCGAAGGTGCTGCTGGTTTGGAATGGGTTGCTTTTTCTGTTTCTGGTCTGGGTGTACAGGATACCAAAAATAAGGGCGCTGCGGGCCCCGGAATTTGTGAATACCCAGAGGGGCGCCAGGCGGTGGATATTGCTGCTTTTGCGCTATGGCCTGCCGGCGTGGATGGTCTGGGAGCTGCTACTGGTCGCCGGCTGCGGGGCCTATCTCCTCTGGGGGCTGGATTTGTGGGTGCTGCTCCTGCGAGGCATTACGGGGGCGTGAAATGGGAGACGGGAAACAGATGTGGTTGCGGGGCTGGTGCGGTATTTCAAACGGTCTGTGACACAAAAGAACGGTAAAAACATTTGGCAGCGGTCCTACTACGACCACATCATCCGCAACGAAACCGACTATTTCCGCATTTGGAACTACATAGAGACCAACCCGGCCAAAAGGCCGGGGGATGAATATTATCATCAGGAAAAGAGGTAAAAACATGAAGTATGTAGAGCTTGGCAAGACCGGCCTTAATTGCGCCGTAGTGTCCTTTGGGGGCATCCCCATCCAGCGCAGCGACGCCGCCAACACCGTGGCGGTGGTGGACGCTCTGGAAAAGCACGGCATGAACTATATCGACACCGCCCGGGGCTACACCGTCTCCGAGGAGTATCTGGGCGCCGCCCTCAAGGGCCGGCGGGAGAAGTTTATTCTGGCCACCAAGTCCATGGTCCGGGATTACGAGGGCATGAAAAAAGAGGTGGAGACCAGCCTGAAAAACCTCCGGACCGACCACATCGAGGTCTATCAGCTCCACAACCTGCCGCTGGGAGACTTCGAGAAGGTTTTTGGCCCTGACGGCGCTTACAAGGCTCTGGAAGAGGCGAAAGCAGCGGGGAAGGTAGGCCATATCGGCGCCACCTTCCACTCTCTGGACGCCTTGAAAAAGGCGGTGGAAGAGTACGCCGGCAAAATCGAGACCGTCATGTTCCCCTTCAATATCGTGGAGAGCCAGGGCACGGAAATTTTGAAGCTGGCCCGGGAGAAGGGCATGGGCACCATCTGTATGAAGCCCATGGCCGGCGGCAATCTGGAGGATTGGACCCTGGCCCTGAAGTTCATTGACGCCTCGGGGGTCATGGATATCTCCATCCCCGGCATGGGCAGCGCCGAGGAGGTGGACCGGAACGCTGCCGCCGCTGAGAGCTTCGGCCCTCTGACGGCGGAGGAACTGGAAAAGTGCGAGACCATCCGCAGGACCCTGGGCACCACTTTCTGCCGCCGGTGCGGCTACTGCGCTCCCTGCACCGTGGGCATCAACATTCCCTCAGCCTTCCTCTTTGACAACTATCTCCGGCACTATGAGGGTCTGGCCGACTGGGCCAGAGACCGCTACAACGCCATGGCCCACAAGGCCGGCGAGTGCATCCAGTGCGGCGCCTGTGAAGGTCGCTGCCCCTACGAGCTGCCCATCCGGGAGATGCTGGGCAAGGTGGCGAAGGACTTCGGAGCCTGAGGAGGGGACCCTATGACGGACACACAATGGCTGGACGGGTACCTGCTGTCTAAGGCCGGAGCGGAGCATGATTTCAAGGTGGAGTGGGGCTGGGACCGGTACATGGTCCGGGGCAAGCTCTTCGCCGCCATCTGCCGGCCGGAGGGCATGAAGGACGAGCGGTATAACGGCCACCCTCTGGTCAACCTGAAATGTGACCCCTGCCGGGCGGAACTGCTGCGGGCGGAGTTTCCGGATATTCTCCCCGGCTTCTACTGCGACAAAAAGACCTGGAACGCCGTGCTGCTGGACGGGGACCTGACCGGCGAGCTGATAAAGGAACTCTGCGACGACTCCTACCGCCTTATCGTGGAAAAGCTGCCCAAGTATGTGCAGGGGGAACTGGTGGAAAATGGATGAGCATGAACAAGAAAAGGGCAACAGGTCCCAGAGAAAAGCGTTTTTTGTTTTACTCATGTTCATAATGCTGTTTGCGGCCTTTCTTTTCTGTGACATTCTCTGGCCCTATCGCCTTACCATTCCGTCGCCCACGGGCCAATACGCTTTGGAGCAAAGATATCTGGATATGGGAGGATGGGGATACCGGGGCAGGACCTATCTGTTGGCAAATGGAACATATTACAGGATAGATGATATCGGACCCGGCCATGTAAGCTGGACAGATGACGAGGTTTTTTCTGTGTACAGAGAGAACTATGCCGTATCTGATTTTACCGGCCCATACTTAAAGTAAAACCGAAACAAATATGAAGGAGAACCTGCCATGCAAGACACCATCGTAGTCAAAGGCGCCCGTGCCAACAATTTGAAAAATATCGACGTCACCATCCCGCGGGACAAGCTGGTGGTCCTCACCGGCGTGTCCGGCTCGGGGAAGTCCTCTCTGGCCTTTGATACCATCTACGCCGAGGGGCAGCGGCGGTATGTGGAATCCCTTTCCTCCTATGCCCGGATGTTTCTGGGCCAGATGGAAAAGCCCGATGTGGACTCCATCGACGGCCTTTCCCCCGCCATCTCCATCGACCAGAAGACCACCTCCAAAAACCCCCGGTCCACCGTGGGTACGGTGACGGAAATTTACGACTACCTTCGCCTTCTCTGGGCACGGGTGGGCACCCCTCACTGTCCCAACTGCGGCAAGGAGATCCAGCAGCAGACCGTGGACCAGATCATCGATCAGGTGATGCGTCTGCCCGAGGCCACCCGTATCCAGGTCATGGCCCCCGTCATTCGGGGAAAGAAGGGGGAACACGCCAGGATTTTTGAGGACGCCCGGAAGTCGGGCTATGTCCGGGCCCGTGTGGACGGGAATCTCTACGATCTGTCGGAGGAGATCACCCTCAACAAAAACCAAAAGCACAATATCGAGATCGTAGTGGACCGGCTGGTCATCCGGGAGGATATCCAGCAGCGGCTCACCGACTCGGTGGAGGTGGCCTCCAACCTGGCGGGGGGGCTTATCGTCATCAACATTGTGGGGGAGGACCGGGATATCTCCTTCTCCCAGAACTACGCCTGCGAGGACTGCGGCATCTCCATTGAGGAGTTGACCCCCCGGATGTTCTCCTTCAATAACCCCTTTGGCGCCTGCCCCACCTGTACCGGTCTGGGGGTCCAGCTGAAGGTGGACCCCGAGCTTATCATCCCCAACAAGGAACTGTCCATCCTGGACGGGGCCATTGTGGCTTCCGGCTGGAACAACATCAAGGGAGATTCCATCTCCCGGATGTACTTTGAGGCGCTGGCCAAGCGGTATAAGTTCAAGCTGACTACCCCGGTGAAGGATCTGTCCGCTGAGGTAATGGATATTATCCTCTACGGCACCAAGGGAGAGAAGCTGAAACTGACATACGACCGGGCCAACGGACAGGGGACCCTGATGCAGCCCTTCGAGGGCATTTGCAACAATCTGGAGCGCCGGTATCATGAGACCCAGTCCGAGGGGGTCCGGAAGGAGCTGGAGGAGTGTATGTCCGAATGCCCCTGTCCCGACTGTCAGGGAAAGCGGCTCCGCCGGGAGTCCCTGGCGGTGACGGTGGGGGATATGGACATTGACGCCTACTGCCACAAATCGGTGACTGAGGCCATCGATTTCATGGAAAAACTGGTCCTTTCCGAGCAAAAGACCATGATTGCCGGGCAAATCGTCAAGGAGATCAAGACACGGCTCAACTTCCTGAACTCGGTGGGGCTGGAGTACCTTACCCTGTCCCGGTCGGCGGGCACTTTGTCCGGCGGCGAGAGCCAGCGTATCCGCCTTGCCACCCAGATCGGCTCCTCCCTCATGGGAGTGCTGTATATTCTGGACGAGCCTTCCATCGGCCTCCACCAGCGGGATAACGACAAGCTGCTGGAGACCCTGAAGCATCTGCGGGATCTGGGCAACACCCTTCTGGTGGTGGAGCACGATGAGGATACCATGCGGGCCGCCGACCATATCATCGACGTAGGCCCCGGGGCCGGCGTCCACGGCGGCAGCATCATCGCCCAGGGCACGGCGGAGGAGATCATGGCAAACCCCAGCTCCATTACGGGGGCCTATCTCTCCGGGGTGCGGAAGATCCCCGTACCCAAGGAGCGGCGGAAGGGCAACGGCAATTTCCTCACCATCCGGGGGGCGGCAGAGAACAATCTGCGGGGGATGGATGTTCAGATCCCTCTGGGGACCTTCACCTGCGTTACCGGTGTGTCCGGCTCGGGCAAGTCCTCCCTGGTCAACGAGATTTTGTATAAGAAGCTGGCCGCCGACCTGAACCGGGCCAAGACCCGAGCCGGCAAGCATACCGCCATCGAGGGGGAGGAGTATCTGGACAAGGTCATCAACATCGACCAGTCTCCCATCGGCCGGACCCCCCGGTCCAACCCGGCCACCTATACGGGGCTGTTTAACGATATTCGGGAGCTTTTTGCCTCCACCCCCGACGCCAAGGCCCGGGGCTACAACGCCGGGCGGTTCTCCTTCAACATTCGGGGCGGCCGGTGCGAGGCCTGCGCCGGCGACGGCCTTTTGAAGATCGAGATGCACTTCCTCCCCGATATCTATGTCCCCTGCGATGTCTGTCATGGCAAGCGGTATAACCGGGAGACTCTGGAGGTCCGCTATAAGGGGAAGAACATCTACGAGGTTTTGGAGATGACGGTGGACGAGGCTTTGCCCTTCTTTGAGAATCTGCCGAAAATCTACAACAAACTGCTAACGCTGTCTCAGGTGGGCCTTTCCTATGTGAAGCTGGGCCAGCCTTCCACCGAACTGTCTGGCGGCGAGGCCCAGCGGGTGAAGCTGGCCACCGAGCTGGCAAGGCAGTCCACCGGCCGGACCATCTATATTCTGGACGAGCCTACCACGGGCCTTCACAGCTATGATGTCCACAAACTTATTGAGGTTCTTCAACAGCTGGTGGAGCTGGGCAATACGGTGGTGGTCATCGAGCACAATCTGGATGTGGTCAAAACCGCCGACCACCTGATCGACCTTGGCCCTGAGGGGGGCGACAAGGGCGGCACCATCGTCTGCACCGGCACCCCCGAAGAGGTGGCGGCCTGCAAGGAAAGCTATACGGGACGGTATCTGAAGCGGATGATGAAATGAGGAAGAGCACGACATTTGAACGAATCCAATCGGCGGACTACCCGGCTTTTGAGAAGGCCTTTGGCCTCTATGAGACCGCCTTTCCCCTTCACGAGCGGCGGACCCGGGAGAAGCAGGTGGGGGTGATGGGCCACCCGGAGTACCACTTTACCCTCATTTGGGAGGGGGAGGCGTTTGCCGGCATCTTCCTTTTCTGGGAGGGACCGGATTTCCGGTATGTAGAGCATTTTGCCATCAGCGAGGCCCTGCGGGGCAAGGGGCTGGGGGCGGAGGCCCTGAGGCTGCTCCAGGGGGAGGGGAAGGACCTTCTGCTGGAGATCGACCCGCCGGTGGAGGAGGTGTCTATCCGCCGGCAGCATTTTTACGAGAAGCAGGGCTTCCGGGCTAACCCCTGGCAGCACATCCACCCGCCCTACCGCCCGGGCTTTCGGGGGCATGAGTTGGTGGTGATGACCTGGCCGGAGGGGTGGACGAAGGAGCGGTATGACCGGTTTGCCGATTATCTGAAGGGGACGGTCATGGCCGATTGTGGGGAAATTTAAGGGAAAATTTATGTATTTCAGGGGCATTTTGTGCTATTCTGGGACGGGAAAGGAGGGGTGAACATGGAATTGCTGCACTGGCTGGAATCCACCGTGGGGGGAGAATTTGTATTCACCTTCCTGGTGTCCATGATCCCCATTGTGGAACTGCGGGGAGGCATCCCCTTCGGGGTGGCTCTGGGACTGCCCTATCCGGTGGCCTTTACCGCCGCCGTCATCGGGAATATTCTGCCCGCTCCCTTCATTATCGTGTATATCCGCCGTATTTTTCAGTGGATGCGCCGGCGGTTGCCCCGGCTGGACGGTCTGGTGGACCGGCTGGAGAAAAAAGCCAGCGTGAAGGGAGATGTGGTGAACCGGTACAAATATCTGGGGCTGATGCTCTTTGTGGGCATTCCCCTGCCCGGCACCGGGGCATGGACCGGGGCGCTGGCGGCGGCTTTTCTGGATATGCCCTTGAGAAAGGCCATGCCCTCCATCATTGCCGGAGTCCTTTTGGCGGGCGCCATCATGACGGGACTCACCTCTCTGGGGGTGGACCTGTTTACTACGGTAATGGGGTGAAAAGATGCCGGAATTTATCAATTTGACCCCGGAAAACCTGGAATTTGAGCATTTGAGCTGTATTATCCGCACCAGGGCCTCCCATCCCGGGGTGGAGGCCAAGCGGACTTGGCTGGCCCAGCGGCTGCGGGAAGGCCATGTGTTCCGCAAGCTGGACCAAAAGGCCACGGCAATGATAGAATACGCCCCTTTGGAGACAGCCTGGGTGCCGGCGGTGGGGGAGAATTTTTATTACATCTACTGCCTTTGGACCGAGGGAGAAGGGCGGGGAAAGGGCTATGGCAAGGCCCTGATGGAATATTGCCTGGAGGATGCCCGCCGAAACGGCCGTTCCGGGGTGTGTATGCTGGGGGCAAACAGGCAAAAAGCGTGGCTTTCCGACCAAAAATTCGCTCAAAAGTACGGCTTTTCGGTGGTGGATTCTACCGATCATGGCTATGATCTGCTGGCCCTCTCCTTTGACGGAACAGCCCCGGCGTTTACCGACAGGGCAAAAAAGGGAGAGATCGAAGAAAAAGAGCTGACCATCTACTACGATCTCCAGTGTCCCCATATTCTCCAACGGCTGGAATGGATCGGCGCATTCTGCGGGGAGCGGGGACTTCCTCTGACGCTGCGGCAGGTGGAAAGTCTGGAAATGGCCAAGGACCTGCCCTGTGTGTTCAATAACTGGGCGGTGTTTTACAAAGGAAAATTTCAGACGGTGAACCTGTTGCTCCCCCAACAGGTGGAGGGACTTCTGCAAAAGTAAAAGAGAATGGTCGGGAAGTCCGGTCCCTGTGGGAAAGGGCTTCTACAAATGTAAAAGTGGAAGAAAAAGTGAGGTGAGATCACTGGAACAGAGGGAGATGACAAATTTAGAGGGCACCGTGGATTCGGTGGTCTACCAGAACGAGGAGAACGGTTATACCGTTCTCCGTTTGGACGTTGGGGAGGAGGAGCCGGTCACTGTGGTGGGGTGCATCCCCGGCGTGGCTCCGGGGGAGAGCCTTTCCGCCCAGGGGGGATGGACCCATCATGCCACCTATGGCCAGCAGTTTAAGGCTGAGGTGGCCCGCCGGGGGATGCCTACGGGGGAGAAGGCCATCTTTGACTATCTGGCCTCCGGTGTGGTCCGGGGCATCGGTATCTCTACGGCACGGAAAATGCTCGACCTTTTTGGGGAGGAGACCCTTGCGGTGTTGGAGCATGAGCCACAGCGGCTCACCGAGATCAAGGGTCTGACCCCCAAAAGGGCCGAGGCCATGGGAGAGGCATTTCGCCTTCAGATGGGGATGCGGCGGCTGTTGGATTTTCTGTCGGCCTACGACCTGCCGCCCCAGCTGGGAATGCCGCTGTACCGCCGGTTTGGCGACAGGGCCAGACAGGCGGTGGAGGAGAACCCCTATCTTCTTACCGAGGGGGAACTGGCAGTGGACTTCGGTAGGGCGGACACGCTGGCCCTGACCCTCGGATTTGCCGATGACCACCCCCAGCGCCTTTCCTCGGGGGTGTTGTTTACCCTGCGCCACAATCTGGATAATGGACACACATTTTTGCCGGAGAGGAAGCTGCTGATGGCTGCCGGGGCCTTGCTGGGCATTGCGGAGGAAGAGGTGCTGGCCGATGCGCTGGCCGTTCTACTGGAGGAGGGCAGCGTGGTGGAGGAGACGGTGGCGGGGGAGGATGCCTGCTATCTGAGTGAACTTTATGAGGCCGAGATCCATGTGGCCCGCCGCATTGCCGCCATGAGCCAAAACGAGCTGCTCCCGCCGGAGGACCTGCCGGGGCTTGTGAGCCGCATTGAGAAAGAGCAGGGTATCACCTACGCTCCTCAGCAGCGGCGGGCAGTGGAGCTGGCTGCCGGCCGCCAGATGATGCTTCTCACCGGCGGGCCGGGCACGGGAAAAACCACCTCCTTGAAGGGGGTACTGGCCCTGTTTGACGCGCTGGGGCTGGAGACCGCTCTGGCCGCCCCCACCGGCCGGGCGGCCAAACGGATGGGGGAATTGTGCGGTATGGAGGGAGCCACCATCCACCGGCTGCTGGAGACCCGGTTCGATACCCGTACCGGCCGGCTGGCCTTTGCCCACAATGAAAATGACCCCCTAAAGGCCGATGCGGTCATTGTGGACGAGACCTCCATGGTGGATATCACCCTGATGTCGGCATTGCTGTCCGCCTTGCGGGAGGATTGCCGGCTGGTGCTGGTGGGGGACCCAGACCAGCTGCCCAGCGTGGGGGCGGGGAATCTTCTCTCCGACCTGATCCGCAGCGGTACGGTGCCCACGGTGCGGCTGACAGAAGTGTTCCGTCAGGCGGCTCAGAGCGCCATCATTCGCTCGGCCCACCAGGTCAATGAGGGCACCCCACCCAAGCTGAAAAATGACAGCAGTCAGGATGTGTTTTTTCTCCGCCGGCCGGACCCGGCGGCGGCGGAGGAGACCATTGTGGAACTGGTGGGCAAGCGGCTTCCCGAAAATATGGGCATTCCCTCCCACCAGATCCAGGTCCTGTCCCCCACCCGGAAATATGACGGCGGCACCGCCAGTCTGAACCGGGCCATCCAGGCCGCCGTCAATCCCCCCGCCGAGGACAAGGGGGAGCGGAAATTCGGCCCCTATATCTTCCGCCGTGGGGACCGGGTGATGCAGGTGAAGAACAACTATGACGTCATGTGGAAGACCATGGACGGCACAGAGGCCGGCATGGGTATTTTCAACGGCGACATCGGTCATATCCGTGAGGTGGACAACCGCCGGGAGCTGATCACGGTGGATTTTGAGGGGAGAATGGTGGAGTATTCCCCCGATATGCTGGCCGAGCTGGAGCCGGCCTATGCCGTCACCGTTCACAAAAGTCAGGGCAGTGAGTACAGGGCGGTGGTTCTCACCGCTCTGGATACTGCCCCCAGGCTTCTCACCCGGGGGGTCCTCTATACCGCCATCACCCGGGCAAGGGAACTGCTGGTGATCGTGGGAGATGAAAATGTCATTGCCCGAATGACCGCCAACAACCGCCAGACCAAGCGGTATTCGGGCCTTAGATGGCGGCTGGCGGAGGGGGAAAAAGCCCTGTGAGCGGGGGAAAGGCCCGGCTTATCAGGAAAGATGGGGGAAGTGTGAAATGACGAAGGCACAAAAGCATCTGGGCATCCGGCTGGACGGGGCGCTGCACGCCAAATTTCAGTATGTGGCCCAATATGAAGGCCGTTCCATGAGCAGGCAGATCCTCTGCCTGATGGCGGCCTGCGTGCGGGAATTTGAGCGGGAGCACGGTCCCATCACGGAACAGGATCTGAATCATGAGAGGGGCTGAAGCGCTGCTGGACCTTCTCTTTCCGCCCAAGTGCCCCTTCTGCGGCAGATTGGTGGGGAAGGGGGAGGCGGTGTGTTTTGCGTGCCGAAAGGACCTTCCATGGCTTGAGGGGATGTCTGTACGGCATCCGGTGGAGCTGACGGCGGGGTGCGCCTCCGCCCTTCGGTATCAGGACAAGGTGAGAAAGGCCGTCCACGATTATAAATTCAATGGCCGCTCTGCCCGGAGCCGCAGCTTTGGGCCGCTGATCGCCCGGGTGGTGGAGGAGCAGGCCTGGCATATCGATCTGGTTTCCTGGCCCAGCCTCTCCCCAAAACGGCTTCGCAACCGGGGCTATGACCAGGGAGAACTGCTGGCCCGGGAGGTGGGGAAGGCCCTTGCCCTGCCGGTGGTGCGGACGCTGGACAAGGAGGAGCGGCCCGCCCAGTCCACCATCGAGGGGGAGGCTGCCCGCCGGGCCAACCTGCTGGGCGCTTACACGGCCCACGAGCCGGAGGTGCTTCGGGGAAAGAGCGTTCTTTTGGTGGATGATGTTCTCACCACGGGAGCAACGCTTTCCGAGTGCGCCGGGACCCTGCTGCTGGCGGGGGCGGAGCGGGTGGCCTGCGCCACTTTGGCCCGGGCGGAGAAGGGTGGAAACAGGAAGGAAAAATAGGGGTGGGATCGCCCTTCTTTTGCAAGATTTTTTGTTTTTTTGTGCCGGGGCGTTGAAATACGGCGGAAAAGCCGTTATAATGGGTATGCCTAAAGAGGGACGATTCCGGGAAGAATATCCCGAAAGGACCTGTTTTGATGAAAATTATAGCCATACAAAGCTATGGCGGAAAGATATATGAGGTGCTGCGTATGTTCAGTTTTAGCAAGGATATCGGGATCGATCTGGGAACTGCCTCCATTCTGGTCTACATCAAGGGCAAGGGTGTGGTCCTGCGGGAGCCTTCGGTGGTGGCCATTGACAAGAACACGGGCAAACTTCTGAAAGTGGGCACCGACGCCCAGCAGATGTTGGGCCGTACCCCCGGCAACATCGTGGCCATCCGGCCGCTGCGGGAGGGCGTTATCTCCGATTACGACATGACCGAGCGGATGCTGAAGGAGTTTATCCGGAAGGTGACCTCCTTCCGGCTCTTCAAGCCCCGCATCATTATCTGCGTCCCCTCGGGCATCACCGAGGTGGAGGAGCGGGCGGTCATCGACGCCGGCATTCAGGCGGGGGCGCGGCGGGTCTATCTCATTGAGGAGCCTCTGGCTGCCGCCATCGGCGCCGGTATCGACATTGCCAAGCCCGACGGCCATATGGTGGTGGACATCGGCGGCGGCACCTCGGACATTGCGGTCATCTCCCTCTCCGGAATTGTGGAGTCCTCCTCCATCAAAATTGCCGGCGACCAGTTTGATGAGGCGGTCATCAAGTATATCCGCCGCAAGCACAATGTGCTTGTGGGTGAGCGGACTGCCGAGGAACTGAAGATGCAGATCGGCTGCGTGTATCCCCCCGAGGAGGAGAAGAGCGTGGAGATCAAGGGCCGGAGCCTGATGACCGGATTGCCCCAGACCTTCACGGTGACCTCCAGCGAGATGATCGAGGCCTTTGAGGAGCCATGCTCCCGCATTTTGGAGGCCATTCACTCGGTGCTGGAGCGGACGCCCCCCGAGCTGGTGGCCGATATCTCCACCAATGGCATTATTATGACCGGCGGCGGGTCTCTGGTCCAGGGCTTTGACAAACTTATCGAGTCCCGCACCGGCATCGAGACCCATGTGGCCGATGACGCCATCTCCTGCGTGGCCTACGGAACAGGCAAGAGTCTGGACTCGCTGGACGGGATGC
The DNA here is from genome assembly GCA_910587345.1 of uncultured Oscillospiraceae bacterium. Classification (GTDB taxonomy): domain Bacteria; phylum Bacillota; class Clostridia; order Oscillospirales; family Oscillospiraceae; genus Vermiculatibacterium. Next base: position 74,053 of record CAJUKH010000017.1, on the reverse strand, counting down.
AGGACGGTACCATCAACCTGTCCCGGCGCAAGCAGCTCAACGGGTAAGAGAACGGAAGGCCCCGTCTCCTCTGGGGGACGGGGCCTTTTTTGATAAGAAGCGGAGGAAGGACCATGAAGGAAAAAACGGAAAAACGCACCCGGTTCGGGGTGGCCAATCTGGTGTGGGCGCTGGTCAGCTTTGGGATTTTTATGGCTGTGGGGCTGACCGGGCATTACATGGCGGTGGGGGAGTTCGTCACCGCAGAGCTGGCGGGGACTTACGCCATTCTGGCGCTGGTGGGGGCGGCAGCGGTGCTGCTGCGGCTTTGGCGGTTCACCCTGTTTTTCTATCTGGGCTGCGGTCTGGGCTGGGGGGCCGGGTGGTTCGTGTCCGGGCTGAAGGGGGACTTTGCCCCCACCGCCGGAACGATATGCACCTTTTTCCTCATCGGGCTGTTTGCGCTTCTGGGGATCATCGCCCAATGGCAGGCGATGAAGAAAAAGCTGGCCCGGCGGAGGGAAGAGAAGGAGCGGGCCAGAGCGGAGGCCGAGGCGGAGCGCCTGCGGCTGGAACTGGAGGAGGCCAAGAAGGAGCGGGAGAGCGCCGGGGCGGCCTTGGAGGTGGCTGCCGGGGAGCCGGGACCGGAGGAGACAAAGCCGGCGGCGGAGACCCAGGAGGAGCCTGCGGCTGCTGGGGCAGAGGAGAAATAAGAGAAGGGCGGAGCCGAGAGGCCCCGTCCTTTCTTTTTATTTTTGGATTGTATGGTGGGGGACTGCACCTTTTCTATTTTACGCTTGCCCGGATTGGGCGCACCCCTTGCGAATAAAGCCGCCTTTTCTTTTTCAAAAAGAAAAGGCGGACCCCATCATTGGCGCATATCAGTCCGGCCTGCTGGATAAGAAGACCGCCATGTACGAGCTTAAACAGCTGTCCGATGAAACCGGAATGTTTGGAAGCATATCTGATGACGACATCAATGCCGCTGCCGGCGTGACATGGAAGGACGATACGGCACTGAAGGACCCTCTTTCGGGAATAGGGGGAGAGGGAGTTGTCCCTTTTGAAGACGGGTTGACCATCGACTACGATCCTGGTCAGCCAAGAGATGAAGGGGGACGCTGGACATCCACTGGAATAAGTGGTAAAATAGGAAAAACCAAATATGCCCCATCGCCGCAGAGAAAGCAATCGAAAATACAGGTAAGCCCAAAGAAGTATGGAATCTTGTGCGGTGTGCTAAAATCCAGATTTCCCAATTTGGAAGAAGGGGAAATCAGAACAATTACCGACGGGATATGGCTTTACGCAGTAGAAGCCGACGGTTTTGGGGGTTTGTCGGTATTACATAAGAAAAAGCTTTAAAATCGAGAAGGGACAAACCATTATGGAGAGAAAACTAAGGGAATTTTTGGAACCGTATATCGGTCGGGGCGAATTGAAGAAAGACAAAGTCCTCAAAGAAGATGTAGACATGCTTATTAGTTTTGCGATTCAGCGGAAAATTGAGCAAGAAATCATTGACTATGGGACTGCCCATCCAGAAGCTCCATTTTGGGATTTTCTTAGACTTATCCCAGAAGCAGATTCAGATTACGAAATAGAAGACGATTAAATAGTATCGACAAAGAAAAGCACAGCGCTGAGAAGCCTGTGCTTTTCTTATACCCATTTTCGGGTGGTGAAATATGAACGAGTACCGAGATAAGCTGATCAAGCTGTACCTGAAGACCGAAAGCGACATCATCAACGAGATAGCCCGGCTTCGCTCTCTGGGGTTTGCCGACTATCATGTTGTGGCCGCTCTGAAGCGGGTACGCCAGATACTGAACAGCATGAGGACTGAGGCGTGGGAGTGGTCCCCGAAGGCCATCGAATACGAGTTTTACGCCTATCACCCGGAGGCCCGGACCATGCCGACAACGGCCAGGGCCGCTTTGCGGGCGTATATGGCGGCCGGGGCTTTGACCGGGGTACAGCATCAGGTCGTTGACCGGCTGACCATCTCCCTTATGGCGGAGTTAGACGAAGCGGCGGATACGGCCTATCAATCTCTGGCGGATTACATTGTCGGCCGGGACAAGACCGATGTTTGGCGGGAAATCGGATTGAACCATGCCGCATGCGGTAGGGCTGCTGCGCAGCCATCAGTCAAACGGCAGGGGTGGGGGAGAGCTGTTTTGTGGCTTGTGTTCTGTTGTGGGTTGTTTTATAATGGGAAAGAAAAAGGGCGCGGCACGTTGGCGCTACGCCTTTTCTGTTCTTTGTTCTGTGTCAGTCCCCCTGCACCAGCATTTCGCCCACGGTGTAGATGTCGCCGGCGCCTACGGTGAGGATCAGGTCGCCGGGCTGGGCCAGCTCCTTGAGACGGGCGGTGAGGGCTTTCAGGGTGGGGAAATACTCGCTGCCGGGGATATGCTGGCATAAGTCCTTGGAGGAGATGCCCAGGGTGTTGTCCTCCCGGGCGGCGTAGATCTCGGCCAGAAGGGTCATATCGGGCCGGGTGAGGACCTCCGTAAACTCATGGAAGAGGGCCTTGGTCCGGGAGTAGGTATGGGGCTGGAAAGCACAGATGACCCGCTTGTAGCCCAGGGTCATGGCCATGTCCAGAAGGGCTTTGACCTCGCTGGGGTGGTGGGCGTAATCGTCGTAGATGTCGGCGCCGTTGCAGGAGCCTTTCTTTTCAAAACGGCGGCCTGCACCCCGGAAGGCGGCAAGGCCCTTTTCCACCGCAGAAGCCTCCACCCCCAGAGAGATGCAGGAGGCGGCGGCCGCCAGAGCGTTGCGGACATTGTGCTCCCCGGGGACCTGGAGGGTGACATGGGCGAAGGGCTTGCCCTCGTGGATGATATCGAAAGAGGGAAGGCCGTTTTCGTAGGTCAGGCCGGCGGCGTGAACGTCACCTTTGGCAAGGCCGAAGGTGAGGATAGGCCGCTCCTCTCCCCGCAGGGTGGTCATGGTGTTGGCATCGTCGGCGTTGGCCACGATAAGGCCGGTGTTCCGGGGCACCAGGTCGGCAAAGGCCCGGAAGGACTTTTCCACGTCCTGAAGGTCTTTGAAAAAGTCCAGATGGTCAGCGTCTACGTTCAGAATGACGGCGATGGTGGGGAAGAAGGAGAGGAAGGAGTTACAGTACTCACAGCTTTCCAGAATGATGGTGTCCCCGTGGCCCACCCGGTGGCCGGCCCCCAGCAGGGGCAGGGTGCCGCCGATCATCACCGTGGGGTCCAGCCCGGCAGCCATGATGATATGGGTACACATACTGGTAGTGGTGGTCTTACCGTGGGTGCCGGAGACGCACAGGGCGTTTTTATACTGGCGCATGATGGCGCCCCAGGCCTGTGCCCGTTCAAAGACGGGGATGCCCCGGGCACGGGCGCCGGAAATCTCCGGGTTGTCATCGTGGGCGGCGGCGGTGCGGATGACCAGCTGGGCGTCCCCCAGATTTTCGGCGCTCTGGCCGATGGAGACGGGGATACCCAGGGAGCGGAGATGCTCCACCGTGCCACTTTCCCGCATATCGGAGCCGGTAATGGTCAGCCCTGCGCCGTGGAGCACTTCGGCCAGAGGGGCCATGGATACTCCGCCGATGCCCACCAGATGGGCACGGGTGCCGGAGGTCAGATAGGTGGAGATTTCATTGTTTGTCATATCAACACAACCTTTGTCAATGGAAGGTATGAAAATCCAAAACCGGGGAAAAGTCCCCTATTTGTCCCTATTATAGAACATGGGGCAGGAATTGGCAAGAACATTGTACACAAAAGAGGGAAGCTCTATACCGAAAAAAGGAGGAAAACCATGACGTGGAAGGACCTGCCCGCCGGGCCGGCGGAGTGTTTGGCACAACTGAAGGCGGCGGGAAAAGCGGCCTACCCGGTGGGGGGGTGGGTCCGGGACCGCCTGCTGGGCCGGGAGGCGGGGGACGTGGACCTCTGTACCGCCGCTTTGCCGGAGGAGGTCATGGCCCTCTTTCCGGCCGCAGTCCCCACCGGCCTTGCCCACGGTACGGTGACGGTGCCCACGGTCAGCGGCAACGTGGAGATCACCACCTTCCGCCGGGAGGGGGGCTACGCCGACGCACGGCACCCGGACGCCGTGACCTTTGACGTGGGGCTGACGGAGGACCTGTCCCGGCGGGACTTTACCATCAACGCCATGGCTCTGGCCGAGGATGGGACGGTGGTGGACCCCTTTGGAGGACGGGAGGACCTGAAAAGCGGCCTTATCCGCTGTGTGGGGAAGGCGGAGAGACGATTTTCCGAGGATGCCCTGCGGATGCTCCGGGCCCTGCGGTTCAAAGCCCAGTTGGGCTTTGAACTGGAAGAGAAGACGGGGAGGGCCCTCCGGGCCAATGCCCACCGGGTGGAGAAGGTATCCCGGGAGCGGCTCCGGGCGGAGGTGGAAAAGACCCTTCTCTCTCCCCGGCCTCAGGTGGCGGGGGAGATGATAGAGACGGGACTTTTGGACCATTTGTATGCGTTCCCGGCAGGGGCGGACCTGTCCGGCCTGGCCGCCCTGCCCGCCCTGCCTGCCACCCCGGAAGCCCGCTGGCGGGGATTCTGCAATGCCACCGGCTTTCCCATTGCGATCCTGCCCGTGGAGCGGAAATTAAGGCGGGCGGTGGAGCACCCCGAGGCGGCTATCATCCCCACGCTGGCGCTGAAGCCCGGGGATTTGATGGAGTTGGGGCTGGAGGGTCCCCAAATCAGCGCTGCCCAGAAACGGTTGGCCCTCCACGTGCTGAAAAAGCCGGGGGAGAACACAAAGGAAAAGTTGAAGGAATTGTTGTAAGAAGAGCCGGGAGCATTGCTCCCGGCTCTTCGATTTATTATTCTCTTTTTATCTCCGCATTCCCAACATACGCAATATCCATTTGCAAATCTAAGAGTGTGACCAAATTCAGGCGTTGTTTTTGAATACTTTCAATTTCGTTGGGATTCTCTTTCTTCAGGCGCAACAAAAATTTTTCAAGGTTATATGCTACTTCTTTGGGAGTTTGTGCAGATTGAACCTCTCTTTTCTTAATTTCATCATAAAGCCTATTGAAATCCTCCACATCTCTTTGCTGTAATATTCTATGATTATGGAGAGAGATAACGCCGTTGACCTCGTCAACAAACTTCTTTGCAAAAGTGATATCTTCGCCAGAACATTCTTGAAAAATGGCGTTAGAGATAAGGTAATAGTTTTCACCAATTAGGTAAATAAATGGTTGACTTTTGATCAATTGATGTAATAAATCCATGTTGGAACTTCCTTTCATACTGTAAGTGTTTTCTCACTTATTTATCGACAATAACTATACAATCGTTGTTTTCACTATCAGGATAAAAATAGTAATCCAAGCCAAAATAGTCGGATAGGTCATTAATATTAAAATACACCAAGCCGTCGTCAACGGCAAACCGCACATTGTTGTGGACACCATAGTCACCATCTTGATATTCTCCAACAGGTATCCCTGTATAAATTTTTCCATCTTGCTCAAAAGAGGTTATGGTAATATACTCTGTTGGAGACGAGTATTCTTTCTTGTGGCTTGAACTTATTATTGCATCTTGCGTCCAATAAAAATGTGCGATACCTGATACAAATGGATTTTCAGTTTGCCTCTGCTCAAAATCAAATAGGTACCATAGGTCGTCGTCGCCAGAGACATAAATTTCATTATCAGAATTGAGATAGTAGAGGATCATTGGAAACCTGGCACTTATTTCATAGAATTTATTTTTATAAGAAATTAAGTGGGCTACCATCAGATTTACATCAGAGTAAAAGCCTTTGGATGTATTCGATATGGACTCTGTAGGATGGGAATCTTTATTAGTATCTTGAATAGCTAACAGTATATCAGAAGCACCTTTTGAGATAATTGCTACATCACCTCGGATAAAATTAGAAGTATTAGCGTTGTACCGCCCATCTGTCAATCCAATCTCATCCGACTTTTCCCACGCCTTGTCCCACTGAAAATCCGTTCCGCTCTCGTATCCCAGCGCACGGAGGACAAAGGTCAGGTATTGGCTGGCAGTGACGGTGTCGGCACTGCCGAAGGTGTTATCCCCTGTGCCGGTGGTCAGACCATTGGTATAGGCATATCCCACATAGGGCTTGGCCCAATTGTCCACATCGGTGAAGGGAGTTTCCCAGGTTCCGGCTTTGGCTTCCTCCTCCTTTCCCAACAGCCGAACCAACATGATGATGGCCTCCTGACGAGTGGGAGCACGATCCAAGTCAAAGGTGGGGGTGCCGTCAGGGTTGGTTCCCGTTCCATTGAATAACCCCAATTCATAAAGGGACTGTGCGGCCTGCACCGCTTCTTCACTGGCTGCATGACTGATGGGAGTACATGACAGAAGAAGGGTGAGGGAAAGGAGTAGAGAGACATAGCGTTTCATTTGTGAACCTCCTATTTGATAAAGTATGATATCCAAATGGATATCATATAATTATTATTGCACAGCTATCCTGTATTGTCAAGATATCTGATTGGATATCGGGAGTGTATGCAATGGGGTATTATAAGAGAATTCGGGAGTTGAGGGAGGATCATGATTTGACACAGCGACAACTTGCGGCGATTCTGAATATTACACAGCCGCAGTATTTTCGCTATGAACAGGGATACCGGGATATTCCAACAGACCTGCTTCTTGCGTTGGCGGATTTGTACGATACCTCAACGGACTATATTTTGGGCCGGGTCGATGTCCAGAAGCCTTATGGAAAAGCAAAATAGGAGATGACAGAAAGAGGGCCTACGGCGTTCGCCGCAGGCCTTTTCTGCGCTGGAACAAACCTTTTGTTTGCCTTGACATGGGAAAATGAAGTGATATACTGAAAATGTATCCTGGTTGACAGGAGAGAATGAAGTCTGTACAGAGACAGGAGGAAATTTTCATGGCAAAGTTTGAACTGAACCCTGGCGAAACCCTGATCGGCAAGGGCCAGATGGCCATCCATCAAAGGCAGTACCTCAACACCAGACCCATCAGCGGGCATATCTATGTCACCGATCAGCGGGCCTGCTTTTACGTTACATTGCTTGGAATGGGAACGATGGAGATGGACCTGCCCCTTGGGGAAATCAAGGGGTTTTCCGTGAAAAAGGGCCTTATTACCTCGGTGACCATCCACAGTAAGGCGGGGGAGACTTTTGTATTCACCGGGTTTCCCTCCAAAAAACTGCAGGACTGGCTGCGGCAGGCGGGGGTCAGGGAACTGTAAAAGAGGGGTGGGCAGATGAAAAAAGAGAAGTTCTCCCTTTTTACCTTTTTGCGTAAGGGCTTGTGTACCCTCCTTGCCCTTTGGGTGCTGCTGGCCGCTCCTACCGGATGGCTTTATGATTTGTGGGCCGGGGAGGGGAGCGGGCAGGGGCAGCGGCCCGATGACAGTGTTTCCCTTCTTCGACGGCAGGAGGAGGTGGAGGCATTCTTCCTGTCCGGCACTCCCGCCACCGTGTCCGGCGGCCAGCGGGTGGCTTGTCCTCTGGCCCGGCTGCGGGACCCGGGTCAGGCGGGTATTCACCATAGAAACGGCCCCGGAAGAGGCAGCGTGTACGTCTCGGAATACATCGCCGCCGATTACCCGCTTTCCCCGTGGGCCAGAGCCGTTCAGAGCGTGGTGGGTGGCTTCTATAACCGCTACTATCTGCTGGAATTGGACGATGGCACCTATCTCTGTACCTACTTTGACGACTACCTGACCCTGATGGGTGGGAAGTATCCCGCCGGCACGGTCCGCCACACCACCACCGAGGAGCGGCGGATGCTGGAGCGGATGGCGGAGGACTACGAAGTGGATACGGTATATGTGCTGGATATGTACCGCCACGGAAAGGTGAACTGGATGCCGGACCTTGCCCTGCGGCTGGCTGTTTTGGCGGTGGGCGGATTTGCGGTGATGACCGTCGGAGGCCGGCGGCAAAAGGGGAAACCAGCAGAAAAGGATTAGATCAGGGGTCTGCGGATATCCGCAGACCTCTTTTTTGTCCCTTTGGTCCTGTCGGAATGTTCCGCATATTAAAAATTTGGCAGGGTGTTTCCCCAAATGTAAAGTGGACCCACTCGGGTGTGTGTTTTCCCTGTCGGCAGAGGGGCATTTTCCCGCCCCGCCGCACATAAGAATAGCAGGAATGGGGGCGTTTTGTATGGGAAAAAGACCGCGGCGGGAGGGCTTTTTGGAGCGGACCGCCCAGGCGTTGGATATTCCGGTGGAGGCCACGGGGCTGCCCCGGGTGGAGGTGACCGGCCGGCACGAGGTGCGGATGGAAAACCACAAGGGTATTTTGGCCTACGGCCGGGAAGAGATCATTGTCAGCGGCGGAAAACTGCTCATCAAGGTCAAAGGGGACGGGTTGGAGCTGAAAGCCATGAACGGGGATGAACTGCTCATCACCGGCACGGTGACGGCGGTGGAACTGGAGTAGGCAGAAGGGGCGGCGCCGTTCTGCCAGGGGGCTGGACCAGAGCGAGGCCGGGGGCAGGGCCGCTGAGCGGCCCGGAGACCCGGCCCAGACGGAGGGAAGGCACACTTGCGGGGAGAACGATGCGAAGCCTGACATGGCAAGGGAAAGGAGAAAAGCCCATGGCGGTACGGCAAATAGTCAATTTACTGCGGGGAAGCGTGGAGCTGGAGGTTCAGGGGGCCTTTCCGGAGCGGTTTCTGAACCTCTGCGCCCAGCGGGGGGTGGCCTTTTGGGGGGTGGAGTGGCCGGACAGCCACACCCTGCGGCTGACGGTGGCATGGACGGACCGGGCGGGGCTGGGGGAGCTGGGGGAGCGGACCATGTGTACCGTTACCCGGCGCCGTCGGCGGGGACTGCCTCCCTTCCTGCTGGGTTTTCGCCACCGGTATGCCCTTCTGGCCGGGCTGTGTCTGGCCCTGCTGGTGACGGTGGTGCTGTCCCGGTTTGTGCTGGTGGTGGAGGTGGAGGGGAACCACAGGGTTGCGGATGTGGTGATTTTGACCGAACTGCAGCGGCTGGGCCTTGGACCGGGGACCTACGGCCCCGGTGTGGCGGCCCGGGAGGTGGCCAACGAGGCCGTGCTGCGGATGGAGGATATCGCCTGGATGGCCATCAATATCAAGGGCTTTCAGGCGCAGGTACTGGTGCAGGAGACGCTGCCCCGGCCAGAGACGGTGAACGAGACCGTTCTGGGGGATATTGTGGCCGAAGCCCCCGGTATCATCACCCATATCGAGGCGTGGTCGGGGGATGCGGCGGTGGAGGAGGGAGCCACGGTACTGGCGGGGGATGTGCTGATCCGTGGTTCCATCCAGATGGACCCGCCCCAGTGGAGCGAAAACCCCATCCTGTGGATGCCTGTCCGGGCCATGGGACAGGTGGAGGGCCGTACCTGGCGGACCCTGACGGCGGTGATCCCTCTGGAGGCGGAGGTAAAACGTTACACGGGGGAGGAAAAAAGCGGTTGGTCGCTGACTTTTTTGGGGCGGCGGGTCAATTTTTTCCAAAACAGTGGAATTCCCTTTGACAGATATGATAAAATAAGCAGGACATGGTGTCTTCCCCAGCCGAAAAGCGGAGGCCTGCCGGTGTTTCTCTGCCGGGAGACCTGGCGGGAGTATGAGACGGTATCCCTGCCCGTTGAGGAGGGGGCCGCCCGGGTCCTTTTGGAAGAGCGGCTGGCGGAGCAGTTGGCCGCCCTGCTGGGAGAGGACGGACGGGAGGTGAGCCGCAGCTTTTCCGCCGAGGTGGCGGATGGACAGTTGGCAGTCACCCTCACCGCCGAGTGTGTGGAGGAATTGGGGCGGTTTGTGCCGGCCGTGCCGGCGGAGACGGCGCCGTAGGGAACAGACGGAATACAAAGGAGATCCTTTTATGATTGAACAGAGCATTTCCATTGAACGGCTGGAAGAGGCGGTAAACCTTTTCGGAGCCATGGACGAGAACGTGAAGATCATCGAGCATGAGTTGGGGGTCACGGTGGTGAGCCGGGACGGGGAGCTGAAGGTCTCCGGCGAGGATGCCGAGCGGGTCATCCATGCCGTAAAGGCGCTGGAGGGGCTTTTGAAGCTCATCGGCCGGGGGGAGACCATCTCCGAGCAGAACGTGCGCTATATCCTGAATCTGGTAAAGACGGGCAACGAGGATAAGATCGGGCAGTTTTCCGCCGATGTGCTCTGCGTCACCGCCAAGGGAAAGCCCATCAAGGCCAAGACCCTGGGCCAGAAGAAGTATGTGGACGCCATCCGGAAGAATCTGGTGACCCTGGGCATCGGCCCTGCCGGCACCGGCAAGACCTATCTGGCGGTGGCCGCCGCCGTGGCCGCTTTCCGGGCGGGGGAAATAAACCGTATCATCCTCACCCGGCCTGCCGTGGAGGCGGGGGAGCGGCTGGGCTTTTTGCCCGGCGACCTGCAAAGCAAGGTGGACCCCTACCTGCGGCCCCTCTACGACGCTCTTTTTGAGATGCTGGGGGCGGAGACCTACCAGAAGTATCTGGAGAGGGGCAACATCGAGGTGGCCCCTCTGGCCTATATGCGGGGCCGGACCCTGGATGACAGCTTCATCATTTTGGACGAGGCCCAGAATACCAGCCGGGAGCAGATGAAAATGTTTTTGACGAGAATGGGCTTCGGCTCCAAAATCGTCATCACCGGCGACATCACCCAGATCGACCTGCCCAACGAGCAGGTCAGCGGGCTGAAGGAGGCCATGCGGGTGCTGAAGGGGGTGGAGGACATCGCCATCTGCCAGCTCACCGGGGCCGACGTGGTGCGCCATGTCATTGTTCAGCGGATCATTAAGGCCTACGAGCAGGACGAGGAGCGGCGGAAGGCAAAAAGATAAGGGGGAGCGGAACATGAAGAAAATTTTTGTCGGCCTGCTGTTCCTTTTTCTTTATCTGAAAATCAATGGTGTGGACATGCTCCCGGCCTTTGTGGGGTACATTCTTATCTTTATGGGAATCGCAAAGGGAAAGGAATGCCCATCCAAAAAGATCACCGGGTACATTGCGGCAGCGGGAGCGTTCGTTACCGGGGGACTCTGGCTTGCTGATATCTTTGGCGGAAGCATTCCGCTGCCCATCGGTTTGGTATTCCAGCTGCTGATCACCTACCGGCTGGTGCTGTGGGTGGAGGAGACCGTGGAGGACAAAGGACGGGCAGGGATGTTTCGCAAAAGCTGGTATGTGCTGGCTGCGGGGGTGTTGGCCACTCCGCTCCTGTCTTTGATGGAAAGCAGGCTATCCCTGATAGTTCTCCTGATTGGGCTGGGGGCGGCAATTTACTATATCTATGTCTATTATCAGATCTGGAGGGAAGTGGAGCGGAACAGCCCTTCGGAGGACCATGTGGGGTGATGCAACCCAAAGGTTGCAGATGGAAACCCCTGGGGCCTGGGCAAAATGGGACAAGTCTTCTATACTTATCCCATTCCGGCCCCGTGGGGCCGAGCGTGAGGTGATTATATATGAGTATGGGCGCAAGATTGGCCCAGGCCCGCAGGGGCCAGAACATGACCCAGGAGCAGCTGGCGGAAAAGCTGGGGGTGACCCGGCAGGCGGTGAGCCGCTGGGAGTCGGACACCGCCTATCCCGAGACCGACAAAATCGTCCGCATGGCTGCCCTCTTCGGCGTGAGCTGCGACTACCTGCTGGGGGCCAGCAACGAGCCGTCCCCGACGGGGGACAAGCCCCCCTCCCCGGTGACACGGCTTTTGCGGGAGGCGGTGGGCAGGAAGGTCCTGCTGGCCTTTTATGAGGAAAACGATTTCATTTTCTGTGACTGGAGCCGCATTCTGGACTTTGACGGCGGTTGGGCAAATGTGGAGTTTGTCAGGGAGAAAAGGGACAGGCGGGAAACCCGCCTCATTCCCCTGTCCTCCATTCGCACCATCACCATTTTGCCGGAAGGGGGCGAGGGCTGATGGAAACATGGGGACTGGTGGTTTTTGCCGTGGTTTTTCTCCTTTGGGATAAAATCAGGCGGCTGGAGCGTATTTTGCGGGAAAACGATATCCGCCGTGGGGGACAGGGGGCGCTGGCCGGACAGCTGCGGGAGTGGGCAGGCCGGACCGTTGCCATCACACTCTATGAAGACAGCGGCACCACCACGACTTTCTGCAAGGTGCTGGAGGTGGATGAGGAGTGGGTCCATGTCATCCGCAACGAGGGCAAAAAGAACCAGCGGGAGATGCTCTTGCGGCTCAGCGATGTGAAGCAGGTCAAACCGTAGGGGCGGGTTCTAAACCCGCCCGGTGGAGCACAGAGAAGAGAGAGGGAGGTCCGGCCATGGGCGTTTACACATGGGGCGAATACAAAGTGGAGATCGATGAGGAAGCCACCCGGGGCTGGTATGAGAAGGCCGGGGAGTGGGACTGCACCTGCGGCCACTGCCGGAATTTTGTGCTTTTGGCCCGGGAGCGGCAGTTGCCTGGGGAGATACTGGACCTGCTGGACAAGCTGGGTATTCCCCCGGAGAAGGCCAGCTATGTCTGTGAGCTTTATGATAAGGACGAAAAGCTCTATTATCAGGTCAACTATCGTGTGGCCGGTTGGGTGCTGAAGGAACTGAAAAAGATGCCCTCCCCTTCGGATAAGTATGCTCTGCACTGCGGCCGGGAAATTGCCCCCGGTACCGCCGACGATTTTCCGGAACCTTTCTTTGACCTGATGCTTTTTTTCTGGCTTCCCTGGGTATTGCCTGAAACCATAGAAGGCTCTGTGCATAAGTTATTGATTTCCTCCGAATTGGAGGAGGATACTTTTGAAATGGAGCAACTGTTGTGGCGGGTCATCCCCGCCGCATTGACGGCGGAGGGGGTGGAGCTGCCTTGTGAGATCAATGTACTCCTTACCGATGACGAGGGCATCCACGCCATCAACCTGTCGGAGAGAGGGGTGGACGCCCCCACCGATGTGCTTTCCTTTCCCATGTTTGAATTTGTCCCGGGGGACAAGCCCACCGAGGAGGATATTGAGCCAGGCTCCGGTCTGGTCCCCCTGGGGGACATGGTGCTGAATCTGGACCGGGTGAGGAGCCAGGGGGAGGAGTACGGCCACGGTCCCCGGCGGGAGTGCGCCTATCTGGCGGTCCACTCCGTCCTGCACCTTCTGGGCTACGACCACATGGACGACGGTCCCATGAAGGCCCAGATGCGCCAGCGGGAGGAGGCTATTTTGGGACAGTTGGGCATCGGGAGATGAGGGATATATGAGAAAGAGAGTATTTGCCCTTCTGCTCTGTTTTACCCTGCCCCTGTCCGCCTGCGGGCAAGGGAGGGAGGGAACCCCGGAGCCGGAACCCACATCGGAGGAAGTTACGGAGTTGTGGGGATTTCCAATTGACGACACCCACGACGCCTTTGAAGTCCCCACCGGGGGCAGGCTGGGCACCGTGCTGGTGACGGTGGAGTTGGTGGAGGTTGAGGGAACTTTTTTTGAGGAACAACACTTTTCAGTGTGGACTGCCAGTGATTTGATAAACCCACTTCAAAGCATGACGGCGGAGGATGTTACCTGTTTTAAGTGGAAGGATGTCCGGAATGCCAACTTTGACGGCTATATGGATTTTGGATATATGTATGCCATGGGAAATCAGCCGGCTTATTATCACTATTGGATCTGGGATGAAGGACAGGGTTTATTTGTGGCAGAACCGGAATTTGACCAAATCTCCTGGCCGCAATTTGATGAGGAAACCGGGGTCATTTCCGGCTGGGCACGAAGTAGCTGCTGCTCTGGCACGGAGACATACCATTGCTGGGAAAATGATAAGCTGGTCTGTTTCCGCAAAGTAGAGTACACCTATCCGGATGAAAACTTCCATCAGGAAAAGGTAGTGTATGAACGCATCAATGGAGAACTTGTTGAAGTCTCCCGGGAACCTTACGAAATGAAGGGATAAATAAAAATAGCTCCAAACAAAAAAGGAGGATCACCTAATGAACACACCAAAGACCAAAGCCGGTATGATCGCCATCGTGGGCCGACCCAACGTGGGGAAGTCCACCCTGACAAACGCCCTTGTGGGGGAAAAGATCGCCATTGTCTCCAACAAGCCCCAGACCACCCGAAACCGTATCTGCGCCGTGGTGGACCGGGGGGAGAGCCAGTTCGTGTTTATGGATACCCCGGGGCTTCACAAGGCCCGGACGAGGCTGGGGGACTACATGGTGGAGGTGGTCCACCAGAGCGTGGCGGATGTGGACGCCGCCCTACTGCTGGTGGAGCCCATCCCCAATATTGGGGAGCCGGAGGCCGAGCTGATGGAGGACCTTCGGAAGCGGAACATCCCCACGGTGCTGGTCATCAACAAAATCGACACGGTGGAGAAGGAGAAACTGCTCTCCGTCATCGCCGCCTACACCCAGAACTACCAGTTCGCCCATGTGATGCCCATCTCCGCCAAAATGGGGGACGGGGTCCACGACCTTCTGGACCTGCTGGAAACCTACCTCCCGGAAGGCCCCTGGCTCTTCCCCGAGGGCATGACCACAGACCAGCCCGAGCGGCAGGTCTGCGCCGAGATTCTGCGGGAGAAGCTGCTTCTGTGTCTGGATAAGGAAGTCCCCCACGGCACGGCGGTGGAACTGACCAAGTTTTCCGAGCGGGAGGACGAGGTCATCGAGGTGGACGCCACCATCTACTGCGAGAAGGACAGCCACAAGGGCATCATCATCGGCAAGAAGGGGGCCATGCTGAAAAAAATCTCCACTCTGGCCCGGCAGGACATGGAGAAGTTCATGGGGACCAAGATCTTCCTGCAGACCTGGGTCAAGGTGAAGGAGAACTGGCGGGACAACCTGAACTTCGTCCACACCATGGGTTACCGGGAGGATTGAGCCATGGTAAACATTGACACATGGATGGAGGGCTTTCTTTCCCGGCTGAAAGAGACCTTTGGCCCCCGCCTGCTCTTTTTGGGGCTGCAGGGCAGCTACGGCCGGGGAGAGGCCAACGAGGACAGCGATATCGACGTGGTCTGTGTGCTGGACAGGGTGGACCTTGCCGATTTGGACACCTACCGCACGCTGGTCCGGGGGATGCCCGAGGGGGAGAAAGCCTGCGGTTTTCTCTGTGGGGTGGAGGAGCTGAAGCGCTGGCCGGAATATGACCTTTGCTCGGTGGTCCGGGACACCCGGCCCCTGTTTGGGAGTTGGGAGGGCCTTCTGCCGCCGCTGGGCCGGGCCGACCTTGCCCGGGGCGTGGCCATCGGAGCCTCAGGGTTGTACCACGCCGCCGTCCACACCTATCTTTACGGAGGGCGGGAAGGATGGGCCGATTTTCTGCGGAAGGCCCACAAAAGCGCCTTCTTCCTCCTGCGGGACTGTCACGAGCTGCGCACCGGGGAACAGGTGCGGACCAGAAGGGAACTGCTGCCCCGGCTTGGAGGAGAGGAGAAGGCCATTCTGGCCTACGGGCTGGCCCCGGAAGGGGAGAAAGAGGCCGCTTTTGCCCGGCTCATCGCCTGGGCGGGCAGGCTTTTGGGGGAGAATTTCACACAGGAATAAAGAACAGTTAAAATTTGGCGGTGATAGAGTGCGAAAAATATGGCAAGCTAACTCCAAAGAGAAAAGGAGGGCTTGCCATGGGACCGGAGAACGCCTGGGAACTGTTTTTGCACACAGGACTGCCGGAGGCCTATACGCTGTTTCGTCAGCTGAAAGAGGAGGAGGGGAAGCGGGAGGACGCTCCGCATGACCGCCCCTTTTCCTGAAGCGGGGAGCGGCTTCGAAGTCCTGCTTAAAGAAAGGAAAACGCCGGCCCGGTGGAGGGCCGGATATGCCGGGGAGGATACATATGCCGCATCTGGTGACAAAGGGCCTTGTACTGCGGGAGGTCAATTATAAAGAGAGCGATAAAATTCTGACCGTCCTTCTGGAAGGCCAGGGCAGGCGGACGGTGAAGGCCCAGGGGTGCCGGCGGAAAAACAGCCCTCTGGCGGCCTCTGCCCAGCTGATGGTGTGGTCGGAGATGAGCCTTTACGACTATCAGGACCGATGGAGCATGAAGGAAGGAAACCCGTTGGAGGAGTTCCGGGGCCTCAGGACCGACCTGACCCGGCTGGCCCTGGGGACCTATTTTGCCGAGGTGGCCGAGGCGGTGAGCGAGGAGGGCGTTGAGACGCCGGGGCTTCTTTCTCTGGTCCTCAATTCCCTTTACGCACTGGACAAGCTGGGCAAGGCGGAGGCCGTTGTGAAGGCGGCCTTTGAGGTGAAGCTGGCCTGTCTGGTGGGCTATGAGCCTATGGCGGATGCCTGTGCCGTATGTGGGCAGCAGGCGGTGGAGCCGCAGCTGAATCTGTCCGAAGGGGTCCTCCACTGCCGGAAGTGCCGGCGGGAGCTGGGGGAGGACAGCATCTCCCTGCCTCTGGACGAGGGGTCTCTGGCGGCGTTGCGGTACATTGTGGGGGGGGACGCCAAGCGGCTTTTTTCCTTCCGCATCGCCCCCCAAAGCCTGCCCTTACTGGCAGGGGCGGCAGAGGGCTTTCTGCTGACCCAGCTGGAGAGGGGGTTCCGTACGCTGGATTTTTACAAAGGATTGGTGGGTAAGGTATGACAAAGGAGGAGATTTGGGCCGTGGCCCGGCGGCAGTCGGCGTTGGAGGCGGGGTGCCGGCCGGAGGATTTTCTGGCAGGACATCCGGTGGTGGCCCTTTCCCGCAAAGTGGAGGGGGCGCGGCGCTATCTGGAGCTGCCCCTTTCCTGCAACCTGATATCATACGGCGGCAATGTGGTGGCCTCTGTGACGGAGGAATGGCGGGCGGCCGTATCGGCATACATAGAGCGGTTTCCGCCGGAGCATTGTTTTGAGACGCCCAACCTTCATGTGCTGAACGACGCTTTGGAGGAGAAGGGGCTGCGGCTTTGCTTCATGGCGGAGTATTTTCTGCCGGAGCCACAACTGCTGCGGCCGCTGGATTGCCCCTATACACTGACCCTTTTGGAAGGGGAGGACCTGGCCGGGCTGGACCGGAAACTGTGGAGCAACGCCCTGACCGGGGACTGCCCGGAGCGGGATGTGCTGGGGTTTGGGGCCTATGAGGGGGAGAAGTTGGTGGGGCTGGCGGCCTGTTCAGCAGACTGCGATACCATGTGGCAGATCGGCATCGATGTCCTGCCGGACCATCGGCGGCAGGGGGTGGCCGCCGCCCTGACCTCTCGATTGGCCCTGTCGGTGCTGGAGCGGGGCCGTGTCCCTTTTTACTGTGCGGCCTGGTCCAATCTGCCTTCGGTGAGAAACGCCATCAAAAGCGGCTTTCGCCCTGCCTGGGTGGAGATGACCGCCAAGCCGGCCGGGCTGGTGGCGAAACTGAACGGGGAGAAGCCCTGAAAGGTGCCCGCTCCTTTTGTGCTGATAGTTTTGGGCGTTGGCAATTTCGCCAACCGCTGCTTGACCCCAAATGGAGATGTGGTGCTGTGATTTGACCAAATCGGTATTTGGGAGGAGGAAAATATGCTTCAACTGGAGAAGATAACCGGAAAAAATGTATGGGATATTTTGAAACTTTGTGTGTCTGAAGAGCAGAAAAATTTTGTGGCAGGCAATGACATCAGCATTATCGAAGCCTATACTGCCATAACTGGAAATGGATATGCGTTCCCTTTCGGAATATATGAGGATGATACGCCGATCGGCTTTTTGATGATCGGGTTTGATACGGACGAGCACTGGGAGGATGCCCCAATAATAGCGAAAGGCAATTATAATCTCTGGCGATTGATGATAGATAAAAGGTATCAGAAGAAAGGGTATGGGAAGGAAGCGATCAGGCTTGCGCTGGAATTCATAAAAACATTTCCCTGCGGCGAAGCGGAATACTGCTGGTTGTCATATGAACCTGAGAATGAAACCGCCAGTCGGTTATACCGTTCGTTTGGATTTGTTGAAACCGGAGAAATGGACGGGGAAGAGCGGATCGCTGTTTTGAAACTATAAGGGCCGATTTACATATGTCCGGCAATGCTCCATCATGGATAGCCGCCCGGCAGTCCGAACATTTTGACGAAGGGGGAGCTTGGCGGGCAGTTATCAACACGAAAGGAAAAAGGGACAGGCGCCCTGTGGCCTTGACAAAAGGGGTAGCGTATGCTATCTTGAAAAAGTTAGAAAACCCTAACTATTCCTGGAGGCGATAGGGATGACATTGGATAAAATTCCCGTGGGAGAGATCTGCGGTGTGACCGGGATGGACCTGCCCCGGCAGGTGGGCCGTCGGCTGGAGGCCCTTGGCCTGACCCTGGGGACTCGGGTGCTGGTATTGGGGAAGAAGAGCGGCGCACTGATCCTGAAGGTCCGGGGGACCCGCTTTGCCGTGGGGCAGGGCATCACCCGGAAAATAGAGGTGGCTTGAGATGGGAAAACAACTGACGGTGGCCTTTATCGGCAACCCCAACTGCGGTAAGACCACCCTGTTTAACGCCTATACCGGGGCCAACCTGAAGGTGGCCAACTGGCCCGGGGTCACGGTGGAGCGGGTGGAGGGGGTCATGAAGGACCACGGCGTGGAGATGCGTCTGGTGGACCTGCCGGGGACCTACTCCCTTACCTCCTATACCATGGAGGAACAGGTGTCCCGGAATTTCATCCTCTCTGACGAGGTGGATGTTATTGTGGACGTGGTGGATGCCTCGGCTTTGGAGCGGAGCCTTTATCTGACCCTTCAGCTGCTGGAATTGGGCAAGCCGGTGGTGGTGGCCCTCAATATGATGGACATTGTGGAAAAGCGGGGGATGGAGATCGACCTCCACCGTCTGCCCGAGATGCTGGGGACCCCGGTGATCCCGGTCTCCGCCCGGCGGCGGACGGGGCTGGAGGTGCTGATCCACGCCGCCGCCCACCATGCAGACGGCAAGAGCCACGACCCCATCATCCACGAGCACGAGTGGCATGACCACCATGGCCATCATGGCGCTCAGCCCCACCATCACCATGGTCAGGGGCATAAGCACCACCACTATGCCATGGTCTATGACGAGATGATGGAATTTCGCATTGACGCCATTGCAGAGGCTCTGGAGCATAAATATCCCGGGCTGGCCAACCTCCGCTGGCACGCCATCAAGCTGCTGGAAGGAGATGAGGAAGTGGCCAGGAAATGCCCGGTGGACCTGCCTCATATTCTGGACAAAAACTATGAGACGGAGATCATCAACCAGAAGTATGATCTGATTGAGGAGATCGTGGAAGAGGTGATGATCCACCGGGAGGAGAAGGCCGCCATGACCGAGAAGGCCGACCGTATCCTGACCCATCCCCTGTTGGGCTTGCCTATCTTTTTGGGCATTATGGCGGTGGTATTCTTCCTTACCTTCACTGTGGGCGACTTTGTGGCCGGGTACTTTGAAGAGGCGGTGGGCTGGTTTTCCGGCTGGGTGGGGGAGACCCTTACCGGCTTCGGCGTGGGGCCGCTGCTGGTGGCTTTGATCACCGACGGCATCATTGCCGGTGTGGGCAGCGTACTTACCCTTCTTCCCAACATCTTCATTCTCTTTCTGGCTTTGGCTTTTTTGGAGGATACGGGTTATATGGCCCGGGTGGCCTATATTATGGACGGCATCATGGGCAGGCTGGGCCTGTCCGGCCGGGCCTTTCTCCCCATGGTGCTGGGCTTTGGCTGCTCGGTGCCTGCTATCATGGCCTCCCGGGTGCTGGAAAGCCGCCGGGACCGGTTCAAGGTGATGCTCATTACGCCCTTTATGTCCTGTTCGGCACGGCTTCCTATTTATATTCTGTTTTCTCAGCTTTTCTTTGGCAAGTACGCCATGGCGGCGGCCTATTCCATGTACCTCATAGGCATTGTGGTGGCCCTGCTGGTGGCTTTTGTGATGCACGGTATGGAGAAGGGAAAGGGCATTGAGCGCAATGAGCTTCTCATTGAACTGCCCGAGTACAAGATGCCATCGGCCCGAACGGTGCGGGTCTATGTGTGGGAAAAGGTAAAGGATTATCTGGGTAAGGCGGGTACCATCATCTTTGCCGCCTCAGTATTACTGTGGTTCCTGTTGAACTTCGGCCCCGGCGGTTATACCGCCGTCATGGAGGAGAGCTTTGCCGCCATCATCGGCAAGGCGCTGGTGCCCATTATGGCCCCCGCCGGGCTGGGCTTCTGGCCCATTGTGGTGGCTATTATCGCCGGCATCTCGGCTAAGGAGGTGGTGGTGGCCTCCACCGCCATCCTCTTCGGGGTGGTCAACGCCAATACCGCCGCCGGTATGGCGGCCATCCACGCCGGTCTGGCCGGAATGGGCTTTACCGCCCTGAACGCATACTGCGTCATGGTGTTCTGCCTGCTCTATGTTCCCTGCGCCGCCACCATCGGGGTCATCAAGCGGGAGTCGGGCAGCTGGAAGTGGACCGCTTTTTCCGTGGCGTTCCAAGTGGCGGTTGCCTACGGGACCAGCTTTCTGGTGTACCAGCTGGGAAGTCTGTTATGATCAGAAAAATATAAACTTAGATAAACTGCACAAAAATCAACTTTGATTTTTGTGCAGTTTTTGCACCAAGAAAACCACTGGCAAGGCCAGTGGTCGCAAAGAGGTTTAGCGGAGAGGAAGAAAAAGCTCCCCGTGCTATACTGGAAGCGCGGTCTGCCAACTGCATATGAGATAGACTATTACTGTCATTCACTTCCATCTGAATGTCCTCCCTATGTTTGGGGGTGTGCAGTTGGCAGACCGCATTTGCGGGTCTCACCCGCGCGCTGTGAACATAGGGCTTTGCCCGCATCTGAAATACTACCGGCTCCGCCGGTGGATGATTATTGGTGTGTTCGCTCCTCTGCGGCCCCATCTATAAGGGGATTGTCTTTTCCCGCCAGTTTGGTGTATAATAAAACCACCTGTAACCCTTTGAAGAGGTAATGACCATGACTGACTTATTTGAAAAATCCACCGCCACGCTGGAGCTGCCCCGGGTGCTGGAGCTGCTGGCGGCCGAGGCGGTGACCCAGGAGGGGAAGGACCGGGCTTTGAAGCTGCGGCCCATGACCGATCCCGACGGCGTGGAACGGGCTTTGGCCGAGACCTCGGCCGCCGTAGAACTGGTGTCCCTGCGGGGGGCACCCTACTTTGGCGGGGTGAAGCCGGTGGGGGCCTCCCTCCAGCGGGCCGATATGGGGGGCGCATTGAACACCCGGGAGCTTCTGGATATTGCCGCTGTGCTGCGAAGCGCCCGCTCTACCATGGAATATGCCGCCGAAAGCGAGCAGAAAACGCCTCTGGACCCGCTCTTTCAGGGCCTGACCGCCAACCGCTTTCTGGAGGAGAAGATCACCGGCTCCATTCTCTCGGAGGAGGAGATCGCCGACGCCGCCAGTACCGAACTGGCCGACATCCGCCGCCGGAAACGGGCCACGGCCAGCAAGGTCCGGGATATTTTGCAGCGCATCATCTCCTCCAATCAGTCCAAATACCTGCAGGAACCCATCATCACCCAGCGCAACGGCCGCTATGTGGTGCCGGTGAAGTCGGAGCATAAAAACGATGTGCCCGGCCTGGTCCACGACCTTTCGGCCAGCGGCGGCACCTTCTTTGTGGAGCCTATGGGGGTGGTGAAGGCCAACAATGAGCTGCGGGAGCTGGAAGCGCTGGAGGAGAAGGAGATAGACCGCATTCTGGCCGAACTTTCCAGCGACTGCGCCGCCCACAGGGAGGACATCAGTCAGGACTATGACTTTCTGGTGATGCTGGACAGCATCTTTGCCCGGGCGGGGCTGTCTCTTCGTATGCGGGGTATGGCCCCTAAAATCGTGGAGAGGGGCATCCATTTTGAGGGGGCAAGACACCCCCTGCTGGACCGGGATACCGCCGTAAGGAACGACTTGCGTCTGGGGGAGGACTTTGACACGCTGGTGGTCACCGGCCCTAACACCGGCGGCAAGACGGTGACGCTGAAAACACTGGGACTGCTGGTTTTGATGGCCCAGTGCGGCCTTCACATCCCGGTGTCGGGAGACAGCCGGATGCAGGTCTTTGACCGGGTACTGGCCGATATCGGGGATGAGCAGTCCATCGCCCAGAACCTGTCCACCTTCTCCTCCCACATGGTGAACATTGTGGGGATTTTGGAGAAGGCCGACGAGGGGGCGCTGGTCCTCTTTGACGAGCTGGGGGCGGGCACCGACCCGGTGGAGGGGGCGGCGCTGGCCGCCGCCATCATTGAGGAGACCCGCTCCCTTGGGGCGCTGGTGGCCGCCACCACCCACTATGCCGAGTTGAAGGTCTACGCCATGACCACCGCCGGGGTGGAGAACGCCTCCTGCGAGTTTAACGTAGAGACTCTGGCCCCCACCTATAAGCTGCTTATCGGGATTCCCGGCCGGTCCAACGCCTTTGCCATCTCCCGCCGGCTGGGCCTTGCCGACCATGTTATTGACGCCGCCGCCGAGCGGGTCAGCGCCGAAAACATCCGGTTTGAGGATGTTTTGACCCAGCTGGAGCGGAAGCGGCAGGAGCTGGAGCAGGAGAACGAGGCCGCCCGTCTGGCCCGCCGTGCCACCGAGGAGGCCAAACAGAAAGCGGCCCAGTACCGGGACGACCTGGAGCGTCAGCGGGCCAAGGCGATGGAAAAAGCCCAGGCCGAGGCCCGGGTCATTCTGGAAGAGGCCCGCCGCGCCGCCGATGAGGCGTTTCGTGAGCTGGACGAGATGCGCAAACGGACCAAAGAACAGGCCGACTGGCAGCGGGTCAACGAGGCCCGTTCCGGCCTGCGCCGCCATCTGAACGAGGCGGAGGGGCAGCTGGGCCAGGCTCCCCAGGCCCCGCTGCCGCCCCCCACACGCCCTGCGGTGAAAGGGGACAGGGTGGAGCTTGTGAAGATGCCGGGGACCCAGGCCACGGTGTTGGATGTGAAAAAGGACGGCACCCTTCAGCTTCAGGCGGGAATATTGAAGCTCACCGCCACCCAGGAGGAGGTCCGTGTCACCGAGAGCGAGACCCAGAAATCGGTGAAAAAGGTGGTGGAGCGGGCCACCCACCAGCTGCGAAGCCTGGGGGCCTCCTACGAGGTGGACCTGCGGGGCATGACGGGCAGCGAGGCTGTGGTGGAGCTGGACCGTTTTCTGGACAACGCCGTCATGGGCAAACTGCAGGAGGTCCGCATCATCCACGGCAAGGGTACCGGCGCTGTCCGCACCGCCGTTCGGGAGCACCTGAAGCGCAGTCCCTACGTCCGCACCTTCCGCCCGGGCAAATACGGGGAAGGGGAGGACGGCGTAACGGTGGCAGAACTGCGGTAAGGACTGTGGCGGTTCCGATACCGCCGGAAGGCCGCTTTTCCCCCTTGGGACCTGCTTTTGGTAAAATGGTGGGAAAGAATCGGTACATGGTCTGCGATATTGTGGAAAATACCGTTGACGGAAAAGGCGAAATTTGATATGCTATCCAATAGTGTGAACGCTTACAGAGGGGGAAATGTCATGTACACCAAAGAGGCTACCGTTAACAACCAGGTGGGTCTCCATGCCCGCCCCGCCACCTTTTTCATTCAGAAGGCCAACGAGTTCAAAAGCTCTATCTGGGTGGAGAAGGAGGAGCGCCGTGTGAATGCCAAGAGCCTGCTGGGCGTTCTGTCCCTGGGGATCGTGCAGGGCACTGTCATCCAGCTCATCGCCGACGGCCCCGATGCGGAAGAGGCCGTAGAAGCATTGGCGGAGCTGCTCTCCGGCGACTTCGGTGAATAATTCCCCGGTGGGAAAACAAAAGAAGGTAAGGGCGCCGCATCTGCGGCGCCCTTTCTGCATCAACGGGAAAGAGGGAAGCACATGATTTGTACCCAGTGTCCCAGAAACTGCAAAGCGGAACGGGGGGCGGACCGCCCCGGCGGAGTCTGCGCCATGCCGGAAATGCCGGTGGTGGCCCGGGCCGCCCTTCACGCCTGGGAGGAGCCGCCCATCTCCGGTACCCGGGGTTCGGGGGCGGTGTTCTTTTCCGGCTGCCCCTTACGGTGCGTGTTCTGCCAGAACAGCGTCATCAGTCAGGAGGGCTTTGGCAGGGCGGTGACGGTGGAGCGGCTGCGGGCTATTTTTGAAGAACTGATTGCCCAGGGGGCCCACAATATCAATCTGGTGACCCCCACCCATTTTGCCCATGCCATCCTGCCTGCGCTGGAAAAGCCCCTCCCGGTGCCCGTGGTATGGAATACCGGAGGGTATGAGTCCATGGAGACCCTGCGGATACTGGAGGGGAAGGTGCAGGTCTATCTTCCCGATCTGAAGTATCTGGACCCGGAGCGGGCCAGACGGTATTCGGCAGCGCCGGACTACCCGGCGGCGGCAGCGGCGGCAGTGAAGGAGATGGTCCGCCAGACCGGCCCCTGCGTCTTTGACGGGGAGGGGCTTTTGAAACGGGGGACCGTCGTTCGCCACCTGCTGATGCCCGGCGGTTTGGCCGAGGCCAAAGCGGTCATGGATTTTGTGGCCGGGGAGCTGGGGAGGGAAAATGTGCTGTTTTCTCTGATGAGCCAATATACTCCCATGGGGCGGGCTGGGGACTATCCGGAAATCGACCGCACCCTTCGTAAAAGCGAGATAAGAGCCGCGCAGGAGTACATGGCGGCGCTGGAACTGCGGGGGTTTACCCAGGAAGGCACCGCCGCCGATGAGGGCTATGTGCCTAACTTCGATTTGACGGGGGTGGAGGAAAATCATAGTGAAAGAATTAACTTGTAAAAAGTATGGGAAAAGCATTGACATGGAGTGGGATACAGGGAGTATAATGGTCGAGCTGCATCCGCCGCTGGCGGCGGGTAAAATCACGGCCCTTCCGGGGAGAGGACCTTTGCTCCGCCGGACAGGGAAGCAATCGTTTGAACAGGGAGAGTGAGAGCGTGGCACTGTTGCATGAAGAGACGAAAAGGAGACTGAGTGTGCTGTGGCCTCTGGCCTGGCCCGCTATTGTGGAGCGTATTTTGGCCACCATGGTCAGCTATGTGGACACCGCCATGGTAGGCTCCATGGGAGCCAACGGCACCGCCGCCGTGTCGGTCAACGGTCCGGCGCTGTGGCTTATCGGCAGCGCCATGATGGGGCTGGGCGTGGGCTATTCGGTCCAGGTCTCCAACGCCGTGGGCGCCGGGGATAAGGAGCGGGCCAAGAAAATCACCCAGCAGGGCTTTCTGGCCGCTTTGGTCAGCGGTGTGTTCGCTCTGGTGGTCTATGAGCTGCTGGGCGGTCAGATCTCCGTCTGGATGGGGGCCAAGGATGAGATCTTGCCCCATGCGGTGAACTATCTGCGCATCTATGCCGCCTCCTATCCCTTTATCGCATTTCAGGGCCTTTTCTCCTCCATCCTGCGGAGTATGGGCAACAGCCGAACACCACTTCTGATCAATACGGCGGCCAATGTGGGTAATGCGGTGCTGAACTTCTTCCTCATCTATCCCACCCGGGAGTGGCACGGCATCACCCTCCCCGGCGCCGGCTGGGGAGTGGAGGGCGCCGCTGTGGCCAGCGCCATCGCCATGTCTCTGGGCGGTCTTGCCACCGTGTGGGCCGCTTTCCATCAAGAGGAATACAGGACCGACCTGCGAGGGGACGCTTTGAAGCCGGACGGGGCCATCATCAGCCGGGCGTTGAAGCTGGGCATTCCCTCGGCCATTGAAGGCTCCATCGTCAATATGGGCCAGATCGCCATGACCACTCTGGTGGCCCACAATCTGTCCATTGCCGCCCTGGCGGCCAACCAGATCGGCAACGTGGCCGAGGGCTTCTGCTATCTGCCCGCCATGGGCGTGGGCGTGGCCACCGTGGCTCTGGTGGGCCAGTCGGTGGGGGCGGGCAGCCAGAAGGACGCTGAGGGGTACGGCAATCTGGGCGGTGCCATTGCCGTGGGCATGACCGCCGTTTTGAGCATCATTCTCTTCATTTTTGCTCCCGGTGTGCTCTCCATCTTCAACTCGGACAGGGAGGTGGTCACGCTGGCCGCCAGCGCCCTTCGTATCATGCTGGTGGCCGAGCCGCTGATGGCGGCAGCCAGCTCCTTTGCCGGCTCCCTTCGGGGCGCTGATGACGTGAAATTCCCCATGTATGCCGGATTTATCGGTATGTGGGTCATCCGGGTGCCCGTGGCCTATTTTCTGGTGCTGGTCCTCCATGGAGATCTGATGGCGGTGTGGCTGGCAATGGCCTTGGACCAGGGCAGCCGTGGTATCCTGTGTGCCCTCCGCTGGCGCAGCAAAAAATGGGTCCATATCAGCGGTCTGGACAGGGAGCCTGTTGTGGCGGAAAACTGATTTTTACAAATGTAGAAGCCTGATTTTTCCGGCCGGCCTGCTCTGAATTTTCCCTTTTACAAATGTAGAAATGGACCCCCGTTTTGGGGGTCCATTTTTCTTTTGGCAGAGAAAAGGAGTGGGCCGGCCGGGGGGAAGAGGGGCTTAAGGGGCTTTTCCTGGAGTGGCTTGGGGTGCAAAAAGGCCGCCCTTCTCCATGGAAGGGCGGCCTTTTGTGCGCGTTTAGAGGGAGATCACAGTCCCAGCAGCTGGGCCAGGATAACGGCCATCTGGCCCCGGGTGACGTAGGCGTCGGCCTCAAGGCCGATGCCATCCACCAGTGCGGCCACGTCCACATCCAACTCCAGATACTGAGTCAGGGCGGTGAGGTCGTTGGTCAGCCCCTCGTTGCCGTAGACGGCAAAGCCCAGATAGGCACTGTCAGGGCCGTAGGTGTAAATGCCCTTTTCCACCAGCCAGGCCACGGCGGGGGCGGCCCAGTCGGCACACTCGCCGCAGGCGGCTGCGGAAGCGCCGTCCACAGCGGTGAGGTCGGCCCCGCAGACCCGGGCCAGGATAACAGACATCTGGTCCATGGTCAGGGTGTCATCTGCGGCGAAATTGCCCTCGCCATTGCCGTTGAAGATGCCCTTCACGGTGAGGGGGGTGACGGCATCCACCACGTCAGTGGGAATAGCGTTCTGGTCGGCGTACTCCCGGATAACGGTGAGGGTGCAATCGTTCTTCACCTCGGCGGGGATGGCATAGGGATCGGTGTAGGGGGAGGTGACGGTGACATTCACCTCGTTGCGGCCCACGACCAGGGCTTTGTCAGCCTCGGCAAAGGCCACGGTGGCCTTGGGGTTGATGGTGTTGACGGTGACAGCGCCCACGGCGGCGGTGTCATAGGGCACGGCAAAAGCCTCGTCCTTCACAGCAGCGCTCTGGTGCAGCAGGGCGCCCAGCAGGGCGTTGCGATTGATGACGTTGATGTTCATGGCGTTCTGGCCGGCGGAGAAGTCCATGCTGTCGCCGGGGCCGGGATACAGGAAGGTGTTGCAGGCGATGTGGTAGACGGCCTCATCCTCGATCTCCTCGCCGTTCAGCTTGACCGACTCCACCTCGCCGTTGGCCTCGAACTCCCCGGCCTTGTAGGTCACGTCAAAGCCGTACTGGAGCAGGGAGGTGTATTTGCCGTACTGGCTCTCGCCGGCCAGGAGGGTCTTGATATCCTTGCCGGTCATGTCCATGGTGACAATGTAGTTGTCAAAGGGGGCCACAGTGTACAGAAGCCGCAGGGCCAGCTCGTCGCCGGGTTCCACCACGGTCTCACCAATGTTGCGGATGCCGCCGAAGTTCTGGAAATAGGCCACGGTGGGCTCACCGTAGACCTCGTTGATATAATAGAGGTTCTGGCGCAGATACCACTTGTAATAGTCGAAGCGGTCCTGGCCCTCGGCGTAGCTGAAGTGGGCGTCGGCGGTGCCCCGGGGGGCGTCCATCAGGGCGGTGAGAATGGCGTTGTACTCGTCATAGACGGCCTTGAAGGCCTCGTCCTCAGGCTGATTCTCCCGGGTGGTTTCATCAGTGCCGAAGAGGGAGACAGTCTCCTCTCCGTCCTTCATGGTGATCTGGGTCAGGGGATGGAGGGAGGGGGTGACGGTGACGGTGTCCCCGTCGATCTTGATATTCAGCTGGTCGATGAACTTGCCGTAGTTCTGGGCCTTGACCACGGGGGTGCCGTTGATGACGGCCTGGCAGGGGGCGGTGGTCTGGCTGCCCATGACGCCGTCCAGACCCTTCACGCCGGCCTCCTTACAGGCGGCATTGACCGCCTCAATGAAGGGGCCGATGCCGCCGCCCACGGTGGCATCCAGGTCATAGGGGGCATCCTGGACGCTGGCAACATGGGCCAGGGCGATGACCACATCGCACTTCTCCTCGCTGCGGAGCAGCTTGGCCATCTCGATGCCGGCCTCGGCGGCGGGGCGGAACTCGATGCCCTCCGTGTTCAATGCGGAGATGGCGGACATATTGTCCTCGCCGATGACGCCAAAGAAGCCCAGCTTGACCCCATCCACGGTCTGGGTGGCGTAGGGGGTGAAGACCCGCTGGCCGGCCTTTTCGCCGGTGGTCCAGTACACGTTGGCGTTGAGGAAGGTGAAGCCGCCCTCGGTCTGCCAAGTGGTGAAGACCTCGTCCCGGGTGTCGATGTTGGACCAGTCAAAGTCGTGGTTGCCCACGCTGGCGTACTGGACGCCCATGGCCTTGAGCATCTCGTTGACCGGCTTGCCATGGTTGGTCTCGGAGATGGCCGATCCGGTGTAGATGGTGCCGCCGGTGACCACGATGGGGTTGACGGCCTCGGCGGTGAGGGCCTTCATGGCACCTACCACACGGGCGCCGCCGGGGTTCCCGGTGGGTTTGCCGCTGTCGTCCAAGGCGCCGCCAAAATCACCGATGCCGAAGATATTGATCTCCTTTACCGGCTCGGCGGCAAGACTGACCGAGGCCAAAGAAAAGACCATAGCCAGTGCCAGAAGGGCAGAGAGGACCTTTCGCTTCATATTGCATTTCCCCTTTCAAAATTGAGGGCCTTTTGGGGCGCCCGTCTATAAGACAAGCCTACCCGTTTTGGGCAGGTTTGTCAAGGCGAAAACGCAATAAATTTCCATGTCTTGGGGAAGGGGCACCGATGACGTAAAATTTCCCATGATGATGGGTCTTGCGGGGATGCGGTGTGTCCAAGTGTCCCCCTGTCCTGTCTGCCGGTGCTTCATTTTGACCGGAGCCTTGTCGGGGTCTGGGGTGGCATGACGGTGGCTCTGCTCCGTTGTTGGCACAGCGGCAAATGGCTCCGCCTCAGCGGCCTGCTCTGCTCCCGGCAAACGCTCCAAACAAAAAGAACCGCGGACGGGCCAAAAGGCCCTTCCGCGGTTCCTCTTTTTCTCTCACATGGTCATATCGTAGATCCGCATGAGGGTGGCGATGGACTGCTCCCAGCTATAGGGCCCCTGGGGGCCGAACTGGTTATTGCCCAAACCGCCCATAATACCGGCGGCCTGCATTTGCCCCACGGCCTCGCTGGCCCAGGGGGAGATGGAGCCATTGTCGTCAAAGGTGGGGGCAGCCTTGTCCAGATCGATGTCCAGCACCCCCGCCAGCCGGGAGAGGATGGCGGCGGCCTGCTCTCTTGTCAGCTGACCGTCGGGGTCAAATTTTTCGTCTCCCACGCCGCTGATGACCCCCAGATAGGCCAGCCGGCGGACGTCCATATTGTCCGTGTCGGTGAAGGAGGTGGGCAGGGGGTTCGGGAGTTCGCGATACTCCTCGGGCCGCAGCTTAAGATAAATCTCCATGGCCAGATTGCAGAAATCCTTCCGGGTGATGGGGGCGGCGTAGGAGGAGTCGGGTATCTTCCCGTTGACGCCGTGGTCGCCCCCGCTGCCAAGACCCGGCATATCGCCGCCGGGGGAGAAGATGCCCAGGGAGTAGGCTCTGCCCACCGCGTCCCGGGCCCAGTCGGCGGGGGGCACGGCGCAGGAGGCGATGCTCACCAGGTAATGTTGTCTGTCCGTCACATCCTGGGCCAGAAGGGTAGTGTCATGGCCCACATAGTGGTAGCTGGAGCTGCTGCTAAACTGCTGTATCGCCAGAACGTAACCATGCTCGGGGACAAAGGGGACAATGTTCAGGGACAGATCCCCGCCGTAGGGCACGTCGATATTCTCGTTGCCCCAGTATGTCGTGGCTCCGTCGGCGGAGGTGAGATACCCCGAGGGGCCCTGGGGGGACTCCAGCTGCACCAGGATGGACAGATTGCCCCCCTTCACCGGGGTGAGGGTGATGGGCACCACCTTCTCGTCCCGGTAGGACATGAGGTTGCCTCCCCCCTCCACCCGGTATTCGGAGGTCAGCACCAGTTCGGTATCATACCGGCCCGGGAGCTTGTTGTTCCCTGTGGTGCCCTTGACGATCTGGACCTGAGCCGTTTCACCGGGGGCCAGAGTCCACTGCTTTTCCTTCAGTTCAAGGCACTGTTGGACGCTCCGCTCAAAGGCCCCATGATTGGTCCCTTCGCTTGCCAGTTTGGCCTGCAGCTCTATCGCCACCTTGGCCCGGTTGGTGACAGAGACGGTCTCGATAACGGTGTCCTCCATCTCCACCGGGCCGAAGTCCACGCTCTCCCGGTCCAGCTCCATGGCCTCCTCACCGCCCATATAGCCGTCATAGACTATTTCAAAGTGGTAGGGCAGGGGGTAGTTGCCCCCCTCGAAGATGGGCTCGTCGTACCGGTTTCTGCCCACAGGCTCGTCGGAAGTGGCAAAGAAGAAGTCCAGCTCTCCGTCATACACCCCGGCAGGGAAACTGGTACTCTCCCGGTATCCGGTGTACGGGGTCACATTCACACTGGCCGAGGAGCCGGGCTTCAGCTCCAGAGCGTAGGTGCTGACGGGGATCACCAGATATTGGCGGATACTGTCCCAGCCCTCCCGGGGCACAGTGACGTTAAAGCGGTTGCCGCCTTTGGAACTGAAATCGTGGATATACCATAGGGTCTGGTCACTGGTGTTGGTAAAGGAGATGGTGAGGGTGGGGCAGTCCTCTTTCCTGTAGCCGTATTCCATTGTGCCGAAATCGGCCACCTCCATATCGTAGGTGATGGCGCCGGGGTCCTCCGGGACTTGGCTCTTCCATTCGTAGAGCGGGGCACCATCCGCCAGAGCGGCAACGGGCAGCAGGCTCAGGCAAAGGGTGAGGCCCAGCAGAAGGGATGTGATTTTCTTTTTCATATGCTTTGCTCCTTACTTTCAAAGTTGCTCCCCACAGGGAGAGGAAAAGATATATCCTTTTTGATTATATTGGAAACCCTTCTTGAAAACAATATGCCGGCTGCATAGCTGCGGGGGAAATTTATGCAAAACCCCATGGAGCGGAAGGCGCATGGCAGGAGCGGAAGAGCCGGATATGGTGTGGGCCAGGAAGGCAGGAAGGCGGGGGGACTTGTCGTGACTGAAGCGGGTGTCCCTCACCAACTTGAAGGTCGGTTCTCTGGGGGCGCTGCCAAGAAGATCTCCCGCAATGCGGCTGTCAAGGCGGAACATGGTGCCCAGCATCCGCAGGGACGGGTTGAATACGGTGTCCTGCACGCTGAGAAGAAGGGCCTCGCTTTTACCTCCCACCTGATCAGACAATGCCGGCCTTTGTGACAGAAAATATGTCTTACCCCGTGTTTTTCCTGTCCAAGATATGCTTCATATCCTCCGGCAAGGGGGCTTCAAAGGCGAGCCTTGCCCCGGTGAAGGGCTGCTTCAGTTCCAGCCTTGCCGAGTGGAGGGCGGGGCGGGAGATGAGGGCCGGGTCCTCGGTGCCGTAGAGAAAGTCCCCCGCCAGAGGGTGGCCCAGATAGGCCATATGGACCCGGATCTGGTGTGTCCGCCCGGTCTCCAGCCGAAGGCGGAGGAGGGAGAACCCCTCCCCCTGCTCTATGACCTCATAGTGGGTGCGGGCGGGTTTGCCATCGGGCCTCACCTCCTGCCGGATATAGGAGGTATCGGTGCGGCCCAGAGGGGCGTCAACGACTCCCGAGCGGGGGGAGGGGCAGCCCCGGCACACCGCCAGATACTCCCGCAGAAAATCCCCCGAGTGAAGGGCCTGGGTCAAAATATGCTGGGCTGCCGGGTGTTTGGCCACCACCATCAGTCCCGAGGTGCCCTTGTCCAGCCGGTGGACCGGGTGGAAGTCGGCCGCCAGGCCGATCTGATGGTAATAATGGACCAGCCGGGCACCCAGAGAGTCGTCCCAGCTCCCGGCGCAGGGGTGGACCGCCAGTCCGGGAGGCTTGTCCACCACCAGAAGGTCATCGTCCTCATATCGAATGTTCACGGGGCCGTCGTTGGGGACGATGTCCGAGGGGGCCTTGTCATCCGCCAGAATGGCCACCACCTGTCCGGCGTGGACCAGATAGCTGGTGTAAATGTCCTCTCCGTCCACCAAAAGACCGTGGGGCCGGCGCTTGGACCGGCGGATGGCCGAGGTGGACAGGCCGTGGCGGCGGAGGATGGCATCCACCCGTTTGCCCTCCTCCTCGGGGAGAACGGGAAATTCCAGATAGCGCATGGGGGACACCTCCTTTCCATCAGACAGGAAAAGGGTATCACAGCGGGGGGAGAAAGTCAAATGAGAGTGGGGAGAGAAACGTGGGGGGCGGGGCGAGAGTCCACAATAGAGGCCGGCCTTTGACCGGCCTCTATTGTGGAAAAAGTCACAGCTCTACGTTCTGGACGTTTTCCGCCCGGATGTGGTGCTTTTCGGCGTAGCCGGTGAGCATCAGGGTCAAGGCTCCGTCACCGGTGACATTACAGGCGGTGCCGAAGCTGTCCTGGAGGGCGAAGACCGCCAGCATGAGGGCCAGACCCTCGTCACCAAAGAGAAGAACCCCGGAGATGAGGCCCAGAGAGGCCATTACCGTGCCTCCCGGCACACCGGGGGCGCCGATGGCGAAGATCCCCAGCAAGAGGCAGAACAACACCATGGGACCCACACCGGGAAGGGTCCCGTAGAGGACTTGGGAGACCGTCATCACAAAAAACACTTCGGTAAGGACCGAGCCGCACAGGTGGATGTTGGCAAAGAGAGGGATGCCGAAGTCCACCATGTCACTGCGGAGGTTTTTGCTCTGATGGGCGCAGTCCAGGGCCACCGCCAGAGTGGCCGCCGAGGACATGGTGCCCACGGCGGTGAGGTAGGCGGGGCCGTAGTGGCGCAGCACCTCCAGCC
Organism: uncultured Oscillospiraceae bacterium; assembly: GCA_910587345.1. Taxonomy (GTDB): domain Bacteria; phylum Bacillota; class Clostridia; order Oscillospirales; family Oscillospiraceae; genus Vermiculatibacterium. Next base: position 41,115 of record CAJUKH010000017.1, on the reverse strand, counting down.
CGGAACGGCCGGAGTAGATGCTGGCGGCGCCATAGAGAATGGCCAGCCATAGGTAGTGCCCCACCATGACGATAAGGATCACCGCCAGAAAGACGGGCAGCTGCCTGGTGATGGAGCCTTCCCATGCAAGGGTGCAGAAGGTGGCGGCGATATAGAAGGGGAGCAGGGGGATAATGACCCGCTTTACCATCTCCAGCACCATGGCCTGAAATTCCATCAGCAGGGCGGACAGGGACCGGGCCTTGGTCCACACGGCGGCAAGACCCAGCAGCAGGGAGAGGACCAGGGCCGACATGACGGGCATGATTTGGGGGATGTCCAACTGGAAGGCCACCCCGGGCAGTTCCCGCAGCCCCTCCACCGCATCGGCGATGTGCAGATGGGGGATGATGGTGTATCCCGCTCCCATGGAGAGGAAGGCGGCCAGAATGCTGGAGACATAGGCCAGGGCCACAGCTGCCCCCAGCAGCCGGGTAGCGCTGCCCCCCAACTTGGTGATGGAGGGGGCAATGAAGCCGATGATGATGAGGGGCACACAGAAGGTGATGATCTGGCCCAGAATGTACTTCAGGGTCACCACCACCTCCATGACCTCCCGGGGCAGGACGAGTCCCAGGGCGATGCCCAGGAGGATGCCCAGCAGCAGCCGGGCGGGCAGGCTTTTGAGAAATTTCATAGAGAACCTCCTTGTTCTGGGGCGAAGAATGTGCCGCCGTGCCCGGCGGGAAGGCGCCCCTACCAGTTTATGGCGGAAGGGGGCAAGGGGGAAGTAAATTTTTGCAAAGTGAGGGCGGGAGGGGAAAAGGACTTTTCAAAGGGCGGGGATTGTGTTAAAATAATATACAGCAGAGGGGACCGTACCTTGCCAGTCCGGCAGGTCCCCGTTCAGTGATTCGAGGTGGAAACGATGGCTGACAAGCTGGGACTCTATATCCATATCCCGTTTTGCAGGGCCAAATGTGACTACTGCGACTTCTATTCCCTGCCCGGCCGGGAGGAGGTCATGGACAGCTATCTCAAGGCCCTTTTGGCCCATATCAAAGAGACGGCGCCCACCGCTAAAGGCTGGCAGGTGGACACGGTCTATATCGGCGGGGGCACTCCCAGCGTCTTTGGCCGCAAACGGATCTGCGCCGTGTTGGGAGAGGTCAAACGGCGTTTTGACGTGACAAGGGATGCTGAGATCACCTGTGAGGCCAATCCGGAGAGCGCTGACGGCAAGTTCCTTGCCGCCGTTCGCCGGGTTGGGGTCAACCGGCTGAGCCTTGGGATGCAGTCGGCCTGTGACAACGAGCTTCATGCCGTCCACCGCCTACACGATGCCGCCCAGGTGGAGGAGGCGGTACGGCTGGCCCGGAAGGCCCGCATCAAAAATCTCTCGCTGGACCTGATCTACGGCCTGCCCGGACAGACCATGGAAAGCTGGCGGAAAAGCGTGGAGGCCGCCCTTTCCCTGAAGCCGGAGCATCTGTCCTGTTACGGGCTGAAGGTGGAGCCGGGTACCCCTCTGGACGGCCGTGTCATGCGGGGGGAACAGCTGCCCGATGATGACCTTCAGGCCGATATGTACCTTTGGATGGTGGACCGGCTGGCCCAGGCGGGGTATCCCCAATATGAGATATCCAATTTTGCCCGGCCGGGCTGTCAGTCACGGCATAACCTGAAATACTGGCTGGGCAAGCCCTATATCGGCTTTGGCCCGGGCGCCCACTCCGACTTCGGCGGCCGGCGGTACTCCTTTGTCCGGGATCTGGACCGGTATATCACCGGAATTCTGGAAGGGGGCAGGGTCATTGACGGCTCGGAGCTTATCCCCCGCAGGGAGCGGAGCGGGGAGTATCTGATGCTCCGGCTGAGGACGGTGCGGGGCATTGAAGAGTGGGAGTACAGAAGAGAGTACTCCATGAATTTTGACCCTCTGGAGCAAAAGCTGGAGGAGTATGAGCATCAGGGCTGGGCGGCCAAGAAGGACCGCCGCTGGCACCTGACCCCCAAGGGATTTCTGGTCTCCAACCAGCTGATCAGCGACCTTCTGATCGCCCAGGAGGCGGGAACGCTGAAAAATACATTGCCAAAACTTCGTTTCGGGCGGCCTCCCGTGGGAGAGGGCGGAGAAAACTGACAGCTTTTGGCGTGGGAAAGACGTTTACACCGCCTGCAAAGTGTGGTATGATAAAAAGCGTGCCGGGACAGGCCCGGCACGCTTTCTTTTTTTCGGGGGCACGTCCCCCATGCCATTCGACATTCCTGCCGGGGCGGGCGAAAGCCCCTTCCGCAGATCCGATCCAAGGAGGAACCATGATACACTGGAATAAAAGACTTTCTGCGGCGGGCCTTGCCCTGTCGCTGCTGCTGGGACAGGCTGCATTGGCCTCTGACGCACTGGGCCATGACCTTCATGCCGGCACCGCAGTCCTTTCGGAAGGGACCACGGCCACCCGGAGCTATTTTTGGAGCGATACTTACAATGACCTGCGTACCGAGCGTTATGTGACCTATACCCCCAATGAAGCGGTGAATCCCACCGTGGCCTATGGGGACACGGTGCTCACCCGGGCTACCCTCTCCGCCATGGCCAGAACGCTGGAAGCGGAAGGGAAGCGGGTGGTGGGCGGCACCAACGGGGATTTCTACGTCCTCACCACCGGCCAGCCCTTGGGGATGGTGGTGACAGACGGGGTGGTCCGGTCCTCCTCCTCCTATCACTCTGCCATCGGCTTTCGCTCCGACGGCACCGCTTTTGTGGGCACGCCCAATCTTTACGTCTCTGCGGTGATGCTGGGGGAGCGCATCACTGTTTTCGGTGGGGTGAACAAGGTCCGGCAGGTCCGCTCCGCCGACGGCGGTGGGCTGACCTTGCTGACCCCCGATTTTGGAAAAACCACCCAGAATACCTCTCCCGGAGTGGATGTATTTCTGCGGGTGTTGACGGTGGAGGAGGCCATTGATGCCCGCCAGCCCCAGACTGCGCCCCAGCCCGAGCCGGAGCCGGTCTCCACGGCCGGGCCGGAGGATGCGAATGACCTTCCGGAAGGGGAGGAAGGTGAGGATTCGGCGGGAGCCGCCGCTCCCGCCCCGGAAGGCGACTCCACCCCCGCTCCCGCCGAAACGCCGGTGTCCCTCCCCCTGCGGGAGATGGACCCGGAAGACCCGGTCCTTCTGGCAGAGGAGACCGGTCTGGGCCGGGCGCTGACGCTGAGTGAGGAGCTGAAGATCGGCGGAAGAGTCAGCTGCGTGGTGGATTACGTCTCCGAAGCGGCAGGCGCGAACCCCATTCCCGAAGGATGTTTTGTGCTGACCATGAACGCCAGGGATGATGAGGGGACGCTGAATATGCTCCGCTCCCTCCAGCCGGGGGACCGGGTGGATATCGACATCACCAGCGAGGATGCCCGCTGGGAGGAGGCCACAGAGGCCCTGGGGGCCATGTACCGGCTTCTGGACAACGGCCAGCTGGGACCGAATCTCAGCGCTGAGCGTACGGCCCGCACCGCCATCGGCATCAAGGCCGACGGCACCGTGCTCTTCTACACCGTGGACGGAAAGCAGCCCGGCCACAGCATTGGGGCCAGCTGCGCCCAGGTGGCCCAGCGGCTGTTGGAGCTGGGATGTGTGGAAGCGGTGGGGCTGGACGGCGGCGGCTCCACCACCATGGGGTTCACCACACCCGCGCAGGAGGTCATGGCGGTGGTAAACAGGCCCTCCGACGGCTCGGAGCGGAAAAACTCCACCGCTATTTTCCTCACCACCGAACTGAAAGCCACCGGCGTTCCCGCCTGTCTTCAGGTGGAGCCGGGGGATGCGATCCTTCTGGCGGGGGCCTCTCTGCCTCTGGAGGCCTATCAGGTGGATACGGGGTACCGTCTGATGGGAAAGGCCGAGAATGTTCGGTATGAGGCCGAAGGAGAGGGCACGGTGGAGGGGGATACCTTTACCGCGGGAAAGACCGGCGGAACCACCATTCTCACCGCCGCTCAGGGCCGACTGACCGGCACCGCTTCCATTACCACCGTCCGCACCCCCGACGAGATCGTGGTCACCAACGAAGCTACCGGTGCCCGGGTGTCCACCCTGGCGCTGGACCCGGGGCAGCAGGTCTCTCTGGCGGCGGCTGCCTCCTGGCGGAATCTGCTGCTCATGTCTCAGGACGGCTGTTACACCTGGGCTTGCAGTGAGGAGGCGGGTACCATCGACCATGAGGGGACCTTCACCGCCGCCGACAAGACCTCGGAAGGGGAGATCACCGTTACCGCCGGGGATAAGACGGTGACCATCCCGGTGAACGTCACCGGCCACATCCTGCCTCTGGAGGACTTTGAGGGGGAGGAGAGTCCCTTTGCCTCCACCGATACCATAGAGGGCACCCTGACGGATGACCTTGCCCACGTCCGTATGGGCGGGCAGAGCCTACAGCTGGATTATGAGACGGGGGAGGACGGCTTTGCCGCTCTGACCGCTGATTTGGACCTGACCGCCGGGGAAAAATATCTGGGCCTTTGGGTCTACGGCGACGGCTCCGGCCATGAGATGACCATTCTCTTTGATATGCCCAACGCAGCCCCTGCCCAACCTGCCCCCGGGGAGGAGCTGGAGGAGGGGGAGGAGGACTCGAAGCCCCCCGTACCGGCTCCGGACACCGTTATTCTGGACTTTGAGGGCTGGCGGCATCTCCTCCTGCCCATCCCCGCCGGAGCCAAGAAGGTCACCGGGCTGCGGCTTACCTCGAGCGAGGGGAAGGCCGCCGGCACTCTCTGGCTGGACCACCTGACCACAGCCAACGAGGCGGTGGAGGATGCGACAGCCCCCAGCATCGACATGAAACTGGCCGATGGGGTCCTTACCGCCACCGTCAGCGATAATGTGGACCGCTCCTTTGCCGATGGGGACGTTACCGCCGCCTATGACGGTTGGCCCCTGGAGGCAAGCTGGAACGCCGCCACCGGCGTTCTCACCGCCCGTCTGCCCCAGCCGGAGCCTATCCCGGAGGGGGAGGAGGCCGAGCCGGCGGCCCGGTCCGCCCATCGGGTGACGGTGACGGTGGCGGACGTCAGCGGCAATCTGGCCCGCTCCTCGCTGGACATTCCGGGGGACACCACGGTGGCCTTTGCCGACATGGAGGGGCACTGGGCCTTGGGCTATGCCTCCTATCTCTATGAGCAGGGCGTTACCCGGGGCGTTTCCGACGGGGAGGTCCTTTATTACCAGCCCAACGCCAACATTACCCGGGCGGAATTTTTCACCATGGCGGCCCGGTGGATGGGCCTGGACCTGACAGAGTATGAAGGGGCGGAGCTTCCCTTTGCCGACGGCGGGGCGGTCCCTGCCTGGGCGGTCCCCGCCGTGGCGGCCATGTATGACCGGGGCATCGTGAAGGGCAGCCTGGATTTCGGCGTTCTCTATCTCTATCCCAATACGGGCATCAGCCGGGCTGAGGTCATGACCATTTTAGGCCGTACCCAGCCCCGGGGTTATCCCGAGGCGGAGCTGGAGAATTTCACTGACCACGCCGATGTGGCCTCCTGGTCGGCCATCTATGTCCAAAGCCTTGTGGGACAGAAAATCATCAACGGCTATGAGGATGGTACGTTGAAGCCCAATAACCCCATGACAAGGGGAGAGGTGGCCAAGGTCCTCACCATGCTGAAGTAAACGGAAGAAAGGGACGTATGGGCCGAAAGCCCGTACGTCCCTTTGCTTATCGTTTTACAAAACGGTTTGAGAAAGGAGAAAATTTGCAAAACCCCTTGACTTATAGCTTACTCTAAATGATAGACTATCATCAGTGACGCATGATCGCTTCAAGTGAGAAAAGCCCCAGTGGGGAAGAGAAAACGGCGAAAGCAAGGAAGAAGGATCACTGTGACGATTTCAGAGGTCAGCAAGCAGTATGACATCTCCACCACCACCCTTCGGTACTACGAGCGCATCGGCTTGATCCCCGATGTGCCCCGGGACCGGGGCGGCAAGCGGGACTATGATGAAAACGCCTGCCAGTGGGTGGAGCTTATCAAATGGTTCCGCTCCGCCGGGGTCCAGATCGAGGCTCTGGTGGAGTATGTGGAGCTGAACCAGCAGGGGGACGAGACCTGGGACCAACGCCGTGCCCTGCTGGTCCACCAGCGGGAGCTTTTGCAGGAACGGATCGCCGAGATGCGGCAATCCCTGGAAAAGCTGAACCACAAGATCGCCTACTATGACAGAGGCCCGGAGAACAAGGGCGACTGCCGCTGCTGAAAAGTAAAAGGAAAAACCGGGATCGGCTCAATCCTGAGCCGATCCCGGTTTTTGCAGGGCGGAGGAACCGTTCTTGTCCTTCTATTTTTTAGCACCTCTGCATAACAAAAACAGAATAATCCTATAAAACGGAAAAAAGTTTTACTAAGGGAGCCATGTACAGAAAAACTAAGGATTATAAAGAAAATTGTGCCTATCTTCAAAATGAATAAATTTGTCATCAATATTAGTTTTCATCCATGTCCCTCTTCTGCGTTGCTTTACTTTTGGAGGACGGGTTCACGCTAACCGTCCCTCTGTCTCACTGGAGGGTGAGGGTAAACAAAAGGAGAATTATAATGAATACTTTTATGTATCGAGGCAATTTTTGAGGATCAAATTGAATTTCCTCTCCCAACAAATCTATAATACATAATTTGATGAAGAGGATTTCTGCATTAAAGGATAGTAATACCGTAATTAGAAAGATGGCATAAATTAGCCTAATACTAATCGACAAAAAGCCATTTTGGCATCTAAACTTATTAAGAACATAATAAAAAATGTGATTAAGAATGAAGCAAAAAATAAGCTGAGTTGTCCATGGTGTGAGTATTTCTATCACCTCTCATTTGACCCTATTGCTATACATAATGGCAAAGTCCTGTGCACAAGAATTAGCCTTTTTAGCAAGTTCATCCGCCTCATTCTGAGATTCTATCGATGCACCTACAGCGGATACGGCGGCCGTAAAGGCAGTACCATAATTACACAAATAAGCTGTTACAATACCAACAATTAGCATAAGGGTTGCTTCACTATCATAATTGCGGATATTTTTCTCATGCTCAATCATCGCATCAACTTTCCCTCGGAAATCCTGAGTCGTAGTAGGGACGGATGTGTTTCTAACTCTAATTGCATGAAACGGATAAGTTCCATTATCCACCAGTTCATCTGAAGCCGAATAGTCGCTAATAGGTTCACCTAACAAATATCCAAAACCGGTTTCTGATTGTACTGGGGTAGCAATATTAGCAAGCAAAGAATGCTCTTTCTGTAAAGCCCAATTTAAGTCAATGAATTTTTCTTCAATAAGTGTTCCAGATTGATAGGTACGCACCACCATGGTATTAGCATGCTTGTCGAAATGTGCCTGGTACAGCATACATCCCTCTTGAATTTCAGCAACTCGCTCGTTTGCAGTGTTGGAAATAATTTGAGGGGATCTATCAGAACTCTGGGCAGCTAAGCAGGGCACACCCAACCCCATAAGCATGGATACCACCAACAGCATGGACATAAAGCGCTTTTTCAACATGATTATACATCCTTTCTTTTTTGAATACAAGTGTTTTGGTGCCTTCTTTGGAACAGGTGAAGCTATTTCCGGACAGAAGGGCGGCTCCTCTGGCCCGATGGGTAGGGGGACCCGCTCCCCACTGCCCTATGTCGGCACATTGGTCTCTTTCTTCCTATGTACCGACCATATTTTACAGCATTGCAATTATATTGTTAATATTAAAAAATATTCTCAAATATACTTGATTTTTGGAAAAGTGTGGCTTGATATAATCAAGCAGAAGGAGGGGTCTTCTGCCTCATTATTGTACTTCTTGAATGCAGAAAGAGGACATGGCCGGCGGGGCCATGTCCTCTCGTGTTGTAAAAAAAGAGAAGAGGTTGGTTCTTTTGTCCTGTGGGAACGATTGCTATTCCAAGGGGAAACCCGCAGAGACAGCGGCTTTTTAGATAGCCGCTCCATAGTATTTCCTTTTAGTACCGGGCCATGGCAGCCTTCACCGCTTCGATGAGGGCGGTCCGGGCCCCCTTTTCCTCCATGGCGGCCACGCCGGCGATGGTGGTCCCCTTGGGGGAACACACCATGTCCTTCAGCTGTCCCGGGTGCATCCCCGTCTCCAGCAGCATCTTGCCCGACCCTGCCATGGCCTGGGCCGCCAGGTCATAGGCGGTCTGCCGGGGCAGACCGTACATGACCCCTGCGTCGGCCAAAGCCTCCACCACCAGAGCAAAGAAGGCGGGGGAGCAGGAGCTCACCGTGCCGCCGATATTCATTAAACTGCTGGGCAATGTCCGTACCACGCCCAGGGTCTCCATCCACCGGGAGACCTGCCCGAATTCCTCGGCGGTCAGAGAATGGGTCTCCTCCAGCAGCAGGACCCCGTCTCCCACCAGAGCGGGGGTGTTGGGCATGATGAACAGGTGCCGGGTGGAGGGGTCCAGAATGGTCTCATACCGGGCAAAGTCCCAACTGGCTGCCACCGAAAGAAGGACCTTATTTTTCAAAAGGTCCTTCAGGGGAGAGAGGACTGCCTCCACCAGAAAGGGCTTGACCGCCACCAACACGGCATCCGCGTTTTTTACCAGCTCCTCCGCCGTGACACAGGGGCGAAAGCCCTGCTCTTTGGCGGTTTCCGCCAGTTTATCCTGAAGCACATCATAGGCGTAGATATTTTCCGCCGGAATGGCCCCCTTTTCGATAAGCCCGCCGGAGATTGCCTTTGCCATGTTGCCCATACCGAGAAAGCCCAGTGTTTTCATATGAAAGTTCCTCCTGTTATGATTTTTATTTGATCCTGTGAGGATTCGTGTAAAACAGTATAGCATTTGATATGATATAAGTAAAACAAAGAAAAATGATTCTTATCATTAGAAAAAGTGATAAAAAGGAGAGGGGCAAATGAGGCATTCCAGATACGACATTTTACTGAAGGTGGTGGAGTGCGGCAGCTTCAGCGCTGCGGCGGAACAGCTGGGCTATACACAATCGGCCATCAGCCAGACCATAGCGGCATTGGAGCAGGAGCTGGGCGTGACGCTGCTGGTCCGCAATAAAAAAGGGACCCGCCTTTCCACCGACGGCAGGGCCTGTCTGCCCCATATCCGGGAGATCTGCGATGGAGAGAATGCTCTGCGGGACCGTGTTGCGGCTATTCTGGGCGGGGTCAGCGGACATATCCGCATCGGGACCTTCACCAGCGTCTCCTGCCATTTTCTCCCCGGGGTCATTCGGACCTTTCAAAAAGAACACCCGGCCATTACCTTTCAGCTTTTGCAGGGGGACTATGCCCAAATTGAGGGCTGGCTTTTGGAGGGGGCGGTGGATATCGGCTTTTGCCGTCTGCCCATGGCGGCAAAGCTGGACACCGTTTCGCTGTGCAAAGAGCGGATGATGGCGGTGCTGCCGGTAGACCATCCTTTGGCCGGGATGCCGGCGGTTCCGGAAAAATATCTGGAGCGGGAGCGGCTGATCCTTTTGGAAGAGGGGAGCAGAGACGACGCCAGCGATTTTCTGCGAAAGCGGCATATCACCCAGAAAGCCGGTTTCCGGGTGGGGGATGATTACACGGTCATGGCCTTTGCCGAGGCGGGGATCGGGGTGGGCCTGCTCCCTGAGGGGGTGCTGCGGCGCAGCCCTTACCGGATTGCGGCCCGGCCCGTTGCGCCGCTCTATTGCCGGGAACTCGGGGTGGCCTGCCGGGATAAAAATCATCTTCCGGCGGCGGCCCGGCTGTTTGTGGAGGAGCTGTACCGGCAGCTGGCCGCCCTTGAATAAGGTGTGGAGCGGTTTTGCCGCTATATCACTGCTCTGCCGGCCCGGAGCCGTCCTTTGGCAGATATCCTTTGCCGCCGCAGTGGGGGCAGGGGTCCCCGGTCACCTTTTTGGATGTACCCAGAAGATGCGTTTTGATTTTTATGACCCGCCCGGTGCCCTCACAGGGCTGGCAGGGGGTACAGCCTTCCGGAATGGGAACCCCCAGCCGGGAGAAGGTGTCGCCGAATGCGTCGTTAAAAATCTGAGAGACCTGAGCCATATCGGGGTTGGAAAAGTCGAACCGCTTTTGCTCCTCCCCCCGGGAAACATTGAATTTGAATTTGTTTTTCAAGAGAAAACCTTCTTTCCGCAAAGCAGTGCCCCATCCACCGGGATATCCTGCCGGGGGACTCGGGACCAGTCAAAGGTTTGGGCCAGTTCCCGGGCGGTGACGGGGGCGGGGGTATCCCGCTGTCCCGCCAGTTGGGCCAGCAGGCCCAACAGCTCCTCCGGCTTGTACCGCTGCCGCAAAGCGCCCATGTCCAAATCGGCGTCCCGCTTGGCAAGCCGCCGCCCGTCGGGGGCCACCAGCAGGGGCACATGATAAAAGGCGGTGGGAGGGGTAAGCCCCAAAGCCTCGTAGAGCCAAAGCTGCCGTGGGGTGGAGGAGAGGAGGTCCCGTCCCCGCACCACTTGGGTGACCCCCATGGCGGCGTCGTCCACCACCACGGCCAACTGATAGGCCCAGGCTCCGTCCCACCGGCGGATGGGAAAGTCACCGCACTGGGCGGTCATATTCTGGCTGTATGCTCCCTGCAGGCCATCGGAAAAAGAGATGGCCCGGTCGGGCACCCGCACCTTCCAGTTGGGAGGGCGCTGGGTGCTTTTTTTAGAAATCTCCTCCGCCGTCAGATGGACGCAAGGGCAGGAGGGGGATACCTCATGGCCATGGGGGGCCTCGGCCAGCCGCTGCTGCCGGGTGCAGAAGCAGGGATAGAGAAGCCCCCCGGCCTTTAAGGCCTCAAAGGCGGCCAGATAGTGTTCCTCCCGGTGACTCTGCCAGTAGGCGGGTTCCTCACCCCCCTCGTCCCAGTCAAGGCCCAGCCAGCGAAGATCCTCCATCAGCTGAAGGGCGTACTCCGGCCGGCACCGATCCGGGTCCAGATCCTCGATGCGCAGGACGAGAGAGCCGCCCTCGTGCCGGACAGAAAGCCAGGCCAGCAGAGCGGAAAACAGATTGCCCAGATGCATCCGCCCGCTGGGGGAGGGGGCAAAACGACCCTTCACAGCCATAAAATCACCGCCTTATATAAGGACGCGCTTTGCTCGCCCGTTCTCCGTCAAAATATGATTACGCCCCGATGAAAAGCAGAATGTTTCCATCCTGCTTGCACACCGCCTCGGTCTTTTCGTCCAAAGGCACCAGAGCCATGTTGCGGTACAGCTGCCGCTCTGTGATTTGCAGGCAGGACATGGCATACAAAAGGTCCAATAATTCATTTACCGGCCTTTCAGGGTCGAAAAAGCCCAGTTCCGGAAGGCCGAAGTCATCCAGTCCCTGGGTCTGGATGACGGGCTTGCCGCCATCGCTGGTGGTGCCGTAGACCCAGACCCAAAGGGGGGCGGGGAAAAACCCGTCCTTGTTGTCCCAGGTCTTGCCCTCCATCATCTCCCGCTGCTGGAGGTAATGCCGCCGGCTTACCAGAAGGCCGCCCCGGTTTACCGGGGTGGCCCCAACGGTCCCTTCCAGCTCCATCAGAGCGGCACAGAGCAGGGAGAAGACCCAGCAGGCCCGCCGCTTCTCTGCCAGAGAAGTTCCGCCGCCCTTCTGGGCCAGCATCCAGAAGGACCTGTGGCCGGCAAAGGCCGCTTTCTCCTCCTCGGAGAGCAGGAGGGCGTACTTGGCCGCCGTGGCGATGTCCGCCGTGTCGGGGGGCACCGGCATGGCCAGATAGGAGACCCAGAACTCCAGCCCTTCTATGGTGAAGGGGAAGGAGGAGACGATGGGGTGGCCCCTGTCCAGCGCCCCCACGGCTTCGGTGCCGAAGACCTCCTTCAAATGTGCCGCCGCCGGCTCGATGTCCTCCAGCACCCGGTCCATCAGTACCAGACACATGGTGTCCGCCTTGGGAGGCTGAGGCCACTGGGGTGTGTCAGCTTCCGGTTTTTTCTTGAATCTGTCAAACAGTCCCATGGTTATTAATCCTCCTGTGCTTCATAAATCAACCGCTGCTCGGGAAAAAGAAAGGCGGAGCCGTCCCAGAGATAGATGTCTTCTAAAGCGGTAACAATGCTTGCGACCTCGGCATCTATGGCACTCATAAAATAAATTTCATCCGTTTCAAAGCCCCGGGCAAAAGGAGTTTCAGCGCAAAGGACAAACCCCTTTTCAGCCGTTTCAAAAAGAAATGGCCCTGGGGTGCGGCGGTCTCGCCGGGGCGGCGCAGCCAGCCAGCAGTCCCGCCGGCAGAAGGGAGAGGATGACCCGCTTTACGCAGCCACTCCTCATTCAAACACCATGGTGGCAAAGTAATCCTCCGGGGTTTCGGCCCGGCGGATAAGCCGTACCGTGCCGTCCTCCTGCAAAAGCAGCTCCGCCGAGCGCAGCTTTCCGTTGTAGTTGTACCCCATGGAAAAACCGTGAGCGCCCGCATCGTGGATGACCAGCAGGTCCCCAAGCGCAATTTCGGGCAATTCCCGGTCAATGGCAAACTTGTCGTTGTTTTCACACAGGGACCCCACCACGTCATACACATGGTCACAGGGCCTGTCCTCCTTGCCCGACACGGAAATATGATGATAAGCCCCATAGATGGCCGGCCGCATCAGGTTGGCGGCGCAGGCGTCCACCCCCACATACTCCTTATAAGTATGCTTGAAGTGGAGGACCTTGGTGACAAGGCATCCGTTGGGACCCAGCATATAACGGCCCAGCTCGGTATAGATGGCCACGTCCCCCATCCCCGCAGGGACCAGCACCCGCTCGAACTCCCGCCGGACCCCCTCGCCGATGGCGGCGATGTCGTTGGCCGGCTGGTCCGGGCGGTAGGGAATGCCCACGCCCCCGGAGAGGTTGATGAAGGCGATGTCACAGCCGGTCTCTTTCTCCAGTTCCGCCGCCAGCTCAAAAAGGATGCCGGCCAAAGCGGGGTAGTAGTCGTTGGACAGGGTGTTGGAGGCCAAAAAGGCGTGGATGCCAAAACGCTTGGCCCCCATGCGCTTCAGCTTCTTAAAGCCCTCGAAAAGCTGCTCCCGGGTAAAGCCGTACTTGCTGTCCCCCGGGGTATCCATGACCTGAAAGCCCTCCTTGCTCTCTCCCAGTTGGAAGACCCCGCCGGGGTTGAAGCGGCAGGAGATGGTCTCGGGGATATAGCCCAGCGTCTCCTTCAAAAAGTCGATGTGGGTGAAATCATCCAGATTGATGACCGCCCCCAGCTTTGCCGCCAGCTCGTACTCGGCGGCGGGGGTCTCGTTGGAGGAGAACATGATCTCCTGTCCTTCAAAGCCGCATTTGTCCGACAGCATCAGCTCGGTGAGGGAAGAGCAGTCCGTGCCGCAGCCCTCCTCCCGCAAAATCTTCAAAATGGCGGGGGTGGGGGTGGCCTTAACGGCAAAATACTCCTTAAAGCCCGGGTTCCAAGCAAAGGCGGCTTTCAGCCGTCGGGCGGTCTCCCGGATGCCCTTTTCGTTATAGAGGTGGAAGGGGGTGGGGTATTGTCCGGCGATGGAGGAGAGCTGTTCAAAGGTCACAAAGGGCTTTTTCATAATGCAGGCCTCATTTCTCTCTGAATTGGTGGTTTTATGATAGCACCCCAAACGGCGGTGTGTCAACGGCTGTATTTTCATCGGGCAAAAAGAAAATTTCCTCTTGACAGTGGGGGAAGGCTCTGGTAAAATGTCGCCTAATGAGAAAAGGAGGGGAACACCATGGTCAAGGAGGTAAGACGCCGTATCTGCCTTGCGTATGGGATTTCTTTTTCCTTTTTGAGTGGGAAAGGCATTGAGAGACGATCACTTTCGTGACCGTCTCTTTTTTTGCCTGAAAACAGAAAGGGGAATCCGTTTTATGGATCAACAGGAAGCCATCAGAAACGCCCGGCAGCTGGGCCTTCCCAAAATGCTGATATTGGGATTGCAGCATATGTTCGCCATGTTTGGGGCCACCATTTTGGTGCCCATTCTGGTCCAGTCCTATGGCCTGCCGCTGAACATTCAGACCACCCTCTTTTTCGCCGGTGTGGGAACCCTCTTTTTCCACCTGTGCGCCAAGCTGAAGGTCCCCGCTTTCCTGGGTTCCTCCTTCGCCTTTTTGGGCGGCTTTGAGACCATGGCCAAAATGGACCAGGGTATTTACGCCGGGATGGAGGCGGCTGAAAAGCTGCAATACGCCTGCGGCGGCATTGTGGTGGCCGGGCTTCTCTATCTGGCGCTGGCTCTTATCATCAAGGTGGTGGGGGTCAAAAAGGTCATGCGGTTTCTGCCCCCGGTGGTCACCGGACCCATCATTGTCTGTATCGGGCTGAATCTGGCGCCTTCGGCGGTGAGCAACGCATCCTCCAACTGGGTGCTGGCCCTGATCGCACTGGGCACCATCATTGTTTTCAATATCTGGGGCAAGGGAATGTTCAAAATCATCCCCATCCTGCTGGGGGTGGTCATTGCCTACGCCGCCGCCCTTGCCATGAATGCCATGGGCATGACCAACGCCGACGGCTCGGCCATTTTAAACCTGACCGCCATTGCCCAGGCGGGATGGCTGGGCCTGCCGCCCTTCCGGCTTGCCAAGTTTGACCTCTCGGCCATTCTGGTCATGGCCCCCATCGCCGTGGCCGCCATGATGGAGCATATCGGGGATATGTCGGCCATCTCGGCCACAGTGGGGGAGAACTTTATTGAAACGCCCGGCCTGCACCGCACCCTGATGGGGGATGGTCTTGCCACCGCTCTCTCCGCCCTTTTCGGCGGCCCGGCCAACACCACCTATGGCGAAAACACCGGCGTGCTGGTCCTGTCCCGGGTCTATGACCCCATGGTCATTCGTCTGGCGGCTGTCTATGCCGTGGCGCTGGGCTTTATCCCCAAGATGGCCGAGGTCATCGGCACCATGCCTCAGGCCATCGTGGGCGGTGTCTCCTTTATGCTCTACGGTATGATCTCGGCCATCGGCGTGCGGAACATCGTGGAAAATCAGGTGGACTTCACCAACTCCCGCAACCTGATCATCGCCGCCGTCATTCTGGTCTGCGGTCTGGGCTTTTCTCAGGGACTGACCTTCCAGATGGCCGGAGCGTCCGTGACCCTGACCGGGCTTGCCATCGCCGCCATTGCCGGCATTCTTCTGAACGCTGTCCTGCCAGGGAATGACTACGAGTTTGGGATCAATCAGACCGGGGACGAAAACCAGGGTATCCACCAGCAGTAACAAAGAAAAGCAGACGCGGCAACGCCGCCTGGGAGGTTCTCTCCCGGGCGGCGTTATTTTAGAATGTTAGCACTCTATGATATTGAGTGCTAACATTTACAATTTAGACATATTTTGCGGTATATTTGTTCATATGCTTTGACTATACTGGAAAACAGAAGGAGGGACAAGGGCCGGAGAAAACCGGTCCCTCTCCGGAAAGAAAGTGAGTGAGTCCCATGGAGCCTCAAAAATGTTAGCAGAAGAAAAATGAAAGTGCTAATCCATTTACCTCAATCTGTAAAATGAAAAGGAGTAATCATTATGTTTGGAATGCTTCCCTTTGACCGCAGTGACAGCAACATCTTTGACACCTTTGATAACTTTGCCCGTGATTTCTTCCGTAAGTCCAACGCCGACCTGCCCGCTTTCCGCACCGACATCCGGGACACCGGTGACAGTTATGTTCTGGAAGCCGAACTGCCCGGCTTTCAGAAGGAGGATATCACGCTGGATCTGAAGGACGGCATCCTCACCATCACCGCCCAGCACGGCGAAAGCACCGAGCAGAAGGAGGGGGGCTACATCCGCCGGGAGCGGAGATACGGCTCCTTCCAGCGCAGTTTTGATGTGACCGGCATCGAGGAGGGCGGTATCACCGCCGCCTATGAAAGCGGTATCCTTTCTCTGACTCTGCCCAAGGCCAAGCCTGCCGAGCCGGAGGTGCGGCGTATCGCCATCCAGTAACGTCTCTCCAAAGGGCCGGCCGGGAAACCGGTCGGCTCTTTTTGGTTTGATTTAGCAGCACTGGAGCCGATGCCGTTTGACTGGTGGTTGCGCAGCGACCCTATGGGTGCGTGGATGGGAAAGACAACTCTCTTGAAAAAGAATGTTTAGCCGTTATGCGGCGTCAACCCCCGGTAAACCCGCTTCGCGCGCCAAGCGGAAGCAAGCAGGAAAAGTCTCAGGTCAAGGCCATGCGTTCTATGAATGGCTCGACACGTCTTTACACTCCTCATAGGCCCTCTTGTTCTGTACCCGTGGGTACGTTGGCGGAACACTAAAGGGTTGAAATTGACCCGGCTCTGTCTATACAGTTTGAGTGGGGTTCCGCCTGCCTTAAAACCATCCTGCCCATGGGGATGGGTACTCTCGCCGGCCCGGCCGCGCCGCATAACAAATTTATGCCCCAACCGGCAAAGCGGGATGGTCCGACATCTCCGCTCTCCTATCTCACAAAAGGATGTGATATCATGACCCCTCAAAACTTTACCCAAAAATCGTTGGAGGCCATTCAGACGGCCCAATCCATTGCCACCACCTACGGCAGTCAGCAGGTGGAGCAATGCCATTTGCTTCTGGCGCTTCTGGAGGCGGAAAACGGTCTGGTACCCCAGCTCATCACCGGTATGGGCCTTACCCTGCCCAGTTTCCACGCCGCCGCCAGAGCGCTGGTGGAGCGCCAGCCCCGGGTCTCCGGTCCCGGCCGGGAGCCGGGGAAGATATACATTTCCCAAGGGGTGGACCAGGCCCTGAATGCCGCCCAGGAGACGGCAAAGCAGATGAAGGACGAGTATGTCTCGGTGGAGCATCTTCTTCTGGCGCTGCTCAAGACCGCAGACCGGGAGCTGGCCCAGCTGCTCCAGACCTATCATGTGACCGAGGAGGGGGTCTTGCAGGCCCTCTCCACGGTCCGGGGCAATCAACGGGTCACCTCAGACAACCCAGAGGAGACCTATGATGCCCTGAAAAAGTACGGCACCGACCTGGTGGAGCGGGCCCGGCAGAACAGGCTGGACCCAGTCATCGGCCGGGATGAGGAGATCCGGAACGTCATCCGTATCCTCTCCCGGAAGAGCAAAAATAACCCGGTGCTCATCGGCGAGCCCGGGGTGGGCAAGACCGCCATTGCAGAGGGGCTGGCCCAGCGTATCGTCAAGGGGGACGTGCCCGGCTCTTTGAAGGATAAGACCATTTTTGCCCTGGATATGGGTTCCCTTATCGC
Organism: uncultured Oscillospiraceae bacterium; assembly: GCA_910587345.1. Lineage (GTDB taxonomy): Bacteria > Bacillota > Clostridia > Oscillospirales > Oscillospiraceae > Vermiculatibacterium. The sequence goes on along the minus strand of CAJUKH010000017.1, from coordinate 23,940 downwards.
GGGAGCCAAATACCGGGGGGAGTTTGAAGAGCGGCTGAAGGCGGTTTTGAACGAAGTGAAAAGGTCGGAAGGCCGCATCATTCTCTTTATTGACGAGCTTCATACCATCGTAGGGGCCGGTAAGACCGAGGGCAGCATGGATGCCGGCAACCTTCTAAAGCCCATGCTGGCCCGGGGGGAGCTTCACTGTATCGGGGCTACCACGCTGGACGAGTACCGGAAATATATCGAAAAAGACGCCGCTTTGGAGCGGCGGTTCCAGCCCGTTATGGTGAAGGAGCCTGATTTGGAGGACACCATTGCCATCCTCCGGGGACTGAAGGAGCGGTATCAGGTGTTCCACGGGGTGAAGATCACCGACGGGGCTATCATTGCTGCCGCCACCCTCTCCGACCGCTATATCACCGACCGATTCCTCCCCGACAAGGCCATCGACCTTGTTGACGAGGCCTGCGCCACCGTCCGTACCGAGATGGACTCCATGCCCACCGAGCTGGATATCCTTCAGGGCAAGATGACCCAGTTGGAGATCCAGGAGGCCGCCCTGGCCAAAGAGACCGACAAGCTGTCCCAGGAACATCTCAGCGATATCCGCCGGGAACTTTCCGACTTGAAGGAGGACTTCAACGCCAAAAAGGCCCAGTGGGAGAATGAGAAGGGGACCATTGGCAGGGTCCAGAAACTGCGGGAGGAGTTGGAGGAGGCCAACGCCGCTCTGACCAAAGCCCAACGGGAGTACGATCTGAACAGGGCGGCCGAGCTTCAGTACGGCCGAATCCCCCAGCTGCAAAAGGAACTGGAAGCCAGCGAGGCGGCGGCCGGGGAGGACCGGCAGGCCAGCCTTCTCCGGGATAAGGTGACCCAGGAGGAGGTGGCCAAGATCGTGGAGCGATGGACCGGCATCCCCGTCTCCCGGCTTATGGAGGGGGAGCGGGAGAAGCTGCTTCATCTGGAGGATATCCTCCACCAGCGGGTCGTCGGTCAGGAGGAGGCGGTGCGGCTGGTCAGCGAGGCAATTTTGAGGAGCCGGGCAGGTGTGGCCGACCCGGACAAGCCCATCGGCTCCTTTCTCTTCCTTGGCCCCACCGGCGTGGGGAAGACCGAACTGGCCAAGACCTTGGCGGCGACCCTTTTTGACAGCGAGAAAAATCTGGTCCGCATCGATATGAGCGAGTATATGGAAAAGTTCTCTGTTACCCGGCTCATTGGCGCGCCCCCGGGATATGTGGGCTATGAGGAGGGGGGCCAGCTCACCGAGGCGGTGCGGCGGCAGCCCTACTCCGTTATCCTTTTTGATGAGGTGGAAAAGGCCCACCCCGATGTGTTCAATGTGCTCCTTCAGGTGCTGGACGACGGCCGCATCACCGACGGCCAGGGCCGGACGGTAGACTTTAAGAATACCGTCATCATCCTCACCTCCAACCTGGGAAGCCAGTATCTGTTGGAGGGCATCAACGAAGGGGGAGAAATTACGGCCGAAGCCCGGGAGCAGGTCAATGCCCTTTTGAAGCAGGCCTTCCGGCCCGAGTTTCTCAACCGTCTGGATGAGATCGTGTTCTATAAGCCCCTGACCCGGGCGGATGTGGGGCATATTGTGGAGCTTCTGACAGCCGATATCAACAGCCGTCTGGCCCAGAAGGGGCTGTCCTGCGTGCTCACTCCCGCCGCCCGGGAGCTGGTCATTGAGAACGCTTACGACCCTCTTTACGGGGCAAGGCCTTTGCGGCGGTATCTTCAGCACACGGTGGAGACTCTCATCAGCCGGGCCATCATCGCCGGAGAGGTGGCCGAGGGTCAGACTTTGACGGTGGATGGGAAGGACGGGGCGCTGACGCTGGATATATCCACTGCGCTGCAAGGAGTCGTGGTGGAGGACCGGGCGTAAGGGAGTCCCGGAAATGTCTCCGGAGAAAAAAGAAAACGGGAAAGGACCGACGGTGGTCCTTTCCCGTTTTTTGCGTTTTTCGGCCTGTTTTTGCCTATGACTGGGGGGTGGCCAGCTGGTCCATGGAGACCTCCAAAGCCTTGGAAATACGGTAAAAAGTCTCCACTGAGAAGTTGTAGCGGACCTTTTCGCTTTCGATTTGGCGGAGGAAGTCGTGAGACAGGCCTACCGCCTCTGCCAGCTGGGCGGAGGTCCAGCCTTTGGATTTGCGGAAAGCCTTGATATTGCGGCGGATCACATCGTAAACGGTATCGTTTTCTCCCTGTTTCATGAGGCATCACCGAACAAATTATACCGAATCTTAAGATTTTTGTATGTTAGCTATAACCTCACAAAAAGGGGTTGATTTTTGCAAATTGAAGTGCTATCCTAAAAAAGACCTCTTTTCAAAAAGCTGCGATTTTGCGCCAAAAAGGCCCCAAAAGGGTCAAAAAAGGCGAAAAATGAGTAAAACCGGAAAAGTGGGGAAAAATAGAGGAAAAAAGTTCGGAAAATGAGGGAAAAAGGAGCGTGTTGCACATGGTAACGATGAAAAAAAGACTGCTTGCCCTGGGAGTGGCCGCCGGACTGCTGATGGGGTGTCTTCCCGGCGCTTTGGGTGCGGAGGAGAATGAAACCCAGAAACTGGAAAATACTTATACAAATGTAGAAGAGGCTACGGGGGCGATTCCCGGTGGAGCAGAAAGCACATCTACAAATGTAGAAGCGGAAATTTTGACCCGGGGGGAGGCCAGGGATATTCTGCTCTCCGCCGCCGATGACTATGCTGCCCTTACCCCCGAGGCGCTTTTGCAGGGGGACGAGAAAGGGGAACTGCATCTGGACCGGGAGCTGACCCGGGCCGAGGCCATGGTGATGTTGGAGCGGGCCTTTGGAGGGTTTGAGGCTCCGGTGGGGGCCAACGCCCGGATGGCCTTTCCGGCGGAGACCTTTACCGATGTGCCCGGCTGGGCACAGAACCGGCTTGGTCAGACCCTGGCCGCCGGTATCGTGGCGGGCACCGGGGAGGGGCTGCTGTCCCCCGAGACTCCGGTGACGAGAGGGGAGCTGGACACCCTCATCCGCCGGGCCTACGCCTACAAGGGGACCAATTTGAAGGACGACTTCTACGCCGCCGTCAACAGGGACTGGCTGGAGACTGCCGCCATCCCCGACGGGCAGATGATCAACGGGGTGCTGTATGGGCTGATGTATGAGGTCGACGACCAGATCGCCGGGCTGATCACCGACATTGCATCTCAGCCCCAGAAGGCGGGCACAGCCGAGGCCAAGATCGCCGCCCTCTACCACACGGTGATGGACACAGAGGGCCGGGAGAAGGCGGGGGTGGAGCCTATTCAGCCCTGGCTGGACGCCATCGACAAGGCCGGGACGGTGGCGGAGCTTGTGCAGGTGGACGCCGATATGCGCCGGGAGATGGGCTTTATGACCCTTCTGGGCTTCAGCCTGACTCTGGACCTGAAGGATTCCAGCCGGTACACCGCCTACTTCAGCACCTGGTCGGCCATGATGGACAAGGATTTCTACGCCAACCCCGATGAGGGGACTACGGGGGCCTATCTGGACTACCTTACCCGGCTGCTGGTGCTGGGCGGGGAGAGTGAGGAGGCTGCCCGGGCCGACGCCCAGCGGGTCTATGATATGGAGAAGGTGCTGACCGCCGCCTCTCTGGATGTGCAGGACAGGGGGAATGTGGATCTGATCTACAATGTCTTTGACCTGGAGGAGCTGAAGGAGGTCTTCCCCGGGGTGGATCTGGAGGAGGTCTATGCCGCCACGGGGCTGAAGAAGGAGGAGGTCATCGGGGTCAGTGATGTGGGGGCCATGAAGGCCGCCGCCGGGTACTTTACGCCGGAGCATCTGGCCGCTCTGAAGGCCATGTCCAAGCTGGGGCTTCTCCTGATGGTGGGCAGCACCTTGAGTCAGGAGTTCCAGGAGGCGGACTATGCCTTCACCAAGGCCCTTTACGGGGTGGAGGGCCGCCAGACCACCGAGCAGGTCGCCGCCGGCCAGGTCCAGGGGATGCTCAGCGATTATCTGGCCCGGGCCTATGCCGAGACCTATTTCACCCCCGAGGCCAAGGCCGACGTGGAGGAGATGATCGCCGAGTTCATCGCCATCTACAAAGAGCGCATTCAGGCTCAGGACTGGATGAGCGAGGAGACAAAGGCCATGGCCTTGAAGAAGCTGGACACCATGCAGGTGAAGGTGGGCTATCCCGACAGCTGGGAGACCTGTCTGGATGATGCCGACATCAAGGGTCCCGAGGAGGGCGGCAGCTTCTTCTCCAACATGATCGCCATTCAGAAGGCCCAGTGGGCGGAGGTCCTCACCTGGCAGGGAGGCACGGTGGACCGGAGCCAATGGATCATGGCCCCCTATACGGTGAACGCCTGCTACACCGCCTCCTTCAATGACATCACCTTCCCCGCCGCCATTCTTCAGGCCCCCATGTATGATGTGAACGCCAGCCGGGAGGAGAATCTGGGGGGCATCGGGTATGTGATCGCCCACGAGATCACCCACGCCTTTGACAACAACGGCGCCAAGTTTGACGAGAAGGGCAACGCCGCGGATTGGTGGACGGCGGAGGACTACGCCGCCTTCCAGACCAAGTGCGAGGCGGTAAAGGGCTGGTATGACGGGCAGGAGTCGGCCCCCGGCATCACCTGCTCCGGGACGCTGACCCTCAGCGAGAATGTGGCGGACTTGGGGGCCCTCCAGTGCATCGTGGAGGCCGCCGGGAAGCTGGAGGAGCCGGACTATGAGGCGTTGTTCCGCTCCGTGGCGAGGACCTGGGCCTCCACCGCCACCCGGGGGATGCTGGAGCGGCTGGCGGTGGGGGATGTCCACGCCGCCGACAAGCTCCGGGTGAATCGGGCATTGCAGACCATGGACCTGTTCTATGAGGTTTTTGATATCCGTGAGGGGGATGGAATGTGGACCGAGCCGGAGAGCCGGGTGAAGGTTTGGTAAGAAGAGAATCAGAGAAGGTCTCGCCCTTTCTTTTTTGATTTTTGGTCTGCTTGGTGGGGATGGATCTTTGCCAGCCCTGCGGTGGATTTTTTTGCTTGCCCGGCGGGGGCCACAGCCCAGCTGTTGGAGGCAGGCTGTCTCTTGGCGGCTATGCCGCTTAGAGACAGCTGGTGCCCTGTGGGGGCTGTGCCGCCTTACGGATGGGACGTAGCCCTTGCGGGGAAAGGCTTTTCTACCAACCAGCACACCTTTGTAGGGGCGGATATCTTATCCGCCCGGCGAAGGGACTTCACAAATCTGCTTTTTCCTTCGGTGAGAAGGGAACCCTTCTCTGTTTTGTTGGTTGCGGTTTGCCCAGCTGGGGACTGTTTTTTCGCTTGCCCAGCAGGGGCCACAGCCCAGCCGTTGGCGGCCGTGCCGCCTTACGGATGGGGCGTACCCCCTGCGGGTAAAACCGCTTTTTCTTTTCAGGGAAAAGAAAACAGCGGTTCTGGACTCCGAAAAAGAAAAGGGTGGACCGGTGGGAATATTGGGGAGGTGCGGTGCAACAGGATAGATTACCTATGCTGAGATGTTGTTCCTCGGGTGAAGGACTTTGGGGTGTCCATCTATTGGATGGCGGCGTGGGTTTGAACGACCCGTGGTCCCCCTTGAGCCACTGCCGTTGAGTGGGTGGAATACCGCTCCTTGTCCGTTGATATTTACGCCGCCTGGGTGGGTGGTTTTCGGGAGGGGTGGCGGATATTGCCTGGCTGGGCCGCCTTACGGATGGGGCGTACCCCCTGCGGGTGAAACCGCTTTTTCTTTTGTAGGAGAGCGGGGTGTTTTTTACCTTACAGTTGGTCAGTTGGTTTTTGCCTACCCGGCTGGGGGCCAAAACCACTTTTTCTTTTGATTGCAAAAGAAAAAGCGGTTCTGGACTCCGAAAAAGAAAAGGTAGACCGGTGGAAATCTTGGGGAGGTGCGGTACAACAGGATAGATTACCTATGTTGAGATGTTGTTCCTCGGGTGAAAGACTTTGGGCTATCCTTCTGTTTCCGGCGGCCCGGGTTTGAGAGACCCGTGGTCCCTTTTGCGCCACTGCCGTTGAGTGGGTGGAATACCGCTCCTTGTCCGTTGATATTTACACCGCCTGGGTAGGTGGTTTTCGAAAGGGGTGGCGGATATTGCCTGGCTGGGCCGCCTTACGGATGGGGCGTAGCCCTTGCGGGGAAAAACGTTTTTTCTTTTGTGGGAAAGCGGGGTGGTTTTACCTTACAGCTGGTTTTTTGCCTACCCGGCTGGGGCCACAGCCCAGCCGTTGGCGGCCGTGCCGCCTTACGGATGGGGCGTACCCCCTACGGGTAAAACCACTTTTTCTTTTGATTGCAAAAGAAAAAGCGGTTCTGGACTCCGAAAAAGAAAAGGTGGACCAGTGGAAATCTTAGGGTGGTGCGGTACAACAGGATGGATTGCCTGTGCTGAGATGTTGTTCCTCGGGTGAAAGACTTTGGGCTATCCTTCTGTTTCCGGCGGCGTGGGTTTGAACGACCCGTGGTCCCTCTTGCGCCACTGCCGTTGAGTGGGTGGAATACCGTTACTTGTCCGTTGGTATTTACGCCGCCTGGGTGGGTGGTTTTCGGGAGAGAGGCGGGCGGGTGAGGACACCCGCCCCTACGGGGTGGGACGGTTTCTTGTGGGTGAAACCACAGCTCAAGCTGTGTAGGCGGAGAGGGTCATTCGCCCATGTAGGAGAAGTGCATATAGTCGTGATTGCCGGTGGCGGGGTCGGTGCTTGTGGCCCAGGCGTCGCCGCCCCAGGACCAGCCGTGTTCGGCGAAGATGCGGACCACAGGGCCGTCGGCGGGGATGGAGTATGGATTCTCTCCGGGGGACCAGAGGGAACCGGCCCGGACGCGGCCGTCGGTGATCTGATAGTTTTCCTCCCAGTTGATGTCGATGGCGGTGCCGGTGTTGTGCTCGCCTGTGGCGTTATCTCCCCGCCAGTCGTAGCCGCCCAGGTTTTTGATGGGGAACTGGGAGGGGTCGTTGTAAATTTCGGTGAAGATCTCCTCCACGTCGTGGGCCAGGGCGGTATGGACGGTGAGGGTGGCGGTGTCGGAAACCTTGGAGCCGTCGGCTTTCAGCCGCCAGACGGGGACGGTGAGGCTGGTCATGTGGGCCTTGGCCTCCTCCTGACTGGTGAAGCGGCGGGTATCGGCATCCCCGAAGAGACGGAGGTGTTTGGCGGTGTTTTCCCCCAGAGCGGAGAGCCAGAAATCCTGAAGATAATAGTCCTCAAGGTCGGCCTCTCCACGGTCCAGACGGTCCCAAAATTCCCGTTCCTGAGCCTCGGCAGGGGTGAGGGGGCGGTAAACGAGGGTATAGGTATCCTGAACCGAACTGACGGCAGTAAGGGTGAGAAGGTCTTCCCGGAGGGCATAGCCCGTCAGTTCGGTTTCATCCACATAGCCGGGAAGGTAGTAGTTTACCCGGGCGGTGACGGTCTGGTCAGGGCAGAGGGGTTCCCCTGCCTCGCTGACGATGTGGAGGGTGACGGGGGTTTCCGCCCCCCAGAGCTGGCGGTCCACCTCCCGGACCAGACGGAGGAGGAGAATGGCCCCGTCGGTGCGCTGGATGACGGCTTCTCCGTCAAAGGAGCCGTCCAGACGGCCCAGAACGATGGAGGCGTCAAAGAGCCGGGAGAGGGCGTACTGATAGGGGGAAGTGAGGCTGTCCCAGTCGGGGAAGGAATCCTTTGCGGTGAGACGCCCACCCTCTTCCCAGCGGCCCAGTGAGCCATCGGGCAGCAGGCGGTCCAGCAGGAGGACGGCATCCTTGCGGAGAATGGGGGAGGAAAGGTCCCCCTGAGCCATGGGGGTGGGGTCATTGGAGCGAAGGAGGGAATTCTCCAAAGCGACATGACGGCCGGCCTCGTTCCAGGCAAGACCCCGGTCCAGGGCGGTGGCGTAGTCATCGGGGTAGAAGGTGCGGGTGAGCATGACCAGATACTGGCCCCAGGTCAGGGTCTCGTCAGGGGCCATACGGCCGTCCTCCATGCCGCGGATGAGGCCCAGAGCGGCGGCCTGGGTCATGTCGGCATAGGCCCAGTGGCCGGCGGGGAGGTCGGAATAGTCTGCGGCCCCGGCGGGGAGGACCAGAAGGGACACAATGAGAGCCAAAGCGGCCGGGAAGGGGAAGCGACGCATGGGGTTCCCTCCTTTCAGGAAGCGGGTTTTTCTTTATTATACGGCCTGAAGGGGGAAGAGGCAAGAAAAATGTCAAAAAACCGCCCCTTCCGTCGGAAGGGGCGGTTTTATACAATTTGAAACAGAAGCTTACTGATAGAATGCGTGGGCGCCGATGGTGGCCACATGGGTCTTGGTCCGGGCGGCCCAGCTGTTGGGGCTGTACCGGGGGTTCAGAAAATAGATGGCGTTGCCCACGGTGTTGGCGCCGTCCAGACAGAGCTTGGCGGCGATAACGCTTTCGGCGTTGGGGGTGAGGTGGATGGAGCCGTTGGACACGGGGGTGAACTGGCCCCGTTGGAAAATCACCTCATAGACGGTGTTGGGGAACCGGGGGGAAGCCACACGGTTCAAAACCACGTTGCCCACGGCGATCTTGCCCGCCAGAGGCTGGTTGCCGCTTTCGGCGTTGATGATGTGGCTGAGCCAGTAGACCACATCCTCCTGATAGGCGATGCTGCCGGAGGTGATGGGGCCGGAACCGGCGGTAAAGACCACGTTGCCACCCATAGCGTCCCAGGCCACGTCGGCGCCCAGGGCGGCCCCCAGGGACCGGGCGGGGAGAAGGAGCACGTTGCCCGAGGTCTTGATGCCCTGGGGCAGATAGAGGTAGCGGCCGTTGACCACGAAGTAGCTCAGACCGGGCTGGATCTCCATGGTGAGGCCGGCGGCGGTGACGATGGAGCGGTCATTCTGCCACACGGCGGTGGCATCGGGATAGAGGGCCTGGACCACGGGCCAGTAAGAGACATAGGTCACCTGGTCCCAGACCTGGACGGGAACGTCCATAGGGATGGCGGCGTCGTTGACGATGACGTCGATGCCGTCACTTTCGATGGCGGTGGCAGTGGCTCCCAGCCCCATGGCAAGGGTCAGGGACAGAGAAAAGGCCAGCGCCAGGGCAGTCAGTTTCTTCATCGGTTTTTGTTCCTCCTGATCACAATTTTGGACAGAGTGGTACTTTGCTTCTGTGTCAAATTGTAACCACATTGTAACCTATTTAACGGCATAAATCAAGAAAAATCTCGGCAAAACGGCGATTTGACCGAAAAAGACCACATTCGACTCAAAAAAATTATATAAAAAGGTTACAAACTGGAAACAAACAAAAGTTCGATAACCCTTTGGGGGACAAGGGATGGGGGTGAATGGGCCGGGATTTGGGGATATTTCGGGGCGGAAGGATAAAAAAGGCCTCCGGACAGGGGTCCGGAGGCCTTTTTTGGCAGGTTTTTGGGGTCATTTGTAGAACCAGTGGGCGCCGATGGTGGTGATGTAGGTACGGTTTTCCATGGTCCAGTGGTTGTCGGTAAGGTGGGGGGCCAGGAAGTAGAGACTGTCGCCCACGATGCGCTCCCCCTCCAGACAGGCGATGGCCGCCCGGACGCTCTCTTCGGTAGGCTCCTGATAGACGGTGCCGTTGCGGACCGGCTCGAACTGGCCGCCCCAGCGGTCGTCAAAGATGACGCCGTAGATGGTGTCGGGGAAGTCGGGGGAGGCCACCCGGTTCAGGACCACGTTGCCCACGGCGATCTTGCCCTCCCAGGACTCGCCCTGGCTTTCGGCGGAGATGATGCGGGAGAGCCAGTAAAGCTCATCCTCCCGCCAGGCGGGAGTGGGGGAGGTGAGGGAGACGGTGGAGGTCTGGCTGTCCCAGGTGACCTCCAGCCCCAGAAGGGCGGCCAGGGGGCGGATGGGGACAAGGGTGCGGCCGGCGTTCAGGAGGACGGGGGCGGTGAGGGGGATGGGGGTGCTGTCTTGAAAAATGGTATAGCTGCCGGGGCAGGCGGTGAGGGTGAAGTCGGGAAAGAGGGCCACGGCCCGGTCGATGGCCCAGGCGATCTGGGCGGAGGGTTCCAAAACCTCCAGAGCGGAGCGGAGGGGGACGTAGGTGGTGTTTTCACAGACAATGGGGTCCTCCACCGGAAGGGGTTGGCCGTCCAGTGTGAGGGAGACGGCGGAGGCGGCGGGGGTGAGAAGGGCACCGGCCAGAGTGAGGGCAGCAAGGGTGCGGGACAGGGGATTCATGGGGATACTCCTTCCGAAAATGGGTTTGTTTGGGCTCTTTGTAACAAAATCGTAACAGAAGGAGGGGGCGGTTGCAAGGCACAATGTTTTCCATGGAAGGAGATGGGAAAAGGGATATGTACCGCCGCTGACGGCGGCGGGGAGAGTGGAGCCTGGATCACATGATGTGCTCTTGACAGAAATTGTCCAACACCCGGACGCCCATCTCCTCCCGGTCGGCCACCGGGAATTCTCGGATGGTCACCGCATCCCATTCGGAGCAGAGGCGGTTTTCCGGGTCCAGACGAAGACTGTCTTCGGGCCAGGCGGTTTTTTTTCGCCGTTTTTTCACGATCGGTTCATCCATGTCTTCACCCCCAGAAAACAGTGTGCCCCGGCGGCGGGAAAGCATGAGAGGAAGACCTTGGAAAGAAAAAACGCAGGGCGGAAAGCCTGCGTTTTTTGCGGTGGATTTGGGTTGTTTTTTGCTTTTTCGGCCCCCGGCGCAGTCGTAACAAAGGTTTTCCGGCAGGAGGGCTTTTTATGCAGGGATGTCGGACCTTGGCGTTATTTCCCGGGTAAATTTCTGTCTTTAAAGATAAAAAAGACAGTAAAAAAGCCGCTGTCTGCTGACAGCGGCTTTTTAGTGCGGCTTACTCACACAGCGCGGGTGACCTTGCCCGAACGGAGGCAACGGGTGCAGACGTACACGTGCTTGGGGGTGCCGTCGACCACAGCCTTGACCCGCTTGACATTGGGCTTCCAAGTCCGGTTGGAGCGGCGGTGGGAGTGGGAGACCTTGATACCAAAGGTCACGCCCTTGTCGCAAAATTCACATTTGGCCATTCGCTTTTACCTCCTCGCTGGTCAAAATACGAATTGAACATCGGCTATTATGATAGCAGACTTGGGAGGAAAAAGCAAGAACTTTTTTCAAGAAACCGCAACTTCTTTTGGAATTTCCGCTCCTTCGCCGGTTTTTTCCTCCTGGGAGGCAAGAAGAGCGGAGAGGGGGAAGGTGGGAAAGCCCTCCAGAGGCGGGGCGATGGTCTCGGGTGGGTAGAAGAGAACGGGGCCGTTCTCGGTGAGATAGAACCGGTCGGGGGAGAACCGGCGGGAGACCAGAGAGAGCCAGCCTTCATAGTAAACGGCCTCTCCGGCGGAGGTGCGGGCGCCGATCTGGCGGCGGACCTCGGCCAGAACGGGGCGGCGCCACCAGCGCTGGCGGGGCAGAAGTTCCCGCAGGGTGAGAGGGACACCGGAAGGGATATGCCAGGTATCCCCCAGGCGGAGGCGGTGGGGGCGGCGGCCGCCGGTGTCCTCGGTGATGTCCAGGTAGAGGCTGAACAGTTCCGGGGTGAAGAGGGTGACGGTGAAGGTCATGTCGGCCTGCCAGGGAGGTGTTTCGGGACCGCAGGCGGCTTTGGCCCGGGCCAGAAGAGGGCCTTCCCAACGCTTCTGCCAGCGGTCGGCCAGAGCGTCGTAGTAGCGGTTGATGCGTTTGAGGCCGGGGGCATCCTCCCGAAAGCGGGGCCAGCGGGCGGAGGCGGTGAGGAGGACGGCCTCCCCCTGGCGGAAGGTTTGGCGGTACTGTCCCTCAGCGGCCAGTTGGGGCGGGGCGGGTGGCTGTTTCATGGTGTTTTCCCCCTTTTTGGCTTTGGTTTAGTCTATGCCGGGGGGGATTGGGGGGTGAAAGGAAAGCGAGTGGACCGTTTAAAAATGGATAAAATTGGTTCCTCTATTTGGAGTGTATAAAACCATATCTTTATGGAAAGCAGAAAAGTCAAAAATGTCTTTGAAAGGGAATGAAGGAGGGAAAATGATAGACAAAGAATTGCCTTGCTGTACTAACGAATTTTGAAGTATGGCATACTCTACATGGTTAGCCCAAATGGCGTTCATGAGGGCGGGGAAATCGAGATCATCCAATTTTGCCAATCTGGAGCTGACCCTTGATATTTCAAAGAGAGGAATGCAGCTATCCTGTTCAGAAAAAAACAAATAGCTTTGTACATTTTTGATATCTTTCATTTTATCGCATTCTGTCAGTTTTCCGAGTTTTCGGGCAATGTCAGATAAATCAAATTCATGGATAGGCTGACAAAGAGCTAAAGTATATTGCCCCTGGTCTGTCTCAATCCAGAATATTCCGTTTTGCAATGTTTTGTAGCGAAGCATATATCCGAAGGGGGTGCTTGTTGGGGCGGGGTAGGGGCCAAAGTATTCCGGATAGTCTTCTGTGTAATACATGGCAATCAGGCGCGGAGAATCTAAATCACCCAAGGGAATGTTTTGCTGAATTCGGTATTTTGCAACTTCAAATTCTATCAGTTCATATCCCCCCTGCTCCTTTTCTGCCTGAAAGAGAAGCAAATTAGGACAACTTTTAACAGGGTCTCCATAGGTTTTGACCTGATGGGAAATGATTGAAGTGGTTTTTTCGATAACATAGTATTCGGTGCAAACAAAACTGTAATCGGAATTTTTGGCTGCGACATAATAGATTCCGGGTGCATAAAACTCAACTTTTAAAATATCGCCAATGGCATCTTTTAAGTTGTCTACAACATCGTCACCCCATACTTTTCGTAGTTCGAGGTCCATACATTCAGCCTCCTGTGATAGCTTTTACCTTGAAATAAGACAATCATTCATTTTGGTAGAGTGAATTTTAAGAAAAATGCACACTAATAAAGTGCTATAAAAGAAAAATTACCCACCGACCGTGTGCGGCCTATCTCTCTGTTCGGTATAAAATAATTTACAAATAGAGAGGAGGCTTGGCCGGTGGACATGGAATATGTGCGGAGTAGAATTACAGAACTTCGAATCCAGCGAGGCATTTCGGAATATCAACTGAGTTATGAGGCAGGCCATAGCCGGAACTATATCCATAATATTGTTGCGGGACATTCACAACCGTCATTAAAGGAACTGTTTTATATCATTGAAATTCTTGGAGTTACGCCGAAGGATTTTTTTGACGATAAGAAAGTCAATAAAAACCCCATTTTGGTCCAAGAGATTGTAAGGGAACTTGAGAATATGAGCGATAAGGATCTTGAAGCCGTATTGAGCGTGGTGAAACGGCTGAAAGATAAGGACATGTAAAAATCGACAAGGGTTTCGGTCATTTTTAGACAGAATATCATAAGTAATCTCATAAAGTCAACTAAATACGACGTTAAATAATAAATAAAATAGTCGTATAAAGTAAAACCCTCTCGGTAAAATACCGATAAGAGGTGTTGGCATGGCAGAGGAAAAAATCGCTTTTGATTTTGGGATGCGAATCCGGCAGCTTCGGAAAGAGCGGGGGCTGTCGCAGGCGGTGTTTGCGAAGCGGTTGGGGGTCAGCAAGGAGACCGTTTACCGTTATGAGAATAATTTGCAGGACCCATCACTGGAGCGGACCAAACAAATCGCTCTGATCCTGCGGACCTCGTTGGACTATCTGACGGGGCTGGAGGATGGTTATACCGTCAGGCTGCCCCAGCTTTCCAAAGAGCAGAGAGATGTTTTGAATGAGTTTTTACGGGTCTTTGTAAAGGAAGACAGTTGAGGCGAAAAGTCCGGAATGTTGTAACATTCCGGACTTTTGTTTTGATGCATCGCACAAAAAATTTCTCCTTTGGCTGTTACTTTTTTGCTTCACTGTGATAAAATATGAACCAGAACCACATTATATTTGGCTTTGTTTTAGTGTATGCTGGGGGATTGGGGGTAAAGGATGAAAATAACCTTCTGGCGGAACGGAAAAACATCCCGCTGTCCGGGTGGGGGCAGCGGGATGCTTTTGCGGCGGCTTTATTCGATAATTTGATAGTCACCTTCTGCAGTTTTGGTGAACAGAGGGAGTTTTTGGAGGAAAACAATGTCTTTTCGGTTGGCGGCATCGCCTTCCGCCAGAACGGCAGCCCTGCGGATCACGTTGGCTCCGGCGTTTTGGACCAGCGTCTCCAGCGCCCGTAGGGACTCGCCGGTGGAAATGACATCATCGATCAGGCAGATACGCTTGCCCTGAATTTTGGCGGCATCCACACCGTCCAGATAGAGGTGCTGTTCCCCCTGTGTGGTGATGGAACGAACCGGGGCGGAGACCACGTCCTTCATATAGGACTTGGTGCTTTTCCGGGCGACAATAAACTCTTTCAGGTTCAGGAGTCTGCTGATCTCATAAGCCAGAGCAATGCCCTTGGCTTCGGCGGTAACCACCGCATCCACCGGGCCGATTTTCTCGGCCAGGGCGGGAGCGCAGGCGGAGACCAGTTCGGTGTCGCCCAAAATGACAAAGCTGGCAAAGGCCATGGTGTCGCTGATGGGTACAAAGGGGAGAGTGCGTGTTACGCCGCAAAGCTCGATCTCATACTGTTTCATCTTTGTAATGCTCCTTTCTCACATACCCAGGAACCGGGCGATCACGCCGGCTACCATCCCCAAAAACGGGTTGGAAATGGCAGTGACCACCATGGCGGTGCCGCCCACGGCGGCGTTGGAGGCCAGTGCGGCGGGAGCGTCCAGAGCCACGGTCTTGAAGATACCCAACACGAAAAGAAAGCCGGCGATGGAGGAGGAGGGGATATACTTGCTGATTTTGGGCAGCAGCCCCAACAGTAAAATCACGCCGATGATCAGCATCATAACAACACCGGCCCATACCGGATGCGGAGCGCTGGCGGTGGCGGAGATAATGGACTCCACAGGAGCGCCGCCGAAGAAGGAGGAAGCCATATCGGCCAGGGAGGAGATGACGGTCAGGTGGTCCACATTATAGTTGCCGCTGGTGGCCATACTGGCAGTGATAGAGCCAAAGGAGATGTTGGAGCCGATATTCAGGCATACCATGCCGAGCGCACCGAAAATCACCGAGGAATTGATGGTGAACTTCTGGCGGATAAACTTATCATCGGTGACAACAATGCTGGATTTCTCTTTTGCAAAGGCGGCGTTGGCGATGCAGGAGGCCACCACGGAGACGACAATGGTATAAACCAGTGAGTTGGCGTCGTTACGGAAGAAATAGTAGGTGACCAAAGCGGTAAACAGGGATACACCGCCGGCCAGCTTGTCCTTCTTCACCATGTCCACAGCGGCCATGGTGAGGATAATGCCCACGCCGGCCATCATGCCGTTGGCAATGTCGCTGCCCACAAACTCTACGATTTTCGTCAGCAGGCCGAAAGCACCGATGAGAGCCATGATGGTGCCGCCGATGAAAATCATGGCGCAGCGTTCGGAGCGGTTCTTACCGGCGGTACCGGCATAGGTGATGGTTTCGGCCTGAAAGGAGATGGGGGCTACACTTTGAGTCAGTGTGTTGCCCAGGGCGCCGATGAAAAAGGCCATGGCAGTGGGGATGGAGGCAAAGCCGAAGGTCAGTGCCAGAAGCCCCTGTGGAAGGCCGTTCAGGACGACGCCGATGATGGCAAGGATGTCTGCGAAAATCGTACTCATGAGGATACCTTCTCTCTTTGTATTTGCGGCCCACACACAAAAAGGCCGGATGGAGACATTATAGTCTCCCTAGGCCGAATGTCAATGTAGGGATGCAGATTTTGGAGACATGATGGCGAGACGGGGGGATGCGCAGTGGAAATTTTGACAAAGATGACAATAAAAATTTTATGGTACAGGACATGGGGCACCTTTTGGAAGAAAGAATAGAAAACTGGGCCGCCCATGAGGGCGGCCCGGGGGTGAAGCGGGAAATCAAAATACGGCTCCGTTAATGGGTGTGTTCTCTTCCCAGAACTGGTCCAGATAAGAGCGGACAGGTTCCCAGTTGTCATATTTCAGCTTATAAAGCTGGCTGAGGGCATCATAGCTTTGCTGACTGCCCACAGTGATCCAGGCAGTTACAAACTTTTCCCTATCGGGGAAAAGTTTGATGCTGTAATAATGTCCTCCCTGATCAAAGGCAGAAATTCCTTTCCATTCTTTTACGGGGGAGAAGGAGTCGCTATACAGATAGAAACCGCCGTATTCTAACCGGGACAAGACCTCCATGGTAGCTTGTTGCGCTTCTATACCGCTTAAAGTAATGCCTGCGTAACTGTCACCGTCCGCCTCCCAACGTTCAATTTCGATACGAGAATTTTCAGTGGGAATAAAGTTTGCCACCTCATTGTAAATCTTGCGATTCTGATGGATGCTCATACCTATTTTGAAAAGGGTCCAAATGAGGAATAAGCCAAAAATAAAGGCAATAATACCAATCCATTGACGAAGACCGAAGCCAACCTTTTCTGGAACTTGAGGGTCCCTTTGTTTTTTCATAATGGTATTGCCCCTTATACTATGGTAGTGAAACTATTTACTTTTTGGGAGGAGTAAATATAGGATCATCATCATGAACTTGATTGCGGTCAATAATAATGTTGGGGTAATCCTCCCAAGCAAGGACAACCTCATAGGTAGCGGGAATGGTGGGTTCATAAGTGGTAATTATATAGGCATAACCGCCACAAGCACTAATTTTTGCTCTGGGTACTGTGTGCATAGCAATAACTAATTGCATAAAACCCTGTGCAATTAAACCAGACCAAAATTCAGTAATCGTTTGGCCAAGGGCATCGCTGAGAATTTCGCAGAAAAGAATATTTTTATCATTTTGTATCAAGTATTTTTGTGTTGTGGGATAGTCCATGTATAGCTCGCCTACTTCAACGTAGCCCACTTTTGTATAAGTAACATAGCCACCATTAGGGGCATACTTAATCCAGTTAGCATTTATAGAAAAAGGGGAATATGCAGGAGTATATTTTGCTTCAACAGTAGCCTGAATTTTTGGTGCTAAAATCTCCATGTAGGTGTCTATCATATGTAGACCATTCTGTGCCTCCAACTGACGGTAGACTTCGGCATAAATTTCATCTTCCATGGCCTGAACTTCCACGGCAATTTTTGCCTCTTGAAGCTCAGCGGCGGCTGCCTGGGCGCTGATTCCCAGCATCATGGAGAGAGCCAAAAGAACAGAAAGCAAACGATGTTTTAACATGATTGATCTCCTTTCTTCTGTTTAAACAAAAGAGATGAAAAGAGACAGTTTGACTCTGCATTGGACTCACTCCTTTCTTTGTTTTCCAAATATAGGATAACACAAATTGTGAAATATGTCAATAATAATTTTTTTGAATAACCCGTATTGTGCAAACTATACAAATCTGCTGCTTTGTTTTAGCGGGCAGAAAGATTCTTGGTTGGACACGGGAATACATCGCACAAAAAATTTCCTCTTCGGCCTTTACTTTTTTGCTTCACTGTGGTAAAATTCTGACAGGACCACATAATGTCAACGGGAGGTAGAGAGTGATGACAAAAGGTTTTTCTCCTGAGGATACGCAGCTGTTGTGTGAGGCAATCCTTTCCCTGCAGACGGTGGACGAATGCCGGCGGTTTCTCTCCGATCTGTGTACGGTGGGGGAGCTGCAGTCCTTCAACCAGCGGTTTGAGGTGGCTTTGCTGCTGAGCGAGGGAAAGATATATAATGACATTATGAGCCGGACGGGGGCTTCCAGCGCCACCATCAGCCGGGTGAACCGGTCTTTGCAGTACGGCGCCGGGGGATATGACGCGGTATTTCCCCGGATCATTGAGAAGGCCAGAGCCGATGGGAAGTTATGAGTTTTTGGCCGGCAGCTATGACGCTCTCACCCTGGATGTGGATTACCCCCGCTGGGCGGACTATGTGGAGGGTCACTTCCGCCGTTTGAAGCGGCCGGTGGAGACGGTGCTGGATCTGGCCTGCGGCACGGGGAGCTTGACCTATGAGCTTTCCGGGCGTGGTTATACCCTGACGGGGGTGGACCTGTCGGCGGATATGCTCTCCCTGGCGGAAGAGAAGTGCCGGGGCCTGGAAAACAGGCCCCAATTTTTCTGCCAGGGGATGGAGGCTCTGCGTCTGCCCGGGCGGGTGGACGCCTGCGTCTGTTGTCTGGACAGTGTGAACTATGTATTGCAGCCCCAAAAGCTGCGGCGGGCCTTCCGGCGGGTGTATGAGCATCTTGAGCCGGGGGGGCTGTTCCTCTTTGACGCGGACACCCCGGAAAAGCTGGAAAGCATGGACGACCAGATATTTCTGGACGAGACCGAGGATGAGTACTGCGTTTGGCGGGGAGAGTACAGCTTCCGGCGGCGGGTATGCTCCTTCTGGATGGACGTGTTCCGACGGGAGGGGAACGTGTGGCGGCGGGGGGAGGAGCTTCACGAGGAGTTTGCCTACACCATGGACGAGCTGGAGGCCTATCTGAAGGAAGCGGGATTTACGGATATCAAACGGTTTGGGGAACTGAAGTTCCGGGCGCCGAAGGCGGGGGAACAGAGGGTGTTTTTCCGGGCGGTGAAGGGATAGGGCCGCCGTTTGGAGCAAAAGCGGCAGGGGGCCGCCGCAGCCGCCCCGGCGCCGCTTACAGCAATTTTAAGGAGGAGAGATATCATGGCCGATGAGATCGTCCGTGTGATCGTAAAAGACGCCCCGGTGAAGGCCATGGCCATCACCGGACGGGAGATGGCGGAGCGGGCCAGGCAGATCCATAAGAGCCTGCCGGTGGGTACCGCTGCACTGGGCCGGAGCCTGATGGCCTGCGCCATGATGGGGGACCAGCTGAAGGGAGAGGGGGCTTCGGTGACCCTTCGCTTCAAGGGAGACGGTCCCATGGGGACCATTACCGTTGTGGCCGACGCAGAGGGAAACGCCAGGGGGTATGCCCAGAACCCGGCCGTTATTCTGCCTCCCCGGGCAGACGGGAAGCTGGATGTAGGGACCGCCGTGGGCCGGGAGGGGACTTTGACGGTCATCAAGGACCTGGACATGAGGGACCCTTATGTGGGGATGGTGCCGTTGACCTCCGGCGAGATCGCCGAGGATGTGACGGGGTATTTCGCCATCAGCGAACAGATCCCGACGGCCTGCGCGCTGGGGGTGTTGGTGGATACCGACCAGTCGGTGCTGCGGGCGGGGGGATATCTCATCCAGCTGCTCCCCGGGGCCGGTGATGAGGTCATCGACAAGGTGGAGACCGGGGTGAATGCCCTGGGGGCTGTGACAGAGGCTTTGATGGAAGAGGGAATGGATGCCGAAGGGCTTCTCCGCCGGGTTCTGGCCGGGTTTGAGGTGGAAGTGCTGGAGCGGCATCCGGTGGAATATAAGTGCTATTGCAGCCGCCGGCGGGTAAGCCAGGCCCTTGTGAGCATGGGGCGGGAGGAGCTGGAAAGCCTGATCGAAGAGCAGGGGAAGGCGGAACTGACCTGCCAGTTCTGCGATGAAGTGTATCACTTTGACAAAGGACAGCTGGAGGAGCTGCTGGAGAAGGCCACCCATTGAAAAAAGAAAAAATTTTCCTAAACGGATTTTTGGGGCTTGACAGAAAGGGCGGGGTTTAGTATAATAAATCTCGCCCTTTGGAAAAAGGAGTGACAACAGGGGAGCATAGCTCAGCTGGTAGAGCGCATGCCTTACACGCATGATGTCACAGGTTCGAGCCCTGTTGTTCCCACCATACGGCGCGGTAGTTCAGTTGGTTAGAACGCCGGCCTGTCACGCCGGAGGTCGTGGGTTCAAGTCCCATCCGCGTCGCCAACCTCAAAAATGCTGGAAACAGCATTTTTGAGGGTCCCTATTTCCAATTTGCCTCTGTAGCTCAGTCGGTAGAGCAGAGGACTGAAAATCCTCGTGTCACTGGTTCGATTCCGGTCGGAGGCACCAGAAAAATTCTCCCGGGATAATTCCCATCCCGGGAGAATCCCTTCGGGGGTTCCTGCATAGAATGTAGGGAAGAGGCCAAAAGTTGGCTGCAGGCACGGCTCATCTGCTTGAGTTTTCTTGATGAAGGCAGTGAGGGCCAGCGAAGCGTTAGTGTCGTAGAGCAAAGGCGAGTCGGGGGAACCACGTTTATATGCGGGCATAGCTCATCTGGTAGAGCGCCACCTTGCCAAGGTGGAGGTAGCGAGTTCGAGCCTCGTTGCCCGCTCCAGTTAAAATCTTTTTCCATTGGGAAAAGGGGTCCCCCAAAAGCAAGTTTGCTTTTTGGGAAGCAGGAGGAAAGACTTTGTGGATATGGAGCTTTCGCCACAGGCGGAAGCGGAATGGAACAAAGTTTTTCCGACGCGGCGACGTAGCCAAGTGGTAAGGCAGAGGTCTGCAAAATCTCCATCCCCAGTTCGAGTCTGGGCGTCGCCTCCAAAACCAAAAAGGACCATGCCAATTCTGGTGTGGTTCTTTTTTTGCCGCAGGACTGTCGTGAAAGAGAGAATATTGGAAAAGGAAGGGTCAATATGGAACATATTCTGGAGACTGTGATCGAGGTCATTGTTCCTGTACTGGAACTGATGGGCCTCTTTATTGTGGCGGAAGCCGCTTTGGAGAATTTTCTCCGGTATCTTTATTGCCTGTTTACCCGCCGCAAGCCCCATGTAAAGGGTGCCTTGGCCCGGGGGATGATGCTGGGACTGGAGTTTATGATGGTGGCGGAGATTTTGAAGACCGTCGTGATCCGGGACACCAAGGAGCTGTTGATCCTTGGCGGGGTCGTAGTTATCCGGGCCATTCTGGCCATTGAATTGGGCCATGAGGAGAAGGAAGAGAAGGAAGAGGACAGGGAAGAGCAGGGGGAGGCCCGGGAGTAATGCCCGTGGTGCTTGAGACACAGCGTTTACGGCTGTGGGAACTGGGCTGGGAGGATCTGGAGCCGCTGGCTGAGATCTTGTCCGATGAGGAGACCATGGCCCACTATCCGGCCCCTTTTGACCGGGCAAAGGTGGAGCGGTGGATCAGCTGGAATCTGGAGAATTACCGGGTTTTCGGGTTTGGCCTTTGGGCGGTGGAAGAGAAGGGGAGCGGAGCGTTTCTCGGGGACTGCGGCATTACCATACAAAATATTGATGGGGTCTTCCGGCCGGAAATCGGATATCATATCAACAAACGGTTTTGGCGCAGGGGGTATGGGAGCGAGGCGGCCCGTGCCTGTCGGGATTGGGCGTTTACCCATACACCCTTCGGAGAAGTGTATTCCTACATGAAGAAGACAAACCTTGCCTCCCGGGCCACTGCAATGGCCAATGGGATGGAGCTGGTGAAGGAATATGAGGAAAAAGACGGCGGGACCCATTTGGTCTATGCCATTACAAAAGCCCGGTGGGAAGGGCTGCGGATATAGGAAAGCCGGGCGGGATCGCCCGGCTTTTTTGCTGCAAAAGGGTGGGGATATGAGCAAAAAAGGACGATGGAGGAAAGCCGGCGCTTGCAATTTGGGTTTTCTTATGGTATGATATCTTTTACAAACAGGAGAGGGGCGGGAAGATGCGTCATTTTTCTTGCAGATAACTGGATAGGAGCGTAAGACTTCCGAGGATAGAAGGGGAGTATTGCGCCCACTGCGAGAAAAATGTACTCTGCCCGCCGAAGCCTGTCCATGCCGCCCTTTGGGGTGGTGTTGGTGTGCTGTGGCGCGCCGCGAGAAGATTTTCTCGCGGCGCTTTTTTGCATTTGAAAGGAGGATAAGACCATGTCCATGATCAAAGTGGAGGATCTGACCTTTGCCTACCCCGGAGGGTATGACAATGTGTTTGAAGATGTGAGCTTTCAAATCGACACCGACTGGAAGCTGGGGTTTGTGGGGCGGAACGGGAGGGGAAAGACTACCTTTTTGAAGCTGCTGATGGGGGAATATGAATATGCCGGCCATATCTCGGCGTCGGTGGAGTTCGACTATTTTCCCTATCCGGTCTGCCGGCCGGAGCGGATGACGGAGGAGATATTGGAGGAAGCCTGCCCCGGGGCGGAGCAGTGGCGGCTGCTGCGGGAGCTGGGGCTGCTGGAGGTGGACGAGGGGGTCCTTTGGCGGAGCTTTAATACCTTATCCAACGGGGAACAGACCAAGGTGCTGCTGGCGGCGCTGTTTTGCGCCGAGGGGCGATTCCTGCTCATTGACGAGCCGACCAACCACCTGGACAGCCATGGGCGGGAGCTGGTGGCACGATATCTGGACCGGAAGAAGGGGTTTATCCTGGTATCCCACGACAGGCGGTTTCTGGATGGGTGCGTGGACCATATTCTGTCCATCAACCGCTCTGACATTCAGGTACGGCGGGGGAATTTTTCCTCCTGGTTTGAGGAATTTGAGGTCCGGCAGGCGGCAGAGGAGGCCCAGAGCCAGCGGCTGCGGCAGGATGTGCGGCGGCTGAAGGAGTCGGCCCGGCGGACCGCCGACTGGTCGGACAGGGTGGAGGCCAGCAAAAACGGCACCCGCAATGGGGGACTGCGGCCCGATAAGGGGTATATCGGCCACAAGGCGGCCAAGATGATGAAACGCTCCAAGGCCATCCAAGCCCGGCAGGAGAAGGCCATTGAGGAGAAGGAGGGGCTTTTGAAGAATGCGGAGGCCGTTCAGGAGCTGAAGCTGTCTCCACTGGTCTACCACAGCCAAAGGTTGGCGGTTTTTGAGAAGGTGGAGGTGGCCTATGATGGGCGGCGGGTCAATGCCCCGGTGAGTTTTCAGGTGGAGCGGGGGGAACGCGTCGCTCTGGAAGGGGGGAACGGCAGCGGAAAGAGCAGTCTTCTGAAGCTGCTGTTAGGGGAGGACATTGACCATACCGGGCGGGTGGAGAGGGCCTCCGGATTGGTGGTCTCCTATGTGTCACAGGACACGGGGCATCTGGCGGGGAGTCTTACCGACTACGCTCGGGGGCTGGAGATTGACGAGAGCCTGTTCAAGACCATTCTGCGGAAGCTGGGGTTCGAGCGGGTGCAGTTTGAGAAGGACATGGCCGACTATTCCGGCGGGCAGAAGAAAAAGGTGCTGATCGCCGGGAGCCTTTGCCAAAAGGCCCACCTTTATGTGTGGGACGAGCCGCTGAATTTTGTGGACATCTATTCCCGGATGCAGATTGAGGCGTTGCTGAAGCGGTTTTCACCCACCATGGTGTTTGTGGAACACGACAGGGCCTTTCGGGAGATGGTGGCGACAAGGCGGGTTTTGGTCGAGAGTGGAGAGTGAGGATGTTTTTACGGGTTCGGGTTGGGGGATCGTTTTTCCGCTTGCCCAGCGAGGGCCAAAACCGCTTTTTCTTTTGCACTGCAAAAGAAAAAGCGGTTCTGGACTCCGAAAAAGAAAAGGTAGACCAGTGGAAATCTTGGGGAGGTGCGGTACAACCGGGCGTTGGATTTGTGCTGTTATGGTATCCCTCGGGTGAGGGACTTTGGGGTATCCTTCTGTTTTCGGCGGCCTGCGTTTGAACGACCCGTGGTCCCTTTTGCGCCACTGCTGTTGAGGGGGTGGAATACCGTTACCTGTTTGTTGGTATTTACGCCGCCTGGGCGGTGGTTTTCGGAAGAGGTGGCGGATGTTGTCTGGCTGAGTCGCCTTACGGATGGGGCGTAGCCCTTGCGGGGAAAATCACTTTTTTGCCTGCCCGGCTAGGGATTGTTTTTCCGCTTGCCCAGCGGGGGCCAAAACCACTTTTTCTTTTGCAACGCAAAAGAAAAAGCGGTTCTGGACTCCGAAAAAGAAAAGGTAGACCAGTGGAAATTTTGGCGAGGTGCGGTACAACCGCACAAAGCCCCAATCCTGCTTGGGTATCCCTTGGGTGAAAGGCTTTGGGCTATCTTTCTGTTTCCGGCGGCCTGCGTTTGAACGACCCGTGGTCCCTTTTGCGCCACTGCCGTTGAGGGGGTGGAATACCGTACCACGTCCGTTGGTATCCACGCCGCCTGAGTGGTGGTAACTTGTTAGGAGAACCGCCCCTCAAGCTGTGTAGACAGAGGCGGGTCAATTTCAACGGCATTTCTT
>CAJUKH010000016.1 GCA_910587345.1 uncultured Oscillospiraceae bacterium | reverse complement strand
TCGCCTACCGACTGCTACCGCCCACCCAGGCGGCGTGGATACCAACGGACGTGGTACAGTATTCCACCCCCTCAACGGCAGTGGCGCAAGAGGGACCACGGGTCGCTCAAACGCAAGCCGCCGGAAACAAAAGGGATACCCCAAAGTCCCTCACCCGAGGGATACCATAGCAGTACAAATCCAACGTCCGGTTGTATCGTACCTCGCCAAGATTTCCACTGGTCTACCTTTTCTTTTTCGGAGTCCAGAACCGCTTTTTCTTTTGCGCTGCAAAAGAAAAAGTGGTTCTGGCCCCAGCCGGGCAGGCAAAAAACAACTGCAAGGTAAAAACACCCCACTTCCCCACAAAAGGAAAATCGGTTCCCCCACAAGGCACCCACCCATAAGGCGGCACAGCACCCACAGGGCACGAGCTGTCTCTAAGCGGCATAGCCGCCAAGAGACAGCCTGCCGCCAACGGCTGGGCTGTGGCCCCCGCCGAGCAAGCGGAAAAACAATCCCCCGCCGGGCAAGGCAAATCATGTGCAAGGCGAAATGCCCGCCCCACCCCGTAAAAATCCCTCTCCTCCTTGCATTTCCTCCCCATTTGGTCTATAATAACCCCAACAATCTTTACCCACGGAGTTGATCTCATGTCCGACGAACTGTTCCTCCCCCCCGAAAACCAACAGCCCCCCGCCCCCGAAGCGGAGGCCAAAGGCTCCTTCAAACTGGACCTCTATTTCTGGACCCAGGCCCTTATCGGCGCTCTGGTCTTCCTCATCCTCACCTTCACTCTGGTGGGGCGGGTCATCGGGGTCAAAGGCTCCTCCATGGTGCCCACCCTTCATAACGAAGACCTGCTCCTCCTCCAGTCCCTGGGCTATACCCCCCAGCAGGGAGACGTGGTGGTCCTGCGCAAGCCCGGCTTCCCCGCCCCGCCCCACGAGACCGCCCCCATCGTCAAGCGGGTCATCGCCGTGGGCGGCCAGCACGTCCGCGTGGACTATGATGCCGGCGCCGTCTATGTGGACGGCGTCCCCCTGAACGAGCCTTACATTGCCGAGGCCATGACCCCCACCTCCGGCGACATGAGCGTGCTGGACGTGATGGTCCCCGAAGGCTCTATCTACGTCCTGGGGGACAACCGCAACAACTCCTCCGACAGCCGCCACGTGGCCCTTTCCACCGTGGACACCCGCTATGTGCTGGGCCGGGCCCTGTGGGTGGTCTTCCCCCTGAGTAGCTTCGGCGCCATCCAATGACCCAAAAAAACAACAAAAGTGACTTATCTTTTGATAAGTCACTTGCTTTTTTCCATCAAACCGCAAAGGAGTGCTTTCCCATGATCACCGCCACCGGCAAAAAGGAACCCTATATCACTGAGCTGACCGACGGCATCCACCTTTTCTCCGCCGATACCCCCCTTGCTGACGGAGGAAGCGGCCTTCACCAGCGGCCCACGGACATTCTTATCTCCGCCCTTGCCGCCTGCGTCAACATCACCACCCGTATGCTGCTGGACGAGGAGGCCCTGCCCTATGACTGTGTGGTAGTCCAGGCAGACCTGGACCGCACCGACCCCGACCGCCCCGCCTTCACCGCCCATGTGGACATTCAGGGTGACATCCCCCGGGAGAAAAAGGAAGCCATCATCGCCCGGGTAAGCCGCTGCCCGGTCTGCAAACTCCTCCGCTCCCCCGCCGACGTCATCGTCTCCTGATCTCACCCGTTAACCGCAAAACGGCCGAACCCCCACAGCGTTACACCGCAAGCCGTGGAGTAAACTTTCTCTCCACAGAATAACCCGGGACGGTTTTCAAAAGAGGGTCCGCCGCAGCGACCCCTCCTTTTGTCGTTGAGAGAGGGACCGGTCGAAACTCTCCCCCCCTGATACCCTTTCGCTTCCTTTCCCACACGGGAAAGGAAGGCCCCGGCAGGAAATTCCCGCCCTCTCACAAAAAATCAAAATCTCCCCCGCAAAAGGGCATGGTCTTATAGGGGCGGATGGTATCCACCCAGCCGCACCACAAAATAATTTCGCCCCCCATCCGGCGAAATGGAATGGTCCAATACCTCCCATCTCCACTCTCTCCAGCAAAACGGCCACCGCCCGAAAAACAAAAGACCGCCCGGCAGCAATTCCTGCCGGGCGGTCTTTCCTATGGACAAAATCAGAAATACTTCTTCACGCCCTCAGAGGCCAGAGCGTTGTCGGCGCTGATGGTAACGGTAAAGTTGATGCCGTTCTTCTCCCCAAAATCGTTGAGCCAGTCCAGGAACTGCTCCACGCTGGGGTCCTCGGCCTCCACGCCCACGATTTTGGTCAGGCTCTCAATAAAGACCTTGGAGATGTCATAGTTGCCTGCGTGCAGGCCGCTGACAAAGCCCTTGAGCATCTCAAAGTTGTTAATGCTGTATTCCTTGGCGTCCACCAGACGGATCTGATAATGAATGTCATAGGTCAGCTTGGAGTTGTGCTCGATGCACACCACACTGCCGCTCTCATTCTGGGCGGCGGCGTTGATCAGCTCGATCATCTGCTTGGTCTTGCCGGTGCCCTTGACCCCCATGATCACTCTCACCATATAAATCACTCCTTCAGTTTGTCCACCGGACGGTGCCTCCGGTCCTTGGTGATATCTTACCATTTTTTCCGGCAGATTGCAACCGGTTTATGTGAAGTTTGAAAAGAGAATTACGGAAACCCGGCAGCCTGTGGGCGCCATGCCCCCCCATGATTGGGGCTTGGGGCATACCCATTCCGTCAATTTGATCGTGCAATGTAAAAATTTCTGCAATATTCCAAAAAAGTGTAACGAAATTGAAAGCTGAAGACATACAGGTAATAAGAGAAGGTACAGATTTCCCCTTCTCCATACAGTCTCCATACAGTCCGGCCCTGTCAGCAGGAAAGAAAGGGATGAGTCCCATGCAGAATTTAGCTATCCCGCAAAGTATCCGTAGGCCCTTGATTTTATAACAGAAAGGAAGTACAATTATGTTGAAAAAGCGCCTTACATCTATGCTTCTTGCCCTGACCATGGTGGTCGCTCTGGGCAGCCAGGCTTTTGCCGCCAGTGCCCTGCAAAGCACTGTTAAAGAATGCTTTGAGACGAACCAATACTCCGAGTATGACTATTATACTTTAGTGACCGAATTGCAGTCCCACTCTGACCAAGAATTATTGGACATCGGCTACACTTATGATGATATAGAGCAGTTAAGAAGTCTTTCTTTTCAGACGGCTCTTATGGAACGAGCCTCTCTTGACAAAAGTGTTTTAAAAAATTATGGATATACCGAAAATGAAATTTCCATTTTGAAACAAATCAGCCATGGAATTATGCCGATGAACGATATGAGTTTGCGTGCAGTTTTAGCTCAGTGTACAGGTGATTTTACTATTAACAGTCGTTCTTCCAGCCAATGGACCCTTGTTTACACTTGGACATGGGATAAAGCCCCTCTCTTTTTGGGAAATGATTCTGTTGGTGTAAGCTGGGGCGCATACAATTCAACAAGCAGCAATATTGATGTTCTAATGACTTCTTCTAAAGCAGTGGGTACTTGCTACAATACCATAACCGGTGTTACTTATAATAAAAATTTATCCCGCGACCAAGATGCCGACCTCAATGGTGTTAAATATAACTTTAATATGGGCACTGAAGGCACGGACCCCAATGACTATTGGGTTAAAAACGGAAGTGTTACCGTTACCGTTAAGATTGCCACCGGCTCGACAGCACAGATTCATTACATGAAGCTGTGTGGACTTTATGGACATGCTGTAATGAAGATTACCGGAAGCCCTTCTGTCACTCCAGGAGCAGGTGACGCAGCGTGGGGCTTTAGCTTCAGCGCCAGCACATCAGTACAGACGCTTGCTGTTGCAAAGTATGCTTACTACACCGACTCCAATATTCCTCGGCAAGATCTTTCCGGCAAGTAAGGAAAGGATAGGTATATATAATGGCGCTTATCAGGCTTGGCCTTTTGCTATCACTGTGGTTTTGCCCTTACTTTTTTCTGTCCGGATGTTTTCGGGGATTTAAGAAAATGAGGGATGGCCAGAATTATTCCAAGGATTTTAATCAAGCTGTTATCGCATTGACTATTGTTTGCGTTTTCCTTTCTCTTTATCTTTTGGATTAGAAGACAAGAGGGAGACAGGGGGACGGTTCTTCTGGAGACAGGGGGACGGTTCTTCTGTCTTCCCTCCCCCCATTTCTCCCCCTCCCATCCGCTCCAAACGGGGATTTTCTTCCAACTCGAACCAAATTGGAAATTTTCGTACATCCAAATGCAACAAAGTTGCACGTTTCCGTACACATAAGCCCTTTTTTTCCTTAGTTGTACGCCCCGGTACAACCCACCTTCTCAAAATCGCCCCCTTTTTCACAAAAATTATACCTTTTTCCTTGAAAATCACCCCTTTTTTCATTTCCAATTTTCGTACAACTTCCCCCACAACAGCAAAAAGGGGCGTGGTGCATCGCACCACGCCCCTTTCTTCATTTTGTTTTCAGCTCTCCAGCCGCTTCTCCAGCGCCGCCCTCTGCTCCTCATACCCCGGCTTGCCCAGAAGGGCATACATATTGTTCTTATACGCCTCCACCCCCGGCTGGTCAAAGGGGTTGACCCCCAGCAGATAGCCCGAGATGCCGCAGGCGGGAAGACAAGGGGACGGTTCTTTTGTCTCTCTCGGCAGGTCAGTTTGTCAAGACAGAAGAACCGTCCCCTTGTCTTCGTCACACAGGAGCAAATGCGGCAAAATGTATTTCACCACACGCTAACCGTCCCCTTGTCTTCTTCATCCCTATGACATGAATCGGCACAGGAATCCTAAAAATTCTCCTACCAATGCTCCACATAAGGTAGCGATCCCCGGCAGCGCCACTGTAAGCCAAACATATAAATCACTGAACGGCAACCCGGGAATTTGAGGAGTTTGCCATGCATAAAGCACACCCAAAGCAAAGGTAAGAAAAGAGAATATCGGAAACAAAAGTCTTAATTTCCATCCTTTTTGCTTGAAAAGTGTTTGGAGGCAGGTTGTAACCAAAAAAACAATGAGAAAAAGCAGAGTGGGACGATACGGCCATTGATATTCTGCAAACACCACAAACCTCCTTCAGATAAATTTGCATTGAAGCGAAAAGACAATTTGTTATATCTTAATCTTGATTTAGCAAATTAAGTTCTTCTTCTGAATAGATATAAGACGGGGCCAAGAGAGAATTCAAAAGAACAAAAGTATTATTAGAAAGTTCTTGAGTGGACACAGATTCATAGTTTTCGACCATGATTTCATAGGCTGAGAAAGAACCAAATTCTTTAAGACAAAGGGACCGTCCCCTTGTCTTCGTCCCCTTGTCTTCGTCCCCTTGTCTTCGTCCCCTTGTCTTCGTCCCCTTGTCTTCGTCCCCTTGTCTTCATTCAAGGATTTCCCCTGTTTTCGTATAAAGGCAGCGTCCCGGCAAACTACTGCTACCTTCATCCCGGTGCCAAAAATATACAAAAGGAATCTGATCCACTTCAATACGGTGATTTTCTCCATCTATAAGAAGTCCCAAATATGCTATATTGGGGTCGTTAATAACAAAGTAATAAGAAGAATAACTATCGCCTCTTCCAAAATATATATTCGGGTGCCATTCGAACAGCCTATAATTCCGACACTCAAACCGATGATACGGAAACTCCGTCAAGTTGACAACATAAAACGATGGTGGGTCTTCGTCTGTCGCAAGGCACAAGATTCTCTTGTTAACATAGCTATAACGGATGTCTTTCTCAAGAATCTCTTCCTTAAGGAGAATTAGGTCAGCATCTGTTCCAATCGTATTCTTGATTACTTTTTCCGCATCATTGGGGCCAAAGCGATACCAAAGGAGCAACAAAACCACGCAAACCGCTAACAGTTTCCAGTGTTTCCGTTTCATGATGATATTTCCTCCCGCCCAAGACAAGGGGGGCCGTCCCCGCTGTCCTACGCCAGCGTATTCGGATGGGTCGGCACCTCTTCCCTCTGCATGGGACTCACCACTTTCTTTTTATTTTCTAACCACATTTTACCGTCAAAATAGTGCAATGTCAATAAAAGATAGCGGACTTATACAGGAGAATTCTATCAATATGTGTATTTCTAAAGCTCCCCTGAAGCCATGCTTTGTAGCCTATGGTAAAAACAGGCAAGCAAAACTTTTCCCTACAGGGGGGTGGCTGACCGGCGGCTCCTCTTTCCGGCCTTAGGGATAAAAAGAGGGCGTGGCACGGTGTGCCACGCCCTCTTTTTATCCGCTGCCAGGCTGCGGACCGCCCATACCGCCTCAGCCCCAAGCCCCGCCGACTGCGCAAGCCGGCCTACGGCCCTTCGGTCCGTTTGCTCCGCTCCGGGCTTAGTACCTTGATGGCTGGTCCTCCGCCCTTCCCTCAGCTTTCCAGCCGCTTCTCCAGGGCCGCCTTTTGTTCCTCATACCCCGGCTTGCCCAGAAGGGCGTACATATTGTTCTTATAGGCCTCCACCCCCGGCTGGTCAAAGGGGTTGACCCCCAGCAGATAGCCCGAGATGCCGCAGGCGAACTCGAAGAAGTAGATCAGCGCCCCCAGGCTCCGCTCGTCCCGGCCGGGCACGGTGAGGAGGATGTTGGGCACACCGCCGTCCACATGGGCCAAAATGGTGCCCCGCATGGCCTGCTCGGCCACAAAGTCCAGAGTCTTGCCGGAGAGGAAGTTCAGCCCGTCCACATTCTCCGGGTCATCGGGGATGGTGATACTGCCGCGGCCCTTGTCAAAGCGGACCACCGTCTCCAGCATCACCCGCTCGCCCTGCTGGATGTACTGCCCCATGGAGTGAAGGTCGGCGGTGAACTCCACGCTGGCGGGGAGCAGTCCCTTCCCCTCCTTTCCCTCGCTCTCACCGAAGAGCTGCTTCCACCACTCCCCGAAGAAGCGGAAGGAGGGCTCATACCCGGCCAAAATCTCCACCTTCTTACCCGCTTTGTAAAGGGCGTGGCGGGCGGCGGCGTACTGCCAGGCTGGGTTGTCCATTCCCGGCCGGGCCAGCCGCTCCATTTCCTCCCTTGCGCCGTCCATCAGGCTCTGAATGTCGATGCCCGCCACGGCGATGGGCAGCAGGCCCACGGCGGTGAGGACACTGTACCGCCCCCCCACATTGTCGGGGACCACGAACTCCTCATAGCCCTCCTTGTCGGCAAGGCCCTTCAGGGCACCCCGACGGGCGTCGGTGGTGGCGTAAATACGGCCCCTGGCCCCTTCTTTCCCGTACCGCTCCTCCAGCAAGGCCTTGAAGATACGAAAGGCCACGGCAGGCTCGGTGGTGGTGCCCGACTTGGAGATGACATTCACCGAGAAATCCACGTCCTTCACCAGTTCGATGACCTCACCCATGGCGTCGGCGGAGAGGCCGTTGCCGGCAAAGTAGATGGCAGGGGTGTCCTTCCGGGTCAGGTTATAGTTGTTGGAGGTCAGGGTCTCGATCACAGCCCTGGCCCCCAGATAGGACCCCCCGATGCCGATGACCACCAGGGCCTGGGAGTCGGACCGGATCTTCTCTGCGGCCCTTTGGAGCCGGGAAAATTCCTCTTTGTCATAGCCGGCGGGAAGCCGGACCCAGCCCAGAAAATCGCTGCCCGCCCCGGTGCCGTTCAGCACATGGTCGTGGGCCTTCTCCAGCCCCTTTTCCTCCCCCAGCCGCCAGCCCCCGGGCAGGAACGGAGACACATTGGAAAGATCCAGATTCAGCATGAAAATGCCCTCCTTTTGCAAATTACGATTCGGTATGTCCAGTATATACCAAACCCCGGTTTTTGGAAAGGCTTTTCCCCCCTGTTTCACCGGAATTTTTTCGACAAAAATCGAGGGCCGCCTCAAGGGCAGCCCCCGCTTTTGATTCATCGCTCTATGACCCGAAGGGTGCAGCCGCCACTGCCGTTAGGCACCAGACAGATGCTGCTGTCAAAGGACATACCGGCCAGATCCGCCTCCCCCGGCTCGTGGTTTTGACATACCATGGCCGTCACATAGAAGATCTTACTTGAGGCCGCCTCATAGGCCTCCAAAAACCGCTCGACGTCAATGGTGACCTCTATTGAGAACTCCTCCCCCAGTACCAGCGGCGTTTCCGCCTGCTCTCTGTATGCCTGAAGGACTACAGAGTTATAGTAACCGGGCAGCTCGGGCATACGGCCGGACAGCCGGATGGTGTCCCCGTCCACCATCTCCAATTCCATCCATTTTCCCTTCCCCCAGTTCATGCAATACCGGTCGGTAACGCCGTCCGCCGGCAGTACCGTAGTGGCCGGGCCTTCCTCCGCCGGCTCCGGAGGCTCCTGACCCCCGGAGGGCCGGGAGCCCTCCCCGGGTCCGGGCGTTTCTGAGGGCGTTGCCGTTTCAACGGGACGGAGGGCCGCCCCGCTCTCCCTGTTCAGCTCCACCTGCAGTTCATACACCTTCAAATACCGGGACCGGCTGTTCATAAACACGTCATAGGCCCCCATCTCTGGCCGGACCCACAGGATGCGGTCCCCTCTGACGGCGGCATCCCCCAAAGGCATGACAAAATTCTCCATCGTCCGGGTCTCCCCCACCTGTTTCCCTGTCCCGTCAAAAACGGCATAACAGAACTCTCCCGGCGCCCCCATACCGGTCCGGGGGTCCTGCCGAATACTCTGCCACATGACCACAAAGGTGTTATTGTTCAGTTGTACCATCTGCACGGCGCTGACGTACTCCTGCCCGTCTCTGGGATAGCCGGTAAGCCATTGAATGTCCGCTTTGCCGTTGGGAAACCCCTCCTTGGGCACCACCGCAAGGAAGACATTGCAGTAGGTGCGCTTGTCATTGCCATCCTGGGGGGAGGAGGAACCGGCAAAAAGATAGTGGTCAGCCCCAATTCCAAACCCGCCGGGGTAAGCGTTGGTATTATTGTCCCCGGTCTCGCCGGAGAAGGGGAAGAAATTCATCTCCCTCCCGTTTCCCGTGGTGGTGTCCAGATTCAGGGCAAAGCCCCGGGGATAGGCGTCTCCGTGATCGGCATAGACCGGCTCATCCCCGTCAAAAGCCACATACTGGGCAAAGGAATGGCTCACATGGTTGCCGGGGAACCGGGGACTGACCGACAAAACCCGCATATCCGAGGTACGCACCTTGATGGTGATATTGGACTGGTGGCGCAGTCCGTCAGCGCTTTGATACCGCAGCCGGGCCGTATGGAGGACCAGCATACCGTCCTGCTCCGCCAGAGCGGTGTGGGAGGTGGAACGGTAGGGCTGGGTGGTATAGCTCTCTCCGGCGGTGACCGATGCCGCCCCCAGCCGATTCCAGTCCCTGTCATATTTGACGATACGGTAGACCTCTTTTCCGTCGTCCTCCTCCATGTTATTCTGTCCAAAGGTCAGGTAGCAGGCATCCTCCCCCTCGTAAAAGGCGGCACAATACGCCAGCTCCACGGGGATCTCCTTCACCCCGATGGAGTTGCCCTTGGCGTCAAAATCCTCCACCCGGATCTCAGAGCCTCCGTCATCGGTACTCTTGATTTGAAGCACCGAGGAAGTCCGGCCGTTTTCCAGCCAGTACATCCGGGTCGCGGCATCCTCCAGACTCCGGTCGGCGTCCTCCTCCAGCTGGGAGACGAAACTTCGGATGCCGTGGTCAGCATCCCACTTCACCCCGGCCTCCTCCGCCTGACGGAAGGCCCGGTCCAGCATGACGCAGGCCTCCTGAAAGGTCAAAACACCCTGAGGGTTGAACCGGCCGGCCTCGTCCCCCTTCAGGATGCCCAGAGAGGAGGCACGGTCCACCGACTCTCTGGCCCAGGGGCTGATGCTGTCGGCATCCGCAAAGACCACCGGGCCGCTTCCCCCGCCGGCATCCATGCCGGTGAAATCCTCCAACGCATCCATCAGGGCACACATCATCTTGGCCCCCTGCTCCCGGGTCAGGTCGCTGTCACAATCGGCCAGCCGCCTGCCGTCCACCAGAGCGCCTTCGGTAAGACCATAGCTGGCCGCCGTGTACACATTGTACCGCCCGCCGTAGCCGGTCTCGCTGGCCACATCGTCAAAATAATCCGCCGGCATGGGCTTCACCTGCCGCAGCAGGTCACGCCGCCCCACCCGCTGGACAAGATGGACCATAAAGTAGCAAAACCGGCCCCGGGTCATGACAGCCGTGGGGTTATAGGTCCCCTGCGCCAGAATGCCGGCGTCAGCCAGGTCCTCCATCTGCTCCTTCGCCCAGTCGGCGGGCTGGGGGTCCCAATTCACCTGATAAACTGCCGAAGCCGGGACCTTCCACAGTCCGGCCGCCAGCGCCACCGCCAAAACGGCAGTCAGGATACGTCTCTTTTTCATGGTTTTCTCCTCTCCTCCCCGGCTGGCCGGGGCTTGTCCCTTTATTCTACACCCTTTCTCCTCAATTGAAAAGGCTATTATTTCACCGGCAGGGACCCTTTTCCACGGTGTAGCGGGCCACCATCTCGTCCTCCGCCACCGCCCGGGCAAAGGCCTCCATGGCCGGGGTCACGGTGCGGTTTTTATGAACCGCCACCTGCGCCCACATGGTGGGTTCCAGCCCGTCTACCCATATCTGCTTCAGGTTTCCCCGCTGTATCTCACTCTCCACCAGAAACAGCGGCAGAAATCCCAATCCCAGCCCGGCGGCCACCATCTGCCGGATGATCCAGGCGTTGGTGATCTCAAAGGCCACGTTGGGGTGAAGCCCTGCGGCTTCCAGCGTTCTGAGCACGCTGTGCTGACAGCTCTTCTCCCCCAGTATCACCGGCTCTGCCACCAGATGCTCCAGCTCCACCCGCTTCCCCGCCATGGGGTGGTCGGGCGCGCAGACCACCGCCAGCTCGTGGGTGAAGGAGGCGAGGCAGTGCAGGTCCTCCCGCTGAAGGGTCTCGCAGGTCCAGACCATATCCACCCGGTCATTGTAAAGAAGCTCATCCAGAATTTGGTGGTCCCCGGTGGACACCGTCAGCTCGATGCCCGGCCAATCCCGCTTCACCCGGGAAAGGACCCCGGGAAGAAAGGCGGCTCCCACACTCTCAAAGGCCCCCACCCGCAGCAGTCCGGCGGGCTCCTTGTCGGCCAGCCGGGTCAGCACCTCATCGGTGCGGGAGAGGACCTCCCGGGCGTAATCCAGCAGCACCGCCCCCTGAGCGGTGAGGGTGGGGGTCTTCCCCAGACGGTCAAAGAGGACACAGCCGGTCTCCTGCTCCAGCTGCTTGATTTGGGCGGTCACACTGGACTGGGCATAGCCCAGACCTTCGGCCGCCGCCGTAAAGCTCCCCCAGCGGCACACCGCCTCAAAGGTTTTCAGGTTTCTCAGTTCCATTTGCAACACCTATCACTTTTTTTGAAGTTATCTATAGAATATTTCAATTTTACAAATGTGTCAAGGGGTGTTATGATAAACACAACAGAGGAGAACCCTCTCTTCTGCCCTTCCTCTTTCTTTCTTGATTTGAGCGGTCCATCCCAATGCCCTGGGGTGGACCGCTCCCTTTTTCTCTTTTTGGGTTATAAAGGGTCGTATATAGTCGATATAGAATGTTTCGATTTTACAAATCCGCCAAAGAATGATATGATGGAACCAGTAGGGCCGCACCCCTTTTGTCCTTCTCTTCCCCGCCGGAAAGGCAGAGGAGCGGAAGGGCCAAATCGGCCCATTGGAAAGGAGTGCTTGCTATGACCGGAAAACACGCCGCCTGGGTGGACGACTCGGGCATGAACTGCAGCACCATTATTGTGGGCAAAAAAGCCTCGGCCACCGGCCGGGTACTGGTGGCCCACAATGAGGACGACCCCAACTGCTTCGTCCAGAGCCACCTGGTCCCCCGGGCTGTCCATGTCCCCGGAGAGACCCTGACCTTTGCCGACGGCACCGCCGTCATTCCCCAGGTGGAGGAGACTTTGGGCTACTACTGGTCGGAATTTCGCGCCCTCCACGGCGAGCCTTTTGCAGACGCCTTCCTCAACGAGTGCGGGGTGCTGGTGGTCTCCAACGGCTGTGTGGGTTCCAAGGTGCCCGAGGACGGCTCGGTCACCGGGGGGATCGGCTACGGCCTGCGGCACCTCATCGCCCAGCGGGCTCATACCGCCCGAGAGGGTGTGGAGGTGGCTGCCGCATTGCTGGAGAAGTTCGGTTACTACTCCGCCCGGTCCTATCAGATCTGCGATAAAGAGGAAGGGTGGGTCCTTCAGGTCACCACCGGACACAACTTTGTGGCCCGGCGGGTGGGCGACGACGAGGTATACTATATCCCCAACTGGTACACCATCCACGAGGTGGATTTCTCCGACACCCAGCACAAAAATTTTTACTGGTCCAAGGATCTGGTGAACTACCCCATGTCCCATGGCTGGTACACCCCCGCCAAGGGCGGGGACTTCTCCGACTTTGACTTTGCCGCTGTCTATCAGTCCGGCGGCTTCGACATTCCCTCCAACCAGTGGCGGTCTGACCTGGCCTGGCGGCAGCTGACCGGGGCGCCCCTGCCCCACCGCACCTTCTCTGTTAAGGCCCCCAAGGTCTACGGTATGGAGGAGCTGAAGGCCGTCCTTCGTTCCCACTACGACGGCCATGAGGAGGATCTGAAGACCGACCCCGCCATGAGTCCCCACCGCTACGGCATCTGCCGGGACACCACGGTGGAAAGTCTGGTGGTGGAATTTGCCGACGACCCCGCTCTTACCTGTATGTGGCGGGCCTTTCCCCGCCCCTGCGCCGCCCCCTTCGTGCCCTGGTACTGTGGCATGACCCAGCTTCCCCCGGGTCATGAGTGGATAGGCCCCAAGGCATCCCTGGCCTCCCATTTCGCCGTGGACGCCAGCGAACTGGCCTATGACCCCCAGCAAGCCTATTGGTCTTTCCATCTTCTCCAAAACATCATGGAGTTTGACTACCAATACTGTCAGGACAAGGTACACAGCGACATTGCCGCCATGGAGGCGCAGTGGGCCGTCACCAAGCCCGAGGTGGACGAAGCCTACCGCCGTCTGAAGGCCAAGGAGCCGGAAGCTGCCCGTCAGCTGCTCACCGACTACACCGCCGCCCAGGCTCAAAAAGCCTGGCTCTGGGCCAGAAGCACCGCCCAGGGGCTGGTGGACAGCAAGTACAAGTCCAATATGGACTTCTGGCGGAGCAAGCTGTAACTCCCGCCCCTCATCTGTACAGAGACTTCCATTTATCAGATCAACCAGAAAGGAGCCTTATTTATGCGGCCCATGTATGAAAACTCCGGTTGTTCCACCGTTATCATCGGCAAGAATGTCTCTGCCACCGGCCATGTGCTGGTGGCCCACAGCGAGGATGACCCCAACTGCTACATCCAGACCCATCTGGTCCCCCGGATCAAGCACCAACCCGGTGAGACCATCACCTTCTCCGACGGCACCGCTGTCATCCCCCAGGTGGAGGAGACCTATGCCCTTTACTGGTCTGAGCTGCGCTCTCTGAACGGTATGCCCTTTGCCGACGGCTTCTTCAACGAGTGGGGGGTCAGCGTGGTCTCCAACGGCTGCAACGGCTGTAAGAGCCCGGTGCCCCTGCCTGTCTCCGGCGGTCTGGGCTATGGCCTGCGCCGCCTCATTGCCGAGCGGGCCCGCTCGGCCCGGGAGGGGGTAGAGATCGCCGCCGCCCTGCTGGACCAGTTTGGCTACCGCTCCGCCCGGGCTTACACCATCAGCGACAGGGACGAGGCCTGGGTCCTGCAGGTGGTGGCCGGCCACAACTATGTGGCTCAGCGGGTGGGAGATGATGAGATCCTCTATATCCCCAACTGGTACACCATCCGGCAGGTGGACTTCTCCGACGTCGGCCATAAGCGTTTCTATTGGTCCAAGGATCTGGTGGCCTTCGCCATGGAGCATGGCTACTACACCCCCGCAAAGGCCGGGGATTTCAGTGACTTTGACTTTGCCGACGCCTATCAGGACCCCAAGGGCTTCACCGGCACCAACATCTCCCGCAACGACCTGGCCTGGCCCGCTTTGGTGGGGCGGGCCGTCCCCCAGCGGACCTTCTCGGTGAAGGCTGAGCGGACCTACACCCGGGCCGAGCTGATGGATTTCCTCCGGCTCCACGCCCGGAACAAAGAGGAGGGCCGCAGCCCCCACTTCTTCGACTTCAACTGCGGCATCTGCTGGACCACCACGGTGGAAAGCTCCGTCATTGAGTTTGCCGAGGACCCGGCCCTCACCTGTATCTGGCGGGCCACCTGCCGGCCCTGCTCCTCCCCCTTCATCCCCTGGTACATGGGCCTGACCGCCATTCCCCAGGGCTACGAATCCATGGAACACGCCGCCGCCCTGGCCTCCCACTTCCTGGTGGGTGAGTCCGAGCTTCGCCCCGACAGCCGCATGGCCTTCTGGGACTTCCACACCCTCCAGAACGTCCGGGAGATGAACCTCGCCTTCGCTCCCGAGGTGGTGGAAGAAGGGCTGGCCCAACTGGAGGAGGAGTGGGCCTTTACCAAGGCCGCCGTGGACGAGGCCTACCGCCGGCTGGTAAAGACCCATCCCGCCGCCGCCCGGGCTCTTCTCACCGACTATACCGCCGCCCAGGCCCAAAAGGCCCGCCGCTGGGCCCACGACACCGCCCAGACCATCCTGACCAAAAACGACGCCATCAACGTGGAACCCTACCTGTCCTGACCCCAACCAAAAGCCCCC
Source organism: uncultured Oscillospiraceae bacterium (assembly GCA_910587345.1). Lineage (GTDB taxonomy): Bacteria > Bacillota > Clostridia > Oscillospirales > Oscillospiraceae > Vermiculatibacterium. Next base: position 1,934 of record CAJUKH010000016.1, on the reverse strand, counting down.
GTTCCCAGTGGGAACGGGGGCTTTTGCTCTTTTTTCACAGGAGCGGCCCCTATAATGGGGCGATTTTCAATTCTTCAAACTTTGCAGCGGCGCCGGAATCCTTCCACCCCGGGCGATGAAGGCCGCCGCCGAAGGGCCGTGGACCGGCATCACCGGGGCGGAGCCCAGCAGTCCGCCCAGCTCCACCATGTCCCCCACCTGCTTGCCGGGGGCGGGGATGATGCGGACGGCGGTGGTCTTGGAGTTGACCATACCGATGGCCGCCTCGTCGGCAATGATGGCGGAGAGGGTCTCCGCCGTGGTGTCCCCGGGGACGGCGATCATATCAAGCCCCACCGAGCAGACGCAGGTCATGGCCTCCAGCTTGTCAAGGCACAGCGTGCCCGACTGAGCGGCGGCGATCATCCCCTCGTCCTCACTCACCGGGATAAAGGCGCCGGAAAGTCCTCCCACATGGGAGGAGGCCATGACGCCCCCCTTCTTCACCGCGTCGTTGAGCAGAGCCAAGGCCGCCGTGGTTCCGTGGGTGCCGCAGGTCTCCAGCCCCATCTCCTCCAAAATACGGGCCACCGAATCCCCCACGGCGGGGGTGGGGGCCAGAGAGAGATCCACAATGCCGAAGGGCACCCCCAGCCGGCGGCTGGCCTCCTGAGCCACCAGCTGGCCCATGCGGGTGATGCGGAAGGCGGTCTTTTTCACCGTCTCGGCCACCACGTCGAAGGGCGCTCCCTTCACGCTTTGCAGGGCGTGGTACACCACCCCGGGGCCGGAGACTCCCACATTGATGACCCGGTCCGGCTCCGACACTCCGTGGAAGGCCCCCGCCATAAAGGGGTTGTCCTCCACGGCGTTGCAGAACACCACCAGCTTGGCACAGCCGAAGCCGGCGGTATCGGCGGTCTTGTCCGCCAGCGCTTTGATGGTACGACCCATCAGCGCCACCGCATCCATATTGATGCCCGCTTTGGTGGAGCCCACATTCACACTGCCGCAGACCAGTTCGGTCTCGGCAAGGGCGGCGGGGATGGAGCGGATGAGATTCAAATCGGCGGGGGTCACCCCCTTCTGCACCAAGGCGGAAAAGCCCCCGATAAAGTTGACCCCCGTCTCGGCCCGGGCCTTATCCAGCGCCACGGCAAAGGGCACATAGTCTTCGGTGCGGGAGGCCCCAGCCACCAAAGCGATGGGGGTCACCGAAATACGCTTATTCACAATGGGGATGCCGAACTCGGCCTCAATGTCCTCCCCCACCCGCACAAGGTCCTTGGCCGAACGGGTGATTTTATCATAAATTTTCTCACAGGCCACCTTGGGGTCCGGGTCGGCGCAGTCCAGCAAAGACACCCCCATGGTCACCGTCCGCACATCCAAATGCTGCTGGTCAATCATGTGGATGGTGTCTAAAATCTCATTTGTATTGAACATGGGCATAAAAGGCCCCTCCTTTGTCGTATCAAGCCGAGGAGGCGGCCACCACATGGGCCGCCCGCAGCGTCTCCTCCAGCCTCTCACGCTCCGCAGCTGCCTGATGGCAAAGAGGTATAAGCCCCTCCTCCGCAAACATCACGCCGGGGCCATGGGGCCGCCCCATCGGGATTTTCGCTCCGGGTCTTTACCCCCTTTGCAGACTGCTGCTCCACGCTTACATTTAGATCCGGTGCATGGCGTTGAAAATATCCTCCCGCTGGGCGTGGATGACAAGCCCCTCCTCCCGGCCTTTCTCCTCCAGCAGCTTCACCAGCTGGGCAAAGGGAGTCTGGGATGCCGAAGCGTCCACCAGCATGATCATGGTAAAATAGCCCTGCAAAACGGTCTGGCTGATGTCCAGCACGTTTACATCCTGCTGGCTCAGGAGGGTGCAGACCTGGGCGATAATGCCCACCCGATCCTTGCCGACGACGGTAACGATAGCTCTCATAAAAATTCTTCCTCCT
>CAJUKH010000015.1 GCA_910587345.1 uncultured Oscillospiraceae bacterium | reverse complement strand
GGGGTGTCTTGTCACCCCGACACAAGGAGGCTTTCCCTATGAAAGCGAAAACCAACCTGACCATGCTCTGCGACTTCTACGAGCTGACCATGGCCAACGGCTACTTCCAGACCGGCTTGCAGGACCGCATCTGTTATTTCGATGTCTTCTACCGCTCCGTCCCCGACAAGGGGGGGTTTGCCATCGCCGCCGGCCTGGCCCAGGTGGTGGAGTACATTCAGGAGCTGTGCTTCGACCAGGAGGATGTTGACTACCTGCGCACCAAGGGCTGCTTCAGCGAGGAATTTCTGACCTTTCTGCGGGGCTTCAAATTCACCGGCGACATCTGGGCCGTTCCCGAAGGCACCCCGGTCTTCCCCAACGAGCCGATTATGACCGTCCGGGCCCCCGCCATCCAGGCCCAGTTTGTGGAGACCTTCCTCCTGCTCACCCTGAACCACCAGAGTCTCATCGCCACCAAGTCCAACCGCATCGTCCGGGCCGCCGAAGGCCGGCCGGTGGCTGAGTTTGGCTCCCGCCGGGCTCAGGGGGCGGACGGCGCTCTGCTGGGGGCCCGGGCCAGCTACATCGCCGGCTGCGCCGCCACCGCCTGCACCATGGCCGACCAGCGGTACGGCTCCCCCGCCACTGGCACCATGGCCCACTCCTGGGTGCAGATGTTCCCCGACGAGCTTACGGCCTTCAAGACCTACTGCCGGCTTTATCCCAACAACGCCACCCTGCTGGTGGACACCTACAACGTGCTGAAGTCCGGCGTGCCCAACGCCATCCGGGCCTTCCAGGAGGTCCTGGTCCCCCAGGGCATCACCAAATGCGGCATCCGTCTGGACTCCGGCGACCTCACCTACCTCTCCCAGAAGGCCCGGGAGCTGCTGGACGGCGCCGGGTTTACCGACTGCAAGATCGTGGCCTCAAACGCCCTGGACGAGTACATCATCCGGGACCTGGTCCGCCAGGGGGCCCGTATCGACTCCTTCGGGGTGGGTGAGCGGCTGATTACCTCCCGGTCCGAGCCGGTGTTCGGCGGTGTGTATAAGCTGGCCGCTATCGAGGGGGACGACGGGACCATCATTCCCAAAATCAAGATCAGCGAGAACGCCGCCAAAATCACCACCCCCCACTTCAAGAAGATTTATCGCATCTTCTCCAAGGACACCGGCAAGGCGGAGGCCGATCTCATCTGCCTCCACGACGAGGAGTTTGACTTCTCCCAGCCCCTGGAGCTCTTCGACCCGGACGCTACCTGGAAGCGGAAGGTGTACACCGACATTGAGGCCCGGGAGCTGATGGTGCCCATCTTCCGGGGGGGCGAGCTGGTGTATCAGGTGCCCGACCTCCAGACCAGCCGGGCCTACTGCCAGCGGCAGGTGGACGCCCTGTGGGACGAGGTGAAGCGCTTCGAGAACCCCCACAACTACTACGTGGACCTGTCCCAGAAGCTGTGGGATATCAAGCAGTCTTTGCTGAACAGCCACGAGGTGAAATAAAACTTTTCTCTTGCATATCCCGGCGTAACTGTGTTATAATCAATCTGTACCCAGGCAGAAATGAGCGTCTCCCATGGGTATCACCAAAAAAAGAACCCCGGAGAGGTGTGACTCTCCGGGGTTTCGCTATGGTTACCGCCCTTTGCTGTGGCCATCAAACCATTTGCAAATGTAGTATGCGATAACATTTGCGGCGACGGCTAGTAAGAGTTCTCGAGCGTCTCCCATAGGGTTTCACCTCCTTCCCTTGCACAGGGAGGGGCAGGGCGGCATGGCTATTGTATCAGGCTTCGACCCATTTCGCAAGCAGAAAGAAAGCACCTCACCTTTTCGGTGAGGTGCTTTGGTATTGCGACAGGGCTCAAATCAGGCTCAGGGCCAGGGTAATGACGATCCAGAGGATGGCTACCCACTTGGTCATCTTGGCCAGTTTGGCGTCCAGACTCTTGGCCTTGTTCTTGGACAGGAAGGTGTCGGCACCGCCGGCGATAGCGCCGGACAGGCCGGCGCTCTTGCCGGATTGGAGCATCACCACGGCGATAACGGCCAGGCCGCACAGGACCTGAATGATGGTAAGGACTAAATTCAGTGTATTCATGTCTCTCGTTCCTTTCAAGGCCCTGGGGCCGAAAATTGACGGCGGGAAAAACCCGGAAGTACCGAACAGCATACCACAGTTTTAAACGGATTGCAAGTATTTTTCCCTAACTTTCAGGAATTTTCCTGTCTGACATAGTAGGTGGCCCCGTTTTGGCATACCTCGTCCAGCCGGCCGGCGTCCACCAGGTACTCGATGAAGAAGCGGACGTTGCGCTCAAAGCGCAGGGAGCGGGAGGGCTTGTGGGTGAGCAGCTTGTAGTGCAGGCAGGCCGCCTCAGCGATCTGGCTGGCCGTCATGGGCCGGCCCACCAGGGAGAGGATTTCCTCCGCCCGGCGGTGGATCAGGGCCTGATTGGCGTCGATCAGAGGGCCGATCTCCGCTCCGGAGCACACCCCCCGGTGGGCCATGACGTAGAAGTCGCAGCCCAGCCCCCGCAGCTTCTCCCGGCTGTCCAGGGCCATGCGCTGGCTCAGGTTGTAGGGCAGCTTGGCCTCCAGCAGCTCCCGGCTGAGGAGTGCGTCGGCGGTGTAACATACGTTGTCCGGGGTGACGGTACACACGTGTCCCGAGGAGTGCCCCGGCGTGTGGACAATGCGAAACTTCGCCCCGCAAAAGGAGAAGGGGCCGTCCGCCGGCGGAATGATCACGTCGGGCGTGTGGAGCATGCAGGACGACTCCCGCTCCACCGTCCCTGGGGAGAGGGTGAGGAAGTAGCACTTGAGCGTCAGCAGGGAGGAGCACATACCCGCCTCGGGAAAGGTGAGGGCCACCTTCGTGCCGTATTTCTCCTGAAAATAGCCGTTGTTGGCGCAGTGGTCCACATGGGCGTGGGAACACAGCACCCCCACCGGCGTCAGCCCAGCGGAGCGGAGCGTCCCTTCCAGTTCATCACGCTCCTCCAGAAGCCCGGTGTCCAGCAGGACGCACCGCCTCTCATCCAGCTTGTACAGGGGGATGAGCTGGTTGGCCTCGATAACCCAGGTGTTGCCCTTTACGTGTGTTAAAGTCATATTTTCCCCTCCATTTTTTCAATATAACACAGTTTTTCAATATATTCCAGCACTTTTATAACGCCAGAATATTTGTCTATTTTAAGTAACTATTTGTTGACATATATCCTATATTTGTGATATAATACAAACGTAACATTTTCAGAGTACACGTTTATGAAAGGAGACAATTATGAAAACCAAACGAATTGTTGCGACGCTGATTATGGTTTCCGTGTTACTATCCATTACCGTACCTGTATATGCAACTACAAACGAATATGGTTCAGAAAAAAGTTTGACCTTTGATTCCATAGATTTTGCTATGCCCTATACGGAAACTATAGAATATAAAGCGTCAAATGGCGAAGATGTAACAATTGGTGTTTTCTATACTCCTTCGATACAAACAAGAGGCAGTGAAACTAAGGACGCATCTGTCGGTACATGGGAGGTTTGGATGACATATGGTGTTTTTTATATGGAATATGAATTTGATTTATCTCACCCAGGAGGATGGAATATATCCAATGCGAGAAACCTTATAGCTAACGGTTCATTCATGAAAATTATCGACAGAAGTCTTTCAATAGGAAGAGCAACTTCAACTGCAACATTTCCCGCAACCGTTTCTGGTATTGCGAACTGCTCTTTATTTGATAATGCCTGGGTTCATATATGTGACATAACATATATTCTTTCTGTTTCTGTGAGCCACAGCGGCAAGGTCACTATTTCCTGGTAATATTCGCGGAGGAGCAATTATGAAACCACTTTTTGTGATATTCCCCATCATTCTTGCCATTATCGCAGTAGTAGTTTTTGTAATTATTATTTTTGAAATAATTTACTTGCTATATCTCACTATTAAATACCTCAAAAAAAAGCTGTAAGTACGGAGATGAGTTGGGGAGCGCCCAACTCATCTTTATGTTTAGATTTCCCTTTGTTTCAAGTACACCATCAGTACCGCCACGTCCGCCGGAGACACCCCGGACACCCGGCCCGCCTGGCCCAGGTTTTTGGGCCGGATGGCGTCCAGCTTCTGCCTTGCCTCCAGCCGCAGGCCGGCGATAGACAGGTAGTCGATGTCGGCGGGCATGGGCCGCTCCTCCAGGCGGCGGACCTCCTCCACCTGGCGCAGCTGGCGGTCAATGTATCCGGCGTACTTGATGGTGATTTCCGCCTCGCTGGCCACCGCCGGGTCCAGGGCGGGCCGGCCCGGGTCGAAGGGGGCCAGATCGGCGTAGCTCAGCCGGGGGCGGCGGAGCAGGTCGGCCAGCCGGGCCCCGTCCTTCACCGGGGGCTCTCCTTTGGCCTCCAGCAGGGCGGCCAGCTCCGGGGTGGGCGGCGTGCCGGTGTGCTCCAGGCGGCGGACCTCCCGGTCCACGGCCTCGTATTTCCGCTGCACCCGCTCATATTGTTCCCGTGAGACCAGCCCCAATTCATAGCCGATGGGGGTCAGCCGCCGGTCGGCGTTGTCCTGGCGGTGGAGCAGCCGGTACTCAGTGCGGGAGGTCATCATGCGGTAGGGCTCGTTGGTGCCCTTGGTGACCAGGTCGTCAATGAGCACCCCAATATACCCCTGGTCCCGGCGGAGGATCAGGGGCGGCTTTCCCTGGATTTTCAGGGCGGCGTTCACCCCGGCCACAAAGCCCTGGACAGCGGCCTCCTCATAGCCGGAGGAGCCGTTGAACTGCCCCGCCCCGTACAGGCCGGGGACGGCCTTGGTCTCCAGGGTGGCCTCCAGTCCGGTGGGATCCACGCAGTCATACTCAATGGCGTAGGCGCACCGGGTCATCTCGGCCTGCTCCAGGCCGGGGATGGTGTGGAGCATCTGGATCTGTACCTCCTCCGGGAGGGAGGAGGAGAAGCCCTGGATGTACAGCTCCTCGGTGTCCAGCCCCATGGGTTCGATGAACAGCTGGTGGCGCTCCTTGTCGGGGAAACGCTCCACCTTGGTCTCGATGGAGGGGCAGTAGCGCGGGCCCACCCCCTCGATGGTGCCGTCGTAGAGGGGGGAACGGTCCAGGTTGGCCCGGATGACCCTGTGAGTCTCCTCGTTGGTATAGGTCAGCCAGCACACCGCCCGGTTTTCCGGGGGACGCTCCGTCTGAAAGGAGAAGGCCAGCCCCTCCCCGTCCCCCTCCTGAAGTTCCATTTTGGAAAAATCCACACTGCGGGCGTTGACCCGGGGGGGCGTGCCCGTCTTGAACCGGCGGATGGACAGGCCCAGCTTTATCAGCGATTGGGTCAGGGCCAGGGCGGCGGACAGGCCGTCGGGGCCGGAGTCCCGGACCACCTCCCCCACCACGATG
>CAJUKH010000014.1 GCA_910587345.1 uncultured Oscillospiraceae bacterium | reverse complement strand
GTTGTCCTCCTTCAATTTTTCGCCTTTTGGGCTGTAATCGTGGAAATCAGGCACCGACTTGAAAATAAGGCGGTTGTTGCACCACCGCTGCAGGTGCCTTATTTCCTGTGGTGCGTTTGGCCGGTCGAAAACCATTACATAGGGGTCAAAGCCCAAATCACGCAGGGTATAAATCCTGTAAAGGTTTTCGTCCATCGTGGTGCCGTGGTTCGTCAAGACGTAAACCGTCCCCCAGGCCCCGTGGACCTTCCTGCTTGCCCGGTCCCGGTAAAGCTGCAGCCCCTTCAAAACTGCCTTGCTTTCCCTCATGTAGTCCCAGGCAAAATGGATATCTTTTAGGCGTATGGCGTTTATGGCCTCAATATTTGCCGGTGTCAAAAACCGGGCGTCAAGGCCCTGGTTAAAATTAACCTGTGAGCCGCTTTCTTTAAGTTGCTGTAAAAGGTTCATGTGGTCCGGGCAAGCCAGGAGGTTTGGGTCCAATAGTTCAATACGCTTTTGGCCGCTCCACCATTCTGAAAGGTCCGCAACCTTCACCGACCGCCGCCCCTCTTTCCTGGCAACAATACAAAAATCGCAAGCCCTGGGGCATCCCCTGGTTAAAAAGCCGTAGGCCGTCTCTTTGGTCAGTTCCGGGTAAATGGAATAGTCCGGGTAAATATGCTCTATTTCATCCGGGAGCCGGTTGTCCAGGCCGTAGCCGGTGCCGCCCTTTATAATCCGCTTGGCGTTCAACGGCTCCGGGATGTCCGGGGTATAGGTGCTGTCGAAAACCTTGCTCATATAAACGAGGTCATACTCTCCGCCGAGGCCCCACCACCACTCTACCGTGTCCCCCTGGGCCTTGTGCCACGCTGATATTTTCATGAGGGCAAGGTTCGGGAAATTATGGCCGTCTACGTCAATCAGGCCGACGATCATTGTGCTGTGTCCTCCTTAATGTGCGGGGGAAACCGGGTATCATGCCCGGTATAGTCCCGGTTAATCCAACAGCCGCCGGTGGTGGGGAATTTCTCTTTATTCGGCCACCAATATTTCCGGGTTATATCGTTGTAAATCCATCGCCGGTCCGGGGGGCCTATCCACCTGTTGTGCCGTTGCCAGTAGCGGTCGAAAGCCTCAACCTCAAGGCGGTTGTAAATCTCCCACACAAGCTGCTCATACTCTTTTAGGTCCAACCGCTCCAACAAAGCGGCCCGGTACCGCTCCACCCTGCCGCCGGGTTTTTCTTCCTCTGCCCGTATGGCGGCGATCTTCCTGTCCAGCCACTCATTCCCGGCGGTGTCTTTCTGGTGGCGGGGGAAACGGTCGACCAGGAGCTTGATGTAAGTTTCTGCAAACCAATCCGCCCCGGCCTGTACCTCCGCCACCAGGGCGTTGTAGGCGTCCGCATACCGTGTCCGTAGCTGCTCAAGCGGCACCTTCTCCCGGTTCTTCTGCAACCGCTCAAAATCTGCATGGAATTTTCGGAGCCGCTCTCCGTCCGTCATTTTGCAAGCCTCCTTTGTGGGTGGTTTTGGGGCGCTCTAACACCTTCCCGGAAAATTAGGTGGTAGGTGGAAAATCCCCGCCGCTCAAGTAGTTTCGGGCGTTTCTAACGCCTAACACCTAACTTTGAAATATAGCTATTGTTTTATGGATTTTTACAATTTTGCAGTCAACGTGTGTAAAATGCAAAATGCAATATATAAGCGTAATTAGGTGTTATAAGCGTAATTAGGTGTTAGAAAGGCCCTAAAGCCTTGCCGTTCAACGAGTTTCGGCCTAACACCTAACCTAACACCTGCCCTATCACCTAAATTTAGGTGGTAGTGAATTAAAAGGGGAGTTCTTCGCTGCCGTCCTCAATGGGGGTAAATCCGCCTATGGTTCCTTGTGCTTGGAGTTCTTCCTCTGTCGGTTCGCTTTCGTCAATGGCTGCATCGTTGGCGGCGTCTTCATCCTTTACGGCAAGTTTCCCGATGTAAAATTCAACAAAGCGGCTGTTTCTGGCTTCAAACCATTTTTGGATGGAATATACCTTTTTCCCTGATCGCTTGTCTGTTTCCGTGGCAATCAATCCTTGCTCTGCCATGTATTTCATCGTTTTCCGGGGGGAATACCCGGCCTTGCTCAACGCCTGATTCAACATAGAAGGGAAAATATAGACGGTGTTGCCGCTGTCGCTGGAAAAGCCGAGGCACGTTCCTATGGCCTTTGTACCAAAATAAGCCTTGTTGGAAAGTACCCAGTCAACAATGAATTGGACGGCGTTCTCGTTTACGTCGGTAGCGTTGCCCTCTACTTGGTCGACCAGAATGTTCCCGGCCATCCGTTTGGCCCTGGCCCACGCTGCTTCTTTGGTGGCCCCGAAAAACCAGTGATCTATCAGGGCGTCCGCAAGGGCTACAACGGAAATTCCGGCAATGTGGGAGCCGTTTTTGCCCTCGCTTATATCCCGGACGTATCGGTACATTTCTTC
>CAJUKH010000013.1 GCA_910587345.1 uncultured Oscillospiraceae bacterium | reverse complement strand
CCACATGGGCAGCATAATGAGCATGGTTGCCATCCGGTGGACCCAGCCCGTCTCCCGGGCCAGAAAGTAGGCCAGTGGATAGCCGATGAGCAGGCAGATGACGGTGGCCACCGCCGCCAGCAGGAAGGACCGGCCAAAGGCAGTGGAATAGAGGGTCATATCCCTGAAGTTTTCAGTGGTGAAGCTCCAGTCGCTGGAGGTAAAGGCGTAAACGGTGATGATAAGGATGGGCGCCACCACGAAGAGCGCCATCCAGCCCACATAGGGGTAGGCAATGGCTTTATTCTTCATCTTCGGCATCCTCCGCATCCACGCTCAGCTCGTCATATTCAGAGGAATAAGAGCTGTAATCGCCGAACATACCGGAGTAGCGGCTCTTTTTCATGATATGGATGCCGTCAGGGTCGATTTTTACTCCGATGTGTGCCCCAACGGGGGAGTAGTCGGTGGTTTGGATCAGCCATTTGAAGCCCTGAAAGTCCACAATGATGTCATAGTGCATTCCCTTGAAGGTCACCTCTGTGACGGTGCCCACGATCTGGCCCTCCTCCACAGGGACGATGTCGATGTCCTCGGGCCGGATCACCACATCCACCGCCTCGTTGGGGGCAAAGCCCCCGTCCAGGCAGGGAAACTTCTTGCCGTACATCTGCACCACTTTGTCCTGGAGCATCACCCCATCGATGATGTTAGACTCCCCGATAAAGTCGGCCACGAAGGCGTTTTTGGGTTCGTTGTAGATATCCTCCGGGGTGCCGATCTGCTGGATGTTGCCCTTGTCCATGACCACCACGGTGTCGGACATGGTGAGGGCCTCCTCCTGATCGTGGGTCACGTAGATGAAGGTAATACCCACCTCACGCTGGATGCGCTTGAGTTCCACCTGCATATCCTTCCGGAGCTTCAGGTCCAGTGCGCCCAAAGGCTCATCCAGAAGGAGCACCTGAGGCCGGTTGACGATGGCCCGGGCGATGGCCACCCGCTGCTGCTGGCCGCCGGAGAGGGAGTCCACGCTCCGTTTGCCATAACCGGGCAGGTTGACAAGTTCCAGAGCTTCCTCCACACGGCGGGTAATATCAGCCTCGGGCACTTTGGCGATACGCAGGCCAAAGGCCACATTTTCAAAAATGTTCATGTGGGTGAAAAGGGCGTATTTTTGGAACACGGTATTGATTTTTCGTTTATGGGGCGGCACATCGTTACATCGTCGGCCGTCAAAAAAAACGTCTCCGGAGGTAGGTTTTTGAAACCCACCAATGATCCTCAGCGTGGTGGTCTTGCCACACCCGCTGGGACCCAGGAGCGTTAGGAATTCTTTGTCATTGATGTAGAGATTGAGATGATCGAGAATGATCTCGTCGTCGAATTTCACGACGCAGTCCGATAGACGGATCAACTCCTTGGACATGTATCCTCCCCCATTCCTTTAGTTAAATTAAGGCGAATAGTTTGAAAGGTCGTACCCAACCGTCGGTTGGGTACGACCTTTGACGAGTGATATGATACATGGAATGGGGAGAAATGTCAATATGTTTGTCGAAGATTTTCCGGGTTTTTCACACTCTGGTCTGAAATATTCAACCTGCGGTCCTCATCTGTTCGTGGATCAGGGACACGACCTGGTCCCGCTTCATGACAGAGAGCTTATAAATACTGCCATTTTTCAGTTCGATCTGAATGCCGGTATGGATAAAAAGGTTGATATTAAAGGGCCTGATAGTACTGATATCCTCGTAGGCGATGGCAAAAGTGAGCCGCAGTTTTTCAATCAGTCCGTTACCTCGGAACAGGATGCGCTGATTGGTGAAAGTGTATTGTCCGGGAACTTGGCGATTGCCGGAAAAGCCGGGGGTCCGCCAGCAGTCGCCTTTCACCTTTTTCAGCTCGGTTTCCTCAGGGGCCAAAATCAGAATGTCGCTGGGATTGCTCATGTTCATCTCTCCTTTTTCATAACGATATAGGCAGTATTGCCTATATTCTCTTTCCCTATTATAAGCAATAATGGAGATATGTCAAGAGGGGAGGGACGGCGGATGATTTCCTATGCGCCGCTGTGGCGGACCATGAAGGCCCAAGGGGCCACTACCTATACGCTGCAGGTCAGGGGAGAGATCAGCAGTTCCACCGTCCGCCGGCTGAAAGCGGGGGAGTCGGTCTCCACAAACACGCTGGACGCTCTATGCCGGATATTGGAGTGTGAGTTGTCGGAAATCGTGGAGTATATCCCCGATAAAAAATAGACGGAGCCGGCAAAGAGCCGGCCCCGTTTTTGCTTATCCAAAATATTCGTTCACAAAGTCGATATTCTCCCTGTCAACCTCCAGCACCTTACCCTTCAGGTATTCCAACACTCCTGCATCGGTGGGGAAGTCAAAGACCAGTTTGTAGGACCAAAGGGCCTGGCCTTTGCGATCCAGTTTTTCGTTGTCGCTTCTCCGGCCGTATTTGCCATCCCCCGCCAGGGGGTGGCCCGCGGCGGCGAACTGGGCGCGGATCTGATGGGTTCGGCCCGTCAAAAGCTCACACTCCACCAGTGATAGACCATTTTTGAATTGCAACGTCTTATACCGGGTACGGGCCGATTTGCCGCCGGGTACGGGCTTTTGGTAGACCGCCACCTGCTTTTTCTTCTCGTCTTTCAGAAGAAAACCGCTGAGTTCCCCCGCCGGGGGACTCATTTTGCCCACAACGGCGGCCAGATAATATTTAGAGATCTCCCGGTCCTTGATCTTATCGTTCATCACCCGAAGGGCTTCGGCGGTCTTGGCGGCGATGACAAGGCCGCCGGTGTTCCGGTCGATGCGGTTACACAGAGCGGGGGCAAAAGCATTTTCCCACCTGGGGGACCACTCTTTCTTCTGATAGAGATACGCCTGAATGTGGGTAATAAGGGTGGAGACGTACTCGTTCTCATCCGGGTGGCAGAGAAGGCCGGGGCGCTTGTTGCAGACGATGATGTTCTCGTCCTCGTAAACGATGTCCAGCTGGGGCCTGAATACCGACAAGAAGGCGTTATCCTCGGCGGGAGCGTCAAAGAATTCGTCGTTGATGTACAGCTGGAGGAGGTCCCCTGTGTTCAGCCGGTAGTCCCGCTGCGCCCCCTTGCCGTTGACCTTTACCCGCTTTAAGCGGATATATTTCTGAGACAGAGGAGCGGGGAGGAGAGGCACTGCCTTGCCCAGCCAACGGTCCAGACGCTGACCGGCGTCGTTTTTGGTGATGGAGAATTCTTTCATGGGGTGTCTCCCTGCTTTCGGTGGCAATTTTAGACAGGGACCTGCCCGGGTAGGTCTCTGCTGCTGATATTCTACCATATTTCCTGAAAAAAGTGAAGAAAGTATTTGACAGAGCGGGATTTTTTCGTTATAATATCTCGTGCATTGTTGCGAGGAGATTATCATGCGACTGGATTTAAGAGATATCATCCATATATCGGGCGCCAGCCGGGATTTCAGCTATGACCTGGATCTGGGTCAGGTGGAGCTGTTTGGCGAAATGCCTTTCCGCCGGCCGGTGCAGGTCACGGGGCTGGTGCGGAACATGGCGGGGGCTCTTCAGTTGGAGGGACAGGCCGAAACCGTACTGGAGACCCGGTGTGACCGCTGCTTGAAGCCCATCACCGTGGAGATGGTCGTCCCGGTGGAGACGCTTCTGGCTCAGGAACTGGAGGATGAGGAGAACGACGAGATCATCCTTTTGGAGAATGGCACGGTAGATTTGGATGAGATTTTTTCCACCGCTTGTATCCTTGCAATGGACGGCAAGCACCTGTGCAGTGAAGATTGCAAGGGCTTATGCCCCACCTGCGGCAAGGACCTGAACGAAGGGTCCTGCGGCTGTGGGGAAGAAGTGGATCCACGCCTCGCCGTCTTGGCGAAGCTTTTGGATAAAGATTCCCAAGACAAGGACGAGGAAGCATAAGGAAATGCCCCTGTCACGATTAAGGAGGTGTCACAATGGCAGTCCCTAAGAGTAAAGTGTCCAAGCAGCGCCGGAACAAGCGCCGCAGCAGCGTGTGGAAGCTGGCGACCCCCAGCGTCAATGTTTGTCCTGTGTGCGGTGCCGTCCGCCTGCCTCACCGCATCTGCAAGTCCTGCCTGAGCTACAACGGCCACGATTTCAGCGGTGTTGCGGCTCCTGCGACCCAGCAGTAAGCGACAAAGAAAAGAGAGAGGGGATTTTCCCTCTCTCTTTTTTTGCTTAATAGAGAGGCGCTGCGGTTTGATTTGACTTGACCGGACCGTTTCACACCGGTGGGGAAGGCGGCGCTTTCCTGATTGATATTTCCGGCAAAGTATGATATACTACCTGCAAATGAAAGGAAGTGTTTTCCATGGCGAGACCTCTGGTGGCCATCGTGGGACGGCCCAACGTGGGAAAATCCATGCTCTTTAATAAGCTCACCGGCCAACGGCTCAGCATCGTGGAGGACACGCCCGGCGTGACCCGGGACCGGCTTTACGCCCCCTGTGAGTGGCGGGGGAGGACCTTTGACCTGGTGGATACCGGCGGCATCGAGCCGGGCACCGACAGCGAGATATTGCTCTTTATGCGGCAGCAGGCCGAGATCGCCATTCAGAACGCCACGGTCATCATCTTTGTCTGCGACATCCAGACCGGCCTTACCGCCTCGGACCAGGAGGTGGGCGCCATGCTGCTGAAATCGGGCAAGCCGGTGGTGCTGGCTGTGAACAAGATGGATAAGACCGGCATTACAGACCCGGACATCTATGAGTTTTACAATCTGGGGCTGGGGGACCCTGTTCCGGTCTCCGCCGTTCATGGTCACGGTACGGGCGATCTGCTGGACGAGTGCTTCCGGTACTTTCCTGAGACCGATGAGACCGAGGAGGACCCCGATGTCATCAAGGTGGCCATCATCGGCAAGCCCAACGTGGGCAAGTCTTCTCTTGTCAACCGTATTCTGGGAGAACAGCGGGTCATTGTCTCCGACATGGCAGGCACCACCCGGGATGCCGTTGACAATTACTTTGAAAATGAGAAAGGGAAATACCTTTTCATCGACACGGCGGGAATGCGCCGCAAGTCCCGGGTGGATGACCGGGTGGAGAAATTCTCCGTTCTCCGGGCGACCATGGCCATCGAGCGGTGCGATGTATGCCTTATCCTGATCGACGGCACCGAGGGCGTTACCGAGCAGGATACCAAGGTGGCGGGCCTTGCCCACGAGGCAGGCAAGGCATCTATCATTGTGGTGAATAAATGGGACATTGTAGAGAAGGACGACAGGACCATGGATAAAATGTGTCAGGATATCCGCCGGGACCTGAGCTATATGCCCTATGCCCCCATTGTTTTCCTCTCTGCCCTCACCGGTTCCCGGGTGGACCGCATTTTTGATACCATCAATGATGTGAACGATCAGGCGGCCATGCGGATCTCTACGGGAATGCTCAACGACGTTCTGGCCGACGCCACCGCCCGGGTCCAGCCCCCCACCGACAAGGGTAAGCGGCTGAAGGTCTACTACATGACCCAGGTGGGGGTCAAGCCCCCCCATTTTGTAGTGTTCTGCAATCGCAGAGACCTGTTCCATTTCTCCTATCAGCGCTATATAGAAAATCAGATCCGCGCCACCTTCGGGCTGGAAGGCACGCCGGTGAAGCTGACCATCCGGGAGAAGGGCGACTAAGGAGGGGTAAACGTGGGAACAGCACTGACGATCGTGATGGAGCGGCCCGCCTGGGAGGAAATGATGGCCCAGGCGCCCTGGTCATTTCTGATGTTTTTGCTGGCGGCGGTGATGGCTTACCTGCTGGGCTGCTCCAATGGAGCGGTCATTATCTCCAAGTATATCCTTCACGACGATGTGCGGACCCATGGCAGCGGCAATGCCGGGCTGACCAACTTTTTCCGTACCTTCGGCGGAGCTTGGACCTTTGGGGTTATTTTGATCGATGTACTGAAGGCGGTGCTGGCGGTCCTGTTTGCCCAGTGGGTGATAGGTCCCATGGTGTTCGCCAAGTATTGGGCGGCCTCCTTTTGCCTTCTGGGGCATATGTTTCCTGTCATGTTTGGCTTTAAGGGCGGCAAGGGCATCCTCTCCGGCGGCACCATCGCCTTAATGCTGAACTGGAAGCTGGCCTTGCTGGTGTGGGGAAGTTTTCTCATCCCTGCCGCTGTGACCCGCTATGTGTCATTGGGGTCCGTTTTAGCCGCCGCCGCCTTTCCGGTGGGGACATGGCTCTTTGTGAGTCATGACCCGGTCATTATGGCCTTTGCCGCTTTCCTGGGGATTCTGGTCATCTGGATGCACCGGGGCAATATCAAGCGGCTTTTGAGGGGGGAGGAGAACAGAATCTCTTTCCATAAGAAAAAGCCCTGAAGGTTGAGCGGAACCGAACATTATCTCCACAAAAGTGTGGTTTTGGGCATTCGCCCGTTTTCGTGGAAAAGGAGGCTTTCATTATGAATATTACCGTTCTCGGCTCCGGCGGCTGGGGTACCGCTCTGGCTCTTTTGTTGCTGGAAAACGGTCACGAGGTGACCCTTTGGTCCTACCGGCAGGAGGAGAGCGACAACTTGCGGGAAAGAAGGGAAAACCCGGTCCTTTCCGGCGTTGTCCTCCCGGAAGGGCTGAATCTGACGGCTGATATGGCCTGTGTCAAGAACAGTGAAGTGGTAGTCCTTGCAACGCCCTCTTTTGCCGTTCGGGCCACAGCCGCACAGGCCAGGCCCTTTCTGGCCCCCGGCGCTGTGCTGGTCAGCGTCTCCAAGGGAGTGGAAAAGGATACCTCTCTGACCCTTACCGATGTCATTGCGCAGGAGGTGGGGGAGGGCCATCCTGTGGTGGCCCTGTCCGGGCCTTCTCACGCCGAAGAGGTCTCCCGGGGGGTACCCACTGCCGTGGTGGCAGCCTCCCAGGATCAGGCCGCCGCAGAGCTGGTTCAGGATATCTTCATGAATCCCCGCTTTCGGGTCTATGCCACCGATGACGTGGTGGGGGTGGAATTGGGAGCGGCGTTGAAAAACGTCATTGCCCTCTGTGCCGGGGTCAGTGACGGTCTGGGGCTGGGGGACAACACCAAGGCTATGCTCATGACCCGGGGGCTTACCGAGATCGCCCGGCTGGGAGAGGCCATGGGGGGGCGGAAGGAGACCTTTGCCGGTCTGGCCGGAATCGGTGATTTGATCGTTACCTGTACCTCCATGCACTCCCGGAACCGCCGCTGCGGCATTGCCATCGGAAAGGGAACGCCGCCCCAACAGGCGGTAAAGGAGGTCGGCATGGTGGTGGAGGGTTATTATGCCGCCGCAAACGCCAAGGCACTGGCCGACAAGCTGGGGGTGGAAATGCCCATCACCGCCGCCGCTTATCAGGTGCTTTATGAGGGCAAGGACCCAAAGACCGTTGTGGTGGAACTGATGACAAGAGATAAAAAGCACGAGAGTGAAGAAAGCTGGGTTTAAAGCCTGACTTCTACAAATGTAAAAGCCCCCGCATCCGTTGGGATGCGGGGGCTTTTGTGTTCAGTTGGCGGTATGCGCCACAGAGAGTTCCCCGGTTGCGATATCCACCGTATAGGTGTAGGTGCCGGCTTCGTGAAAATCCTCCAGAGCTTCGTCAAAGGAGTAGGTATAGGTGAGGGTGGAGCCGTCCTCGCTGACCTCCAGAGTATCCGGCGCCCGGTCGGTGGGATTGTACCAGGGGCAGCCCTTGTCATATACCGTGGAGGGCAGGATCAGCTGCCGGATGGTCCCATTGCCCATGGCGGAGCCGGGTTTATAGACCAGAGAGAGGATATAGTCATCATAGGTCTCAACAAATCGCCCTTTGGTAAGCACGATGGAACAGTCGCCGGTTTCCAAAAGCCGGACGACTTCCCGGTTTTCACTGGACTCGCTGGACGTTTTGATTCGTTTCCGGGTGACGTGGGCCAAAGCCCCCTCGTAGGTGGGGGGAGTGAGCTCTTCGGTAACTTCGCCGGTGGGCAGATCGACTGTAAACGTAATGGAGCCTGCCTTTTCCATGACCTGCCCCTCATGGACGATATCTTCGGGACGATAATAAGTATATGTGAAGGTTTTTTCATCTTCATGAAGGGTCATTGTGTCGGCGGGGTAGCAGATGGCCAGACCCGGGTTTACCCAGGCATGGGGCAGACCGATAACGGTGCCTTCTCCCAGCTGAGAGTCGGGCTTGTAAATCAGCTGCATTGCGCCGGTTGGAGCCTTCATCATGCCGCCTTTGTCATAGATGAAAATGGTGCAGTCGGGGGTTTCAATGGTCTGTTCATTGTGGTAGCCAAAGCTGTTTCGCAGTTCGGCAACTGCCTTGGCGTAGGCCCCACCATGCATGGGCGGGGTGGTCACTCTCTGGGTCTCGTCCAGCACCCGGGCCACCATGACGGCGGCCTGGGCACGGGTGAGGCTACCGTCTGCGTCAAAGCGGCCGAATTCATCCATGCCGGTGAGAACACCGGCTTCATAGAGAGCATAGATATCCTCGTTGCCTTCCCGTGCTAAATCGGGCAGGGATTCCACGGTGAACCGTTTTTCCAATTCCCCGGCGGCTTCCGCCAAGGCCAGAGAGAATTCCATTCGGCTGCAGCCGCTGCCGTTGTATAGAGTGCGGGATAGCAGGGAGGTAAAGCCGGGGGTGACTGCTTCGTCCTTCAAACCCAACTGATGGGCGGTATAGACCACATCCCGATACCAGCGATCCGGGCCGGGGATGTCGGCATAGATGGCATCGCAAATAACTGCCTGAACAGATGCGATAGACTCGGAAGGAAGCTCGGGTGAGAACATCAGAACATAGGAGTCGGTGGGCATCCAACAGTCCACCGTGCCCTGATATGTGACATTGTCAATGGTCAAAGCAGCGGCGCCGGAATGAGCCTTTCCCCAGGCCGCCTGTTCCTCGGCGGTCTCTCCGGGGACAGTTACATAAAGGCCTTTACGGGCAGAGCGATACTCCCACCAGGAAAAAGGACCGTCCTCACTGTACCCGTCAAAAACAGTGCCGTCCGCCAAAGTCAAAGTGATCCGGCCCCAGTCTTCCGGGGCCTTTTTCATAACGCCGTCCCCGCCGTGCTGCAGGTCATAAAGCCTCACGGCAAGGGTCAGACATTCAACAGCGGTGAGTTTCCGGTCGGGGGAGAAACAATCCTCACGGGTGCCAACCATCACGCCCTTCTCGGCGCAGGTCATCACCCCTTCCTCAAACCAGCTCCCAGCGGGGACATCGGTGAAGACGGGGGCGGGTCCCTGCGCGGCGAAAGCGGGGGATGGACAAGAAGAACATAGAGAGACACAAAGCAGAAAGGACAGTAATTTCTTGTTCATTGCGGCTCCTCCTTTGGCAGTGATATCCGAATTGTACCATGCCAAAAAATAAAAAGCAAAGAGAAAAACCCTTCCATTCCGTTCATAAAATGGGACGACCCTTCATAGACATAGGCCAGAAAGAGGAAAGCCGAACACCAAAGAGGAGGGACAGCCTATGGACAGTTTTACCACGGTGGCCGCCTTACTGCCGCCCCGGCTTCGGCGGGGGATGGAGGGCCTGCCTTACCCGGTTCGCCGCCGGGTGGAGGAAGTGCGGCTTCGGGCGGGGCAAATGCCGATGGTGGTTTTGAACGGGGAGGAACTTCCTCTGCCCGCCGACGGGCCTGTTAGTGAAAGGGAACTGTCCCTGACGCTGGAGGTGGCCACCCGTGCCAGCACCCATACGGCGCTGGAGCAGCTGCGTCAGGGATATTTTACCCTTCGGGGAGGGCACAGGGTGGGGCTTTGCGGCACTGCTGTTACTGAGGATGGAAGAGTGAAGAGCTTTCGCCATCTGTCCTCGCTGAATATCCGGATAGCCCATGTGGTGCCCGGCTGCGGAGAGGAGGTCCTGACCCGCCTTCGGGCCGGGGGGAGTTTTCCCAATACGCTTATTTTAGCCCCGCCGGGGGGCGGAAAGACCACTTTGCTGCGGGACCTGGTGCGGCTTCTCTCCAACGGAGGGACCCGGGTGGGCTTGGCCGACGAGCGGGGGGAGGTGGCCGCCCTTTGGGAAGGGGTCCCGCAATTTGATGTGGGGGAGCATACCGACGTGCTGGAGGGCTGCCCCAAAGCGGTGGGGCTGATGCTGCTTCTCCGGGGGATGAATCCCCAGATTCTGGCCTGTGACGAGGTTACCGACCCTGCCGACTGTGCCGCTTTGGAGCGGTGTTCCAACAGCGGTGTGGGGCTTTTGGCCACCCTCCACGCCCGGAAGGTGGAGGACCTTGCCCAAAAGCCCCTTTACCGTGCGCTGTTGGCTCGGGGGCTTTTCCAACGGGCCGTGGTGATCCGCCGGGATTCGGAGGAGCGGTACCGGGTGGAGGGATTGCCATGCTGAAGCTGTTTGGGGGGCTTTTGCTTACCGGGGGCGGACTGGCGGCCGGGTTGTCGGCGGCGGGGGAGCTGGCCCGGCGGCTTAAGGATCTGACGGTCTGGGTCGGTGCGCTGGGGGAGATGGAGCGGGCCATGGCCTATTCACTGCCGCCTCTGCCCCATCTTCTGACGGAGCTGTCCGGCCGGGCAGAGGGTGCTCCGGGACAGGCCCTGAAGTTGGCCGGAGAGGGGCTGGAAAGGCTGGGAGAGTATTCCTTTGCCGAAATATGGACCGATGCGCTGGCCGCCTGTGAGGGTGGGCTGGACAGGGAGGACCTGGCTCTTTTGCGGGATCTGGGCACTGTGCTGGGCCGGTGGGATGGAGAAGCCCAGTGCCGGGCCATAGCCGCCGTCCGCTCGGGGCTGGAGGAGAACGCCGCCCGCCTTCGCCGGCGGCTGGAACGGGAAGGCCGGGTATATGGTGTGGTGGGGCTTTCTGCCGGGGTCTTTCTGACCATATTATTCCTATGACGAGGGAGAAAAGCCATGGACGTGGATTTTATTTTTCGTATTGCCGCTATCGGCATTTTGGTAGCGGTGCTCAATCAGGTGCTTTCCCGCTCCGGCCGGGACGAGCAGGCTATGATGACCACTCTGGCCGGGCTTGTGGTGGTGCTGATGATGGTGGTGCAGAAGATAAGCGATTTGTTCCTTCTGGTAAAGGGGCTGTTTGGGCTGTGATGGATGATGGATATCTTCAAACTCTCTGCGCTGGCGGTGGTGGCCGCCCTCTGTGCCCTTACCCTGCGGGGAAAAGTGCCGGAGCTGGCTGTGGTATTGGCGCTGGCGGCGGGCGTTCTCCTGCTGGGACAGGCTGTGGACGCCATGGCGGCCGTTCGTGGCCTGACCGATTCTCTGGCGCACACCGCTGGGCTTTCACCAAACGTGTGGCAGCCGGTGTGGAAGACGGTTGGCATTGGGGTGATGACAAGGCTTTCCTCGGCAGTGTGCAAGGATGCGGGGGAGGGAGGGGTGGCCGCCTTTTTGGAAACGGCGGGGACCGCACTGGCGCTTCTCACCGCTCTGCCGCTGATAGAGACCGTCTTCGACACCCTGTCAGCGTTATTATAGTGCTGCTTCTTCTTGTTTTTATACTCCCCGGAGCAAAGGGGGCAGACCTGGGGCAGAGCATTGGTATGGAGGAATTTGACCGGGCAGCCCGGGCCTATTTGGACGGCTATCTTCCCTTGGAAGTGGCGGGGGAGGACTTCTCTGCCGGGGCAAGGGCTATTCTGGATACGGGTAACGGCCAGCTGACCGGGGCTATTCGCCGGGCGGGGCGCAGCGGGGTATTACTGCTTTCCGTTTCCCTTTTATGCGCCCTGGCGGGCAGTGTCCGAGAGGAACTGGGGGGCGGGGGGCTGGACCCGGTGCGTCTGGCGGGGGCTGCGGCCATCACGGCCATTGCCGTGGCCGATGTCAATGCTCTGATGGGCATGGGGAAACAGGCGCTGGAACAGATGGACACCTTTTCCAAGGTCCTGCTTCCCACCGTTACGGCCGCCTGCGCGGCCACGGGACAGGGAGGCGCTGCCGCAGCCCGGCAGGGGGCCACCCTCCTCTTTTTCTCCTTTCTGCTGGCTTTGGTGCAGAGACTGCTGCTGCCCATGGTATATGCCTATGTAGCGGTCTCGGCGGCCCGGGCCGCCTTGGGAAACGAAGGGCTGAAGCGGGTGGCCGACCTTTTGAAATGGGCTGTTACGGGGCTTCTCTCGGCGCTGCTCACCGTTTTTGTGTTTTATCTGACCATCAGCGGTGCCATTGCCGGCGCCGCCGATGCCGTGACCCAGAAGGCGGCCAAGACCGTCCTTTCCGGCATGGTGCCCGTGGTGGGCAGTATCCTTTCTGACGCTGCCGAGACGGTGGTGGCCGGGGCCGGCGTGCTGAAGGGGACCATCGGGGCGGTGGGGCTGCTGGTGGTGCTGGCCATCTGTCTGGCCCCCTTTCTTCAGCTGGGCTGCCACTATCTCATCTACAAATGCGCCGCTGCCCTTACCGCTACGGTGACTCCGGGCAGTGAGGCTTCCCTTATCGACGCCATTGGCTCTGCCTTTGCTCTGGTGCTGGGAATGACGGGGGGCGGCGGTATGATCCTCTATGCGGCCCTCATTACATCCATCAAGGCGGTGAGCGGAGGATGATATGGTTTAAAAACTGGCTGATGGGCATCGTGGCCGCCGCACTGGCGGTCTCTCTGGCACAGGCCATGACCCCGGAAGGCCCGGTGCGGAAGGTGGGGCGGCTGGTGGGGGGGATGGTCCTGCTTCTGGCGGTGGCCCGCCCTCTTCTGCGGCTGGAGCCGGCCATGACCGCCATGGCCCAGCTCCCCGGGACGGAGGTTTCCCAGGTCCGGATCGAGGAGGGGGGAGAAGAAATGATGAAGACACTCATAGCCCAAAAGGCAGGCGCATATATTGTGGACAAAGGCTCGGCTCTGGGGTGTGTCTGTGCCGCCAAGGTGACGGTAGCCACCGATGATACCGGCTGGCCGGTGCCTTGGCAGGTGGAAGTCTTGGGAAATATGACCGCTGCCCAGCAGCAGGCTTTGGCACGGGCGATCGCGGAGGACTTGGCCATTCCGGCAGAACGGCAGAGCTTTCGGGAGGAGGATGTATGAAACTGGGAGAGGGGACCCAAAAGGTCCTGAAAAAATGGGAGAAGTATAAATATGTTATGCTGGTGGCGCTGGTGGGGCTTCTGCTCCTTCTTTGGCCCGCATCACCCTCGGAAGGCTTGGGAACGGTGAGCGCCGCTTCCCCGGCGGGGGATGCCCCCGCTCTTTTGGTGGAGGCGCTGGAAGGGCGTTTGGAGCGGGCATTGTCCAAAATTGAGGGAGCGGGAGAGGTGACGGTGGTCCTGACGGTGGAGGAAAGTTCCCGCCGGGTTTTGGCGCAGGATGGAAGCGTTATCGAAGGGGACAGTCAGGTCAGCCGCTCTACCTCAACCGTCATGGCCTCTCAAAGCGGGGGAGTTCAGACGCCGGTAGAGCTGCAGGAGGTAGGGCCGGTCTACCGGGGCGCTTTGGTGGTAGCCGCCGGAGCAGATGACCCGCAGCTGCGGCTGTCCCTCAGTCAAGCGGTCTCTGCCCTGACAGGGCTGGGAGCGGATAAAATTACGATTTGTAAGGGAAAGTGAGGAAAAAACTATGAAACTCTGGAAACGCAATGCGGTGGTGGCCGCCATCGTCCTCTTTGTCTGTGTGGCGGTTTATCTCAACTGGTCCTATCAGGAGGAGGGAACGGAGACCGGGAAGGTGCTGGGTCAGGCCACGCTGGTCAACGGCGCTACCACTGATCCCCTTCTGGCCGCCACGGCCACACCCGGCCCTGAAGGAGAGCCTTCCGCCGTGCCGAGCGATGCGGCCAAGACCTCCACGGGCTATTTTGCCTCGGCCCGCCTGAACCGGCAGCAGGCCCGGGACAGCGCGCTTACCATGCTGCAAAATACGCTCTCTGCCGGAGATACGGAAGCGGCCATGCTGGATGCCGGCGCCGCCATTGAGACCCTGGCTTCCACCACCGTGTCCGAGGCGCAGATCGAAAATCTGGTGGTGGCCAAGGGCTATACCGACTGTGTGGCCTTTATCAGCGACGGCGGTGTCTCGGTGGTGGTCTCTGCCACGGAGAATGGCCTTCAGGATGCCGATGTGGCCCGTATCACCGAGATCGTGACCGGAGAGACCGGCGTTCCCGCCAGCCAGATCACCATCATTGAGGCCCAGGGCTGAGATCGACCAGAATTTTCCCCGGGAAGTGAAAAATCTATTGTATTTTCCCTTTTTTGTGGTACAATGGAGACAGTAGAAACAATACGCCACAGGAAAGGAAGCGAGAAATCATGGCAGACGGAAAAGAGTACATCTCCTGCCCCGATGAGTTGGGGAGCATCCATATTTCGGAGGACGTTCTGGCGGTGACCGCCGCCGCCGCCGCTTTGGAGGTAGAAGGGGTGGGCAGCCTGGCCGCCAATCTGGGCAGTGATATTGCCGAACTGCTTGCCGGCAAGAAGAATTTGAGCAAAGGGGTCCGTATCACCGTGACAGAGTCCAGTGTGACGGTGGATATCTCCCTGCTGGTCAAGTATGGCTCTTCGGTCCAGGCCACCGCCCGGGCCGTGCAGGAGGGAGTGGCCGCCGCCATCGAGAATGCCAGCGGTTTTACGGTGGAGGGGGTCAACGTCCATGTGGCCGGGGTCACCTTTGAGCGGCCCGCCAGGACCAATCAGTAACAGAAAAGGATACAGTGCAAAAACCCGAAGCGATTTTTCGCTTCGGGTTTTGTCCTTTCAGAAGAAAATTTATCTGCTTATTTCCCCCTTCAGAGCCATTTTGGGGGTTTATTTTTTGTATATTATCGTGTATAATGATGGATAATCCAAAAATGGGTCCAAAGGCCCTTGGGAGGAATACTATGACAAGAAGCAACGCCCGGGAAATCGCAGTCCACTTGGTTTTTGAACAGGGTTTTTCCGGCCAGAGTACGGATGAACTGCTGGACCAGGTATTGAAACGGCCCGTTTTCGAGCTGATCGGTCAGGAAGAGCCGCTTTACGCCCAATTTCCCAATGTTGGACAGCGGGAATACATATCCACTCTGGTCCGGGGGGTGGATGCCCATAGGGGTGAGCTGGACGGTTATATCAGCAAATATGCCATCGGCTGGAACATCTCCCGCATTCCCCGAGTGGTGGTGGCGATCCTCCGTGTGTGTATGTACGAGATCCTGTATATGCAGGACATTCCCAATGCAGCCACCATCAATGAAGCGGTAGAGCTGACCAAGCACTATGAGGAGCAGGAGCTGGCTGCTTTTGTCAACGGCATTTTGGGGTCCTTTGTCCGCACCGAGCCCCTTCCCGTGCCGGAAACCGCCCCGGCCCCCGATGCCTTTGAGGAGGCGGGGGAGGACCTGTGAGGACACTTGGACTGGATACCAGTAATTATACCACCTCTGCCGCCCTCTTTGACGGGGAAGAGGGATATAACGCCGGGAAGTTGCTGGAAGTGCCGAAAGGGCAGCTGGGGCTTCGCCAGTCAGAAGCGCTTTTCCAGCATATCAAGGCCCTTCCCGACAGAATGCAGGAGCTGAGGAAGACCGGGCCTTTGAAGGATGTGGCCGCTGTGGCGGCCTCCACCCGGCCCAGAGAGGTGGAGGGTTCCTATATGCCCTGTTTTCTGGCAGGGGAGAGTCTGGGCCGCAGTCTGGCCCACACGTTGAACGTTCCCTTTTTTGCTGTTTCCCATCAGCAGGGGCATCTGGCTGCCGCAGCCTGGTCGGCGGGACACATGGAGCTGTTGGACAGGCCCTTTCTGGCCTGGCATCTTTCGGGCGGCACCACCGAACTTTTGTATGTGGAGCCGGATGGGGTCAATGTCCGGGCCGAAAAAATCGGCGGTACCAGCGACATTTCGGCGGGGCAGCTCATTGACCGTACCGGGGTGCTGCTGGGGCTTGCCTTCCCTGCGGGGAGGGAGCTGGACCGGTTGGCCCAGTGCTGTACGCAGCGGCCCAAGCCCTTGCGGCGTGCTCTTACCGGATTGGAATTTTCCCTCTCCGGGGTGGAAAACAAGGTGAAGGATATGGTGGCGGCCAAGGAAGAGCCGGCCTGCGTAGCCGCTTTCTGTCTGGACACGGTGGTCCAGGTGGTGCAGGAGGCCACGGTGGCGGCGCAGGACCGCTATCCCGGCCTGCCTGTACTATGCTCTGGGGGAGTGGCCTCCAACACCCGGCTTCGATATGTTCTGACAGAGTTTTGTCAGGCTGTTTTCGCACAGCCCCGGTATGCCACAGATAACGCCGTGGGGGTGGCCGTTCTGGCCCACCGCCTGGCTAACACATAAGAAAAGGAGAGATCGATGATGGATTTTTGGGTTTACTGGCTGATCGCCCTGGCGGTGGTGCTGCTGTTGTTTGCCGCTCTTTACCTGGTGGTCAAGCTGGCTGTGAAGAGCGCTGTGCGGGAAGTGGTGGAGGAGCTGGGGCGGACTTTGGCCAAGAACCTGTGGGCTGAGGACGACCAGACCACACCCCACCGCTGAGCAGTCCCACGCAGAAAGAAAGGGGGACTGTTTATGCAATATCCCATCTATTCGGTCTCCCAGGTCAACGGCTATATCAAAGGCCTGCTGGACGCCGACCCCCTGCTGGGACAGCTTTTTGTCCGGGGGGAGATATCCAATTATAAAGCCTATCCCTCCGGGCATCACTATTTCTCGTTGAAGGACCCGGAGGGGACCATCCGCTGTGTCATGTTCCGGCGGGAGGCGGTGAATCTGCGATTTCGGCCTCAAAATGGTATGAAGGTGATAGCCCTGGGCCGTGTGGCGGTGTTTCCGAGGGACGGGCAGTACCAGCTCTATGTAAATGTCCTTACCCCTGACGGGGTGGGGGATCTTCATGAGGCGTTTGAACAGTTGAAAGCCCGTCTGGCCGCAGAGGGGCTGTTTGATGAAGCGCATAAAAAAGCCATTCCAAAGTTTCCGGCCCGTATTGCCCTTGTGACCTCTCCGGCCGGGGCGGCGGTGCGGGATATGATCCGCATTCTGGGGGCCAGATGGCCCATGGCGGAGGTCTATGTGGTGCCCTGCCGGGTCCAGGGGGCGGAGGCGCCGGGAGAGATCGCAGCGGCTATCCGCTGGGTCAATGAGCGGGAAGCGGCCGACCTGATCATCACCGGCCGGGGCGGCGGCTCCACGGAGGACCTGTGGTGTTTTAACGATGAGCTGGTGGCAAGGGCTATTTATGATTCGGAGATCCCGGTCATTTCCGCTGTGGGGCACGAGCCTGATGTGACCATTGCCGACTATGTGGCCGATTTGCGGGCGGCGACCCCCTCCAACGGTGCGGAACTGGCGGTTCCGGATCAGAATGAACAGTATGCCCGGTTAGAGCATCTGGGCCGCCGAATGGCCAAGGCCACCCAGCGGGAGCTGCAGGCTGCCCGGGCAACGCTGGACAAGGCGGCGGGGAGCCGGATGCTGCAAGACCCCATGAGCTGGGTGGATGACCGGCGGATACTGCTGGACCGCCAGCGGGACCGTCTGGCTCACGGCCTTACCCGGGAACTGTCTGTCCACCGGGAGACCTTTGCCCGCCTGGCCGCTGCGCTGGACGCTCTCAGTCCCCTGAAGGTCCTGGCCCGGGGCTATGCCATTGCCCAGGGAGCGGGGGGGATCGTAACCTCAACAAAGGACGTAGCACTGGGGGAGGAGTTGGACCTGCGTGTTTCGGACGGAAGCATCTATTGTGAGGTAAAAAGGAAAAAATAAAGGTGCTGCCGGGACAGTGAAAGACGGCGCCCACTGCAAGTTCATATTTTCCGTTTCCCTTTTGAAAGGAGCGACCTATTTATGCCAACGAAAAAACCCACCTTTGAGGAAGCCCTTGCCCGTTTGGAGGTCATTGTGGCCCGTTTGGAGCAGGGAGAGGTCCCTTTGGAAGAGGCCCTTGGCCTTTTTGAAGAGGGGACCGCATTGATGAAGCAGTGCTCCACTGCTCTGGATAAGGCGGAGCAAAAGGTAGCAAAGCTGCTGCCCGGCCTTAACGGCGCTGCTGTGGAGGAGCCGATGGAGGAGATGGAGCTATGAGCTTTACCGAACAGTTCAGCCGGGATAAGGAACAGATCGAGGCGGCGCTAGAAAATGTGTTTCGCGGCCGGCCGCCCCATGCCGATATCTATGACGCCATGAACTACAGCCTTCTGGCCGGAGGGAAGCGCATCCGGCCCATTCTCACGCTGGCGGCCTGCCGGCTCTGCGGTGGGGAGACGGAGACGGCCCTGCCCTTTGCCTGTGCGGTGGAAATGATCCATACTTACTCTCTTATCCATGATGACCTTCCCTGTATGGATGATGATGAGCTGCGCCGGGGCAGGCCCACCAACCATACAGTCTACGGAGAGGCTACGGCGGTGCTGGCGGGGGACGGTCTGCTCACCGCCGCCTTTGAGGTGGCGCTGACCGGCAGCACCATAGACCCCAGACGGGCCATTAAGGCCCTTGCCAATCTGGCCTACGCCGCCGGCGCTGCCGGCATGGTAGGCGGGCAGGCCCTTGACATGGCGGGGGAGGGCAGAGCCCTCACCGTGGAGGATGTGGAGGAGTTGCAGCAGCTGAAGACCGGCGCATTGATGACGGCCGCCGCCGAGATGGGAGCCATTGTGGCCGGCGCCACCGAAGAGCAGCGTATGGCATTGCGGAAATACACCCAAAAACTGGGGCTTGCCTTCCAGATCCGGGATGATATGCTGGATGTCACCGGAAATGTGGAAGAGATGGGAAAAACCTCCGGTTCTGATGCCAAGGGGGAGAAAACCACCTTTGTTACCCTCAAGGGTCTTACCGAATGCGGCCGAATGGTAGAGGCGCTGACCCGGGAAGCGGAGGAGGCCCTGACCGGCTTTGAAGACCCTTCTTACCTGATTGAACTGGCCCATATGCTTGTGGGCCGCACCAACTGAGGTGATCACATGGACCCTAACGCTGTAGGCTTTTTGACCGGCAATCTGGTTTTGAACCTGTCCATTCTGGCCTGGGCCGCCGCCCAGTTCATCAAGTTCTTTCTGGTCCTTATCACAGAGCGCCGCCTTTCCTGGAGCCATATTCTCTCCAGCGGCGGAATGCCCAGTTCCCACTCCTCTACGGTATGTGCCTGTGCCTCTGCCCTGGCCTGTCTTTACGGGACAAGCTCTCCCCATTTTGCTGTCAGTACCGTGCTGGCTGCCGTTGTAATGTATGACGCTTCCAATGTTCGGCGGGCGGCAGGGGAGCAGGCAAGGCTCCTCAATTACATTATGGAGAACTGGAGCGATATGCAGCCGGAGGTTTTTGGCAAGAAGCTGAAGGAGATGCTGGGTCATACACCGCTTCAGGTGCTGATGGGGGCATTGCTGGGCATCATCATCGGATGGGGTGGAGCGTACCTGTTCGGCTGAAAGATCCGAGCCTGCTTCTTGAAACTGTTATCTGTTATTTTGGCTATGAATGAGCCGTATAAGGCCTGTTTTTTTGAAAAGAGGTGCCGTTTTCCTTGTTGGATATCCCAAGTAATCTGCATCATATCACCGACGCCGAGGCGGAGGCCCTTTGTGAAAGCCTCCGTCACCGGCTGGTAGAGGTGACGAGCCAACACGGCGGCCATCTGGCCTCAAATCTTGGGGCCGTGGAGCTGACGGTGGCGCTTCACCGGGTGTTCGCCCCCGAACGGGACCGCATTGTTTTCGATGTGGGCCATCAGTGTTACTGCCATAAAATGCTTACCGGCCGGGACGGTGCCATGGACACCCTTCGGACCTTTGGCGGACTTTCCGGCTTTCCCAAGCCGGGGGAGAGCGTCTGTGACGCTTTCTCTGTGGGACATGCCTCCACGGCCGTATCGGTGGCGCTGGGAATGGCTCACGCACGGACGATACTGGGGAAAAACTACCGGGTGGTGGCCCTGCTGGGAGACGGCGCCCTGACCGGCGGTCTGGCCTATGAGGGCCTTTCTGATGCCGGAGGCAGCGGCGAGCCGTTGATGGTCATCCTCAACGACAACGGAATGTCCATCACCCAAAGCGTGGGCGGCGTGGCGGAGCATCTTGCCCGCCAGCGGCTGAAACCGCAGTACCTCAGCTTTAAGCGGGGGTATCGGAAGGTGATGAACGCATTTTCTCTGGGCAGGCATCTTTACCGGATCACCCACAAAATCAAAACGGCGGTCAAGGAAACTTTGTTGCCCTGCTCTCTGTTTGAGGATATGGGCTTTACCTATCTGGGGCCGGTGGATGGCCATGATGTGAAGGGGCTTACCCGGCTGATGACCTACGCCAGAGACCTGGAGGGGCCGGTGCTCCTTCACGTTCGCACCGTTAAGGGAAAAGGCTATGCCCCCGCAGAGGCGGAGCCTGACCGTTTCCACGGGGTGGGCCGCTTTGACCCGGCCACCGGCAAGGCATTGACAGCGTCCGGCCGGGACTTTTCCCACACGGCGGGGGACCTGCTCTGCGAACTGGCCAAAGAAGAACCACGGCTTTGCGCCGTTACCGCAGCCATGCAGCCGGGAACCGGGCTGGACGGGTTCGCCCGGGACTTTCCCCAGCGCTTCTTTGATGTTGGGATTGCCGAAGGCCATGCCGTCACCATGTGTGCCGGCATGGCGAAGCAGGGGCTGATCCCTGTTTTTGCGGTCTATTCCACCTTTCTTCAGCGCTCTTACGATATGCTTCTCCATGATGTGGCCCTTCAGGGACTCCATGTGGTGTTCTGTGTGGACAGGGCCGGTATGGTAGGGGAGGACGGGGAAACCCATCACGGGGTTTTCGATGTAGGATTTCTGGATACTATTCCCGGCATGACGGTGCTGGCTCCGGCCTCCTTTGCAGAACTGCGGGCCATGCTGAAGTATGCCGTATGCGAAGCGAAGGGGCCTGTGGCGGTCCGGTATCCCCGCAGCGGAGAGGGAGCCTATACCGCCGATAGCGGCCGGGAGCCTGCGGTTTGTCTTCGAGAGGGTAGAGATATCACTCTGGTGGGCTATGGCACCCAGATCAATGCCCTTTTGGAAGCGGCGGACCGTCTGGAAGGAGAAGGAATATCCGCGGAAGTTGTAAAGCTGAATACCATTACACCGCCTCCCCGGGGAGTCCTCTTTGAATCCGTGAAGAAAACGGGAATGCTTTTGATTGCCGAGGAAAGCATGGACCATAACTGTGTAGGCCGCCGGGTGACAGCGGATCTGTCTCTGCATGGTATAACGACAAGGAAAATAACTTTACTGAACCTGGGGGATAAAATACCGCCCCAGGGGACAGTGGAACAGCTTCGCAGAATGAACGGGTTGGATGCGGAAAGTATTGTTCAGCGGGTGAAGGAGGTGGCCGGCCATGAAAAAGCGTTTGGACGTTCTTCTGGTTGAAAAGGGACTGGTGGAGTCCCGGCAGAAGGCACAGGCCCTCATTATGGCCGGTCAGGTCTACGTTAAGGAGCAGAAGGTGGACAAAGCGGGGACCCCTGTTGACCCAGAAGCGGCTATTGAGGTTCGGGGCGGGGGCTTGAAATATGTGAGCCGGGGCGGATATAAGCTGGAAAAGGCCATGGATACATGGCCCATTGCCTTGCAGAACAAAGTTTGCGCCGACATCGGGGCATCTACGGGGGGATTTACCGACTGTATGCTCCAAAACGGGGCGGCGAAGGTTTTTTCTGTGGATGTGGGTTATGGCCAGTTTGCCTGGAAGCTGCGAAGCGACCCCCGGGTGGTCTGCTTGGAGCGGACCAACGCCCGGTATCTCACCACGGAACAGATCCCTGATCCGCTGGAGTTTTTCAGTGTGGACGTGTCTTTTATTTCCCTTGGGCTGATTTTGCCCCCTCTCCGTCCCCTGATGACGACGGGGGGACAGGGAGTCTGCCTGATCAAGCCCCAGTTTGAGGCGGGGAAGGAAAAGGTGGGCAAAAAGGGAGTTGTTCGGGATAAAAAGGTCCATTTGGAAGTGCTGGAGCACTTTTTTGACCATGCGGAGGCGGCCGGGTTTACCGTGCTGGGGATAACATGGTCCCCCATCCGCGGCCCCGAGGGCAATATCGAATATCTGGGCTGGCTCTCTGCCGGGGAGGGTGAGGCATGGCGGGGAGACCTGAACGCCATCGTGGAAGAGTCGCACAGCCTGCTTTCCGAGCACGAAACGAAGGGGGAGGAAGGCGAATGAAAATCGTATTAAGCCCGAACCCTTACCGTGACAAGGGGTTAAAGACGGCGCAGGCGGCGGAAAAGATCCTGCGGGAAGCGGGAGCCGAGACCTGTATGAGCTTTCCTTTCAGCCTGGAACGGGGCAATGTGGAAGTTCCCTCCCATATCCAGTTTCTGCCGCAGGAAACGGCCTTTGCCGGGGCGGAGCTTCTTATCTGCTTTGGCGGGGACGGCACCATTCTCCATGTGGCCAAAGATGCCGAGCGGCACGGAATCCCCGTTTTGGGGGTGAATCTGGGCGGTGTGGGCTTTATGGCCGAATTGGAAGCCGACCAGCTTTCGCTGCTGGAGCGGCTCCCCCAGAAGCGTTACCGCCTGGAGGAGCGGATGATGCTGGACGTTGCGGTCCGCCGGGAAGGGCGGGTCATCTTTCGGGATACCGCCCTCAATGATGCGGTTATCACCAAGGGAGCGGTGGCCCGTATTATTGATTTGGAGGTGCGGGCCGACGGAACTACCATGGGGAATTACCCGGGAGACGGGCTGATCGTCTCCACCCCCACCGGTTCCACAGCTTATGCCATGTCGGCGGGAGGGCCTATTGTGGAACCCACGGCCGAAAGCATCCTTATTACTCCCATCTGTCCCCACACCCTTCATGCCCGGTCTTTTGTGCTGGACCGGAACCGCTCGGTGGCGGTAAAGATGGGCAAGCTGTCCCGGAAAACGGCTTATCTTTCGGTGGATGGCGGCAAGGCGTTTCGGCTGGGGGGCAGCGACCAGGTGGAGCTGCGCCGCTCCAAATCCAAAGCAAAACTGATCCGGCTGACCAATCGGAGCTTTTATACTGTACTCGATCAGAAATTGGGGAGGACTTGACCTATGAAGAGCAAGCGACAAGACGAGATACTGGCAATCATTACCCAGCAGGAGGTGGAGACACAGGAACAGCTTTTGGAATGCCTGAAGGAGCGGGGGATCACTACCACTCAGGCTACTATTTCCCGGGATATCAAGCAGCTTCATCTGGTGAAGGAGCTGACCTCTGGCGGGGTCTATAAATACGCCGTTTCTCACCACCGTACGGCATTGAATTTTGCCGGGCGGCTGCTGACTATTTTCCGTGAGGGGGTCATGTCCTACGATAAAGCCCAAAACATCGTGGTCATCAAGACGCTGTCCGGGCTGGGGAACGGTGTGGCCGAGGCTATTGACGGGATGGACATCCCCAATATGGTAGGGTCTCTGGCGGGGGATAACACCATCCTTCTCATCATGCGGGACAATGAGTCCGCCGTGGATGTGTGTGAGCAGATCAGGGAGATATTGAACTGAAAAAGCAGAAAAAAGGGCCGGACCAAAACCGTCTTGGGCGTATACCTTTTTCTGATCAATTTTGTTTGTCATAGAGGGGTGGTACTATGCTGTCCGTCCTGCACATTGAGAATATCGCCGTTATTGAATCGGCAGATATCCTGTTCGGTCCGGGGTTTAATGCCCTGACCGGTGAGACCGGTGCGGGCAAATCCATTGTTGTGGATGCCATGAGCGCCGTTACAGGGGAACGGGCCAGCCGGGAGCTGATCCGCACCGGCGCAAAGTCCGCCCTGGTCACCGGCTGCTTTGTGGGGGTGGAGCGGCTGCCGTGGTTTGCCGAGAACGGCGTTGGCCCCGATGAAAACGGAGAGCTGCTCCTGCAGCGGGAGATCCTGCCCGACGGCAAAAATGTCTGCCGGGTCAATGGAAGGCCGGTGACGGTAGCCCAGTTGAAGGCGCTGGGGCGGCAGCTTTTGAACATCCATGGTCAGCACGATGGGCAGCAGCTTTTAGACGAGAGCTGCCACTTGGAGTATCTGGATGGCTTTGGCGGCACCGAAGGCCCTCTGACGGCATACCGTGAGGCTTACCAGCGGCTGATGGAGCTGGACCGCCAGATGGCTGCGCTTCAAATGGACGAGGCGGAGAAGGCCCGGCGGGTGGATACATTAAGCTATCAGATCAATGAGCTGGAGCGGGGGAATCTGGTCCCCGGGGAAGAGGAGGAACTGGAGGAGCGCCGTGACATTCTCCGCAACGCCGCCGATTTGGCAGAAGCTGCCGACGGGGCCCATTATGCCCTTTTCGGAGATGAGGATACTGCCGGCGCAGTGGCCCTTCTCATGTCTGCCGAGCAGGCACTGGAACGGGTGGCCGGCGTCAGCGGAGAACTGGATGAACTGCGGCAGCGGCTTATTGACTGCCGCTGCCAGGCCCAGGATGCTGCCGATACCGCCCGGGACCTGCGGGGAGGCTTCGATTTTGAACCCGGGGAGCTGGACCGGCTGGAAGGGCGCCTTGACCAGCTTTACCGCCTGAAAAAGAAATATGGCAGCACGGTGGAGGAGATGCTGGACTATCTGGACCGCTGCCAAAGGGAACTGGATGAGATACAGTTTGCCGACGATACCCTCCTGCGGCTGGAGGGGGAGCGGACAAAAGCACTGCAGGAGGCCCGGAAGCGGGCCGAGGTTCTGTCCAAGGCCCGCAGGGCTGCCGGAGCTGCGCTGGAGGAGCGTATTCAGACCGAGCTTGCCCAACTGGATATGCCAAAGGTCCGCTTTCGGGTGGAACAGACGGCGATGGAGGGGGAGAGCGGCCTTAATGCCGACGGCATGGATGTGGTGCGTTTTCTCATGTCCGCCAATGTGGGGGAGGACTTAAAGCCCATTCAGAAAATTGCTTCAGGGGGCGAGCTGGCCCGTATCATGCTGGCGCTGAAAAATGTGCTGGCGGAAAACGACAATGTGGGAACACTGGTCTTTGACGAGGTAGACACGGGCGTTTCCGGCCGGGCGGCCCAGAAGGTGGCGGAAAAGCTGGCCCAGGTGGCCCGCCACAAGCAGGTCCTCTGTGTGACCCACTTGCCCCAGCTGGCCGCCATGGCCGATGTCCACTTTTCGGTGGAGAAGGGGGAGAAGAGCGGCCGGACCTACACGGCGGTGGAGGCCTTGGAGCGCAAACGCCGTCAGGGCGAACTAGCCCGTCTGACCTCCGGTGACCGGATCACCGATGCCGCCCTGGCCTCCGCAGGGGAGCTTTTGGACGGAGCGGAGGCATACAAGAAAACGCTGTAAAGAGCATACACTGACAGGAAGGAGGGGTCACGATGGAAAAATGGGATGGATTGGAGCGGGAACTGGGAAAAAAACTGCCCAACATGGAACTGCGCCGCAATGAGCCGATGAGCAAGCATACCTCCTTTCGGGTGGGTGGCCCCGCCGCCCTTATGGCCTTTCCCAAAACGAACGATGAGGCCATGGATGCCATTTGTATGGCCGTCCGGCAGGGGGTCAGGCCCTTTTTTCTGGGCAACGGCTCCAATTTGCTGGTGTCGGACAAGGGGTATGACGGTTATGTGATCAAGACCGGCGGGCTGGACCGGCTGGAGTGGGCAGACGTTACCCGCAGCGGCCGCAAGCTGGTGGTGGGCAGCGGGGTGCTGCTCTCCCGTCTGGCCAACTTTATGGCGGAACAGGGCTTTACCGGTTTGGAGTGGGCCGCCGGCATCCCAGGTACGGTGGGAGGTGCAGTGGCGATGAACGCCGGTGCCTACGGCGGAGAGATGTGCCAGGTACTGGATAAGGTCAGCTGCACGGCGGAGAGCGGCGATATTTTGACGCTTGACGCCGGGGCCTGCGAATTCTCATACCGCCACAGTATCTTTTCCCGGACCCCAGAATGGATGGTATTGAATGTTTCGCTGGGTCCTCTGGAGCGGGAGGACCCGGTAAAGATTCGGGAGAAAATGGCGGAACTGGCCGCGCGAAGGAAGGAAAAACAGCCTTTGGAGTACCCTTCGGCCGGCTCCACCTTCAAGCGGCCGGCCCCGATGCCTGACGGTACCCCCGTTTACGCCGCCGCCCTCATTGACCGGTGCGGCCTGAAGGGTTTCACTATCGGCGGCGCACAGGTGTCAGAGAAACATGCTGGTTTTGTCATCAACCGGGGCAGCGCCACCGCCGCCGATATTTTGGCGGTAGCGGAGGAAGTGAAAAAGCGGGTCACAGACAGAACCGGGGTCACGTTGGAGCTGGAAGTGAAACTGCTGGGATTTTGACACCCTTGGGAGGAAATACTATGGAATTTATCGTCATTTCCGGCCTGTCCGGGGCAGGGAAGAGCCAGGCCGGCTCCGTGTTGGAGGACATCGGCTATTTTGTGGTGGATAATATGCCCGCCCCTCTCATTTCCCGTTTTGCCGAGCTGTGCATGGCCGGGCAGGCCAAATATGACCGGGTGGCTATTGTCTGTGATATCCGGGGCGGGCAGACCTTTGACGGCCTCTTTGCTGCCCTGAACGACCTGACCGCCATGGGCTGCGCCCACAAGATCCTCTATATGGAGGCTTCTTCAGAGACCATCATTAAACGCTACAAGGAGACACGCCGCCTTCATCCTCTGGCGGAAAATGGCGGATCACTGGATCAGGCGGTCCACCGGGAGCAGACCATTCTGGAGCCGGTCCGGGCCAGAGCGGACTACATCATTGACACCACCAGCCTTTCCACCGCAAAGCTCCGGGGGGAGATCCTGCGGCTTTTCGGCTCCGGCGAGCCAAAGCGGGCCATGAGCATCAGTGTTATTTCCTTCGGCTTCAAGTATGGCATTCCCATTGAGGCGGACCTTGTTTTTGATGTGCGCTTTTTGCCGAATCCGTTCTATATTCCGGAGCTGAAAACGCAGACCGGGATGGACAAGCCTGTCTTTGACTTTGTCTTTGGCAACCAGGTAAGCCAGGAGTTTATAAGTTATCTGGAGCAGCTTATCGCCTTTCTTCTGCCGCAGTATGTGGAGGAGGGGAAGGCGGCGCTGGTCATTGCCGTTGGCTGTACCGGCGGACAGCACCGCTCTGTGGCGGTGACAAGGGCTCTTACCGATTTTATCCGCCGTAAGGGGTATGACGCCAGCGAGAACCACCGGGATATGACGAGGGCACAGTGATGGAACAGAAGTCGAACATTCGCTGGGAGCAAGGTCCCCGTGTGGTGGCGATCGGCGGCGGCAACGGTCTTTCCACCATGCTCCGGGGGCTGAAACAGCACACCAGAAACATTACCGCCATTGTCACTGTGGCCGATGACGGCGGTGGGTCGGGAGTGCTGCGGACCGACCTTGGAATGCCTCCCCCGGGCGATATCCGAAACTGTATGCAGGCGTTGGCCAATACCGAGCCTTTGATGGAGCAGCTGCTGGGCTACCGGTTTACCGAGGGCAGCCTTACCGGTCAGGCGTTTGGCAATCTGCTGCTGGCAGCCCTCAACGGCATCTCCGGCTCTTTTGATGAGGCGGTTGCCAAAATGAGTCAGGTTCTGGCCATTACCGGCCATATCCTGCCGGTGACCAACGACGATGTGACGCTGGAAGCCACCTTTGAGAATGGGGCGGCGGTGCGGGGAGAGTCTAAAATCGCCGCATTTAAGAAGGCGCAGGATTGCAAGATACGCCGGGTCAGGCTCCTGCCGGAGCATCCCGCCGCCCTGCCTGCCGCATTGGAGGCCATTGACAGGGCCAACCTGATCCTGCTGGGGCCGGGAAGCCTTTACACCAGTATTATTCCCAACCTGCTGGTAGAGGGGATTGCCCAGGCGGTCTGCCGCAGTGACGCCCTGAAGATCTACATCAGCAATGTGATGACCCAGGATGGAGAGACCGAGGGGATGACCCTCTCCGACCATGTAAAGGCCCTGCTGGACCATTCCGGCCCGGGGCTAATCGATTTGTGTATCGCAAACTCTGCCCCTGTATCCCAAACCCTTCTGGACCGCTACCGGGAGGAGGGAGCCGAACCCATCCGGGTGGACCGGGAGGCTACGGAAGCCCTTGGGGTGGAGGTGGTGGAGCGGCCCATGATCTCGGCCGACGCACTCTATGCCCGCCACTCGCCCGAACGGCTGGGCCGGATGGCTATGGAGCTGTACGAGGAGAGGGCGGACACCAAGATTTTTTAATATCCATAACCTGTTTGAAGCCGGTGATGAAAGGAGAAAGCCGCAATGTCCTTTTCCAGTGACGTCAAAAAGGAACTCTGCCGCACTTTACCCAGCCGCAAATGCTGCGCCCAGGCGGAATGTTATGGCATTCTCCTTTACGCCAATCGCTTTGATGGGGGAGAGGCCCGCATCGTTACCGAATCAGAGGATTTTGCCGCCCGGCTTCCCCTGCTGTTCAAAAAGGCTTTTTCCATCTCCTTTGACAGCGTGAAGATGCCGGAATCCGGCAAGCGGGTCTTCTCTGTCTTTGCACCGGACAAGCTATATACCTTGTCATTGGCCTTTGGTTATGACATGGCCGAGACTTTGGCCCATCATATCAACTTTGGGGTGCTGGAGGAGGACCACTGCCGCACCGCTTTTTTCAGAGGGGCCTTTTTGGCCGGCGGCTCGGTGACCGACCCCAATAAGGGCTATCATCTGGAATTGACCACCACCCATATGTCGGTGAACCGGGAACTGTTGACCCTGCTGGCGGAGGCGGAGTTTACCGCCAAGTCGGCGACCCGAAGCGGCAGTTATATGACCTACTTTAAGCAAAGCGAGACCATTGCCGACTTTCTGACCGTTCTGGGAGCGCCCTTGGCTGCCATGGAGCTGATGAACGCCAAAGCCGAAAAGGATCTGCGGGGCGGTGTAAACCGCCGGGTGAACTGCGATGCCGCCAATCTGGACAAGGCGGTGGAAGCGGCCCAGACCCAAATCGAGGCCATCCGCCGCTTGGCGGAGCAGATGGACCTTGCCGACCTGCCCCCAAAGCTGGCGGAGGCGGCAAAGCTGCGGCTGGACAACCCGGCCCTGACCCTTACCGAGCTTGCCGCCCTCTGCGATCCCCCCATCACAAAGTCGGCCCTGAACCACCGGCTGAAAAAGTTGGGGGAGATGGTGGAGGGGAGAGAATTATGATATGGAAAACCTTTGAAGGAAAGATCGGCCGAGCTTGGGTTCAAAGAAAGTCTATGGGAAAAAGGAAAAAGCATAAATAAAAAGAACTGATTTGGGAAAAAGGAGGTCTGTCCCATGTCCTTTGTCCACTTACACAACCATACGGAATATTCCCTTCTGGACGGGGCCTGCCGTATCCCCAAGCTGGTGCAGCGGGTGAAGGAGTTGGGACAGACCGCCGTGGCTATCACCGACCACGGCACTATGTATGGGGTCATTGATTTTTACCGCGCCTGCAAGGCGGAGGGCGTCAAGCCGGTCATCGGCTGCGAGGTCTATGTGGCGCCCCGGACCCGGTTTGACCGTGTCCACGAGCTGGACAGTCAGGCCCGGCACCTGATTTTGCTGTGCAAAAACGAGGTGGGTTACCGCAACCTCTCTCACATGGTAAGCCAGTCCTATACCGAGGGCTTTTACATCAAGCCCCGGATCGATCTGGACCTGCTCCGTGAGCGGGCGGAGGGCCTTGTCTGCCTTTCTGCCTGTTTGGCGGGGGAGGTGCCCCGCCGGCTGCGAAACGGGGACTATGAGGGGGCCAAGGCCCACGCTTTGGAGATGGATGCCCTCTTTGGCCGGGGAAGCTATTATCTGGAGCTTCAGGACCATGCTCTGGCCGATGACCCCGCGGTCAATGCAGGGCTGCTGCGGCTCCATGAAGAGACCGGCATCCCTCTGGTATGTACCAACGATGCCCACTACCTGACCCGGGAGGATGCCCGTATGCAGGATATCCTCATGTGCATCCAGACGGGAAAGACCGAGGATGACCCCAACCGGATGAAGTTTGAGACCGACCAGTTTTACATTAAGAGCGAAGAGGAGATGGCCCGGCTCTTTGCCCAATATCCGGAAGCGATGGAAAACACCCAGAAAATCGCCGATATGTGCAATGTGGAATTTGAGTTCGGCAAATACCACCTGCCGGAATTTCATTTGCCGGAGGGGGAGACCGACCCGGACAGCTATTTTGAAAAGCTCTGCCGTCAGGGTTTTGAGCGGCGGTATCCCGACCATCCGGAGGGGTATCAGCAGCAGCTGGAGTATGAGATGGGGGTCATCCGCAGCATGGGGTTTGTGGATTACTTCCTTATTGTCTCCGACTTTATCGGCTATGCCAAAAGCCATGATATCCCCGTAGGCCCCGGCCGTGGCTCCGCCGCCGGCTCCATGGTGGCCTACTGTCTGGCCATCACCGAGGTTGACCCCATGAAATACGGCCTCTTTTTCGAGCGGTTTCTGAACCCTGAGCGGGTCACCATGCCCGATATCGACATCGACTTCTGTCCCCGCCGGCGGGAGGAAGTCATCGATTATGTCCGGGAAAAATACGGGCCTGACCATGTGGCCCAGATCGTTACCTTCGGTACCATGGCCGCCAGGGGGGCCATCCGGGACGTGGGCCGGGTGCTGAATATGCCCTATGACCGGGTGGACCAGATCGCCAAACAGGTCCCCGCCGGGCCGGGAGCCCTTCATATCACCCTGGCCGATGCCCTGAAGCTGTCCAAGCCTTTGCGGGATATGTACGAGGAGGATGAGGAGGTCAAACTCCTTATCGATACGGCCCAGGCCATCGAGGGAATGCCCCGCCATGCCTCCACCCATGCGGCCGGTGTGGTCATCACCCGTTTGCCGGTGGAGGACTATGTACCCCTGGCAAAGAATGATGATTCCGTGGTGACCCAATTTACCATGGTGACGCTGGAGGAACTGGGCCTTTTGAAAATGGATTTTCTGGGCCTTCGGAACCTGACAGTACTGGATGATGCGGTAAAGCTGGTGCAGAAGGAAAATCCGGAATTCACCCTGGCCTCTATTCCCGATAACGACCCGGAGGTGCTGAAAATGCTCTCCGAGGGGCGGACAAGCGGCGTGTTTCAGATGGAATCCGCCGGCATGACGGGGGTCTGTGTCAGCCTGCGGCCTAAAGACTTGGACGATATCTGCGCCATCATCGCTCTTTACCGCCCCGGTCCCATGGACTCCATTCCGAGATTTGTGGCCTGCAAGCATGACCCCAAGCTGGTGCGCTATAAGCACCCCATGCTGGAGCCTATTTTGGAGACCACTTACGGCTGTATCGTCTATCAGGAGCAGGTCATTGAGATCTTCCGAAAGCTGGCGGGTTATTCCTTGGGGCAGGCCGACATGGTCCGCCGGGCCATGAGCAAGAAAAAGGCCAAGGACGTGGAGCGGGAGCGGGAGGCTTTCCTTCATGGCGACCCTGCCCGAAATATCATAGGCTGTGTGGCCAACGGCATCTCTGAAGATGTGGCCCAGTCCATCTATGATGAGATCTACGACTTTGCCAACTATGCCTTTAATAAGGCTCATTCTCTGGCTTACGCCATCGTGGCCTATCAGACTGCCTGGTTCAAATGCCACTATACCAAGGAATATATGGCCGCCCTGCTCACCTCCGTGCTGGACTCCAGCGAGAAGGTGGCCGAGTATATCGCAGAGTGCAAAAACTGCGGTATTGCCTTGCTACCTCCCGATGTGAACCAGTCGGGGGCCGATTTTACCGTAACTGCCGATGGCATCCGCTTTGGCCTGTCCGCCATCAA
This sequence comes from uncultured Oscillospiraceae bacterium, assembly GCA_910587345.1. GTDB lineage: Bacteria > Bacillota > Clostridia > Oscillospirales > Oscillospiraceae > Vermiculatibacterium. The sequence continues at coordinate 218,418 of CAJUKH010000013.1, read as the reverse complement.
GGGGGTGGGCCGTGGCTTTGCCCTTCAGCTTTTAAGAGAGCGGGAAGCGGGAGGGGCGTTTATCTCCCTTGCCGACCTTTGCCAGCGGATGTTCGGCTATGACTGCAACAAGCGGGTGGTGGAAAGCCTTGTCAAGTGCGGCGCTTTTGACAGCCTTGGGGTCCGCCGTTCCCAGTTGCTGGCGGTGGCGGAAAAAACCATGGATGTCATCGCCAAATCCAAACGCAATACCGTAGAGGGCCAGTATGACCTCTTTGGAGACAGCAACGGGATGTCGGCCGCCCCGGAGATCCCGCTGCCGGACCTGCCGGAATTCTCCAGGCAGGAGCTGATGAAGATGGAGAAGGAGACCACCGGCCTTTACCTGACCGGACACCCTATGGATGATTATCGGGAACTGATCAAACAGTATCGGGCGGTCCCCATTGGCTCCATTTTGTCCGACTTTGACAGGGAGGATGGTCCGGAGACCTATGAGGACGGCCAGCGGGTGACCCTGGCAGGGGTAGTGGCCACCTCCAAGACAAAGACCACTAAAAACAATACCCTTATGGCCTATGTGGGGTTGGAGGATGATACCGGCGCCATGGAACTGCTGGTATTCTCCCGTGTGCTGGGTGAGTGCGCTTCCTTTTTGGGGGAGGGGAATGCCCTTTTGGTAGAGGGAAAACTCTCCGTACGGGATGAGAAATCCCCCCAACTCATGTGTGACCGGATTCGCCCGCTTGCAAATGCGGGCAGTGCGCCTTCGCCTGCGGCGGAAAGGAGAGCGCCGCTGGCAGGGAAGCTCTATGTAAAGGTCCCTGCAGAGACCGATCCCAGGCTGCGAAAAGCCCGGCTGGTGCTGAATATGTTTCCTGGGGAGCAGCAGGTGGTCCTCTATTGCGCCGACAGCAAAAAAAGGCTGGGGGCCGCCGCGTCCCTCCATCCGGCCCTTCTTGGGGAACTGCGAGAGCTGTTTGGGGTGGAAAACGTAGTGGTAAAATAACAACAGAGATATCTTCCAAAAGGAGACCCGCAATGAATCTGAAAAAAATCGGTTCCATTCTGTTTCACCGCACTGCCCTGGTGGCCTTGTTTCTGCTGTTTCAGATCGGGTTGCTGATGGTGACCATAGTACGTTTTTCAGATTACTTTATTCCCATCTATCTGTTTTGCGCCACGGTTTCGCTTTTTGTGGTGCTTTATATCATCAACAAAAAGGGTGATCCCGGCTACAAAATTGCCTGGATCATTCCCATTATGCTGGCCCCGGTGTTTGGGGGGCTTGTCTATCTTCTCTGCGGCGCCAGCGGACTTTCCAAGCGGGACCAGAAGAAGATGGAGAGTATGGACCGCCATTTGATAGAGGCTTTGGACCGGGACAAAAAATCCGGTGCTGTGGCGGATTTTGGATGGGATGCGGTGAACCAGTCCCGCTATCTGGAGGAATATGCCCACTGCCCGCTGTACACCAACACTTATACCCGGTATTTTCCTTTGGGGGATGCCGCATTTGAGCCGATTTTGGAAGAACTTCGGAAGGCGGAACGCTACATCTTTCTGGAGTACTTTATCATCACCCCCGGAAAGTTCTGGAATGCGATTTTGGAGATTTTGGAGGAGAAAGTGGCTCAGGGAGTAGATGTGCGGCTGATTTACGATGATGTGGGCTGTCTTTATACCCTGCCAAAGAATTTTGACAAAGAGATGGAGGCAAAGGGCATCAAATGCCGGGTCTTCAACCGGTTTGTGCCGGTGCTATCGGTACGGCTCAATAACCGGGACCATCGAAAGTTCTGTATTGTGGACGGCCACACCGCCTTTACAGGGGGCATCAATCTGGCAGATGAGTATATCAACCAAAAGGTCCGCTTTGGCCATTGGAAAGACAGCGCCATCCTTTTGAAAGGGGAGGCGGCCTGGTCCATGACGGTGATGTTTCTCACCATGTGGGAATACACCAGCGGGACCACCGAAGATTTTGACAGCTATCGTCCCCATTCTCTGCCAATAGAGGCCCAGCAGGGGGCAAGCCACTGGGTCCAGCCTTATACCGACTCACCTCTGGATGGTGAGCCGGTGGGGGCAACGGTCTATCTGAACCTTATCTCCAAGGCCAAGCGGTATGTCTATATAATGACCCCCTACCTTATCGTCAGCGACAGTGTAAATACCGCACTTTGCTCGGCGGCCAAAAGCGGGGTAGACATACGGATCATGACACCCCATATTCCCGATAAAAAAACGGTTTTTGAGCTGACACGAGCCCACTATCCCGCTCTTTTAGAGGCCGGCGTGCGGATTTTTGAGTACACGCCGGGATTTCTTCACTCCAAAAGTTTTGCGGTGGATGACCTCTATGCTACGGTGGGGTCTGTGAACCTGGATTACCGCAGTATGTTTCTTCACTTTGAGGATGGCGTATGGCTTTGCGGTGACCCTACGGTGCTGGAGGTAAAAAAGGATTTTCTGGATACGTTGGAGGAGTGTCAGGAGATCACTTTGGAGGAAGCGCAGGACCATTCCTTTTTCCGTCTGCTGCTTCGTTCGGTACTGCGGGTCTTTGCCCCGCTGATGTAAAAACCAAAAGGCATTCGCCGGAAAGCGAATGCCTTTTGCCTTAGATATCGAATATGAAAACGACAGGGAAGCAGGATGATACCTCTCCGGCAGCAGGAATATTGACTCTGCTTTGCCTATGAAAAAAGCACCTGCTTTTTTAAAGCAAGTGCTTTTTTTGGTCCGAGTGACTGGACTTGAACCAGCGGGGAGACCGCCGCTGCGCGGCTACCTCCCGCCTAGCGGCGGATTGAAGTGGCAGGAGGCCGCTGGTTCTGCTTTGCCTATGAAAAAAGCACCTGCTTTCTTTTAAGCAAGTGCTTTTTTTGGTCCGAGTGACTGGACTTGAACCAGCGGGGAGACCGCTGCTGCGCGGCTACCTCCCGCCTAGCGGTGGATTGAAGTGGCAGGAGGCCGCTGGTTCTGCTTTGCCTATGAAAAAAAGCACCTGCTTTTTTAAAGCAAGTGCTTTCTTGGTCCGAGTGACTGGACTTGAACCAGCGGCCTCCTGAACCCCATTCAGGCGCGATACCAAACTTCGCCACACCCGGTAAAACCTGCCCACAAGAAGGGCTTAATTATATTAGCACATTTATTCTCCTTTGGCAACCCCTTTTCCAAAAAAATTTCACTAAATTCTGCTTTGAGTATCCCTTGCTTTCTGGCGCAGAATATGATTGAATAAAAGGAACTAAAAATATAGGGAGGTATGCGGTATGGACCAGTGCGCCCACTGTCGGCAAAAGGAAGGCTGCGAAAAGGACTGCGGGGGTTGCTGCGGCTGTCAGGGAGGGAAGGAAATAACGCTCTCTCTGGATCGGCGGCAGGCTCGTTTGCTGCTGGAATTTTCTCAGGTCCCGTTTTTACCTCTTTGCCAAGCCGCCGGTGCGGAAGGGGAGACCTTTCCTCTTTTTCTTCCGGAAGGGGCCGGCGGGGCGGAAATTCCTTTTACGGCCCAAACCCTACGGGAACTGTCTGACATGGGGCTTATCAGCCTGGATACCGCCCTTCCGCTGGACGGATATGATTATGCCGAGTACAACGTACTGGAGCCGTCGCTTTCCATTCAGGAACGGGGCAGCATGGCACTGACGCCGCTGGGGCAGGTAGCGATGGAGCAGATAGAGATACTTTAAGGAGCCATCACCCTTTTTGCCTTTCGGCATAGACTGGGATTGGAAGGTCCGACCTTCCCCCAATCTCATTCGGGAGGTAACCAATCATGCCTGAAAAGGTCATGCCCGGCCCTGTTTCGGACGCTGCCGGCGTTCGGGAGGCCGTATGTGTACACACTAAGAAAATTATGGATGCGTGTCGGGATAAGGACTGCGTTGAGGATCTGCGTGTCTATCTCACGCAGAGTTCTCAGTGCGCCATTGACCGGGCCACCTGTATCAAGGGCGGCCGTGCGGAGCTGTTGTTCGTATCCACCAATGTGGAGCCTGTGGGTTTCAACCGTGGCTTTTATACCGTGGATGTCCGCTACTTTTACGCCATCACCGCCGATGCTTTTGTAGGCGCTGCCCGGCCCGTGGAGGTCACCGGTCTGGCCGTCTTTGACAAGCGGGTCATCCTGTTCGGCAGTGAGGGCAGCTCCAAGACCTTCTCCTCCGAGATGAGTCTGGACTGCATGGATTTCCAGAATCTGCCTCAGGTCAATCAGCCCTCCGCCATTGTGGAGGCGGTGGACCCGCTGGTCCTCAACCTGAAACTGGTGGAACCCTGTGATTGTGGATGCGGCTGCAGTTGTGGCTGTGAGCTCAGCGATGTGCCCCCCTGCATCTGCGGCTGCTTCGGCAGCGATCTGGACTTTGGCGCCACGGGCAAGCGGCTCTACGTTTCCCTGGGTCAGTTCTCCCTCATCCGGCTGGAGCGGGATACTCAGCTTCTGATCCCTGTCTACGATTACTGCATGCCCCAGAAAGAGTGCGCCTGCGACGGCGGCAGCTGCGAGGAGGACCCCTGCGAGCTGTTCCGTCATGTGAAATTCCCGGTGAACGAGTTCTTTCCCCCTGACCGTGTCGGCCCCAACGGCGAAGGCTGCGGCTGCTGCGGCTGATTGCTGAAAAATTCCCGGGCCTGAAGGCCCGGGAATTTTTTACACATAAAAAACCGGATGTTCTCTTTTCGAGAACATCCGGTTTTTTGGAGCAGGTGAGGGGAATCGAACCCCCGTGTTCAGCTTGGGAAGCTGACATTCTACCATTGAACTACACCTGCATAAAGAAAGACACAAACCTGTGTCTTCCTTTGGCGCAGAAGGAGGGATTTGAACCCTCGCACGGTTTTACCCGCCTACTCCCTTAGCAGGGGAGCCCCTTCAGCCACTTGGGTACTTCTGCATGACTGAAAATCTAACTTGACGATGAGAAAAAGTGGCGGAGAGAGTGGGATTCGAACCCACGGCTCTTTCGAGTCACCAGTTTTCAAGACTGGCTCCTTAAACCACTCGGACATCTCTCCACGTCCAATGTGGCGTCGTCAGACGCAAGAGATATGTTAGCATATTTTTTCCTTCCTGTCAATAGAAACTCTTGGGAGAAAAAGGGGAAAATTTTTCGTTACTTAGGCTAAAATAGCGGAAAGCTCTTGCAAAAATGGTTGATATAGGGTAAAATATCATCGCTTAATCATTTTATGATCCGGAATCAAAATTTTTGGAGGATGATACCAATGCCTACAATTACTGCAGGTGAGTTCCGTAACGGCGTGACCTTTGAGATGGACGGCAAGGTCATGCAGGTCGTCGAGTTCCAGCATGTGAAACCCGGCAAGGGCGCCGCTTTTGTGCGGACCAAGATGAAGGACGTTCTGGGCGGCGGCGTGACCGAGACCTCGTTCAACCCCACCGCAAAGTTTGAGACCGCTTATATCGAGCGTAAGGACGCCCAGTACAGCTATAACGACGGCGATCTGTACTACTTCATGGATCAGGAGACTTTTGACATGGTCCCCGTGTCCGCCGGCGACCTGCCTGACGGCTTTAAGTTCGTCAAGGAAGAGACTGTCTGCAAGCTGATGATCTACAAGGAGAAGGTGGTGGGCGTTGAGGCTCCCAACTTCGTAGAGCTGGAGATCACAGAGACAGACCCCGGCTTCAAGGGCGACACGGCCACCAACGTGACCAAGCCCGCCACTGTGGAGACCGGCGCCGAGATCAAGGTGCCTCTGTTCATTAACCCCGGCGACAAGATCAAGATCGATACCCGTACCGGCGAGTATCTGGAGCGCAGCAAGGGCTAAAAGAACCGTTGATACCCTAATTCAAAATGAATGAAGGAGAGCAATTATGACCATTTCTGAAAAGGTTGCTTATCTGAAGGGTCTGGCCGAGGGCCTGAACCTGGATACCGAAAAGTCCAAAGAGGGCAAGCTCATCTCTGTCATGATCGGCATTTTGGAGGAGGTCGGCCTGACGCTGGAGGATCTGGAGGACAGCACTGCCGCCATGGGCGAAGAGTTGGATGCCATCTCCGATGACCTGGCCGACGTGGAAGAGATCGTCTTTGACGATGACGACGAGGAAGAGGGCTGCTGCCATCGGGGTCACTGCCATTGCCACGATGACGATGACTTCTTTGAGGTGGAGTGCCCCACCTGCGGCGCCGAGATCGACATTGACGAGTCCATCCTGGAAGCGGGCACCGTAGAGTGCCCCAGCTGCGGAGATACCTTTGCCATCGACCTCTGTGATGAGGAAGAGGACGGCGGGGAAGAGCAGGAGTAAAGATGTCTGAAAAACCGGTGCCTTCTTCGGAAGGCACCGGTTTTTTCCGGGAAAGGAGGAGCAGATGTGAGAATGTTGTTTAAACAGCGCTTTTTCTCCTGGTTTGACAGTTATGATATCTATGATGAAGAGGGGAAGGTCCTCTTTACCGTAGAAGGGCAGCCGAGTTGGGGCCATTGCCTGCATATCCTGGACAGTCAGGGGGTACATATCGGTACCGTGCAGCAAAAGGTCCTGACCTTCCTGCCCAAATTTGAACTTTATGCCTATGGAGAATATTGGGGATGTCTTGTCAAGGAGTTCAGCCTTCTCTTTCCCCGTTTTACCATTGACACCAGCGACTGGGTCATAGCGGGCAGCTTCGGCGAGTGGGAATACACCATCGAAAGTGCCGGCCGGGGGGGCATTGCCTCCATCAGTAAGGAGCTTTTTCAATGGACGGATACCTATGTCATTGATGTGACGGACCCTGCGGATGCGCTGGCAGCTTTGATGACCGTGCTGGCCATTGACGCCGAAAAATGCAGCAGAAATTGAGGTGGAGGATATGACAGAACTGGAAACCCTGGAAAAATGGCTGTCGGAAAGCCGCCGGGCCGTCTTTTTCGGTGGGGCGGGCGTGTCCACCGAAAGCGGTATCCCCGATTTCCGCAGCGTGGACGGTCTTTACAATCAAAGTTATGATGAGCCGCCGGAGACCATCATCAGCCACAGCTATTTTGAGGCCCGACCGGAGGTGTTTTTTCGGTTCTACAAAGAAAAAATGCTTTGGCTGGACGCAAAACCCAATGCGGCCCACCGGACGCTGGCCCGTCTGGAGGAAGCAGGCCACCTAGCCGCGGTGGTGACCCAAAACATTGACGGTCTCCATCAGGCGGCGGGGAGCCGTACCGTGTATGAGCTTCATGGCAGCGTCCATCGAAACTACTGCACAAAGTGCCATACATTTTTTGACGCCCGCTATGTGAAGGAGGCAGACGGTATCCCCCTGTGTGATGTCTGCGGCGGGGTGGTAAAGCCCGACGTGGTTCTTTATGAAGAGCCGCTGGACCCGGCCGTGGTAGAGGGGGCGGTGGAGATGATCTCCAAGGCCGACCTTCTGATGGTGGGCGGTACCTCTCTGGTGGTTTATCCGGCGGCGGGGCTGCTGCGCTATTATGGCGGAGACCGGCTGGTGCTGATCAACAAGACCCCGACTCCCTACGACGGTGCCGCCGATTTGATTTTGTCGGGAAAAATCGGAGAACTGCTGGGACAAATCGACTTTGAAGGAAAAGACAGAACGTGAAGCGTCTTTATCTCAGGTGCCGGCCCGGACCCTTCTCCCTGCCGGGCAGGCAGAGAGGGGTCATCCGATACAGTAAAAAGTGAACGAACCGCTGGCCAGCAGTTCTCCGGCTTGGTTGGTGGCATTGGCCTCCACAAAACAGGTGGTTTTCCCACGCCGCCGGACCTTGCCCTCCATACAGATGGTGTCGCCCAAAACACCGCTGTGGAGGAAGGTGAAGGCGCTGGACTGGGTCACATATTGCCGGCCGTCGGTCCGTGCCGCCATGCCGCAGGCATTGTCGGCCATGGTAAAAAGGGCGCCGCCGTGGATAAATCCGTAAGGGTTCAGGTGTTCCTCTTCCACCGTAAGCTCCATGGTCACCCGGTCAGGCTCCACCTGCCCCAAACGGATGTGGTTGTACTGCATAAAGGCATTGACAGCACAGATAGCTTCCAAATCTTCCCGAATAGTCATAAAAAGATCTCCCGTCAATCAGAATTTCGGACGGGCTTTATTATATGTTGAAATCATGCCAAAGGCAATACCCTTCCCTTGACAATCGGGAAAAAATAGGGTATTCTATATAGGCTTTCCCAAATGTTATGCAGCGGTATCGAAGTGGTCATAACGGGGCTGACTCGAAATCAGTTTGTGGGCAACCACACGTGGGTTCGAATCCCACCCGCTGCGCCAACTCAGAAATTCCCACCACCGTTCCGTTTCCGCCTTGGGGCGAAAACTGCACTCTGGTGGGAATTTTTTTGCTTTCGGGCCGGACTCGCTGCGCTGGATTCCGGCCCGATTTTGAGGCGGATATTCGGTTTGCATCTTCAGGGTATGTCGGAGCGAGATCCGCTCCACTCCATTTTCAGGCGGCCTTTTTCAGAGGCCGCCTGAAAATTGCTTTCCCCTCCTTACCAAATCGAACCCGCTGGGCCGGGCTTGGATTTGGTTGGGGATGCGTACCTGCGGAAACACGGTTTTGGTATCCTTCTGCAAAAAGCAGACCTTATGAAAAGGGCTGCTTTTGTTTTGCCTGTATCACCTCGGAAGTCCGCTATGCTGGATGCTTTGGTATCTCTGGTCGGCCCGGTCCCAGTTGACCAGCTCGAACCAGTTGTTCAGATAGGCGGCCTTATCGAATTGGTATAATGGGAAGTAGGCGTGTTCCCACATATCGATGGAAAAGATGGGGGTCACAGAGTTCAGACTGACAACGCTGTTGTTGCCGGTGGTGGCGATATGAGGTTCGCCCCCTTCCATGATCAGCCATACCCAGCCGGAGCCGGTAATGCTGTAAGCCGCCTCGGTCAGCAGCTTTTTGAATTGCTCCAAAGAACCGTAGGTATCGATCAGCTTTCGGGTGAGAAGGTTATCCGGCAGACGGGAGACACTGCTGTAAATGCTGTCAAAATAAAGCTGATGGGCATAGACGCTGCCGGACAAACTTTTGACCTGAGCAGCTTGTGCGGCGGGAAGGTTCAGGTCCTGGCAGAACAGCTCATCCAGTGTCAGTTTGGTCAGCTGCCTCTGTGCAACGAGCTGGTTGAGCTGTCGGATCTGTCCGGCAAAATGTTCGTAATGGTAGTACAGTGTGTCGGGATCGCAGCGGGGCATCAGGGATACATAGCTGTAGGGAAGGGGAGAGACAGGAAAAGGATAATACTGGTTCATAGCGAAATCTCCTTTGTCTGCAAAGTCAGGTAAGCCATTGTATGTAAATTTCCCTTCCGCGGATATAAAAAAGGATGGCCCCATGTCTTATCAAGACACAGGGCCACGGTGTAGTTACCCGGCGGAAAGAGCGGCGGAGGAGGGCAGCAGGACCAACTTTTCCCCCTGAACGGTGACCGTCAACTCGCTGCCAGACGGAAGCCGACCGGATAGGAGCAGTTCTGCGGCCGGGTCCTCTATCTGCGCACGGATGACCCGGCGGAGGGGGCGGGCACCATAGTCCGGGTCAAAACCGGAACGGGCCAGCAGCTGCCGGGCCTCCTGAGTGACCGAGAGGGAGACTCCCAAAGCGGCAAGACGCCGGGAGAGGTCATCCAGCATCCGGCGGCCGATGGTATCCAGCTGTGGCTCATCCAGCTGCCGGAAGATAACGATTTCATCCAAGCGGTTCAAAAATTCGGGCCGGAAGGTTCGTTTAGCCTCCTCCATCACGGCCTGCTCCACCTGAGTCCGGGGCCGCAGGCCGCCGGTGCTTTCCACAGCGGAAAACCCAAGGCTTCCCCGGGCGGTGATCTGTCGTGCGCCCACGTTGGAGGTGAGGATCATCACGGCGTTGCGAAGGTCGGCCCGCCGGCCCTGGGCGTCGGTGATCTGTCCGTCCTCCATGGCTTGCAGAAGAACATTCCAGACATCCTCGTGGGCTTTTTCGATCTCATCGAACAGGATGACCGAGTAGGGCCTTCGGCGGATCGCCTCGGTCAGCTGGCCGCCCTCATCATGTCCCACATATCCGGGGGGCGAACCCAAAAGGCGGGAGACGGTGTGCCGCTCCATATATTCCGACATATCCAGCCGGATCAGGGCCTCCTCACTGCCAAAAAGAGCATGGGCCAGGGCTTTGCACAGCTCGGTCTTGCCCACGCCGGTCGGCCCGAGAAAGAGAAAGGAACCCACCGGCCGCCCCGGGTCCTTCAGCCCCACCCGTCCCCGCCGGATGGCCCTGGTCACGGTCTTAACGGCATCCTCCTGCCCTATGACCCGGTGCGACAGGGTTTCCTCCAATGTCAGAAGCCGGTCCTGTTCGCCCCGGGTGAGGGAGGTCACCGGGATACCGGTCCAGGCGGCCACCACGGCGGCCACCTCCTGGTCGGAGACCGTCAGCGGCGGCCGGTTTTGCAGAAACTGAGAGCGCTCCGATTCCAGCTTTTGCCGAAAGTCCCCCTCGGCATCCCGGTACATGGCGGCCTTTTCAAAATCCTGGGTCCGAATGGCTTCCTCCTTGGCCTGCTGGGCTTCGGCCACCCGCTCTTCCAGGGCACGCAGGGCGGGAGGGAATTCCATCTCCCTCAGCCGTGCCCGGCTGGCCGCCTCGTCCATCAGGTCCACTGCCTTGTCAGGAAGCCGGCGGTCGGGGAGATACCGGACAGACAGGCGGACCGCCGCTGTCAGCGCCTCGTCGGCAATGGTCAGCTTATGGTGGCGTTCATACCGCCCCCGAAGCCCTTTAAGGATCTCCTGTGTTTCCTCCGCCGTAGGTTCGGCCACGGCTACCGGTTGAAACCGCCGCTCGAGAGCGGCGTCTTTTTCGATATACCGCCGGTACTCCTCGGTGGTGGTTGCCCCAATGACCTGCAGGTCGCCACGGCCCAGAGCGGGCTTCAGAATGTTGGCGGCGTCGATGGCCCCCTCGGCGCTGCCTGCGCCCACGATGGTATGAAGCTCATCGAAAAAGAGGATGATGTTCCCCGCCCGCCGGACCTCGGCCAGAATGTTTCGCACCCGTTCCTCAAACTCTCCCCGGTACTTGGTCCCTGCCACCATGGAGGAAAGGTCCAACGCCACCAGCCGTTTGGCCGCCAGCTCCTCCGGGACCCGCCCTGCGCTGATGGCCATGGCCAGAGCCTCTGCCACAGCCGTTTTCCCAACCCCCGGTTCTCCGATCAACGCGGGGTTGTTTTTCCGCCGGCGGGAGAGAATTTCCATGACCCGGTGGAGTTCCTTCTCCCGGCCGATCACTGGGTCCAGTTCCCCCGCGGCGGCCATGGCGGTCAGGTCCCGGGAAAACTGGTCTAACAGCTTGGTCGGTCCCACGGCCCGGTCTTCCCGGTCCGAACGCCGGCGGTCCGGATTTCGGTCACCGGCGCCATAGGAGCCGTTTGCTTCCCCCAGCAGTCGTCGGGGGTCTTTGCCTGCTGCCGTAATAAGCCGCTTTGCGGCATTTTCTCCCTGTTGTAAAAGTCCGACCAGCAGATGCCCAGTGTCCGCCTGCCCGGCCTGGCAGCGCCGGGCTTCTCCAAGGGCCAGTTCCAGGCTCTCCCGGCACCTTGGGGTCAACCCCTGAGCGGGGAGGCCTCCCGCTGCGCCAAGCCCGATCAGCCGCACCAGAGTGCCCCGCAGGACCTGGGCGGTCAGCCCCTGCCCCAGCAGCACCCGTGCCCCCGGCCCCCGGCCCTCCCGGGCGATACCCAGCAGCAGATGCTCGGTGCCCACATAGCTGTGCCCCAGCTCAGCGGCGCTTTCCTGGGCCAGACGTAAAGCGGCTTCGGCCCCCGCCGTAAACTCCATAGCGCTCAAAATAGTACCTCCTCTTTGCGGGTATTTATGCCCAATATGCCATTCCCGTGTAAAAATATGCCCAAACTTTTCTCTCTTCACGCAATTTACCATTGAAATTTGGAAAAGATATGGTATAATGATTTCACATTCAAGTGACATGGAGGTGTTACCAATGGCTTATGTGATCAGCAACGCTTGTGTCAGCTGTGGCTCCTGCGCCGGTGCCTGCCCTGTTTCTGCCATCTCCGAGGGCGACGGCCAGTACGTCATTGACGCTGGTACCTGCATCGACTGCGGCACCTGTGCCGCCACCTGCCCCGTGGGCGCTATTTCCCAGGGCTAATCCGCACCAAAAGGGCAGCGGCGTCATCCTGCGATGGCGCCGCTGTTTTTTATCATACAGAAAGAAAGGGGAGACCCCCATGTTGGAACGTATCAAGGTCCTCCATCACGCCTGTGTCCGTCTGGAAGGAAGTATCACCATTTACGTTGACCCCTACGAGCTGAAAACCGCCCCCCATGACGCCGATTTGATTTTGGTGACCCATGGGCATTATGACCACGACTCCCCTGAGGATATTCAGAAGGTAGCCGGGGCCGGTTCCACACTGGTTGTTCCTGCCTCCGAGGGGCAGAGAACTGATTTTACAGGGGAGACGCTGGTGACCATTGCCCCCGGGGAGGCAAAGGAGCTGAAGGGGGTCACCATTCGGGCGGTGGCCGCCTACAACAAAATGAAACCTTTCCACCCCAAAAGAAAGGGCTGGGTCGGCTATGTGATAGAGCTGGACGGCATCCGCTATTATATCGCCGGAGACACCGATGACACCCCGGAGGCCCGGGCCGTCTCCTGTGACGTGGCGGTCCTTCCGGTGGGCGGCACCTATACCATGAACGCCAAAGCCGCCGCCCAGCTGGCCAATGCCCTTCGCCCCAAAGCCGCCGTGCCCTATCATTACGGCAGTGTGGTAGGCAGCGAGAAGGATGCCCGGGAGTTTATTGCCCTGCTGGACCCGGCCATTGAGGGGAAACTATTGCCGGAGGAGTGAGGGACAAGGATGAGAAAAAGAAAACTGGTCCCTCTGCTTTGCGGCCTGCTGGTGCTCACCGCCTGCAAGGGGCGGCCGGCGGAGCCTTCTTTGTCCCCGAAGCCCTCCGAGGGGATGGTGCAACCTACAGCGACCGCCGTAGGAAGCCCTTGTCTTGAGGAGAGCGCACCGCCAACGGAAAGCCCCGTTTCCACGGTCGTGCCCTCCTCCGGCCCCACGCCCGCCCCTGCGGCGACCAGAGAGCCTTTGCCCGCCCCTTGGGGGGATACGCCTCCAGAGACCGAGGGAGAGCGGCGTATGGCCTATTTTCGGGCGGTGATGGAGCGGTTTTACGAGGATAGGCTGTTCCCCGACGGCACCCCGGTGGACTTTTCTGACGAGCCCCTGTCCCAGAACCGGTTTGCCGTCCATGACGTGGACGGTGACGGCAGGGAAGAGCTGATCGTCTCCATCATCACCGCCCCCCAGCCGGCCCGTACCGCTCTGGTTTACGACTACACCGATAAGAAGGGGCTGGTACTGGAGCTGAAGGCCACCTCCCAGCTGTCCTTCTATGACGGCATAATTCAGGCCGGCTGGCCGGTGGACCTGACCTCCGGTGCAGGGGTGTTGTGGCCCTATACCCTCTATGAGTACGACAGAGAGGAGGATACCTACGCCGAGGCAGGCTCTGCTCAGGCCCGGACCGAGGCGCTGGAAGGGGTAAAGTTTCCTAAAGAGGCCGATAGGGACGGGGACGGGGTGGTCTACTGTCTGAACATGGACTACGAGCACCCGGTGGACGGGGCGGCCTATGCGGCGTGGCGGGATGGACTGGTTCAGGGGGAGGAAAGGAAGCTATCCTATCTTCCCTGGGCGGAAGAGGAGATAGAGGATATTGAAAATCTCCTGACGCTGGAGAAGGCGAAAGACCTTATCGAAAAAGCCAACGCCGCTTTGGCCCCCTTTCTGGGGGAGGGGGCGGTGCCCTGTGAGAAGGAAGGGTGGCTTTTGTTGGAGGGGTATGCCTCCCAGGAGGAGCTGTTGGAAGGGCTGAAAGAGCCGATTGAGGGAAATCTGGCGGATGATTTTTATCGGTGTTATGCATCGCAAATCCTCTGTGAAGAGGACGGAAAAGTTTATATTCACTCTAACAGCCGGGACATTTTAGGGCATTATTATAATATGGATTTAGTGACGCTTACCTCGGCCCGGTCGCCCGGCGATTTTGGCCATGACTGGACTTTTTATTCCGCAGAGGGTTCCGGAAATGACAACGAAGTAGTGTGGACATTTGGGTTTGAGGAAAAAGAGGGACAATGGCGAATATGCCATTATGCTTGCCAAGGCCCGTATAGCAGAATGAGTGTAAAGCTGAACCAGGTCCTTTATGGGTTGGACAGCACGGGAAGCCCTGTATGGTATGGGACCCCGGAAAGGATAGAACGGGAAGAAACACAGTGGCCGCAAGGCCATCGGGAAGTATATCTGGGCCTTGAGATAGATATTTGGGATTACGATGAAGATGGAATGGATGAACAACCTGTTCGCATCATAGTGACCGCTCCCGGTATTCCGACAGCCGAAGGGGTAGAGGTGGGGGACACATTGAAAGAGGTCCTTGCGGTCTATCCACAGTTCCGGTTAGGGTATGTTGATCAAACCGCAAGGGTCGTTTGCCCATTTTACTGGAACTATGGAGATACCATGTCCTTTGATTTTGATGAAAACCTTATTTTAGAGCGTATCTACATTCTATATAACATCTCAAATTAAAAAGAAGGCGGGGCTGTAGGCCCCGCCTTTCTGTTTAATCTTCGTCTTCGCCCTCTCTGGTTTCTTTCATCCGAGCGGGAGAGATGGCATCCTTGCCGTATTTGCCCCGGATGCCGTCCATGGCCCGTTCCACCTTTTCCACCTTCTCCCGCCGGGGGGAGGCGTCGGGGGTAAGGAGGTCCAGCTGCTCCCCCGCCTGTTTGGCGGGCATCAGGTTCTGGGCTGTCACCGTCAAGGCCCGCACCGGGGCGCTGGGGTTCCAGGACTGCTCCAGCAGCTCCATAGCCGCCTGAATGATTTCCCGGGCCAGATAGGTGGGGGAGGAAAGTCCCTTTTGTCGGGAGATGTCCTTAAAGTTGGGGTCCCGGATGGTGATGTTCACCGTGGCGCACTTCATGTCCAGCTGCCGCAGGCGTACCGCCACCTCGTCGGCCAGCATGGTCACGCCTGCCCGAAGCTCCTCCCAGCCCTTCAGGTTTCGGGGAAAGGTAAGGCCGTTGCCCACCGACTTGGGAGGGGGCAGCTCCCGGGCGGGAATCACTGGGGCGTGTTCTGCGCCCGTAGCGTACTCGTGAAGGGTGCCGCCCTGCTTGCCCAGCAGCCGTACCAGCGCCCCCCGGTCAAACCGGGCCAGATCCCCGATGGTCTTGATACCATACTCTCCCAGCGTTTTCGCCGCCGCCCGGCCCACAAAAATGAGAGCGGTAACAGGCAAGGGCCAGAGAAGGTCCTGAAAATTCTCCCGGGTGATGACGGTGGTGGCATCCGGCTTTTTGTAGTCGCTGCCCATCTTGGCAAAAATCTTGTTGAAGGAGACCCCCACCGAGATGGTAAGTCCCAACTCCTCCCGCACCGTTTTTCGGACCAGATCGGCAAGGCCTTTGCCGTCGGTGTGGAAGAGATGAAGGGTGCCGGTAACGTCCAGCCAGCTCTCGTCGATGGAGAAGGGTTCTACCAGATCGGTGAACCGCTCGTAGATCTCATTGACCAGTTTGGAATAGTGGTGATATTTGTCATGGTGGGCCCCCAAAAGCACCAGATCAGGGCACTTTTTTCGGGCCTGCCATACCGTTTCGGCGGTCTGGACCCCAAATTTCTTGGCCGCTTCATTCTTGGCCAGAATGACCCCGTGGCGGCTGCTCGGGTCGCCGCACACTGCCACAGGCCGGTCCGCCAGCTCGGGATAGTCCAGCAGCTCCACCGAGGCGTAAAAGCTGTTCAGATCGCAGTGCAGGATGGTCCTCTCCATGACATCACCTCTGTTCCTTTGTCTCTATTATATCACAGAGTGGGCAAAAGTCAAACATTCGTTCCATAATGAAAGACAGGGCTTCGGGATTTTCCCAAAGCCCTGTCTTTGTAAGGGATACAGTCCTTATACTCCCTTGTGAAGAATGGGGGAAAGAGGCTTATAAATGAGGAAACAGAGAAGAGAGGTGAGAAGGCCCTTCAAAAGTGTGAAGGGAGCGTTGAACATGACAAGGCACTCCAGAAGCCCGCCGGAAGTGGGCCGGATGGCCCGGTACATTTCCAAAATAGCGTCGATGGGCATGAATTTGGAGTAGACCGGGTAGGAGATAAAATAGTTACAGGGGATGGAGAGGAAGGCCATAACGACCGCCCCGACCAGAACGCCCACAAGGGCATTTTTCCGGGATTTCTGCCGCTGGTAGATGATCCCGGCGGGAAAGACGAAGCAGGCGCCCAGAAGGAAATTACAAAGCTCTCCGGCCCCGCCGGTGGTGGTCATGGTAATGAAGTGGACCAGATTTTTTACCAGACACACCACCACGCCATAGACAGGGCCAAGGGCAAAGGAAGCCAGCAGAGCAGGCAGTTCAGAGACATCCATTTTTACGAAATTGGGAATGAGGAAGGGGATGGGGAAGTCCAGAAACATCAGCACAAAGGCCACGGCGGAAAGCATGGCGGTCAACGTGATGGCCCGGGCTCTGCCCACGGTGGTGGGACGGTTTTGGTTCTTGACAACGGAAAGGTCAGACATAACAAAACACTCCTTTTTTGTTGGTAACACCCGAAAGACCATGCCTTCGGGTGCGTAACAAAAAGGAGCGTGTGTCAGCACATCTTCTTCCATCCAGACTTCGCATCCGTGAAGATACGTCACTGTCGGTCCCGGAATCGCACCGGGTCAGTGGCCTTTCAGCCAGTCGCGGACTATACCGCCGATCGGGATTTTCACCCTGCCCTGAAGACATTTCATTCAGTTGTTCCGTCTTTATTATAGTCCTGCATAGCAAAAAGTCAAGAGAAAAAAGGGGCATTTTTTGTAGAAAAAGAGGCAAAAAACGGTGAAAAAGAGGTCCTTTTCGGGTTGACGAAAGGACGGGGGTTGGGTACAATGAAGGAAGAAAAACACCGCAGAAGGGGGAGAAAGAAGGCCGTGGAAAAGTCCAAAACCTGCTGCTTTACGGGCCACCGGCCCAATAAGCTCCCGTGGGGAGAGAATGAGAACGCCCCGGAGTGTTTGGCACTGAAGGCTTCCATTGCTCGGAAGGTGGAGGAGGCCTATCTGCGGGGATACCGCCACTTTATCTGCGGCATGGCTCAGGGGGCGGATTTTTACTTCTGTGAAGCAGTGCAGGCCCTGCGGGATACCTACCCCGGGGTCACGGTGGAGGCGGCCATCCCCTGTGAAAGTCAGGCCAACCGGTGGAGCAGAGCGGACAGAGAGCGGTACGAGCGGCTGGTAGGGCTTTGCGATTTTGAAACCATGGTCCAGCACCACTATGACCGGGGGTGTATGCTGCGGCGCAACCGCTACATGGTAGACCGGTCGTCACTGCTCATTGCGGCTTTTGATGGGAGTAAGGGGGGAACCCTTTACACAATAACCTATGCCATGAAAAGAGGGATAGAGGTGGAGATCATCGACGTATGAAAGCCGGAAAAGTATGGGGGAGAGCGGGTTTAGCGGCACTTGAAACCGTAGGGAACAAAACCCGGGACCGCCGGGGGAGGGAAACCATTGGCGTTTTGTCAGGGCGGGCATGACTCGCCTTTCTTTTTTGCCTTAATTTCTACAAATGTAGAAATTAAGGCTTGACATTCTATTTCTACAAATATAGAATAAGGTCAGGAGCTATTTTTACATTTGTAGAAGAGGAGAGGTCAACATGAAGGAACGAAAGAATTTGCCCGAGGCGGAACTGGATATCATGCTGGTCATCTGGTATGAGGAGAAGAAAGAGGGGGAGGGGGTAACGGCGCCCCGCATTTTGGAGAAGCTGGAGAGGCCTCTGACTGCCAGCGCGCTCCACAGCTATCTGAAGCGCTTGGAGGAGCGGGGGTATCTCCGATGTGAGAAAGCGGGGCGGGTGAACCGGTATGTGCCCCTGATCTCCGAGGAGGAGTACCGCCGGCAGGAGAGCGGCAGCATTCTGGAGCGGCTGTACGGCGGCTCGCTGAAGGCTTTCACTGCGGCCCTTTGGGACGGGGGAGAGCTGTCTTTGGGGGATTTGGACGAGATGCGGGACTTTCTGGATGAGTTGAGCTGGAGGAGAAGGTAATGACAGGGGTATTTTTGCGGGTGGCGGCGGTATCGCTGGGGGTTTCGGTGCTGTTGGCGCCGCTGTTGATGGGCAGAAAGCGGATGGAGCGGCGGTACGCCCCGCAAACCCGGTGGGGGTTATGGCTGGCGGTGGCGCTGGTGCTGCTGGCGGCTCCATGGACCCCCAGAGGAAAGGCCCCGGTGGTGGTGCGGGTAACGGACCATACCGTTTCGATCCCCGGGCCGGTGGGGCTGGGAACCGGGGGAATATATCAACCGGTGACGGCAGGCCCCGGAGAGGAGAACGCGACGGCGCCGGAGACCATTCAGGCCCCTGCCGTGAGGATAGAGGAACCGGTGGAAGAGGAAGGGGAGATTGTGTATTTCCGGGCCCCGGAGAATCTTCCGGAGACGGTGGAGAGGGAGAACATCTCCCTGACCACTCTGGCCGCCGGGGCCTGGCTTGCCGGAGCGGTGCTTCTTCTGCTATGGCAGGTGGGGCGGTATTTTCTGACCCGACAGGGCGTACTGAAGCGGAGCCGGCCGGTGAAAGGGCTGGAGAACTATGCCCGGGAAATCTGTCCGGGGCGGCAGGTGCGCTTTTATGCCTGTCCCGGCCTGCCCGGTCCTATGACCATGGGGCTTTTCCGGCCGGTGGTGCTGCTGCCGGAGGAGGGGGCGGCGCCGGCGGCGCTGCGGCATGAGCTTTATCATATCAGGCGGTGGGATGTGGCCTATAAGGTTTTGATGCTGGCCGCCTGCTGCCTACACTGGTTCAACCCCCTGGTGTGGTGGATGGCCCGGGCGGCGGACCGGGACGTGGAGGCCTGCTGCGACGCAGCGGTGGTGGCCCACCGGGATACCGCCTATAAGCGAGCCTACGGAGAGTTGCTGCTGACGGCGGCAGTCGGGAAAACGGCCCCCTTTGCCACCCATTTTGGAGGTGGGAAGGAGCAGATGAGATCCCGGCTGACCCAGCTCTTTCGACCGGGAAAACGGAGCCGGGGGCTGGTGTGCGGGCTGCTGGCGGCGGCAGTGATACTGTCAGGTCTGGTGGCCTGCGGGGAGAAGGGGAGCGATTTGGCCGATGGAGAGTACTGCGCCCCGTTGGCCTTTGTGAACTATCCCGTAACGGCGGCGGACGGAGGGGAGAATTATGAGGCTCTGCGGCTGATGCTGCGGCAGTATGAGGAGGGAAGCCCCAAGGGGGAGATGACGGGGGAGTGCATCATCGACCTTGCGGAGAAGCTGACGCTTCGGGAGGACCGTTGGGACCCGGGAGAGCGGGGGTCCGAGGACCGGCAGAAGAATGTGACGGAATTTCTGGACTGGTCCCAGCGGAGGAACTCCGTCCCGCTGGGCCGGGAGTATCTGGTGCTGGAGGTGAAGGATGATGAAGTGGTCCATATGTTCTGGACAGAGGCGCCGGAAGGGGATAACCTTTACATCAGCATGGACTATGGCTTTGCCCTTGAACTGCCTGAGGACTGGACCGGGCGGTATGCGGTGACGGCGGAACGAGACGATTTCGGGACCCGGTGGCAGTTCTTTGAGCGGCAGAGTTACGAGGCAGAGCCGGGGGCCGGGCGGCTCTTTACCCTGACACGAAAAGCCTCTGCGGGCCACGACCGGAATGAAGAGCTGGAACGTTCGGGACATTCCGGGGTCCTTGGTGCGCGGGGGGGATGGCTATACAGCATAGAACCGGACCCTACGGCCACGGGGACAGAGGGGTTCCGGGAGGACTATGAACAGATGAAGAGGACTATGGGCGCCATCACGGCGGAGAAATTTATCTTTTTGGGCGAGAAGGAGAAGGAAATCACCGTTCAGGCGGTGATGCCCACTTTGGACTACTATGACCCGGAGCGGGGATTTTTGCTCTACCATACCCCGAATGCCGCCTACTTCCACTATGGGGACCAGTGGGAGCGGTTTTCTGCGGACCAGTCGGAGGGCCGGCGGGTACTGTGGCGGTGCGATGTCAGCGAGGACGGGAGGACGGTATATCTTGCCGATGCGCTGTCCGACGGCGGCCGGGAGAAGCGGTTTTACGAGTGGGACATTGAAGGGCGGAGCCTGAAGGGGGTGGAGGCCATTCCCGATCAGGTGGACCATAGGACCTATGTGAGTAAGGAGGAGCTGTTCTATTCCGGGTTTATGAACGGGACCGCCCTTTTAAGCAATGCGATCCGGGCAAAGGACGGCTCTTTGGTGGGGCTTTTCATTGATGAGGCGTTGGGGAACGGGATGGAGTTTCTGCGGCTGTGCGGGATGACGGATGGCTTCTACTGGGAGGAGATGCCCTTCCTGACTCCGGAGCTGGTCCCCGGGCCGGTGTGTTATGGGGACTATGAGTGGAATTTCTTCCTGGACCTGCCGGAAGAGCTGTACGGCAAATATGTGGTGAACAAGGCGGCCAATTTTTGGGGGTTCTATGACAAGGCGGCCTACGGCTTTGGCCGGGGGTATCTCATGGGGCTTTGGGCGGAGGACAGCTCCACTTTCAAGCCCGGAGAGGAGACACTGGTGCTGGGGGAGAAGGATGGCATCACCTACTCCCTGACCTTCGGCAACCCCTGGGATGGGGACGGGCTGCCCCGGGAGGACTTGAAGGAGAATTACCGTGCCCTGCTGGCGGCGGTCAAGACCATCAAACCGGAGAATTTTGATCTCTCCGGGGTGGAGCGGACCGGCGGGGAACTGTGGCCATTGCCCTATACCCAGTATGGAAGCGATGTGGTGCTGCGGGGCTTTGAGGAAGGGGTCCATGAGGGCATCGATATTCGGGCCACGGATGAGGTGACGGTGCAGTGTATGTGGAGCGGAGTGGTGGTGGATGTGAAGACCCACCCCATCACGGGCTGGCAGACCGTAACGGTGGACCATGAAAACGGGACCTTCAGCCAGTATGGGCATCTGGCGGCCGCATATGTCTCCGGTGGCCATGTGGACCGGGGAGCCATTCTGGGTCTTGCGGGGGAAGAGGACGGCCGGCGGTGGGTCACCTTCAGCCGGATGGACGGAGAGAGCCGGGACACCGCCCGGTATTTTGACCCTCTGGGCAGCGAGGAGGAGCCATGGCTTTACAGGACCCATGATTTTCACTCCATTGACCGGGAGACCCTGACCCTTGCGTGGGACCCTGCGGTGGAGGAACTGCTTCAGGAGGCGGTGGAGGGGAAAACCGCCTTTTGGGATGTGGACCGGCAGCAGTGGTGTTATGCCAACGCCCTGCCTGACAGTGACGGGGCGAAGGTATGGGTTTCCCGCTATGCCCGGGTGGATATGGATAACGATACCGTGCCCGAGGCGGTGCTGTGGCTGAACCGGGAGGAGAATGCTCAGGCCCTGGGAAGCATCGTGCTGCGGTACCAGAGGGGAGCGGTTTACGGATACCCCAAGGGTTACCGCTCTATGATACTGGACTCTCTGAAGGCGGACGGGACTTACGGATGGTCGGAGGGAGCCTCCTGTAACGGTTGGGGGAGAATGGATTTTTACCGGAATGAGACCGTAAATACCCTCTGGCGTGATGAGAATGCCTTCTATGTGAACGGCAGCTTGGTTGGGGAGGAGGACTACGACCGGGCCGCAGGGGAACAAAGCGCAAAATCGGATGTGGTCTGGTACAGTACGGTGAATCCCGGCGGGGTGATAAAGGGGGAGGAAAGTACCGCTTCGGAATGGCTGGGGCTGGTACAGGGGGAGCATATCGAGATGGAGCGGCTGGTCAATTTCGCTCTGGACCCGGATATTGACCTCTCTCAACCCCGGTGGTTTACCCGGGAGGAGTTGGAAGCGGTAGGCTATGAGTTTTATGACGACAGGGCGGGGATGACCTGTTATGAGGTTCAAAACGGGCCGACTGGTATGGAGGAGTTTTTGAATCAGCTCTACAACCAGTTTGAGCCGGCTTTAGCGGAGCGGATCTGCGATTGCGCCCGGTGGAGCGGCGCCCTCTGCTTTTTTGCCGAGGGGAAGATGTGGCACCGGGATGGATATGGCCCCGTTTGGGTTGAGTATGACTGGGATTCCTTCCGGGTGCTGGATTCCGGGGAGGACTTTGTGAAATACACTTTGGAGGGGTACACCAACACAAATCTCACCGGGAATATGCCGGAGCGGAAGACTTGGATGTTTATGCTCAAGCTGGAGGACGTGGGTGGCGGTGTGAAGCTGTGGCGGTATGCCGACGGAGGAACGGAACTCTATCGGGAGCCTTCGTCTGATACGCCCTATGAAGCGTGGGCGCTTCAGCATGGAAGAGAGCATCCGGACCCCGGCGGTCCCGTGGAAGGGCCGAATTTATCGTAAGTGAGCGTAGAAAAAAGAGACCCGGAGCCAAACTGGCTCCGGGTCTCTTTTGGTTGTGGAAGGTTATTCGGCATTCACCGTCAAGGTCTCACCGTCGGAGGTGATATGGATCTTGGAGACAGGCTCCATATAGCTGTCGATGATCTTGGTGGCGATGGGGTCCTCCAGGTCCTTCTGGATCTGACGGCGGAGGTTCCGGGCGCCATAGGTCTGGGAGTAGGACTGCTTCACCAGGTAGTCCAGCAGATTCTCGTCATAGGTGAAAGCGATGGCCTTCTCCTTCAGGTTCTGGGTCAGCTCCTTCAGCATGATGCGGGCGATGGCCTTGAAGTTGTCCTCGCTGAGACGGTTGAAATAGATGATCTCGTCCACCCGGTTGATAAACTCGGGTCGGAGGAAGCCCTCCAGAGCCTTCATGGCCTTGGCCTTGCCCTGCTCGGTCTCGCTGCGGCCAAAGCCCACCGAGCCGGTGGAGCCGGTGGTGGAGCCGGCGTTGGAGGTCATGACGATGACCGTGTTTTCAAAGTTTACGTTGCGGCCCTGGGCATCGGTGATATGGCCGTCGTCCAGGATCTGCAGCAGAATGTTGAGGACATCGGGGTGGGCCTTTTCGATCTCATCGAAGAGAATGACGCAGTAAGGCTTGCGGCGGACCTTTTCGGTGAGCTGGCCGGCCTCGTCATATCCCACGTATCCCGGGGGAGAACCGATGATGCGGGAGACCGAGAACTTCTCCATGAATTCCGACATATCCAGACGAATGAGGGATTCGGGAGAGTTGAACATATCTTGTGCCAAACGCTTGACAAGCTCGGTTTTACCCACGCCGGTGGAGCCGACAAAGATGAAGGAGACGGGCTTGCGCTTGGAGGCGATGCCTACCCGGCCCCGGCGGACGGCTGCGGAGACGCCCTTGACGGCCTCGTCCTGTCCGATGATGTGGTCCTTCAGCCGCTCTTCCAGATGGGCAAGCCGCTCATACTCCTGCTCCTGGATCTGACTTGCGGGGATCTTGGTCCACAGTTCAATGACCCGGGCCAAATGGTCCATGGTGAGGGGAGGGGCGCTGAGCTTTTCCAGCTGCTCCAGCTCACTTTGGAGCTGAAGCTCCCGGCTTTTGATTTGGGCCAGCTGCTCATAGTTCTGGTCGTCCTGACCGGCGGAGAGGAGCTTGGTGCGCTCTTCCGACAGGCGGGTCAGTTCGGTGTTGAGGCTGGCCTGCTCCCGCTCATTGTCCTTCAGGCCGGCCTCCTGACCGGGATTGACAGACAGGGCGGCGTGCTCCCCGGCCAGAGCGGAGAGCTTGCGGCGAATTTCGGCCTGGCGGGCCTCGTTGGCCTTCAGGTCGCTTTGCTTCTTTACGTCCCGGTTGCTGCTTTCGCTCATGAGGGATTCCCGCTTGGCGGAGAGGTCCTCCAGCTCCCGACGGACCTGCTTTTCCCGGGCCAGAGCCTTGTTGTGGAGGTTCACGTCGGAGCAGGCCTCGTCAATGAGGTCGATGGCCTTGTCGGGGAGGTAGCGGTCGGTGATGTACCGCTCCGACATGGTGACGGCTGCCCGGCACATGGCGGGGGAGATGGAGACAAAGTGGAATTTCTCATAATAGGGGGCGATGCCCTCCATGATCTTCACACTGTCCTCGATGGAAGGCTCTTCCACGATGACAGGCTGGAAGCGGCGCTCCAGAGCGGAGTCCTTCTCGATGTATTTGCGGTATTCGGTGAGGGTGGTGGCGCCGATGACCTGAATTTCCCCCCGGGAGAGGGCGGGCTTCAGGATGTTGGCGGCGTTCATGCTGCCCTCGGCATCGCCGGCGCCCACGATGGAGTGGACCTCGTCAATGACGAGGATGATGTTGCCCAGTTTCTTTACCTCGTCGATAAGGCCCTTCATCCGACTTTCAAACTGGCCCCGGAACTGGGTGCCGGCCACCAGAGCGGTCAGGTCCAGAAGATAGACCTCTTTATCCTGAAGTTTGTAGGGCACGTCCCCGTTGTGGATGCGAAGGGCAAGGCCCTCGGCAATGGCGGTCTTACCCACGCCCGGTTCACCGATGAGGCAGGGGTTATTTTTCTGCCGGCGGTTCAAAATCTGAATGGTGCGGGCAATCTCCTCGTCCCGGCCGATAATGTTATCCAGCTTGCCGTCGGCGGCTTTCTGGGTCAGGGAGATACAGTAATTGTCCAAAAACTTCCGTTTGGTGTCCTTGGCCTTGCTGTTTTTCTCTTCCCGGCCCTTGGGAGGGGTATCGCTGCCCGACTGTTCGCCGCCGGCAGGCTCCTGCCCCGGGGCGGAGGAGGCCGCAGCAGCCCCGCCAAAGAGTTTGCTGAGGAAGGGGAAGGTGGCAGTCTTGCCCTCGTCCTCGTCGTCGCCCTCCTCGGGGGAGGACATACCCTCCATCCCCTCGGCGCCGCCGAAGGCGGACATCATCTCGTCGGTGAGATTCTGCACATCGTCCTCGGAAAGCCCCATCTTTTGAATCATATCGTCAACGGGCTTGATCCCAAGTTCCCGGGCGCAGCTGATGCAAAGGCCGTCGGTGACGGTCTCGCCGTTTTCGATGCGCTGAACAAAGACGACAGCCACGTTTTTATGGCATCTGGAACACATAGTAGGTTGCATTTGCGGTCAACTCCTTTTTGGTCCGGCCCCGTATGGGACCACCCAGAGGGGCATAGACCCCTTCAGGGGAAACATTCTAATCCGAAATTGTGAACTGGGTATGAAATTCACCTATGTATTTTAGGAGAAATTTCAGGAAATGGAGGGACATTCTTTGGTATAAGTGCCTTACAGAAGGCCAAACAGGGTCAGCGGGTCATAGTGGATCAGCAGAGCCATCAAACGGGTCTTTTCCGCCGTTTCCGGGGGAATAAAGCCGGTGAGGGTACACAGGACCCAGGAGGCCAGATAAAGAACCACAAGGCCCTTTAAAAAGCCAAGGGCGGCGCCCAGCGTACGGTTAAGGCCGTTGATGCCGGGTAGCTTGGCCACCAGGTCCAAAGCGTGGCTTAACAGGGTCCAGGCCAGCAACACGAGCAGGAAGGCGACCAGAAAGATAAGGCCCCGGGCCAGCTGTTGGGCCAAGGCGGCGGCGGTATTGGCGGCAATACTGGCGGCGGAGGGGATAAGGTCGGAGGAGTGAAGGACATCCCCCACTGCATCAGCGGCCCACTCGTAAAGACCGCCTTTTTCCTTTAAGACAGCCAGCACATCCATGTCGGCGGCAGACATGCCTACCTCCAGAGCCTTTTCCTCCAGGGACTCCTGGATGGCCTGTTCCAGCCGGGGGCGGATGGCATCGGCCACTTTGGGGGATAGGGTATCTGCGGCCAGATTGGCTCCCACCAGCGCCACCACAACGGCGACAAGGGAGCAGAGGGTCAGGATAAAGCCACGCTTGGCCCCCGTGAGGACGAAGAAGAGCAAAGCGGCCAGCAATATCACATCGATCAAAACAGGAGAAGTCATATATACCTCCATTTCCGGTGAGACAGGATTCTTTTGGGATCGTGATTCTAATCAGGCAGATAGAGCCGGGCGGTCTCGCCGGAGATCAGGGTGACGGAGCCGTCCTCCCGCTGAAGGGCCCGGCGGACACCCAGAGGTTCCTCCAGACGGTGGTAGATGTCCAGCGCTTCGGTATAGATGGTCAAAGCATCGGCGGTGAGTACCGACAGGTACCGCCCGTTGGAGGAGAGGGACAGGACCTGCTCTTCCAGAGGGAGGGAGGAGATCTCCTGCCCGTTGTTGTCCACCGTTACAAGGTCGGCGGTGGAGGCGGCCCGGTATTTTCCCAGCAGCAGGGAACAAAAGCCGTTTCCCTCCAGCGAGAAGCCCTTGAGATAGCGCCCGTTATAGGGATAGGAGCCTTTCAGCTCTCCGGAGGGGGAGAGGAGAGACAGGGCGTTTTCCCCCAGCACCCGCAGGCTGTTTCCCTGCCATTCCATGGACAGTGTGGCGTTGTTGCCCAGAGAACACATATGGTCCGGCTCGCTGTTTTCATGCCCGCGGGAGAGAGAGTAGAAGAAAATCTGGCTGTCATAGATACCGCCGGTCTGTCCAGAGGTGGCCACGGCCAGGGTCCGGCCGTCGGGGGAGAGACGGGCATCGGTGATGAAGCGGGAAGAGAGGTTGACCCCAAGTTCCGGCTCATATTTACTGTTATAAACAGTTACCGAACCTTTCACGCCACTGGATTGGGTCACTACGGTGAGTCTGTCCTGGGCGCTCAAATGGGCGGAGAGAATGGACTGTCCATCCTCCACACGTAGGGAGAAAACCAACTCCCGATCCTTATAGACAAAAAGGTCCTGCCCGCCGGCATCGTAGGCCAGCGCGGCTCCGCTGCCGATGGAAAGCAGGGGAGTGGTCAGGTTACAGGCCTGGTCCACATAGGCGGCGCCGCTTTCCGAATAAAGACGCACCCCGCTGGAGGAGCAGACCAGCAGGTCGGAGCCAAGAAGGGCGAAGGAACTGCCGCTGCCGCCGGTATAGCGGAAGGATTCCACCTGACCGCTTTCGTTTCGTTCCAAAGAGCGGTAGGTAAAATAGCGGCGGATAAAGTCAAAGTTCAGCTTTTGCCAGTTGGCAACGAGAAAAAGAGCGGTCAAAGACAGCGCCGCAGTTATGAGGAATGTGAGCATCCGGTGGAGAAAGGGCCTTTTCTTGTCGTCATCCATCCTGTCTCATCTCCTCTGGGGTAAGGCCGGGCTCCTCATACCAAAGACGGCTCATGTATAGGCCGCCCGGCGGAGCGGTGGGGCCGGCATCGGTGCGGCATTTGCCCTCCAGAATGTCGGAGACCGCTTCGGGAGGGAACTTGCCTTCGGCGGCATAGATCACCGTGCCTACCATGGCCCGGACCATGTTATAGAGAAAGCCGTTGGCGCACACCCGACATTCTATCATATCGCCATGGCGTTCGATATCGAAATAATGGACCGTCCGCACCGTGGATCTTACATCGGTGCCTACGCTTCGCACGGCGGCAAAATCGTGGGTGCCCACAAACCGGCTCGCCGCCGCCTGCATGACGGCCTCATCCAGATATTTGGGGTAGAACCAGACCCGGTCGACCAGAAAGGCGTTGCGGATACGGGAGTTATAGATGCGGTAAGTATATTCTTTTTTCACGCAAGAGCTGATGGCGTTAAATTCCTCCGACACTTCCACCGCACGGGTGACCACAATGTCGTCGGGCAGGCGGGTATTGACCGCCAGTGGGAGTCGGTCCAGAGGGATACGGGAGTCTGTGCGGAAGTTGGCCACATAGTTCAGGGCGTGGACGCCTGCGTCGGTCCGCCCGGCCCCGGTACATTTCACCGGGTGGCCTACCACAAGCTGAAGGCATTTTTCCAGTGTTTCTTCAACGGAAACGGCATTCTTCTGAATTTGCCAGCCATGATAGGCGGTACCCACATACATTAATTGTAGCGCAATATTTTTCATAGATGGTGAATCCAATCAAAAGATTTTATTAAAAATTGCCGTGTGATGCAAATCTTTGACGCCGTTAAAATATCCCGAGGGTATTGAGATAAAATACCGCAGCGCAAAGCCCCAGACCCAGGGCGAGGGCAATATAATCCCGAAAAGCGTATTTCAGCTGACGCATTCTGGTCCTCCCCTCGCCGCCGTGGTAGCAGCGGCACTCCATGGCCACCGCCAGCTCATCGGCCCGGCGGAAGGCGGAGATGAAGAGAGGCACCAGCAGGGGGATAAGGGACTTGGCCTTCTGGACCAGGCCGCCGGACTCGAAATCAGCGCCCCGGGCCTTTTGGGCCGCCATGATCTTATCGGTCTCCTCTATCAAGGTGGGGATAAAACGGAGGGCGATGGACATCATCATGGCCAGCTCATGGATGGGCATATGGAGCGTTTTCAGAGGCCCCAGCAGGCTCTCCAACGCATCGGTGAGCAGGATGGGGGAGGTGGTATAGGTCAAAAGAAAGGTACAGGAGATGAGCATCATGATTCGGAAAACCATAAAAATGGCGGTGCGGACGCCTTCCCAGTAGATATGAAAAATCCAGAATTCCACCAGAGGAGTCCCCGTGCCGGGGGTGTAGAGAAGATTCAGCACGGCAGTAAAGACCACAATGAAAAAGATAGGCTTCATTCCCCGAAGAATGGCCTTGAAACCTACTTTGGAGGCAAGGATGCAAATCAGCAAAACGGCCAGCATCAGCCCATAGCCGGCGGCGTTTTTCGCCACAAAGAGGGAGACGATGAAGAAAACGACCAGCAGCAGCTTGCACCGGGGGTCCAGCTTGTGCAGAAAGGAGTTGCCGGGAAAGAACTGGCCCAGGGTGATGTCCTTCAATGCCATTTACATCATCCCCTTTCTTTTGAGCAGTTCCATGACGGCTGTTTTGGCCTGCTCCACGGTGTAGACCGACGGGTCCACATCCACGCCCAGCGCATTCAGGCGGTGGAAGATGCGGGTCATCTGGGGAACGCCGAGACCTATGGCTTCCAGTTCCTCGCCGTGGGAGAAGACCTCTGCGGGAGCGCCCTCGATGGGGATGCGGCCGTCGTTGATGACCACCAGCCGGTCGGCGGTGCGGGCCATCTCCTCCATGGAGTGGGAGACGATGATGATGGTGGCGTTTTTGGCCTTGTGATAGTCCCGGATGTTGCCCAGGATCTGCTCCACCCCCACCGGGTCCAGACCGGCGGTAGGCTCGTCCAGAATGAGGACGGCGGGTTCCATGGCGATGACGCCGGCGATGGCGACACGCCGCTTCTGACCGCCGGAAAGCTCAAAAGGGGACTGTTCCAGAACACTGTCCGCAAGGCCAACAAAACCAGCGGCCTCCCGGACGCGGCGGTCCACCTCCTGCTCGTTGAGTCCCATATTTTTCGGGCCGAAGGAGATGTCTTTATAAACAGTCTCTTCAAAAAGCTGATACTCCGGGTACTGGAAGACCAGTCCTACCTGGAATCTGGCCCAGCGGGTGGTGGCCTTGTCCTGCCAGATGTCCTTTCCCTCCACCAGCACCTTGCCGGAGGTGGGCTTTAAAAGGCCGTTGAGATGCTGTATCAGGGTGGACTTGCCCGAGCCGGTGTGGCCGATAATGCCGAGATATTCTCCCTTTTGAGCGGAAAAGTCGATCTGGTCAAGTGCGATATGCTCAAAAGGAGTCCCGGCGGAATAGATATGGGATAGTTTTTGTGTTTCGATGATGGGTTCCACGGCTTGTCCCGTCCTTATCGCAAGATTTGATAGAGCGCCTGTGCGCACTCTTCATCGCTGAGAGCGTCCAGAGGCAGGTCCAGTCCGGCCTGCCGCAGTTCCCAGAGAAGGGCCACCGTACCGGGGACCGTAAGACCGGCGGCTTTCAATTCCTCCACATGCTGAAAGACTTCCTTTGGAACACCGTCTGCGATCACCTTGCCGCCGCTCATAACGATAAGACGGTCGGCCTGAGCGGCTTCGTCCATATGGTGCGTGATAAGGACCACCGTGACGCCGCTTTCCCGATTGAGGGTCCGGATGGTTTCCAGTACCTCCCGCCGGCCAATGGGGTCCAGCATGGCGGTGGGCTCATCCAGTACCACGCACTTTGGTTTCATGGCCAGCACACCGGCAATGGCGATGCGCTGTTTTTGTCCGCCGGAGAGTAGGTGGGGGGCATGGCCCCGGTGGTCGTACATTCCTACGGCGGCGAGAGCTTCGTTCACTCGCTGACGGATCTCGGCGGGGGGAACGCCCAGATTTTCCGGGCCGAAGGCGCAGTCCTCTTCCACCACATTGGCCACGATCTGGTTGTCCGGGTTTTGGAACACCATGCCCACGGTGCGGCGGATGTCCAGAAGCTTGGACTCGTCGGCAGTGTCCATGCCGGAGACATAAACCTTGCCTCCAGAGGGGAGAAGGATGGCGTTCATGTGCTTGGCCAGAGTGGATTTTCCCGAGCCGTTATGGCCCAGGACGGCCACAAAGGTCCCGGCCTCTATCTCCAAATCAATGCCCTGAAGGACCGACTTGGGGGCGCCCTCGGCGGGGTAGGAGAAGGTGAGGGATTCGGTTTTTAAGATGGTGTTTGGCATGGATATGACCTCTTTTCAAAGGGGTGAGGCGAGCTTTAACATCCCCGCATCGGCCAGTCGTAACGGCGGGCTTTGCAGCCGGCAACGGAGGCGGAGATCAGAAAAGCGGCAGCGATGAGTTGGGGCAGGGGGGCGGGGATGCTTTGAAAAGGGAAGCCCTGCTCAAACCGTAAAGTAAAGGGAGAGAAAAAGGAGCGAAAGAAGGAAAGTACCGATTCCGGAAGAAAACCGCCTGAGAAGGTATGGAGCATATAGATCAGCAGGACGGTCAGAAGGGGAAGATTCAGAAAAAAGACGGCCTGCACGGTATCTTCCAGAATATCCTCGGCGAAAAAGCCCATCAAGGCCCAGACTGCCAGGACAGCCAGAGAAACGAGGCAAAGGAAGCCGGTGGAAAAGAATAGACGCAAAACCGCGCCGGCGAACCAGCCCCAAAGAGGAAGGGACAGGCCCATGACAAATACGGCGATTTTCCTTTTCATGGAAGAGAGGCTCCTTTCTATCGGCTCCACCGCCCGGTGGCGCCGCAGGGGAGGGCCAGACCGGACTCGGTGACGGCCAGGCCCAGTTCCTGGCTTTCCGTGCGGCCGCCGTGTTTCTTGGTGACAAGGGTTTCCAGTATGTAGCTCAGCACCGAAGGGGCAAGACCGGTGGTATAGGAGTTGATGAGAAAGAAAAGGGGGTTATCCGATAACACCTGGGTCACAAGTTCCACAAAGCCCCACAGGTTCTCTTCAAGCCGCCATATCTCCCCGGAAGGACCCCGGCCGTAGCTGGGGGGGTCCATGATGATGCCGTCATAGGTGTGGCCTCTCCGCATCTCCCGCTGGACGAACTTGGCGCAGTCGTCCACGATCCAGCGAATGGGGCGGTCTGCCACGCCGGAGGATTGGGCGTTTTCCTTGGCCCACTGGACCATGCCCTTGGCGGCGTCCACATGGCAAACGCTGGCCCCGGCGGCGGCACAGGCGATGGTGGCCCCGCCGGTGTATGCAAAAAGGTTCAGTACAGAGATAGGGCGGCCGGCGTTTTGAATCAGGTTCCGGCAGAAATCCCAGTTGGCGGCCTGCTCGGGGAAAAGGCCGGTGTGCTTGAAGTTCATGGGTTTAATATTAAAGGTAAGGTCCTTATAGTCTACCGTCCAGCGCGGGGGGACTTCTTTTTTGGCCCATTCGCCGCCGCCGGTGGAGGAGCGGGCATACCGGGCATCAGGCCGCTTCCAGCCGGAATGGACCCGAGGCGTATCCCAGATGGCCTGCGGATCGGGGCGGACCAGGAGATATTTTCCCCAACGCTCCAGCTTTTCCCCGCCGCCGCAGTCCAGCAGCTCATAGTCCTTCCAATCTGCAGAGACCCACATGGCGTTTCCTCCTCATAGCATTTTTAATAGAAAGATATATTCATAAAAATTCAGTCTATTATATCACCATATATGCCCGGTCGTCAATGAAGAAAGGAGGGGATTCTTACAGAGGGGGGAAAGAAATCCATTCTGGTGCTTGACAAACTGATTTTGGGCCGCTATAATAGCAAAGTGCCTGTTGAAAGGCTATATGCGGATGTGCTGGAATTGGTAGACTGGCCAGCTTGAGGTGCTGGTGTCCACTGGACGTGCGGGTTCAAGTCCCGCCATCCGCACCAGAAAGAGAGACACGCTTTAGCGTGTCTCTCTTTTTATAAGATTTGGCAGAGGGACAAGTGAAATATTGGCAGGGTGCCAAATCTCCCCAAATTCTGTTAAAAGCTGATTTTTAGGGGAAAACTGTTATGGGGCGTCTGCCTTTTTTCGGGAAAAATCCTATGTTTTTCAAATTTTCCTTGCGTTTTCGTGGTAACTGCTTTATAATCATTATGTTAAATTATGCTGGTATATTGCTTAACTCATGAGGAGGGGAGAAGATTGACCTTAAGTGTTCGGTTTTATAAAAGGCTGATTCTTCTGGTTCTCCTGCTGATGATCCTCATTCCGACGGGGACCGCCATTCGTTTAGGCGCAAAAAGCGCGAGATTGGAAAAGCAGTTGGCAGCGGCCGGGATACTTCCCGGCGACGGGCAGGGGCAGGAAGATTTTCCCGGCGGGAATAATCCGATCGTGAGCGGAACCCCCATCGACTATCAGCTTCTGCATCCGGAGCTGTATGGCACAGCAAGGTTAAGCGACCAGAGGATCGTGGCCAAGGATACGGTCTATTTGACGTTTGATTGTGCGCCGACAGCCAATACGCAGCGGATTTTGGATATACTGGATGAGTACGGGATCAAAGCGACATTCTTTTTGATCGGCGTTACTGATTCGGATAATCTGGAATATATGCGGCAGATCGTCAGCAGAGGGCATAGTATCGGGCTTTACAGCTATAGCAATTCCTATGGCGAGATCTATGAATCGATAGAATCGTATCTGGATGATTTCCAAAAGATATATGATCTGGTGTATGAAACCACCGGCGTAGAAGCTGAGATATTTCGATTCCCTGGTGGAAGCGTAAATACGTATAACAATAATTTCTATCAGGAATTGATCGCTGAAATGCTTCGGAGAGATTTTATCTTCTTTGACTGGAACTACGGGGAAGGAAAAGGGGATGAAACAACGCCTGAGGGAATAAAGAGCAATGTGTTTAATACAATGGAAGGCCAAACACGAGGGATCGTGGCGTTGCGTGATACGGTGGGTCACGAAGCAGTGGTGGACGCCCTGCCGGATATCATCACTGGGCTGCGGGATCGGGGGTATTCGTTCCAGCCTCTGAACGCAACTGTCATGCCGGTGATATTTAGTTATAAAAGTACGCCCTGAGGATGGGCGTTAGGAGAATGGATAGATTGGAAGGTGCAGCATTATGGGCGGCAACAAAGACAATATGAGACAGGCAATGAAGGAGCTGCTGGGACTGGTAGGTTTCGGTCCTGAAGACGAGGAGGGCGGCGAGAGCACCGCTGCCGAGGCCCGGGCGACCCGTACGGCTACCAGAACGGTGGAGCGGCCCGTGGAACAGCCCCGCCGGGAGCGTGTGGTGGAGGAACCCGCCGCAGAGCAGCGGACCAGCGCACGTCCCACCGAGAAGGTCAAGGCCAAAGAGGTCGTGACCAGCGAACCCACCCAGGTGGAGGAGCCTCGGAAAAAGACGGCTCCCGTGGAGCGGAGCAGCTTTTTCTCCTTTGGAGAACCCAAGGAGAAGGCACCTACCTTTACTCGTGTTGAGCGTACCCGCAGCGAGGAGATGGAAGAGCCTTTCTTTGCCGGGGACATGACAGAGGAGCGGGCCCCCTTTATCCGGCCCGGTGCTACCATTATTGCCGCCGGCGCCACCTTCTTTGGCGACCTGCGGGCTGAGGGCGATGTGGAGGTCCTGGGTAAGCTGAAGGGCAACCTGGAGGCCACCGGTAATGTTCGCGTGGTGGGCAAGGTGCTGGGTGATGTAAAGGGCGAGGCTGTGGTTCTTGCCGGCTGCTCGGTCCAGGGCAATATTACATCCACCTCTTTTGTGAGCGTTGATGAAGGCTCTATGGTGGTGGGCGATGTATTGGCCACCGATTTTGAGTCCAGCGGCCGGGTGAAGGGCAATCTGCAGATTGCCCGGGCGGCCACCTTTGCCACCACTGCACTGCTGGCCGGTAATGTGATCGCCGGCACCATCGTGATGAATCAGGGCGCCAGAGTCCAGGGCGCTGTCCGCATTGCGGAAGACCCCGAGACCAACAGTCTCTTTGGGGATCTGGAAATCTGATAAAGCAAAAAGAGACCGAACTTTAAGTTCGGTCTCTTTTTTTGTGGAAAAAGGGAAAGATAGCGTACAGAGAAAAGGCTGCTTGGGGAAAGCCCATTCTCAAGGTTTTCAGTACATTCTCAGGACTGGCCGGGAGAAAATGCTTCGATAACGCCGCAGGCAATTCGTCCGCCGCTGTTTCCGGCGGGTTGTGAGGAGAAGTCGTCGGGGCCACTGTGGATTACCACCGAACGGCCGATCACATCCTGGGGGCGGAACCGGTCGGTGTAGGTGCTCAACAAAGCCGAGCCGTTGGCGGCGGATAACAGTGGGGGCAAATCGCCGCCGTGCCACGGATGGAGAACGCCGTGAAGGTCATAGTGGCCGCCGGCGGAGGAGAAGGGGACATCCCCGCCGGTGGCGCAGCTGCCAACGGCGTGTATATGAAAGCCGTGAAAGCCTGCCGGGAAAAGGCCCACGACCCGGGCCAGAAGCAATGTGCCACGGCCATAAGGAGCCAAAAGCACCTCGCCGGTCAATTGAGGATGGGTCTCATCACCCCGCAGAAACGCCCGGGCAACGGGTGGGGGAAAGCATAGCATAGAATCGTCCATGGGAACACCTCCGTACTCTATTTCTATGCGGTTGGCGCTGATTTGCTGTCATGGTTTAGAAAAGTCGTAAAATATCTTGACAAACTCCTACTAAAAGAGTAAGATTACACTACACCCGGGGGGGGTGTTGCGAGAAAGGAGGAGGCATATGGTCGCTGATGCCAAAAAGATATCCAGAATGCTGAAAACGGCTCGGGGACAGCTGGACGGCATCTTAAAAATGGTGGAGGAAGACCGGTACTGCGTGGACATCTCCCAACAGGTCATGGCCACGGAGGCTTTGTTGAACCGGGTAAACCGGGAGATTTTGTCCGCCCATCTGCGAGGCTGTGTGCAGCAGGCGGTGTCAATGGAGGAGCGGGAGGCAAAGATGGAAGAAATGGTGGCCACTTTGGACAAAATATTGAAGTGAGGTATTATGGAATTACAAAGGCTCACAGAGAAAGAAAAGATGCGGCTGTACCATCTTTTGCAAAAGTATCTCTATGAGATGCCCCACTTTTTGAGGATGATTTGGACGAGGAAGGGAATTATCCCTATCCCCATTTTGAGGATTCCTTTTTGACCCTGTCCGCCGGGCTTATTTGCTCCGGCAGGAAGGCGTGATGGCGGGGTTTGCCCTGCTGAACCGCCT
This sequence comes from uncultured Oscillospiraceae bacterium, assembly GCA_910587345.1. Lineage (GTDB taxonomy): Bacteria > Bacillota > Clostridia > Oscillospirales > Oscillospiraceae > Vermiculatibacterium. The sequence goes on along the minus strand of CAJUKH010000013.1, from coordinate 183,005 downwards.
TCGGAGCTGGGGCATGAGGTGGACTGGGCTATGGCGGAGTTTTGCATCCTGCCTCGGTACCGCCGAAAGGGCCTGGGGCTGAAAGCTGTCCGCCAGCTCTTTGCCGGGCATCCCGGCCGGTGGGAGGTCAAGTATGCTACGGCTAACCCGGCGGGGGAGCGGTTTTGGAACCGTGCAGCGAAAATTTATGAACCCGAAAAAGTGACTCTTCCGGAGAGGGAAGAGGTACATTGGTCCTTCAGATGGGACCGAAAGGAGGAAGATTATGAGACAGAAGTTTACCGTTACCGGCATGACCTGTTCGGCCTGCTCAGCCCATGTGGAAAAGGCGGTACGGAAGTTGGAAGGCGTATCCGAGGTGAATGTGAACCTGCTGGGAGGCTCCATGCAGGTGGACTTCGACCCTGCGCAGCAAAGCGATGATTCCATTATTGCCGCAGTGATCGATTCGGGCTACGGAGCGCAGCTCCCGGCGGCCCCTGGCAAGGAAAAGGCGGCGGCAGCCGGGGTTCCTGACATGAAGGAGGAACTGGCCGGCATGAAGCGGCGGCTGTTGTTGTCCTTCTGCTTTTTTATCCCCCTGTTTTATTTGACCATGGGGCATATGGTGGGCCTGCCCATCCCCGGTTTCTTCCATGGGCCGAAGAATGCCATCAACTATGCCGTTACCCAGCTTCTCTTACTGCTGCCTATTATGTATATCAATGATAAATACTACAAGGTGGGCTTTAAGACCCTGTTCCATGGCTCTCCCAACATGGATTCCCTGATCGCTTTGGGGTCCGCCGCCGCAGTGGTCTATGGTCTGGTTGGCATCTATCAGATCGGTTGGGGTCTGGGGCATGGTGATATGGCCCGGGTAGAGAAATGGTCCATGGACCTCTATTTTGAAGGGGCCGGTACCATCCTGACCCTTATCACCCTTGGCAAATATATGGAGACCCGGTCCAAAGGCAAGACGGGAGAGGCGATCTCACGTCTGATGGATCTTGCCCCTAAAACGGCCACTGTGGTGCGAAAGGGCACGGAGATGGAGATCCCCGTGGAGGAGGTGGCTGTGGGCGACCTGATTCGGGTCCGGCCCGGCCAGTCCATTCCTGTGGATGGAGAAATCGTAGAGGGCACTTCCTCTATCGACGAGTCCGCTCTTACCGGGGAATCCCTTCCGGTGGATAAGGCCCCGGGAGATAAAGTGGCGGCGGCATCCATCAACAAATCCGGTTCTTTCACTTTTCGGGCGACCCGGGTGGGAAATGATACTACGCTGGCGCAAATGATCGCTCTGGTGGATGAGGCGGCCTCCTCTAAAGCCCCTATTGCCAAACTGGCCGATAAAGTGGCGGGCGTTTTTGTGCCGGTGGTGATCTGCCTTTCCATTCTTACGGCCGGAGTTTGGTTCGTGACCACCCGGGATGTGGCCCGGGCCTTGACGTCCGGCGTTGCGGTACTGGTTATTTCCTGTCCCTGCGCGTTGGGGCTTGCCACACCGGTGGCCATTATGGTGGGCACCGGAAAGGGCGCGGAGAACGGTATCCTCTTTAAATCCGCCGAGGCGCTGGAAGGCCTGCGAGATATTCGAACGGTGGTGCTGGACAAGACCGGTACTGTGACACAGGGCAAGCCGGTGGTTACCGATCTTCAAGCCTTTGGGAACATGGAAGAGGGGGAACTGCTCTGTGTGGCGGCCTCTCTGGAGAAGCCGTCGGAACACCCTCTGGCCCAAGCCGTGGTGGCCGAAGCGGAAAACCGGGGGATCCCTCTGGCCCCTGCCGAGGAATTTCAGGCCATTCATGGCCGCGGCGTGTCCGCTGTGGTGCAGGGCGCCCTTTTTCTGGCAGGTAATCAGGCGATGATGGAGGAGAACCGGGTGGATCTTACCACCGCCGGAGATGCGCCCCAACGGCTGGCGGAGGAGGGGAAAACGCCGCTGTATTTCGCTCAGGATGGCCGTCTTATCGGCCTTGTGGCCGTTGCCGATACGGTGAAGCCTACCTCCGCCGCAGCCATCAGGGCCATGCGGGAGCTGGGTGTGGATGTGGTGATGCTCACCGGCGATAATAAACGTACCGCTCAGGCAATTGCAAAGGGACTTGACTTGACGGACGTTGTGGCAGAGGTGCTGCCGCAGGATAAGGAGCGGGTCATTGCCCAGCTTCAGGCCGATGGGAAAAAGGTGGCCATGGTGGGCGATGGGATCAACGATGCGCCTGCTCTTGCACGGTCCGATGTGGGACTGGCCATCGGTGCCGGTACGGACGTGGCCATTGAGTCCGCTGATGTGGTGCTGATGAAGAGTGATCTGATGGATGCCGTAACGGCCATCGAGTTGAGTCGGGCCACCATCCGTAATATCAAACAAAATCTCTTCTGGGCATTTTTCTACAATGCCATCTGTATTCCTGTGGCCGCCGGCGTGCTGGTGATTTTCGGCGGTCCCCAGCTTAACCCCATGATTGCCGCCGCCGCCATGTCCATGAGCTCGGTTTGTGTGGTATCCAATGCTCTGCGGCTTAAGTTGTTCAAGCCCCGTCACGGCGGGGATGGAACATATGCGTCTTCCGTACCTGCTCCCAAGGCCGTTCCGGCTGAGGAGTCCCGGACTGAGACGTCCAATATTGCAAAGGAGGAAACAACCATGACAAAGACCGTTACCATCGAGGGTATGATGTGCCAGAACTGCGTGAAGCACGTCACCAATGCGCTCAATGGCCTGCCCGGTGTCACCGCTCAGGTGGATCTGGACACCAAGACCGCCACCGTTACCGGCGAAGTCACCGACGAGGCCATTAAGGCCGCCGTCACCGAGGCCGGCTACGAAGTGGTCAGCATCGACTAAAGAAGAGGTGTAAAAGCAACCGGCGGACCAAAGGTCTGCCGGTTGCTTTTGTTTTTTGGGAGTGCTATACTGGGGAAAAAGGAGAGGAAAGAGATGAAACGGCTTGGAGTATGGATTTTGATTCTGGCATTGTGTTTGACGGGGTGTAGGCCGGCTGCGGTGGAAGAGGAGCCGGCGATGCCGACAGATGTGCCGTCGGTTGTGACAGATGATGTGCCGATGTACCATGACCCCATTTCGGGGTTTTATGGCACGCTGCAATATGATACACGTTATGAAAGTGCCTATCTGGCGGAGCGGGAGACGGAGGCCTGGGAGCGGGAGGCCCGGCATATTTTTGCCTATCTAAATGAAAACGCCCACCCCACCGTGGAAACTTTTATCGATTTTGAGGAGATGGAGGAGGATTTCTTCACCTATGCGAAGGCCCAGGCCCTTTTGGACGCTTACATAGGCTATACCAGCCTTTTACAGCAGGACACCGAGAGTTGGGGAGAGGCCGTCATGTATGGGACAGGTTTTGGGGCTGGGGAGATGGGGGCACGGAAAGAAATCTACCGCAATTTTGTGGAGAACTGGTATGAGACCATGACCTGGCTGAGTGATATATCCCCTTTGGATTGTTATATTTTCTTGCCAGAGGAGGAGTTGGAGCGGCTGAATCAGGACGGTAGGATAGAATATACGATGGGAAACTATGATTTGGCAGAGAAAGAGGGGGCGTGGAAAGAAGACATTTTGGAAAACCCCATTGACGGTTGGGCTTCCCAGTGGCTGTACCAGGATGGGGCCACTTATATGATGTCCGCTGATGGCTGGATGGAGGCGAAACTTTGGGAAACGGAGTTGCGCCACGCATACGAGGTGTTTTCCGCCCATGCCAACCCGGCGGTGGAACCGGAGAAGACGGTGGTGGGGGCCAGGGAGGCACTGCTGGGATTTGCCCCAGTTAATGGGGAATGTCTTGCGCTTTTTTCTTACTCAAATGCGTTTATGGGGAAAGATCAGAAGGATGGGTTCGGCGCAGGGACTTTGGCCCGGGTGGACCATGGTATAAATTGCGCCAGATACTATCGCAGAGCAACTCTTCTTTTGTGGAAAGCACTCTTGGACCGGCTTGAAATGGATGCTCCTGAGTGGCAATTCGATTCCGAAAATTCCAGAGAGGAATTGCTGGAAAGACGGTTTCAGGGGACAGAAGGCAGAGAACTTCGCCTATGGGGTGGAGAGCTTTTGACCTCTGGAATCTTTTTGTCGGAGAGTGGCTATAAGCGTCTGAAGACCCCGCCTCAGGCGGTGGATACCTATTCCAGAAGCTATAATGAGGATGTCTGCGTAGAGGTTTTTCGGGATGAGCGGGAGCAGAGGGATGTAGTGCTGCTGACTAGTGAAAATGGTCTGTGTCAGGAGATAGAGCTGACCTCGCCCCGTCATGAGGCAGGGATTGGCGGGGTCACACGGACGGATGTGAATTTTGACGGAACCGACGACCTGCTGCTCTATATCGGCGGTAGCCGGGGTGGGTGCCGGTTTAATGCCGCCTTTCTGGGAAAACCGGGGGAGGAGGGGTATCGCTATGCCCCCAGCTTTTCGGAGATCCCAAGCCCGAGGGTGGACGCAGAACATGGTGTGATCTGGGGGGGAAGTGACTATAACTATGGGCACTATTACTATGCCTATGAGATTTTGAATGGGGAATATCAGATGACCCATGCTCTGGAGGCGTTGTCAGAAGGGGGAAGCCATCCCGCCTGTAGGGAATCTTTGCGAAAAGATGGGGCGATGGTGGAGGTCCGTTATTGGGAAGCCCCTGCCCGGGAAAAGGGCTGGAGCAATCCTGTAGATATTATGGAGGCTTATGTGAGAACCGGAACTGTCTGGGAAGGATGGGGCTGGTGTGACATCAGAGCCTATGAGAGGTATGGCTAAAAATAATCCTTGACATTTTCATTCCATCCTGCTATACTATCAAAGCACAATAAAGTAGGAACGGTTTCGTCCTCACCTCCCGCCAAAGGCGTTGGGGTCAACATGGAAAACATTCGCCGATTATCGGCGTTGTTGTGTCCTGTTGCGGAGCCGTTTTACGGCTCCGTTTTTGTGTGTTCCCTGTGTGTTAGGAGAGGAGATACGGCCCATTGGCCGTGTCGACAATGAGGAGGTGCGTTTCTATCAGCAAGCAAGGTCATCAGATCAACGAGGAAATTCGCGACAAGGAAGTGCGGCTGGTTTCCGCTGACGGTGAGCAGCTGGGCATTATGACCGCTCAGGAGGCTCTCAGCAAGGCGGAAGAGGCCAATCTGGATCTGGTAAAGATATCCCCCAATGCGGTTCCTCCCGTGTGTAAGCTTATGGACTATGGCAAGTTCAAGTTTGAGCAGACCAAGCGGGAAAAGGAAGCCAAGAAAAATCAGCGTGTGGTGGAGATCAAAGAGGTCCGTATGTCGCCGGGTATCGACGTCAACGACTTCAATGTGAAGCTGCGCAATGCCCAGAAGTTCCTGGCCGATGGCGACCGGGTGAAGGTGACCGTCCGCTTCCGCGGCCGGGAGATGACCCACACTGAGATCGGCCGTGATCTGCTGTTGAAGTTTGCCGAGCAGTGCAGCGAGGTGGCTACCATGGATAAGGAGCCTAAGCTGGATGGCAGGCATATGTCCATTTTCCTCAGCGCAAAGACGGCCAAGGACCAGAAGAAGTAAGCAAAGATTTTACGATAAAGGAGAAATCACAATGCCTAAACTGAAGACCCATACCGGGGCGAAGAAAAGATTCAACCTGACCAAGACCGGCAAGGTCAAGCGGGCTCACGCCTTCAAGCGTCACCTGCTCAATGGCCACGGCAAGGATACCAAGCGGAAAAGAGGCCTCCGCAAGGGCGCTTACGCCGATGTGACCAACGAGTCCGCCATCAAGCGTATGATCCCTTACAAATAATTCTACTGTTACTCAGATATAGGAGGTTTCAAATACTATGGCAAGAGTCAAAGGCGCAATGATGACGCGCAAGCGCAGAAATAAGGTCCTTAAGCTGGCGAAAGGCTACTGGGGCGCCAAGAGCAAACACTTTAAGATGGCCAATGAGCAGGTCATGAAGTCCCTGAAGTATGCCTATGTGGGCCGTCGACTGAAGAAGCGTGATTTCCGTTCTTTGTGGATCACCCGCATCTCCGCCGGCTGTAAGATGAACGGCATGAACTATTCCACTTTCATCAACGGTCTGAAGAAGGCCAACATTGCCATCAACCGCAAGATGCTGGCTGAGATGGCTGTCAACGACCGTGCTGCCTTCACCCAGCTCACCGAGCTGGCCAAGGCACAACTGGGCTAAAAGAGAAATCAAAAACGGTGGGATACCAGTATGCGTATCACACCGTTTTTTCTCAATGGGCACTGTATGAAGGGCGGAAAAGGGCAGTTTTCGGAGAATACCGGTTTAGAATCCGAAAGAGAGAGGAGCGGGTAAGAATGAACGAGCAAGAATTTATGGCGTTGAAACAGGAGACCATAGAAAGCCTTGAGCACCGTGTGGGAAATGTGGTCCGGACCCATTTTGGGGCGGAGGCCATGGAGACCGTGCGGAAGGCGATCCTGGCCCTGGACGAGAGCCGTTACAACAGCTGGAAGGCTGCTGATACCGAGTTGGTGGCCAATCTGGTGGACGCAATATGGAAGGGACACGACCCTGTGACCCAGGAGGGGCAGAGGATCGCCTATCTCCACCGCCGTTGGATCACCATTGCCGGCACACTGCCGTATGTTCCCGAAAGCCATCGGAAGTTGGTGGAGCTGTGCACAGAGGAAAGCCGCTTTAATGCTCGCTATGAGAACGAAGTGCCCGGCTGTGGCATGTTTTTGCGGGATGCCGTGCGGGCTTACGTAAAGACCCAGTGGGGCGCATGGGAGACCGGGCGGCTGTAAAGAGACAAAAAAGAGCTTCGAGGTATTACTCGAAGCTCTTTTTTTGAAAAAATTTCATTTGGGTTGAGATATTTTCGTCTCTTGCTGGATATTCCCATTGAAAGCGCTTTCAAATCCCCCTGTGAGGGGGAGGCAAAGGGGAGGTTTCCCATGACCGACGAGATATTTGAAAAATGGGCCAGAACCTACAGTGATACCATCTTTCGGGTGGCCCTGCATGGTGTGCGGGATCGTGGAGAGGCGGAGGATGTGACTCAGACGGTCCTGCTGCGATTATATCAGCACACCGGAAACTTTGATGGTGAAGAGCACCTGAAGCACTGGCTTTTGCGGGTGACGGTCAACGAGTGCCGCAAGGTCTTACGCTCCCCCTGGAAGAAACGGACCATACCACTGGAAGATTGGGATGGGCCGGTGGAGGAAAGAAAGACAGATGGGGTTCTGGATGCGGTAATGGCCCTGGACGGAAAATATCGCCTGCCGGTCTATCTTTACTACTATGAGGGCTATTCCGTGCAGGAGGTGGCTGGGGTACTGCGGGTCAACCCGTCCACCATCCAAACCAGGCTTCAAAGGGCCCGGGAAAAGCTGCGGAGTGTTCTGACAGAGGAAGGAGAGGGAGACAAATGCTCGATATGAAGGGATATCAAGAAGCCTGTGACCGGCTGACGCTGGACACAGAGACATTAGAGGAGATGATAGAGATGGTTGAAAATCAAAAGAAGAAGATCCTGCACCGTCCCACACGGGTAGCACTGCTGGCGGCAGCCATGGTAGCCGCATTGGGGATCACGGCCAGCGCTGCGGAGCTTCCCGCAGTACAGCAGTTCTTTGCCAGGGTGTTCGTGACGGTGAGTACAGATGACGGAGTCTTTACCGGCCTGGAGATCCCCACCATGGCGGTGGAGGAGCGGGAAGGGCATACTATTCTTCTGCTGGACGAGGAAGAGATCGATGTTACCGATGCTCTGGCCGAGGACGGAGAGTACATCTATGAGGGAGAGGGATTTGAGGTCCGGGTGAATGCTGACGGTGTGGCCGAGCTTACCGCAAAGAGCAGCGATGGTGAAGTGATTTTGTCCTTTTCCACAGCGCCCGGCGCCCAGTCGGATATGGTGAACTATACCGTGAATACTGATGTTGAGGCAGAAGCGGAGATTGGGGCAGAAGTGGAGATTGGGGCCTACACGGTAGTGGCCGATGAGAAATCCGGTGTTTTTTCCGTTATAGACGAAGACGGTAAAGTCTATGACTATAATATGGTGGATAACCAGCTGATTCCGGCGGAAGCGGAATAAGAAAGCGGAACCCCATCCCATTGGGATGGGGTTCTTTTTATCTTGGCAAATGGCGAAAAACAGAGTATAATAAGGAAAATTCCCAAAGGAGAGGATACCATGGCGCTGCCCCTTGTGGAGCATGAAGACGAATTGGCGGAGCTTATCAATGAGATTGGCTTTTTGCCCTTTTTCCAAAATTCCGTCCCGGGATTTTCGCTGAAAGACTGTGTCCCGCCGGAGTTCTGGTTTCCTGAGGAGGGAGATGGGGTCTGGGAGTGGAAGGGACCGGCCATTCAGCTCAGTGGTTGCGCCTATGGGAAGTTTTTCAAAAATAAGGCGGGATTTATCAGCAGAGAATGGTTCCCCGACTTTGCCAATCACCGCCGGGACGGATATGATTTTGACGCCCGCTATGATGACGGCTTGGCCTCCTTTAAGGAAAAGCGGATCTTTGATGCTCTGGCGGCGGAGGGGACCATGCTTTCCAAAGAACTGCGGAAAAGGAGCGGTTTTGTGGGGGAGGGAAAGAGCGGGTATGATACCACCCTTACCCGGCTTCAGATGCGGGGTTATATTACCACCACCGATTTCGAGTATGCGGTGGACAGCAAAGGGAACTTTTATGGCTGGGGCATTGCGCGGTATGCCACGCCGGAGGCTCATTTTGGCGGGGATTTTGCAGACCGGGTCTATATCAGAACACCGGCGGAATCGGCCCGGCGGATCATGGAGCATCTGGGGAAGGTGCTTCCTCAGGCGACAGAGGAACAGTTGAAGGGGATCTTGGGATAGGGGGGCGGAAGATGGAAGAGTTGCTGCAATGTTTGAATGCACACTACGCCATTCACTTTGATTGGAGCCGTTCAAACCGGGATATGGGCAGTACATCTTATATTGTTTATTCCGGGAAGAAGCCTTACTTTTTGCGCTTTGTCAAACCTGCGCTGGCGGCCACGGGAATAAACGGGGTTCAGGTCCAGCAGTTTTTGGCCAGGCGGGATTTTCCCGTTCCGGCAATTCTGCCCACGGCCAATGGAAGTGACTGGGTGGAGTGGCAAGGCGGGTTGCTGATTCTCTATGAGTTTATTGAAGGAGAGGACGTAGACCCGGAGGAGGAAGCCGAGGCCATCGGCGCGTTGACGGGCCGCCTTCACCGGGAAATGAAAGACTACCGGGGAGAGCTGGTAAAACGGGACAGGGATTTTTATCTGGGCCGCTATCTTGCCACATTGGAGAGGAAGGCATATCCCAGAGTGGAGGCGTATCGCACCATGGCGGAAGCCATCTGGGAGAAGGCGGGAAATCTGTCCATGGGGTATTGCCATGGGGATCTGTACCGGGGCAATATCCGTAAGGGAACGGATGGGAAACTTTATGTCCATGATTTTGATACCTCTTGCTGGGGGCTTCCCATGTACGATGTGGCGTTGATTTGTGATAGGACCGATTACTTCCATTTTCAAGAAGAAAATTTTGACCGCTCTCAGGCGCTTCTGGCCCGGTTTTTGACCACTTACCGGGAGGAACACCCTCTCGGTAATGAGGAGGCGGCCGCCTTTCCCGCCCTGATCGCCCTTCAGCATTTTTCTACCCAGGCCACCATTATGGAGCTGTTTGGCATGGAGAGTTTCAGCCATCAGGATATGGATGAGCAGCTTCTCTGGCTGGAACAGTGGAACCGTCAGTGGATGCGGTAAAAGATACAGACGGAACCGGGGCATTGTCCCCGGTTTTCTCTTGCTCCCAGAGGGGAAAAATGATATACTGAAACATAAGATTTTATGCCCTTGTCAGGAGGCGCTTTTTCATGAAACTGATGGTGCTGGACGGAAATTCCATCTTAAACCGTGCCTTTTATGGAGTCAGGCCCTTGTCCACCCGGGACGGAACGCCTACCAATGCGGTCTATGGCTTCCTTAATATCCTGTTGAAATTGATAGACGAGGAGAAGCCGGACGGGCTTTGTGTGACCTTTGATTTAAAGGCGCCGACCTTTCGGCATCTGGCCTATGAGGGGTATAAGGCGCAGCGGAAGCCTATGCCGGAGGACCTGGTGGCCCAGCTGCCGCTGATCCGGGAGATGTTGGATGCCATGAATATCCCCCGGTATGAGTTGGAAGGCTGGGAGGCCGATGATCTGATCGGCACCATCTCCAAGATGGACAGCGAGGCGGGGTGGGAGACCGTGGTGGTCACGGGAGACAAGGATTCTCTTCAGCTCATTGATGACCATGTGACGGTGAAGCTGGTGACCTCCCGCATGGGGCAGACCACCACCCGGGATATGACCCCTGCGGCGTTCCGGGAGGAGTATGGGTTTGAACCCATTCATATCATTGACTTAAAGGCATTGATGGGGGATAGCAGCGATAATATCCCGGGGGTAAAGGGGATCGGAGAAAAGACGGCCATGGGGCTGATCCAGGTCTATGGCTCCATTGACCGCATGTATGAGCAGATGCCGGATATCTGCCAGGCCTTTGATACACCGGCCAAACCTGCCGTGGTGAAAAAGTTGACCGAAGGGGAGGCTGACGCCAGAATGTCCTACGACCTGGCAACCATTCACCGGGATGCCCCGATTTCCTTTCAGCCGGAGGACACGCTGCGTAAGCCGGTGAAGGAGGGGGAGCTGTACGGACTTTGTCTGCGGCTTGAGTTTGCCAAGCTGATCGACCGCCTGGGGCTGAAGGCGCCCCAAGGGAACGCCCTGGCGGAAGAGCCGGCCCATGAAATGACCTGTGAGAGTGAGACGATCACTGCCGTTGACCGGGCGGAAGAGCTGCTTTCCCTATGGCAGCGGCGAGACCATGTGAGTTGTCTGGTGCTTCCTGATTTAAACGGCCTTGCCGTGGAGTGGGATGAGAAGGGAGGGAGGAAGGCGGCCCTCTTTTTTGCGGACCGGTTGGAGGGATACAATGACTTTCTCCGCCGCTTTTTCTCCGCCGGCATTCAGAAGATATCTCACAACGTGAAGGACCTGATGAATACCCTTTTGGCCGAGGGCCTTTCCACCGATGGCTTTGTGTTTGATATCGCCCTGGCCGCCTATCTTTTGGCGCCTACCGACGGCAGCTACGACTTGGAGCGGCTCAGTGTCACCTATTTCGGTTTTGAGTCCCCCAAGGCTGAGGCTTATTTGAATAAGAGCGCCTTCGGCCCTATGGCGATACCGGAGGAATGCACTGCCGCAGTGGACGCTATGACAAGCCATGCTGTGTTGGTGGAACTTCTCTATGAGGAGTTTTCTAAGCGGCTGCAGGAATTGGGACTGGAGAAGGTCTACTACCAGGTGGAACTGCCCCTTTGCCCGGTTCTGGCGGAGATGGAGCGGGCAGGCGTTTTGGTGGACCGGAAGGCGCTGGCCCAGTTTGGCGAGACGTTGGACCAGCGGCTTCGGCTGGACGAGTCGGCTATCTATGAACTGGCAGGGGAGACCTTCAACATCAATTCTACCCAGCAGTTGGGCCATATTCTTTTTGATAAACTGGGTTTGCCGCCGGTAAAGAAGACCAAGACAGGCTATTCTACAAATGTAGAAGTGTTGGAAAAGCTGCGGGGACAGCATGATATCATTGACTGTATTTTGGAATACCGACAGTATGCCAAGTTGAAATCCACTTATGTGGATGGCCTTATCAAAGTCATTGAGGAGGATGGGCGTATCCGTACTTCCTTCCAGAATACCGTTACTGCGACGGGACGGCTTTCCTCTACCGAACCCAACCTGCAAAATATCCCGGTGCGTACCGAGTTGGGGGCCAGGCTGCGGTATATGTTTGTGGCGGGACCGGGGAATGTGTTGGTGGATGCTGACTATTCTCAAATAGAGTTGCGGATATTGGCTCATATGGCCGATGATAAGACCATGCAGGCGGCGTTTATGAGCGGAGAGGATATCCATACCGCTACCGCGGCTCAGGTTTTTGGCGTACCTGTGGAAGAGGTGAGCCACGAGATGCGCCGCAGGGCCAAGGCAGTGAATTTTGGCATTGTCTATGGGATATCGGCCTTTTCTTTGTCGGACGATATCAAGGTCAGCGTTGCAGAGGCCAAGGAGTATATGGAGCGGTATCTTGCTACCTTTTCCGGCGTAGCCGCTTACCAGAGCAATGTGGTAGAGGAGGCCAAGGAGAAAGGGTATGTTTCGACTTTAATGGGGCGCCGCCGCTGGCTGCCTGAGCTGAAGTCGGCCAATCACAACCTTCGCTCTTTCGGAGAGCGGGTGGCCCTGAATATGCCCATTCAGGGCACTGCGGCAGACGTGATCAAGCTGGCTATGATTCGGGTCAGGGATGCCATCCGGGCCGAGGGGCTAAAGGCGCAGCTGATTTTACAGGTCCACGATGAGTTGATCGTGGAGTGTCCCGAAGAGGAAGCGGAGCGTGTCAAGGCGCTTTTGACAAGAGAAATGGTGGGGGTGGTGGACTACACCGTCCCCATGAAGGCCGATTCTGCCGCCGGAAAAAGCTGGGGCGAAGCCAAAGGGTAAGAGGAGGATATGGGCATGAAAAACTATAAGCTGGTACCTATGGACCGCTCTCATATCCCGGCCATCGCCCAAATCGAGCGGGAGTGTTTTTCCGCTCCCTGGTCTGAGGCCATGCTGGAAGAGGAACTTTATAATCCGTTGGCCTCTTTCATCGTGGCCCAGCGGCCTGACGGAGCGGTGCTGGGCTATGCGGGGCTTCATGTGGTGATGGACGAGGGGTATATTGATAACCTGGCGGTTCGAGAGGATTACCGGGGAAACGGCATTGGGGATGACCTGCTGGATGTGTTTGTCCGTTTTGGCAGGGAGCATCTTGCCTTTCTTACGTTGGAAGTCCGTCCCTCCAACGACCCTGCTATCCAGCTTTATTATAAGCACGGTTTTGCCCAGGTGGGCCGGCGAAAGGATTATTATCAAATGCCAAAAGAGGACGCTATCATTATGACACTGGAGTTTGACCATGGAACTGAAACTGCTGAATAAAGAAGAACTGGCAAGCCTTTATAAGACGGAGATGGTTTTTGATTTTCCAAAGGCGGAGCTGAAACCCCTTTCGGGAATGCTGCGGCTGATGGAACGGGGACATTATGAGCCGTTACTGGCATTGGAAAATGGGGAGGCCGTGGGCTATGCCATTATGTGGCTTTCCGGAAATGAAAGAGGGGCTTTGCTGGAATATCTGGGGGTCCTTCGCGGGAAACGGAATGGCGGGATAGGAGGCCGGATACTGTCGCTGCTGGGAGAGCGGTACGGGCAGCTTTTCGGCGAGGTGGAAGCTCTCGATTCCCGGGACCCGGCAGAGAACGACCTGCGCTGCCGCCGTGTGGGGTTCTATCTCAGAAATGGGTTTCGGGTGCTGGATTATGAGTGCGCTTTGTTTGGGGTCCATTTCAAGTGTATTTATCTGGGCGAAGAGACCGACGACCGAAGGGTAGAGTCCATGCACCGGGATATCTATGCCAGCTATTTTTCGGCCGGACATATGGAGAAGTACATCCAGCTTCCGCTGGCACCCGGAGAGGAGATCCACCCGGCGCCTGAAGGGTTGGAGGAATACTGAAAGCAGCGCACAGAAGAGGGAAAAGAGTGATTGGATGAACATTTTGGCCTTTGAGTCCACCTGTGACGAGACTGCTGTGGCGGTGGTCAGAGACGGCAGAGAAGTCCTTTCTGACGCCATTGCCTCCCAGGTGGATATGCATACCATCTATGGCGGGGTAGTACCGGAAATCGCTTCCAGAAAGCATGTGGAGGCCATTGCCGGGTTGGCGGATCAGGCATTGCAGGATGCGGGACTTTCCAAAAAGGATATCGATGCCGTGGCGGTCAGCTATGCGCCCGGTCTGATCGGGGCAGTGCTGGTGGGGGTCAATTTTGCCAAATCGGTGGCTTTGGCCCTTGGGGTGCCTTTGATCCCCGTACATCATATTCGGGGCCACATTGCGGCCAATTATATTGCCCACCCGGATTTGGAGCCGCCCTTTGTGTGCCTTTGCGTGTCCGGAGGGAATACCCTGATTGCCGATGTGCGGGACTATACCGATATGGAGGTGCTGGGGGCGACCCGGGACGATGCGGCGGGAGAGTGTTTTGACAAGGCGGCCCGTGTGCTGGGGATCGGCTATCCCGGCGGCGGACCCATGGACCGGCTGGCCCAGGGCGGAGACGATGGAAAGTATGCCCTGCCGCGTTCTCATGTGGAGGGGTATCCGCTGGATATGTCCTTTTCCGGGCTGAAAACGGCGATACTGAACCTGCTGCACAATGCGCAGCAGAAGGGTGAGGAACTGGATGGTCCCGGTTTGGCGGCCTCTTTTCAGGCCGCCGTCAGTGATATCCTTGTGCCCCGGGTGATGGAGGCTGCCCGCCGGAAGGGGTATGGTAAAATTGCCGTGGCCGGCGGCGTGGGGGCGAACTCCCGCATTCGGGCTGATTTGGAAAAAGCCTGTAAGGCTTCGGGCGATAAGCTCTTTTTGCCGCCGCTGTCCCTTTGCGGCGACAACGGAGCCATGGTGGGAAGCCAGGGATACTATGAGTATCTGGCAGGACATCTGGCAGGAAGTGACCTGAATGCCTATGCGACCCGTGATGTGGGAAGGGGATAGGAAACGCTTTTTCGGGAGGAGAAGTCATGCTTTACCGAAACTTTAAAGGTCTGATGCTGTCTGTTCTTGGAATGGGAGCTATGCGTCTGCCGACATTGGAGGACGGAAGCGGAACAATTGATGAGAGGGCAGCGACTGAGATGGTGGCCTATGCCATGGAGCAGGGGATCAATTACTTTGATACTGCGTGGGGGTATCATAATGGTCGCTCTGAGACAATATTGGGAAAGATCCTCTCCGGCTATCCCCGTGAGTGTTTTTATTTGGCAGATAAATTTCCGGGATACGATGTGAAAAACCTGGAGAAACCGGCGGAAATTTTTGAAAAGCAACTGAAAAAATGCCGGGTGGACTATTTTGACTTTTATCTTTTTCATACGGTGACAGAAGAGAATATCGATCTTTATCTGGATGAGCGATATGGACTTCTGGACTATATTTTAGAGCAGAAGCGGCGGGGACGTATCCGTCATCTGGGCTTTTCCTGCCATGGCCGCCTGCCGGTCCTCAAACGGTTTTTGGATAGCTGGGGGGAACACTTGGAGTTTTGTCAGCTTCAGGTGAACTATGTGGACTGGCTCTACCAGGGCGCACAGGAGAAGGTGGAGCTGGTCCGCAGCTACGGCCTGCCAATATGGGTCATGGAGCCGTTGCGGGGCGGGACCCTTGCTGAATTTCACCCGGAGGATGCCGCTTTTCTGGAGGCTGTCCGTCCCGGGGAAACCGCTCCCGGCTGGGCTTTTCGGTTTCTGCAGGGGCTTTCGGAGGTGACGGTGGTCCTTTCGGGGATGTCCACAATGGAACAGCTTCGGGAAAACGTGGCGATTTTCGGTGAGAATGTGCCATTGAAGATGGAGGAAACGGAAAGTCTGCTGGCGGTAGCCAGGAATATTCTGAAAAGGACTACGGTATTTTGTACGGATTGCCGCTACTGTGTAAACCATTGCCCGCAAGGGCTGAATATACCGGCTTTGGTGCGGCTTTATAACGAATGCGCATTCTCCGGGCAAAAGATATTTTGGCCGGAGGACGTGGCGGAACTGCCGCCGCATAAGCGTCCAACAGCCTGTGCTGCCTGCGGCAGCTGTGAAAAAGTGTGCCCGCAGGGAATCAGGATATCCGAAGTGATGGCCCGCTTTCAGGCCCCCATGGAGTAAAAAAGCACGGAAACCGCTTTTGCGGTTTCCGTGTTTCTGTTTTCAGGCGGTTTATTCCTGCTCCAGATAGACGATACCCAAAGCCCCGGGACCGATGTGGGTGCCGATAGTGGGCCCCAGAGATGCACGGCGAAGCCCCTCGGCGTAATACCCCAGAGACTCCAATTTTGGCAGGAGCAGGTCGGAGCGGGCAATATCATCAGAATAGAGCAGGAAGAAAGGAAAATCACGATCTGCGGGATGCTCCTCTAAAAGAGCGCCGAGTTGTTTTACAGCGGCGGAGAGACCAAAGGATTTACGAATGATGGAAACGGCGCCGTCCCGAACAGTGATGAGCGGTTTGATTTTGGCCACGGTCCCCAAACCGGCCTGAAAATCGCTGAGGCGGCCGCCCCGGCGAAGATACTCCAAGGTATCGATAGCGGCAAAGATACGAACACGGTCCTTCAAGGTTTCCAGCCGCTGAGCGATCTCCTGGGCGGAGGCCCCCGCCTTCCGCATCCGGCAGGCCTCCCATACCAGCAGCTGGATGCCGGTGGAAGCGCTGCGGCTGTCTATCAGATGAATATCTGCATAACCGCACATTTCCCTGGCGATAACGGCACTTTGGAATGTGCCGCTGAGGACGCTGGACAGCAGGATAACGACCACCTGGTCGCCGGCATCCCGGGCACTCTCAAACAACTGAAGAAAATCAGCCGGAGCGGGCTGGGCGGTGGTGGGGCTTTCGTCACCCTGAAGAAGTTTTTGGTAAAATTCTGTTTTGGAAAGGTCCAGCCCATCCAGATAGGAACGGTCTCCGAACTGGATAGACATGGGAACCACTTGTACTTGCCAGTCTTTGGCGTCAGAGAGTTCAAGGTCAGAGGCAGAGTCAGTAATGATACGAATCGCCATGGGTTCAGGCCTCCTTTACAGTCTTGTCAAAGTTTTGAATGATTTGATAGAGAAGAGAGATAAGAGTCCGGATATCTTCCTCCGGCATATCGCCCATCAGGCGGTCAACAAGAGACAATACCTGTTGGTGCGTCTGCATATATCGCTCCTGCCCATCGGGCAAAAGCTGCAGTTCGATTTGCCGCAGGTCCTGTTGAGAGCGCTGCCGGGCAAGCATCCCTTTTTCCTCCAAAGAGCGGAGGATAGCGTTCATCTGTGATTTGAGGATACGGGTCTCGGCGCAAAGGTCGCTGGCCGTCAGGAATCTGTTTTCCTTCTGCGCCTTGGCAATGAAACCGCAGACCATTGCCTCGTTAAAGGACAGCCCGGTCACCAGCCGGTCATTGTTGATGGTATTGCTTAATTTGAGCCAAGTGGTAAGCAATTCTTCGTTGAGAATAAGAACACCTCCTATATAGTTCATAAAATGAACTATATAGGAAAATAGAAAATTTGTCAAGAGAAATTTTCCCCTCAGCCATAAAGGGATAAAAAACTCCCTCCGCAAAGCGGAGGGAGAAAAAGGGGGCGGTATCAGGCGGGGAGAATACCGGTATAGGAGAGGATGCGGTAAATAGTATAGGCGGCCTCATCCCGGGTGGTGAACTGCAAAGACTCAATGTTGGCCGCATCTGCCCATAACAGGGAAAGGGTATTGCCAAAATAGCCTTTCTGACTGTAGGAGAGGAGCCATGCCGAGGGTTTTGCCCAGTCGGCATAGCCGGACAGTTCGGGGGTATTGATGGTCTCTGCGGGGGTTTCAAGAATGGCGTTATAAAAATACATATTGAGCCGCTGGGACAGACGTCCCATGATGGTGATAAACTGTTGATGGTCGATGGCGCTGTCCGGGGAAAAGGTTCCGTCTCCCGTGCCATTGACAAGTCCCAGCTGGGTCATGGCTACGATTGCGGGGGTGTACCAGGCGTCGGCAGGGACATCGGTAAAACTGCTTTCTCCTTCCGGTACCGTACAGTTCAAGGCTATGGCCAGCAGCTGGCAAAGTTCGGCTCTTGTGAGGGTGTCCCGGGGATGAAAGGCGCCGTCTTCCCGGCCATGAATGAGGGAAAAGGTTTTAAGGACGCTGAGAGCGGTATCATAGAGAGATTCGCTCTGGTCGGAAAATTGGGGAAGAGTATATTCCAGCGACTGCTCCCGGGCGACAGAGGCCGCATCGGTCCGTTGCCAGCCGTTGGGGCCGCCGGTGCCCAGCCACAGGTCTTTGTTGACGGGAAGGGCGTTCAGAAGCAGTTGAAGGGCTTCCGGGTCCTCGTTTATGGCCGTTTGCAAGTCCACATACCACCGCCAGCCAAGGTCCACTTTCAAGGTGCCGGAGGTGTCTGAGGTGGGGGCGGAGCCGGCCAGCAGATAGGCTACATTGCCTGCCATTTCAGGTGGGACCAGCAGGTCGGGGATCACCCCGATTTGGTCTGTGGTATTGCCGGCGGGGGAATAGAAGCGGTGGGAAGTGATTTTGATGGCGTCACCGTCGGCAAAAAGCTCGGGATCATACTGCTGGTCCAAAACCTGCTGGGCAACGCCTTTTCCGTAGCTTCGTGAGCCGATGATGATCCCCGCTTGATAGTCCCGAATGATAGAGGCAAAAAGCTCGGAGGAGCTGGCTGAATAGAAGTCCATCAGGACAATGACCGGATAGAGGGTTTTAGGTGTCTCGGAATAAAAGTAGGCGCCGTACTGATTGCTGCCATCCCGCAGATAGGCCATCTCCCCGCTGCCGGCAAAGAGTCCGGCGGCATTGGTGGCGGCCTCTGTGGAGCCGCCCAGATTGGAGCGAAGGTCCACGATCCAGACAGTAGCTTTGTCGCCGTAAGTCTCCATGCCCTCTTTGAAATGACCGTAGGTCTCGTCGCCGAAGGTGGAGCAGCGGATGTAACCAATGTGGTCGTCGATCAGTTGGGTCGTGGTGGCCGCCACCACGACCAATGCCCGAACGAGGGTGACGGTAGTTTCTTTTTGCCCCTCCCGCAGATAGGTCACCGAGACCGTTGAGCCTTCCTCACCGCGAATCCAGCCAGTAATGGTGTCAGAATCCTGTCCCAGCACGCTGCGGCCGTCGATGGCGATGATCAGGTCACCGGGCCGGAGGCCGCCGGCCTCGGCAGGAGAGTGTTCCAAAATTTCGTTCAGATAAAGTCCTTCTTCGGTGACCTGGAAGGTGACCCCGATCCCCACCAGAGAGATATCGGACATGGAGGAGAGAAAACTCTGATAATCCTGAGGCGGAAAGTATTCGGTATAGGGATCGCCCAAAGCCTCCAGCATTTCAGGAATAGTGGGCTGTGCCAGTACGGAGGGGGGAACCTCGTCGATGTAGAATTCCTCCAAAAGCTGCCCGGCCTGCTTGGTAGTGAGAGCGGCATATGCGCCGGGGGAAAGGGTCAACAGAAGGGAAAGCGAAAGGGCCAGGGCTTGCAGAGTACGTTTGTTATTCATAGTATGCCTCCATATAGAGAGCCAGGGTAAAATCACACGGGTCAATTGTAGTAGAGCCGAAGAAAAAATGCAAGAGGACGGATATGTTTGTTACTTGTTTGTGATAAAAGTGGTAAAAAGAGGTTCAGGCAAAGTTGAGCTCCAAAGAAACCGGACAGTGATCGCTGCCGAAAATCTCCGAGTGGATGGAAGCGGCTTGTAT
This sequence comes from uncultured Oscillospiraceae bacterium, assembly GCA_910587345.1. GTDB lineage: Bacteria > Bacillota > Clostridia > Oscillospirales > Oscillospiraceae > Vermiculatibacterium. The sequence goes on along the minus strand of CAJUKH010000013.1, from coordinate 163,622 downwards.
GTGCTCCCGAAGGCGGTCGGAGACGAGGAAGTAGTCAATACGCCAGCCGGCGTTATTTTCTCTTGCGTGGAAACGGTAGCTCCACCAGGAATAGGTGTCCGTTAGGTCGGGATACAAAAAACGGAAAGCATCCGTAAAACCGGCGGATAACAGTTGAGAGAAGCTGTCCCGCTCCTGGTCGGAAAAGCCGGGGTTTTGGCGGTTGGACTTTGGATTTTTCAGGTCGATTTCCTGATGGGCCACGTTGAGGTCGCCGCAGATGACAACAGGCTTTTCCCGGTCCAGTTCCGTCAGGTAGGTGCGAAAGGCTTTGTCCCAGGCCATGCGGTATTCCAGCCGCTTCAATCCGTCCTGCGCGTTGGGGGTATAGACTGTGACCAGGTAGAACTGTGGAAATTCCAGTGTGATAGAGCGACCTTCTCCGATATGCGCCTCATCTCCGATGTCGTAGGAGACGGAGAGCGGTTCCATTCGGGAAAAGACTGCCGTACCGGAATATCCCTTCTTCTCGGCGGAATGCCAGTATTGACGATAACCGGGAAGTGTAAGATCGATTTGGTCCGGCTGCAGTTTGGTCTCTTGCAGGCAGAAAAAATCAGCGTTAAGGGTCTGAAAGCTTTCCATAAACCCCTTTTGCATACAGGCCCGCAGCCCGTTAACGTTCCAGGAGACAAATTTCACCTGTTGATCCCTCCATTGATATAAAAAGTGATGGTTCCCATTCCGTCAGTTCGGTAGATATCACACCCCAAAGCACCCAAACGCTCCAAAACTTCGGGGGAAGGATGCCCATAACTGTTATAGCCGCTGGAAATGACTGCTGCGTCAGGCTGGGTAGCCAGTAAAAGCGCCTCCGAAGTGGCTGTGGAGGAACCATGGTGCCCCACCATTAGAAGCTCAATATCCGGTAAGTTCTTATACTTTACAAGCCTTTTCTCCACAGTGTCGTTCATGTCGCCGGTCAAAAGGATATCATAGCCGTCCAAAGAACAGAGAAGAGAAAGCCCTTCCTCGTTGCTCCCGCCGTCTCCAAGCGGCGCAAAGAGGGAGAAGCGGGCATCGCCGAGAGTGAGTTGGGTGTCCTGGGTCAAAAATTCAATTTGGCAGTTTGCCGCTGTGGCTACATCCAAAATCTCCTGCCGTAAGGGGGAATCCCGGTCTGTGTCGGGAAGAATAAGGTGGGAAACCGGCAGACGGGCCATCAGCTCCAATACACCGTTTGCGTGGTCGCTGTGACAGTGGGTGAGGACCAATGTATCCAATCGGGAGCAGCCCATGGCCTGAAGCTGGTCGGCTGCCAGATCCCCGGCATTGCTGAAATTGTTTCCGCCGCAGTCTACCAGCAGAGTCTCGCCCCTGGAAAAGAACAGAGTGGAAGCACCCTGCCCTACATCCAGAGCAGTCACGGTAAGCGGATAGCGGTATAATTGTCGATTTTGCACATAAAGCGCAACCGGAAGCGTCAAGATCAAAGCCACTGCAGGAATCAGAGGGCGGATCTGTTTTCGGCCCAGATACCATAGAAAGAGAATAAAATACGCAGTGGCAAACCAAAGGGCGAGATAACCAGAGAGAAGGGAAAGGGAGGAGAATGGCAGAGCAGCCAACCATTTGGATATTGCCATGATCCATCTGGCCGGCCAGGCAATCAATGCGGCGGCGAAACCGCCGAGAAAAGGGGAAAATATCCCAATAACAGCAGCGGCCAAGCCGCCCGAGAAGACAATGGATACCAGTGGCAGTACCAGAAGATTACTGAAAGGCCATACAAGGGAGACAGAACGAAAGTAGAGAGCGGTGAGGGGTGTGGTGAAAAATAAAGAGCCGACAGTGGTGCAAAAAGAGGCGAGACAAAACCGCATAAAAGAGGAGAAGAGCCGCCCCAAGGGTTTGTCCACTGCGGGGATACGGTCACACCATCCGTTGAACAGAGGTATGCCGACCCAATTGATGCCCGCCATAGCGGCGAAGGACAACTGAAGCCCCGTGTTGGCAATTTCATAGGGGCAGGGGAGCAGTAAAAACAAAAGAGCGGCGGACAGGGTAGTGGGCGGGTCATTCTCCCTATGCAGCAAAGGCGCGATCAGCAGGAGTGAGGCCATGAAGGCAGCGCGAAGGGCGGAGGGGGCGTTTCCTGTCATGGCGGCAAAAAGGAAAATGATAGAAATCTCTATTCCAACCCCAAAGGGATCTCGCTTTCGGAAAAGAGTGGAGAACAGTCCGAGCAGAAAACCAATGTGGAGACCGGATACGGCGATAATATGGGCAAGGCCCGCTCGCTGAAAAGCGGGATATAGCCCATAGGGCAAAGACTGCTTGTCCCCGGTAAGAAGGGCAGTGAGAAATCCACTGACATCGGCCGGGAAAAGGGCTGTAACGGAACCCTTTAAAATGTGTGCCGCATAAACCGGCCAGTACCGTAAAGGGATGACGGAGGGGCGGTTTAAAAGAACGATTTCGCCTTGCCCGTAGCCAATCAGGAAAATGCCCTTGGATTCATGATAGGATGTCTTCTCACCACGGGAGAGGTCAGCGGCGACCAGCTTTAGTACAGCCGAAACGGTATCGCCGGGGAAAAGGGTCGTGGCATCATGGTCTGTGTACAGTTGAAGTCTGGGGCCGGGGGTCCCGTCCAGCAGAATGCGGGCAGAGAGGGTAGTGCCGCTTTGGCTTTCCCGGGGATACTCCGTGATCTCCAGGGTATAAGCGGTGTACTCTTCACTGATAAGGGTTCTTGCGGGAGTGCGAACCATGTGTTGATAACAGCCTGTCCATAAAAACCCCAAGGCAAGTCCCGCTGCGGCCCATGCGGTCTTTTGCCGCAAAACTCCAGGCAGAAGGCGGGAAAGAAAAACAACGGCAAAGCAACAAAAGCCGAGCAGAAAAGGCAGCATTCCGTCCAATAGATAGACCGATAGAGCAATAGCGGCGGCACTGGAGAGGGACAACCAGCAAAGCCTGCGGATGGGAGGAGAATAAGTGACGGTATTTGAAGGGGAGGTGTGGATATGGGAGTGCGTTTGTTGTTCCAAGGCCAATCACCTGCCCTTATTTGGTCAAGGTATCTTAACCTAATCATACCATATGGAGCCTTTTTGTTCAAGAGGCTCATGTAGGCCGCCCGGAGGGCGGCGGGGTGGGGATGTTAGCCCCAGGGCCAAATGGCAGGCTCGTTGCTTTCAGCGGTGAAAATGGCGGTGTTGGCGCCACCGATGGCGGCGGAATCACGGAAAAAGGCGGGATAGGAAACATAGATGGGGAAAGCGCTGAGAGGCAGGGAAGAACCGCTGCTGCCCGAGCTTCCGCCGCAGCCACAGGAACCGCCACAGCCACAAGAACTACCACAAGAACTACCGCAGGAACAGCCGCAGCTGCTGCCGCAAGAGCAGCCACAACGCCGGCAACCACAGAACCACATGTGCAGGACTCCTTTGTTTGTAAGTTGAGCGGCCATTGAGGCCGCAATTTATTTTATGTGACGGCGGGCATGGTGGTGCAGGTGGAGAGAAGTGAAAGGCAGACTGTATGAAAGTGCCTCAATATGTTAAAAATGGGAACACAAAGAGGAGGCGGCAAGATGGACCTGTTGCAATTAGGGCGAAAAACCGCAGAAAACACAGAAATCAAGGGACGCTGTTCGGGCCGTCGTGCGGCCCGGATGGTCCGAAATGCCATGGCAGAGGTGGAACGGGTCCGTGACCGGTGGGCCAATACCTCCGCTGCGTCTGCGCTGGACGGAGCGGAGTGGCTTTTGGACAATGCCTATCTGGTTCGCCGGGAAGGCACGGCGGCTGTGGAGGACCTGGCCCGAGGGAAGCGGCTTCGCAGGGCTGGGGAGGACAGTTATGTACAAAAAGCTGCTGCTGTTTTGGCAGAGAATGCCCCTGCCCTTTCACCGGAGGCGATAGCACAATATTTGTCAGGCCTTCAGGAGACGATACCCTTGACTGAGGAGGAGCTGTCGTTGTTTCTCCCGGCGCTGAAGGGGGAGCTGTGTCGTTATCTGGCCCGGCTTTGCAGTCGGTTAGGGGGAGAAAAGCAAGAGGGAACGCTGGCGAAAACGATAGGGGAATGCTTCACGGGACTGCGCACACTGTCCACCGCCCATTATGCTCCCATTTTGGAAGAGGCAAGCGCGGTGGAGCAGATTCTCCGAAAAGATCCGGCAGGAGTTTACGCTCACATGGATGAGGCCACCCGGGCCCGTTACAGGACCCAGGTCTGCCAACTTGCCCGAAAAAGGGGGATCGGTGAGGCCGATGCCGCCCATCGTGCATTGGAACTGGCGCAGAAGGGGAAAGAGGACCATGTCGGTTGGTATCTTTTTCACTGCCCGCTCGGGGAGGAGGAAAAGCGGTTTTCGGGAACGGTGTATGTATCGGCCATCCTTATGCCTGCACTGTGCATTGCACTGTGGATGGGCTTTGTTCTGGAAAGCTGGCTTTTGGTATTTCTTCTTTTATTGCCCCTTTCCGACCTTATCAAGAATATAGTTGATTTTTGCGTGGTCCATACCGTGCCGCCCCGGCTGGTTCCCCGCATGGCGCTGAAAGAGGGAATCCCGTCGGAAGGGAGGACTCTTTGCGTCATTACGGGATTGCTGACCGGGGAAGAAAGCGGCAGTGCTTATGCATCCCTTTTGGAGCGGTACCGCCTGGCCAACCGGGATAGCGGGGAGGAGCTTCGTTTTGGACTGTTGGCCGACCTGCCTGACCGGGCGACCCCTATAGGGATGGAGCAGCGGCAATGGGTGGATAAGGCCCGGCAAGCCATAGCGGCGCTAAATAAAACCTATGGCGGTGGCTTTTTTCTTTTCTTTCGGGAGCCTGTCTTTCAGCCGAGGGATGAGCATTATGGCGGTTGGGAGCGAAAGCGAGGCGCCCTTTTGGAGCTGGCTCGTCTCCTTCGTGATACCGATACAGGGCTATATGTGGCGGAAGGCTCCCGGCAGGAGCTGAAGGGGACACAGTATGTGATCACACTGGATTCCGATACAGCCTTGAACGTGGGGGCGGCCCGAGAACTGGTAGGGGCGATGCTTCATCCGTTGAATCGGGCCAGAATAGATGCCAAGCGTAATGTGGTGACGCAGGGCTATGGTCTTCTCCAGCCCCGCATCGGAGTGGAACTTGGGGCGGCTAACCGCTCTCAGTTTTCCCGGATCTTTGCCGGTTTGGGCGGTATTGACCCCTATGGCGGGGCTTGCAGTGATGTGTATCATGACCTTTTTGATCGAGGAACTTACACGGGAAAGGGTATCTTTGACGTAGATGCCTTTGTCAAGTGTCTGGATGGCCGTTTTCCACAAGGGCGTATCCTTTCCCATGATCTATTGGAGGGGGCATATCTCCATGCCGGGCTGATGGAGGACGTGGAGCTGACGGATGGGTATCCCTATCAGGTCACAAGCTATTTCTCCCGACTTCAGCGATGGGTCAGAGGGGACTGGCAGCTGCTGCCCTGGCTGGGCAGACGAGTGAAGGACCAGATGGGGAGAGAAGTGGAAAACCCCATTTCTTCGGTAGATAAATGGAAATTGTTTGACAATCTGCGCCGCAGTTTGTCTCCGGTATTTACCCTAATAGCGCTGCTGCTGGGAGTGTGGATGTCCGCTCCGGCCTTTGGAATGGCGGCGGCATTGGCCATTGTCTCGGCGTGGTCCAATTTACTGCTGACCGGCGCCGATTTGGCGTTTCGGGGTGGAACAGGGCTTCACCGGCGTTATCATGCTACTGTTATCGCCGGTTTAGGCGGTATGATCCTGCAGACCCTGATTCAGCTCCTGTTTCTTCCTTATCATGCCTGGGTCTGTGCATCCGCTATCGCATCGGCCCTGTGGCGGAGCATAGTTAGCCACAAAAAGCTGCTGGAGTGGGTCACAGCGGCGGACAGCGAACGGAAAAAGAGCAATATGCTGACTACCTTCCGGGCGCAGTGGCCGGCAGTGGCGATAGGAACCTTTACCGCAATATTTTCCCGCCTTCCTGTGGGGGGAGCGATAGGCCTTGTCTGGGCAGCGTCGCCGGCATTCGCTTGGGCGCTATCCCGCCCTGTTAATGAAGAGGGAGGGGCGCCTGAGGAGGACCACCCCTTCCTTTTGCATCAGGCTGGGCTGATTTGGCGGTATTTCCAAGACTGGCTACGGCCAGAAGATCACTGGCTCCCACCGGATAACGTGCAGGAGAGGCCGTGGCTTGGTCCTGCCAGACGAACCTCTCCCACCAATATCGGCATGGCGCTTCTCAGTTGTATTGCCGCCGTTGATTTGGAACTGGCGGATAAAGAGGAGGCTGTTAAGCTGGTAGGTCATATGCTGGATACGATGGAATGCCTTCCAAAATGGAACGGTCATCTCTATAACTGGTATGATACTGCCGATGCTGCACCGCTTTTCCCGCAGTATGTTTCTACTGTTGATAGTGGAAACCTGCGTGGGGGCCTGATCGCACTTCGAGAAGCTCTTTATGAATGGGGAGAAGGGGAGTTGGCCCGCAGGGCGGAGAGACTGTCCGATGCAATGGATCTGTCCTGTCTGTATGATAAGGAGCGAAAACTGTTTTATATCGGTTATGACGTGGAAAAGGAGGCCTTTACTTCCGGATGGTATGATTTGATGGCCAGTGAAGCCCGCCTGGCCAGTTATCTGGCGGTGGCACTGGGGGAAGTGGAGTCCCGGCACTGGCGGCGACTTAGCCGGGGGCTGCTGGGAGTAAATGACTACTGTGGAATGGCATCCTGGACCGGGACCATGTTTGAGTATTTTATGCCCAATTTACTGCTGCCCTGTGAGCGGGGGAGCCTGACTTATGAATCTCTCTCGTTTTGTATCTATGCGCAGAAGCGATGGGGAAGCCGTTTCGGCCTTCCCTGGGGAGTCTCTGAGTCCGGCTTTTATGCCTTTGATACCGGGATGGCCTATCAATACAAGGCGCATGGCGTTCAGGCCTTGGGGCTGAAACGGGGCTTGGATCAGGACCGGGTGGTAGCGCCCTATGCCTCTTTTCTGGCGCTGCTGCTGGCCCCCCGCAGCGCAGGGAGGAATCTTCGCAGACTGCGGGATTTGGGGGTAGAGGGGAAATATGGCCTTTTTGAAGCGGTAGACTTTACCCAAAGCCGGCTTCCGGCAGGGGAACAGTGGGCGGTGGTGGGGTCTTTTATGGTCCACCATTTGGGAATGAGTCTGGTTGCTATTGACAACGCCTTGAAAAGCAATATAATGCAGGAACGGTTTCTGCGAGACCGGGCCATGGGGGCGTTTCGAGAGCTTTTACAGGAAAAGGTACCGGTGGGTGCACCCGTTATGCGGCCGGACCGTAGCAATGGGACAGACCGTCCCCGGCCGTCCCGCCCCGGGCAATTCTTGCGTAGGGGGGTGGGGAGCGATTTTGCGCATCCGGCTTGCCATCTGCTATGGAATGGCTTGATTTCCGCTTTATGCGCAGACTCCGGTGCGGTACGCTGGAGAGATGACAGAGGGGAAGAGCCGATAGTCTCTGTTTTTCAAGAGCGCTATGGACCAGGAGGCGTCAGCTTTTTCTATCGGGAAGAGGGAGGGAAATTGACTCCTTTGACAATGGCGCCGCTTTGGGAGGATGGAGATTTCTCATGGTGCTTTGACAGTACGGGCGCACAATGGGAGCGAAACGACGGAGCTATGAAAGCGGTCTTACGCCTTACACTGCCGAAAGGAGAACGGGGTGCCCTGTGGACCGTAGAGGTCTCGGGGGCGGCGCCCGGAGAACTGATTTGCTATTTGGAACCGCAGCTGTCGGTCCGGGCGGACTATCAGGCGCACCCGGCTTACTCAAAACTGTCTTTGAAAAGTATGGCCCAGACACAGGGAATCACCTTTCTGCGCCGACCGAAAAAGGGAGAGCGGCAAGCGGCGCTGTCGGTGCAATGGGACCGGCTTGGTGCACAGTGGGACACAAGCCGTGAGACAGCATTAGGGCGAGGGGGGCTGCGCCGGTTGGAGCAGGTCCTGGAAAAACCAGCGGCCGGCAATGTGGGAGCGGTGGTGGACCCCTGCTGTCTGGTCCGATTTTCAAACGATGGCAAAAGTAGTCTGACGCTGCATCTTGCGCTTGCTTTTGAAGATGGGATAGAGCAGGCCCAGCAGACGGCGAAGAAGATTTTGACAGGTCATATAAGTGAGAGTGCGGGGCTGGAAGGGGAGATGCGAAAACTTCAGCTTTCGGCGGGAGAAGGAGACCGTGCTATGGAACTTTTGTCCGCACTGGCTTTTCCCCATGATAATGCACATAAGGTGCCGCAGGAGGCTTTGTGGCCCTATGGTGTTTCGGGGGATCTGCCAATTGCGTTGACATATCCGCCGGAGGAAGAAGGGAAAGTGGACCTCTTTCCCCTGAAGGCCCATACACTTTTGCGCCAATGTGGATTTGCCTTCGATTTGGTCTATCCTCTGACAGACGGGGGCAGTTATCAGCAGCCCCAGAGGACGGAGCTTCTGCGGGCTATCAAGGAGTGGAAACTGGAGGCTCTTTTGGGACAGCGCGGCGGCATCCACCTTGTTTCCGCCGACCAAAATGACCCGCTTGATCCGTGGCAAGGCTGGGGAGTGGTAAAGCTGTGGGAAGAAAAGCAGTGGAAAGAGGGGAAGAAAAGTTCCCCGCAGCCGCCCAAATTACCATGCCGCTTGCGAGAGGGGCCGGTCCGGTATGGCTTTAATGAGGAAGATGAGTTTGTGATGGTACTGAAGGGGAACTTGCCGCCCCTTGGATGGAGCCATCTTCTGGTCAACGGCCACTTTGGGTGGTTGACCGATGAAACGGGCTGTGGGCACCTGTGGTATGGCAATGCCAGGGAAACCCCTTTGACTCCGTGGAATAATGACCCCCTTGCTATCGGCGGGCCGGAGTGGTTTTTGTTGACCTGGCAGGGTGAGACGCACAGCCTGTTTGCTGGAGGTGACGGACTTCCCGTTACTGTGACCTATGGGTTTGGCTGGGCCAGATGGGAAAAACAGTGGCCCGGTGGGACAGTTCGCACCACCGCTTTTGTTCCCTGGGATGAGGACTGCCGCATTCTCACGGTGGAATGTGCGGGAGAAACCGGGGAATTGCGGCATATCGTGACCGGACGGCCGGAAGTCAACTATTCCTTTGCGGAACGGTTATGCCTGATCACTACCCAGACGGGGACAAGCCGTACAGGATGGAATGAATGGGAGACGAAATTACGGGATACAAAAACAAAGTGGAAGGGAATGGTTTCCGCTTTTCAAGTTAAGACCCCGCTGGAGACGCTAAACCGTTATCTAAACGGTTGGTGTCTGTATCAGGTGATCGCCTGTCGGCTTTTAGCCCGTACCTCTCATTATCAAAATGGCGGGGCCTATGGGTTTCGGGACCAGCTTCAGGATACTATGGCGCTGCTTCCGTTTTCTCCCAAGTGGGCCTGTGAGCAGCTGCTGCGCTGCTGCCGGCACCAGTTTGAAGAGGGGGATGTGCAGCATTGGTGGCATGAAGTAGGGGAGGAGAAGAACAGAGGGGTTCGCACACGAATCAGCGATGATCTGTTATGGCTTCCCTATGTGTTGAGCCGGTATGTGAAAACCTGGGGAGAGCAGGCCATTTTGAAGGAGGAGATACCCTATCTGAAAGGACCTGTTTTAAAGCCGGAGGAGGCGGAACGGTACTTTATACCGGAAGAAAGCGAGCGGGTCGAAAGCGTATATCGCCACGCCGTTCGGGCCATCCAATGTGTGTTGATGCGAGGGGTCGGCGCTCATGGCCTTTTGAAGATGGGGGCGGGAGACTGGAATGACGGCATGAATGAAGTGGGAGTCAAAGGCCGGGGAGAAAGTGTATGGCTCACCTGGTTTGGCATTGTTGTGCTGGAAGAGTTTATTCCCTTAGCTGAAACGCAAAAGGACCGGGAAACGGCAGACCTTTGCAAAGACTGGGCCAAGAGGCTGCGCCAGGCGGCAGAAGCCGCCTGGGATGGGGAATGGTACCTTCGCGGATGGTATGATAATGGAACCCCGCTGGGAAGCCATATATCGGAAGAGTGCAGGATCGATTCTCTTCCTCAAAGCTGGGCTATACTGGCAGAGGGGGATAAAGAAAAAAGCAAAAAAGCGCTCAATGCTGCACTGGAACATCTTTTTGACAGGGAAAGGGGGATCGTCCGACTTTTTTGGCCTCCGTTTGAGAAGGGGAAAGATAGGCCCGGTTACATTCGGGGGTATCTTCCCGGTGTTCGGGAAAATGGAGGACAATATACCCACGCCGCCACATGGCTGGCTCTGGCCTGCTTTCGCTTTGGCAGAACAGAGGAGGGGATGGAGCTGCTCCACGTACTTTTGCCGGGGGAAAAGCCCCAGAATGTGTACCGGGCAGAGCCGTATATTCTGGCGGGGGATGTGTATTCCAATCCGCAGCAGGCCGGCCGAGGAGGCTGGAGCTGGTACACCGGCGCTGCGGGCTGGTATTTTCAAGCCGCTATTTCTGGCTTGCTTGGAATTTCTCTGAAGGACGGGAAACTGACCATTCAGCCTCAGTTCCCCAAAGAATGGAGCCAATGGACGGCGGAGTGGGAAACGGGAACAGGGCTTTTGAAAATAACTGCTTCAATAGGAGAGCAAGAGCAGATGGTTTTGGACGGAGTCCCTGTAAAGTCAATTCCACTGCTGGAACTTCAAGGGGAGCATCATTTGTCTGTGACCGTGGTAAGAAAAAATTAAGAGGTATTCCTTCGGCTTTTTTCAGGATAATACTTTCCAAAAATCCAGATTTTTGATATAATACGATATCTATGCAAAAACAGAAAGGAAGGTGGCCTATGTCTGCCGTTACCAGAAGTGAGCTTCTGCCCGGTGTCTTTTTGACTTTGGTCCCTGCAACAAAATTTAAATCCTCTCTGCTGTCTATGTCACTACTGGCTCCTTTGCGGCAGGAAACGGCAGCGGTAAACGCCCTGATCCCATATCTGCTGCGCCGTGGCAGCGAAACCCACCCTGACCTGCAATCCATTTCAGCGGCATTGGACCTTTTGTATGGCGGCGCAGTTGACCCCGTTGTCCGCCAAAAGGGAGAGACCCAATGCGTAGGCTTTGTGGGCAGTTTTCTGGATGACTCTTTTGCAGAAGAGGGAGAAGAGGTCTTCCCTCAGGCGGCTGAACTGATGGCCGAGCTGCTTTTGCGGCCTCATACAGAGGATGGGGTTTTCAGTTCTGACTATACCAGGCAGGAGCAAGCCAACCATATTGATCGTATCCGTAGCGAAATAAATGAAAAGCGGCAATATGCCAATCAGCGTGTGGTGGAAGAGATGTGTGCCGGGGAGCCGTATGGGCTCAGCCGCTTGGGCCGGGAGAAGGAAGTGGAGGCCATTACCCCGCGATCCGCCTGGGAACAGTATCAGGAGCTGTTGGCCCACAGCCGATTGGAACTGTACTACTGCGGGTCCATGGAACCCCAACGGGTCAGAGATATCCTGAAAAGGGTCCTGGCCAACCTGCCCCGTAAGGGTGGGTATCAGGTGGAGGAGACGATCATTGTCCCCTGCGCCCAAGCCCCTAAACAGATAGAAGAGCGGTTGGACGTGGCGCAGGGAAAATTGACTATGGGCTTTCGGACAGGCGGCATTACGGCCGCCAGCGCAGACTATCCCGCTTTGATACTCTGCAATGCTCTTTTTGGAGGGACGACCACCTCAAAACTTTTTCTCCATGTGCGGGAGAAACTGTCTCTATGCTACTATGCCGGTTCCAGTGTCCACCGTTATAAGGGCATCATGATAGTGTCCTCCGGGGTAGAGTTTTCCAACATGGAGCGGGCGGAAAAGGAGATCATGACCCAGCTGGAGCTTTGTAAGAAGGGCCAGTTTGAGTCTTGGGAGGTTGATGGAGCCAGGCAATATGCCGTCAGCTCTTTGCGGATCATTGCGGATAGCCAGGGTCGCCAGGAAGATTGGTGGCTGGGGCAGGCGGTGGCCGGGCTTACCCAAAGCCCTGAGGAGCTGGCCGGAGCCGTGGAGGCAGTGACGGTAGAACAGGCAATAGCTGCAGCTCAAAAGCTGAGCTTGGATACCATTTACTTCTTGAAGGGAAAGGCGGTGTGAGAGTGGAAAAGAAAGAGTTTCCCCAAATCGGTGAGCAGCTTTTTCATGCTGTACTGAACAATGGCCTGCATATCTATGTGGACCCAAAGCCTGATTTTCAGAAAAGCTATGCCTTCTTTGCCACAAACTACGGTGGTATGGATATGCGCTTTCAGATGGACGGTCAGTGGCTGGATACTCCTGCCGGGGTAGCGCACTTTCTGGAGCATAAAACCTTTGATACCGAAGATGGCAATGCCCTTCAGGATCTGGCGGCCAATGGGGCATCACCCAATGCGTTTACCTCCACCTCCATCACCGGCTACTATTTTGAAGGGGTGGAGAAGTTTGAGGAAAATCTGAGAATCCTGTTGTCTTTTGTTTCTATTCCGTATTACACCCAGGAGAGCGTGGATAAAGAGCAGGGGATCATCGGCCAGGAGATCCGCATGGGGGACGATGAACCCGATACGCAGGTTTTTTATGGTATGCTGGAGGGGCTGTATGCTCATAGTCCCATCCGTGTCAAGATTGCGGGAACGGTAGAGTCAATCGCCGAAATTACGGCGGATACTCTGAACCTGTGCCACAAGGCCTTCTACGACCCGGGAAATATGGTCCTTTGCGTGGCGGGGGATGTTGACCCGCAGAAAGTCGTGGAGATCGCCGAACAGATTCTGCCGAAGAACGGGCACCCTCCTGTGGAGCGTGATTATGGGAAGAAAGAGGACCCAAATGTTGCAAAGCAGCTCTGGGAGAAGGAGATGGAAGTCTCGGCCCCTCTTTTCCAGCTTGGATTTAAGGATATGCCTCCCGAAAAGGGGAAAGATTGGCAAAAGTGGGAACTGACCGGTGAATTGGCGTGTGAAGCACTGCTTGGCACTTCCAGCCCGTTGTATGCCAGGCTTTATGGAGAGGGGCTTTTAAATGACAGCTTTTCTTACGGCTGTGAAGCCTATCCGGGAGCAGCTTTCCTTTGCGCTGGCGGAGAAAGCAGAGACCCGGGGGCGGTCCGCGATGCTGTGTTGGAGGAGGCAAAGCGGCTGACACGGGAGGGGGTCGATGAGGCACTTTTTCTGCGGTTGAAGCGGGCACTTTACGGCAATGCTGTCCGGGGTCTGAATTCCTTCGAGAATATCTGTGTCAATCAGGCAATGGCCCATTTCAACGGTTTTGAATATCTTACCTTTCCGGATTGTTTTTCTTCTGTTACCAAAGAGGACGTTGAGGCCTGCATTGCTCGGGTGGCGGTGGAGGAGAGGACTTCACTTGCGGTGATCTGGCCGAAGGGAGGAGCGAAATGAGTATGGTATCATTTCCTGGCCTTGGAATATCAGTTTCTGTAAAGGAAGTGGCCTTTCGTGTTTTCGGATGGCCTATCCATTGGTATGGACTGATTATTGCCACTGGGTTTCTGCTTGCGGTGCTTTACTGTAACCACAGGGTAAAAGAGTTCGGAATCGAGGAGGACGATATTATTGACCTTCTCATTTATGCCGTGCCCCTATGTATTATTGGGGCGCGGCTCTACTACATCGTTTTTGAGCTTTCCCGCTTTCAGAAAGCAGACGGAAGTCTGGATTTTAGGCAGATGATCCGTATTTGGGACGGCGGTTTGGCCATCTATGGCGGGGTACTGATGGCCATTGTGGTGGCATTGCTCTTTTGTAAAAAGCGGAAAATCTCTTTTTGGGCCATAGCCGATGTGGGTTCCATGGGGCTTTTGATTGGTCAGCTTGTGGGACGGTGGGGGAATTTTGTCAATGTGGAATGTTATGGCGGACCAACCACTCTTCCGTGGAGGATGGGAATTTATGATACGGTAAATGGAGTTTACCAGTATATGGAGGTCCATCCTACATTCCTGTATGAGTCTTTGTGGAATCTGGCAGGCTTTTTGCTGCTGGCTTTTGTGGTGTGCAAACATCGGAAGTTCGACGGGCAGCTCTTTTTCTCTTATCTTGCGTGGTACGGCTTGGGAAGGGCTTGGATCGAAGGACTTCGGACCGATAGTCTTTACTTTTTTTCCACCGGTATTCGGGTATCACAGGTCCTTGCGCTTTTCTTTTTCCTGTTGGGTACGGGGGTGCTGTTTTTTCAGCTTCGCCGGCCCCATAGTCAGGAAGACCTGTGGGTCAATCAGAGGAAAGTAAATAAAACAGTAACGAAAGAGGAAGGGGAGAAAGCGCATGACGACCCTTGACGGAAAAGCACTGGCGCAGAAGGTCAAGGAGCGGGTGAGGCAAGAGGCGGCAGGTCTGCCGAGACGGCCGGGTTTGGCGATGGTCCTGGTGGGGGAGGACCCCGCATCCCATGTGTACGTCCGGGGAAAGAGCAGAGATTGTGAACAATGCGGCATTTACGGTGAAACTTATGACCTGCCGGAAAACACTACTCAGACTCAGCTTCTGGCGCTTGTGGAGGAACTGAATGGGCGGGAGGATATCGACGGCATCATCGTGGAGTTGCCCCTTCCGGCGCATTTGGACGAACGTCAGGTGTTGGAAGCCGTTGCGCCAGATAAAGACGTGGATTGTTTTCACCCGTTCAATGCCGGAAAGCTTTTTGTGGGCGAAAAAGGCTTTTTGCCCTGCACCCCCGCCGGTATAATGGAGTTGCTGGAAGAATATCATATTGACCCCGCGGGGAAGCGGGCGGTGGTAGTGGGCCGCTCCAATATTGTGGGTAAGCCGGTGGCTATGCTTTTGCTGATGAAAGATGCCACAGTAACTATTTGCCATTCCAGGACCGAAGGATTGGCGGAAATTTGCCGGCAGGCGGATATTCTGGTGGCTGCCGTCGGCAAGCGGGGGGTTCTTACCGCTGATATGGTGAAGGAGGGAGCGGTGGTCATTGATGTGGCGATGAACCGGGATGAAGACGGGAAGCTCTGCGGGGATCTGGACCATGCCACTACGGCAGAAAAGGCCGCCTATCTAAGCCCTGTTCCCGGCGGGGTGGGACCCATGACCCGGGCAGTTTTGATGGAAAATACTCTTTTTGCGGCGAAAAAGCGGCAAAATTTGCTATAAGGGTTGGAAATTGGGAAAAACTGTGCTATGATGAAAACGATATCTTCAAAGTCCCTTTTCTGGCCCTGAGGGGCCAAATCTACATAGGAGAGTGCTGACCATGAAGTGTCCCTTTTGTGGCCATTTAGACAGTAAAGTCGTGGATTCCCGCCCTGCGGAGGATGGGGCCAGCATCCGCCGCCGCAGAGAGTGCCTTGCCTGCCATAAGCGCTTTACCACCTTTGAGGTGATGGAGTCTCTTCCTGTGGTAGTGATCAAGAAGGATGGCAGCCGGCAGAGCTTTGACAGGAGCAAACTGCTTAATGGTATGATCCGGGCCTGTGAGAAACGTCCGGTTCCCTTTGATGTTCTGCAGCAGATCGCCGATGAAATTGAACAGACGCTGCAAAATGAAATGAATCGTGAGATCCCCTCCGATCAAATCGGCGAGATGGTGATGGATAGGCTGAAGGAAGTGGATGAGGTAGCGTATGTCCGATTTGCCTCGGTCTATCGGCAGTTTAAGGATATCAGCACCTTTATGGCGGAGTTGAGCAAACTCTTGCAGGAGAAGTGATAGACATAATTTTTACAAATGTAGAAATGAATTGAATATGAAGCATTTTATTATGTGGAGATAAAAACACGGCCCGGTCGGGTAGTCCGGGCGCAGCATCTCAAAAGCTGTCAGTAACCTGCCTCCTTGGTTGTCCCTTCTCTGTGCCAAAAATAAGGAGGAGTCTATATGGCACAGGATCATTGCTCTCTTACGGTCTATTTTGAGGACCCGTTTTGGGTTGGGCTGTATGAGCGGGAAGAGAAAGACGGATATCAGGTCAGCAAAATCACGTTTGGAGCTGAACCCCGGGATTATGAGGTATATGAGTGGCTGCTGACCCGGTGGGGAACACTTCGATTTTCCTCATTTTTACCGTCGAACGCCCCCAAAAAGAATCAACAAAATCGAAAACGAGTCAAACGTGAGGTAGGGAAATGGCTTTCCGGTCCGCCGGTGGGTACGAAGGCGCAGGAGGCCCTGAAAGTTCAGCGGGCAGAGCTTAAGATATTCCGTCAGGAAGGGAAGCGAAACCGGAAGCGGGAGGAGGAAGCCAAGAAGTACCGGCTTCATCAGGAAAAGAAACGTGAAAAACATAAGGGCCGGTAACGGCCTGATAGATGATAAAGGCCGGGAGGCGGTTGCTCCCGGTCTTTATGCTTATAAAATATTTTTCAATGTCAGCTGTTCCGCCTCCGACAAAAGCTCCAATTGGGCGATAAGGCGGGCGTTGGCGGCGGAATATTCTCCAGCCTCCTCACATTGAATAAACTCGGCCACTTCCCGAAAACCGATATAAATCTCGTCAGTTTCGCTGTGGCGGAGAAGGACATGAAGGTATGCGTCATGGGAATGCCATTTGTTCCATGCCGTATTGGTCAGGTCCTGGGCATTTTCCCAGTGACCGCTTTCTGCTTTTGCTTCGGCTTCGTGAAGAATGGTGGTCAGTTCATTGGAAAAGCGGGAAAGATAGAAGCTGTGAAAAAGGGTAAATCCAAGCAGGGCGATAAGAAGAGCGGCAGCGGTCCAGAGGCGTTTCATTTCTCCTCCTCCTTGGCGGCGAAATAAGTCTGGCCTTTCTCGTCCGCAGTGAGAAGATAGACCTTTTTGGGGTCTTTAAGACCGTGGGAGTGCAATTGCTTTTCCAGCCAGTTATGGTCATAGCCTCGCAGCTTTAGGTTGTGTTCCAAAATATGACCGTCATTGATCAGGACTAAAGGCAAGCCGTTTTCCTGCGGGGCGATATTCATGTCCTTTGCGGTGGGAGGCAGTTGGTTGGAGAAGGGGAGGACAGAGATTTGCCCATTGGTCTCTAAAATTGCGTATTTTATATTGGAAATATCAGTAACTCCTTTCATGCGAAGCTCCTCCATCAATTCATCTACCGTGAAGCGATTCTTTATCATTTCTTTTTGACAGATGGTGCCGTTTTCCACGATAATAGAGGGGCGGCCGCATAGAAGGATACGAAACTGAACACTTTTCATTGACAGAACTGAAATGATCATGGTAATGGCCAGAAGGGTGAGGATAGGGATGATCCCGGAGAGAAGAGGGATGCCAAAATCCTGCATGGGGACTGCTGCCAGGTCGGCGATAATAAGGGCAAGGACCAGCTCGGAGGGTTCCAGCTCTCCCACCTGACGTTTTCCCATCAGTCGTATGCCGACAATGATGAGCAGATATAGTATGATAGTACGGACAAAAGCAATGACCATGTCAGGACCTCCCAAGGGTTCTCATAGGCAGTATGGCAAATTTGGTGAAAAGTATGAAGTGAAAACGATAGAAAAATCTGGCACGTTACCTGCTGTAATGTGGTGGGATGTTTCTAAATAAATGGGGGATAAACGGTGAGAGGAAAAGGGATCAAACGGGTTCTGATGGGGATGTTGGCGGCACTGCTGCTGTTCTTTCTGTTGGGGTTGGATACCCGGCTTGTGGTGCGCCGGTATATGGTGAAGGCAGATGGATTGACAGAGCCGGTACGAATCGTACTGTTGACGGATTTTCACTGCTGTGATTATGGGGAAGAGCAGGAGAAACTGCTGTCGGCAGTATGGGCACAAAATCCTGATTTGGTACTGCTGGGAGGAGACTGGATAGACGATGACTTTGGACATCGTCCGCCGGAACGGGGTTATGATGTGGCTCGAAGTCTGGCGGAGAAATATCCGACCTATTATGTTTCCGGAAATCATGAAGTTTGGAGCGGGTATGCGGAGGAAATCAAGAGAGAATTGATTGCCTGCGGTGTAGATGTTTTGGAGGGGGAAAGCGTAGAGCTGACACTGAATGGACAGCGAATCTGCCTGAGCGGTGTGGATGACCCCTCTATAGGGGAGGAAGTATGGGAAGAACAGATGGCCCGGGTCCAGGCAGCGGGGGAGGGCTACAGGCTCCTTTTGACACACCGCCCGGAACGGGTCGAGAGTTACCGGGGCTTTGATTTGATACTGGCTGGTCATGCCCATGGGGGGCAATGGAGAATTCCGGGGCTTCTCAACGGCCTTTTGGCTCCGGACCAGGGATGGTTTCCTGCATACGCCGGAGGGTATTATGAACTGGAGGAAGGAATTATGGTGGTGAGCAGAGGCCTTGCCCGGGAAACCACACGAGTCCCAAGGTTTTATAACCGACCGGAGATAGTGGTCATTGATCTTGTTTTAGCGGATTAACAAGAGGAGAAAAATCATTCGGGAGGCTCTTTGTCAAAATTACCGATTTTGTAAAAAAGGAGGAAAAAGAGAAAAATTCATATTGTCATCTTATTATTTTTGCGATAAAATCAAAAAGATAGCAAACAACAAAAGAAAGGCGTGAGACGGCTATGCGGGCGACTCTTATTTTGGCAAACGGCGCGGTATTTCAGGGCGAAAGCATTGGCTCCACAGAAGACCGGATCTGTGAAATGGTCTTTAACACCTCAATGGCAGGATATCAGGAGCTTTTGACCGACCCCTCCTATGCGGGACAGGGCGTGGTAATGACTTATCCCCTCATTGGTAATTATGGCGTCAACAGCGAGGACAACGAGTCCCGGCAGCCCTGGGTAGAGGCGCTGGTGGTTCGGCATCTTTCCCCCCGGGGCAGTAATTTCCGCTGTGAGGGTGATTTGGGAAGTTATTTGAAGGAACATCATATTACCGGCATTCAGGGTGTGGATACCCGGGCGCTGACCAAGATACTCCGTAGTCAGGGGAGCATGAACGGACTGCTCACCTGTGCGGAGCATTTTAATGTCCAGGAGGTTCTGGAAAAGCTGAAGGCTTATTCCGTTCAAGGGGCTGTGGCCCGGGTCACGCGGCAGGCGGCTGAGGTGTTTCCCGCCTTTGAGAAGGAGCGCTATCATGTGGCCATGATGGACTACGGAGTAAAGGGACATATGATCGAATGCCTGCAGAAGCGGGGGTGCAAGGTCACTGTGTTGCCGGCGTTTACATCTGCGGAAGAGGTTTTGGCCGGTGGATATGATGGGGTGATGCTTTCCAATGGCCCCGGGGACCCGGCAGAGAATGCTGAGATCATCAGGGAAATCAGAAAGCTGTATGACAGTGATATTCCTCTCTTTGGAGTTTGCCTGGGGCATCAGCTTCTTGCACTGGCCACCGGAGCGAAGACCGGACGGCTTGCTTACGGTCACCGGGGAGGGAATCACCCGGTCCGGGATCTGGAGAGGGGAAGGGTCTTCATCACCAGTCAGAATCATGGTTATGTAGTCCTTTCCGAAACGGTGGACCCGGCGGTAGCTGAGGTCTCTCACGTTAATGTGAATGATGGGACCTGTGAGGGTTTGAAGTATAAGCGGCCCCGCTGCTTTACCACCCAATTTCATCCGGAGGCAAACGCTGGGCCCCGGGATACCGAGTATCTTTTCAACCGTTTTGTGGAAGCCATGGGAGGTGACAGATAATGCCGAAGTATAATGACGTAAAGAAGGTCCTGGTGTTAGGCTCCGGCCCCATTGTCATCGGGCAGGCTGCCGAGTTTGACTATGCCGGGACACAGGCCTGTCGGGCACTGAAAGAGGAAGGGCTGGAAGTGGTATTGGTAAATTCCAATCCTGCCACCATTATGACCGATAAGGATATTGCCGACCATGTGTATATTGAGCCGCTGAACATTCCTTCTGTGACCCAGGTCATTGAGAAGGAGCGGCCTGACTCCATTTTGCCCACTTTGGGCGGACAGACGGGGCTGAATTTGGCCATGGCCCTTCACGAGAATGGAACGTTGGAAAAGTATGGCGTAAAGCTGTTGGGAACCAGCCCTGAATCGATCCGTAAGGCGGAGGACAGGCAGGGCTTTAAGGACTGTATGGAGTCCATCGGCCAGCCCTGTGTCACCTCTGAGGTGGTAGAGAGTGTGGCCGATGCTGTGGCGTTTGCGGAAAGTATTGGTTATCCTGTCATTGTCCGCCCCGCCTATACCCTGGGAGGTACCGGCGGTGGCATTGCCTATGACCGTGCCTCTTTGGAGGAGATCGCCGAACGGGGTATCAACCTGTCCCGGGTGGGGCAGGTGCTGATCGAGCGGTGTATCTCCGGCTGGAAGGAAATCGAATTTGAAGTCATGCGGGATTCGGTGGGGAATGTTATCACCATCTGTTCCATGGAGAATATTGACCCGGTTGGAGTCCACACCGGTGACTCCATTGTGGTGGCTCCGACTCAGACCTTGGCGAACAAAGAGTTTCAAATGCTTCGTTCTGCCGCTTTGGAAATTATTTCTGCACTGGAAATCGAAGGGGGATGCAATGTCCAGTTTGCGTTGAATCCCGACTCCTATGAATATGCCGTGATTGAGGTCAACCCCCGGGTATCCCGGTCTTCGGCCCTTGCCTCTAAAGCGACCGGATATCCCATTGCCAAAGTGGCAGCCAAAGTGGCTTTGGGCTATGCGCTGGATGAAATTCCCAACGCTGTGACCGGGGTGACAAAGGCCTGCTTTGAACCTACCATTGACTACTGTGTGCTGAAGATCCCCCGGTTGCCCTTCGACAAGTTTACTACGGCCAGCCGAACGCTGGGCACCCAGATGAAGGCCACCGGTGAAGTAATGGCCATCGCCAACTCCTTTGAAGGAGCGGTGATGAAGGCGATCCGCTCTTTGGAGCTGAATGTTCGTGCTCTCAAGTTGGATAAACTGGAAGGCCTTTACACCGATGAGATCGAGGAGCTGCTGGTGAATGTTACGGATGAGCGGCTTTTCGTGGTAGCGGAGGCGCTGCGCCGTGGATTCTCACCCCAGAAGATAAACTCCATTACCAAGATGGATGTATGGTTTTTGGACGGCTTTAAGCGGATCATTGATATGGAGGAGGAACTAAAGCGCTGTAAGGGAGAGCCTGATGAAGACACTCTGCGCCGGGCCAAGGAGATGTGTTTTGCCGACAGCTATATTGGCACCCTTTGCGGGATGGAGCAGTCGGCGGTCAAGAGGCTGCGGGAGCGGTATGGTATTGTTCCTGCCTTTAAAATGGTAGACACTTGTGCTGCCGAGTTTGACGCTCAAACTCCGTATTATTACTCTACTTATGATGGAGAAAATGAGGCCAGAGAGGATGGTTCCGGGCGGAAAAAGGTGCTTGTATTAGGCTCCGGCCCCATCCGTATCGGTCAGGGGATCGAATTTGACTATTGCTCTGTTCACTCGGTATGGGCGCTGAAAAAACTGGGCTGTGAGACGATCATTGTCAACAATAACCCTGAGACAGTTTCCACCGATTTTGACGTGGCTGACAAACTTTACTTTGAGCCTTTGACCGCTGAAGATGTGCAGAATATCGTAGAGCAGGAGAAGCCCTGGGGGGCGGTGGTTCAGTTTGGCGGGCAGACTGCCATTAAGCTGGCCAAGGCTTTGACGGATATGGGGGTCCGAATTCTGGGCACGTCCTCCGATGGTGTGGATGCCGCAGAGGACCGGGAACGGTTTGACGAGATACTGCAAAAGTGTGATATTCCCCGCGCTAAGGGGCGCACCATCTTTACCACGCAGGAGGCGTTGGATGCTGCGCATGAATTGGGCTACCCTGTACTGGTTCGGCCGTCCTATGTGCTGGGTGGCCAGGGTATGGAGATCGCCTATTCTGATCGTAACATCGAGGACTTCATGCGAATCATTAACATGACGGTTCAGGAGCATCCCATTTTGGTGGACCAGTATCTGATGGGACGGGAGCTGGAAGTGGACGGCGTCTTTGACGGTGAAGACATTCTGATCCCCGGTATTATGGAGCATGTGGAAAGGGCTGGCGTTCACTCGGGCGATTCCATTGCGGTATATCCTCCTCTTCATCTGGAGCAAAAGCATCGGGAGCTGATTTTGCAGCATACCCGGAATATGGCAAAGCATTTGGGTGTCATTGGCCTTATCAATGCCCAGTATATTCTTTATCAGGATGATATCTATGTCATCGAGGTCAATCCCAGGTCCTCCAGGACCATCCCGTATATTTCCAAGGTTACCGGAGTGCCCATTATTGACATTGCCACCAAGGTAATGTTGGGGGAGAAGCTGAAAGATATGGAGTATGGTACAGGCATTTATAAGGAATCCAGCTATTATGCGGTCAAAGCACCTGTGTTTTCCTTTGAGAAGCTTACCGATGTGGATACCGGCCTTGGCCCGGAAATGAAGTCTACCGGCGAGGTGCTGGGTTTGGCCGAGACCTTCCCCCAAGCGCTGCTGAAAGCATTTAAGGGGGCTGGACTGAAGGTACCGAAATCCGGAGGTCGGGCCATTATTACCGTAAAGGATGAGGACAAAGAAGAAATTGTAGAGATCGCCAGGGGATTTGAGGAGATGGGAGTGGAGTTGTTTGCCACTGCAGGCACCTGTCAGGTACTATTGGAGGCGGGCGTGAAGTGTAAGCCGGTGGCCAGAGTCTCTGAGGCACATCCCAACATTTCGGATATGATCGCCTCCGGCACGGTGGACCTTATCATCAATACGCCGACCCATGGCCGGCGGCATGAGAGTGACGGCTTTAAGATCCGCCGGATGGCGGTGGAGCATTCGGTGGCTTGTGTGACGGCCATTGATACAGCACGGGCCATGCTGACGGTGCGGGAGTCGAGCCGGAGTGAAGATCTGCGGCCGATTGACATTACCAAGATTTAAAGGAGAGCAGCAATGAGAAGGCGTGTTTTGAGTTTTGACGCTTGGCTTTGTTTGGCGTTGAGCGCTTTGATTGCAATGGGAACGGGAAAAGTAGCCCAGATGGTAGCAAAGCCTATCTATGATAAGCAGGTGGAAGCTCATCAGGCAGTGGACGGAGAAATCGGGGGAAAGGCGGGGGAGGAGGTCTTTAGGGTCCAAAATGTGGAAGACCTGTTGAGCCATGATACGTTTACGGTGGTTTCTCCCGGTATTCAGTACCGAAACCGAGGCGCAGGCTACTACGATGGCCGTTATTTTCAAGCGCTGACACTGCCGTCCGGAGAGCTGGTAGCCGCTTGGATCAATGGTGATAGCGTTCAGTCCACCGGAGAGGATATTTTTTCCGGTGACAATATTCTTCCTGTTGGGAAAGTGGTCTGGGAGGATTTGACGGAAAACCAAACTTTCCTGGACCAGATCCAGCATTCAGAGCCTTTGGATCGTACCGACTTTTACGTAGATATGGTGGGAAATACGGCGGTTTTGGATGAGGATCTGGCCATGGATACCTCTCAAACGATGGTTCAAGTGTTGACGGTGTGTATCTTTTTCCCGATTTTCCATGCGTTAGGCTCTAAGATAGGGTTGTGGATGCCTTATTTCTCTTTTAAAAAGAAAAAAGAGCCGGAGTGGGATTGATTTGAAGAAAGGAGCTATGGAATAATGGGGTCCGAAGGAAAAATTCAAAAGGTTAATCTTATTTATCTTGTAGGCTGCAATATGGTTGCGCCGACAAGTGTTATGGTATTGTCTGTGGTGCTGGGGGTCATACTGCCGGAGCAGTTGGGCCTGATACTCGCCATGGTTGGTTTTGTTTTGGCGGTATGCTGGTGGGCTTTTTTGGGACGTAAAATTTATGACGGAGGAAAGAAAAAGAAGTTGGCACAGTTGGAGGAAAGTGGCTTTGTGCCGAACCACACCTTCAATGGCGATGGGTGTACTGTTGTGGTGGACCTTGTGCATGGACAGGTAGCATTACTGTTTCGTTGGAATCCGGCAAAGGTATATGTCCGGCCTGCTTCAGCACTTTCCGGGGTTCGGGTGGATGATGGCCGGGGCGGCGTAAGTATTTTAGAGGGAAGCAGTCGGGTGAGCTTCCTCTTTACTGTGGAGGGAGTTACTGTAAGAGTAAATACCTTTACATCTAATCGCCGCTGGCGGATGGACAGTGATTATATCCTGACAGGGATCTCCAAGGCGGATATGATGGCAGAAACCCTGATCGGTGCCGGCGCTCAGGCGGCGGTGCGCTGAAAGTGGGGATATTCAGAACATTACGGGGGAAGCTGCGGGGAAACTGGTGCGGAGACTGTGATTTGGAGATGGAGCCTGTTTTCCGGCGGCTCTATGGGCTTCCCACTATGACGGTAGGACATTATGTGATCCATTCAGAGCCGGAGTATTTTAAGAAGCATCTTGTCCCGGTGGAGAAAAAGGCGGAAATTCCGACGGGAATGTATGCGTGTGGAATTATTGCCTACCGTTGTCCCCAGTGTGGCCGCAGAGTGGCAAAATTGTCTGTTTTTCTTCCTGTCAGAGATATGGAAAAAGAAGAGCAGACCCTGTATTTTGAACGAGGAGAAATGGATGATTTCCTTTGGGGACTGGATAGAGTTGAAGGCAAAATTGCCCCAAAGAGACCAAAGGATATGGATGGCAAAAGCGTGATTTACGGTCCCAGATTTTAAAGCAGACCAGGAGGGGTATGGAGATGTCTCATCAAAAAGTTATTGTACTGGATTTTGGCGGACAGTATAACCAGTTAATTGCTCGGCGGGTCCGGGAGTGCGGGGTGTACTGCGAGGTAAAGCCACATACCATTACAATAAATGAACTGCGGGCACTGGACCCCATTGGAATTATTTTTACCGGAGGTCCCGGAAGCGTATATGACCCCAAGGCCCCCCAGGCAGATCCGGAGGTTTTTCAATTGGGAATTCCCATTTTGGGGATCTGCTATGGATGCCAGCTGCTGGCCCATAATCTTGGCGGGCGGGTCACGGCTGCCCAAAGCGACAGTGCCCGGGAATACGGAAAAACAGAAACATTTTTTGATACTGACTGTAAGCTGTTTGACGGGCTGTCGCAGAAAGGGATCTCCTGGATGAGCCATGGGGATTACATGGAGAAAGTGCCGGATGGGTTTGCATTGATTGCACACTCTGATGCCTGTCCCAACGTGGCGATTTGTGATGAAAGCCGGGGATTTTACGGCGTACAATTTCATCCCGAAGTCAATCATACTGAAAATGGAACCCTGATGATCCGCAATTTCCTTTATAATGTCTGCAAAGCCAAGGGCGATTGGACCATGGGGGATTACAAAGATATGGCCATTCGCCAGCTGCGGGAGAAAATTGGGAGTGGTAAAGTTTTATTGGCTCTGTCCGGCGGGGTAGACTCCTCAGTGGCGGCGGCGTTATTGGCGGAAGCGGTTGGGAACCAACTGACCTGTGTTTTTGTGGACCATGGATTAATGCGCTTGAACGAGGGGGATGAGGTGGCGGCGGCCTTCTCGAAGTGGAATATCAATTTTATTCGGGTAGATGCGGAAAAATTGTTCCTGTCCAGGCTGGCCGGTATAACCGAGCCGGAGAGAAAGAGAAAAATTATCGGAGAAGAGTTTATTCGTGTTTTTGAGGCGGAAGCTAAAAAACTGGGGCAGGTGGACTATCTGGCCCAGGGGACTATCTATCCTGATGTGATCGAGTCCGGGGCAGGGGAGGCCGATGTGATAAAAAGCCATCATAATGTAGGTGGTTTACCGGACTATGTGGATTTCAAAGAGATCGTGGAACCCCTTCGGATGCTCTTCAAGGATGAGGTGCGGCAGTTGGGGCGTGAGTTGGGGCTGCCGGAATATCTGGTGATGCGGCAGCCATTTCCGGGGCCGGGGCTTGCCATTCGGGTAATTGGTGAAGTGACCAAAGAGAAGCTGGATACGCTCCGCAAGGCAGATTTTATCTTTCGGGAGGAAGTGGCGGCCGCTGGAATCGCAAGTGATATGGGACAGTATTTTGCCGTTTTGACCAATATGCGTTCGGTTGGAGTTATGGGAGACGGCAGAACCTATGATTATACTCTGGCATTGCGGAGTGTAACGACTACGGACTTTATGACGGCGGACTGGACCCGCATCCCTTATGAAGTGCTGGACAGGGTCAGCGTTCGTATCGTTAATGAGGTCCCGCATATTAACCGTATCGTATATGATATTACATCAAAGCCGCCTGCTACCATTGAATGGGAGTAACAAAAAGTCCCCCAAGCGCTGATTTATCAGTGTTTGGGGGACTTTCATATTTTGGACTCGGTTGAGAAAGGTAAATTTTTCAAAATAGCATTGTGGAAAGAGATAAAAATGTGAGAAAAAATAAATGAGATTTAGAAAAATTAGAATTGACTTTTTTCTGAAAAGAGAGTATATTATCAATAATTTAATTATTTAAAGTTTTAAAAGTTTAAATCGTTGTGTGTGGAAGCGAAAACTTCTTTACATGATAAAACCTCAAAAGATGGGAGAGAGAAGAGATGAAGCAGCACAAAAGAGCAGCGGCAATGAGCCTTGCGCTGGCAATAGGATTGAGTGCCTGTACAGCACAAAAGGCACCCAAAACGGAACAGCCCGAAGAGAGCGGCACTGTGGTCAAGGGAGAGGCCATCAAGGACTTTGTGGATTGGGAGCTGGCGGCTTCTGAGATGGAAACGTGCCTGTCCATCTACAGTGAGACCCGGGCAGATCTGCAGGTGCTTGTCAATTTGCAGTCTGCTTTGCTTGAGGTAGACAACCATGGCAAGCTGGGTCCTGCGGTCGCCAAAGAGTGGGGCAGCGAAGACAATGGTCTTACATGGACCTTCCGGCTGAGAGATGATGTGACATGGGTGGATGTAAACGGGACGTTTATGGCCAACTGTGTGGCACAGGATTGGCTGACATCCATGGAATGGATTTTAAATTACCACAAGAATCTTTCCAAAAACACCTCTATGTTGATCCCCATTATTCAGGGAGCCAAAGAGTACTATGAGTACACCAAGGAACTGAGTGAGGATGAGGCGAAGGCGCTTCGGTATGATGGGAAATTTGCCGAGATGGTGGGAATTGAGGCACCTGATGACTATACCATTGTCTATCACTGCCTTCAGAACACCCCCTATTTTGAGACTCTGTGTACCTCTGCTTGTCTCTATCCGCTAAGCCAGGCACAGGTGGATGAGCAGGGAGTGGACGCCGTCTTCGGTCAGAGCAATGAGACCATGTGGTATAACGGCGCTTATATCATGACACAGCATATTCGGGGCAACTCCAAAACGCTGACCAGAAATGAATCCTACTGGGATAAGGATTGCACCCTCTTTGATACGGTTACCGTTCGTATGGTGGAGGATGGGAATACCGACGATACTCTGTTTATGACCGGCGAGGTGGACCGCTGCGATTTGAGTGAGAGCCGCCTGCGGATCATCTATGAAAACGAAAACGATGAGTTCCATAATAACCTGGTACAGAAGCGGGCCCCCTCACAATGCAGGGTCATTCAATTTAACTATAACCGTATGGATGAAGACGGGAACCCTGATGTTGAATGGAATACTGCCGTAGCGAACGAGGCGTTCCGCCTTTCCCTGTACTATGGACTGGAACTGACGGAATACTGGTCCCGGTTTGATTTTATCAACCCGGCTGCCTGCGAGAATCTGACCTTTACCACCCCCGGTATCGTTTCTTTCTCTGACGGCACCGATTACAGGGACCGGGTCATTGAACTGCTTGATATCGGTCCCGATGGCCGTTATGACGGGACACTGGCCCAGCAGTATAAAGAGCAAGCGATGAGCGAGCTGGCCGGAAAGGTGACCTTCCCGGTGGAGATAAACTACTATGTTCCCGCCGGGAATCAGGAGGAACAGGACCGGGCCACTGTATTGAAGGAGATCATTGAGGCTCTGGGAACCGATTATGTGAAGCTGAACATCGGCGCCTATGTGAGCAGCGTGCGGCAGGAGATACTCAACCCCCATCTTCACAGCTTTACCATTGCCGGCTGGACGGCCGACTATGGTGACCCAGAGAACTTTATTACCCAGTTCATGTATCAGAATGATGCGGCTTATTTTGCCAACGGTATTTGCTATCTTAAGGAAATCACAGACCCTGAACTGATCGATACTTTTAAGGAGTATAATCGTTTGTGCCAGGTGGGCAATATCATTTATGATGATATGGACGCCCGGTATGAGGCACAAGCCCAGGCGGAGGCTTATCTGATTTCTCATGCGCTGATCATTCCTATTTACAGACAGTCCCAGTGGTCCTTGACAAAGGTCAATACATATTCCCAGCCTTATTCCGGCTATGGAATCCAGCCCTATCTTTACAAGAACTATGAAACTTCAACAGAGCCATATACTGCGGAAGAATATGCCAAACTTCTGGCACAGTATGAGGCGGAATAAGGAAATCACAATTTCCGTTTTGCATAATTTGCTGATGGAAGCCCCTGCTTTGCTGAGAGCAGGGGCTTCTGACCTTGACAAAACAGGAAAATGAAACGGTTTGAGAAAAGTGGTATTTGTCCGCAGTACAAATACAAATGTTTGCAAAATGAAAATAATATTGCTTGAATCCGTTGATACATAATGGAAAGCGGGGACCATGAAGTCCTTGAAAGAAAACACAGTCACAAATGTTACAAAAAACGAATAGGATTTCTAACAATCTTGCACAAAAAACAACCTTGACAAAACACAACATGTTGGGGTATCATAGAAAAAATTTACTTCGGTAAATTGCAAGATTGAACAGCGGCGACCTGGGAGACGCCCAGGCAGAGAAAGGGATTAGGCGGCAGAGCCGTTTAATTTGTTTGGAGTACCAAATTTAGGATAGGAGAGATGTAAGATGAAAAAAGGTAAGCGGCTGCTTGCTCTGAGCTTGACCTTAGTCATGGCTCTGAGCGCCTGTACCAAGCCCTCGGGCAATCCCGAGGGGAATGGCGGTGAAGCCACCGCCATTAAGGATTTTGTGGACTGGCAGCTCCAGGCCAACGAGAACACCACCTTCCTCCTGCTGTATTCTGAGGAGCGTGCTAACTCCAAGGTATTGTGTAACTGCTATTCCCCTTTGATCGAGTATGACAAGTACGGCGTGTATCAGCCCGCCATGGCGACCGAGTGGAGCCATAACGAGGACGCCAGCGAGTGGACCTTTAAAATCCGCCAGGGCATCCAGTGGGTGAATCAGGCCGGCGAACCTATGGCCGAGTGTACCGCTTGGGACTGGGCTACCGGTCTGGAGTGGATCTTGAACTATCATAAGAATCAGTCCAAGAATACCGCCATGCACTTTGAGGTCACCAAGGGTGCTGCCGAGTATTATGAGTACACCAAGAATTTGGACGCCGAGGCCGGTAAGGCTACTACCGCCAAGGATGCCAAGTTCCTGGAGATGGTGGGCATCGAAATTCCCGATGATTACACCGTGATTTATAAGCTGAGCAAGTCCGTGCCTTATTTTGAGTCTCTGTGTACCGGTGCCTGCATCTATCCTCTGAGCCAGGCGCAGGTGGATGCCATGGGCGTGGACGGCGTGTTCGGCCAGCAGCCCAACAATATGTGGTACAACGGCCCCTACGTCATCAGCGAGTATGTGCAGAACAACTCCAAGATCTTCACTCCCAACCCCGAGTATTGGGACAAGGATTGCCAGCTGTTTGACAGTGTTGAGGTGAAGATGGTTCAGGATAACCTGACCGACGATGAGATGTTTATGAACGGCGAGGTCGACCGTTGCGAACTGTCCGAGTCCCGCCTGCGTCTGATTTACGACAACGAGAACGATCCCAACCGGGGTAACCTGGTTCAGCCCCGTGGCGTTGTGGGCCACAGCCAGATCCTCATTAACTACTACAAGAACAATCTGGACGGTACTCCCGATGTGAACTGGAACACCGCCATCGCCAACGAGAACTTCCGTCAGGCTATCTACTGGGGCTGGAATACCCGGGATATCTGGTCCTACTATAACTACATCGATCCCGATTCCATGCGGACCGAGAACTTCACCACTGAGGACATTGGTAAGTTCTCTGATGGTACCGACTATGTGGACCGTGTTGAGGAACTCATCGGTGTGGACCGCAGCGTTAACCGCTGGGAGAGCGGCAAGGCTGAGGAGTATATCAAGAAGGCCAAGGAAGAACTGTCCGCTCAGGGTGTGACCTTCCCCGTAGAGCTGGCTTACTATATCAAGGCCGGTGACCAGGGCGCTCAGGACTTCGCTACCATCTTCAAAAACAGCATTGAGAACATTGCTGAGGACTTTATCACTGTGGACATCCGCACCTATATCACCAGTCTGACGAAGGAGGTCTACAGCAATAAGTATCAGAGCTGCGGTCTGGCTTCCTGGGCCGCTGACTACGGCGATCCTGAGAACTTCCTGAACTGCCTGATCGCCGGCGATGATGCCGCCTACTTCGGCAACCGTATTATGAACGTGAACTCTGCTGAGATCCCTGAGATCCGTGAGGTCCTGGATACCTTCAGCGACATGACCCGTGCGGCCAACATGATCGGCGATCTGGATGAGCGGTATGAGGCTCAGGCTCAGGCCGAGGCTTATCTGTACAAGCACGCCATTATCATCCCCATGCGTTTGAATGCCACTGCCTGGTCTCTGACCAAGGTTAACGGCTTCTCCACCCCCTTCGCCGCCTTTGGTATTCAGATGGACGTTTATAAGAACTGGGAGACCTCTACTGAGACTTACAGCGCTGAGGATTACGCCCGCTTTGAGCAGGAGTACAATCAGGGCAAATAAGACAGAACTTTTATAAGCAGACTCAGGCCAAAGCCGCTCTTCGGCCCGATTTGCCGGGCCGGGGAGCGGCTTAGCCATTACTAAATTGAAAAAGGGGGTAACATATCATGAAAAACGCAAGACCGATTTCCGGAGAGCTTTTGGCTCGCTGCAAAAAGGCCTATGACGAGGACCGACAGGCCCATCTGATGACTGCCGCTGCGGCGCAGACGCCGCTGGCAAAAATCGCTATGGACCCCGTGAAGGCTGCCAAGGTGGGGGATACTTTCTCCATTGAACTGAAGACACGAGGTATCACTGCCCAGCAGCAGAGCGGTCGTTGCTGGCTGTTCGCTTCCATGAACGTGATGCGTGAGGTCGTGGCCGAAAAGTGTGAGATGGATAAGTTTGAGCTTTCTGGCAACTGGCTGGCCTTTTGGGATAAGTTTGAGAAAATCAACTTTTGCTTGGAAGCCATTCTGGATTGTGCTGACCTGCCGACCGCTGACCGGACCGTCAACTGGGTCCTGTCCGGCATGAATGATGGCGGCCAGTGGGATATGATGGTGAGCATCGTTAAGAAGTATGGTATCGTTCCTAACAGTGTGATGCCCGAGACCGAGCAGTCCAAGAGCACCCGGGGCATTTCCCAGATCATCAACATGAAGATCCACAAGGATGCCGCCGAGCTGCGTCGGCTGGTGGCGGAAGGGAAGGACGCCTCTGCCCGGAAGGACGAGATGCTGGTGGAGTATTTTAAGGCTCTGTGTATTGCGTTTGGCCGGCCAGTGGACACCTTCGATTTTGAGTACACTGATAAAAACGGAAAATATCATGTGGATCGTGATATGACTCCCAAGTCCTTCTATGATAAATATATCGGTCTGGATCTGGACCAGTATGTCAATGTTATCAACGGTCCTACTCAGGATAAGCCCTATGGGAAGACTTATACGGTCAAGTACCTGGGTAACGTGGTGGAGGGCCACATCAAGTATCTGAATCTGCCTATGGAGCAGCTGAAAGAACTGGTCGTCAAGCAGATGCAGGCCGGCGAGCTGGTCTGGTTCGGCAGCGACTGCGGCAAGTTCGGCGACCGGGACGGCGGGATCTGGGACCCTGACAGCTTTTTGTTCGGTGAAGTGCTGGGGGGCTTTGATTTGACCATGAGCAAGGCTGACCGGCTGGATTACCGTGACAGCGCCATGAACCACGCCATGGTCCTTTGCGGTGTCAATTTGGATGCCGCCGGAAAGCCTAACCGCTGGAAAATTGAGAACAGCTGGGGAGAGGGTGCAGGCCGCAAGGGCTACTACGCTGCTTCGGACAGTTGGTTTGACCAGTTTGTCTATCAGGTGGTCATCAACAAGAAGTTCCTGAGTGATGAACAGCGGGCGGCTTTGGAGCAGGAGCCCATTGAACTGGCCCCCTGGGACCCCATGGGTTCCTTGGCCTGAGTAAGCGCATTTTTGTTGGTGTGATGCGAAGTTGCCTTCGACGAAGCAACAGGAAGCGCCGGAGGCAATTCCGAATGACACCAGCACATACCGGGGAGCAGGCCCCGCGGGAATGAGTTCCCGGCAGGCTTGTACCTGAATCATAGAGGAGTTTGAGCTATGACGAAATATACGATAAAACGGTTACTTCAATCGCTCATTACGGTATTGGCGATCGTGACCATTGTCTTTTTGCTGATGAGAATGCTGCCCACCGATTATTATTTTACCGAAGATCAGGTGATGAAGCTGACTGAGGAAGCGAAGAATGACCAGCTCCGGGCGGCCGGCTTGCTGGACCCGCTTCCTGTGCAGCTGTTCCGCTTCTATGGCCGTCTGGCCCGCCTGGATTTTGGCACATCCCGGCGGCTTCAGTCCGGTGTTCCCGTAATGCAGCTGATTTCTTCCAAGTTTACAGTGTCTATGCGGCTTGGTATGATGGCTATGGGAGTTTCTCTGATATTGGGTATTTTGATGGGTGTTTGCCAGACACTGAATAAGGACCGTTTTTTGGACCATACAGGAACGGTTTATACTGTTTTTGTCAATGCTGTTCCCAGTCTGGTTTCTTTCTCACTGGTGCTGGCGTTCGGGTCCCGGGTGCTGAAGCTTCCCTCTATGTACTCGACCCGGAACCCTGGACCCAGCAGCATTCTGCCGGTGGTCTGTCTGTCATTGGCCTCCATTGCCAGCTATGCTTTGTGGACTCGGCGGTATATGGTAGATGAGCTGAACAAGGACTATATCAAGCTGGCCCGAATCAAGGGTATGTCCTCTCAGCAGATCATGCTCAAACACGTTCTGAAAAACGCTTTTGTGCCTTTGGTTCAGTATATCCCTGCCTCTCTGCTTTTGACGGTGGGCGGCTCGCTGCTGGTGGAGCGGTTCTTCTCCGTTCCCGGTATGGGTCCTTTGATGACCGATGCCATTGGTAAATATGACACCAATGTGGTGCAGGCCTGCGTGTTCCTGTATGCGTCCTTGGGTATTCTGGGCGTGTTTTTGGGTGATGTTATGATGATGCTGTTTGATCCTCGGATCAGACTGGCGGAAAAGGGGGAAGCAAGATGAAAAATCAGGACGAACTCTTTCACTTTGTAGAGTATTCCTCCGAAGCCGCAGAGCGGATTGGTTATTCTGATTACTCTTACTGGAAATCTGTGTTTCAGAACTTTTTGAAGAAGAAGTCTGCTGTGGTCATGGCTTTTGTATTCTTCGCTGTGGTTATTTTCTCCTTTGTTGCGCTGTCTATCGGCAAGTACAATTACGCCGAACTGAAAACCAGCAGTGCGCTGGCCTTTATTCGCCCCAATGGCGAGTATTGGTTTGGTACGGATAACCTGGGCCGGGATTATTGGTGCCAGGTGTGGTATGCCGCTCAGGTCTCTATCCGCCTGGCTCTGGTAGTAGCGGTAGGCGAGTGTATTCTGGGTGTCATTATGGGCTGTCTGTGGGGTTATGTCCGCAGCCTGGATCGTGTCCTTACCGAGCTTTACAATGTTATCAACAATGTTCCTACCATTATTTACATGACTCTGGTGGCCCTGCTGGTGGGGCAGAGCTTTACCACTATGGCTATCTCGCTGATTGCAGTGGGCTGGCTGGGCATGGCTCGTAATGTCCGCAATTTGGTGCTGATGTTCCGGGATCGGGAGTACAATCTGGCCTCCCGCTGCCTCGGCACTCCGGTGTGGCGGATTTTGGTGAAGAATATCTTCCCTTATCTGGTCAGTGTGGTCATTCTCCGTCTGGCATTGTCCATTCCCGGCACCATCGCCATGGAATCCACCCTGTCCTATCTGGGCCTTGGTCTGGATAACAACACGCCCTCTCTGGGCCTGTTGCTCCGGAATGCCCGTAACTACTTCCTGGATTTTCCGCATCTGCTGATTTTCCCCGCCGTGATCGTTTCTTTGGTTACCATTACGTTCTATCTGGTGGGTAATGCCTTCTCTGATGCGGCTGATCCCAGAAACCATGTGTAAGGGGGTGCTTCCAATGGATAAAGAGATTGTTTTGTCCGCACGTGATGTGGAAATTGAATTCAGTATGCGTGGGAAGACCCTGAAGGCAGTCCGTAAGTGTTCTCTTGACTTGTATCAGGGAGAGACCCTTGCCATTGTGGGAGAGTCCGGCTCCGGCAAGAGTGTTTTTACCAAGTCTTTTCTGGGAATGACGGATGCAAACGGCCATATTGTGGGCGGTAGCATTATGTACCATGACCAGGATCTGTCCAAGTTTAAGACCGAGAAGGAATGGATGAGTATCCGGGGAAAGAAGATCTCCATGGTGATGCAGGACCCCATGACTTCTCTGAATCCTTTGAAGAAAATCGGTAAGCAGATCCAGGAAAGTATCGAGCTGAACCAGGGACTTAAAGGCGACGATGCCAAGGCCAAGGCGCTGGATATGATGAAGAAGGTGGGCATCGCCGAGGCGGAGCGCCGGTTTGAGCAGTATCCTCATGAGTTCTCCGGCGGTATGCGTCAGAGAGTGGTAATTGCCATTGCGGTGGCCTGTAATCCCGAGATTTTGATTTGCGACGAGCCTACCACTGCCCTTGATGTGACCATTCAGGCTCAAATTCTGAACCTGATCCGGGATTTGCAGAAAGAACTGCAGATGACGGTCATCTACATCACCCATGACTTGGGTGTGGTTGCCAACGTGGCCGATCGGGTGGCTGTTATGTATGCAGGCCAGATCGTGGAGTTTGGTCAGGTCAATGAGATTTTCTATAACGCTTGGCATCCCTATACCTGGGCGTTGCTTTCTTCACTGCCTCAGTTGGGTGTTAAGGGTGAGGATCTTCCCGCCATTGAGGGTACGCCTCCGAACCTGTTCAATGAGGTTAAGGGCGATGCGTTTGCACCTCGGAATCCCAAGGCGCTTGCCATTGATTTCGAAGAGGAGCCGCCTTTCTTTGAGGTAAGCCCCACCCATAAGGCGAAGACCTGGTATCTGGACCCCCGGGCTCCTGAAATTGAGCAGCCCCACACGATTCAGAAGCTGCGGAAAAATATGAGCGACGGGAGGTAATATGTGATGGCAGATAGAGAAAAGCTGATTGAAGTCAAAGATCTGCAAATTACCTTCGGAAGCGGCCGGAGAAGCTTTGTTGCGGTAGATGACGTCAATTTCGATATTTATAAGGGGGAGACCTTCTCTCTGGTGGGCGAGTCCGGCTCCGGCAAAACCACCATCGGTCGGGCCATCGTGAGGATCAACCCCATCTCCAGCGGTGAGATCCTCTTTAAAGGGCAGCGGATCAGCGGGAAGATTTCCCGTGAATTGGACAAAGAGGTAGTCAAAAAGTGTCAGATGATTTTCCAGGACCCTCTGGCCTCTTTGAATGAACGGGCCAAGGTGGACTATATTATCTCTGAGGGTTTGATCAATCACCACCTTTACAAAGATGAGGATGACCGAAAGAGAAAGGTGGAAAACGCCCTTCATGAAGTGGGATTGCTGCCCGAGTTTGCCAGCCGGTTCCCCCATGAGTTTTCCGGCGGCCAGCGTCAGCGTATCGGCATTGCCAGAGCTCTTATCATGGAACCGGAGTTTGTGGTGGCAGATGAGCCTATCTCCGCTTTGGACGTGTCTATCCGGGCCCAGGTCCTGAACCTTCTGAACCGCTTGAAGAAGAGCCGTGGGCTGACATATCTCTTCATTGCGCATGACCTTTCCGTAGTTCGTTTTATCTCTGACCGAATTGCGGTAATTCACAAAGGCCGTATTGTTGAGCTTGCTGACTCGGAAGAGTTGTTCCAAAATCCGCTGCACCCCTATACTAAGGCGCTGCTTTCTGCGGTACCCGTTCCCGATCCTGAAATCGAGAAGAAAAAGCAGCTGCTGGTTTATGATCCTTCTATGCATGACTATGCTGTGGATAAGCCGGTATGGTGCGAGATCAAGCCGCAGCATTTTGTTTATGGCAACGAGAAGGAATTGGATCAGTATCGTAAAGAACTGGGGCTGTGAGCAACAGGTAAAGGAGCCAGCCGGTCGGCTGGCTCCTTTTGACAAAATGATAGCAATAGGGGAGTTTGTTCATCGTGAAAAAGGTTTTTTCCCATATTACATCTAATATGATTCGGCCTATCCTCTATCAGTGTGTTACCAAAAGTGTATTTGCGCTGGCCATGCTGCTGCTGTGGGACCGATTTGTAAATCCGCTGGGAATTTATCTTGCCGTGCGGGATGGGTTCTTTATTATAGCGGCTTGTTTTCTCGTGATGGCGTGGTTTTCCTATCTGTGGCTGGATGGAATGCGAATGCCGAAAATCATTCGCAGAGAGAGGAAGAAAAAAACCAGAAACAGGACAAGAGATGTTGTGGATTTTGTGGATGAACACGTCACCTCACTGGATGAGCTGAGCGATGAAGAGCGCCACGCCTGTGGTTTCTGCTCCAGCGCACTGGCAGCCGTGGTTTTCTTCCTGCCCTCCCTTGTACTGTTGTTTTTTGTTTGAGTGAGCGGCTTCGGGAAAAAAATCTTGACAATTACAGCCAAATTCTTTATACTCAACTTATGTTGAGAACGAGGGCGTTCCGGCCAGAAGGGCGGAGCGCCTTCTTCTTTGAATAGTGACCTGACTTTGAACAAGGAAAGGGGATCTGGATCATGGCATACACAAAGGAAGACATTATCCGTATCGTGAAGGAAGAGGGCGTGGAATTCATTCGGATGCAGTTTACCGATATTTTCGGTCAGCTGAAGAATGTTGCCATTACCGCCTCGCAGGTGGAGAAGGCAGTTAATAACCAGATCATGCTGGATGGCTCTTCTATCGAGGGTTTTGTTCGCATTAACGAGTCTGACCAGTATCTTTATCCCGATTTGGATTCCTTTACTATTTTTCCGTGGCGGCCCCAGCAGGGGAAGGTAGCCCGATTGATCTGTGATATCTACAACCCGGATGGAACGCCTTTTGTGGGAGATCCTCGTGGTGTTTTGAAGCGTGTATTGGAGAAGGCGAAAAGGATGGGCTATGATGCCTTCAATGTCGGGCCTGAGGCAGAGTTTTTCCTGTTTGAAACGGATGAGGACGGTAAGCCCACGACAAAGACCAATGACGAAGCGGGATACTTTGATTTGGGTCCTCTGGACCGGGGGGAGGGCACCCGTCGGGAAATTTGTATTGCCTTGGAGCAAATGGGCTTTGAAATCGAAGCGAGCCATCACGAAAATGCTCCCGGACAGCATGAGATCGATTTTAAGTATGCCGAGGCGCTTCGCACCGCTGACAATATTATGACCTTTAAGCTGGCAGTGAAGACGCTGGCGCAGAAGAGTGGCCTTCATGCCACATTTATGCCCAAGCCCATCTTTGGAATCAGCGGCTCTGGTATGCACACCAATATGTCTTTGTTTAGGGATGGAAAGAATATTTTTGCAGATCCCAACGGAGAGCGGGGATTATCAAAAGAGTGCTATTCCTTTATTGCCGGTGTGCTGGCCCATGTGAAGGGGTTTGCGGCTATCACCAACCCGCTGGTCAACTCCTATAAACGACTGGTGCCCGGTTATGAGGCTCCCTGCTATTTGGCCTGGTCGGCCTCCAACCGTTCCGCACTGATCCGCATTCCTGCTCCCCGTGGGACCAGCACCCGGGTAGAGTTGCGGAGTCCCGACCCCAGCTGTAACCCTTATTTAGCTTTTGCAGTGGTTTTGGCGGCCGGTTTGGATGGAATCGAAAAGGGGATGACCCCGCCGGCGGAAATCACCGAAGATATTTATGAGATGGATGAGGCGACCAGAAAACTCCATGGTATCGAAAGCCTTCCCGGCTCTTTGGAGGAGGCCATTCGTCTGATGCAGGAAGACCAGCTTATCATGGATGTGCTGGGACAGCATGTGAGCCGGCATTATGTGGATGGTAAGATGAAGGAGTGGGACGAATTCCGCACCCGTGTTTCCTCCTGGGAGCGGGAGAAGTATATTATTAACTATTGAGTCCTTTGAACTCCTTTGGAGAGGAGTGATGGAGAATGGAAGAGGTTGCTCTGGCCTTTGAAAGCGAAAAAACCTGTGCCCATATCCGGGAGATCCTGGAAGGGACGGGAATGGCCAGCTGCCTGCTTTGTCACTCCGGAGCAGAAGTCAAACGAGTGGTAGATATACAGGGGATCAGCACGGTAATTTGCGGATGTAAACTGCGGGATTTAGATGCGGAATCTCTCTTTGTAGATCTGCCGACAGGATGCTCTATGTTGGTTGTGGGGAAGAGGCCGATGCTGGACGTGATCGAAAATGAAGAAATCATCAAATTAGCGGCCCCTGCTTCCCGTGATGATTTGCTGTCGGCAGTAAGGCTTTTGCTGCGAGGAGAGCGGCGAGTCAAACGAAATGCGATCCCGGTCCGTTCTGCGGAAGAAAAAATATGTATCGAAAGGGCCAAAGAATTGCTGATAAGCCGCTATGGAATGAGCGAGGGGCAGGCCCATCGTTTCCTGCAGAAAAAAAGCATGGATTCAGGGGTAAAAATGCTTCATACAGCGCAGATGATTTTAGAGGAAAGCGGAAGGTTTTAGCCTGCATACCTGACAAGAGAAAATACATTACAATGGCGTCTGTACAATGGACGCCATTGTGTGCGAAAAAAGGAAGTGTCGATAATGCGATTTACAAAAATGCAGGGACTGGGCAATGACTATGTCTATCTGGATTGCACCAAAGAGATGCCGCAGGACCTGCCTGCGTTGGCAGTCAAGGTCGCCGACCGGCATTTTGGCATTGGCAGCGATGGGTTGATTTGCATCTGCCCTTCCCAAACAGGGGATTTTCGGATGCAAATGTTCAATACGGATGGGTCTGAGGGGGAAATGTGCGGAAATGGCATTCGCTGTGTGGGAAAGTTTGTTTATGACAAGGGATTGACCAGCAAAACCGACTTGACGATTGAAACTCGTGCAGGGCTGAAAAAGCTGAAACTTCAAGTGGAAGACGGAAAAGTATTTCAGGTCACAGTGGACATGGGGGTACCCGTTCCGGGGGAGACTGTCACGATTCAAGTGGACGGGGATGACTATGAACTGCAAAAGGTGTCTATGGGGAATCCTCATGCAGTCACTTTTATGAAAGAAATAGAAGGTCTGGATTTGCAGCGGAAAGGCCCTGGTTTTGAGTACCATCCGGCTTTTCCGGAGCGTGTCAATACCGAGTTTGTTCAAGTGGTGGACGCCACACATTTGAAGATGCGGGTTTGGGAACGGGGAAGCGGAGAGACTTTGGCCTGCGGAACGGGTTCCTGCGCTACGCTTGTTGCGGCAGTGCTGGCGGGAAAGGCGGAGCGGAAAGCCACCATTCACCTTTTGGGCGGGGATCTGCAAGTTTACTGGGATGAGACAGATGGCCACATTTACATGACAGGCCCTGCTGTTACGGTCTTTGAAGGAGAGTGGCCCCGGTGATCATAAAAAGAGCAAAAGTTAAGGCTTTTGCTCTTTTTTATTGTGTTTATGATGTGTATAAAGCTATAATGGTGAAGGAAAAGAGGGCTGAAAATGAAAATTATTATCTCGCCGGCAAAAAAGATGCGAGTGGATACAGATAGCTTTCCGATTCGGGCATTCCCTCAATTTTTGGATAATACGCAATGCCTGTTGGCCCGGATGCGGGAGTTGTCCTATCAGGAACTGAAAACATTGTGGAAATGTAATGAGCAAATAGCCGCCCTCAATTTTGAGCGGCTTCAAACCATAGACTTACGGCGGAATTTAACGCCGGCTTTGATGTCTTATGTAGGGATTCAATATCAGCACATGGCTCCTGATGTCTTTACAAGGGATGAATTTCGATATATAGAAGAGCATTTGCGGATTTTGTCCGGGTTTTACGGAGTGCTGCGGCCGTTTGACGGTGTGGTCCCATATCGCCTGGAGATGGGAGCAAAGCTGGATGCGGCAGGGAAAAGGGACCTTTACGCCTTCTGGGGAAACCGTTTGAGCAAAGCCGTGATAGAGGGAGACAGTGGCGTATTAAACCTGGCGTCCAAGGAGTACAGTAAGTGTGTGATAGACCATTTGCCGGGAAATATCCCATATCTGAACTGTGTTTTTGCAGAGCGAAAAGCCGGGAAACTGATAGAAAAGGGGACCTTGTGCAAGATGGCCAGAGGAGAAATGGTTCGCTGGATGGCTCGGGAGCAGGTAGAGAACTGGAACCACCTGAAGGAGTTTCGGGAATTGGGATATGTTTTTACACCGGAAGAGTCAGATGGGCAAAACTATGTATTTATTAAGCAGGAAAGAAAGGGGTGCGGCGACGAAGAAAAAAGCTGCCTTTGAAGTGATATGCCGCGGGCAGAAAACATCAAAAGCAGGAGAAAAGATAAAAAGAATCCAATATAGTGGCAGATCGTATAGAAATTAGTCTATACGATCTGCTTTTATATAAGGGCAGGACTAGAAAGCTGATTATCAATAGGTGTCTTGAAAAGGACCGGAAAGAATGTATACCGACCATATTACAATTCTTGTGGGGGATACTCTTTTTGGTTGCGTCATGAAGAAAGAAATGATACAATAGTCAATGTATAAGCAGACATAAGTCAGAGAGGGGAGACGGCTGTGGTCATTCTGGGAATTGACCCTGGATTTGCCATTGTAGGCTTTGGGCTGCTTCGCTCTGAGAGAGGGCGGCAGGCTCTGATCAACTGTGGGGCGATCACCACCCAAGCGGGATTATCGCTGCCGACCCGACTGGTTCAGATCGAGGACGATATGAAAGAACTGCTGACGACCTTCCGGCCTGACGCTATTGCTATTGAAGAGCTTTTCTTCAATAATAACATTACGACCGGAATTGGTGTGGCACAGGCTCGAGGAGTCATTCTGGCTTCGGCAGAGCGGGCCGGTGTACCCATTTTTGAATACACTCCGTCTGAAATCAAGCTGGCCGTTACAGGATATGGCAAGGCGGAAAAACGACAGGTGATGGCTATGACCAAGCGGTTGCTAAAATTAAGTGCCACGCCAAAGCCAGACGATGCTGCCGATGCGGTGGCTGTGGCGCTTTGCCATGCACGGTCTTATACCTCGCGCCTTCAGCCGGCGGATGCGGCTCGGCCGGGAAGCGGACGATATGCGGCAAGGGAAAGATAAAAGGAAACCAAGGGAGTGTGAAATATGTTTTATTATGTGAGCGGTACAGTGGCACATATTGCCCCTTATCTTGCGGTTATTGATTGCGGGGGGGTAGGCTATGCCTGCCGGACCACCAATGTAACGCTGGGAGCTTTGAAAGTGGGGCAGCCGGGAAAGCTTTTTACTTATCTCAATGTCCGGGAAGATGCTATGGAACTGTACGGATTTGCCACAGAGGAGGAGCTGAAATGCTTTGAGATGCTGATCGGTATTTCCGGCGTGGGGCCAAAGGCGGCTTTGGCCATTCTCTCTTCTGCGCCTCCCGAGAAGCTGGCATTGGCCATTATTACCGGAGATGAAAAGGCATTGACGGCCGCGCCTGGTATCGGGAAAAAGATTGCACAGCGTATTATACTGGAATTGAAAGATAAGCTGGCAAAGGGGCAGTTGGGCACTCTTTCCGGGGAGAGTTATGGCGGTACCGGTATTGCGCTGATTCCCGAGAATAAGGTGAGTGAGGCTTCTGCCGCCTTGGCGGTATTGGGATACAGCCAAAGCGAGATCGGTATGGCCTTGAAGGGGATAGACCTTGATAGCTTGACCCTGGAGCAAATCATTAAGGAAGCGTTGAAAAAGATGATGAAGGGATAAACAATGATTGCCCTTTTGAGGACTGATAAGGAAGTGATTTTGTGCCGATAGATTTTTCCGAGACCGGGTTTGAGACAGAAGAACCTCTTGTAGCTACCACATTGACCAGGGACGATGAGGGGGAAGGGTCGCTGCGGCCCCAGGTTTTATCTGAGTATGTTGGTCAGGAAAAGGCGAAGGGGAATCTGGAAGTTTTTATTCAGGCGGCAAAAATGCGGAATGAACCTTTGGACCATGTGCTGCTCCATGGTCCCCCGGGCCTTGGTAAGACAACTTTGGCAGGGATCATTGCCAATGAGATGGGCGTCAATATTCGCATCACCTCCGGTCCGGCTATAGAAAAGCCGGGAGATTTAGCGGCTCTTTTGACCAATTTAAATGAAAATGATATCCTTTTTGTGGATGAGATACACCGGCTGAACCGCCAGGTAGAGGAGATACTGTATCCCGCCATGGAGGACTACGCCATTGATATTATCATAGGGAAAGGGCCTTCGGCCAATTCGATTCGTCTGGACTTGCCCAAGTTTACCCTCATCGGTGCCACCACACGGGC
The DNA here is from genome assembly GCA_910587345.1 of uncultured Oscillospiraceae bacterium. Classification (GTDB taxonomy): domain Bacteria; phylum Bacillota; class Clostridia; order Oscillospirales; family Oscillospiraceae; genus Vermiculatibacterium. The sequence goes on along the minus strand of CAJUKH010000013.1, from coordinate 121,240 downwards.
AGGGCAGCTTTCCGCCCCGCTGCGGGACCGTTTTGGTGTTACATTGCGGCTTGAACTTTATACGCCGGAGGAGCTTTCGAGAATCGTTTCCCGTTCGGCGGGAATTCTGGAGGTGCCCATCGAAGGGGACGGCGCAATGGAAATTGCAAGGCGGAGCCGTGGCACACCCAGAATTGCCAACCGAATGCTTCGCAGGGTGCGGGATTTTGCGCAGGTCCGTGCGGGTGGGGTTATCACCCAGAGCGTGGCCGACGATGCACTTTCCGCTCTTGAGGTAGATTATTTAGGGCTGGATGCGGTGGACCGCAGGATGCTGACCAGCATCATCGACAACTACCGCGGAGGGCCTGTGGGGCTTGAGACGTTGGCGGCGACCATCAATGAGGAAGCTGTAACGCTGGAGGATGTGTATGAGCCTTATCTGATGCAGCTTGGCTTTTTAACTCGGACGCCCCGGGGCCGCTGTGTTACCAGAAAAGCATATGAGCATCTTGGAATACAGTTTCTTGGCATGGAACAGCTGACTCTGTGAGGAGGATATCATAAATATGGGAAAACTGTTTGGAACTGACGGAATTCGCGGCATTGTCAATGAGACCCTTGGAGCGGAGCTTGCCTTTGCGGTGGGCAGAGCGGCTGCCCGGGTTTTGGCTCAGGATACAGGAAAGGAAAAGCCTCTTTTTACCATCGGAAAGGATACTCGAATCTCTTCCGACCTGTTGGAAGGGGCTTTGATTGCGGGGCTTTGTTCGGCGGGGGCAGATGTGCTTCATTTGGGAGTTATTCCCACACCGGCGGTGGCTTTTCTGACCATTGAAAACAAAGCGGATGCCGGTATTGTTATCTCCGCATCCCACAATCCATTTGAGCATAATGGGATCAAAATTTTTAACGCTGAAGGATTTAAACTCTCTGATGAACTTGAAAATGCCATTGAAGATATTGTGCTCTTTAATCAGAATTTGTCTCTTTGCACCGGTGCGGATATCGGCCGGGTAATTTATGCTGACCAGCAGGAGGCTGATGTATATATTGACCATCTGGCAGGAACGGTGGATACCGATTTGGAGGGAATGCGGATCTTGGTGGACTGCGCCAATGGAGCGGCCTCTGCCACAGCGGGGCGGCTGTTTGACCGGTTTCCTAAACTTCATACCGATATTATTAACGCCGATCCTAATGGTATCAATATCAATAAAGATTGTGGCTCCACCCATATGGAGCAGTTGTCTGCCATGGTAAAGGCCGGGCAGTATGATTTGGGGATCGCCTTTGACGGTGACGCAGACCGCTGTCTGGCAGTGGATGAAAACGGTGTTTTGATCGACGGAGATCAGGTACTGGCCATCTGTGGTGCGGCGCTGGATGAGCAGGGTGAACTGAATGGGCATACCATTGTGGGAACGGTGATGAGTAATCTGGGGCTGCATCTCTTTGCCAAAGAACACAACCTATCTCTTTTCTGTACGGCTGTGGGAGACCGAAATGTACTGGAAAAGATGGAGGAAGGAAATTATGTTTTGGGTGGCGAGCAGTCGGGGCACACTATCTTTCGCCGCTATGCCACCACAGGGGATGGAGAGCTGACGGCGCTACAGTTGTTGGCAGTTCTTCATAAGTCCGGAAAATCGGCGTCTCAACTGGCCGGAATTTGCAGTCGTTATCCACAGGTCCTGCTCAATGTTGCGGTTTCCAGCAGAGAGCGGATCGAGGAAATCATGGAGTCGTCCTGGCTTCGGGAAGCAATTGAAAAGGAAGAAAAGATCCTTGCCGGCAGTGGACGAATTTTGGTAAGACCCTCCGGAACAGAATTACTGATTCGAGTAATGGTAGAGGCCAAAGAAAAGGCTATAGCGGATGCAGCGGCAGAAGAATTGTCGAATTTGATAAAAAATAAGGGTTGAAAAAAGAAAATTGAGAATAAAATAACAAAAATGCTTGACAAAGAGAAATTCTTTTGGTATTTTGTATAAAAGGAGTATTACATGGAGTCCCGTTCTGTATGTTCTGACGAACAACTGTGTGTACAGGCACAAAAAGGAGACCGTTTGGCAGAAGAGCAGTTGGTAACGGGGTATGCCCGTTTGGTTCGCATTTGTGCCAGACCTTACTTTTTAGCCGGTGGGGACAGTGAGGACCTGCTTCAAGAAGGAATGATAGGTCTTCTTTCCGCAATTCGGGAATTCCAGGCAGAGCGGAATGTGAGTTTTCGGGTGTATGCTTCGACCTGCATTCAAAACCGCCTTCGTTCTGCGGTACGTTCTGCGTCACGAAACAAACATGGTCCCTTGAATGATTCTGTGTCCTTGATGGGCACTCTCTTTGACAGCGCTGCTTACGATCCACAAACCGATTTTCAACGCCAGGAAGGTCCGGAGGAGCATTTGATTCGGCGAGAGGAAGAATCTCGTCAAATGGAGATTCTTTTTGGTAGCCTTTCGGCCTTTGAGAGAACGGTTTTGGCACTTTATTTGGATGGTCTCTCTCGAGGAGAGATTGCTGGTCGGGTACGAAAGCCGGTCAAATCGGTGGAAAATGCGATCCAGCGAATTCGGCGCAAGATTGCGCCCTGTTTTCCTATTGGCGATTTCAGTGTAAGCTGAGCGCAATATTACAGTGCCCCGGTTCGAAAAAGTCACCCGGAGCATCAATCAAAGAGAGGGTAAAGAACATGTACGAAGACAAGACGCTGGTATGCAAAGAATGTGGTCAGGAGTTTGTATTCACTGCTGGAGAGCAGGAGTTTTACGCTGAGCGGGGCTTCCAGAATGAGCCTCAGCGCTGCAAGTCCTGCCGGGATGCCCGTAAGGCTGCGGCTCGTGGCCCTCGGGAGTATTTTACCGCTGTGTGCGCTCGCTGCGGCGGGGAGGCAAAGGTTCCTTTTGAGCCTAAGTCTGACCGCCCTGTGTACTGCAGTGAGTGTTTTGCCAAGATGCGGGAAGAGCAGCAGTAATCAAATCCATAAGGAAAAGGAGGACACAAAAGTGTCCTCCTTTTGTTTTATCATTCCGGCAAACTTTTCTTGCATTTTTGTGGTAAGGCGTTATACTTATCAGTAAGGCAGATAGATCCCCCTTGATATATGATCGGGGATGTAAAGGGAGGAATGACCGTGAAGGAACTATCAAAAGCTGCGCAGGGTATACGGGCATCCACAACAATGGCCATTGACGCCATGTTTAAGCAGATGCGGGCAGAGGGACAGGATGTGATCGGATTTGCGGCCGGGGAGCCAGATTTCAATACGCCGGATCATATTAAAAAGGCAGCTTGTCAGGCGATTGAAGAGAACTATACCCGTTATACACCGGCGGCGGGAGCATTGGATCTGCGGCAGGCAATATGTATGCGAATGAAAGCAGATCTGGATGTGGACTATTCTCCGGAGCAGGTGGTCGTTTCCAGCGGTGCGAAGCATATTCTCTATCTGGCATTGCGGGTTTTGGTCGAGCCTGGAGATGAAGTGATTATACCAACGCCGGGGTATGTCAGCTACTTTGAGCTGATCAAGATGGTGGGGGGAGTTCCGGTTCCTCTTCCGGCCACCGAGGAGGAAGCCTTCAAACATGCCCCCCAAAAGCTGGAGGCAGTCATCACACCAAAAACGAAAGCGGTCATATTCAATAGTCCCTCTAATCCCACAGGGATGGTTTATGGTCGGGAACAGCTGCAAGCACTGGCAAATGTGTGTGTGAAGCATGATTTATATATCATTTCGGATGAGATCTATTACTCCCTTATTTATGATGGAAAGCCTTTTGTCAGTATGGGCACCCTGGGGGATGAGGTAAAGAAGCGACTCATTCTTGTCAATGGTGTGTCCAAGTCTTATGCTATGACGGGTTGGCGGATTGGATATGGTATGGCGCAGTCGGAGGTGGCGAAGCTGATGGCGAATTATGTGAGTCATTCCACAGGGTCTCCCTGCGCCGTTTCCCAGCGGGCATCGCTGGTTGGGCTGACGGCCAAGCAGGATGGAGTGGCGGAGATGTGCAGGGAATATCAGGCTCGGCGGGACTATATGGTGAGCCGTATCAATGCCATGGAAGGTGTCAGCTGCCTTTGCCCGGAGGGGGCCTTTTACATCTTGATGAATATCAAGTCCCTTTTAGGAAAATGGCTTGGTGGTGTACTCATTGAGAATGATAATGATTTTGCTGTTGCCTTTCTAAAGGAGAGCAAGGTGGCGGTCATTCCAGGCGAAGGCTTTGGAGCACCTGGATATATCCGCTGGACCTATTCGGCGTCGATGGAAAACATCAAAGAGGGAATGGACCGGCTGGAAGCCTTTCTTGCGGGATAGAAACCGCTGAAATGTCTTGTTTCATTGGGATGCTTTGTGATATAATGATAAAAATGCAATCAGTGAGGAGAAGGACTTCCATATGAGCAAAACCACTTATGAATCCCCTTTGGCTTCCCGTTATGCAAGTCGGGAAATGCTTTACCTGTTTTCCCCGGATAAGAAATTTATGACCTGGCATAAGCTTTGGGTTGCTTTGGCCCGGGGAGAAATGGAGCTGGGGCTTCCTATAACCAAAGAGCAGGTGGCAGAACTGGAAGCTCATATGAACGAAGTAGATTATGAGGCGGCAGAGCGTTGGGAAAAGAAGCTTCGCCATGATGTGATGGCTCATATTCACGCATATGGGGAACAGTGCCCCAAAGCGATGCCGATCATCCATTTGGGGGCTACAAGCTGCTATGTGGGAGATAACACGGATATCATCCTTATGCGGGAAGGACTGTACCTGCTGCGGGACAAATTGGTGAAAGTACTCTCATATCTGGGGGGATTTGCTGACAAGTATAAGGCTTTGCCCACCCTTGGATTTACTCACTTTCAACCGGCTCAACTGGTAACGGTGGGGAAGAGAGCCACGCTTTGGATGAATGATTTGATAATGGACCTGGAGGAGATAGAGCACCGGATAGAACATCTGGCTTTGCTCGGCTCGAAGGGTACCACCGGAACGCAGGCCAGTTTTCTGGAGCTTTTTGATGGGGACCACGAAAAGGTGAATGCGCTGGAGGAGAAAATTGCCAGAGAAATGGGCTTTGAACGGCTCGTCCCGGTTTCGGGGCAGACCTATTCCCGCAAGATGGATGCAATGGTGCTGGGCACCTTGTCGGGAATTGCGCAGTCAGCCAGTAAGTTTGCTACGGATCTCAGGCTTCTTTGTCACCTGAAAGAAGTGGAGGAACCCTTTGAAAAAGAACAGATCGGCTCTTCTGCTATGCCGTATAAGCGAAACCCCATGCGTTGTGAACGGATCTGTTCTTTGGCCCGCTATGTAATGGCAGACAGTATGAATCCGGCAATTACAGCATCTGCCCAGTGGTTTGAGCGGACGCTGGATGACTCAGCTAATAAGCGTATTTCGATTCCTGAGGCCTTTTTGGCAGTGGATGCCATACTAAATATCTATGCCAATGTAGCTTCTGGCATGGTGGTCCACGAGAAGGTCATTGCCAGGCATGTAGCGGAGGAACTGCCCTTTATGGCGACAGAGAATATTATGATGGATGCGGTAAAGCGGGGCGGGGATCGACAGATGCTGCACGAGCAGATCCGTCGGCTTTCTTTGGAGGCAGGGTATCAGGTCAAAGAGTTAGGACTTCCAAATGACCTGATTGACAGGATAGCCGCAGAGCCTATGTTTGGGCTGACAAAGGAAGAGATTGAGACCCATCTGAACCCCGTGGCCTATATAGGCCGCTGCCCGGAGCAGGTGGAGGAGTTTTTAGACAGAGAAGTTAAACCAATTTTGGAGCGGTATTCTGTGGCTCTGGAGCAGCAGGATTCCGCTTTGACGGTGTAGGAATAGGAGGATAGCGACATGGAAAACGCAGTTCGCCGGATTGGGGTCTTGACAAGCGGCGGGGACGCTCCCGGTATGAATGCTGCTATCCGGGCGGTGGTCAGGACCTGTGTACACCTTGGAATTGAATGTGTGGGTGTTCGAAGGGGATTTAACGGCCTTATCAATGGAGATGCCCAGGTATTGAACTACTACCGTGTCAGCGGTATCAGCCGGTTGGGCGGAACGATGCTGTATTCTGCCCGCAGTGATGAGTTTCGGACAGAGCTTGGGATGCAGAAAGCGGTGAATACCTGTAAGCTGTTGGGGCTGGACGGTATTGTAGGGATCGGCGGAGACGGTACCTTTCGGGGCTTGCATGATTTGTCCAGGCACGGGATCGCCGTGATAGGCATCCCCGGTACGATCGATAATGATATCACCAGTTCCAGCTATACCATTGGGTATGATACCGCCTGCAATACGGCCATAGAAAACATTGACCGCCTTCGGGATACGATGCAGTCTCATGAGCGGTGCTCCGTGGTGGAGGTCATGGGCCATCGGGCGGGCCATCTGGCCCTTTATGTTGGGCTTGCCAGCGGCGCAACAGCGGTGCTTATTCCCGAGAAAGAGGTCCACTTTGAAGAGGATGTGATCGAGCCGATCCGCCGGTCGCGGCTGACCGGGCAGACGCACTTTATGGTCATTGTCGCCGAGGGAGTAGGCAGTTCTTATGAGGTGGCGGAAAAGATCCGCGAGGCCACGGCTCTGGACACCCGGGTCACTGTTCTAGGCCACATCCAGCGTGGTGGGGCGCCTTCGGCACGGGACCGGGTCACCGCAGCCCATATGGGATACTCGGCGGTGATGCTTTTGGCGGAAGGAAAAACGGATCGGGTGGTTTGTATGCAGAATGATAAATATGTAGACTTTGACATCAATACCGCACTTGGCATGAAGAAGGGAATTGACGAGGACAAGTATACCGTGATGCGTACCATGATCGGACAAGGCAGTTAAAATCTCTATTTTTGAAGAAAAAGGAGTTGTTCACTATGCCACTGGTAACTACCACCGAAATGTTCCGCAAGGCCTATGAGGAGGGCTACGCCATCGGCGCCTTCAATGTTAACAACATGGAGATCGTCCAGGCGATTACCGAGGCGGCGGCTGAGGTCAAGGCACCTGTCATTCTGCAGGCTTCGGCAGGGGCCCGCAAGTATGCCAAGTCCGTCTACCTGCGTAAGCTGGTGGAGGCCGCTGTGGAGGATACGGGCCTGCCCATTGCCCTCCATCTGGACCATGGTGCTGATTTTGAGACCTGTAAGGATTGTATCGATTCTGGTTTTACCTCTGTAATGATCGATGCCAGCTCCAAGCCCCTTGCCGAAAATATTGCCATTACCAAGAAGGTAGTAGAATATGCGCACGACCACGGTGTGGTGGTGGAGGCGGAGTTGGGGGCTTTGGCCGGTATCGAGGATGAAGTGGTGGTTTCTGCCGAGGAATCCCACTATACTCGTCCCGAGGAGGTGGAGGAGTTTGTGACCAAGAGTGGCTGCGACTCTCTGGCCATTGCCATTGGCACCAGCCACGGGGCTTACAAGTTTAAACCGGGAACAGACCCGAAGCTCCGCTTTGATATTTTGGAGGAGGTTTCCAAGCGGCTGCCTGGGTTCCCTATTGTTCTCCACGGAGCCTCTTCGGTACCCCAGCGTTTTGTGGAGATCATTAACCAGCATGGCGGCAGGATGCCCGGTGCCATCGGGGTGCCGGAGGATCAGCTTCGCCAGGCGGCCCGGATGGCGGTATGTAAGATCAATATTGACTCTGATTTGCGCCTTGGCATGACTGCCGGCATTCGGGAGCACTTTGATGCCCATCCGGACCATTTTGACCCACGCCAGTATATTGGGGATGGCCGGGCCTATATTAAGGAGATTGTTAAGAATAAAATCGTTAACGTTTTGGGCAGTGACGGCAAGGCTTAAAAGAGTTTCACATGAGACAAAATATAGGACAGCAGCTGATAACCAAAGCCCCTGGCCTGAACGGCATGACAAAATTCGTTCCATACCTGAGCAGTTGCGTGGATACCCTCTCCCAGTGAAAAGGCGGTATCGCCAACAGCCTTGGAGCCTATGGCAACATCGCCCACCGCACAGCCGCCCATGGCCACATTTCCGACGGCCAGCCCGCCAAAGGCAGCCAATGCCCCTATGGCGCAGCCGCCCCAGGCCATAGCGCCCAATGCAATACCGCCAAAACTGAGCATGCCGAGAGAAAGCCCGCCGAGACTGAACAGGCCGACAGAGATTCCGCCAAGAGAAACAAGCCCGAAAGAAGAGTTGCCAATGGCAAATATGCCTGTGGCTCTGGCAAGCCCTCTATCGGCAAAATGGATATGGAGGACAGGAACGCCCCAAAGAGTACATTTACTCTTGTATTCATAGTGCCATCGGCAGGGGATAAAATAGATGCTGTTGCTGGTTTTTGACGGTGAATAGTAGCCATTTTGCGCAAATGAAATGGGGGATGAGTGGTTTTCTGTCAAACCCACCAGTTGGTCCAGGGATAACTTGAAGTGAGAGGCCAGGGCAATTAGATTATCCAAATCCGGGCGGGCAGAGCCAGCTTCCCATTTTTGCACGGCCTGGCGTGATACGCCAATAATGTGGGATAATTCTTCCTGGGAAAGCCCGGCTTGTTTTCTGAGCCGGTAAAGTTGTTCCTGAAATTCCATAATGAACCTCCTTTGCCTGTTCAGCATATCAGAAGACAGAGGTAAAAACCACCACTTTTGATATGTGATTTGACAACCAGCGGTAGCAAACAGGCCGCAGACGGAAACTCCGTCTGCGGCCTGTTGTTATGTTCAGGTCAGATCCTTCAAATCGGCGAGCAAGCCCTCCACACTCTCCATCGGGGTAGCGAAAGAGGTGACGAAACGGACAATGGTGTGTTCGTCATCGGCTTTGCCCCAAACCTCATAGGCGCACAGTTCGTCCAAATGAGGGAGCAGGGTATTGGGAACAATAGGAAAAATCTGGTTGGTGGGAGAGTCGACCATCATGGGAATGCCCAGATTTCGCAGTCCGCCCTGAAGATACTGGGCCATCTCCACCGCATGGCGGGCCAGCTTGAAGTAAAGCCCGTCGGTAAGAAGGGCCTGGAACTGAATGCCCAGCAACCATCCTTTTGCAAGAACGGCGCCCAGTTGTTTTTTAATGCGGAAGAAATCACCCTGCAGCTGTGGATTGGTAATGACCAGAGCCTCTCCCATCATGGCGCCATTTTTGGTGCCGCCGATATAGAAGGCATCGGTAAGCTCTGCCAGGTCAGGGAGAGTCAGGTCATTGTGCTGGGAGACCAGAGCGCAGCCCAAACGGGCACCGTCCAAAAAGAGGAGAAGGTCGTTTTCCTTACAACATTGAGACAGAGCGGTAAGCTCTGCTTTGGAATATACACCGCCGGTCTCAGTGGCATCGGAAATGTAGACCAGCTTGGGCTTGGTCAAATGGATGTCTCTGCATTCCTCCACAAAGGCTTTGATGGCATCGGGAGAGAGTTTTCCGTTGGCGCCGGTATGGGCCTGAAGGAGCTTATGCCCTGTGGCCTCCACAGCACCAGCCTCATGGCCATTGACATGGCCTGAAACCGGGGTGATGACGCTCTCCCAGGGACGAAGGAAGGCGGCGATGGCAGTGAAGTTGGTCTGGGTACCACCAATCATAAACTGTACGTCAGCATTGGGCGCGGCGCATAGTTCCCGAATCAGGTCGGCAGCTTTTTTACAATAGGGGTCCATTCCATAGCCCACCACATATTCAGGATTCGCCTTGCTCAGAGCCTCCAAAACGGCGGGGTGGCAGCCTACAGAGTAATCGTTGCGGAAAAAGTACATGGGATATCCTCTTCTCCTTCCTTAGAACTTAAAACTGTCCTTCAGGCTTACGGCCCGATTAAAAACCAAATGGCCAGGGGCGGAATCCTTGCTGTCAGCACAGAAATAGCCCTGACGCATGAACTGGAAACGTTCTTCCACTTTGGGCTGCGCTAAGTTGGCTTCTACCTTGCAGCCGGTAAGAACTTCCAGAGAGAGTGGGTTGAGGCAATCTAGAAAATCCTTTTCGCCGGAGTCGGGGGACTCGTCAGCGAACAGGTTGTCATAGAGCCGTATTTCAGCATCCAAAGCGGTAGTGGCATCCACCCAGTGAAGGGTTGCGCCTTTGACTTTTCGGCCATCGGCAGGATCTCCCCCCCGGCTGTTGGGGTCATAGGTGGCCAGAATCTCTGTGATATTGCCCTGAGCGTCCTTAACACATCCGGTGCAGGTAATGAGATAAGCGCCCTTCAAACGGCATTCAGGACCACCGGGGAAGAGCCGCTTATATTTGGGTATCGGCTCCTCCAAAAAGTCTTCGGCTTCGACCCAAAGATTTCGGGAGAAGGTAACAGGACGTGTACCGGCGGAGGGATCGTCAGGAATATTTTCCACCTCAAAAGTTTCGCTCTGGCCTACGGGATAGTTGGTAATAGTCAGTTTAATGGGACGAAGGACCGCCATAGCCCGGTTGGCTGTGAGGTTGAGATCCTCACGAAGACAGTGCTCTAAAAAGCCATACTCCACGGTAGAGGAAACTTTGGCTACGCCGATACGCTCGCAGAAATTACGAATAGACATAGGGGTATAACCCCGCCGGCGAAGTCCGCATAGAGTTGGCATACGGGGGTCGTCCCATCCGGAGACATAGCCTTCTTCCACCAAACGGCGAAGTTTCCGCTTGGACATGACAGTATAGTTGATCCCCAACCGGGCAAATTCTATCTGCCGGGGCTTGCAGGGAACGTCGGTGTTATTGATGACCCAATCATAGAGAGGGCGGTGGTCTTCGTATTCCAGCGAACAAAGGGAATGGGTGATACCCTCCAAAGCGTCCTGAATCGGGTGCGCAAAGTCGTACATGGGGAAGATGCACCACTTGGTGCCCTGACGATGATGCTCAATATAACGGATACGGTATAGTACCGGGTCCCGCATATTAAAGTTGCCGCTGGCAAGATCGATTTTGGCCCGAAGAGTATATTTCCCCTCGGGGAACTCCCCGTCCCGCATCCGCTGGAAGAGGTCAAGGCTTTCCTCGATCGGGCGGTCCCGCCAGGGAGAGCGGGCAGGCGTATTTACATCGCCGCGGTATTCCTTGAATTGCTCGGGAGTCAGTTCACAAACGTAGGCCAGTCCCTTTTTAATAAGTCCTATGGCAAACTGGTAGGTCTCTTCAAAATAGTCACTGCCGTAGAAAAAGCGGTCGCCCCAGTCAAAGCCGAGCCAGTGAATGTCTTCTTTAATGGCGTCTACAAACTCGGTATCTTCTTTGGCGGGGTTTGTATCATCCATGCGCAAATTGCAAATGCCACCGAATTTTTCAGCAGAACCAAAGTCAATGATAAGAGCTTTACAGTGGCCGATATGGAGGTAACCGTTCGGCTCGGGGGGGAAACGGGTATGGACCTGCATTCCGGCAAAGCGGCCGCCGGGGGCAAGGTCTTCCTGGATAAACTGATGAATAAAGTTCTGCCCGACAAGGGGCTTATTATCTTCCGGCATAGTTCTGTACTCCTTTATTTTCAAATAGTGATCGTCTATCAGGAAAACTGACTCGACCAGTCGGCTTCTTTGAAGCCGAAAAATACAAAATCATCGCCGACCAGAATGGGCCGTTTGACCAACATTCCGTCAGTGGCAAGAAGAGCAAATTGTTCGTCCTCGCTCATAGTGGGAAGTTTTTCCTTCAAGCCCAACGCTTTGTATTGAAGGCCGCTGGTATTGAACAACCGCCGAAGGGGGAGACCGCTTTTAGCGTGCCACTGTCGCAGTTCATCCTCGGTGGGATTTTGGAGCTTGATGTCCCGGGCTTCATAGGAAGATTGTCGGTCATCCAACCAGGCCTGGGCCTTTTTGCAGGTAGTACATTTGGGGTAGTGGACAAACAGCATAAAAGCGCCTCCTTTCATATAATAGTTGATTTTATCACATTTCTTTTCATTCGGCAATGAAAATCTGACATTCTGAGTGGGGAATCCCTTGACAAATAAAAAAGCCCATATTATAATACCCAATACAGTGATGAAGAGGCCAAGTAGCCTGTATTGCTTGCTGCGTAGAGAACCCCCGTTATGGTGAAAGGGGGAGGGCAGGGTACAGGGGAATACCCCTCTGAGCTGCTGTCTGAACTGCGATTCACGGTAGGACAAGCCGGGTGCGCCCGTTACTGCGTAGCTGTGTGTTGGCACGGCATGAGGCCGTTTTCGTGAGGAAACGGTGAACCAGAGGTGGTACCGCGTTTTTGACGCCCTCTGTCCAAGTCGGACAGGGGGCTTTTTGTCCCCTGTACTAAAAATGAAAGAAGGAAATAAATATGACGATCTACGACGAACTGGTGGCCAGAGGCCTTGTTGCTCAAGTAACGGATGAGGCGGAAATCAAGGAACTGATCAATAACGGAAAGGCAGTTTTCTATATTGGGTATGACTGTACGGCGGACAGCCTGACTGCCGGTCATTTTGTGACGCTGACCCTGATGAAACGGCTTCAGATGGCGGGGAACAGACCCATTGCCCTGATCGGCGGCGGCACCACTATGATCGGAGATCCGTCCGGCAGAACCGATATGCGAAAGATGCTGACCCGGGAAGATATTGACCATAACGCCGCCTGTTTTAAGCGCCAGATGGAGCGGTTTATCGAATTTGGGGAAGGCCCCGGTAAGGCTATGATGGTAAACAATGCTGACTGGCTGTTGGATTTGAACTATGTAGAGCTTTTGCGGGAAGTGGGAGCCTGCTTCTCGGTCAATAATATGCTCCGGGCTGAATGCTATAAGCAGCGTATGGAAAAGGGGCTTTCTTTCCTGGAGTTTAACTATATGATCATGCAGTCTTATGACTTTTACCATATGTTCCAGACTATAGGCTGTAATATGCAGTTTGGCGGAAACGACCAGTGGAGCAATATGCTGGGGGGCACTGAACTGATCCGCAAAAAATTGGGGAAGGATGCCTATGCCCTGACGATCAACCTGCTTACCGATTCTCAGGGGAATAAGATGGGCAAGACGGCGGGAAACGCCATTTGGCTGGACGCAAACAAAACAAGCGTTTTTGATTTTTATCAGTACTGGAGAAATGTTGGGGATGCCGATGTAATGAAATGCATTCGCTGGCTTACCTTCCTGCCTCTGGAGGAAATCGATGAAATGGACAAGTGGGACGGTTCCCGTATCAATGAGGCTAAGGAAATTCTGGCTTTTGAACTGACCAAGATGGTCCACGGTGAGGAAGAGGCTCAAAAAGCCCAGGATGCAGCGCGGGCACTTTTCGCAAATGGCGGTGATATTTCCAATATGCCCACCACCCAGCTGACCGCTGATGATTTTACAGATGGGACGATTGGAGTGTTGGATCTGATGGTTCGCTGCGGCCTTGTTCCTTCCAAGAAGGAGGCACGCCGCCTTGTAGAGCAGGGAGGCGTGGAAGTTGGAGGGGAAAAGGTAACGGACCCTATGCTTCGCTTTAATTCGGCGGATCTCGGCGGAGACGGGCTTATGGTAAAGAAGGGAAAGAAGATTTTCCACCGGGTAGTGACAGGCTAAAGAAATATGCTATAATAGCAATATCTCTATAATAGCAGATATCAATAGAGCAAGGAGGATGCTTGGTGCGCCAAAACGATGAAGGAAAAGGGGAAAACTGGTATCATTTGGACAAAAGAGGACTGTCCAATCTGGTCGTAATATGTATAGGAGTATTACTATACATGGTTTTGACTAACCTGGCTCAAGTGCAGGCTGCTGTAAGTGCCTTTATGAGTATTCTCTCGCCCTTTATTGCGGGGTTTGTGATTGCGTTTTTATTGAATTCCCCCACCAATTTTTTTGAGGAGAGGGTTTATCCGGACCTGCGCAAGTCGGCAAGGCTGGCCTCCATAGTGACAGTTTACCTGATCGCCTTTGCTACCTTGATGGTCTTACTGGAACTGGTTTTGCCCCAAGTGGGAGATAGCATCAGCAAACTATTGGGGAATATGTCTTTCTATTTGGAAAATCTGAACACCATGGTACAAGAAGTGGTACAGAAATTTCATCTGGAGGGAAATAATCTCCTTAACCTGATTGATTCCTATGATGACCTGGTGCGGCAGGCCGCAAATATTGTTTCCTCTTCCATTCCGAACCTCTTTAATTTTGGCGTTGCGCTGGGGAACGGGGTGGTAAATGCCTTTACTGCGATCGTGGCTTCTATTTATATGCTGGCAGGGAAGAGCCGGCTTATTGAACAGTTGAAGAAGCTGCTGTATGCGTTGCTCCCCACCCAAAATGCCAATCGGCTTTTGCGGATCAGCAAGCAAGCCAATCAGATTTTTGTGGGGTTTATCAACGGAAAGCTGATCGATTCGGCGATTATTGGAGTGTTGTGTTTTGTTTTGTGTACAATATTCCAGATCCCCTATGCTATTTTGATCAGCCTGATCGTTGGGGTGACAAACATTATCCCCTTTTTTGGCCCCATCATTGGCGCAGTTCCCTGTGTGATGATTTTGTTTATTGTGGATGCCTGGGCGGCATTGCGGTTCTTTGTGTTGATTATCGGACTGCAGCAATTTGATGGAAACATATTGGGTCCCAAAATTTTGGGGGACAGTACCGGTCTCTCGGCTATTTGGGTTCTGGTGGCCATTGTGCTGGGAGGCGGGCTTTTCGGCTTTGCCGGGATGTTACTGGGGGTGCCCACTTTTGCGGTGCTTTATGCTCTGGTTCGCGAGTGGGCCAATGAACGGCTGGCAGAAAAGGGGATCGATGCTGAGGGCAACACTCTGGGAGCTTTACCCGATGAAGCACCAAAGGAGACAGAGATGGAATAAGGAAAAAGAACCGGCGGGAGAAAATCCGCCGGTTCTTTTTTGGAGAGAATATCAGTTTTGTTCCAGCAGCCCCACCGCAATCAATTGCTTTTGCAAAGTGTCTATATGTTGGGGAGAGAGGTCGCACAATGGGGTTCGAAGCGGTCCGACATCTTTGCCGAGCATTTTTAAAGCCGTCTTAACAGGAATGGGGTTTACTTCTATGAATAAGGCTTCTATAAAGTCGATCAACTCAATTTGCAACCGGGCTGCTCCGGAAAAATCACCAGTCAGACAGCGGTGGGTCATTTCCGCCATGGCGTTGGGGAGAAGGTTGGAGGCTACTGAAATGACTCCCTTGGCGCCCAAAGCCATCAAAGGAACGACTTGGTCGTCGTTTCCGGACCAGATATAGAAATCATCGCCACATAGCTGCCTTGTTCGGGTGATCAGGGAGAAGTTGCCGCTGGCTTCCTTTACCCCGTTGATTTTTGGGTTTTGGGAAAGAATTTGATAGGTTTCGGCTGTGAAGGATATCCCGGTGCGGGAAGGGACATTATACAGGATCATGGGTAGGTCCGTCTTTTGCGCAATCAACTCGTAATGGTGGATAAGCCCTTGCTGGGTAGCCTTATTGTAATATGGAGTCACCAGCAAAAGAGCGTCTGCCCCTACTTCCTGGGCGTGGAGAGACAATTCGATCGCAGTTGCGGTGTTATTGCTTCCACTACCGGCAATAATTTTCACTTGATGCTTGACATGTTGAACAGCGTACTCGATCACCGCTCTGTGCTCTTCCGGGGTCATAGTGGCGCTTTCTCCGGTGGTGCCGCAGACACAGATGGCGTCAATGCCGCCTTGCAGCTGCTCATCCAACAATTGTGCCAAGACCGGGTAATTGATTTTTCCTTCTGGGGTAAAAGGCGTGACAATGGCAGTGCAGGCGCCGCAAAAAATAGGCTCTCGCATAAAAATCCTCCTTAATCCATATAGCCCTGGGCACAGAGAAGCTCAGCCAGCAGAACGCCTCCTCCGGCGGCCCCGCGCAGAGTATTGTGGGACAAACAGGCGAACTTATAGTCGTACTGACTGTCAGGGCGAAGCCGCCCAATGGAGATGGCCATGCCGTTTTCCAAATCCCGATCCAAACGGGTCTGGGGCCGATCTGGCTCTTCAAAATAATAAAGAGGATGTAAAGGAGCGGAGGGAAGGGCGAGTTTTTGCGGGAGGCCCTGAAACGCAGCCCAGCGATTTTTGACGACCGATATGTCGGGCGTATGGCGAAAACTGGCAAACACAGCCGCCATATGTCCATCGCTGACGGGAACCCGGAAGCACTGGGCGGTAATAGACGGGAAATTGGCGGCCTGAATCCCTTCGGGAGTCAGAGAACCCCAAATTTTTAAGGGCTCCTGTTCGCTTTTCTCTTCCTCTCCGCCAATATAAGGGATCAGGTTATCCGTCATTTCCGGCCAGGTATCAAAGGTCCTGCCGGCGCCGGAGATAGCTTGGTAGGTACAAACCAAAACCCTTTCCGGTTCAAAGTCCAGAAGAGGGGCAAGGGCAGGTACATAGCTTTGAATGGAACAATTGGATTTGACAGCGATAAAGCCCTTCTTCGTTCCCAAACGCTGACGTTGAATGGGGATGATCTCCAAGTGAGAGGGATTTACTTCCGGGATCACCATGGGAACGTCCGGGGTCCAACGGTTGGCGGAGTTGTTGGATACAACGGGGCACTCTGCTCGGGCATAGGACTCCTCCAGAGCACGGATATCATCCTTTTTCATATCTACCGCGCAGAAGATAAAGTCAACTTGTTCCGCAATCCGTACCCGGTCGGAAACAGCATCGTAAACGACCATTTCTTTGAAAGACCCGGGAATGGGGACAGACATTTTCCAACGGCCTCGGACTGCCTCCTGGTAGGGTTTTCCTGCACTGTGAGAGCTTGCAGCCAATGCAGTAACGGTGAACCAGGGGTGATTTTCCAGTAAAGTCAAAAACCGTTGGCCTACCATTCCCGTGCAGCCTACCACGCCTACATTCCATTTATTCATAGCATCGACCTCCTGATGAGTTTATGTATATGCCGGGAAAAAGAAAAAATCATTTTCTTTACCTGAGGCGGTTTTTGTATTATAATGTCGTAAGTGATTTTGCGCATGAGAAATTCCTCATATAAGGAGATAAAAGCGGGCTATGAAACGAAGATTGATAATGGCGCTTTTAGCCGTGTGGATGATGCTGGCCATGCTCCCTGCAGTATATGGGGAGGGATCGGATGAAATAAAGGTACTGGTAGGGCTGGCATATAAGGGAACGGCTCTGGACGGTGCGAATCTGGCCAATGGCGAGGGGGAGGGATATCGCTTTGGGTATTTGGATCAGGAGAGGAATTTTCACTCCCTCGGGTACACAGACGAAAAAAATATCTCGGTGGTAAAAACCCAGAATGTATGGTATGGTGTTGATACGACCTATGACCCCGACGGGGTTTTGAAAAGCTATTCCGATGCCATTACTTCCAGTATTGGGGTGGGATGTTATCATGTGCGGCTGCCGCTGGGTGAGGAAGAACCCACATTTGAGACCGTCCTTGAGGCTGCGAAAGAGAGCGGGGGGTTTCCAGCCTGGATCAATGGGGTGTGGCAGCTGCGGCAGGGGGCTTATCTGACCCGGGATGAGGCGCAGACTGCGGCGGAGAATCTTGGCGGAGAGGTAGTTGGCACCAGTTCTTACGGTGTGTCAGTGGTCAAAACAGGGACGGCGGAGGTCATTTTTCAGTTTGAGGGGGGCGAGACGTTTTCTTTAGCTGTGGCACCCGGAAGGGAAGAAACGGATAAAGCCACAACGTATTTCAGAAAGCTGAAATACTACGGTATTTTCCAGTTTCAGCGTGTGGGGGGCGGAGATCTTGTCGTTTCCAATCTTTTAACTTTGGGGGAATATACCGACAGCGTCATCTCCCATGAGATGAGTCCGAGCTGGCCGCTGGAAGCATTGAAGGCGCAGGCTGTGTGTGCCAGAAGCTACTATGAAGATAATTTAGGACGGCACGATTCCTATGGCTTTGATATCTGTTCCACCACCCATTGCCAGGTGTATTTCGGTATGGCGGATGCCAACGACCGTACGGCGCAGGCAGTGCGGGAGACCGAAGGATTGCGGGCCTGGTATCAGGGGAAGCCGGCAAAAACCTTCTATTTTTCTTCGGATGGCGGTGGAACGGAAGCCTGCAAGAATGTTTGGACACAGGATCTGCCCTATCTTTGCGGAGTAATTGACCCATATGAAGCCTTGATAGAAGAAAAAATCAGCGGCTATCACTGGTCGGTGAGTTACACAGCGTCGGAGCTGACGGAATATCTCCACCGGAAAGGATATGGCGCAGGCGGTGATGTGGTGGATTTTACGGTGGATAGCCTCACACCGACCGGAAATGTAAAGTCTATTACCATTACATATTCAAACGGGAAAAAAGATATTTTTTACAAGGATGACGTGCGAACCAAAATCAGCGGGATACGTTCTCTGCGATATACCGTGACCAAAACCGGGGGAGAGGCAGATCGGGTGTATTACAGTGATGGTGGTAATGTTTTGCCGGCTATGAATCAGGTATATGCCGTCAATGGGCAAGGTACCGTTGGAAAGGTTGCCGGAAAAGCATATGCGATCACTGCCGGCGGGACACAGGAATTGCAGGCAGGCGCCGGAGATCCGAGTGGAGAAGTGACCTTTACCATCAGCGGCACAGGCTGGGGACACAATGTGGGTATGAGCCAGTGGGGAGCGCACGCCATGGCGCTGCAGGGATTTACCTTTGATGAAATTTTGAAATTTTACTATCCCGGCATTGAAATTTACTGAGAAAGCTGGATAAGACGGTATGAAAACCTCTGATTTTTATTATGACCTACCTTCAGAACTGATTGCTCAAACCCCTTTGGAGCGGCGGGACGCCTCTCGGCTGATGTTGCTGGATAAGGAGACGGGGGAGGTACAGCATTATCATTTTTATGATTTGCTTCACTTCCTGCGGCCCGGAGATTGTCTGGTCCTCAACGACAGCCGGGTGCTGCCGGCACGGCTGTTGGGACATCGTGACCCTTCCGGCGGTGCGGTGGAGGTGCTTCTGCTGATTGATAAAGGGGAGAAAAAATGGGAATGCCTTGTACGGCCGGGACGAAAAATGAAGCCTGGGCAGAAGGTGCGCTTTGGCGACGGTTCCTTGCTGACGGCTACCATTCTGGAGGAATTGCCCGGAGGCAACCGGATTGTGGAGTTTCACTATGAAGGTATCTTTCTGGAAATTTTGGAGCAGCTTGGGAAAATGCCCTTACCGCCCTACATTAAAGAAGAACTGAACGATGGGGAACGCTATCAGACCGTTTATTCCCGGGAGGTAGGTTCCGCCGCCGCTCCGACAGCGGGTTTGCACTTTACCAAAGAGCTTTTAAGCCAAGCGGAGGAAAAGGGGATCAAGGTTTGCTATGTAACACTTCATGTGGGGCTTGGGACCTTCCGCCCGGTTAAGGAGGAGGACCCCACTTTTCACGAAATGCATTCGGAGTATTGTACTATTTCTGCTGAAACAGCTCAGGTAATCAATGAAACCAAGAAAAAGGGCGGGCGGGTCATCTGTGTGGGGACAACCTCCTGCCGGACACTTGAAAGTTGGGCGGCAGAAGATGGAACAATGAAAGAGAGTGGGGGCTGGACCGATATCTATATCTATCCCGGATATCGCTTTAAGGTCCTGGACGGATTGATAACCAATTTCCATCTTCCTGAGTCCACTTTGATCATGCTGGTTTCTGCATTGGCAGGGAGGGAGCATGTTCTGGCGGCCTATGCAGAAGCGGTGAAAGAGAGATATCGCTTTTTCAGTTTCGGGGATGCGATGTTCATTGGAGACCAGATTTGCCCATCAGATGAAAAGTAGTTGGAAAGCCCAGGAGCCAAGCGGTTCCTGGGCTTTTTGTTACTCTTCGCCCCGATAGAAAAATTGGTGTTCAATGCCGTTTTTGAAGCGGATGGAGACCACACGGCCCGATTTTATACAAAAGTTTGAGCAGACCGAATTGACAAAATCCTTCACGATTTTGGGGTCTACGGTTTGGATGAAACGCTCGTAGTCGATGTGCCTTTTGTCGGTCAACTGCTGCGCCATGATGAAGTAGCTCGCTTTCTCGATGAACTCCTCATCAGTCAGTTTTAGACGCTGGGATAGGGCATCGTCAATCTCAGCCAGGCGGGTGTCGATACTTTCCAGTGAGTCAATTAGCTTCTTCCGTTCCAGGATGTAGTCGGTCTCGCTGATGGCCTCTTCATCCTCGCTGTATAGGTACAGGGCCTTGAGCCGGTTGAGGGCACGCTCCTTCCGCCGCTTCTCTACCAAGAGTATGTCACGCTCCTGTTCCTCAGAATGGGAGGTTTCGCCGGAGGAGGCCATGAAGTTCTGGGTATAGTCACTGGTGCCCTTGAAATGGCGGTATAACTCCTCCAGGCCGGGCCGACCGATGCAGAGGACATCCTGGAAGGTGTCGCCCCGCAGGAGCTTCTTCTGGAGGGTGTCAATGGAGGTGGAGACGCCGAAGCTCTTTCTGGCCTTGATGATGTTGGCTATGTAGTTCAGAACGAACGGCCCGATGGTCGTGTCAGAGATGTACTTGTTGGGGCAGTCGTTGTGAGTGCGCTTCCGTGAGCAGGAGTATATGGATGGCCGCCAGCCGTTCTTTCGTGGGCGATCTTGACTGGCTCTCATAATGCTGCCGCAGTACCCGCAGGTGAGCAGTCCGGCGAAAATGTGGGTATTGCCACGGTTGAAGCTCTTGCCGGAGCCGGGCTGACCACGCCGTTGCGACCTCATGAGGCCGACCACTCGGTTCCATTGGTCGTGCGTGACGATTTGAGGATGGTGGTCTTCGCACATGATCCAGTCGCTCTCAGGCTTGAAGCCGAAGGTCTTATGGCTCTCATCCCGGTAGTTGTAGCGGAAGGTGCCGATGTAGAAGGGATTTCTCATCAGATTGCCGACCGTGACAGGACTCCATGGAACGCCACGTCTTGACTGGTAGCCTCGCTCGTTTAGCTCTTTGCTCACGGCAAGAAGGGAGTGTTTCTCATCGTAGAGGTCGTAGATGAGCTTTACGACCCTGGCCTCGGCCTCGTTGATGATGAACTGCTTTTCATCCTTGTCGTAGTCATAGCCGAAGGGAACACGGCCGCCGTTCCACTTTCCGTCACTGGCCCTGGACAGCATGATGGCGGAGACACGCTCAGAGGTCGTTTTCCGCTCCAGCTCCGCAAAGACCAAGATAATCTTCATCATGGCCTCACCGATGGCCGTGGAGGTGTCGAACTGCTCATTCTTCGAGACAAAGGTGACGCCGAGATCCTGAAGCTCCTCGTAAAGGGTGGTGAAGTCGAGGAGGTTTCTGCTAATCCGGTCGAGCTTCCAGACCAGAACGTGAGAAAACTCCCCGGCACGAATCCTTGCCATCATCCGCTGAAAGTCTGGACGCTCGAAGTTCTTTGCGGAGTAACCAGGGTCTTCAAAGACGACATAGCTATCTGTTCCAAGCACTAGTTTACAATAGCTGATGAGATCCCGTCGTTGCACCGGAAGGCTGTCCTTATCGACCTGCCAATGGGTTGAGACCCGGATGTAGATGGCAACCTTGAGGGTGCTGATAGCCTCAAGTACAGTTTTGGTCGCTTTGCTGAGTACAGATTTTGCCATGCGTAGCACCTCCAGAGATTTCGGGTTGCCCCAGGTCGAATTTCAGCCGACCCCCATATCTAAACACCTTGGAGGGGCTGGGACGTACCAGAGAGCCGCAACGGGCAGATAAAACTGCGACGCCCCGGCACGACTGTCCGAAGCGTCGAGTTGACCAAAAAGGATATGGAAAGAAGTGTCATATTTGTGCATTTTGCTGGGGGGGAGGGGGGGTAAAAACTGGAAATTTATAAGCCTCAATGACGGCGGCCTCCAGGCCGTCATAATCGGTCTTGAAGGGGTCAAGTTTCTCCAGAGAGGCAAGTGATATGCTCTTCTGAGTAGGGCATCGCTGGTTAAGAACCGATGTTGGAAGGACATAGAAGTCCCAGCCGTCGAGATTGAGAGGATCGGCGGCACACCGCTCCTTCTCGGTATATACGCAGAAGACGTACACGTCGGACTGGTGACGGGAAATCGTGTCATAGCCATTCTCGGCATCCCAGGCAAGGGTCGGTCGGATGCTGAACTGGATTTTTGAGAGAGGGGAGTCCTTTTCGCCCCATGCCTGAAGGTAGGCGGCAGACTTCACCTCAATGCGGATGCCGGTCTTGCGGTCGAGAGGGTAGTATAGGTCATAGGCTGTCCAGTCTTTTCTGGGGGTTTTCAGCATATCGGTCAGGTCAAGAGCGGCTGCAACGATGAACTCTGCATAGGAGCCTCGCAGAGTGTTGTTCAGGAGATCAGACGAAGCCCACGCCCAGAAATCGTGAAGCAAGTACCCAGTGGGCATACCGTCAAACATGATATGCTCATCGCCGGTGAGAACGGTGTCCATAGCATCACCCCCCAGAAAAATCGAAGTAGATCACATTGCCGGAGACAGTCATCCGACGTTGCTTTTTCCCTCGGCGGACATACCCGCCTCAATGACAAGCCGCTGCTCTGGTGTCATGTAGGAGTCGAGGGAAGCCCAAATGATCTTGCGGATGCTGAGAGGGGTCTGAGAGTAGCATTGGGCGAGGATAGTAAGCTCGGTAGAGAGCTTCGTTTTAGGGGACGGCTGTTCAATGCCGAGAAGGTAATCTACGCTGACACCGAGAACCTGTGCCAGCTCAACGAGAGATTCGACCCCTGGAAGCCTGGCACCGGTGACATAGCGAGAGAGCGTGGCCTGGGAGGTTCCCATCTTCTCGGCCACCCACTTCTGCTCAATGCCGTGGGATGACAAATGCTCTTGAAGGTTGCGACCAAAAGCCTGTGCGTTATACATAATATCTGCCTCCTTCTTCCTTATAATATCCGCTTTCGTACCTGATGTAAATAAAACTTACCAGACGGGTAAAATAATTATTGACAATTACCGATTGGGTAAGTATAATGATAATCAAGGAACCCAAAAGGGAGGTGAGAAGTGAATGAACTCCTTGAAGCTGGAATTTGCACGCAGAGCGAAGGGCAAAACCCGTAAGGACATGGCTGACGCTATTGGGAAGACCGAGAACTCCTGGAACAAGAAGGAAAGGGGTGAGGTGGCGTTCAGCGACGAGGAGAAGGTAATTGTCGCCAGAGAGTTGGGACTCACCCTGGAGCAGTCCAACGAGATTTTTTTTGACGGCGAATTACCCAATTGGTAAGTGAGTGAACGCTGATTTCCTATATGGAAATTTTACAGCAGAAGGGAGGGAAAGAAAATGGGACGTTGCCCTACAAAAGCGGCAGATAACCGGTACTACAAGTCCAGGATTGAAGCCGCAAAGTATGACGACAGGCTGACAAGCCGAGAAAAGGCGGGAGACCTCCTCGGAGTCTCGTGGTCGAGCATGGCCGACTATGAGAGGGGATTGACCAGGGTTCCGGTCGATGTCCTGATCCGTATGGCCGAGCTGTATAAAGACCCATCCATCCTGAACTGGTACTGCTGTAACGAGTGCCCTATCTGCCGGGATGACCTGCTGGCAACAGAGGTTGAGGACATCCGTGGGATAGCACTCCGCCTCATCGTTGATGGGGACATAGAGGGAATCAAGGCCGAAATCGCTGAGATCGCCAAGGATGGCGTCATCGACGGCGAAGAAAAGCCCAGGCTCCAGGCTGCGATGTCCAAGCTCGAAGCTGTCGGCAAGGTCATCAGCGAGTTGCAGCTCTATTGCAAGAAGCACCTCGTTGGGGGTGATTCTGGTGAGTAGGGTCGAGGCCCTGTGGGAGTTGCTGAAGTCCGAGTACGGAATTGAGACAGCAGAACAGTTTGAGGAGGCGTATAGGAAGTGTCCAGGAATCGACATCACCCCGTTCGTCTCGCCAAGGGAGGAAAGCGGCTTGCCCCAGATAAGCGAGAAGGCGTTGGCCTGATTGCTACTGCTGGTATGGCGGCCGTGGTTGCGCTCATCTCCATACTTTGCATCGCCTTCGGCGGTGTGGCTGTTGCAGATGAGGACGTGACCGGGGAAAGAGTAGAAAGCCAAGACCTGGCTGTACTTATGGTTCCACTTGTGGAGAGCTGGGACTTGGAGGCGGCCGATGAGCCGCAGAGAATTGAAGAGGCCCTCGTTGCCCAAGGGTATTTCAGAAATGATGTACCGCTGACCTACGAAGAGCAGGACTACCTGCATACGGCCTGTGAGGAAGCCCAGATACCCTACGCTTTGGCGTTGGCTATGATCCAGCAGGAGACTCAGTTCAGGAACATGGTTGGAGACGGCGGTGATTCTGAAGGGTATATGCAGGTACAGCGTAGATGGCACGAAGACCGGATGGAGCGGCTTGGGGTCGAGGATCTGATGGAGCCGTTCTCCAACTTCCGGGTCGGATGCGATTTTATGGCAGAGCTTCTCGCCCAGTACCCGATGGAAGACGCTCTGACTGCCTACAACTCCGGGCATCCCGGAAGCGGCCGGTATAGCCGTAAAGTGATGGAAAGCTACGAAGCCTGGAAAGAGGTGGTCGGAGATGGAATCAGCGGTCTCAAGGGCTGAAAAGCGAATGGGATGCTCGGCCATTCCATCACTGTTGGGAGAGGCTGTGGCCCTCACCGACCAGAAGATGAAGGTCAAGGGCCTTCCTGACTGGTACAGGGTACTACTGCTGGAAGATGAAATCATAGAGGCCCATTTCCGGGCGGCAATCAATGGGAGGTATGCCTGATGTGCGATATTTGCCGTAGTGTTCCGTGTCTGGCCGGTTGCCCTAACGCACCAGATCCGCCTGCGGTCTACACCTGCGATGACTGCGGAGAGGGGATCGTGCCGGGAGATGAGTACGCTGAGATCGACGGCCGCTATTACCACCTCGACTGTCTGGAGAACATGGGTACCAGGGAGCTGCTGGAGCTGGTTGGGGTCTATACCAACACGGCGGAGGAGGATGATGGCTATGACGGGTAAGGTCATCATCCCTGAGTTCCCGGAGCTGACCTTCGAGGAAGCCCCTCACATTTACCGGCTGAACGGCTTTGAAGTGCCAAGCGTTACTACGCTGATGAAGCCTCTTTCCAACGAGGTCTATGGAACGGTCGATGAGGCTGTACTGAACCGGGCAGCCCAGAGGGGTACAGAGGTGCATGAGACCATTGAAACCCTGGTCAAGTATGGCATCGAGGACTGCGCCCCGGAGAATCGTGGGTACCTGGAGGCTTTCAAGGCTTGGCTCAAAGACCACCACGTCGATCCGGTTGCCAGTGAGTGTAGGCTGTACCACAAGTCCCTGCGGTATGCTGGGACGGCAGACCTGCCCAGTTTGATAGATGGTCGTCTCACCATGGTTGACGTGAAGACCACGGCCTCTCTCATCGAAATGCTGGCGAGGGTTCAGCTTGAAGCCTATGTCCAGGGGTACTCCAGCCACGGTGTAGCCTTTGAGCAGAAGGCAATCCTGCATCTGAAGAAGGACGGGAGCTACAAGATGGAGATGTTCGCCATCAAAGACCCGGAGGCATGGACGGTCTTCGGGGCTTTGTTGACCGTAAACAACTATTTGAAAAGGAGCGTGTCGAAATGAGCGGAAATGCAGTTCGGCAGGAAGAGGCCGCCGAAGTCGTAGTGGCAGTTCTTCCGAAGCAAGATCCTGAGGAGGTGTCCACCAGAGAGAAGGAGATGGGGAGCGAGGTCTCCGACATCGAGCTGAAGGCCAGGGCTGTTGTCATCCAGTCGGATGAAGACTACCAGGCGGCCGGAGAGTTCGGCGTCCAGATCAAGAAAGCAGCCGGAGAGGTGGTGGACTTCTTCAAGCCCATGAAGGATGCGGCCTACCAAGCTCACAAGGCTATCTGCGACCGAGAGAAGGCCATGCTTGCCCCCCTGAAAGCCGCAGAGCAAGCCCTGAAACAGACCATGGGGGAGTATTCCATGGAACAGGAGCGCAAGCGGCGGGAGGCAGAGGAAGCGGCCAGAAAAGCCGCCGAGGAGGAGACCAGGCGTAAGCTGGAGGAAGCCTCCGCTCTGGACAAGGAAGGGAAAACCGAGGAAGCAGAAGCCGCCCTGACCGAAGCCGAAATCATGGAAACGGCTGGTCGGGCGGTCTTTGTACCTTCCTCTGTCCCCAAGGCAAAGGGGGTCTCGGCATCCGCAGACTGGGAAATTACGGGCATTGACTCCAAGGCCGTTCCGCTCTCCATCAACGGAGCAGAACTTCGCCCGGTCGATAAGGCAGCCGTTATGCGGCTTATCCGGGCCAGCAAGGGCACCATCCAGATACCTGGCATTACCTACCGGGAGACCAAGAAGCTGAGTTTCAGCAAAAAATAAAGGAGGAAATAGAATGAGCGCACAGAACGAACTGACGAAAGTCCACTATGAGACGGCCCTGGGGGTCGTGGATCTCGATTTCGCCTCCGTGAAGAGATACCTGGTGCGTGGTCAGGCCGATAAGATTACCGACCAAGAGGTCGTCCTCTTTATGAAGACGTGCCAGGCTCAGAAGCTCAACCCGTTTGCCCAGGGGGAGGTGTACCTCATCAAGTTCGGGAACGATCCGGCCCAGATGGTGGTGGGAAAGGATGCCTACACCCGCAGGGCCGAGGAGAACCCCCTGTACCTGGGCTATAAGTCCGGCATCGTTGTCCTGCGTGGCAACGAGGTCATTCAGAAGGAGGGAACCTGCCTGTACCCCGGCGAGGAACTTCTGGGCGGCTGGTGCCGGGTCAACCGGCTGAGAGAGGCCAGCAAGGAGAAGGAGGAGGTCTTCAAGGAGGTCAGTCTGAAGGAGTATGACAAAGGGCAAGCCAACTGGAAGACCAAGCCCTGTACGATGATCGAGAAGGTCGCTGTTTCCCAGGCTCTTCGGGCCGCCTTCCCCAAGGACTACGAGGGCCTGTATGTGGCCGAGGAAGTGTCGCCCAACGGCTGCATCGACGCCGACTTCCGTGTGGAGGGGGATGGCGAAGCGGCCGATATGACCCCTATCTCCAAGGAACAGCGGACAGCCCTCTTTAACCTGGTCTACTCTCGCATGGGGAAGGAGCAGGGAAATGATGTGGTCTCCGCCGTGCTGGAGGAGTTCGGCCTGGAAAGCACCAAGGATATGCCCGTCAGTACCTACGAGAAAGTTCTGGATCGCCTGATGGAGATTTTGCAAGGGTTGGGCCAGAATGGAGACGGAGAGGATGTGCCCCCCGAACAGGCTGACCCTGGCGAGGGATAAAGCGGTTCGGTAATGGGCAATCGTCATTTCTCTCTGGAAGGTAGGTGAAACGATGGCATGGATAAGCGTCCATGAGGACGTATTCGGGCAAAAGCTCAGAAAACTGGCGAAGGGTATCGGCTGTTCTCAGGCAGAATCTCTTGGAATCCTTAACGCTCTGTGGCTCTGGGGTCTAAAGAACGCAGAGAAGTCCGGGGAAATCAAGGATGCCGACATCCACGATGTAGCCGGTGCGATACCCGTTGGAATACTGAGCAAGGGTCTCGATACGCTGAAAATCGTCAAAGCTATGGTTTCCACCGGATGGATTGACGATGTGGGCGGCGTCCTGTTTCTCCACGACTGGGAGGATTGGCAGGAACAGTGGTATAAGTTCCTTGACCGAAAAGCCTACGACGCCAAGAGAAAGCGGGATAAGCGACGCCAAGAAAGAGAGGCCGAAGATGCCCCGGAGGAAGAGCCTGATGGCAAAACTGCCGGGGCCTTACCCGAAGGCGATGAGCCAAAGGGCGATAAGCCCAAAAAAGAGAAAAAGGACGACAAGCCTAAGAAAAAGTACGCTGAATTTGTCCACATGACTGAGGATGAGTACGAGAAGCTGGTAAAACGGTTTGGCCGGTTGGCGGCTGAAAAGGCCGTGGAGATGCTTGACAACTACAAGGGCCAGAACAACAAGCGATATGCCAGCGACTACCGGGCCATCCTGAACTGGGTCATGGATCGGGTAAATGAAAAGTACCCCGGCCTGATAAAGCGTCAGCCGGAGAACCCGGAGGGGAACCCGTATGAAGACTGGGGTGGTGACGATGGATGAGAAGAGCCTGATGTCCCCGATTATTGCCGCCGCTGAACGTAGTAACCCGAAGGAAGCCTCGGACTACATAGGGGAAGATGGACTGCTGATGTGCGGGAAGTGTAGAACGCCAAAGCGTCACAGAATGGTGGTCGCTGGTGAGCAGATTACCGTCCCGGTGATGTGCGAGTGCCAGAAAAAGGCTGAAGAGGCGAAGCGGGAGCGAGAGCGCAGGGAGAAGGAGATGCAGGTCATTTCCAGGCTTCGCCACAACAGCCTCATGGACGATAAGTTCAGGGAATCAACCTTCGAGACCTTCCGCACCAAGAAGGACAATGCCAGGATTCTGAAGCTCTGCAAGCGGTATGCCACCGGCTTTGAAGAGATGATGGAGAAGAACCAGGGCCTCTTGCTTTACGGCGATGTTGGGACGGGAAAGACCTTTGCGGCGGCCTGTATTGCCAACTACCTGCTCGACAGAGGTGTCCCGGTGGTGATGACCTCCTTTGTAAAGATCCTGGAGTTGGTTCAGGGGTTCCGAGGAGAGGAAGAGGAGCGGTATATACGCCGGATGAACCAAGCGAAGCTCCTCATAATCGACGACCTGGGGGCGGAGCGAAGCACCGACTTCGCCCTGGAAAAGGTCTATAACATCATAGACAGCCGGTACAGGGCTAAAAAGCCTCTGATTCTCACCACGAACCTCACCATGGCGGAGATGAAAGAGGCCACCGACATCCGGTATAGCAGAATCTATGACCGAATCTTTGAGATCTGCTACCCAATAGGGTTCACGGGCCAGTCCTGGAGGAAGGGTGAGGCGGCCAGGCGGTTTGACGAAATGAAGCAGTTTTTGGAGGGATAGCGATGGACTACACAGGAAAGATCCGGGTCTATAAGGCCGAACAGCGGGAGCTTATCGCCGGAATCCTCTCTGCCAATGGCTACCAGGTGTGGCAAGGCAAGGAGATGGTCAAGCGGAGTCCGCAATACTTCGTCTACTTCAAGGACATGAAGGAGGTGATCGAAGGTGAGGGTAAAGTTCACAGTCCTGGGAGACCCGACAGGGAAGCAGAGACATAGGACGACCAGAAGCGGCCACACCTACACCCCAGACAAGACGGCCAGGTATGAAAACCTCGTGAAGGTGGAGTACCAGAGGCAATGTGGAATCCGCTTCCCGGACGACGCCCAGCTCGATGTCCGAATCCTGGCCTACCACCCGATCCCGACCAGCATATCCAAGAAGAAGCGGAAGCTGATGGAAGAGCGGGTCATCCGCCCGGCCAAGAAGCCGGACTGGGATAATATCGGGAAGATCGTGACCGACAGCCTGAATCAGGTAGCCTACCGAGACGATGCCCAGGTAGTTGACGCCCAAGTCCGCAAGTTCTATTCGGAAAGACCGAGGATAGAGGTCATCATCCAGGAAGCCTCGGCTTAATAAATGCAAGGAGGAAAAGACTATGTGCCAAGAACGAGACCTGCCCCTGTCGCTCAAGAAGGGCGACACCTTCAACGGCCTGTGTACTGACTTCGACCAGATTCTCAGGAGTACGCTCCAGGGAATGGAGGAAACGGAGCAGGACACGGCTGTTATCAATGTCCAGGTGAAGATCACGCTCACCCAGGACTCGGCCCCGGACTTCAGCGTGGCCGGGGGCCAGCAGACCAGGGCCATCACCAAGCCCAGGTTTGACCACTCCGTTTCTGCCGTCATTCAGCGGAAGGAGAAGAAGACCGGCTCCCTGGCCGGTGAGTACGAGCTGGTTTGGGACAGGGAGACCTGCCAGTATGTTGCCCGGCCCATCGACAACGGCCAGTACAATCTGTTCGACAAGAAGCCGGAGGGTGCGATGGAGGGCAAGGTCGTGGATGCCGATTACACGGTTGTAGAGGAGCTTCCTGCCGGGGAGCGGCCCCAGCTTCCGCCTGGCCCGGAAACGCCTTCTGATGGCGATACGGAGCCGGAAGAGGGTGCCGGTGATGGGATGCAAGCGGGGGAGACAACGGCGATGACTGATTCTGCTCCGTTTGAGTGGATGAGGAAGTTCATCGGCTCCGAGCTTCGTGTTCTGGAGTCCATGGGCAACTACACTGTGAGAACGGCGGACAACAAAATTGTCCTCTCTTCGGCGGCCAGCCCCGACGCTGTGTTCTTTGCCCCCGCCGAGAAGCTGAAGCCCCATGTAGGGCACAAGATCGTGTGCGTTGCCTACGGTGAGCCTGACCTGCCGGTGAATATCTCCATCGAGTGCCAGGACTGCAACGAGGTTCTGTTCAGCATCGATGCCCCGGCCGAGGAGTTTGACGGCCAGGTGGACGGCGACCAGCCCTATGAGGAGGGCGACCCCAAATGATGAAGGAGCTGCTCTCGGCCGCCGAAGCCCTGACACAAGAGGAGTACCAGAGGGCGGCGGCAAAGTTTGGCCCCAAGAACAACTCCCCGCACGAGAGCTTTGCGGTTCTCCTGGAGGAGGTCTCTGAGATGAAGGTTGAACAGGGCATCATTGAGAAGCAGATGGACGAATTCTGGAGTGCGGTGATGTCCAACTCTGACGAAGACCAGGCTTCGGCACTTCAGGAGATCAAGAAGAGAGCCATCCTGTCCGCCTGTGAATCCATCCAGGTGGCTGCTATGGCCCACAAAGCCCTGATGGGCTACGACAAAAAGGAGGAACAGTGATATGAGAAAGTTGCTTCGATCCATGGCAAAGGCGCAGATGGCCCGGATGGGGTACAGCAAGGTCAACCGCCGCATGGCCTACGGTCAGTGGCGTAGGGTCGTTGGGGCCTACGAAGGGTTCTTCGGACGGAAGAGACAGCGGCGGCACTCCCGCCAGCCGATCCTCAAGTACCCGGCGACCTCCGCCAAGTACACCGGGAAGGAGTAATGGCTATGACGTTCATCAAGATTGTGCTTGGTTCTGCCGCCATCCTTGGAATCGTCGGAGCCATCGGCGGAGGTAAGAACGAGAAGATGCCCTGTACGCTTCTCTTCGTTGCCGGGGCTGTCCTGTACTTGGTCTGCCTGAAGATGGGAGGGTAGAACATGAATAAGACCAAGATCGAGTGGTGCGACAGTTCGTGGAACCCAGTGACCGGATGCCGTCACGATTGCCCGTACTGTTATGCCAGGAACATTGCTCACCGGTTCGGCGGGTATCACCTGGACGTGGAGCTGGATGGCAAGCACCAGCTCCGGCATGAGCCGCTGGATGGGGAAGCTGGCCCGGGTGGGTTAATGGCTCTGGATGCGTCGGTGCGGAGGATGCTCGGCGGAGCGGTAAGCAAGGCACCGTACCCCTACGACTTCACCCCTACGCTACATCGCTACCGTTTGGAGGAACCCGCCCGGAAGACCAAAGGACAGACCATCTTCGTCTGCTCGATGGCAGACCTCTTCGGTCGGTGGGTTCCGACAAACTGGATTGTTGAGGTGCTGGATGCTTGCATGAAGGCTCCCCAGCATAACTATCTGTTCCTGACGAAGAACCCGGCCAGGTATGCGGAGCTGGACAAGCTGGCCCTGCTACCGCAGGAAAAGAACTTCTGGTACGGGGCAACCGCCACCAGTTTCGACCAGATGGATGCGGCCTGTGATGCCATGAGCGACCTCCCAGTGAAGGTGAGAACCTTCCTGAGTGCGGAGCCGCTGATGTGCGACCTGGCGGCGTGTTCCGCCTGGTGGCTCTCCATGGACGGGAAGCGGCCCTACTTCGATTGGGTCATCCTCGGAGCCATGACTGGACCTGGGGCCAAGAAGTCCCCGGTAGATCCGAAGTGGGTGGAGAACATCGCCAGGAGCGCAGGTGAACGGCTGATTCCCGTCTTTATGAAAGAAAGTCTGGTTCCTGTTGTTGGGGAGGCGGTGATGCTGAGAGAGTTCCCGTGGAACCTGAAATAATCTGGAATTTTTCTCATTTTCCGATTGACTTACCAGTGGGGTAAGTTAAGATGAAAGCGGGAACAAAATCTTACCAAAGTGGAAATTTAGGAGGTAAAAAGCCATGAAAGTGTACGAAATGATGTCCGAACTCGGAAAGCTCCCTGCCGGTGATGAAATCGCCATCCCCGCCATCCTTCGGTGCGGCGGGGCGTGTAAGGGCCAGGTGATGGAGGACGGCTGGAATCACACCGACCCTGAGACCATTACCTGGGCCGAGATCGAGGAGATCGGCAAGGCTGGCCGGGCGAGGGAGGTCTTCAAGCTGGGCGACACCAAGACCGTGACGCTGACCACCGGCGAGAAGGTGGTTCTCCGCATCATCGGCTTCGACCACGATGACCTGGCTGACGGTTCCGGCAAGGCCCCTATCTCCTGGGACATGGTGGGCGTTCTGGATGATGACCACAGCATGAACGTAAAACCGACCAACAAGGGCGGTTGGGCCGACTGCGACATGAGGGCCTTCCTGAACAACGACCTCTTCGAGAAGCTGCCTGACGACCTGAAGGAGGTCATCAAGCCGGTCTTCAAGCTGACCGGCGTGGGCGGGGAGAGCGAGGAGCTGGCGAAGACCAGCGACAAGCTCTGGATTCTCTCTGAGCGGGAGCAGTATGGCCGGAGCTTTTACTCCGCCCCTGGTGAGGGCAAGTGGTATGAGTTCTACCGGCAGGAGGACGCCCCCTGGGACAGACGCTATAAGAATGGGGAGGGCGATAGGGCCTGGTACTTCCTCCGCTCCCCCTATCTGGGCAACTCGACGTACTTTTGCAGTGTCTACAGCGACGGGACTCGGAGCTACGACAACGCCAGCTACTCGGGTGGGGTGGCGGTCGGCTTCGCCGTCTAATCTGAAATCAGTACATCGGCCCCCCAGTTTGGGGGGCCGAGAAAGGAGACGGCAATGATGAACAGGATCAGGTACTACCTCAGAGCCATCCGCTGGCTCTGGGAAAACCGCTCCTGGAAGAACACCCGCCAGAAATGGAAGGAGTTTGACCGGGCGATGAAGGAGTATTGCGATGAGCAGTAGAACGGTACGCTGGTCGGTAGCCGGTGAGTTCGTCACCAAGATTTCCAGGGAGTGGTTCTGGCAGGAAGGAAAGCCCTGGCCCGTTGTAGAGGAGTTCCTTCTGAGTTGTATGTGCGGAACCGATATGACCAGAAGCGAGTTGTCGGATCTTGCCTGGAAGGTAGTTCTTGGAAAGGCGAAGTTCATCGGCAGGTCTGATGACGGGTCATTTGCCTTGACCGACGATGACAAAGATCTGGTCTCTGACTACCGTGACAGTACGATCCGGAGGATTGAAGAGCTGAAGGAGAAAGCGGAGGAGGCCCAGAACAAGCTGGACAATCTGGTCTACTTCCTCGAAGAGGAGGGCTATGATTATCTGCTACGCCGGTCTGGAACCGTAAGAACGGAGTATGAGGATGATATGCCCGGCTCCGTCCTACTCAATGGCTTCCTCCAGCAAGCCAGCCTGGAGCGGGAAGGCTTCACGGACAACTACGGGTGGCTGGCTCCTGACGGAACCTTTACGCCGGTCGATTGGGGAGAACACCAGGGCTGGGCCTTCGAGAAGGCGAAGGAACTTGGCTATGTCACAACCGCCCGTGACTTCTCCAAAGGCGGAGACCTTCTCACGGAACACGGGTGGGTGCTTCTGCATAATCCGGGCCTCGGCATCGCCACAGTGACCAGGAACGAGGGGCGGCCGCTGACCAAGGCCCAGAGGGAGTTTCTGTTCGGATACTACACAGACCGGGGCCTGGACGATCTGGCAAAGGAATACCTGGAGGAGGACTGGATATGAAGAGATTGACAGTAGATAACCCGGAAAACAATTTCGACACCATCTTGAACTATGTGTTCTCGAAGGACGGCTATGCGCACATCCGTCACGATGGCGAGAGTGAGGATGTACCATTGACTGACTGGGTGACGACGCAATGCGCTGATCGGAGATGTGAGATGTCTCCCGTGGGTGATGCGGAAGAGGTTGACCAGGTTGTGTGCGACTGCCTCATGGACGGCGAAGGATGCCCGGTGGCTCTGGCTTACTGTTTTGCCTGTCAAGCCGCCCATCTGCGGGACAGGTTGAAGCTCATCGAGGACATCCTGGGAGATGAGTATGACCTTGGAGACCTCAAGGAGATTTTTGATGCCAAGAAGGACAGGCGGCTGGTGGTGCTGCCTGAAGTCCCGGAGAATGACCGACAAGCCTTTGTGGACGGGCTTCACGACTACTTTCAGGATGCAAGCAACTACGATCCGAGCGTTGGTATCTTTGGTATGCGAGAGGGAGAGACCGAGCTTGCCAATGCTCTGATGAGTGCTTTGGCTGACCGGGAGGAGAGGGGGAGGGAGGATGGGTAGAGGATATGAACCCCCGGTTCCTCAGTACAGAATCCCTCCGCCTCCTCCGTTGAGCAGCGAATACCGCCCCTGTATGGTGGAAGGTAGGAAGAAGGCACTCTTCCATCGTTGGGTGCATATAAGCCAGGTCGTTCCTCCTGAAATAACGGTTGGGGGGCATGGCGGGGGAGTGGTCGCAGGGGTAAAGGCTCTGGTCGAGTTTGAGGATGGGGAGGTAAGAGAAGTCTTGCCCACCTCGGTCTCGTTCCTGGACAGCAAGCGGCTCTTCAGACGCCAGTTCCCCAGGGAGGAGGCGATGGGCTGATGCACTACGGAAAGTGCTGGCTCTGCGGGAAGCAGGGCTGGCTGGAAGACCATCACATCTTCGGAGGGGCCTTCCGCAAGAAATCGGAGAAGTACGGCCTAAAGGTGGGCCTCTGCGGGGACACCTGCCACCGGCTCGGCCCCGATGCCGCCCACCAGTCCGCAGCCACGGCTCTGAAGCTCCACAAGTACGGCCAGAAAAAGTTTATGCGAGAGCATGGGGCTACGGTGGAAGAGTTCAGGGCACAGTTCGGAAAGAACTATCTGGACGAAAATGAGATTATCGAAGGAGATGATTGAAATGTCCAAAATTGAGCGGGTGAAGGATGAGGCCCAAGGCCCCATCGACGGCGTGAAGCTGTTGGCAAAGGCCGTCATCACCAGGTTCATCACCAACAGAAAGAAAGGAACCGTCACCATCAAGGGCCAGGAGACGGTGGACTGTAAGATCATGGCAAGCTACCAGGCCGGAACGGTGAGCATCTCCGTACCGGAACGGGCGTTGCTGGTATCGGTTCGCCTGGATGAGATGATGGCTGTCCTTCAGGAGGCGTCGAGGGCGGCGATGGAACACGCCGGGCCTGTCCGCCCCAGGGAGGGTGGGCCGCACCCCCTCTACTGCGCTAAGTGCCGGTGCTGGGTGCCTGATACGGCTTCCCCTGAAATGAAGGAGCGGGGCTTCTACTCCCACAAGCACACCTGCGGGGATCTGACCCATGGCGAGATTCCCGACCAGGAGGGCCAGGATGAGTGAGGTGAAGATACCCAAGAACCCGTCCAACTGGTGGCTCCGCACCCCACGGCCCACGGTGGCCTTCGATTTTGATGGGGTCATCCACTCCTACAAAAGCGGATGGAAGGGGGAGGACAAGATACCAGACCCACCGGTGCCCGGCATCCGAGAAGCCATTGCCCATATTCGCATGGCGGGGTACACCGTGGCCGTCCACTCGACCAGGTGCCGTACGGATGCAGGGAAGGCGGCCATGTCCAACTGGCTCAAAGAGAATATGATCGAGGTGGACTTCATCACGGCAGAAAAGCCCCCGGCAGTCTGCTACATAGACGACCGGGCCATCTGCTTTGATGGGCACCCTGAGTCCCTGCTGGAGAAAATCATCAACTTTAGACCGTGGAACTCCACGGAGAAATAGGAGGAATCTCACATGAAAAGACTGTTTACTTCTGAGGCTGTCACCGAGGGCCATCCCGATAAGCTCTGCGATCGCATCTCTGACGCCGTTCTGGATGCCGCCCTCCTGAAAGACCCCGCTTCTCGTGTGGCCTGTGAAGCCTTCGCCACCACGGGGGTAGTGGTGGTGGGAGGGGAGATCACCACCGACTGCTACATCGACCTCCAGCAGGTGGTTCGCAAGGCCATTACCGATGTGGGCTACGATAGCCCGGAGGCCGGGTTCGACGGGAATACCTGCGCTGTCCTGACCTGCATCGACGGTCAGAGTCCTGACATCGACATGGGCGTCACCGGCTCCATGGAGGCGAAGGAGGGTAAGGCCAAGGATACCGGTGCCCTGCTGGGGGCCGGAGACCAGGGCATGATGTTCGGCTTCGCCTGTAACGAGACGCCCGACCTCATGCCCCTGCCTATCACCATCGCCAACAAGCTGGCTTACAAGCTCACCCAGACCCGCAAGACCGGGGCCATCCCCTTTATCCTCCCCGATGGGAAAACGCAGGTTACGGTGGCTTACGGGGACGATGGGAAGCCCCAGGGCATCGACACCATCATCATCTCCACCCAGCACAGGGACAACATCAGTCAGGAGACCATCAGGGATGCTCTGATGAACGAGGTCATCAAGCCGGTCATGGAGGAGATGGATCTGGTCTCCATGGTCACTTCCGACACCCGGCTCCTGGTGAACCCCACCGGCCGGTTTGTGAAAGGCGGCCCCGCTGCCGACACTGGCCTCACCGGGCGGAAGATCATCGCTGACACCTACGGCGGGTATGCCCGGCATGGCGGCGGTGCCTTCTCCGGGAAAGACCCCACCAAGGTTGACCGGTCGGCGGCGTACATGGCCCGGTACATCGCCAAGAACGTCGTGTCTGCTGGCCTGGCCGACCGGTGCGAGGTGCAGTTGGCCTACGCCATCGGCGTGGCAAACCCGGTCTCCGTGAGAGTGGACACCTTCGGGACGGGGATGGTGCCGGATGGGGAGCTGGAGCGGCTGGTCTGCGATGTGTTCGATATGCGCCCCAAGGCCATCATCGACAAGCTGGGGCTGCGGCGGCCCATCTACACCAGAACCTCCGCCTACGGCCACTTCGGGACGGTCATCAAGCCAGGTTTGGAGGAAAGGCTCTGGGAGGTCACTGACATGAGCGGCATCCTCCAGAACAAGGTGTAAAAGGTCTACCCGGTTCTCCCTCACCGCAGTATGCGGTGGGGGAGGGCCGGTATCATACCCCCCGGAGGGGGGGAAGGGAGGTATAGCCCATGGGGAAAAAGCAAAGAGGTGAACCCGTCCTCACGCCGGAAATGGCGAGAGCTGTCGTTGAGATGGCGGTGGAGGAGGGAATCAAGGCTTACCACCAGGAAGCAGACAAGCAGAGGAAGCTGGCCCAGGACAAGAGGCTCCGAAACACCAAGCTCCTGCTCAAGAACTTCCTGGAGCTGGAAGCCCACAGTCAGAACTCGGTCTTTGAACTGTCCAAGGTCAACGATGGGGAGATCTTCGACATCCTCGACATGATGACCAGGGACTCCAGCAGCCTGGATATGCAGGTCGAGTCCATCAAGACCAGTGTTGGACGCACCCAGCTCATCGTAGAACACGTCCGGGAGATGCTCAGGCTGTATGAAATCTCCTGTGAACGCTCCAAAAAGCCGGAGGATATGCGCCGGTATCGCATTATCAAGGGCCTCTACCTGGAGGAAAACCCGAAGACCATCCAGGAAATTGCGGACGAAGAGGGCATTGACATCAGCACCGCCTACAAGGATTTGAACGCCGGGATTAGACGGCTGACGGCCTTGATTTTCGGTGTGGACGGTCTAAATCAAAACCCTGCGCCAAAAAGTCGCCATTGACAGTAGAATTACCGCTGTGGTAACATCAGACCGTCAAAAAGCGAAGTGTCACCCCTAAAAAGGGGATGGTGTAAAGTTCGACGGCACAGCTCAAACCCCAGAAAATCGGTACGAAACCGTTTGACACCAGTAGCGGGTCTGTTAGAATGATAATAGGAAACAGATACCGTTTTGGTAAGTGAACGGAGGTGCGCCGATGGAAAAGAAGTCGGACATTGTAAGAGATCTGGTCGGTAGGCAAGAATACCGAAAAGCCCTGGCAATCGCCAAAGACTTCCGCCTGGGGATTACGCCCAAACAGTCAGACAAGATGACAAGGGCGTATGAGTGCATGGTACACGAGCGGTTCTATCTGTCTATCAACACGGACACCCAAGTGGCAGTCCGTGAGGGGATAGAAGTTCTCAGAAACCTGTACGGAAGGAGCTGTTGCCAGAATGATTTACACCAGCAGATACCAAAACCGTGAGCTTGCGACCGGCCACTACACGGTCGTGGGCATCACACGGGGCCGACCGAAGTTCCCTCTCAAGTACACGCTTGAGGGGAACATCATCGAGATAGCCCCTCCTGGCTACCTGTTCAACGAGTACAACAGGGCCAAGTTCACCCCTCCCTACTTCAGACACCTGGACAACGTGGGGAAGGACAAGATCGTCCGCATTTTGGATCGGTATGAGGCCCTGGGCAAGGATGTGGTTCTCTGCTGCTTCGAGGATGTGCGGAAGCCCAATGAGTGGTGCCACCGGCTGGTCTTTGCCGAATGGTACAAAGCTCGGACGGGTATCGTCATCCCGGAGCTGAAAGATCCGTCTCCTGACCCCGGAGGGAGCCGGGAACCCCAGGAAGAAGAGCCGACCCAGTACAAGATGTGGTAATACCCGCCGTTAGCTTAACGTCAAAGCACCGTACTCTTTATACGGAGGCCCCGTGGTTCGACTCCCGGACGGCGGACCACATGAAGTTGGTTACTTCCCAGCCAGCTTCGCATGGAAGGCATCGCACCTCATTTGGTGCGGTGCCTTTCTTTATGTCCATAGGCCGCTTTCCAGCGGTTCACGATATTTGAAACAACCCATCCTATGGAACGGACTGTCCCCAGTCGCTCCATTCGGATCTGGGGAATAGGAAAGGTCGGTGTGCGAAGTGGCGAAGTTCCAAAACCCCGGTGCGTTCTTCCTGGGAACGCTGGTGGCCTCTGAGCAGAAGTTCCTGAAGCCTCTCATCGAAAATGCCCGTAAGAACGGGTACGCTCGGTTCATCGAGCCTTGTGCCGGTGCCTTTGCCATGTCCCATATTGCGGTTCAGGCAGGGTATAAGCCCAAGGAGGTAGAGTCCAGCGACGTGGCGATGTTCACCTCCATCATGGGCTATGCCATCACCGGTCAGTCCCTTGAGGAGCTGGAGATCCATGCCCACGGCTTCACTGATGAGGAGCTGCTTGACCCTGCCGTTGCTCTTTACGCCCAGCTCTACCTTCGGACGGTAAGGAACGCCGGGAAGGAATACTTCTACAACATCATGCGGGATCTGGAGTGCCGTAGGGACTACCACATCGGCTATATCCGGGAACAGCTCGACAGGGCGCACCAGGCCCTCCACGGTATGAGCTACCGCCCCCTGGATATGTGGAAGCACCTGGAAGAGTGCTATGACGACCCCCACGCCTTGGTGATTGCCAACCCCCCGACCTATGCTGCCGGGTTTGAGAAGTGGTATGACACCGGCGGGAAGATGACCTGGAAGGAACCGGAGTACGGTATCTTCGACCCGGCCACCGGCCTGACCGAGCTGATGGATAAGTGCAAGGATGCCAAGTGCCTCATCGTCTGCTACGAGGAGAACGAGCCGGGGAAGACGGCCGGGCACCCCATTTTTGCCCGGTATGGGGTGAGAAACGGCATCAACGTCTACCTGACCACGAACCGGCCCGACGAAGCCACGGCCCTTGCAGAGGGCAAGATGATAGCCAGGCCGGGGGAGGGGAAGCTGGAACCCCTGGACTGCGCCATGTTACCCAGGGATTATGTCATCACCAAGAAGTCCAGGGTGCAGGTCATCCAGATCGAGAGGGCACAGGCCCAATATTACCGACAGCTCTGGACGCACAACTTTGTCGGCTCCTCCGCCCCAATCAACATGGCCGTCCTTATTGATGGCAAGATTGCCGGAGTCTTCGGAATCGACAAGTCCGCCCTGACCATGGGAGCCTTCGGGACGCAGGTGAGTGATGCAGTCTTCCTCATGTATGGTATGACCGTCCCCCACAAGACCTACCGGCTGGGGCGGCTTCTGACTATGCTGGCCCAGAACAGAGCGTTCATCATGGGCGTCTGCAATGACTTGGAGCGGGAGAAGGCCAAGACCCTGAAGACGGTTCAGATGACCAGACACCCGGAGGCCAAGGAAATGCGGGGCCTGATGAAGCTGACCAAGAAGGTCGAGGACAAGAAGATGGGCTTCAGGCTCACCTATGAGTCCGAGCTGATGGACAGAACCGAGAAGGACACCCTGAAAGAATGGCTATGGAGGGAAGAAAGATGGCAGAACAAGCGGCAAGAAACAAAGTCAGCTACGAAGTAGTAGCGGACATGGGCCACGGCCTGGTCATCGCCAAGGTCAAGCTGGCCGACATCCGGGAACAGGACATCAACGCCCGGATTATGAAGAACGAAACCCAGAAGCAGCTCACCGACAACATCAAAAAGCGGGGGCAGCTCGAAAGTCTCCCGTTCTGCGCCCTCATCGACGAAAAGATTGAGGTCATCTCCGGGCATCACCGCATCCGTTCTGCGAAGGACAGCGGGGTGATACAGGAGATCTTTGTCATCCTGGACATCTCCGGCCTCCGACGTTCCCAGGTGGCTGCGAAGCAGTTGGCCCACAACGCCATCAACGGCTACGATGACCAGTCCACCCTGCGGGAAATCGCCAAGATGATTGACGACGTGGACGACATGATGGAGAGCTACATTGGGAAGGATGTGCTGGGCGAACCCTTGGCGGAGCTGGAAAAGCTCATCGCTCCGAAGGTGGAGTTCGACTGGCGGAATGTGACCTTCACCTTTCTGCCTCATCAGATTGATGACCTGGAGAAGCTCATTTCCGTCCTTCAGAGCGTGTCCCCTGACATCATAGGGGTTGCCCCCATCGAAGACCACAAGCCGTTTGTAGAGGCTATCACGAAGTTCCAGACCTTTGCCAACGTGAAGAACACCGGGGCGGCCATCCATGCTATGATCCGGGCGACCGAACAGCTCTTTGAAGACCTGAAGTTCGATGAGAGCAAGGAGTGGGTGCAGCTTACCTCCATCTTCGGAAGCCCGGCCATCCCCGCTGAAGCGGCCGAGGTTATCAACGAGGCCCTGAAGAAGATGGAACAGGACGGTGCCATCGGCAAGAAAAACCGCTTCCAAGCCCTGGAGTTCTGGGCGGCCGACTACCTGGCCGGAAAGTGAGGTGACGGGCCATGCCAGCCCTTTTGAAGTACAATGCTGAGTATCACGACGACTGGGCCTGGTCTCTGGCCCTGAAGGGTGCCACCGATGAGGAAGTGGCCGAGGCTTTCGGCGTCTCCAAGCGGACGATCCTGCGGTGGAAGGAAGACCACGAATCCTTTGCCGAGGCGTACCAGCGAGGGAAGGACGTTGCGGACGCCAAGGTCAAGAAGGCTCTCTACCAGAGGGCCATCGGCTTTGAGGTGGAGGAAGTCGAGGAGGTCGTTGACATCGACCCGAAGACGGGGGAAATCAAGCCCGTCCGTAGGCGGAAAATCACCAAGAAGATTGTGCCCGACACCATGGCCGCCATGTACTGGCTCAATAATCGGACGAAGGGCGAGTTCTCTCAGAAGCAGGAAATCACCCTGGGGGGCAAGGTTGACACCTCCCCCATGGCGAACCTGACCGAGGATGAGCTTCGCAAGCTGGCCGAGTTAGATCAGGGGCAGGATGGCAAGTAGGGCCAGAACCCTCTCGCCATCGCTCAAAGGCTCCATTGCCACCGAAGCACGGTATGAGCTGGCGAGGAGGTACTACGCAGATTATGTCCAGCTCACCCATGCGGGAAGGTGGAAACGAGCCAGACACCTCGACCTCGTATGCCGGGAGCTGGAAAACATCATGGCGGGAACCACCAAGCGGCTGATGATATTCATGCCGCCCCGCCATGGCAAGTCCATGACAGTCACAGAGACATTCCCGTCGTACTTCCTG
This sequence comes from uncultured Oscillospiraceae bacterium, assembly GCA_910587345.1. Classification (GTDB taxonomy): domain Bacteria; phylum Bacillota; class Clostridia; order Oscillospirales; family Oscillospiraceae; genus Vermiculatibacterium. The sequence continues at coordinate 79,485 of CAJUKH010000013.1, read as the reverse complement.
GGGAGGTGCCCGGAAAAGCGGGTCATCGAGATCAGTTACAGCGGAGAGCTGGCCCAGCAGTTCGGCAAGCGAAACCGGGATAAGGTTGAGGAGTTCGGCGGTGTCCTGTTCGGCCATAACATCTCCCAAGTCCAGGCCACCAAGACCAACTGGAATATGGACAACGGAATAGGCGGCATGATTTCGGTCGGCATCGGCGGCTCCATCACGGGCTACGGTGCCGATTTGCTCATTGTTGACGACCCCATCAAGAACCGGGCCGAGGCCGAATCCCAGACCTACCGGGATAAGCTCTACGATGAGTACCAGTCCACCGTCTCGACCCGTCTCCACGCAGGGGCGGCAGTTATCATCATTCTGACCCGGTGGCATGAGGACGACCTGGCGGCCCGGCTCCTGAACCCGGAGTACGGGAAGGTGGAGGACTGGAAGATCCTGTCCCTGCCAGCCATTTGTGATGACCCGGCCATGGATCTGCTGGGTCGCAAAGACGGTGAAGCTCTTTGGCCTGACGGCGGCTATGACGAATCGTGGGCGGCAACTCAGAAGGAGACTGTCGGAACCTACGCCTGGTCGTCCCTGTATATGCAGAGGCCCACGCCCAGCTCTGGTGGTATGTTCAAGAGGGTATGGTGGAACTACTGGAAGACTCTGCCCTCGGATCTGAGCGACTTTGTTCAGTCATGGGACTGCACGTTCAAGGACAAGGACACCTCCGACTTCGTAGTCGGCCAGGTGTGGGGCAGGAAAGGCCCCAACCGCTACCTGGTAGATCAAGTTCGTGGCCGCATGACCTTCACGGAAACCCTGGAGGCTATGCGGCAACTGTCGTATAAGTGGCCCCAGGCCATCAGAAAGCTGGTCGAGGACAAGGCCAACGGAACGGCGGTCATGGATGTCCTGAGAAGAGAGCTGCCGGGCCTCATCCCTGTGGAGCCGTACGGCGGCAAGATTGCCAGGGCACACGCAACAACGGCCGTGGCAGAAGCTGGCAACGTCTTCATCCCTGACCCGTCCATAGCCCCCTGGACAATGGACTTTGTGGAGGAGATGGCGGCGTTCCCCAGCGGTGCCCACGATGACCAAGTGGACTGCTATTCCCAGGCGAACGCCTATTACAATGACCAAGGCTTTGATTTGACAGGGCTGGTCACATAAGGAGGTTAGACCGTGGACAAGAATCAGGAAGCAAATGCAAGGAGAGCCTTCGAGATCCGCTCCAGGATGGGCGGTAGGGAAGGGGTGCGGCACTTCCGCACAGACGGGTATATCAACCTCCTGAACAAGTACGGCGGCAAGAGGGACAGCTCAAGCGCCTATAACTTCATGCCGGAGCCTACCATCCCGGATGTCATGCTCACCAGTTACTATGAGGGAAACGGCCTGTTTGCCAAGATCATTGACACACCGGCAGATGAAGCCCTCAAAAGGGGCTTTGACCTCAAACTCAAGGATGATGCCATCCAGACCTTCATCGAGGACAAGATGGATGAGCTGGAGTGGGAGGAGAAGGCGGCTACGGCCATCAAGTGGGCCAGGCTCTATGGCGGCTCCATCATTGTCATGCTCATCAATGACGGGCGGGGCCTGGATGAGCCGGTCAACTGGAGCGATGTCCGAGGAATCGACGAACTGCGGGTCTTTGAGCGGCCCCTGGTGATGCCTGACTACACCGGCATCTACGGCTACAACGGTCTGTACGCCAATAGCCCCGGCCTGGGAAGGCCGGAGTATTACTATGTCACCAGCATCTACGGCTCGTTCGTCGTCCACGAGAGCCGATGCCTCCTCTTCAAGAACGGCACCCTGCCGGAGAACACCAGCAACTCGGATTACCGCTTCTGGGGTATGCCGGAGCTGGTACGCATCAAGAAAGACCTTCAGGAGACGATTACCGCTCACGGGAACGGCTACCGGCTCCTGGAGCGTAGCGTCCAGGCCGTCTACAAGATGAAGGGCCTGGCGGCGTTGCTCACCACCGACCAGGGCGAAAATCAGGCCCTCAAGCGGCTGGAGCTGATTGACGCCGCCCGTGGAATCCTGAATAGCATCGCCATTGACAACGAGGGTGAGGACTACGATTTCAAGTCTATCACCTTTACGGGCGTGAAGGACATCATTGATAGTGCTTGCAATATGCTCTCCGCCTTGACGAACATCCCCCAGACCATCCTCTTCGGCCGGTCTCCCGCTGGAGAGACAGCGACCGGCGAGAGCGACATGGAGAACTGGTACAACTACATCGAGCGAATCCAGAAGGTCATGCTGAAGAAGAACCTGCGGACGCTGCTCGATGTTATCTTCCTGTCTGGCCTCTACACCGGCGACCTGACCGAGAAACCCGCCTTCAAGCTGGAGTTCACTCCGCTGTGGAGTCTGAGTGAGAAGGAACAGGCGGATGTAGATAAGACCAAGGCCGACACTGAGTATGTGAAGGCCCAGACCGCCCAGATTTATTGCGATATGCAAGCTATCGACCCCTCCGAGGTACGGAAGGGACTGGCCTCCAGCGAGGAGTTCAACGTGGAAGACCTGGTGGAGGAGGAAGACGACCAGTGGGGGCTGGAAGACCCTGTGGCTCTCACTGGTGGCGAAGAGACCGTTCAGCAGAACATGGACTGCACCTCGGCTGCCACGCTGGTCATCAAGGACGGAAAGATCCTGTGCGCCACCCGGAAGGGTGACGGTAGCGGCCTCATCTGCGGCCCTGGCGGTCACATCGAGGACGGAGAGACCCCGGAGGCGACGGCCAGGCGGGAGGCCATGGAGGAGTTTGGCATCATGCTGGGCGATCTGGTCTACCTCGGAAAGCTCGATGGTCTCTCCGAAGAGTATGGCGTACCGGCTATCTTCCTCTGCACCGAGTACGGCGGAACCCCGGTATGCGATGAGAAGGAGATGACAGGCCCGGAGTTCCTCACGGTCGAGGAAATCAACGAGACTCCTTGCTTTGACCCGTTCGACAAGTCCATAGACCTGCTTTTTGAGACCGTCATCGGGAATATCGCTCCAGAGTTTTCTGGCCGCATTTAAGCGGGCTTTTCTCTTGCCCATCATCTTACCCTCGCCGCACAGCAAAACACGATACAGCGGCGATAGGAGGCTACCAGATAGCCTTCAGCTTTAACCCCTGGGAGGTGGAGCCGTGAACGACCACATCTTGCATGAGGAAATGCTCAAGAGGGTGAAGCCGAAGTTCTACGGGAACGAGCGGCTCATCTGCAAGGCGGTCGCCAGATACCCAGAAGGAATAGAGCGTGAGTATATCCGCCTCACTGATGCCTACGTCCGTCTGGTGAACAAGACCCTGAAGGAGTACCTGCCCCAGATCCGGGCGGCGGCCAGGGCGGACAGGGAGGAGCGGCGGCGTTTGGATTCTGCCGGAGATCTGATGGCGGCCATCGAACGGGCCTTCTCTGCTGCTGGGATAGACCTTGACAAGCGGATGGAGGAGTTTGGCCTCCGCCAAAAGCTGGAGGGACTGGCCCACATGACACAGAAGCTCTCTATCAAGGAGTGGAAGCGGGAGGTATCGGCCACTCTGGGCATCGACCTGATGGACGATTACTATCTGGGGGAGTTCTACAGACGACAGCTCGATGCCTGGGTGGACGGAAACGTAGACCTCATCAAGTCCATCCCGAAGGACACAATGGCCGAGATGAAGGTCATCGTCAAAGAGGGCTTCCGGGGCGGGAGAACTATCACCGCCATCCTGAAGGACATCCAGGACACCTACGGCGTAAAGAAGCGGTCGGCCCGGCTCATTGCCAGAGACCAGCTCAGTAAGCTCAACGGCGAGCTTGCCAAGGAACAGCAGCAGGACGCCGGGGTCGAGGAGTACATATGGCGGTCGGTGGGGGACAGCCGGGTGCGTGAACGCCACCGTGAGCTGGACGGCAAGCGGTTCCGATGGGATGACCCTCCCATCGTGGACACCAAAAGCGGACGACGGGGGCACCCCGGCGAGGACTTTCAATGCCGGTGCATCGCCATCCCCGTGTTCAATATCAAAACGATAGACTTGCCCATGAAAGGAGGCGGTTGATATGAAAAAGAAGATCGCTGGGTAGAACCCCAAGCCCCAGGAATACCGCAGAAAGGAGGTCAAGGATATGTCGGCAAAGGAAATCCAGAGTATTTGCAGACTTCTGGCGGGAGAAGCGGACTCCATCGCCAAAGTCACCGAGGAGATCGAGCTGGTGCAGGAGGGAGATCCCGACCTGGCCGGTAAGCTCTCCGAAATCCGTGTCAGTAAGCTCGGCTCGGCGCAGGAGCTTGTTCTCCAGCTCACCGAAGCCCTTACTGCGGAGGAAGAAGGAGGCGAACAGCCCAAATGAGCGACCCCCCCAAGCTGAAGAGGGCGCATCGACTTGATAGCATCCCCGTCAGCGATACCTACTTCACCGCCGAGGGATATTTGGTAGACCACCCCATCGTGACATCGGTGGGGATTTTCGAGTATCTCAAGGGCGGCAAGATCCATCGAGAGCTTCGGCTCCCGGAGAATGTCTTTGACCCTGAGAGTCTGGCAAGCTACAAGGGCAAGCCCATCATCATCACGCACCAAGCTGGCGAAGTCAATAAGAACAACGTCCAGCGGGAGGCCATCGGCACCATTATGAGCGAGGGCTACCAGGATGGCGATGATGTCCGGGCGGAGATCGTGATTCACAACACTGATGCCATGCAGAGGAGCGGCCTGAAAGAGCTGTCCCTCGGTTACAGCGTGGATCTCGATGAGACCCCCGGCGTTTGGAACGGCCAGCCCTATGACGCCATCCAGACGAATATCCGCATCAACCATCTGGCTCTTGTCGAAGCGGCGAGGGCCGGAGAACAGGCTCGGCTGAATATTGACAGTCGAGATCCTGAAATTTTGCAAGGAGGAAAGAAAGTTATGAGTGTTCCCAAGAAGACCGAGAGACGGGATGGGGCCATGACCCCGGAGGAGCTTCAGGACGCCGTGGGCAAGTTCCAGGCTCGGAAGGCCGACCGTCTCGCTGCCGCCAACGGTGGCGGTGGCAATCCCGCCGCCGCTCCTGCGGCTCCCGCCCAGGCTCCTGCCGCCGCTCCCGCCGCTGCTCCGGTTCCTGCTGGTGCCGCCGATGGCGAGGGCTGCACCGACAAGGTGCAGATGGTCAGAGACCGGCGTGACCGGCGTGACTCCGCTGGCGACCCCGGCACTACCGAGGAGGCCATGGGCGTCATTGCCCAGCAGGATGAGGACATCGGCACCCTGCTGGAGGTCATCGAGACCCTCCAGGCTGAGAAGGACTTTGGGGCTTCCGCTCCTGCCGCCACCACTGACGGCGATGACACTCCCCCTTCCGATGAACCCAAGCAGGACGGTGACGATGGCGAGGGCAAGACCCTGAACGCCGATAGCGCCGACAAGCTGTTCCGGGAGCGGCTGGAGGTCGTTCGCCTGGGCGATAAGCTCCACATGGACGGCCTGGAGGGTATGACCCTGGTCGATGCGAAGAAGGCCATCATCCAGAAGGTCAATCCCTCCATGCGGCTGGACGGCAAGAGTCCCGCCTACATCCAGGCCGCCTATGACCTGGCGAAGGAGACCGCCATGGCCCGGAAGGACACCAGTTACCAGCGTGGTCAGATGATGAACCACGATGGCGTCACCAAGAAGTTCGCCGCCGATGGTGCGGCTACCACCGGTGCGGACGCTGCCCGTCAGCGTATGCTCGACCGCATCGAGGAGAATGGAGGTAAGCAGTAATGAGCCAGACGACTTATAACCAGGTGCCGCCCTGTGGTGCGGCCGGTGGTCTCTATGACCTCTCCAACCACGACATCGTGACCCGCATGAACGGCGAGGCCGGTCATGCCATGAAGTTCGGCTTCGGCGTTGTCCAGGGTTCTGCCCCCGGCTCCAACGTCAAGGTTCCCGTCGCTGACACGACCGCCGCCAAGTTCGAGGGCGTTGTCGTAAACGGCGGCTACAATGCCGAGATGGATCGGGACGGCACCGTCCTCATCTCGCCCATGGCCTCTCTGAGCGTTCTCCAGCAGGGGAAGATCTGGGGCCGCATCAAGCCCAATGTCACCCCCCAGTATGGTGACAGCCTGTACCTGGTCATCAGCGGCGACGATGCTGGGTGCTTCACCAACGCCGCCGAGGAAGGTTCTACCATCGCCGTTAAGGGTCGCTTCATCGGCTCGAAGGGAACTGGCAACGTGGCTCCCATCGAGCTGTTCGGCCAGGCCCAGGCGTAACGAAGGAGGAGTAAAACCATGAGATACGATTCCATGATGCCGTCCAAGACCTATGATCTGGCGGATGCGGCTGCCATTTTCGCTTCCGCCATCCCGTCCACCCTGGCGAAGAATCCCAATATGCGGTTCGACTCCGCTGAGGACGCCGCCATCTTCTTTGCCCGTGAGCTGGACTTCATCAAGTCCGAGACCTATGATGTCCAGTACCCTGAGTTCACGGCCCTGACCCTGTTCCCCACCACCCATGAGGTGGATGAGGGTGCCGAGACCGTGACCTACTACTCCTACGACAAGCAGGGCATGGCGAAGATCATCAGCAACTACGCCAACGACCTGCCCCGTGTGGATGTGAAGGGCACTCCCACCACCGTCCCCGTGAAGTCCGTGGGCGACTCCTACGGCTACTCCATCCAGGAGATGAGGGCCTCCCGCATGGCTGGCAAGTCCCTGGATGTCCGCAAGGCTGACACCGCCCGGTATCAGATCGAGCGCATCATCAACCGCATCGCCTGGATGGGCGATAAGGAGTCCGGGCTGCCCGGCGTTCTCAGCGAGGGGAACGACATCCCAGTCTACATCCTGGCCCAGGGTGCCAGCGGCAAGACCGAGTGGACGGAGAAGACCGCCGATGAGTGCCTGGCTGATGTCAAGGGCATCCTCAAGCAGGTCTCCAAGACCACCCACGGCGTTGAGAAGCCCGACACTCTGGCCCTGCCGGAGGAGACCTACATCGCCCTGGGCACCACCCGCATCCCCGACACCAGCGTTACGCTGCTGAAGTTCCTCCAGGACAATCTGCCCGGTAGCATCAAGGAGATTGTGTCCACGCCGGAGCTGAACAGCAACGCCACCGACACCAACCCCTACGCCAAGGATGACGGCACCGGCAAGGGCGTCCTTCTGCTCTACACCAAGAGCGAGAAGAAGATGGCTATTGAGGTGCCCATGCCCTTCCTCCAGCACCCCGCCCAGAACAAGAATCTGGAGATCGAGGTTCCCTGCGAGGCCCGTGTGGTCGGTGCCATGATTTACTACCCGCTGTCCGCCGTCATTGCGGTCGGCGTGTAAGAAGGAGGAGCCAGTATGAATATCACCAACAAAGGCCAGAAGATCGTCCACATCGGGGCGTTGACGCTCCTCCCCGGCGAGAGCAAGCCCCTGCCGAAGCCCTACGAGGGCAATGACACCATCGGCCTCATGCTGGAGAAGGGCGTCCTCTCCTGCGACGCCCCCTTCCAGAGCGGCCGTACATCCGCCGCTCCCCCTGTTCAGGATGGGGCTGGCACTACCGACCCCGGTCAGGAGACTGGCTCCCAGGGCGGCACTACCGACCCCGGCCAGAACGACCAGGTTGACCAGATCCAGGAGCGCATCAAGGCCATCAACAAGATGAACCGTGGCGAGCTGGACGCCGCCTGTGAGGAGGCTGGCATCGAGGTCGTGGAAGGCGACACCATCCCCACGCTCAAGGAGAAGCTCATCGCCAAGCTCCAGGAACAGTAAGGGAGGAGCCGACATGACCCCGACTGAAATCATCACCCTTGTTGGTAAGGAGTTCTCCGCCGTTCCGCCTGAAGAGGTCGGAAACTGGCTGGAGATCAGCAAGCCCCTTCTCAGCAAGGAGAAGTTCGGGGAATTGTACGACCAGGCCCTTGCCTACCTGGTCTGCCATCGGATGAAGATGGCAGGTTTGGGGGTCAATGAAGAGGGAACCGTGAGCGATACCCTCCGGGTAACAAACTACTCGGAGGGTAATCGCTCTATCGGCTTCTCTGCCCCGCAGGGGTCGTTGACCGATGCCGAGCTTGCCCTCACGTCCTATGGCCTCCAGTTTCTCTCGATAAGGCGAAAGGTGATTATCCCTATCACCTGCGCCTTTGGGCTGTGACCATGGCGACCGGGCATGATCGTCTGACCCCGGAAGGAAAGAGGTTTTTCGCAGAGCTGGAAAAGCTGAAGCGGCTCCAAGTCCGTGTCGGCTTCCAGAAAGGAGCGGCGACCTCTGCTGATGGGGTGGATTTGTGCGATGTTGCCATGTGGAACGAGCTGGGGACTGCAACATCTCCGTCTCGCCCGTTTCTGCGTGAGAGCGTAGATAGCCATGAGGCGGAGATCCTGACCTTCGGGCAGCTCCAGGCCAAGAGGCTGGTAAAGGGGGCAACGGCAGAGAGCGTGCTGCAACAGCTCGGCGTTGAGCAGAAGAGCTTGGTGCAACAGACAATCCTGGACGGAGACTTCGCCCCGAACGCTCCCAGCACCATCAAGAAAAAGGGGTCTGACAAGCCCCTGATAGACACCTCACAGATGCTTCAGTCAGTCAACTTCACCATCACGCAGAAGGGAGGAGGTGGGTAAATGAGACTGTGGAGAAAGCCCTACACCCTGCGCCGCTTCCAGAAGAAGAAGGTCAAGCGGGGCTACGCCACCAGCGGCTACTCCGACATCCAGGTTGAGCTGGACGTTCAGCCGTTCTCCGCCAAGGAGCTTGAGGTGCTGCCGGAAGGCGAACGCTCCATGAAGCACATCAAGACCTTCGGAGACCACCCCATCCAGACGGCCGACCAGAAGGCTGGGATCAAAGCGGATCGCCTGTTCTATGAGGGAAGGTGGTTCGAGTGTATCTCTTCTGAGCCGTGGACGGCCACACCGCTGGGGCACTACTACTCGAAGTTCACCGAAGTCCCCGAAGGGCAGACGGAAGCCTCGGCCAAGACCGAGGAGACCGCCGCCGAAGGTGGTGGCGATAAGTGAACCTGAGAGAGTTGAAGGAGAACCTGTACGACATCACCAGAACCTACTTTGGAAACCTGCCGGATGACGGGGTGGTCTGGGCGGACGGAAACGCCGCCAAGCCCACCCCGCCTTTTGTCATGTTGAAGACCGGGCCGTTGACCCCTTCCGGGAATAGCATCCAGGGGCCGAATGATACCAGGCTCTATGTGATGAAGACGGTCTGGGAGGTAGACCTCTACACCCCAGGCGCAGAACGGGGAGGGGGAGACGGTGATGCCCCGGCCAGGGAGAACACGGCGGTCAACGACCTGCTTGACTTCGTGAACTTCCTGCGCTCAGACTATGCCGCTGACCTGGCGGAGAGCCTGAATATCACCATCAGCCTGATGGGGTCTGTTACCGATGTGACCGCTCTGCTCAACGAGATCGGGCAGGAGTTCCGGGCCATGGCTGAGTTCCAGGTCACGTTCATCCAAGCTGCTGGTGGCTATGCTGGTGTCTCGACACCAGGCTGGAAGCCCACCTCCAGCGGTGGCGGCACAGAGGAGCTTGCCGCCAAAGAAACCGGCTACTTTGAAAAAGTGGTCATCAAGGAGGAAAGTTTATGAGCCAATATCTCGACGCCATTGTGAATGTGCAGATTGACATTTCCTCTCCTGCACAGAGCAATGCCAATTTCGGCGTCATGCTCATCGTAGGCCCGGCTCCGAAGGACGCCACCAAGACGCCCCCGGATGTTGCGGTCTACAACGGCATTGACGAAGTGACCGATGCTGGCTGGAAGGCTATCGGAGATGGGGCCGACCCTGTTGGGATCGCCGCTCTGGTGGCCTTTTCTTCGGCTCGGCCGCCCAGCAAAATCTACATCGCCATCCAGAAGACCAAGGACGACGGCCTGGAGGCCATCACGGAGACTCTGGATCGGGCCAAGGACACCGATGGGTGGTGGGCCATTGCCCCCGCTGGGGTCGATGAGAGCCTGTTCAACGACATCGCCGCCTGGACGGAGGCGAACAGCAAGTTCTTCATGTTCACCACGCTGTCCACGAAGAACCCCGTTACCACCCAGTATTTCCGTACGGCGGGGATCTACGGCAAGGTCACGCCCGATGAGACCGACACGCCGGTCAACAACCAGTATTCCCATGTGGCTATGCTGGCGGTTGGTCTGAGCTACACCCCCGGCGAGGAGACCTGGGCCTTCAAGCAGCTCTCCACCATCGAGCCGTCTGTCCTCAAGGGTCAGGACATCGCTACCCTGGAGTCCGAGAACCTGAACTACTACATCAAGGTGGCGGGGAAGGGCTGCACCAAGGACGGCAAGGTCATTGCCGGTGAGTGGATCGACGTTATCCGCTATCGTGACTGGCAGGTCAGCGATATGCAGGAGCGGGTCTACAACCTCTTTGTCACCAATCCCAAGATTCCGTTCAACGATGGCGGAATCGGCCTTATCGAGAACGCCATGATCGCCTCTCTCAAGCAGGGCCAGAAGCAGGGCGGCCTCGACCAGACGGCCTATGACGATGAGGGGACGGAGCTTCCCGGCTACGCCACCTCTGTCCCCAGGGCCAGTAACATCACCGACCAGGAGAAGGCAAAGCGTGTGCTGAACAACTGCAAGTTCACGGGCCGCCTGGCCGGTGCTATCCACGCCACCAAGATCCAGGGCAACCTGGTGTATTCGTAAGGAGGTGTAAGAAATGGAAGGCAGAACGACCACTTATGACCCCAAAAAGGTCATCTGCATCCTCGGCAACCACACCGTAACCGGATTTGCCGATGACAGTTTCATCGTAATCGAGGCGAAGGGCGAGGGTATCACCTCGAAGTCCGGGTGCGACGGCGAGGTTGCCCGTGCCATCGACCCCAACGAGCAGTACACCGTCAAAATCTCGCTGCTTCAGGGGGCCACCAGCAACTCCTGGCTCCAGAAGATGCACAACAAGGATCGCAAGACCGGCGAGGGCACGTTCCCCATCCTCATCAAGGATCTGAGGGGCGGCCTTGTCTTCTCCGCTGATGCCGCCTGGGTGCAGAAGACCACTTCCCGCACCTTCGGCAAGGACACCAACAACAAGGAATGGACTATCGAGACCGGCCCGGCCACGATGGATGAGTAAGGAGGAAGCCCATGAAAATGCACGAACCCAAGAAGGTCAAGGTGGGGGGTAACACCTTCTACATCTGGCCTTTTAGTGCCTTCAAAGCCACCAACATCTCCGGCGACCTGATGGCCTTCCTGCTTCCGCTTGTCGGTGCCATCGCCCCCTTCTTGGGGGGCGGTGGTACTGGCGGTGGGGCTGACAGCCTTCTGGATGTCAACCTGGATCAGGCGGCCCCGGCCATCACCGGGGCCTTCAACTCTGTTTCCGGGGACAGGGTGGAGGCCATGCTCAAGAAGCTGCTCATTGTCCACAAGAACATCACCGTAGATGTTCCTGATGAGGACGACCCCGCCGCGCTGGATGAAGACCTTGCAAACGAGATTTTCTGCGGGGAGCCGCAGGATATGTTCATCCTGGCCTTCGAGGTGATCCGCTTCAACTACAACGGTTTTTTCTCGAAACTCGGTGCCCGATTTGGCGGTGTCACCGAGAAGCTGCTGGCGATGGTGGACTCGTTGAAGACTACGGAACCTTCGACATAAGCCAGTTCACCGAGCTGGAACTGAGAATGTACTCCCTCATCAAGGCGGGACTTGCCAGCAAGACAGAGCTGGAAACGGTCTATACGCTGGATGAGGCCCTCAAGCTCTATGCCCTGTACCGAATGGATCAGGACATAGAGCGGTGCCGGTTAGATGAAATCAAGGAAGGGAGGGATAGCCGGTGACGATTCGTGACATTGCCATTGCCCTGGGCTTCGATGTGGACGATGCCTCGTTCAAAAAGGCCGAGAAGGGTGTTGCAGACTTCAAGAACAAGGCCACGAAGGTTCTCGGAGCCATCGGCGTAGGTCTCTCCATTACCGGTATTGCCAAGGGCATCAAGGACTGTGTGGCTCTATCCTCCGAGGTCGAGGAGATGCAAAACAAGTTCGATGTTGTCTTTCAGGGCATGACGGATGATGTGGAGGACTGGGCGCAGTCCTACGCCGACGCCATCGGGCGGAACAAGAACGACATCAAGAGCTACCTGGCCGACCAGCAAAACCTGCTGGTCGGTTTTGGCATGACCAGAGAGGCCGGTGCCGACCTGTCCAAGCAGATGACGACCCTTGCCCTCGACCTGGCCTCCTTTGCTAACATCGACGAAACCTCGGCGGTTGAAGCGATGACCAAGGCCGTCATGGGCGAGTCCGAGTCCGCAAAGCGGCTCGGTGCCGTTCTGAACGACAGCACCAGGGAACAGGCCATGCTCTCCATGGGACTGAAGGGCACCTATAACTCCCTGGATCAGCTCACGAAGATGCAGGTCAACTACCAAGCCATTCTGAGCCAAAGCCCGGATGCCATCGGAGACTGTGAACGCTCCCTCGGCTCCTACGCCAGCACTGCCAAGAGTTTCCAGGCCAAGCTGAAGGAACTGAAGACCATCATCGGGCAGTTCTTTATGCCGACCTTCCAGAAGGTGTTGTCCTTCGGCGGTAGGCTGGTGACGATGCTCAGAGACGCAACCCAGAAGGTGAGCGACTTCGCAAAAAGGGTCGGCGGATCTGAACGGCTGCTGGCTGTACTGGCCGGGACGCTTGGAACGCTCTTCCTGATCCTGAACTTCAAGAAGCTCACGGATGGGTTGAAGAATGTAAGTAAACTCCTCGGCGGCATAAGTGCAAAGACCTTTGCCATCATTGCTGTTGTAGCTGTCCTGGCCCTGCTCATTGAGGACTTCCTGGCCTTCATGCGGGGAGATGACTCCATCATCGGGACGCTCTTCGACAAGGCTGGTATCGGAGCTGACAATGCCCGGAAAGCCATCATGGACGCCTTCAACAAGGTCAAGAATTTCCTCGTTACAACCTGGAATGTCATCAAAAACGTCCTCTCCGCAGCCTGGAACGGCATCAAAGCCGTTGCAACCACGGTGTTTGAGGGGCTGAAACGGTTTTGGGAGAAGCACGGGGAACAGATCAAGACGGCGTTCTCGAATATCTGGACAGGGATCAAAAATGTCCTTTCCACGGTCTGGGGTATCATAAAGTCGGTAGCAGAGACAGTCTTCAACGCTCTGAAGGCGTTTTGGGACACATGGGGAAGCACCATTATGACGGCGTTCCAAGGGGTGTGGAACAACATCAAGGCTATCTTCAGTACAGTCTTCGATGTGCTTACCGACCTCTTTGCCGTGTTCTCGGCCCTATTTGCCGGGGACTGGGGTGCCTTCTGGGAGAACATCAAGGCTCTGTTCTCCGACCTTTGGAACGGGCTGGTGAATATCGTCAGCACCGTGCTGGAGTCCATCTGGAACGTCATCTCCAGCGTGTTCAACGTGATTTGGGGGTTCATCTCCGGCATCGTCCAGAAGATTTGGGACACCATTGTCGGTGCCTTCACTTCGGTCAGGGACACGGTGGCTGGGATCTTCGAGAGTATCAAGGAGACCGTCAGCAACGTGTTCAACGCCCTGGTGAATATTGTGAAGGCCCCCATCAACGGCATCATCGGGTTCCTGAATCAGCTCATCGATGCCATGAACAGCCTGAGCTTTGACATCCCGGACTGGGTTCCCTTCGTTGGAGGCAAGAAGTTCGGATTCGACATCCCCCACATCCCGCTGCTGGCGCAGGGCGGCTATCTGAAGGCCAACAGCCCCAGGCTGGCGGTCGTGGGCGACAACCCCAGAGAGGGCGAGATTGTGGCCCCGGAGAGCAAGCTGTTCTCCATCTTCACCTCGGCCCTTAATGCCTTTGTCGCCAAGCTCATGCCGAACGGCTCCACCGGCTCCCTGGCTATGGCGGCCAGCAACCGCTCCGTTGTCCAGAATGTCTACATCCAGAACAGCTTTTCCGGCTCCAGCCCCCAGGCCCAGAAGAAGGGGGCAGAGACCATGCAGAAGTCCGCAGAGGACGCCACGGGCTACATGGCCCGTGCCCTCCAGATGGCGAGGTGATAGGGTATGTCAAGAGCGAAAATGCCAGCCAGTATCAACGGCATCGAGTTCGATGTCCTCATCGGTCAGTCGGAGAGCTACCAGGCCGATGCGCCGGAGTACCCCACAGAAGAGGGGTACAGCGTCTCGGACAGCATCATCCTGAAGGCCACGCCACTGGACATCACCGTCTTCATCAGCAACACCCCGGTCACATGGCAGCAGCGTTTCGGGAAGACTCGGAACGCTGCTGCTGTGGTGGAGGAGCTGAAGCGTCTCTACTTCGCCAGGGAGCTGGTCACGTTCCGCACCACGGACGGGAGCTGGCCCAACATGGCTATCGTCTCCATGAACATTGCCAAGTCCGCCGAGACCGGCTATGCCTATGAAATCCCCATCCAGCTCAAGCAGGTGAGGGTTACATCGGCAAAGACCGTCACCGTGACAATCTCGTTTCCAAGAGGAGGGGCCACCGGCACCAACGCTGGGACGGCCAGCACCTCCACGACGGCTTCCGGAAAAAACTCTGGTTCCAAGAAGGAGTCCAAAGAGGAGGGCAAGAAGACCTCCTCGATCCTGTACGGACTGGCTGACACCGTTGGCCTGTTCAAATAGGGGCTTATAAGGCTTTTCCAGCCCCTTTGAGGGAGAGACATCAATCTACCCCCAAGAATTAGACAAAACGAATCCAGCCTACTTTATGGGCCTACCAGCGGGTAGTACAGTTCATTCCAAAATCGGAGGTGTCGCCTATGCTTTACATTGACGTTCCAGACCACAACGACAGTTTTTCCCGTGTGGTGCTGGAAGACCGAGAGGTTCTGCTTCGGTTCACCTACAATGCGAGGGAGGACTACTGGGCCTTTGGGGTGTATGACAATGAAGAGACACCCATCCTGACGATGTGCAAGATCGTGCCCAACTTCCCGCTGACCTTTTTCTACGACGGACTCGACCTCCCGAAAGGGATATTCGGGGCAGTCACAGATTTGGCTCAAATCGGGCGGGAAGCCTTTAATACCAAGGCCGCACGGTTTGTCTTCATCCCGCTGTCCGACCTGACAGATTAGGACAGTCCGGTGGAGCGTCCATCGGACAATCCATACGGACGCTCCACCGGATAATCCACCTGTAACCAGAACCAATACCATAACCATAACCAATATAGTACCTCTTTCCCCTTAACAGGGGAAAGAAAAGGCCGCCAGCTTGCGCTGACGGCTTACCCATTCGGTAATTTTCATTTTTTCGCTGTCCAATTTGGTAACATCGCTTGTCACCAGAGGCGGGTCTGTTAGAATGAAGATGACACCGGGAAGGGCAAAAAGGGGAGGCGGCGCACCCCACTACAAGTACACCGCCTCGAAGCTCTGGTAGCTCGGCCGGATGTTAAATCCGAACGGAGCTGTTTGCCAGTGAAGTGATTATAGCACAGCTCCCAGCTCCGTTCAAGTAAAATTTTGAATGGAGGGAGCTATGAATACTCAGGAAGTAGAAAACAGCATCCAGGGGATGCGGGACGTGGGCACGATGCTCTACATGATGGATGAGGCTGTGGTCGGGAAGCCGGAGATCTGCCGGGAACACCTGGAAAGGAGCTTCTACCTGTTGCGAGACCTTTTCCAGAAGCGGATGGCTGGGCTGGATGCCGCTTTTTACGGGGGTGACGCCCATGCGGGATAAAGTTACCACCAAAAGAACCGGCGAGAACAGCATGGTCTTCTCCGATTCCAGCCGCAGAAGCGTCCGGGTGGTCTATGAGCCGGACGGTACGCCTCTCTATTGCGCCTCGGATATGGCTGCTTGCATGGGG
This sequence comes from uncultured Oscillospiraceae bacterium, assembly GCA_910587345.1. Taxonomy (GTDB): domain Bacteria; phylum Bacillota; class Clostridia; order Oscillospirales; family Oscillospiraceae; genus Vermiculatibacterium. Next base: position 63,675 of record CAJUKH010000013.1, on the reverse strand, counting down.
TATGAGGCTCCGACCAAAGCAATAGCCCGTGCGGGGATCAGGCCGCAGTATCGCCGCTTCGTTCCGTGGGTCTCCAAGCGTAAGCGTGGTAGATCGGAGGCCATCTGCTTTGACCGAGACGGAGTGGAGCGGCTACTGGAACATGGAGTGCCGAGCGAGGAGTTTGAGGTCTGGGTGCTGGAAGACCTCATCCCCAGGGCGGAAGCCATCGGTCGAGAGATGGTGTACCGCTATGAGGAACCGACGCCGGAACCTCAAGGGGAGAGAGATGCTACGCCGTCTGGAATTGAGGATCTGCTCGATGCAATCATGCTGGACGTGCTAATGCTGAAAAAGGCAGTCCGTCAAGGGCTGTAAAATCGGGCCAAGGAGGGGGTCGCCTACGGGCGGCTCCCTTTTTGCGTTCATGGAGGGGTTGCTATGGAACAGTTTGACCGACAGTATAGGCTTGTCGCCGGAGTTCCTGGGGGAAGCGGCTTTGAGGTGGGAGAAGTAAAGCCGAACCTGGGTGTGGCTCTCCACGTCGCTTTCTCCCTTGACAAGACCGATGCCGAGGAGCCGAACACCAGCAAGATTTCTGTCTGGAACCTCTCACCGGCGCAGCTTGCCATTCTGGATCAGAAGGATTGCACCGTCACCCTCCGGGCAGGGTATGGGTCAAATATGCCGGTAATCTTCGCCGGGAACGTGACCCATGTTTGTACCCAGAAGGACGGGGCGGACACCCTAACAGAGATTGAAGTCTCGGATGGACGGGCGGCTCTCCGGGACACCTACATCACCTTGTCCTATGTTGGGGTCATCAATGGGAAGCGAATCATCGAGGATGCCGCCACAAAGATGGGGGTGGCGGTCGCCATCTCCGAGAAAGCATCGTTTATCGACTTCCCGAATGGGTACAGCTACGTCGGAGCGGCAAAGGTGGCCCTCTCAAAGATTTGTGGGTCGTGTGGCCTGGTCTGGACACTCCAGAACGGCGTCCTCCAGGTTACGAAACCGAATGAGCCTATCAGTACCAGGGTCTACCTACTGGACGCCAGCTCCGGGCTGCTCGACATCCCCAAGCGGGTCTCCATCGCCTCCAGCACCGCCGAGAAGGACGCCCAGATCGGGTGGGAGGTAAGGTACTTTATGAACGGTGCCATCGGAGTAAACGACTATGTGCGGCTGGAGAGCAAGACCGTCACAGGCAACTTCAGGGTGGCGAAGCTCTCAATGGACGGCGACAACCTGGACGGTGAGTGGACTTGCACCGCCCAGCTTTTGGAGGTGAAGTAATGAACAGTGAGTTTGTCCAGGCGGTGAAAGACACGGTGCGAGACCTACTGAGCGATGTGCATACAGCCATGCCCGGCACCATCAAGACGCTGGATGCCTCCACCGGTCTTGCTACCGTCCTTCCTACCGGGAAGTTCAAGACGGGGACGGGAGTCGAGCTGGAGTACCCGGCTATCTCCGGGGTGCCAGTAGTCTTCCCGTACAGCCGGACGGCGGCGGCCGGAGTGGTCTTCCCAGTCAAGGAGGGGGACGGCTGCCTTCTGGTCATCGCAGAACAGGCCCTTGACGCCTGGCTCTACGGTGGTGAGACCACGGTGGATCTGAAGCACGACCTCACAAACGCTATTGCCATTCCCGGCCTGTTCACCACGGCCAACGCCATCCTGAAGGAAGCGGTGGAGCCTGGGGCGGTTGTTATCTACTCCGGGCCAACAAAAATCACCGTTTCCAGAGGCTCTACGACCATCAAGGGAGACCTCATCGTGCAGGGCAATATCCAATCATCCGGGGACATAAAGGCCGGTGGGTCGCTCTCTACACCGTCTGGGAGCGTAGATGCTGGGGGCACAATGACCGTCAATGCTCTGGAGGTATCTGGTGGAGCGACGGTCGGCGGGACGGTGGAAGCCGCAAGCCTTTCCGCTACTGGCGATGTCAAGGCCGGTGGAATCAGCCTGAAGACCCATAAGCACACATCAGCTCCCAGCGGGGAAGACACATCGGCACCGAAGTAAGGAGGGGAGAGTATGGAGTTGCAAAAAGATCTGAAGCTCACACCGGCCGGAGACCTGGCCCTTGCCCCGGAAGGCGATGTCATCATCACCGACAGCATTGCCCAGGCCATCAGAATCCGCCTTCGCTGGTTCCTTGGAGAGTGGGCTTTCAACCCGGAGCTGGGACTCCCGTTTTTCGAGGAGATCCTGAAAAAGAACGTGAGTATTACCTACGCAGAGCAGCTCATCACAGAACAAATCCTGGAGGTAGCCGGTGTCTCCAAGGTGGACAGCATCGACATTAGCGTTGACCGGGCCAAGCGAGTTATGAGCGTTTCCTTCCTGGCATCGACCGTGGAAGGAATCATTACGGAGGAGGTAAGTATCAATGCCTAAAGAATACGGGGTCACAAAAGAGGGATTTGTCCTGAAAAGGCTCGACACCATCCTGGTAGAAGTCAATGACTACCAGAAAGAGGGACTGGGATTTGACCCATCGGTCAACCCCCAGTCCTTTCTTTCTGTTCTGAACACCTCGTATGGAGATCGGGTGGCCGAGCTGTGGGAGCTGGCGATGAGCATTTACTTTGCCAGCTATCCGTCGTCCGCCGATGGGGTGAGCCTCGACAACGCCATGCAGTTCGGCGGGATCAGCCGCCTTCAGAGGGCGAGAACCATCTATACCCTGAAATGCACCGGTCAGGACGGAACGGATATTCCCTACGGCTCCATGGTGCGCTCCACCACCCAGCCGGTCAAGCAGTTCCGATGCTCTCGACTGCAAAGGATCAGCCGGGAGAGCTTCAGGGAAATCCGCCTGAAGGTAGTCCTGGACGGCTCCACACAGGTTTTCACGGTCGCTATCAACAACGGCACCTATTCCTATCAGCAGAAGGAAGGGGAAGATGAGGCGGCGGTGCTGGACGGTCTCAAGGCCGCCATCACAGACCCGGCCTATATCGCTACCGTTGAAGAGAGGACGGTGGACGATGAGACGGTTAAGGAGTTGGTCGTGGCGGCAGTGAACCGGCAAAGCTCTGGGGCTATGGTGTTGTCTGAGAACATCGTGGTCACAGAATGTTCCAGCAACATCGTCTTTGAATCGCTGGAATACGGGAAGGTCATCGTCCCGAACGGCACTATCTCAGAGATCGTGACCATTATTCCGGGCTGGACTTCTGCGACCAATGACATCTCCCCGGTAGCCGGGCGGCTCACCGAGACCGATGTAGAGGCCAGGCAGAGCTACATCAGGCGGATTGCGGTTCGTTCCAAGTCTATGGTGGAAAGCGTCACGGCGGCCATCTATGACAATGTGCAGGGCGTGACTGCTGTGACAGGCTATGAGAACGATGACGATGAGCCGGATGCCGCAGGTCGGAAGCCGCACTCCATTGAGATTGTGGTGGACGGCGGAGATGAAGGCGACATCGCCCAGCAGATTTTCGCCAACAAGACCAACGGAATCGGGACAAACGGAACCATCGTTACCGATATTGCCGATGAGTTCGGAAATTTCCACACCATCCGCTTCAACCGGCCGGAGTACCTCTACGTCTGGCTCAAGGTCACACTGACCCGGAACCCCAAGGAGGCGGTTGCCCCAAACTACGCCGCCAGGACGAAGGAATCCATCATCAAGGACGGCGAGAGCCTGACCGTGGGGGAGCTTGTTCTCACACAGACATTCCTTGCCGGGATCTACCAGAATGTCACCGGCGTCGGAATGGTGGAGATTAAGGCTTTTGCGACAACGAATCCCTCCCAGGCTCCCACGGCCTATGACCTGGACAACATCGAGGTCGGCCCTCGACAGAAGGCGGTCTTCGATGTCAGCCGAATCGAGGTGAACCTCCTTGGGAATTAAGGAAAAATGGCTGGAGAGCCTTCCTGAACAGTTCCGGGGGCAGCCTAACATTGAGGTCATCATCGGCTCATGGGCCAAGCAGCTCGAAGAGGTGGAGGCGGTTCTGGCGGAACTCCTCGCCAAGAGAGGGTTTGACGATGCCGAGGGTGCCCAGCTCGACAGGATCGGAGACATCGTGGTGCTGACCAGGCCGGAATCAGCCCTTTACGCCGGGGTCATCGACTTCGATGTTATTGACGATGAGAGATACCGGCTGTTCCTGAAGTACAAGGCCCTTCGCAACTCCAACCAGTGTACCTTCCCGGAGCTGGTGGCTGCTTGTAAGCTCCTGTACGGGGCAGAGACGGTCTACTACCGGGAAGAGGAGGATCAGCCTGCCCGGTTCTTCCTGAACATCGGAGCCTCGTTCAATCCTGAAATCCTGGCCCTGCTGCAAAGCTCTGACCTGACCATCAAGCCGGGAGGCGTGGCGGTCGAGGTCGGCTACTTCAACATGGAGTTCTTCGGTTTCTCTGACACCAACAGGTACGCCCAGGGGTTCGGAATGGCCCCCTTCGCACAGCAAATCATCAATCAACAGGAGGAAGAAAGCACATGAGCATGGACTTCACAAAAGCCTTCGCACAGAGGGCGAACCGGGCACCCATCACCGAGGAAGAGTGGGCGGATGGCTGGGTAGCCATCGTCGGCGGTATCAACGGAATCCCTACGGCCCAGCAGTTCAACGCCTTCGGCTACATCATCGAGTCCAAAGTGAATGAGGCTTACGGTCAGGCCAGCAAAGCCATGAAGGGGCTGGAGAGCAAGGTGGACAAGGCAGAAGGCTTCGGCCTCATGTCTGACCAGGAGAGGAAAAAGCTGAAGGAGATCTCGACCGGGGCCACAAAGACGGCGAAGAGCAATACCAACGGCAGCATCCTGGTGGACGGCGTTGAAACGGAAGTCTACAAGCACCCCACCGGCGCAGGGTATGAACACGTCCCGTCTGGCGGAAAAGCCGGGCAGACGGTGATAAGGGGGGCGGATGGAAGCCTGGGCTGGGGAGACTCCACGCCGACCGATGTGGAATCCCCCATCAAGAACGCCGCAGCGGAAACGACTATGGCTGATGACGATACGGTGCCCTTCACCGACGCTTCGGCCGGAAACACCACCAAGAAAATCACATGGGCCAACATCAAGGCGTTGCTCAAGACCTGGGGCGACGCCATTTTTGCGCCCAAGACCCATACCCACGATGACCGCTACTATACGGAGACCGAAATGAACAGCAAACTCTCTGGGAAGCTGGGAACCTCCGGGGACGGAAGCGGCACCACGGTCGCCTTTACTGAGGCGGCCTCCAGAACCGCTCCGGCGACCGGCGAGAGTCAGGCTACCCTCTGGGGTAAAGTGAAAAAGCTGTTCACCGACCTCAAGGCCGTGGCCTTCTCCGGTTCCTACTCTGACCTTTCTAACGTCCCGTCTACCTTCGCCCCAGAAGCGCATACCCACGGGGCGGCGGACATCACGGCAGGAACTCTGCCGGTCTCCAGAGGCGGAACCGGGGCCACCAGCTTCACCTCCGGCTATATCTTGGTCGGCAACGGAACCGGGGCGGTCACAGCTATGGCGCCGGGGAGCGTGGCGGCCAAGCTCGGTGTGGCCTACGGCGTATGCTCTACGGCGGCGGCAACTGCCGCCAAGACGGTCTCGATTTCCGACTTCGCCCTCGTAACCGGTGCAAGAGTGGCCGTGACCTTCAACTATGCTGTTCCCTCCAATGCGACCCTGAATGTCAACGGGACTGGCGCAAAGAACATCCGGTGGCTGGGAAGCAACGTCTTCGGCGGCATCATTCAGGCCAAAGACACCGTTGAACTGGTCTACACTGGCTCCTACTGGTACATTCTGGCGGTAGATCGGGTAGCGGTAGGCGCTCTTAACTTTGCCGATGCAAGCTGGGACACCATCAATGCCATTGCCCAGGCGGGTATGGCAAAGAACTTCTGGTCGGTCGGGGATCAGAAGTCCGTGGTGCTTACCACCGGCGAGACCATCATGGTACGGATTGAGGACTTTGACCACGACGACCTCACAGCCGGGGGGAAGGCGAAACTGACCCTTGGTATGGTGGATTGTCTCAGGGACAAAGGGCAGATGAACAGCTCCAACACCAACAACGGCGGCTGGGGAAGCTCTGCCATGAAGACGTGGATGACCACGCTCCTGAATCAGATGCCCTCCGACCTCAAGAATGTCATCAAGCAGGTCAACAAGAAGACCCAGGCGGGGAATACATCAAAAACCATCAGCACCACGGCCGACAAGCTGTGGCTGTTTTCCTATACCGAGGTCGGGTACGCAGCAGACACCAACTACTCCCCAGGCGGCGAGGGAACCGCCTATCCGCTCTTTGTCTCGGACGCTTCGAGAATCAAAAAGGTGAATGGCTCTGCTGCGCACTGGTGGCTCCGCTCCCCCTATCTGGGCAACTCGACGTACTTTTGCTTTGTCTACAGCGACGGGACTCGGAACTACAACTTCGCCAGCAACTCGTATGGGGTGGCGGTCGGCTTCTGCATTTAATCCAAAATCTCTAAATCCCGCCCCCTTTTTGGGGGCGGGAGAAAGGAATGAGAACTATGTCGGTGCCTGAATCCCAACGTGGAGAGAGCAAGGCTGAGTTTTTGAACTCGGCCTACGACCTCCATGTGATGACGATAAAGCTCTGCATGAAGATGGATAAGCGGCTGACCCTGCTGCTGAAGCAGGAGATTTGCCATTGGGCGGCGGAGTGCCATGCCCACGCAAAGGCGGCCAACTCGGTCTTTCCCCGGAACCTGATGGACGCTCAAAAGCGGCGTGACCATCTGACCGAGGCGAACTGCGCTGTCCAGGCCCTCTACTCTCTGCTGGACGTAGCCAAGGGTCTGAATCAGGTCACGGCAACCAAGGTCACGGAGAATGAGCTGACCGAGTGGCTGGATCTGGCTTCGGCAGAGGCGAAGCTCCTGGCCGCCGTCAAGGAGAACGATCTGAAACGCTATAAAGACCTCCCGCCTGGGCCAATGTAGTGGCCGGACGGTAGCGGCTTTCCCATCGCTCCTCACGAAAAAAGGTTATGGGCTGATACCCTGCTCTGCTGCGAACTGGTGGCTCCGCTCCCCCTATCTGGGCAACTCGACGAACTTTTGCAATGTCAACAGCGACGGGACTCGGAACAACAACAACGCCAGCAACTCGAATGGGGTGGCGGTCGGATTGTGTGATAGCCAGACGAAGTAAACCCCCGCCGAAGGCGGGGGAAGAAACCCGTGCCCACACAGAAGGAGACCATGACCTTTCCCTACGGGGAGAATAGGTGCCTCGACATGGGCAGCCGGACGCTGCTTGCATGGGCAGAGACCGCACACACTCTGCTTTCATGGCTGTTCCATAATGCAGTTTAGACGTGTGCCCTACAAAGAACTGTGCGAGGTGAGGGCATGACCAGTGAGGAGCGGCGGGAAGGCCGCTACCAGAGGCGGGTGGCCGCCAGGAGAAGGAAGATCCAAGAGCGGAACAAGCCCTTTGAGGAGGTATTCAGCTTTGAGAACCTCTACAAAGGGTATCTCCATAGCCGGAAGGGTGTAATGTGGAAAGCCAGTACACAGGTCTACAAGGCCAACGCCCTGCCGAATATCAGAAAGACCCAGTTGGCCCTGCTCTCCGGGACATGGAAGTCAAAAGGCTTCGTATGCTTTGACCTTTACGACCGGGGAAAGCTCCGACACATCCGGGCCGTCCACATCTCGGAGCGGGTGGTGCAACACGCTCTATGCGATGAGCTGCTCACCCCGGCCATCATGCCGTCCCTGATATACGACAACGCCGGGTCGATAAAGGGGAAGGGGATGGACTTCTCCCTGCGCCGGTGCCGGAAGCACATTTCCCAGGCGATCAGGAAATACGGCCGGGATAACCTCTATGTCCTGCTCTACGACTTCAAAGGCTACTTCGACAACATCGACCATGACCAGGCCATGAAGCTGATGGAGAAGTATGTGGAAGACCCCAGGTGCCTGAAGCTGGTGCGCCAGCTCATCGACGACTTTGGTGAGGTGGGGGTCGGCCTGGGGAGCCAGGTCTCCCAGACCATTGCCACGGCGATCCCGAATCGGATTGACCATTACTGCAAGGAAACTCTGCGGCTCAAATACTACGGCAGATACATGGACGACGGCTACGCCATCAGCGACAGTCGAGAATACCTGGAGTTCTGCCTGGAGCGGCTCAAAGAGCTGTGCCGGGAGATGAACATTCCGATAAACCTGAAGAAGACCCGGATTGTGCCGCTTCGGAAGGGCTTTACTTTCCTGAAGATGCGCTTCACCATCACCAAGTCCGGGCACATCGTCCAGCGGGTCAGCCGGAAGACCATCACCAGGGAGCGGCGAAAGCTCAAGAAGCTCTTTGCCCTGCGCCGTAAGGGTAAGATCGAGCTGAGGCACATCGACAACATCATGGCAAGCATAAACGGCCATCTGAAACGGGCAGACAGCTTCAATGCCCGAAAGAACCTGAAAGCCCTATACACCAGGGAATTGCTGAAATTCACGCCCATCTACGAATTGCAAAAGGAGGCAGCATAGTATGTTCGCTATCATTGAAAACGCTACCAGCAGAATCGTAAGCATCTCCAGCATGGTGCGCTACACCATGACCCAGGCCAACGGAATGACCGTGGCGACCGAGCCTGAAACGGCCACGGCCGTCTACACCGCCGAGGACGACGCCTTTTGGCCCCTTAAAGACACAGTTCCCGGCGATAAAACCTACCGGGTAGTCACGGTGCCGGGAGTGCCCAGTGGTGTCCCTATGGACGCCTTGAGCTACCAGGACGGTATTCTGGTGGCCGACCTGGAGAAACTGCGGGAGGCCAAGCTCTCCGAGATGTCTCAGTCCTGCCGGGCGGCCATTGTCGCCGGATGCGAGGTTACGCTGGCTGACGGCTCCAAGGAACATTTCAGCCTGGAGGAGACTGACCAGATTAACTTGACGGCGGCGGCTACGGCGGTTGCTCAAGGAGCCGCTGGCTACCCCTACCATGCGGATGGGCAACTCTGCCGCCTGTACCCGGCTGCTGACATCGGGGCCATCGCAACGGCGGCCACGACCCATAAGCTGTTCCACACCACATACTGCAACCATGTGATGACCTGGGTGCGCCGGGCAGAGACAGTGGAGGAGCTGGCGGCCATCACTTACGGCGCAGACCTGCCAGACGACCTTCGGGTCAACATGGAGGAGGTGCTGGAAAATGCGAAAGCTGTGTAAGGCGGCTATACTTGTCAGCATTGGCGGGGCGGTTTATGTATGCCTTGAGCTTCTCTTCAGAGGACGCTCCCACTGGACTATGGCAGTCCTGGGCGGCGTCCTCTTTCTTATCATCGGCTCCTTCAACGAGATCCTGCCCTGGGAGATGCCCCTGTTACTCCAAGCGGTTCTTGGTGCCGTGGTCGTCACCATGGCAGAGCTGGCGGCCGGAATCCTGCTCAACCGCTGGATGGGCCTTGGTATCTGGGACTACTCGAATATGCCCTTCAACCTGTGGGGCCAGATCTGCCTCCCGTTCTCTGTACTGTGGGTCTTTCTGGCCGGGATTGCGGTAGTGCTGGACGACTGGCTCCGATACTGGCTGTTCAGAGAGGAGCGACCCCACTATGTCATCTTCTGACCCTTTGCTTCTGGAAGTCTGCGGCTACGAAAACCTGGAAGCCGCTCTGTACTACATCTACGACAACCTGAACGACCCGCCCGATGAGAAGAACGAGGAAGCCTGGCTCATCGACCTTCAGAACCGTCTCATCTGGGGGTACGAGGCTGGGAAGAACGAAGACCACGACGCCGTAGTCCTTGAGGCGATCCAGTTCACCATGCGGGACTACGGGATGACCCCGGTTATGCTGACTGGGGAGGTCAAGAGAATTCTCGATGACCTGACCCTGGTGTGAGGTGATGGGTATGGTGCCGATAAGAGGGCCTCCCATATCCCGGAAAGTGAATGAGCTTTACACGGAAACTGGGGGAGGTGAAGGCCATGAAGAAATTTTTGTACTGGCTGGTCTCCCTGCTGCTCGGTGATGGGCGGCTGGAACGCCTTGCCGATGCGATGGGAGGGAGCGATTACGATTAACGGACAGAACATTGTGGCGGCGGTAGCCGGGGCCATCATTGGCGGCTCTGGGCTGACTGGGCTTCTCTTCGTCTATATGCGCCGGTTCATCGACAAGCGATTGGAACGGCGGGAAAAGGAAGATGAGAAGCACCGGCAACAGCGGCTCCGTCGTCGTATCGTCGATGACGAACTTGAACACGCCACGGGACGGCTTTTCTTTTTTGTCCATAAGGCCATTGTTACCGGACAGCACAATGGCGATCTGGAGGCTGCCTGGGAGGAATACCAGGAGGCCGAGAAAAAGAAAAAGGCCCTTGACCGTGAGATTCTCGCTGAGAACGAACTGGAGGAATAAGTATGAGCTTGGACATCTCGAAACTGGCTCCCGATGCGGAAGGCTATCTGTGCCTACCGGACACCGGGGGGCGGGTGGTGTTCCACGTCTGCGACCCTGCCAAGAACTTCCTGTGCGGCAAGGAGATGTGTCGTGGGGCGGGTGGAGGGGAGGACGAAGGGGAGATCGGCTTCTGTTCCTGCACCATGGAAGCGGCCTTCCGCAAGGAGGGCACCAGGCTCTTCCATAAGCGGCTGAACGATGAGGGCTACTATGGCCGTGAGTACATCGAGGAGGTGGGCGGAGATGCTTAACATCACCAAGGCAGAGGCCATCGCCTTTGTCGAGGCCCACCTGGTAGTTGAGTATGCCACCGAGAACGGGGCATACCGGGCCAATCGGAATTTTAAGCCGGATGGGGATGTGAACCACTCCTTCGGCTGCGCCCAGCCCAACATCTCTGTGGCCTTCCGCATTATGAATAAGTCTTCGGCGGGGTGGGGCGTCAATGCCATCCTGGGCGAGTTCCATAAGGGAGAGGGCGAGATCCGGCTGACCCTGCCCTGGGACGCCAAGAAGAAGACCTGCCGCCGCCCCTGGGGTGTCGGCTCCGGGAAGAAGGGGAGCTGGAACAACAGTCGCATCCAGTGGGAGGTTCTGGAACCCTCCGGGCATACCTACGCCGGAGGCACCATGATTGGCTACGATGTGGCGAAGAACCAGGGCTACTTCGACCGGATGTGGAAGATGCTGGTCTGCTGGAACGTCTACGTTGCCGAGATGTTTGGCTTCGGGCCGGATACCATCAACGACCACGCTGAGAGCTACCGGGCCGGTATGGGTGGGAACCACGCCGATATGGGCCAGTGGCTCCCCAAGCACGGAAAATCTATGGACGCCCTTCGAGCGGAGGTCAAGGCCATCCTGGAAGGGCAGAGTAAGGAGGAATACGACATGACCCCTGAAGAGGTCAAGGCCATCGTGGGTGAGGCCATCAAGCAGCACAAGAACGGCGACAGATACCAGACCATCGGTGATGTGCCGACCAGCTACCGCCCCACCATCCAGAAGCTCATGGACGCCAAGGTTCTGGCCGGGTATGACGGCGGCAAGGACGGTGACATCGCCACCATCGAGGACAACACCATCCTGGTCGATGAGACCTTCTGCCGGATCGTGATCGTCCTCGACCGGGCGGGGCTGCTGAAGCTCCCGGAGAAGGAGGAGGTGGAGAAGGTATGACCATCGACGCCATCCGGCTCGGCCTGGGCCTTCTGCTGCTCATCGCTGTGAACATCGTCCTGGGCAGCATCGACGCCGTTCTATCCGGGCAGTTTGATCGGCCGAAATTCCGGCGAGGGATCGCCAAGGGCCTCATCGTGGCCCTCTGCTTCATCGTAACCTATGCGGTGGGCTGGCTGAATCCCGACATCATGGCGGTAAGCATCAACGGCCAGTCGGTCAATCTGCTCACCGCCGTCTACATCGTTATTATGGCGGGTTTCCTGTTTTATGCGAAAGAGGTGCTGGTGAAACTCGTTACCTTCGTGAAGGGAAGGCTGGAGGTGGGGGAACTCACTGTCGGCCTGACCAGTGAGAAAATTGCGGACAGCGGACATCAGGAACCCAAACCCCCTGATGAGGTGTCGCCCCCCCCAGCCGGATAATAAGCCTGTCGGAAAAATTGGCTTCTGACTACACCCCCTCCAGGGACTTCGGTTCCTGGAGGGGGCTTTTTCTTTTTGCCATCAAACTGCCCAAATCAGGAAGCCACAAGACTTACCATTTTGACAAATCAAGTCCCAGTCGATCTCCAGTCTTTTTCCATATAAACACATAGACCGCCCCTCCAAAGAAACCAGAGGCACACCAGAGGAAACCAGACGGGCCAAGGCTTTAGATGACATACCCGGTTTGATACCAGAAAAATTTTTGGAAAAAATCAAAAAAACTCTTGACTTACCAGTTGGGTAAGTTAGAATGATAATGGGCAAGATAAATTACCACATCGGTAAGTTGGCGGGTCGGTAGCTGGGGCAGAAGTCCCGGAAAGCCGAACGCCAAGTAAAAAAATGGGAGGTCATCATTATGACGTACGGGTACAAAGAAGTTCGCACCATTTCCGCCGACAGGCTCCGTAAGCTCTGCATCGACCATGACTGGTACACCGGGGGCACCAACGAGGAGTACAGCCACCTGCTGTTCGACATGGCAGGGGACAAAGAGAACATCACCACCGATGACATCGTGGAAATCACCAGCGACATCATCGAACATAGCAAGATCGACAATGAAGACTTCGAGGATGTGGCCTTCGCCGTTGCCAACATCGCAGTCGTTCGACTGGTGCGGGATGAAGAGGGGAGGGATTGAGATGCCGAATATGAGCTACTGCCGGTTCCAGAACACCAAGCCTGACCTGACCGACTGCCTCGAAGCTCTTCGGGATGAGGAAAGCCTGAGTGAGGAGGAGGCCAGAGCCGGAAGGCGGATGTTCACGGAGTTCCTGGAGTTCTGCGAGGACATGGACATCATCGACGGGTTCGACAGGGTTGGCATGGAGGCCATGTTCGAGGCCCTCTGTCGGGACAATTAAGGAGGTAACGATATGGAAAAGCTGGACAAGTTCTTCGAGAGAGTGTCGGCGGCTGGGCTGGATGAAGCCTTCGATAAGCTGACCGAGATAGCAGAGGAGGAGCTTGGAAGCTACCTCGAAGACCTGCTGAAGGAGGCGGTAAAAGCTGAAGAGCGGCCGGTGTGTCGCATCCGCTTCCAGTCCATCGAGAACAGCCCGGACGGGAAGGAGCGGTACATCTTCGAGATCCGACAGGCCGATGAGAAGGAGTACGGGTTCATGTGCAGTTACGACCTCCAGAATGATATGCTTCACTTCACTGCCTTGACCCAGGTTCGAGAGCTGCTGAAGCTGGGGTACGATGTCTTCTTTGGGGGTGACTGATATGCCCGGAAGAATCAGGGACGCCGACAGCATCCCCAACCTCAGTAAGTGCCACCAGGGCGACGGGACAACGTGCTACTTCTTCGGCAACACCACTGTCCGAGCCTGGGAGACCATGGAGAACGGGAAGTACCGGCTGAAGCCGGTCGCTGGCGACCAGATCGCTTGCGGCGAGTGGTATGACCTGGATTTAGGACAGGTAGCCGAGTATTGCTCCCTCATAGAGATGTACCTTAACGGGAAGGAGGAAGCGTGATGAATAGAACAGTAACAGTCCTCTGCCCGTACTGTGGCATGAAAAACACGGTCAGAATCCAAGAGGATTTTCGCCAGAAGAGCATTGCAACCTGCGATATGATGGAGGGTGGATGCGACAAGGATTTTGTGGTAGATGCTTTCGTCTCCATTGAAACGAAAGTCCTGAAAATCGAAGGGGAGGAGGGAAAACGGTGAAGAAAATCAGGGTCTTCGGCCATACCACGGTCACGGTGTCCACGGTCATCACGGTCAGGGATGGCACGGAGCTTTCCGAGAAGGAGATTCGCCGGAGGGCGAAGCAGAAGTTTGGCGGAATCCACGCCTATCTCGGAAACGGCGGCGATGACAAGCTCATCGGCGTAGAGGATGAAAACGAGACCATTGCGGCCGATGAGGCGGTGGTCTTTGACGATTACATGAAGGAGGAGTAACAAATGAAAAGGTACAGGGTGTCCGGCGAGATGATCATTACGGTCACAACGGTTGTGGAGGTAGAGGACGATGAGGAACTGACCGAGGAGGAAATCATCGACCGAGCCTCCAACGAGTTCGGCGGGGTTCAACAGCTTGTAGGAAACGGCGGGTTCGGAGATAAGATGATAGGCGTTGATGGGGAAGACACCATTGATGCCGATGGATGGCCTGAGTTCAAAGAATGTGAGCTGGAGGAGGAAGAGTAATGAAGCTGAGAGATTTTCTGAAGGGAGAGGATCGAAAGTTCATGCTGGTGGACAGCAACGGAGGTCTGGCCTTCTGCGGCTGTAAAGATGACCCCGGAAGTTTCCGGGCGGTTGCCCCGTTCCTGGACAGGATGGTGGTCTCCACCGGCTCCAGCGGAACCTACGCCCTAATCCAGCTTTCATAAAAGGGGGGCTTGGACATGGCAAAAGTGGTAGTTCGTGTGGAGGGTGGGCTGGTACAGGCGGCCTACTCCACAGACCCCAGTATAGAACTGGAGGTCATCGACCTGGATGTGTCCAACTTCTCAGATGCAGAAGGGGAACGTGAAGCGGAAGCCAGTCGGCGGCGTCTGGATGAGATAGAACAGTCTCCCGATTGGCACCCGGTATGGTAGAAAGGAGAGAACGCCGTGTTCAGAGCGATTAAAGCCGCCGTAAAGCGGCTCAAGGGGGGAACCCACCCCCACATACTCCCCATCGACAAAGAGGCTGCCAGTCTCATCCTGGGGAGTAATACGGAGGGCGGGGGAAAGTACACACCCACCGGTAAGTTCTACTACCAGGACGGAGAGCTGTGGGTCGGCATCGACAACAGCACCGGCGATGCCTGGACGCAGAGCTTCTTCAGCAAGAAGGAATGTATCAAGTGGTTGAAAGGAGATGGCTGAGAGATGGCCGATATGAAGATGATGCCCATGCCGGGTACGGAAACCGAGGACTGGGGCCTGAAACACTGGGGCGGAGAAGCCGAGGTGAAGGGAAAGCAGATGGTCGAGGAGCTGGGTAAGCTCCAGGAGGAGGGACTGGCTGATGGGCTGCCCTGCCCCCGGTGTGGTCACGACCGCATGGAGAAGCGGATGGTCTGTAACGCTCTGAGCCGCAGGGCGAAGGTCTATATCTGCTCCGACTGCGGGATGGATGAGGCCCTCCGGGATGCGGCCGGTCAGCCGCCGCTGCCCTTCACCAAATGGGGCATAGTCATGGGGTTTGCCGATGAGGGCAGCGAGACCCAGGAAGAGGAGATCCCGGAAGGCGGACTTCCGACAAGAGAGGCCCTCAATGAGTTCCTGAACAAGCACGAGTACAGCTTGAGACTGAACGGGGCCTCCGAAGCAAAGAGGCACGGGAAGACGCTGGTTTTCCTCTACTGCGACCAAGAAGCCTACGGAGACAGGTCTTACTATTTCTGCAAGGAAGACAACGTGGTCTATTCGGACTACTTCAGCATCGGGGATTAAGGAGGAGACGAGGATGGCACTCGAAGTTCGTACAGTAGATCCCACGAAAGAAGACCTGCGCTATCTGGACGGCCCATGGCGTAACGATGCCTGTAAGGGCTACGCTATCATGGCTATGCAGAGGGCCGGTCTGGATGCCGACATCATCAAGAAGGTCACGAGGGAGATGAATTGGTGTTTCGATGACACCACGGTCGAGGAAGCGGCCAGGGTCTTCTATAAGGCGGAGGTGTAGGCAATGGGAAGGGGTAATGTTTGCGTGACCGGCCCCTATGAGGGCCTGTACTACATCGACAACGACCACATCCATGTGTACCGCCGAAACGATCCGTATGTTGATGAGCCGGAGACTCGGCTCATGGGCGACCTCAGTAGCAACGAGATTATGGGTGACGACTGGCTCTACGACGACTGGGGAACCGGGGCAGAAGAAGATGACATCTTGGAGTGCTTCATGGACAGCTTCACAATGATGTTCCCCAGCTTCGAGCGGCAGGGCGAGGAGCGATGGATTGGAGCCGACCGCTCCGTCCGGGTTCTGCTGGAGAACCGGCTCTTTATCATCGGAGTCGAGGACAACGAGTGGTCGCTGGCCGTGAAGCTCATCCAGAAGGAAGACCCCTATGACGACCATCTGAGCGGCCTCCAGAAACAGCATCACCAGCGGTATCTGGAGGGGATGAAGAAGGCCCTGTTGGAGCGGTTGCCGAGTATCGGTGCCTACTCCGGGGCCTGGACGCACAAAGTAATCACAAAGGAGGAAGCTATCGCATGAGCGACAAGAGTAAGAAGACCTACACTGTCCGGCCAGAGATCGAGGCAAAGCTCACCGGTCAGGACATCGACGACATCATGGTCTGCGCCCTGGAGGGCGGGATTACCGGCTGGTGCTGTGAAGCAGAGGTCGTGGGGGAGTATCTTGGGGAGTTCGCAAGCGACCAGATAAGCCGGGGCGGGAAGCTCATCCTCCACGATGCTGAGAGTGATGACAAGTGGGAGCTGGATCTGGATAAGTTCTTGACCGGCGTGAAGCTCTGGCTTCAGAACGGAGATGACCAGTACCACGCTCTCCAGAAAGATGGCACCATCGACTGCTGCCAGATTGACGGAGAGATGGCCGACCTCATCATCCAGTACGCCCTCTTCGGAGAGGTGGTATTCGGATGAGTTACATGGGGGCTGGGTACAGCGGTTATGAGAGTAGTCGCTGCCCCAAGTGCGGGGAGCTGATGTGGAACAATCGCTGTGAGAACCCCGACTGCGAGTACCACTGGCACCCGATGGAAGAGGAGGAAGATGGCTGAAGTGAGAAGAAAGATGCTTCACAAAGCAAAGCTGGTCGTCAGAGTTATGAGTGACAAGATTACCGGTAAAATCAGAACTGTTTCAATTTTCGACAACAGGACGCAGAAGTATTGGAGCGAAGAGCAGATCGGGAAGCGTGGATGTGAATGGTTCCTGGACTTGAACGACCTCAAAGAGACGTTGAACTGGAACCTTAACGGCGACGCCTCAAAGTATCAGTTTGCGTGGGGCAAATCCTCAAAAAAAGAATCTGAAGGCGTCGCCTATATATTCAATTAGAATGTCAGCTTTCCAGATCGCCACGCACCTTAAATCAACCATTCCATCATCAGAAACTATCCCAGAAGCTCTATTTCTGGCAAGGAGTGAGGAAATGTGAACCAAATCACCATTTTTGACCAGCTCGATGCTCAAAGGCACGAGGAAGAGAGCAAGGCCATGTATAGGGAATGGCTCTCTCTCCCGGATGAGAAGCTGATTCCGGCCACCAGTTCAGCGCGGCCTGGGGTTCACGGGGAAATGCGGAGAGGATTCCGCAAGGTATGGGAGAAGGCCATCCACCGGTGCCACGGGCTACCGCCCGGAGCGGAGATCTGGATGAACGAGATCGAGCCGCCAGAGTTTTGGGTGCTTAACCACGGCGACAACCCCTGCGGTGAGCAGGTCGAGGTTTGTCCTTACTGTGGAGCGCACCTGAAATCCGGGGAAGGTGATGTTGTTCTTATAAAAGACGACGGCGCACTCTGGGCAATCCTTGGGTACATGAAAGAGGAGGAATAAGGAAATGCGGGAGTATTTCGACAAGCACGGAGAACGGATTGTGCCCGGCATGACCCTTCGGCATGATACCGGCGAGACGTGGGAGATTATTCAGACCACCAACAGGGACACCGGCGAGGAAGACATCGGTATGGCCTGTAACGCTTCGGAGGCATACCCTCTCCGGCAGTTCAACCTGAAAGAGTGGGAGATCGTGAAAGAGGAGGAGACCAGATGATGCAGAAAACGGCTGCCGAGATGCTGGCCGAGCTTCTCAAAGACTGTGGCGTCTCCCAGCGAAAGCTGGCCGAGAGTATGGGATGCAGCCCCCAGGTTATCAACAGCCGGTTCAGGAACAACGCCTTCAAAGCGGACGACTGGCTGTATGCGATTCGGCTCCTTGGCTACCAGGTGACGCTGGAGCCGGAGGGGGACAGCCCCCGGATGGAGCGGCGGCAGGGTGTTTGCCCCAAGTTCAAGAAAGTGGTCGATGGCACCACCTACGACAGCCGGAAGGCCACGCCGATCTGTCACCGGTGGCTCAGTGACGGCGGCCTCCAGGAACTCTATCAGAACGAGGAAGGCCGACACTTCATCGCCAACCTCACCACCTGGCCTCAGATTGAGGTGACGATTCTGCCCTGCACAGACGATGAGGCCAAAGACTTCAGTGGAATTTGCGGCTGAATATAAAGGCAGGGTTGCTACGGTAAATTTTTTTGGAAAAATATCATTTTATGTTTGACTTACCAGACGGGTAAGTTAGAATGAAGATGTGGACAAGGAATTTACCTTTTCGGAAAGTGAGGCGTAGGAAATATGCTCAAGAGCAGGTACAGAGAGGTATGCGAGAGGCTTGACTGGTCGGTACATGAGTACGAGGATGGGTCGGTAGACCTTGAGAAGTATTCCCCGGCTGGCGAAGACTTCGTTTTTGGGGCCAGTTCCGAGAACTTCATCCGGGAGGTCAAGAAGTATGCCGCCTACTTCGACGTGGACGAACACGTCGAGCTGTGGGTAGACAGTCGTGGAAAGAACGGTGTCCCTGGCAGCATCCGTGAGCTGGTGGAGGATGCGGAGGCCATTGATAAGATGCTGCAAGAGCTGGCTGATGCGCTGGCGGAAGTGGAGGATGATGACGATGCCTGAGAGACAGTGGAAGCTGGGCAAGGATCTCGCAACCGGCGATAGCCTCCTGGATGGCTTGACCTTCGACGACCTGATTCTGGCGGTTCACCACAACTGCCGGGACATCACCCCGGAGGCCGTTCGGAAGGAGTTGTATGGCTTGCTGGACAGCAGGAATACGGATATGGTCTTCCTGCTGGAGAACAACATGGATGAAATCATGGCAGAAGCCATGAAAGGGAGGGAATAATGATGAAAAAGGTAGTCAGCCCGTGTCTCTGTGAGATCGGCGGTGCGGTAAAGGCCAGGGCCTTCTGCAAGATCGAGTTCTCGGCTGACGGAAGGCTCTCCATCTCTGGGGTGATCGGCCCCATGCGAGGAGGCAACTGCAAAGGAAGTGCCGGTCAGTGTGTTGATGAAATCAGGGCTGGGGAACCGACCGATGGCTGGACGGCCGAGATGCTTCAGAAGTTCTGTGACATCTGGGATGCGTGGCACCTCAACGATATGCGCCCCTACTGCCAGCATCAGAAGGAGCTGGGGTGGGATAAGCTGGCCGGGAAAGCGGTAACGCTTTACAACTACACGCTTTCCACGGAAGCAAGCCAAAAGAAGAGGGCGGCGGAGAACGCAGCTCTGGACGCCCTGAGGAAGGGCGAGACCTTCGCTCCCACCGAGGAACAGGTGAGATATGCTTCTTTGCCCTACGGCATTACCACCCACGAGGAGCTGTCTGGGGATGCCACGAAAGATTATCAGCCGAAGAAGCCACTTTACGCCGGAGACAAAGGCCCCACCGAGAGCAAGACCATCGGATGGCTCCATCCGAGCGAACATCCCGATGGGATTCTCGGAAAGCCCTGCCCGGTATGTGGCTACCAGTACGGCCATGAGTGGAAGAAGGAGGAGGTTCCGCAGGAGGTCATCGACTGGCTGTTCAATTTGCCCACTACGACCGTTACTCCGGCCTGGGTGTAGGGAGAAGGGGGACAGATATATGAGCAAGAGAAAGTGGCGCAGAGGGCCGAAGATTCTATCCATCCAAGAACTGACCAGGCAGGAGGTGGTTTTCTGGTTTGATAAGCCCATGAACCGTGGGTGGTTTATGTCGTGGCAGCTCAGAATGGCAGCAACAGTTGTCGGGGAGAAGGGCGTGGTCTTCTATGCCATGCCAGCCGGAGCCACAACAAGGTTCTCGGATGAGGACGTTATCAGAGCCGAGCGGAGGATGCACACCGCCCCCACCCTGGAGGGACGAATGGAGCTGATTGACGTTCTCAACAGATTTGACCGTGGCCTCGGTGATGTCGATGATGTCATCGACGCTTGGGAGAACGACCCCGGATATTAGGAGGTAAGAAAATGTATTGCAACCCTGATGTTTGTCCGAACTGCCAGTACATAGGGGAGGGCGATAGCTGGTGCGACCAGATCCAGAGAATCGTCCTATCGGACTGGACACCAACCGAAGACTTTATGGGGCCTGGATGCCCCTATCTCAAAGGAGGAAAGCAAAATGAAGTTAAAGGTTCGCATCGTCGAGGTTCTGGAGCGGGTAGTCGAGGTCGAAGGCGTAAGCACCGCAAAGGAGGCGGCAGAAAGGGTCAGAGCAGATTATAAGAATGGCGACATTGTTCTAACAACGGACGACCTCTCCCGTATTGACTTCTGCTCTCCGGCTGACAAGGAAGGCGTATGCCCTGTTTGCGGTTGCGAGATAGAGTACAACTACAACGAAGTGGAAAGTGATGGCAAAGGGAGCGGAGGAACTACCCCGTGGTTTTGCCCCCACTGTGGAGCTACTGGAAAAGAGGGGTATGACGATGTTTTTGATGGGCACCACTACGATGTCCAGTATGAGGACGGAACGCCCGTCCCCGGAAGAGGGGCGTACTGATGGGACGGCCGCCGCTCTGCGAACAGATCACGCTGTTCGACTTCATGCCGGTCATCTCGGCCGTGGTGAGATGCTTCGACGGGGAGACGGTGCCCGTGGAGGAGTTGGAACCGTGGATGAAAGCCCTTGTCCCAGACGGAGAGTATATGGTGCCAGGCGAACATCCGCTGATTCTCCGACCGGTCAAGACGAAGGAGACAGAGATCCAGCCGGGTCTGCGATACCTCCACTACATGGCCGGAAGCCAGGTATATGCCGGTATCTACGTTGGGAAAGAGGAAAATTAAGCCCCGCCGCTCCTGCGGAGGGGCTTTTTATCAAAAACTGTTTGACATTGGTGGTGGGTATGGTAGAATGAAGATAGGGATAGCACATACCCTATACCAAGAAGTGAGGTGAGAGCAATGCCTGAGATTTGCAGGTTTTACGGAATCGTCATCAAGATGTTCTTCAAGCCGAAGGAACACGAACCGAGCCATATCCACGCTCTGTACGGAGAACATGTCGGCGTGTTCGACCTGAGAACGATGACCATGACCGAGGGCGATTTGCCCGGCAAGGCCCAGGATATGGTCAAGGAATGGATGACCCAGAACCAAGGGCGGCTCCAGGAAATGTGGGACACCCAAAAACTGGAGAAGTTGCCCCCGCTGGTGTGATGGAGGTGCAGACCATGATGCCGAGAATCAAAGCCGTTGAGCCAAGGCCGAATTTCCGTCTGTATGTTGTCTTCGATGACGGGAGAACCGTTCTCTACAATGTGCTGGAGGACATCGAGCAGATTGACAGTTACAGAGATCTGCTGGCTATCGCTGGGCTGTTCGACCAGGTGCAGCTCGACCAGAGCCGAACCTGCGTATTTTGGAACGACCGGATTGACCTGCCGAGCGACACCATCTATGAGTACGGCGAGAAGGTAGGCTAAAACGGAATCAGGAGACACAGGGGGCCTTTACAGGCCCCCTTTCTTTCTGCCATCAATCTATACCCGCAGGACGAAAAAATCGAATCCAGAGGCTATATGGAGTTGCCAGAGCGGTAATTCTCTGTTATAATCTCGAAGAGGGAGGAGGGAGACGCCATGACTTACTTCGAGTACCTGATGAAGACGGCAGAAGCAGATGGGCCGGAGATCTATGCGAAGTATCTCGTTGAGGTATGCGGGTACTCCGAGGGGTACGCAAAAGGCATGGCTGACCTCCAGTACCAAAGTTCCGAAAATGTTATGCCGGGTCAAAAATCTGGCTTCCCGTGAGCATTGGGGATGCCATGTTTATTTTCTGAGGTGAGAAGAAAATGGATTTGAAGTACTTGCCCAACATAGGACCGGTTTTAGCGGCAAATCTACAAAAAATCGGTATAGAGAATGCCGAAACATTGCGAACGGTGGGTCCGGAGGAGGCATGGCTTCGGATCCGTTTAGAAGTAGATGCAGGAGCCTGTCTGCACCAGCTTCAGGCGCTGGCCGGAGCGGCAGAAGGTCTCCCCAAAAAGGAGTTAACGCCGGAGCGAAAGGCAGAGCTGAAACAGTTTTTTGAAACACATAAGTAAAGGGGTTTTTTTGTGTTTGAGGTAATGAAGACAGAGGGACGGGCCAGACGCGGCTTTTTTACCTGCGCCCATGGAACCGTTCAAACGCCTGTGTTTATGAACGTAGGCACACAAGGAGCGATAAAGGGGGCAGTGTCTGCCCATGACCTGGAAGAAATCGGCTGTCAGGTAGAGCTGAGCAATACCTACCATTTACATCTCCGGCCCGGAGATACCGTGGTGCGGGAAATGGGGGGGCTTCACCGGTTTATGGACTGGAGTGGCCCGATCTTGACTGATTCCGGCGGGTTTCAGGTGTTTTCGTTGGCGGGACTGCGGAAAATCAAGGAGGAAGGGGTCTATTTTTCCTCCCATATTGATGGTAAGAAAATCTTCATGGGACCCGAAGAATCTATGCAGATCCAGTCCAATTTGGGCAGCGATGTGGCCATGGCGTTTGATGAGTGTGTGGAGAATCCGGCGACTTATGAGTATGCAAAAGCCTCCTGCGAGCGGACTGTGCGGTGGTTAGAGCGCTGTAAGGCAGAGCACGACCGGCTGAACGGTTTGCCCGGTACGATCAATCCGCAGCAAATGCTTTTTGGTATCAATCAAGGGGCGACATTCCCGGATTTGCGGGTGTGGCACATGGAGGCGATTAAAAAAATTGCCTGTGATGGGTACGCCATTGGCGGGCTGGCTGTGGGAGAACCTACAGAGGTAATGTACGAAATCATTGATGCTGTAGAGCCTCATATGCCGGCGGATAAGCCCCGGTACCTTATGGGCGTGGGGACTCCAAGCAATATTATTGAGGGAGTAGCACGGGGCATTGACTTTTTTGACTGCGTCATGCCGGCACGAAATGCCCGCCATGGGCGCCTTTATACTTGGGAAGGCTCCATTAACATCAAAAACGAGAAATATAAACTGGATGATTCACCGATCGATCCAACCTGCCACTGTCCGGCCTGTCAGCATTTCTCAAGAGCTTACCTTCGCCATCTTTTTGTAGCGGGGGAGATGTTGGCTATGCGGCTGGCGGTGCTTCATAACCTATATTTTTATAACACTCTAATGGCTCGAATCAGGGAGGCGCTTGACAACGGGACTTTTTCCCAATTCAGGATGGAGTACAGTGAAAAACTGGACCGAAAGATTTAATTTTCGGAAAGCCTTGCAAAATTGTTCCTTTTGCGCTATACTATTCTTCACTTGCGTTAGATAAATGGTTCAAAAATTTTTCTTTGGAGGGTTTACTTTGGAACTTTATACTTTGCCCTTGCTCATGCTTGTGATGTTCGGCTCTTTGTATTTCTTTACCATCCGGCCGGAGAACAAGCGAAAAAAAGAGGCGGACAAAATGCGTTCGGAGCTGGCGGTAGGAGATGTTGCCACTACGATCGGCGGTCTTGTAGGAACGGTTTGTGCCGTGAAGGAGCGTACGGTGGTTCTGGAGACCGGGGCTGACCGGGTTCGGGTGGAGTTTCTGAAGGATGCCATCTCTGGCCGGACGGCACCTACAGCGGACAAGGCACAGTAATTTTATAGACATGCTCAGTACCCTCTTCGCATAAGATGAAGTGAAATCTTGTGCGGGGAGGGTATTTTTATGCGAAAAAATGAGGAAGAGCAGGGGAGAATATTGCTCCGCTGCGGGAAAAGCGTGATTTTAGGCGGGGGAGTGGGGGCGACGGTCTGTCTGCTCCTTCTTCTGTTGGCGGCAATAGGAATTTCCGGTGGCTTTTTTAGCATGAAACTGCAATATCAGCTTGCTGTAGTTGGCTGTGTGTTGGGAAGTTTTGCAGGAGGGGCATGGGCGGTCAGACAATGTTCTGCCCAGCGGATGCTGGTGGGTTTGGCTGTCGGGGGAGTTCTTTTTCTGCTCCAACTTACGGCTGGATTATTGCTTTTTGAAACAGCTGCATTTGAAAACGGCGGAATAGGGCTTCTTTTTGGAGATTTGTGTGGAGGAGCGGCCGCTGCACTGGTAACAAAAGAGAAGCGGCGAAAGAATAAAAAAGGAAAAAAAAGAAAAGGACATTGACATTTTATTGACCTGCAACACCCTTGGAAGTGTCAACGGTTACATAAAAACAAATGCAAAATGTAGTATAAAAATTTGCGGCGCAGCACAATATTTTGTGCTACGCCGCAAATTCGGGGGTTTTGCAAATGCCTTCAAAGCATAAAGTTAACATAATAAAGTTAACATAAGATATACAGATAATGAAAAAAATTAAAAAAACACTTGCGTTAGAGATGAAATTAGATTAGAATAGAAAACACTGAAAGTTCGCTTTCGATGGTATGGACTTGTCCCTGGCCGCATAGAGTGGTTTTGTGGAGGTGAGTACCATGGCGCGAACAGTTGCGGGGATCTGGTGGCCGCCGACGATGGAGGGAACCCCGGCTCTTGTCGTCTCAGCGGCTTTTTTTGGCCTTGGCGGAGTGGCGGGGTGCTTTCTGGCATTGCAGAGTGCATCGGACGGGGTCGCAGCGATGCATGATTATTTGGATCGCTTTTTAGCCGCTGCTCAAGCTGGTGCATTTGATTTGCCGGGTATTTCCGAAACTCTTTGGCGGAGTTTTCGATGGCCGCTGGCTGCGGTATTATTGGGTTTTACGGCAATGGGGTTTTTGGGGATTCCGTTGTTGGCTTCCATGCGGGGGTTTTTCCTGTCGTTTTCTATTGCGTCTTTTGCTTATGCATATGGACGGAAAGGGCTTTTAATGGCTTTTTTTCTTTTGGGAATTCCAGGGCTTTTAGCACTTCCCGCTTTTTTGCTTCTTGCTGCACAGGGATTTGCCGCCTCCTGTGCGTTAGCGTCGGGAGGCGGGCAGGGAAGGCGGGAGAATCCATATCGCAGAGATTATTTTCTGCGCTGTGGGTTTTGTATTGCGTTGACTGGGCTTAGCGCTTTGTCGGAATCTTATCTATTGCCGGTGTTTATGGCCAGAGTGGCCGGAGCATTATTGTGATTTAAGTTTTTGCGTAGAGAAGAGGTGAGTCAGTGTGGATCTTTTGGAGGAGTATCAGCGTTTTTTGGTGGAGAAGAAGCAGTCATCGGAAAACACGGTCAGCTCATATATGCGAGATCTTGGCCAATATTCCAAATGGCTCACCGGTGAAGGCCTTACAGCTGAACGAGCAACGCAGGCTGATGTGGACCGCTACACCAAGCATTTGTTGTCTGTAGGTAAGTCCATCCCAACGGTGACCCGTTCACTGGCTTCGCTGAAATCGTTTTACTCCTTCCTTTTGGAACAGCATATCGTTACAGTGAATCCGGCCAAGGGGCTGGTGTTGGAAAAGGTGGAGCGAAAGCTGCCTCAGATCCTGACAAGCAAAGAGGTAGACCTCTTCCTGGAACAGCCGGACGCCCGGGACCCCAAAGGGTGCCGGGATAAGGCCATGTTGGAGCTTTTGTATGCTACCGGTATCCGGGTCAGTGAGCTGATTAACCTGAATTTGGAACACTTGAATCTGAGCGCCGGGTTCCTTCGCTGTGTTACACAGAAAAAGGAGAGGATCATTCCCCTCTATCCAACGGCGGTTCGGGCATTGGCCGACTATGTAAGCCATGTGCGCCCCCAGTTGATAGAACAGCCGGAGGAGCAGGCCCTTTTTGTGAATATGAATGGCTCCAGGATGTCCCGGCAGGGCTTTTGGAAAATCATAAAGCACTATCAGGATCTGGCTGATATCAAAAAGGATATCACTCCCCATACCCTTCGGCACTCTTTTGCGGCCCATCTGTTGGAAAATGGCGCAGATCTGCGTTCCATTCAGGAAATGTTAGGCCATGCGGATATTTCCTCTACTCAAGTATATACGCAGGTTATCAATCAAAAATTGAAGGATGTATATAATCGGGCCCACCCACGCAGATAACGGTAAGTTCTCTTTGGATGAGAGACTTACCGTTTTTTGTGGACAAAAGTGAAATTTGGGGGCTTTGGTTTGTATTTTCCTGTTGAAAAACAGAGGGCGGTAGGGTATAATACAAGCATAACACTGGGTTGACCCAGATAATAACGGAGGTTATCCATTATGGCTCAAATCACAAAGGATACAATTATCGGCGACGTGCTGGATATCGCCCCTCAGACTGCACCTGTTTTTATGTCCATCGGTATGCACTGCCTTGGCTGTCCCGCCTCTCGGGGTGAGACTGTTGAGCAGGCTTGCATGGTCCACGGCGTTGATGTGACATCTCTGCTGGAGGAGATCAACAAGCTGGTACCCGCTGCTCAGTAAGCGGTTTGGAAAAAGGAGCGGCATAGCCGCTCCTTTTCTTTTGCATTTTTTGAAAAAGAGGTGATTTTATGCGCCGGCCCTTTTCTCTTTCTCCAAGGCTTCAGACGGTGGCAGAGTTGGTGCCTGCCGGCACTCGCTTGGCGGATGTTGGGACCGACCATGGGCGTTTGCCGGTATGGTTGCTTCAGCAGGAAATAGTAGAACAGGCAGTGGCCTCTGATCTACGTCCGGGGCCATTGGGACGGGCCAGGGCATTGGCGGAGAAATGGGGGTTATCAGATCGCATTTCTTTTCGGCTTTGTGATGGTTTGTCAGAGATTTCCCCCGAGGAGGCAGAGGTGGTCACTATTGCCGGGATGGGGGGAGAGACGATTGCCTCGATTTTAGCAGCTGTGCCATGGACCGGACAGCCGGGACATCGGTATATTTTGCAGGCTATGAGCGGAATGGACGGGTTGCGCCGCTATCTTTCGGAAAGCGGTTTTTCCATTCTGCGGGAGCTCCTGGTGCCGGAGGGAGAAACACTTTATATTGTCCTATTGGCAGAGCCAGGGAATATGGCACCCTTATCGGAAGGAGAAATTTGGGTGGGCAGGCAGAACTCTGATATGGAAAGCCCCTTAAGGGGGCGGTATCTGGCGCAGGAGATAGAGAAGCTGCGAAGAGCGATAGATGGCCTGGCCAAGACCCAGAAACCGGAAGAAGCGGAGAAAAGAAGGGCCTACGAGGCGATTTTGCTTGAGGTAGAGAAGATGAGAGAGGAGTGGCGGCAGTGGCACGGGTAATTGATATTTATCGCTGTTTGGATGGTAAAGCGCCGTTTGAGCTTCAGATGTCCTTTGATAACTCGGGTTTTTTAGTGGGGAGAGGGGACCGGGAGGTTCAGCGGGTCATGGTAGCCCTTGATATCACGGAAGCGGTGGTTGAAGAAGCGGCAGAGAAGGACTGCCAGCTTATTGTATCTCATCATCCTATTATTTTTCACCCGGCCAAGAGTATTACCGATAAAGAGCCGGTGGGCCGCTGTCTTTTGTCGCTTGTGGAACATGGGATTGCTGCCATCTGCGCTCATACCAATTTGGATGCCGTGGCAGGCGGGGTAAATGATGCGCTGGCCCAGGTGCTGGGACTTGAAAAGGTCAAGCTGCTCCGTGAGGAAGGGGTGGATGCCAATGAACAAGCCTATGGGATAGGCAGGATGGGCGAGGTGTCCGGTTTTTCTGATGCAGCGTCTTTTGCGCAGTTTGTGAAACAGACGCTGAAGGTGAGTGGGTTACGTCTGGAAGATGCGGGACGTCCGGTCCGTCAGGTGGCGGTGGGGGGCGGAGCCTGCGGCGATTTGCTGGAGATGGTGGCGGCACTTGGCTGCGATACCTTTGTTACCTCTGACGTGAAATACAATGTCTTTCTGGACGCAAGGGCTATGGGAGTCAATCTTATTGATGCTGGCCATTTTTCTACGGAAAATGTGGTCTGCCCGGTTCTTGCTCAGTGGATAACAGAAGGCTTTCCGGAACTGAAGGTATTTTTATCTACGGAACACAGAGAAATTTTCACCGGAATATAGTCTGTTTTGCCCGGTATGATACGAACGGTGGAAAAAATTACTTTTTTCGTCTGTAACCGTTGCAAAGCAGGCTTTTTTGTGGTAAACTACATTAGCAATTTTTTCATGAAGGGACAGATACTATGTCGGGACATTCCAAATGGCATAACATTCAAAAGACCAAGGGCGCTCAGGATGCTAAGCGTTCCGCTACTTTTACTAAAATCGCCAAAGAGATGATCGTGGCGGTGAAGACCGGCGGCAGCGGTGATCCTGCCAACAACTCCCGCCTGGCGACCGTGATTGCCAAGGCGCGGGCTGCCAATATGCCTAATGATAACATCAAGCGTACCATTGACCGGGCCTTGGGTGCGGGCAATACGGACAGCTATGAAAGCGTTACCTATGAAGGCTACGGCCCCTCTGGTGTGGCGGTGATCGTTGAGGCACTGACCGACAATCGTCAGCGTACCGCTCCCGAGGTCCGCCATTTGCTGGACAAGTTCGGCAAGGGGCTGGGAGCCACAGGCTGCGTGTCCTGGTCTTTTGACCAAAAGGGCGTTATTGTCATTGAAAAAGAGGATCTGGATGAGGATACCATGATGATGGATGCGCTGGAGGCGGGCGCAGAGGACATGACCGTGGAGGGGGAGGTTTTTGAAATCACCACCTCTCCGGATGATTTTGGAACAGTTTTGGCCAATCTGGAAGCGAAGGGTTATACCTTTGTCAGTGCTGCCGTAGAAATGGTTCCTCAAAACTATGTGAAATTGGAGTCTGAAGAGGACATCAAGAACATGGAGAAGCTGATTGACAGCTTAGAGGATAACGACGACGTACAGAATGTATGGCATAACTGGGATCAGGATTAAATCGTGCTTCCCCCTGTGCCGCCTTATGGCGGGCAGGGGGATTTTTTTGCCCGGGGAGAAAGCGTCATACTTTCTATAAGGCTGTAAAGTACGGATATAGATGCTGATGTTTTCCTACTGGAAGGGAGTGAGTTGTATGTCAGTAAAGAGAAAATTTTTAACCATCTGGCGGTTTTTAAGACCGGTCGTGCCGTTGTTTTTTGTAACGCTGATAAGTTCCATGTTACATACATCTTTTAATGCATTGACACCGCAGATCATAAGAATGGCGGTAGATTCTATCATTGGCGGAAAACCCTTTGAAGGAGTGCCGGAATTTCTGGTGAAATTTTTGAAAGAACAGACCTATTTCAATGCGCTTTTGTATTCAGCTCTGGCAGTGTTGGGGGGATCGTTGCTGGCTTGTCTGTTCAGTTTTTTAAGCCGGGTAGGGACGGCGCGATGCTCTGAAGGATTTGTCAAATCTATCCGCAACACACTGTTTTCTCACATTCAGCGGCTACCCTTTCGCTGGCATACAGAACATCAGACCGGAGAGATCATCCAACGGTGCACTTCTGATGTGGAGGTTATCCGCGCCTTTGTGACCAATCAATGTCTGGAAGCATTTCGGGTGATTTTTTTGGTATTTGTCTCATTTGCGCTGATGTTTCCCATGAGTGTAAAAATCTCGCTGGTGGCCATGGCTTTTTTACCGGTTGTAGTGTCATATTCTCTGTTTTATTATTCTAAAATGGCGCAGCGTTTTCTGGCTGCCGACGAGGCGGAAGGCATTCTTACCACTACTGTGCAGGAGAATTTGACAGGGGTCCGGGTCGTTCGGGCATTTGGCCGGGAGGCATATGAAGTAGAACGGTTTGATGAGAAGAATGAAGCCTTCTCACTTCTGTGGATCAAGCTGGGACAGCTGATGAGCATTTTCTGGGCTTCCGGTGATTTGCTGAGCGGGTTACAGGTTATGGCAGTCCTTATTGTGGGTGTGATAGAGACGGTGGCCGGCTCCATCACACCGGGTACACTGTTGGCCTTTTTAAGTTATAATGCTGCTATGATATGGCCGGTCCGTGGCCTTGGGCGGGTATTGTCCGAGATGAGCAAGGCCGGGGTTTCCATTGACCGCATCCGTGAAATTCTGGATGCGGAGGAGGAACAGCCCCCGACAGATCCACAAGCGCCTGATTGGAAGGGGGATATCGTTTTTGAACATGTTACTTTCCGGTATAACGGAGAAGAGCCGGTATTGAAAGATGTGTCCTTTACCATTCCCAATGGAAAGACATTTGCCGTTTTGGGCAGTACAGGAAGCGGGAAAAGCACCATAGCGGCTCTTCTTACAAGACTTTATGACCTTGGACCGGGAGAGGGACGGATCACCATTGGGGGAATAGATATCCGGAATATCCCTCAGCAAGAGTTGCGGGAGAAAATCGGTCTTGTTTTGCAAGAGACATTCCTCTATTCCAAAACGGTGGAGGAAAATATTAAAGTGACCGCACCCACAGCGGACCATGAAGAGGTACGTCAGGCTGCCCGTATTGCCAGTGTAGACCAGGCCTTGGCCGAGATGGCCCTAGGGTATGATACCGTGGTGGGAGAGCGGGGAGTAACGCTCTCAGGCGGGCAAAAACAACGGGTCGCTATCGCTCGAACACTCTTGCGGCGAACCCCTGTGCTTTTGTTGGACGATTCTCTTTCTGCCGTTGATACTGAAACTGATGCGCGGATTCGTTCGGCTCTGTTGAAAGAATCGGCCGAAACCACATTGATTTTGATTTCTCACCGGGTAACCACCCTGATGAAAGCAGACCATATTCTGGTGTTGGAAAAAGGCCGGGTGGTCGAGGAAGGGACCCATGAAGAGTTGATTGGTCACAATGGACTCTACCGGCGTGTTTACGATATCCAGATGAGCCAGGACGACAGGCTGCTTTTGGAGGAGGTGACGAGTTAATGGCCATCGAAGAAAAGGAATTTCACAGCACTTCCTTTGACTGGGGGCTTTGGAAGGGGCTCATGCCTTATTTAAAGCCCTATAAAAAGGATTTTATGGGGATATTTGTGGCCAATGTCCTTTGTGCGCTTATCGACGTAGCATTTCCGCTGTTTCAGCGATATGCCATTGATTCTCTGGTTGGGGAAGGGCGAACGGATGGGCTGATGCTATTCGGGATCAGCTATGCGGCTTTGGTGGTTTTGCAGGCGCTAACGGTGGTCTCTTTTTCACGGGCCAGTATGCGCCTTGAAATGAATTTCGGCCGGGATCTTCGCCGGGCGCAGTTTGTCCACCTGCAAAAGCTGTCGTTATCCTATTATAACGCAACGCCTGTGGGATATTTGCTGGCTCGGACCATGAATGATACCGGGCGCATCTCGGGAATGATCGGCTGGAGCGTGGCTGATTTGATTTGGTCTGTACTGTATATGGCCGGCTCTTACATTGCGATGATATTGCTCAACTGGCGGCTTGCCCTTCCGGTGCTTCTGGTCGTTCCTGTACTCGGGCTTCTCACCGCTTATTTTCAGCCGAAAATCCTTCGCTGGAATCGGCAGATACGAAAGCTAAACTCCCGTATCACTGGGGCATTCAATGAAGGGATCACCGGGGCAAAAACATCCAAAACCTTGGTGGTGGAGGAGCGGAACGATAAAAGTTTTCAAGAGCTTACCGATGAGATGGAACGCTCCGGCATTCGGGCAGCCCGACTATCGGCGGTCTATGTTCCGTTGATCCTCTTTTGCGGCACGGTTGCTACGGCTCTCGTACTGGTGCAGGGCGGCCTGCTGGAACGGGAGGGCGTTTTGCTGCTGGGGACGCTGTCTGCCTTTTTTTCTTATGCGACAGGGCTTTTTGGCCCCATTCAGCAGACGGCACAGAATTTATCGGAATTTATTTCCCTCCAGGCCAGTTTGGAGCGTGTGCTGAGCCTTTTGAGAGAAGAGCCTCAAATCAAAGACAGGGATGAAGTGATCGCAGCTTATGGGGATGTGTTCCATCCTAAGATGGACATATGGCCTGCCCTCAAGGGAGATATCACGTTTGAAGATGTGTCCTTCCACTATCCGGATGGGGCGGAGGATGTAATTTCTCATTTTAATTTACATATTCCGGCAGGAACTACGGTGGCAATTGTGGGAGAAACGGGAGCCGGAAAGAGTACTCTGGTAAATCTTGCCTGTCGCTTTTTTGAACCTACCGGCGGACGAGTCCTGATTGACGGAGTGGACTATAGAGAGCGAAGTCAGCTATGGCTGCATTCCTCGCTGGGATATGTACTGCAAACACCCCATCTGTTTTCCGGCACCATTATGGAGAACATCCGTTATGGCCGGTTGGAGGCTGCGGATGAAGAGGTCTATGCCGCAGCCAGGGCGGTATCGGCAGATACGGTGGTGGAAAAGCTGGAGAAGGGCTATGATACTCAGGTAGGCGAGGGGGGTGACCGCCTTTCTACCGGAGAAAAACAGTTGATATCCTTTGCTCGGGCAGTTCTTGCCGACCCGAGGATATTTGTTCTGGACGAGGCCACCAGCTCTATTGATACCGAGACAGAACAGTTGATACAGAAAGCTACTGCGCAGCTGTTAAAAGGGCGGACCTCTTTCCTGATCGCCCATCGCTTGTCCACCATACGGCAGGCAGACTTGATTTTAGTGGTAAAAGACGGGACGATCGTGGAACAGGGCACGCACCGGACATTATTGGAACAGAAGGGGTACTATCGCACCCTCTATACCAAACAGTTTGCGGAGGAAGCGGCCCAAAAGGGGTAAACGATACAGGCATGATACAAAAAGAAAAAGGAAATGCGCCGTTATTAACGGCGCATTTCCATGTTGCAAGCAGGCCTGTAAGCCGGGTTCTGTCCTTTAAGACAGCCATCTATCTCGACATACTGTTACCAGTATGCTCAAGCCACCTCCACGGGACGGCCGGGCCGGCCATGTGTCCCTCCACGGTGTTGCTCCGGATAGAGTTTACAGCGATGGACTGTTCCCAGCCATCGGGCAGGCTCTTACCTCTGCCTTTCCATCCTTACCCTACAGGCAAAGCCTGCAAGGCGGTATCTCTCTGTTGCACTTTTCCTGGGGTCGCCCCCGGCGGGTGTTACCCGTTATCCTTGCCCTGCGGAGCCCGGACTTTCCTCAGAGCGGGGGCTTTCGCCCGTGCCCCGCGGCTGTCCAGCCTACTTGTCAAATCGTATTTTATCCCATATTCCCGTTAAAGTCAAATCTGTTTTCGTTGAAATCCGTTCGGGAATGGGATATAATATAAAAATACCAATTTTAGGGGGGAGATAGATGCAGTTCACGATTCAGAAATACCTGGAAACGCTGAAGGGGAAGCGGGTGGCTGTGCTGGGGATTGGAATTTCCAATACACCGTTAATCCATATGCTGGTTGGAGCGGGCGCTCTGGTCACAGCCTGTGACAGACGAAGTAGAGATGCTTTTGGAGAGGAGCTTGCGTCTTTAGAGCAGCAGGGAGTGACCTTCCATTTGGGGGAGGACTATCTGGAGCATCTGGAAGGGCAGAACGTGATTTTTCGCACGCCCGGTATGCGGCCGGATCTGCCGCAGCTTTTGGAGGCGGTAAAGGGGGGAAGTCTGCTTACCTCGGAGATGGAAGTGTTTTTTCAAACCTGTCCCTGCCCCATTATCGGTGTCACCGGCAGTGACGGAAAAACAACGACCACGACGATTATTTCTGAACTTTTGAAAGCGGCGGGATACCGGGTCCATTTGGGAGGGAATATTGGAAAACCTCTGCTTCCTGAAGCGGAGGATATAAGAGCGGAAGATTATGTTGTGGTGGAGTTAAGTTCCTTCCAGCTGATGACGATGGATATCAGTCCTCAAGTTGCTGTGGTGACGAATCTGGCGCCCAATCATTTGGACATGCACAAGTCCATGGAAGAGTACATTTCCGCAAAAGAAAATATTTATATCCATCAAAGCGGCAGAGAACGAGTGATTCTCAATCAGGATAATGATATCACCCGGGCGTTTGCATCCAAGGCAAAAGGCTCGGTGACCTTGTTCAGCAGACAGGAGGAGCCAAGAGGAGACTCCGTTTTCCTTCGGGATGGTGCCATTTGGCGGAAAAGTGGAGATGAGGAAGAAAAGGTCCTTGACCGCAAAGAAATCTTACTTCCCGGAGACCACAATGTAGAAAATTACATGGCTGCCATTGCTGCGGTGGAAGGGCTGGTGAATATCGAAACGGTCCGTTCCTTTGCCAAACGATTCAGCGGCGTGGAGCATCGCATTGAACTGGTGCGAGAGCTGAACGGCGTCCGTTATTACAATGACTCTATCGCATCCAGCCCGACCCGAACCATAGCGGGATTGAAGTGCTTTCCGGAGAAGGTTATTTTGATTGCGGGGGGATACGACAAGCATATTCCTTTTGATGCGTTAGGACCTGTAATATCAGAATATGTAAAGTTTCTTATATTGACGGGAGATACTGCCGCAAAGATACGTGAGACAGTAGAAGGTGCCCCTGGTTATCAAGAAGGCTGTCCGCAGATTGTGGAGTGTGAGACTCTCTCGGATGCAGTGGAAACGGCATACAAAGCTGCCGTTTCCGGAGACGTCGTTCTGCTGTCTCCCGCTTGTGCTTCGTTTGACCGTTTCAAGAACTTTATGGAGCGGGGAAATACCTTTAAACAGTTGGTACTGGCGTTAAAGAAGTAAGATTCCGAAAAGGATGTGAAACCATGGAACTATATGCCACACTGGACCGTCTGTGTAGTCAAACAGGACCTTCTGGCTTTGAGGGGAAGGTGGTCGAGACGGCAAAGGAATTGTTGGCGCCGTTGGTGGATGAGGTTATTATTGATACCCTGGGAAGCGTGATCGGGGTGCGCCGGTGCGGAAAACCGGAAGCAAAAAAACTGTTGCTGGATGCGCATTTGGACGAGATCGGCTTTATTGTAACCGGCTATGAGGAAGGCTTTCTGCGTTTTGCACCGATTGGCGGAGTGGACCCCCGGATGCTGCCGGCCCGGGAGCTGACTATTATGACCAAACCGCAGCCGCTGTTTGGTATCATAGCCTGTATGCCTTCCCATGCACAAAACGGAAAGGAAAAAGAGAATTCCATCGCCATTGAGGATCTGCGGGTGGATGTTGGCCTGGATGCCGAGACGGTGGTCAGGCAAATCCCCATTGGGACCCCAATGGTGTATCGGGAGAGCTGTTTTTCGTTGGCGGGAGATAGTGTTTGCGGGAAATCTTTGGATGACCGCTCCTGCTTTACGGCACTTTTGCGGGCGGCGGAACTTTTGAAAGACAAAGATTTGGATGTAGACGTTTACTTTATGGGCAGTGTGCGGGAAGAGGTATCCGGCACCGGTGCCATTGTTGGAACCAACACGGTGGCTCCCGACTGGTGTATAGCGGTAGATGTTACCTTTGCCAGCACGCCGGATATATCGGCGGATGAAGTGTCCAACAAGCTGCGGGGCGGTCCCGTTATCGGAATGGGACCGAATATGACCTGGTGGATGACTGGCCGCATGATAGAGAAGGCCAAGGCTTTGGAGTTGCCGTATCAATTTGAAGTTATGGCCGGTCATACTGGTACAAACGGCTGGGGGATGCAGACTTGTCTGGAGGGAATTCCGACCTCTGTGGTCTCTTTGCCGCTGAAGTATATGCATAGTCCCATTGAGGTAATTTCCCTTACAGATATTGAATGGACGGCGCAGCTTCTGGCAGCTTTTACGGAAGAGCTGGGAAAGGAGGGGGGCATAAATGGAGTATGAGACCATAAGGACCCTGTGCTCTCTCAGCGGCCCTTCCAGTTTTGAAGGTCCTGTGCGGGAATATCTTCGTCAACGGGCAGAAGCAGTCGGGGCGGAAGTGCGGATAGATGGCATGGGGAATTTGATTTGCACCAAAAAAGGAAAAATCCCTGCACCCCGGAAGTTGATGTTAACGGCTCATCTGGACGAAGTTGGGCTGATCATCCGGCGAATTACAGAGGATGGCTATCTGAAATTTGATTGTCTGGGAGAGATTGATTGCCGGGTTTTGATCGGGAAACCTGTTTTTATAGGAAAAAACCGGTTCTCGGGAGTCGTTGGACTTAAGGCGGTACACCTTACTACGGCTGAAGAACGGAAAAAGACACCAAAGCTGGAGTCACTCTATATTGACATTGGGGTGAAGAGCCGTGAAGAGGCGGAAAAGCTGACCCATATCGGTGACTTTGCGGTATTTTCGGATTCCATCACCGAATATGGAGATGGGTTATTGAAGGCCAAGGCAATAGATGGTCGGAGCGGCTGTGCGATTATGGCGTCACTTATGGAGCGGGATCTGCCCATAGACGTAACATTTGCTTTTACCGTGCAGGAAGAGGTAGGCTGCCGGGGCGCTTTTGGTGCGGCCTTCTCAGAAACGCCTGCACTGGCGCTTGTGCTGGACGGAACAGACGCCGGAGACCTGCCCATGGTGGAGGCCCACAAGAGGGCTTGCGCGTTGGGGAAGGGAACGGTGTTGTCACACATGGATGCAGGAACGATTTACGATAAGGAGATATTTGAATTGCTGCAGGATTTGGCGGAAGAAAACCATATTCCGTGGCAAGTCAAGGGATATATTTCAGAAAAAACAGATGCCTCTGCCATTCAGCGCAGTAAGACCGGTGTACGGGTGGGGAGAATATCGACAGCGGTACGCTATCTTCACTCCCCGTCCAGTGTAGCATCGCTTCGGGATATTGAAGGGGCCGAAGCATTGGTCGTTCATTTTATTCAGGCGGTGGCCGAAGGGAGGATTTCTTGATATGGATACATTTGAATTGATCACAAAACTGGTTGGCATTCACGGTCCCTCCGGTCGGGAAAGCAAGGTGGCGGAAGCCATTGCGGAATTTGCCGGGCCTTATGCCGACGAGATCACAACAGATGTTTTGGGAAATCTGATTGTCCACAAGAAGGGCCCGGGGCCAAAGGTAATGTTTGCAGCACATACAGACTCTATCGGGCTGATTGTCTCTCATATTGAGGAGGACGGAAGCATTCGGGTTGGACGTGTGGGAGGTGTCCGCCCCGGGGCAATAAAAAACATGCCGATGCGGTTTTCCAATGGTATTATGGGAACAGTACGGGTCCACGGCAAAGCTGATGATAAGGACCCTGCCATTGATGACCTATACATTGATATTGGCGCAGCCAACAGGGAAGAGGCCAAAAGCAAAGTCCGGCCCGGAGATATGGCGGTTTATGCGACGGCTCCCTTTCAGGCGGGAAACAGTATCGTTACGCCTTATTTGGATAACCGGGTTTCCTGTGCGATTCTCTTAAAGGCGTTGGAACAAATAAAGAGCAGCGAAAATGACCTTTACTTTGTTTTTACCGTACAGGAAGAGGTGGGAGTGCGGGGGGCCAAGACAGCTGCTTATGGAGTGGCCCCTGATTATGGGATCGCACTGGATGTGACCATTGCCGCCGATACGCCGGGTGCGAAGAAGATCAGCAGTGTCGTGATGGGTGGAGGCGCAGCGATCAAAGTGATGGATAACTCTCTGATCGCACATCCTGCGATGGTAGAAATGTTGGGAGAACTGGGGCAGGAGAAGGGGATCAAAACGCAGTTGGAGGTGCTGACGGCAGGAGGAACCGATGCGGGCGCCATCCACCAAAGCCGTACGGGCGTGGTGACTGGGGCTATTTCGATTCCATGCCGGTATGTCCATACACCCATGGAGATGGCGGACCTTTCCGATATTGAGTCCTGCATCGCTCTGGTTACGGCCTTTGCGGAAAGCAAATTGAAATAAATAAAGGATGTAAAATAATATGCCTTTACAAATAAGTGAAACAACAAGACGATTGGCACAACAGGCAGAAAAAGATCTTCAGGAACAGTTTGCCCTGGTAGACGAGATAGCACAGACCAATGCGGAGAAGGTGCTGGATGCATTTCAAACTCACCGCGTAGCAGAGAGCTACTTTACCGGAACGACCGGCTATGGGTATGATGATATCGGCCGGGATAAGCTGGAAGAGATCTATGCACATATTTTCCGTACGGAGGATGCTTTGGTCCGCATCCAGTTTGTCAACGGGACCCACGCCATTACCTGTGCACTATTTGGTGCATTGAAGCCGGGAGAAAAACTGCTCTATGTGGTAGGTGCTCCTTACGATACAATTCAAAGTGCAATCGGAATTACAGGGAATGCCCCCGGTTCTTTGCGGTCCTATGGGATCGATTATGGACAGGTGGAACTGACGGTGGACGGAAAGCCTGATTTGCCTGCGATTGCCAAGGCGGTGCAGGAAGCGCAGGTGAAGGCTGTTGTAATACAGCGCTCTCGTGGATATGCAACCCGAGCCTCTCTCTCGGTAGCGGAAATTGGGGCCATCTGTGATGCGATCCATGAGGTGCGGCAGGATGTATCCATTCTTGTTGATAACTGCTACGGTGAGTTTGTAGAAACGGTGGAACCCACTGAGGTGGGAGCGGATCTGGTCATGGGTTCTCTGATCAAAAACCCGGGCGGCGGTTTGGCGCCGATGGGGGGCTATCTGGCAGGGAGACACGATCTGATCGAAGCGGCGGCTATGCGGCTGACTGTTCCGGGAATCGGGAAAGAGTGCGGGGCCACACTGGGGAATAATCGCAGCCTCTATCAAGGGCTTTTCCTTGCCCCTCATGTAACGGCCCAGGCGGTAAAAACGGCACTTTTTTCGGCTCGAATGATGGAGCTTTTGGGGTATCATACAGATCCGGCATCCACAGATATTCGCCATGATATTATTCAGATGCTTCATTTTGGAGCGCCGGAACCGCTGAAGAAGTTTTGCCGTGGAATACAAGCGGGTGCCCCGGTGGATTCCTATGTAACGCCTGAACCTTGGGATATGCCCGGATATGACACGCCTGTCATTATGGCGGCGGGGGCCTTTATCCAGGGAGCGTCCATTGAGCTTTCCTGTGATGCGCCGATGCGAGACCCCTATACGGCTTATCTTCAGGGGGGATTGACCTACGAGTCTGGAAAACTGGGCATTATGCTGGCAGTAGATGCCTTGCAGTCGTAAGACAGGCCAATATCCGCATATCCTATCCCCAAAGGGGGTATGGGAATGCGTTGGCGAAGGTGGAGGCGTTTTTCCTTCCATAAAAAGAAGAATGGACAGGCTTATTTTGCGATAATGCTGGGTGTGCTGTTGGCCTTGCTGATGATTCATACTATCCATAATGCGCTACGCCCGCCGCTGGTTGCATTGACCGAAAGCCGAATCCGCAACCAAATCATACATGTGGCTGAAGAGGCTGTTGGGGAAGTACTAT
The DNA here is from genome assembly GCA_910587345.1 of uncultured Oscillospiraceae bacterium. Taxonomy (GTDB): domain Bacteria; phylum Bacillota; class Clostridia; order Oscillospirales; family Oscillospiraceae; genus Vermiculatibacterium. Next base: position 24,600 of record CAJUKH010000013.1, on the reverse strand, counting down.
ACCGGCAAGGGGCTTCTTACAGCGATATGGTGAGCCTCCAAACAGGAAAGAGCGGGGAGATCACGACATTATCCACCGATACCGTTCAGCTCAATCAGCTTCGTAATGCGGTGATGGAACAGGTTATTACACAGGTGGAGGACCTGGATACCGAAGAGCTTGGCATTCCGCTTGGACTTTTGACCGGTTGGGACTTGCTGTCAGCGACAGGGCCAAAGCTGCCGGTGCGGGTCCTTTCGGTAGCTTCGGCTTCGGGGAGTTACAGGAATGATTTCATTTCGGCGGGAATCAATCAAACCTTGCACCGCATTTTTCTGGATGTCACTATCCTTGTAAGGGTCCTGCTTCCCGGGGGAATCGTGGAAACAGAGGTTATGGTCCCCATCTCCGTGGCAGAGACAGTGATTATTGGTCAGGTACCTCAAACTTATCTCAACTTGAACCAATGAGCGAAGGGAGGACAAATGAGTACCATTTTCAGATATCTGGTCCGAATGGGCCTCCCAGCTTTGGCAGGAGCTTTGGTTTGGGGGATAACCTGGCCATGGCGCCTCAGCAGACGGAAGAGAAAAGGAAAGGTGGCAGGCCCCTACCGGGAGGGGGCGCTGCTTTTCCTGTTTATGTTTTTGAGCGGACTGCTTTGGCTTACGCTTACTCCGCCGGATCTGGAGTATTTTCTTCAAACAGGCCGATGGCTATATCCCCCCGGTGTTCCATTTCAAGGAGGAATAAATCTTGTTCCCATAGTGGAGAGCGTAAGGTTATTTCAGTTTTATTTGGAAAAGGGCATGTGGAGTGCGATTTTGGTCAATTTCCCCGGGAATATTATCATGTTTATGCCCGTTGGTCTTTTCGCAGGATTGTTAGGGGACAAGCCTCGATGGTGGAAGGGGACCGGATACGCTTTTACACTGTCTCTTTTTATTGAACTTTCGCAGCTGTTTGTAGCCAGGGGAACAGATGTGGATGATTTACTTTTGAATACGTTAGGCGGATTTGCCGGGTATGGCGTATTTCTTCTGACACAATGGGCAGCACCGTATTTTGTTCAGAGATGCAAAGAAATGTAAAGGAGAATTCCTTCATGGATATTAAGCAGGAGATCAAGGAATTGCGGGAAGAATTGACTCGGGCCAATTATGAATACTATATGCTGGATGCGCCTACCATGTCCGACTATGATTTTGACCATAAACTCCGCAGGCTGGAGGAATTGGAGGCGGCATATCCAGAGCTGATAACGCCTGATTCTCCTACCCAGCGGGTAGGAGGGGCGGTAGCTGAGGGCTTTCGGGAAGTGACCCATCCTGTGCCCCTGGAGAGCCTGCAAGATGTATTTTCCATGGAGGAACTAAAGGAGTTTGACCAGCGGGTCATGGAAGCGGCAGGACAGCTGGTTTATGATGTGGAACCCAAGGTGGACGGCCTTTCGGTGGCGTTGGAGTATGAAAACGGCGTTTTTGTTCGGGGGGCGACCCGGGGAGATGGCCGGGTGGGGGAGGATGTGACCCAAAACCTGCGGACCATTCACTCCATTCCCCTGCGTTTGCCCGAAGCGTTGCCCCGGCTTATCGTTCGTGGTGAAGTTTATATGCCCAAATCCGTGTTTCATCAGCTGAATGAGGAGCGGGAGCTGAGCGGAAAACCCTTGTTTGCAAATCCCCGAAATGCTGCTGCCGGCTCTCTGCGGCAGTTGGACCCTAAAGTTGCGGCCAAGCGACGGCTTAATATCCAGGTTTTTAACATCCAACTGGCGGAGGGAAAGGAATTTTCGACCCATACCGAGACTTTAGAGTATCTGGAAAGCCAGCGCTTTCGGGTGATACCTCATACGCTGTGCCGGACGATTCAGGAGGCTTCAGAGCGTATCATGGCAATAGGTGATGGTCGGGAAGATTTTGATTTTGACATTGACGGAGCGGTTGTAAAGGTAAATTCGTTGTCAGATAGAGAGCTTCTTGGCAGTACGACAAAATTTCCGAGATGGGCGGCGGCTTATAAATACCCACCGGAGAAAAAGACCTCCAAAGTGGTGGATATCGTGGTTCAGGTGGGGCGAACGGGAGTATTGACGCCCAAGGCCGTCATAGAACCGGTGCGGTTGGCGGGCACGACAGTAACCAATGCCACATTGCATAATCAGGATTTTATTGCCGAAAAAGACGTTCGGATCGGAGATACGGTCCTGGTTCAAAAGGCGGGAGAGATCATTCCGGAAATCGTCTCTGTTTTGAAGGAACATCGCCCCGAAGGAGCAGTACCTTACTTTTTGCCGGAGCGCTGCCCGGTTTGTGGCGCTGCGGTGGTAAGAGACGAGGATGGAGCGGCGCTTCGTTGTACGGGGGCGGAGTGTCCTGCGCAATTGCTGCGTCATATTGTTCATTTTGCCTCCAGAGACGCTATGGACATTGAAGGTTTAGGGCCGGCAAATGTGGAGAACCTGATCCAAGCAGAGTTGATAAAAACACCGGGGGATCTATATAGCCTTCAAGCAGCTGATGTGGCAAAGCTGGAGCGAATGGGGAAGCGGTCAGCACAAAATTTAATTGATGCTATTGAGAAATCTCGCCATAATGACCTTTCAAGGCTTCTTTATGCCTTTGGTATCCGTCAGGTGGGGCAGAGGGCCGCTCAGACCTTGGCTCGCCAATTCGGGACGCTGGATGCCTTAATAGAGACGGATGAGGAGACCTTGACTGAGGTGGAGGATATCGGAGAAATTACGGCAAAAAATATAGTAGAGTGGTTTTCGTCACAACAATCCCGGCACTTGATCGAAACATTGAAGGCGGCTGGGGTCAATATGGAAAGCACTGCCGAGCCGGTAGGAGACGGCTTGGCAGGTCTGACCTTTGTTCTTACAGGCGAATTGAGCACCATGACCCGTAAAGAGGCTGGAGAACGCATTCAGATGTTGGGAGGAAAGGTGTCTGGGTCGGTCTCAAAAAAGACTTCCTATGTGGTAGCTGGGGAAGCGGCAGGCTCCAAGCTGCGAAAAGCGCAGGAGCTTGGAGTACCAGTCTTGGATGAAGAAGAACTTTTGGCTATGTTGGAGAAATAAAAATCCCATGGAGCATAATCGGCTCCATGGGATAAGAGATATTATTTACAGCCAGGTGACCTTTCCTTCGTCATACTGGTCAACTCTGGGTGTTACAGAGGCGGGGTGCCCGATTGCGATGACACCCATAGGAAGATGACGCTCTGGGATATTGTAGGCGTTTTGGATGGCTTTTGCAGGCTCTTCCATGGGAGCCAAGCCGCACCAGCAGGTACCAAGTCCCTGATGGACAGCTTCCAACAAAAGGTTTTCGATGGCAGCGCCACAGTCCAGATAGGCAAATCCTTCGGCCTGAGCCGCATCCAAATCGGCAGAGACAATGATAGCGGCTTGCGCTTGAAGCATCATCTTGGTATAGGGCTGATATTGACAGATCTGGTCGATTTGTTCCCGAGTGGTCAGCACCGTAAAGCGCCATTCCTGCTTGTTGACGGCAGTGGGGGCGTTCATGGCAGCTCGAAGAAGTTCTGTCAGCTGTTCTCTGGTTACGGCTTCCTGCGTAAATTGGCGGACGCTGCGCCGGTCAAAAATTTCCTTCAGCATGGGAAAAACCTCCTGAAATATGGATAAAATAATTGTATCATTTCACTTTTTATTTTGCAAGGCCTGCTATAAAGTTGACAATTTCCCCCAAATGGAGTAGACTTATTCCATGACACTGACTAAAGAAGGAACGATTATTGGGATGAAAAAAGAAAAGATATCAAGTGCGGTTATTCGGCGGTTACCCCGCTACTATAGACATTTGAGCGACTTGGCGCAAAGTGGTGTGGTCCGGATCTCCTCCAGTGCGCTGGGAGAGGCTATGAATCTGACAGCCTCTCAAATCAGGCAGGACCTGTCCTGTTTTGGAGAGTTTGGACAGCAGGGGTATGGGTATAATGTAACAAATCTCCGTGATGAGGTGGCAAATATCCTTGGAATGTCCCAGATGCATACGGCGATCGTCATGGGGGCCGGAAATTTGGGCCGGGCTTTGATTGAAAACTTCCGGTTTGATCTTAGCGGTTTTCATCTTACCGCTGCTTTTGATACAGATCCGGAACTGATAGGAAGGGAAATTGCGGGAACACCGGTATATTCTGTGGATAAGTTGGAGGAATATCTGGCTCAAAATCCTGTCAGTGTGGGAGTTTTGACCGTTCCCCAAAACGTGGCGAACTCCATCTCGGAACAACTGATAGCGGGTGGGGTCAAGGGCATCTGGAACTTCACAAACTCTGAATTGCAAATCAGCGATCCCCATGTGGTCGTAGAAAATATCCACTTTGCAGATAGCTTGCTGGCGTTAAGCTACTGGATTTCGGAGGTACCATGAAACGCAAGGAAATCACAGCCCTTTGTCTGGTAGGAGTTCTTTTGTCCGGTATCGCGGCTGCCGTAGCCAGCGAGGCGGGTTCTGTTGATGACCCGCTGATTGCTTTGAGCTGGCTGAAGACTCACTTTTTGCCCCAGGCGGTGAGCGAGGCGGAGAAGGCCGTGGATGCCCGGCTGGAAGAGCTGGCGAAAGAACTGGCAGCTGCAGGAGCCACCGGGGTAGAACTGCGGGTCAAGCGGGATGATATGTTTGAGCTGGAGTCCGGCTCCAGCCTGACCTGTTTGGCGGGAGAAGTGTCTATCCTTTCGCAAAGCGCGGTTGTGGATATCACCTCCGGTCAGGAGGTAAGCACCGGGCTGGCACAGTTACGGCACCGTTATTTGGCCGATGAAAATTCTATGGCGGCGTTCACGGTCAGTTCAGATACGGCGGTGATTCGCCTGACGGGTCCTTGTAAGGCAACGCTGAGCGATGCGGTGGATTATAATATGCTGGCTGACGGACTGAAGGAGTTGGGGCTTTTCAGGGGAAGTGATGTCCCCTATGGCTCCGGCTACGAGCTGGAGGCAGCGCCTACTCGGATCCAAGGACTTATTATGTTTCTAAGATTGCTGGGGGAAGAACCGCAAGCCCTTGCGTATCCCGGAAGCGGAATTGTTTTTTCGGACGTACCGGAGTGGGCTGTCGCTTATGTGGCGTATGCCTATGATAAAGGCTATACTAAGGGGCAATCAGTCAATGGAACGGGCGAAGTACTTTTTGGCCCTTCTGGGATATTGACAGCCAATGACTATATGACATTTCTTCTGCGTGCGCTGGGATATGAGGAAGAGAAGGATTTTCACTGGGTCAGTGCCTGTGCAGATGCGAGGACAGCGGGAGTTTTAACTGCCGGAGAGGCAAAACTGCTGGCGGAGGAGCCTTTTCTGAGAGCGCAGGTTGCATATTTGTCTTATTACACTCTATCTGCGAAAGTAGCCGGAGAAGGGATCACGCTTTTGGATCGGCTGGTTTCCGGTGGTATTGTGAAAAGGGAAGAGGCGCAAGCGCTTTTTGCCCGAATTTCTCAACAACGACTTGCGTAAAAAGATAGATCAATTGCCCAAAGTAAAAAGGTGACCATCGAAGTTGATTTCGATGGTCACCTTTTGCTTTATAAAGCGTAGGATAAAAAAGAAAGGGGAGAGGGAGGATGCTGCCAGTAATTCCATACCGTCGGGCTGCCGCTGTAGCCTATGCCCATAAGTGGGCGTTTGGCCGAAATCCGCAGTTTTATGATTATGAAGAAATAGGCGGAGACTGTACAAATTTCGCCTCTCAATGCCTGTATGCGGGGAATGGAGTGATGAATTACACCCCTGTTTTTGGCTGGTATTATATATCTGCAAACGAAAAGGCACCGGCATGGACGGGAGTGGAATATTTCCGAAATTTTCTTCTGCGAGAAGAGGTCTCTCCCGGGCCTTTTGCCAAAGAGGTGGGATTAAAAGAGTTGCTGCCAGGGGATTTTATCCAGTTTAACTTTAAAGGTGAGGTCTTCTCCCATACACCGATCGTAGTTGCCGTAGGAAGTCCGCCTATGCCGGAAAACATCCTTCTGGCAGCGCATTCTTACGATGCAGACTTTAGGCCTCTCAATAGTTATATATATCAAGAAATTCGCTATCTGCACATTTTAGGAAGTTATGGACAAAAGGGCCGTCAATCGGGAGATGTTTCGGAATCGTCCTGAGAGGATGAAGAAGCAGACTTTTTTGTATTAAGCTGCCCAAGCGGATTGGCCTTGGCGGCAAGCCGAAGGTTCTCATTGGTCACATGAGTATAGATTTGAGTGGTATTCAGATTTTCATGGCCCAAGAGTTCCTGAAGGGTTCGAACGTCCACGCCGTTTTGCAACATCAGTGTGGCCGCTGTGTGGCGTAGTTTATGAGGAGAATACTGAGTGCTGTCAAGACCGGCTTTCAATAGATATTTTTTGACCAGCTTTTCTACGGCGGCTTTGGATATCCGAGTCCTTCTGCGGCTTAGAAACAAAGTGTTTTTATCAATGGCCTGCTCTTGATTTCGGACAGCCATATAGTCCTGAATGGCCTGAACACAAGCGGGGTTCAGATAGAGGATTCGCTCTTTATTACCTTTACCCAAAACACGAAGTTGGTCACCCCGAACATCGCTTATATTCAGGCCAATCAGCTCTGAAATACGAAGTCCGCAGTTCAAAAATAGAGTTAAAATGCAATAATCCCGTTCTCTGAAAGGACCATCTACGCTTTCCAGCAATTGGATGCTGCTATCCAGATCCAGGTATTTAGGCAGAGACTTTTTCATCCGGGGAGCATCTAAATCTTGCATGGGGTTTTCGCTCAATAGTTTTGCCTTATTGGTCAAATACTTATAAAAAGAGCGGATCGCAGCTACTTTGCGGGCCCGTGAGGTAGCTTTTAACCCATAGTCGGTCTGTGAGCTGTTTGGATGCCGGGCACGGTCTCGGCTAAGGTAATTCATATAAGAATACACATCGCTAAGACCTACCGTACGAATTAACTCCAAATCCACATCACTGATATCAATGGAATCAAAATCAGCAGAACGAGGAACTTTACCTTTTTCTATCTTAAGATACCGGAAGAAATTTCTAAGATCTAAAAAGTATTCATCAACCGTTTTTTTGGAGTGTCCTTGAATAGCTTCATGGTAAGTAAGAAAATCCCGCAATATGCTGGGCGTATCGTTGGTGTGGTATTCCATATAGTTACACAAAAATAGACGTTTTGCCTCCCTTCAAGTAAACAAAATTTTTATTTTGTTTACTTCGTGGTATGCTCGTCTACTTCCTCCTTTCCATGAATTTCAAGTAATTCAAATGTTCCCCACTGGCTCTCCGTTTTCTTCTGATAGTCGGAAGCGTAGAAAATACGGCAATATTCCTCCATATCCAGCTCCAGATATTCCAGCTTTGGACGGGCCGCATTGCGAGACGCCCAGTATCGCTTTTTACCTTCGGGCACTGCGTCCTGTTTGGTAATGTACTTGGCAACATACCCGGTAGCGGCCTGTGAATAGCATTTTATGGCCGTTGTATGGCCGTATTTGAAGATAGGGATATTATATACTTGATGCCCGTTATCGTCAAGCATAGGCTCCCCGGTCCAGTAATGGTGAGCTTTTTTATGGGGTAACGGGCCTTTAATAAGACCATGAAAATGGTATCTTCCCTTCTCGTGGAGTTCCGGAACAAGTAAGTAAACAAAATCTTTGTGTGTGTGAGTCAAAAAAATGTGTTTTAGAATCAAAAGAACCCTTGCTCTTTTGAATGGAGCAAGGGTTCTTTTATCTACCGTTACAGTATAGCAGCCAAAGCTTCTCTAATATTCCTGACTTTAATCAGTTGTAGTCCATCGGGGGCTATAACTTTTGCTCCTCTATCGGGAATCAAGCATTTTGTAAAGCCAAGACGATGTACCTCAGAAAGACGCTGGTTTAACGCATTTACAGATCGAAGTTCGCCGGTAAGCCCTACTTCACCGATGGCGGCCAGGTCGCCCGGCACGGGCTTGTCCCGAAAGCTGGAAGCCAGTGCGATCAGTGTGGCAAGATCTACGGCCGGTTCAGAGAGTTCTAACCCGCCCACCACATTTACATAGGCGTCGCAGGAGTTGACCAGCAGACCTCCCCTCTTTTCCAAAACAGCCAGAAGCAGCATGGTACGGTTAAAATCGATGCCGGAGACCATGCGCCTTGGCATATTGAAACTGGTGGGGGTCAGCAGCGCCTGTACCTCAGCGAGAATGGGGCGCACGCCTTCCATTGCGCAGGTAACACAGGTACCCGGTGTATCGGTGGGGCGGCCGGCCAGAAGCATTTCGGAAGGGTTTGGTACCTCTGTGAGTCCGGTATCAACCATCTCAAATACGCCGATCTCATTGGTGGCACCAAAGCGGTTTTTGACTGCCCGAAGGATACGATAAGTAGTTTGCTGCTCTCCTTCAAAAGTTAAAACACAGTCTACCATATGTTCCAAGACCTTTGGCCCTGCAATGGTACCATCTTTTGTAACGTGACCAATAACGAAAACTGTAATACCCATCCCTTTGGCTATGTTCATCAGGGCAAGGGTGCAGTCCTTGACCTGACCGACACTGCCAGGAGACGTGGTAAGATCGCCGTTGTAGAGTGTTTGAATGGAATCAACGATCAAAATGTTGGGCTTTAATTCTTCCACAGCCTCCAGAATGTTCTCCAGATTGGTTTCCGCCATTAAGTAAAGCCCTTCTCCCCTGACCTGAAGGCGCTCAGCCCGCAGCTTGATCTGACGTTCCGATTCCTCTCCGGAGACATACAGTACGTCAGCGAAGCGGCACAGGCTATCACAGATTTGAAGCATTAAGGTAGATTTGCCAATGCCGGGGGCGCCCCCCACCAAAACGAGAGAGCCTTGAACGGCTCCTCCGCCAAGGACCCGGTCCAGTTCATTCATGCCGGTGTGGAAACGAAGCTCATTCGTTGTCTCCACTTCCTTCAACGCCCGAGGGCGGGAAAAACCGATACCGGCGGTTTCCCTGCGGCCACTGGTGGATTTTGGGGTTTTGCTTTTAGGAGCGGAAGGACGTTCTACAATGGTATTCCATGCGCCACAGGCCGGACATTGTCCCTGCCAGCGAAGGACCTCATTTCCACAATCTGTGCAATAGAACACATTTTTCTCTTTTGCCATATTCCTCTCTCCTGTTTTGAATATTACTGTCTTTTGTCATTATAGCATACCGCTGCCCATTTCACCAGTCCATATTTCACCGCTGTTCAGCCACGCAGAGACCACGCAGAGAGCAAGTTGGGTTTGATAGCTGCTTTCCCGCAGCTTTGCTTCCTCTTCTGGATTGGAGAGAAAGCCGCACTCAACCAAAATGGCCGGGCGGGTGATATGCTTCATCAGATACACGCTGTCCGGAATTTTTGCAGGTGTTCGATTGTTGCTTAAATCAAGGGATTCATGGATGGTATTCTGCACCATAAGCGCAAGGGCCTGGCTTTCCGCTCCCTGCCGAAAAAATACCTGTGCGCCATGGTAGGCTGGGTTGGAGAAAGTGTTTTGATGGATGCTGATAACGACAGAATCTGTGACAGATTCTATGGCGGCGACCCTGTTATGTAAGTCAGATACTTTCTTTTTTCGCAAGGTGTCTGCCTGCGGATCGTGAAGAGAGATATCACTGTCCCGAAGAAGGATCGGAGAAACACCACAAAATCCCAGAAGCTGGTCCAGCTTTAATACGACAGAGAGGTTGATGCTGCTTTCAGGGACTCCTGTGATGGAAACTGCGCCTCCATCCTCTCCTCCATGACCGGCATCTAAAATGAGCTGCTGGCCAAAGGACTGGGCAAAGGAAACTGTTTCTTTTACCTTTTGCAGCGCCTGTTTGGAATACCAAAATCTTCCCAGTAATCCTGCCGCTAAAAGGCAAAGGGCAATATATTTTTTTCGGGCTGTTTTTTTCATGGTCATCTCCTCCCGATGGAAATCTATGCGCAGGAAAAGAAAATATATCTTCCTCTGCCCTCTCTGCCCTTCTGCCAATCGCAGATAAAAAGCATAGGATGGTTGGGAGGAGTTGCCTCCTCCCTATCCTGCAGAAATGGAGGAAGAGATATTGTATCCAGATATTGAATCCAATCAGCCTACAGGCGGAAAAATTTGTGATAGCAGTCGTGGTACGCTGCCGGCCTGTGCGCCTTTGGCCGTTCCCTATGTCCCCTTCCAACAGATGGCCCCAAAACGCTATAGCCAGAACGATGCGCTTAGCAACGGGACCCTCTTCCCTGGCCTGAATTTGCCGTTTCATCTGAAAATCGATGCCCCCAACGCTGTTACGGGTCCTCTGGGAGAACTTCAGGCGTTGGAGTTTGTGCTGCTGGAACTGGGGCTTTACCTTGACACACACCAAAACGACAGCGAGGCTTTTGCCCTTTACCAGCAGTACGCTGCGCTGGAAAAGGCGGGCAGAGAGAAATACGAGAGTATGTTTGGCCCTCTTTATCAAAGCGCTGTTGCCGGGCATAAAAATTTTTCTCAGTGGATCAAGGACCCGTGGCCCTGGGATTTTCAGAAAGGAGACAGGGAGTAAGCGATGTTTGTCTATGAAAAGAAGCTCCAATATCCGGTCAAAATCAAAAATACCAGCCCAAAACTGGCTTCTGTCATCATCAGTCAATATGGTGGACCTGATGGTGAGCTTGGGGCCTCCCTGCGGTATCTTTCTCAACGGTACGCAATGCCTTATCCAGAGCTGAAAGCTCTGCTGACCGACATCGGAACGGAAGAACTTGGTCATATGGAGATGGTTGCCGCCATTGTGCACCAACTGACCCGGAATCTCACCGATGAACAGATCAAAACGGCCGGTTTTGATACCTATTTTGTGGATCATACAACAGGTATCTACCCTCAATTTGCATCGGGTTACCCCTGGTCGGCATCAACGATGCAGTCCACAGGCGATGTCATCGCGGATTTGACAGAGGATTTGGCGGCGGAACAGAAGGCTCGGCTCACATATGACAATATCCTGAGATTGTCCGACGACCCTGATGTCAATGATGTTATTCGCTTTTTAAGGGAACGTGAAATCGTGCATTTCCAGCGGTTTGGCGAGGCGCTCCAGCTTGCGAAGGACAAGATGGATCAAAAGAACGTCTACTTTGTCAATCCGGCATTTGATAAAAAATAAAGACGGTAAAAAGAGAGACGGCCTTGCCGTCTCTCTTTTTACAAAGACCGGTCCCTTCGCAGGCAGACCATATCAACAAGCTGCGTTCCGCCTTCATATATGGGATGGTCATAATATTTCAAAAAATGATCCTTTTCCCGGCCAAATTCCCGAAAACCCAGGGCATGATAAAAATCCAGCGTAGCCGGACTGTCGCCGGTTCCCAATTGAAGTGTGCGGCAATCAGAATAGTAGTGAAAGAGAAATTCGATCATTGCCTTCCCATATCCTTTTCGCTGATGGGAAGGCAAAACGGCAATATTGCATAGCTCGTAAAGTGAATCCCCTTTTCGGGTTGCGACGCAGACGCCTCGTGCTTCCCCTTCCTCTTCTAACAAAAACAAATCGCCTGTTTCCAAGTAACGGTCAATCATGGACTCCTGCTCATCCCCGATGAGCAGGAGTTCCAGATAGTCTTTTTTGTTATGGGTAATCTTTTGTATTTTCATTGTACTTTCCTCACTTGGGTATTTGATTGGCAGTTTCCTCAAAAAGCATCTGATGCAGTAATGGGAGCAATTCTATCCCATCGTCCTCTGATACGAAGAGAGAGATGCGATGTTGTCCAAAGGTCATTATTGGGTCGGAGCAGTTGGAGTTTTTAAGGAGCTGACTGATTCTTTGAGAAATAGATGGAGCACGGTCAAGCTCCTGACCAACAATGCTGATGCGGGTATAAGTATTACTTTCTAATGTGTGGAACCCAAGTGAATCAGAATGTTCCAGAAGAAGTTGAGAGACCCCTTCCCCTTGGCTTTCTTTTAATCCAAGGCAAACGGTGGCTCCCTCTTCCACTTTTGCTGGCTTCAAAATCAAATCAGCCGAAATGTCCTTTTCTGCCAGAAGAGCAGCAATACGGGACAAAACTCCGTCGGTATTTTGAATGCCGGACAAAGAAAGGAAAATAGCCTTTTCCTGGGCAATCCCTGCAACAAGTCTGCTGTTATCGTGTTTAATGGCGCTCTTTACCATGGTCCCGGGATTGCCGGAGAAGCTGGAGAGAACCTCCAAAACGACCCCCTTCTCCTTGGCAAGTGCTACGGAACGGTCATGGAGGACCTTGGCTCCGTGGTGAGCCAGAATCAGCATCTCGTCATAGGTGATCTCATCCAGCTGGATAGCCTGTGGTACAAGTCGAGGGTCTGTGGTATAGACGCCGTCCACATCGGTATAAATTTGGCACACCTGAGCGTTTAAAGCAGCGGCTAATGCCACGGCGGAGGTGTCGGAACCGCCCCGACCAAGGGTAGCGATATCCCCATTCGGAGTTTCTCCCTGAAAACCGGCAACGATGACGATACGATCGTGCTCCAGCTCAGATAAGATCCGCTGTGGGTTTACAGATTGTATCCGGGCGTTTCCGTGAGTGTCATCGGAATCAATGCCGGCCTGCCGACCGGTAAGAGAGATAACCGGATATTTCAGTACCTCCACAGCCATGGCACAAAGTGCGCAAGAGGCCTGCTCTCCGGTGGCAAGCAGCATATCCATCTCTCTTTGGGAGGCCTCCGGGTTGATCTCTGCGGCCTTTGCAATCAACTCGTCCGTGGCGCCGCCCTGGGCAGAAACCACGGCAACAACGGAGTTTCCTTTGTCGTATGTATCGGTAATAATGCGGGCAACATGGCGAATTTTTTCAGCATCCGCCACGGAACTGCCGCCGAATTTTTGTACGATCAGTCCCATATATCAAAAGTACCCCCTTTAAAGACTCTGACACAGTTTATGCAGAAGGTAAAAGACTGGTCCATCACCGGAAGAGGGTAAATATAATATGAGATTTTACTTTTCCCCAAAAATCAGAAAGGTGTTGTGTCCTACCCGGCTAAAATCTCACAGCGGACGACCCCTTTTTCGCTCCGGATCAATTCCAGCATTTCTTCCATGGACATTCCTACGCCGGAAGCATCTGCCCCCACATTGACCACGGCTATGCCGCCGGAGGGAATGTTTTGGTTAATGGTAAGGATATTGGCGCCGCAGCGGGCAAAATGGTTTAACATCGAAGACAGATTGCCGGGCTCATCTTTCATCATGATTTGAAAGTTGACGATTCGGCCGTTTAGCATATCGTTGAAAGGTCGAATGGCATCCTTATATTTGTAGAAGGCGCTGCGGCTGATTTCCAGCCGCTGGGTGGCCTCATTGACAGAAAGTGCCTCTCCAGTTTCCAATAGCCGCTTTGCTTCGGCTACTTTGATAATAATTTTGGGAAGTGCAGAGGCATCAACAATAAAATATTTGAATCGCTTTATCATTTTTCTCTCCCTTTCTCTTTTCTGACCCTTTGTTTTAATATAGCATAAACAAGCTGCCTTCGCAACCAATGAAAATAGGGACACACCTGTCGGTATGTCCCCATTTTCTATCGCAATTATTATACACCAGGAGGAAGCAGAGGATCATTTCCGGTTGGAGCAGGAGGCGGTGCAGACGTCCCCTCAGGAGCCGTTGTTTCGGGGGGATTAACAGACGGGCTTTCACTGGGGACCGACGGCGGTGTGTGAACAGGAGATAGGGTTTCTGCGGGAGAATACGTTTCGGAAGGACGGACCAGATGACCGCCGGCAGTTGGCCATGTGGAAGGATCGGCAGAGTTAAAATTGGGGTCTTCCTCCCTGGAAGGCCAAGTGGCAGGATTGGTAATATCAAAGGAACTCGGGTCATACGGAGTCGGTTCAATGGGAATGGCGGTGGAATGGACCTGGCAGGTGCCGGCTTCTTCCAAAGCGCTAAGGACATAACCATTATCTTCCGGATATACCCCTCCTACATACTCCCGCTCCAAAGCCAACACGGCAACACTGACCCGACCGGCAGTTTCACTTCCGTCAGGCCCCACGGTGCTGTCGGGGCAAAACTCTCCCGCAAGATGGAATCTGCCGGTGGGTTCTCCGGCTTCATTCAAAATGGGATCGGCGGTGCAGACCGTTACCATCGTGTGCACTTCACAGTAATCAATAGGGGCATCTTCCGGAAAGAAATAGCCAATGGCGGTCCGCCGCCCCCGCATATCACTGCGGCATTCCTCGGTGGCCAGATGACCACTGTCCAGACAATACTCAACCTCAACAAGTCCACTGGGCTTCGTAAAGCCGATATTGGGAAGATCGGTGTGGACCTGACTCATTACACGACTCCATAGCTTGGCGGCGGGGTTGCCGGAGACGGAAACACGCTCCGGAGTACTGTAACCCACCCATACAGCCGCGGTATAGTAAGGAGTATAGCCGACAAACCAGCGGTCATTGTTGGAGGTGGTGGAACCGGTTTTACCTGCAATGGTCATTCCGGGGAAATAGGCATCTCCGCCACCGCCGTTACTGACCACACCCTTCAACAGTTCATTGATATAGTAGGTCGTGGTTTCCTTCAGAACCGGGACGCCTTCACTCTCTTTGCTTAAAATGACCTCACCGTTTGCGTCTTCCACCCGTGAGTAGGTCCGAGGCTCAATATAGATCCCATCCCGAGGGAAAACAGAATATGCCGCAGCCATATCCAGGGTCGTTACACCCTTTGTCAGACCGCCAAGTGCCAACTGGGAGTAGCCAATGTCGGAAAATTCTTTTCCGTTTATGACTTCCTTTGTGACCAAATGGTCCTCATCCACACCAAATTTGTCCAGCAGATATTCGTAGCTCACTTCGGGAGTGACTTCCTCCAGAACCCGCACCGCCACGGTATTGGTGGAGTTTGCTACGGCGTAGGAAACCGTCATCTGTCCAAGATAACGATGGTTTACGTTGCTTGGCCACGGCTCCCCGTTCAAAAGCATAGGAGCGCTATCCTCAAAAACAGAATAGGGGGAAATCAGGCCCATTTCCAAAGCGGGTGCATAAACAGCCAGCGGCTTGATGGAGGAGCCGGGCTGCCGCATAGCACGGGTCGCCATATTGTAGCCCCGGGTATCGGCGCTGGTCTTCTCCCCCATTTTTCCTGCCAAAGCAACGATATTGCCCTGAGGATCAATAACCACAATGGCGGACTGAAGAGGTTGCCCTGAAGCCGAAGTATAGGGAAGATTCTCTGCATTGGAATAAATGCTGTCCACCGCCGCCTGGACCTTGGGGTCCACGCAGGCATATATTTTCAGGCCGCCGGAATACACAAGGTCTTCCGCAATGGTTTGTGAACAGTCATTCTTCTCCATCAAATCATTGACCACGTCCGTGATGATCTGCTCGGTGTACCAGCTGTAAAGGCTGTTTGTTTTCCCGCTGCTCTGCACACTGTGGAAATCAATGACCTCTGCATTGGCCGCCGCTTCCTCTTCTTCGGTGATGTACCCTTCTTTCTTCATGGCCTCCAACACTTGAGCGCGGCGATCCGCATTGGCTTCCGGATGGGTAAAGGGGTCATATTTGGATGGGTTATTGGTAATGCCGATCAGGCTTGCACATTCGGCAAGACTTAACTCAGAGACATCTTTTCCAAAATAGGTATAAGCTGCGGTATAGACGCCATAGCATCTTCGTCCGAAATAGACATAGTTGAGATACCACTCCAAAGTAGTGGTTTTAGAATACTTTTTGTCAAATTCCAAGGCTTTAAAAATCTCTAAAACCTTGCGTTTTACTGTGACATCATCATAGTGAGTGATATTTTTAATAAGCTGCTGGGTGATGGTAGATCCTCCCTGGGTCCGGCCGCCGGTAAAGGTGGTAAAAGCACTTTTGAAGGTTCGCAGCCAGTCCACGCCGTGATGACGGTAAAAACGCTTATCTTCAATGGCGACCAATGCGTTGACCAGATTGGAAGGGACATCTTCATAAGCGACCCTAACCCGGTTTTCATCGCCGCTGAGGGTCTCATACTCCAAAAGAGCACCTGTATCCGGGTCAGTATAATAAATGGTGCTGGAAAGGTCCATGGTATATTTAGCCAAGTCAGTGTCGGCTTGGGGCATGATCACATTTTTGATGTAGACCGCCGCAAAACAGGCTAAAAATGAGCAGGTCAAAGCGCCTATAAGGACCAAGGTTCCGATAATGTTAAACACTCTGCGAGCGGTGGACCTTCTCCGACGCTTCTTTGCGGGCGAAGGCTGGCTGGAAGAGCGTTCATTTCGATGAAGATTTTTTTCTTCAGCCACACAAACACCTCCTGTGTTAAAAAGCAGGACTTTGCTTTTGGATAGGTGATCCTACGGTTTAAAGGATCATGTTGAATTCTAATGGATGACACACCTATTATACCACGACTTGGCGTTTTGTCCACCCTAAATATTTACATTTATTGGATATTCAACCATTTCAGTTTGTACTTGACAAAAAATTCGGTTGTCTGGCTATTGCATTTTTTCGTCTTAAAGGGTAAAATATGGATAAACACACTCACAGGAGGAAATTTAAAATGAGTGAAGAATTTGGTCCCGAGTTTATTTCCATTACGGATGAGGATGGGAATGAATTTGAATTGGAGTATGTGGAAACCATAGAGTATCAGGGACAGGTTTATATGGCCTTCTTCCCTGCCGATACCGGCGAGGCGGAAAACGAGGAAGAAGGCGGCCTGATTATCCTGAAGGTTATTGAGGTGGACGGTGAGGAGCAACTTTCCACCCTGGACAGCGAAGAGGAACTGGAAGCGGTCTATGACCAGTTTATGGAGGCGCTGTTTCAAGAGGACGAGGACAACGAAGATTAATGGTATCTCCCCTGCCTGGTGCGTGATGGGCTCATTTAAACCCACATTTTTGAAACGGGACGCTGACTCGTTCTGCGGTTCGCAGGCCTCCCGGCCCATGGTCGGAAGTTGGAAGCGGTAAAGCAGTAACGGAGGCGACCCACCTGCCGGAGACGTGCAGGTTTTAATTGGGTCCACACGGCTATGGCGGGGGTAATTTTATCCTTTTTTCTCTTTTTAGGATTGTTTGGGCTTGCATGGCGGGAGAATTTCTTGTATAATGATAAAATGTGTCGAGCGCTCTCTATTCCCTCGGAGCGCTCTTTCACAATTTACAAATTCGGATAAGAATGAGAGGACTGAACTTGCATGAGTGCATCCGACAAGAAGCAGCAGCGCAAGGCTGCTATGGCTGAGGGGCTGACACAGCGCCAGCTGAGAGAGCAGAAGGAAGCTCAGGCTGCCCAGCGGAAGAAAACCACCTATACTGTTATCGGTGTAGTTTGTGCCATTGCGGCAGTGGGTCTGCTGGTGTGGAACAACATGGGGATTTTTCACCGTAATGCTGTGGCGGCTACCGTGAACGGAGTTGACTATAAAGTCACTGACCTTCAGTATTATTATGCTCAGGTACGCAACTATGAGCGTTATTACAATCAGTTGTACGCCTATAGCAGCTATGACCCCAATTTATCAGATGGCGCCCAGTTCCAAAACGAAGAAGAGGGTATTACCTACGCAGATTATTTTCGGGAGACTGCATTGACCAATCTTCAACAGGTAGCTGCGCTCTGTGACGCCGCCAAAGAGGCTGGTTATACGCTTTCTGAAGAGGGACAGAAGCAAATTGATGAGGAATTGAGCCGAATCGACATTGATCGTGCCCGGTATGGCTTGAGCCGGGGGGCCTACATCTCTCAGGTTTATGGCAATGGCGTGACCGAAAAGGTATTCCTCCGCAATCTGACGAACAGCATTTTGGCCGATGAGTTCAGCCAGCAATATCGGGATAACATCTCTTATGCTGATGAAGACTTGCGAAAGTACTATACCGAGAACCCTGATAATTTGGATAGCTATGATTACCGTACCTTCTTTATCAGCAGTGCTGCTCCCAGCACTACCGATGAAGAGGGCAATACGGTAGAGGCTACCGACGAGGAGAAGGCCGCCGCAAAAGAGGCTGCAGAGGCCAGAGCGAAGGCGGCTGTGGCTGAAATTGAGGCTGCCGATGACCGTGAGGAGGCCTTTATTGCCGCCGCTCCGAAGTATGTTTCCGAATCCTCTCAGGGCGCATATGCCGATCCCGATTATTCTCTGTCTCAGGGGATCAAGGGAAGCACACTCTCCGGCAATGCTGCTGTTATCACCTCCTGGCTGATGGACAGTGAGCGTAAGAAGGGCGATGTGACCTTTGTAGAGTCTTCCAGCGGGTATTATGTGGCTCTTTTCCTGGACCGTTATCTGGATGAGAGTGAGACTGTGGATTTCCGCCATATTCTGATTCAACCCGAGATGGAAACAGGTGCTACAGAGCCTACTGAGGAAGCCATGGAGGCTGCCAAGGCAGAGGCTCAAACCATTTTGGATCAATGGAAGGCCGGCGAAGCTACCGAGGAGAGCTTTGGGATTTTGGCCAATGAGCACTCGGATGACAGTGGTTCCAATACTCGGGGCGGTCTCTACACCTATGTGTCCGAGGGGGATATGGTAGCCAATATCAATAACTGGCTGTTTGACGCCTCCCGTCAGCCCGGGGATACCGAACTGGTAGAGAATCGCGGGAATTACTTTGGCTGGCATGTATTGTACTATGTGCAGAAGCAAGAGCCTGCTTGGAAGGGTACAGCAATCAGCGCAAAGCAAAGTTCTGAGTGGAACGCATGGCTGGATGAGATTGTGGATTCGGCCGAAGCGGTAGCCCAGGACGGTATGAAGTATGTAGGCGACCGGAATACTGCCGTAGCAGAGAGTGAGACCCCTGTTGAAAGCGCAGAACCTTCTGAGTCCCCTGTCGCTGAAAATTAAACGGAATCCGAAATTGACCGCCTCACGGGATACTTTCCTGTGAGGCGGTCTTCTGAGAAGGTGAAGGGAATGGAAAAGGAAGCATTACAACGAACAGAAATGCTTCTCGGATCTTCGGCAATGAGGAAGCTGGCCCGCAGCCATGTTGCGGTGGTTGGTCTTGGCGGTGTGGGAAGCTGGTGTGCAGAAGCGCTGGCTCGTTCCGGGATCGGAGCGTTGACGTTGGTAGACTGTGATGAGGTTGGGGTATCTAATCTGAATCGGCAGTTGGAAGCTACGCTATACACAGTAGGTCGACCCAAACCGGAAGCCATGGAGCAGCGGGTGGCGATAGTTGCCCCTGGTTGTAAAGTGCATTCGCTTTATTATCGTTATACACCAGAAACCAGAGAGACGCTTTTTTCTGCCGGCCCCTTCGATTTTATCGTAGATGCTATCGACCTGGTTTCCTGCAAGTTGGACTTGATCCAAACGGCGCTGGAACGGGGTATCCCAATTCTTTCTGCGCTGGGAACGGGCAATAAAGTAGACCCCACCCGGTTTCAAATCACGGATATCGCAAAGACTCAGGTGTGCCCTTTGGCCAGAGTGGTTCGCAAAGAACTTCGCAGCCGTGGCATTTTGCATCACCGGGTCCTTTGGTCGGATGAGGAACCGATCAAGGTCACATCGTCGGTCGGGACAGAGGCGCCTCCGCCGGGGCGCCGCAGCATCCCTGGCAGTGTAGCCTGGGTCCCATCCTGTGCCGGGCTGATGATCGCGGGAGATGTGGTACTATCTTTGACCGAGGAAGAACGAAAGAATGACACATAAAAAATCCCCCTTTTGGCAAAATAGGCTGAAAGGGGGATTTTTGTGAAAAAACAAAATTGGAAAGCGGCGGTATCGGGAGGCGCAGCCGGCATTATAAACGGCTTTTTCGGGGGCGGCGGCGGGATGCTGCTGGTTCCCCTGCTTATTCGTTGGCAGGGATTAAAGGAACAAAAGGCCTTTGCCACCTCGGTCGCCATTATTTTGCCGTTATGCTGCCTTTCCTCCGCCATCTATTTTCTGCGGGGGGATCTGGTATTGGAGGGGGCACTTCCCTATCTTTTGGGTGGTACGGTGGGCGGAATGCTTGGAGGAAAATTGTTCAAAGGGGTCAATATGCTATGGCTTCGCAGAGGGTTTGCGATTTTGATCCTCTATGCCGGCATTCGGGCCGCCTTTTTTGCTTCATGATAGCTTTTCTGATAGGCACCGCCACCGGAGTCCTCTCCGGATTTGGGGTTGGCGGCGGGACCCTTTTGCTCATTTATATGACCGCTGTTGCCGGCTTACCGCAAACCACGGCTCAGGGCATCAATCTTCTTTACTTCCTCCCCACCGCCGCTTTAGCCCTTCCTGCTCATGTTAAAAATGGCTTTATAGAAAAAAGGCTCCTGTTTTCTTCCGTGCTTTCCGGATTGATCGGTACCGCATTAGCCGCCTATGTGGCAACAGCGCTGGATGTAACTCTTTTACACCGCTTTTTTGGCTTTTTTTTAATTCTTGTGGGAATATCTGAACTGTTCCAAAACCCAAAAAGGAAAAATGAAATGGACCGCAGGAACTAATCTTGCGGTCCATTTTCGACTGTTTCCATTCGTTTCCGAATCAAATACCCTTCCAAAATGAGAGATGCCGCAACGGCATCAACATTCTTTTTATGCGCCTTCATTCGTTTGCCGCTCTCGTGGAGAATGTTGTGGGCTTCTATCGTAGTGCGGCGCTCGTCCCACAAGCGAACGGGAAGCCCGGAAGCCTCCTCCAGCTTTTGCGCAAAGGATCGATAGAGTTCCGCCCGAGGCCCCTCACTGCCATCCATGTTTCGAGGGAAGCCCACCACCAACTCTTCAATTTGCCTTTGGGAAATCAGCTGAACCAGTTGAGAGAGGACCTCCTCTTCCCTGCGGCTTTGAATCACTGCAGTAAATCCTGTCATGGTTCCGGTCAAGTCGGATATGGCGACGCCCGTACGGGCGTCGCCATAATCGATAGCCATGATTCGCATCTTACTTATTTTCGTCCAGAATATCGGAGTAGACCATGGGAGGCATAGCACCGATCTTCCGCTCGATTTCCTCCCCGTTTTTAAAGAAAAGCACGGTAGGAACGCTCATAATGCCATACCGCTGGGCAAGGGCGGGGCACTCGTCTACATCTACCTTACCGATGGTGATATCTTCATACTCCTCCGCCAACTGTTCGATCACGGGGCCGAGCATCTTGCAGGGGCCGCACCAGGTGGCCCAGAAATCTACCATCATCAACTCTTTGGAATTGAGTGCTTCATCGAAGGTAGACTCATTAAAATGAATCAATGCCATAACAATAACTTCCTTTCTGATAATCTTTCGATTTTTTCACTATTTGACCAGACAGAACTTCTGTCATGGTTCCACTGCTTTGGGAGAAAATAGGGCTGATACGATTCTTGCGACTCGTTCGTCACTCAATTCGTAGTAAACCTCGTTTCCTATTCGCTCCGCTGTTACCACACCGGCTGCCTTCAATTTGGCAAGATGCTGAGAGATACAGGACTGGGAATAGCCCGAACTGTTCACCATACAGTTTACATTTCGACATCCAAACTGCAACAGACTACGCACAATATTCAGCCGTATTGGATGGGCCAGAGCCTTCAATAATTCAGCCGACTGTAAGCATTCCTCTCCCACATTCTCACCTTCTACTTTTTTTATTTATTATATTAGAATATTCTAATGTTGTCAAGGGGCTATCAAAATAGTGAAAATTGAGACGGCAACTGTATTATTTGCAAAAAAACAGAAAATAAAAATGTTTACGGTTAGAGGGAAGTAATTTCAGATTAGGCGGTATAGCCCCAATTACAAGGACTGTACCGTCTTTTTGAGTGTCTATGCGCTCTGTCGCTTCGGTTAACTGGCAGAAAGGAAATTAATTTCCCCTACAAAGTTGAAAACAATATCTACTTTCTGTACCCGTTTCCCGTCCACCTTTTCAGGCGCATGGACTATGATTTTCTTAATAAATTCATTGACGATTGCAGGGGTGAGTTCCTTTATCCCCACATACTTGCGAATAATCGCGGCGAAGCTGTCAAAATCGCTCTTGTTCTGTTCGTAGGTATCGACTTTCTGCTGGTCTGTCTTGACTTTTTCTTCCAGTTCCCGCTGTTCCGCTTCATACTCTGCGGACAGCTTCAAAAATCTGTCGTGGCTGATTGTTCCGCTTATGTCGTCCTCATAAATCCGCTTGAAGATACGGTCAAGTTCTGCTATCCGCTTCCTCGCCTGTCCGACTTCCCGCCTCCTGCGCTTCATTTCCTTTTCTGTTTCGGCAGAGCGTTGCTGATACATCATTTCATGGAAAGCCATAATGTCATCAAAGAAAAGGGCGGTTACGTCAAATATTCTGCTCCACACTATCTGTTTCAACACTTCTTCGCGGATAAAGTGAGCCGTACAACTTCCCGTATTGCTTTTATACTTTGCACAGCGGTAATGGTCTTGTGAGCCGTTAAAGCTTTTGCAGGTAGCAAAGTGTAATTTACTCCCGCAGTCTGCACAATATACCAAGCCGGAAAACAATCCCTGTCTGTCCGCTTTTGTGGGGCGGCGTTTATTTGACCTTAATTCCTGCACCCGTTCAAAAACTGCGTCCTCTACAATCGCCTCATGGGTATTGAAAAAGATAGCCTGCTGTTCCTTTGTGGTAGGAATCCGCTTTTTCAGCTTGTGGGATTTGGAATAGCTTTTGAAGTTTACCGTATGCCCGCAGTAGTCCATACGCTCCAAAATACCGACAATGGTACTATCCCTCCAATCATAGGGATTTTCGGGAAATGGTTTTCCCTTTTTCTTTGCGTAGTGGGCTTTGGCAGTCAGTACCTTATCTTCTTTGAGGATTTTTGCTATCTGCATAGGTCCTTTTCCGGCGATACATAAATCAAAAACCCGTTTCACCACAGCGGCGGCTTCCTCGTCTACAATCCATTGCTTTTTGTCCGTAGGGCTTACCATGTAGCCGTAGGGCGGCTTTGTCAGATGTTCCCCCGCCTGTCCCTGCGCCCGCTTGATTGCCCTCACCTTTTTGCTTGTATCTTTGGCGTAAAAATCGTTAAACAGGTTACGGAACGGGGTAAAATCGTTGTCGCCTTTTGCGCTGTCAACACCATCATTGATTGCAATATAGCGCACGTCACGTTCCACGAAAAAGATTTCCGTATAGTAGCCGACTTTCAGATAATCGCGCCCTAATCTTGACATATCTTTGACAATGACTGTCGCCACGTTTCCAGCTTCAATCTCTGTAATCATGCGGTTAAAATTTGGTCTGTCAAACGTCACGCCCGATACACCGTCGTCAATGAAGAAAACGGGATTGGAAAAGCCATTGTCCGCCGCATATTTGGAGAGGACTGCTTTCTGGTTCACAATGCTGTTGCTGTCGCCATCTAACGCATCTTCCTGCGAAAGACGGGCGTATAATGCTGTTATCTGTCCGGGCTTGTATGTATTCGTATTTGCTGTCATGTGTTCATTCCTCCTGTAATGAACGCCCGACAAACAGAAGTGCTAACCTTATTATATCGCACTTATCCCTGTTTGTCATTGGGCGGTTTGACGGTTTCTGCTTTTATGAGCCGTATCATCTTGTCGCGGAGCCGTTCCGAACCGCCGCAGGAGGTAGACACTTCATAGTATGTGCCGCCGATTTTGTAGCAGACGGTTTCTTCTGTTGGCTTTCTCTTTTGCGGTACAAATTCGCTGTCTTTGATTTCCAGTTCCCAATCCATTCTTTTCCCTTCCTTTCCGTATTTGTTAAAATGAAAAGTTTCGGAGCAAGCATAGGAAAAGGGTACCCTTTTCCGTAAATCTGCCCGTCTGCGCTATGGCTTGCCGGACAGATTTTGCTTGTTGGGAAGAATCCCAAACCCTCTGATAAACTCTCTCACTACCTACAACACCGCACAGGACGATTTTGACGGACTTTTGAGAGAAATTCTTCAAAAAAGTTTTCCTTATTCCCTACTACGGGGAAGTTTGGAAAATGCCAAACAACAAATTATACAATTTCAAAAATTTCACTGTCATTGCAATTATTCAGAAGTCCGTATATAATTATGGCGTGCCAAGAAAAGAGATTTTGTGTCATAAAATGGGAACAGCCATATTTTTGTTATTTCCCTCAAAATAAATAGAGGAATGCGACACACTTGCTGTCATATTCCTAATGCTAAAATACACACAAGGAGGATATGAATATGCCGTTTACAGAAATATGTATTTATCAAGTCAAGCCACAAAAGGTAGAGGAATTTGAAGCGTTAATGCTTGAAGCTAAAAGCCTTTTGGAAAAACAGGAGGGACTGCTTCTGCTCCGGCTTGTCAAAAGAGGGTATCACATAGACATGGAACAAATTAAAGAGGGGCTTCCACCGCTAAAAATCACCCGCATTGTAAAAAGTGTTAAGTATATGCTTTATTGGGAATTTGATACGAAAGAAAGCTATGGAGCGGCACAGAAAAATCTTTACAACAGCTATTGGAAAGCGATTGAAAAGTGTTTAATCGTTCCACATGACAAATATTTAGGGGAGGCAGTGTTTTAATGGATTTAGCATATTGTGGATTGAATTGTGGGGAATGTGCGGTTTATCTGGCTTCTGTCCGTAAAGATACAGCCGGGCAAATCAGACTGGCAGACGAGTATTCAACGGATACTTATAAATTTTCAAAAGAAGATATGTATTGTTTGGGATGTCATTCTGATACGGTGTCCCAAAAGATGTGTGG
>CAJUKH010000012.1 GCA_910587345.1 uncultured Oscillospiraceae bacterium | reverse complement strand
CGTTCTCCTCCTGGAGCTGCTTCCGGGTCTTCTCCTTCTGCTTCTCCTTCACAGAGTCCTTCCTGATAACATTCAGCCCCATTACTGGAACCCTCCTTGCACAGACGTGATGTAGCCGCCCTCCCCGCTGGGACCACGCTCGGCGGTCAGCCGGAAGTTGAAGGCGAAGCCATTGGCGGCGGTCTTGTTCTCGAAGACATAGTTGGCGCCGGTCTTCACGGCGGTGGTGCAGTCCTCCCACACCGGGGTCTCGTCATTGGCGTTGTTCGTGACCTCGACCTTGTACTCGGCGTCCGCCGGGATGAGGCCGATGACGGACAGAACGCAAATGCTGATCTGGTCGTCGGCCGCCATGGGCGTCTCCAGTGTGATAGAGGCCCCGGTGACTTTCTTGGCGAAGACCAGGGTGTGGACGGTGCTGGCCTTACCGTCGCTGGCCGTGATGGTCAGAGTGTGATTGCCGTTCAGCAGCTTCATGAAATACTCGCCGGTGACGTTGAAGCTGTTGCTCCCGTCCAGCGTGGCCGTGAACTTCCGCTTTGTCACGCCGTCGATGGCCTCGGTCACAGTGATCTCATCGCCGTCCACATCGGAGACGGAGTAGGACACCATGAACCCGGCGTCCTTCTCCCCCAGGTCGCTCCCGCTGGGGGAACCGCAGATGATGGCCGGGGCGGTGTTGTTGTTCACGGTCCGTTCCGGCGACACGGTGTAGCTGCTGTATGCGTTGTTGCTGTCGTAGGCCCGGACCCGGTAGGCCACGGTCGCCCAGCCCTTCGTGATGGTATCGGTGTAACTCAGGGTGTTGCCGGTGTAGACCACCTCCCATTCGCCGCCGTCCACCTGCCGCTCCAGGCTGTACCCAGACAAATTACCATCCTGGTCGGTGGCCGCTCCCCATGTAATGGTGAGCGTCGCACCGCCCAGGACGGTATTCGGGACCGTGATGCCATTCGGGGCGGTCGGGGCGGTGTTGTTTACTACCGTCACTTGGCCGCTGGTCTTGTACCCGGACGCCAGCCCATCGCTGTCATAGGCTTTCACCCGGTACATCACGCTTCCCGTGCCAAACGGCACGGTGTTGGTCGTGCTCCGGCTGTTGCCCTGGTAAATCTGCGACCACGACTTTCCGCCATCGGTACTGCGCTCCAGGATATACCCCTCCAGGTTGCTCTCCTTGTCGGTGCTGGCCCCCCAGGACACGGTGATGGTGCTTCCCCCCTGGATGCTGCTGGGGACGGAGATGCTGCTGGGCGTGGTCGGGGCCGTGTTCGTCGATACGGAGCCGTCATCAGAGACCAAGAGAGAAGAGGGAAGTATCAAAGCGGGGCGGATGCCATAGGAGTTCGAGCAGTTGCTCGTGTAGTAGGAGTTGCCACCAGAGCCCACGAGCCAAGCGCCGTAGGAGTTGCTGGTGTGCGGGGAGCGGAGCCACCAGTAGGCGGCCGAACCGTTGAGATAGGCGAGGCGTTTGTTGTTGGCCGAGGTGCCGGTGCCGTACTCGAAGTAGGCCAGCCTTGCGCCGTCATGGGGCATATAGCTCCAATCGGTCTGGCCGCCGACCTCGATGTTGGACAACAGGAAAATCTTCGCACTCAGGCCGTTCGCCCCGCTGTTGACGCTCATGCTGGTGCCGCTGCCGGGACGGTACGGGATTTTCGCTTGCCTGATCTGGGCCCGGATATTTGCGTCGATCAGGTTGAGGAACTCGTTGTTGAGCCACTTGTGGATGGTGCTGTTGGCATAGTCATTGACGTTGGAGCTATGCCACTGGCGGCTTTCGTACAGGTCTTTCATCAACAACCATGTGCCATTGCAGGACTCGTCGTAGATGGACGACGGCTTCCCCTGCTGGACAACGATGAAGTCCCGCAGGGTGCCATTGACTTTAATCTTGACGATACTGCCAACGGCTTTGCTGCTGAGGGCAACTGATGCCATGTCTTTTCCTCCTTCAAAATTTATTGCCACGGCGGTATGTCGGCCGGCCTCGGGACAGGCGAAAAGGCGCCGGATTGCTCCTGCGCCCTGTGCTGCTTCTTGTAGATGTTCTGCATCTGCTTTACTCGCCGCTTCGCCCGAACCTCCCTCGTCGAGTTGATTTTTCGGTGGACGGGAACCTTCTCGCCGATGATTTCCTCGACCTGCTTGGCATACTTCGTCCGTAAGGCGTGAGTGTCACCGTGGGCCGCATGAGCGTCCCATGAACCGAACTTTTCGAGTATCTTCTCTTTGGTGATGTTCCCGGCGGGATACTCGACCCGCCATATCTTGATGTTCTTCTTGATCCTGTCGATACCGTCCTTGCGGAGCTTCTGGACAACACCGCCGGTCTCGGTCAGGTAGCTATGGAATCCCAGGAAGTCGATGCCGTTCCTCAGAGGGAAGATGCCGGTCTTCTCGTTCAGCTCCAGACCGTAGCTGCCCATAAACACCCGGAAGTCTGCCAACAGGTTCTTCAGGAACTCTTTCGACGGGTGGATGGCGAGGAAGTCATCCATGTACCGGCCATACTTCTTGACGCCGTACTTCTCCTTGACGATGTGGTCAAACTCATCCAGGAACAGCAGGGCGAGGAGCTGGCTGGTCTGGTAGCCCAGGGGCAGTCCCGCCGTGGTGTCGATGTAGATGCACAGCAGCTCATAAATCTGCGGGTCTACTCCCCGGCGGTCAAGCAGGGCCTTCAGCTTCACCTTCAGCTTGTCATGGTCGATGGAGGCGAAGAAGTGGTGGACATCGCATTTCAGCACCCAGCCTTCGGCTGTGCCGTACTGCCGGTAGTAGTCCACCATGAACTGCTTCAGCCGCATCAGACCGTCATGGGTTCCTTTTCCCTTCTGGCTGGCGTAGTTGTCACGGATAAAGCTCTTCGTCACGGCTTCGTACAGGATGTTATCGGTCACGGCATGGAGCACAACCTTGTCCACGAACGCCGGGGCCTGGACGAGCCGCTTCTTCGGCTCGTAGACGTAGAAAGTCTCGAATTTTCCTGGGATATAGGTCTTCGACGCAAGTATACGGGACAGCTTCTCGGTACAGGCCAGGGCGTTCGCCTCATACTGGGCGGTGCTGACCTTTTTGCGCTTCCCGCTTCTGGCCTCCAGGTAGGCGGCATACAACACGTCAAAAGCGCACATTTCCTGATAGGTCATTCAACCATTCCTTTGCTTCCGCCGGCCGGGGTGTAGGGGAAGCTCCCGACCGGCCCTCATGCCTAACGCCGGCCCTCCTTCCCCCAGGCAGCCAACGGCACCCCCGGCGGGGGTGGCTGGCCTCGGCGTGATGTGTTCGTCGTCGCCCCGTGGCGCAGAGCGGCGACAGGATATGACTCCCTTTGATGATGGCGTACTGCTTTCGCCCCCTTGCGGGGGTTACACGTCTCACATTCCATCAGAGCGGGGCGGATGCCATAGGAGTTCGAGCAGTTGTTCGTGTTGTTGGAGTTGCCATTAGAGTTCACGTTCCAAGCGTTGTTGGAGTTGTTGGTGTTCGGGGAGCGGAGCCACCAGTTGGCGGCCGAAAACGAGTCATACCCTTGATACAAGGCGGGCGCCACCGCCGGGTATCCCTACTGTGTGGGGCGGGTCTGCCTCTCGGCGTTGTACTGGCGGATCGCAGCCTTCACGACCTCGACCTGCCGCTTGTCTGCCTGGGCCTGAGCCTCCTCCCTCAGCTTCCGGGCCCTTCCTCCGTCGTTCTTTCTCCAGGAGGCGGCCATATACTTCACGTCCGTGACCTTCTTCGTCCAGACGCCGGACTTCTTCACGCTGATGATGTGCTCCTCGACGCAAATCTGGATGTACTCCAGGAGCAGGGTGCAGCCGTCCAGAACGTCGTCTATCTTCTTGAGCCGTGCGTCATACTCGGTCTGGAAATGCTTATTGTTCGCAGAATGGACATCCCGAACGATGTTCTTGGCAATCTGCCGCATATCCTCGCCGTAGAGCCGGAACTTGCTCTTGGTGAAGCCCTCGTTGCTCTTTTCGTCTAATTGGTGTGTGACCACGGAGCACACCGACCTGACCTCCCGGATGTCATCGAGCTCGGCGATACGCTTGATAATCGCTCGAACATCACGCTGGCTGACATCATCGGACACGATCCTCGTCGCCTGATTGGTGTATCGCAGGAGCTCCCTCGCCCTGTTGCCAAGCAGGTATTCCTTTTCAGCCATTTCCGCATCCTCCTTTCGGGCAGCGCCCGGTCATGACGGCGGCCAAATCTTCGGGCCTGCCGTAAAAGATGCAGCAATCGGTCTTGATGGTCAGCCTCCCATAATTTTGACTGTGGGTGATGCCGGTAATGACAAGATCGGTCGTGCGTCCATGGTCACACAAATCGCAGGGTGGCTCCACCGATGTGAACAGGTTCCCGATGATGCAGGACAGCTCATTCGGTGGCCGGGAAAATGTTACTTCCTCCATCAGAACTCAAGCCTTTTCTGGTTGGTGTTCCAGACACCAGTAACCACCAGCCCGGTCAGGCTGTCGAAGGTGACGGTGAACGGGTTGCCGGACACATCGGTGTTATACATCAGCTCCAGCAGGGACAGCCGGGAGTCCATGGCAGCATTGAGGTTCTGGAGGAACGGGTGGGCCTCCATGTCCCCGTTGTGGAGGTCGATGAGCTTCTGGGCCTCCACGAGGAACTGGGGCAGCATGACCACGACGCAGTATTCCTTCACGTCCTCCGCCGTCATGAACGCCTCCGGGGAGTAGTCGATGATGACCGTGGCCCCCTCGCCGACGGTGATGCTGATGGGGAACCGGCGGGTGTCGATGCCGTTCTTGGAGTAGGCGCTGACCCACTGAGGGTAATCCCCCAGGGTGCCGTAGTACAGCAGCACCTCTTCCCCCTCCAGGTCACGGGCAAACACACCGAACTCCCTGATCCAGAAACCGTGGTCCAGGCCGCCGTTCAGGTCGGACCGGTACTCCACCGTCATGTGGACGGTATCGCCGTCGTACATGGGCTCGTTGGAGGTGGCGGCGGCCACCGGCTCAACAAGGTCCTGGAGCTCGCCGGGAAACAGCCCATCCGGGCAGATACCGGACCCTACCATGGTCCGGGTGAGGGTGAGGGGCATCTTCTCGGCCAGGATTTTGGCAATCAGGGCCCGCCCCCGCTTGGTGGTGGTGCAGCCGTAGTTCTCGTTCTCAACGGGGTTCATCGGGTCAATAACCATGGGGTTCATGCAAATTCCTCCTTCAATTCTGGTAGTCTTGTCTCCATGATGGTGCCGTGCGAAGCAGCAGAAAAGCGGCCCACCGTGGCCGCCTGGATTTCGGTATCAAAGTCTTTCAGCGTGGGGAGCCGGGTCTCCATGATGGTGCCGACCATGGCGGCGGAAGCGTGGCCCACCACGGCGGCGATCCCCAGGTCCGGTTCGATGACCGGGAGCTTCGTGATACTCAGGCCCCGCCCGATGACCGGGACGACGGAGATGACGGCG
>CAJUKH010000011.1 GCA_910587345.1 uncultured Oscillospiraceae bacterium | reverse complement strand
TTGGTGTGGACCGTTTTTTTACATCGGCGTTTACTGACAGCCGGGGTGTTCTGTCTTACAATTTCAGTTGGTTTTTTCCGTTTTTTAAGATTATCCCAGACACCGCCCTGAACGATGTTGACTATGGCATGATAACCCGCCCCACGTCCATCGAAGGCGGAAACTACGGCATCGTAGGAGACAACGGGCAAATCACAAAAGTGGAAAATAACTCCACCATCGTGAACGAAACCAACAATACTTACTACAACCCCGCCACCGGCCAAACCGCCCCTATTACAAATTGGACCTATGACTATTCGGACCGCTCCTATACCCTCACTCTTGAAGGCGGGAAAACCTCCACCGTCACCTATGGGGATGAGTATATCACCATCCAAGAGGGCGATACGGTCTATAACGTCTACTATATCATAGAAGGCTCCGGCTCGGAAAATCCTCCCGCCGCCTGTGTCCATGACTGGCAGGAAACCGGTACGACTCCCGCCACCTGCACGCTCTCCGGCTCCCGGCTCCTGACCTGCTCCAAGTGCCAGCAGACCAAAAGCGAGACCGTCCCCGCCCTGGGCCATGATTGGCAGGTGAAACAGACCGTCACCACCCAGTACGATGATACCGGCCAGCTCATCCAGCAAGGCTATACCCTCTTTGAGTGCTCCCGCTGTCGGGAACAGTACAAATCCACGGACGGAACCGCTCCGCCCGGCAGCGGCTCCGGCACAGACCCCGGCGAGGACGGCGAAAGCATCTGGGACAAGCTCGGGAACCTGCTTGGTTCTGTCCTCGGCGGTCTAATCGGCATGGCGGAAGCTGTCCTCGGAAAGATTTTGGACGCTTTGACCGCTCTGACGGACATGCTCATGTCTCAATTGATAACCGTGGTGGAAACGGTCCTCACTATTTTTGATGAGCTCCCAAAACTTTTCGGCGGTTTTCTGGGGTTCCTGTCCGCCGCTTTCCCCTTCCTTCCCAAAGAGCTTATGACGCTTTTGACCTTTGGTATAGCCGCTGTGGTTTTTATCGGCATTTTAAAGGCGGTGAGACGGTAATGGAGACAATAGCCGCTTTGATGTCCTGGACCTTTACTGTGTTCAATCTGCCGTTTACCCTGTACGGCTTCACGTTTTCCCTTTGGGAGGTATTCATTTTCGGCGCTGTATCTTGTATCGCCGGTAAAATTTTAGCGGAGGTGTTTCTTGGTGACTGATGAAGAAATTGTGACTGGCGTTGTGGAAGAGGCTCCCAAACCGGCCCCCATTCCAGAGCCGGAACCTGCTCCGGTTTTTGTGCCGGAACCCGCTCCCGAACCGGAAGCCGCCCCGGAACCGGAAGAGCCTGCCGCTCCGGTGGAGGTTGTCACGGTGGATGACCTTCTGGACCGCCTGACCGGCACAGACCAGGATGAGACGGCGGAGCCGTCCCGGGAAGAAGAATCTTCCGAAGCTCCGGAAGAGACCTTGGAAGAGCCCGCCGCCGCTGAGCCGGTCGAGGTGGCCGGTATGGACGCCGTTTTGAAGTATCTGGAAGTCATCCGGCAGACGGAGGAGCATCCCGCTTTGATCACGCCTCTTGAGGCTTACACCGTTACGGAGGGGCTTTTGCTCCTGCTGTTCCTGTCCGTTTTTGTCATGGCTTGTTTAAGGATGCTGAAAGGAGGTTTTAAATGGCTCCGGTAATCGCTGAATTTTTTGATATCATCGGCGTAAGTCAAACGCCCCCTGAAACCCTGGCCGAATTGATTCCTTATCTTCTGACGGTCCTGGTCGGCGTGGCCCTGGTCTCTGGCGTGTTCCGTGTCATTGGCCGTCTTGTGGAGCTTCTGACGGACTTCCGGCGCTGGTAAGGAGGCTCTATGGTATTTGTTGTTTTCGTTGTCCTGCTGGTTGCCCTGGCCGTCTTTCCCACCGTCCGCTGCGCCCTGCTTCACCCGTTTTCCATGGCCTTGAACATCTGCAAGGACGTTTTTGTCTACTTCCGGCACAAGGAATACAACCGCTGTCCCTCCGGGGAACTGGTCGGCTATACCGGTTTATTTGGCCGGGGTAAAACCCTTTCTGCTGTTCATAAGGTCGTCAATTCCTTCCACCGTTACGACGGAAAGCCGGTCTGGTGTCCCCGCCGCCGCAAGATAGTCACCCAGCGCATCAAGGTGATTTCCAACGTTTCCCTTTCCATCCCCTATGAGGACCTTGTCAGCCTGGAACAAATTGTTCTGGCCGCTGAGCGGAACCGTGGCATTGACGATGCGAACAATACGCTGACGGTAACGCTGGTTCTTGGTGATGAATTTTCGGTCCAGATGAACAGCCGGAATTTCAAGACGAATATTGACCCGCTGTTTCTCAATACCATCCTGACCTGCCGCCATTATTACATAAGCCTGTACTACACTGCTCAGCGCTTCGGCCATGTGGACGCTCTTCTGCGTCAGGTAACCAGCTATGTGATTGAGTGTAACAAGGTTTGGAGGTTCCAGCGCCTGTCCCTTTTCGATGCCTGGGAACTGGAGAACGCCACAAGTCCTAAGCTGTTATCGCCGCTAAGCAAAAGGTGCTGGTTCGTTCGGAACCGGGACTATAACGCTTATGACACCCTGGCCTGTGTCGGCAATCTGAAGCACGCCATGAAAGCCGGTGATATGCTGAGTGAGGAGGAAATTCTGAAGCTACAGCAGAATACCCAGGACCCTAATATGGAAGGCGTATTAAAGCCCTCCAGGCGCTGGCGCAGGATGAAGCGCCGGGAGAATCGGAAGTAAGGCGCAAATCGTTGGGGCCCCCGCGCAACGGCTCGCCGTGCGGGGGCCCCAACTCCGTCATTTAACGCCCCTCTGAGCGCTTCCGGGCGCAGTGGTATCCCTGGGTTGCCTCCCCGCCGTCCCGCCCTGTTTTTTCCGCCGGAAAAAACTTTTGAAACTCAAAAAACAAGCCCCGACGGATACCCGCCGGGGTTTATTTATTTCACCTTGCCGCTTCATACCCCTGCCGCCTCAGCCATGCAGCCGCCTGGTGTTCCTGGGCAAAGGTCCGGCTTTTCAGCTTCTGCCGGTCCCGCCCGGTGATGACCTGCCCGCTTGCCGCCTTGATGACAAACCGGAGTTTCCCGCCCTTCTCTACGACGTTGTAATAGACCGCCTCACCGGACTTGTTTTCCATTCTCATAAATGTTCCTTTCTCCCCGTTCAGCCGTTAGGTCAGCTTTTGAATGTGCACTTTCAAAATTCAGGCTTCCACCATTTTCTCCATACAGTCCCCGCAAAGGATGTTGACCGTTTTAGTTGCCCGGATGCTCTGCCCGCATTTGGGACAAATATATTTGCGGGTGCTGGACCGCTTGACCGGCTTTTCCCCGCCGTCCCGGCTCCCGCCCTCTCCGGCTTTTTC
Source organism: uncultured Oscillospiraceae bacterium (assembly GCA_910587345.1). Taxonomy (GTDB): domain Bacteria; phylum Bacillota; class Clostridia; order Oscillospirales; family Oscillospiraceae; genus Vermiculatibacterium. The sequence goes on along the minus strand of CAJUKH010000011.1, from coordinate 580 downwards.
GCCTCCGCTGGCTGGCGGCGTCCAGAGGCCGCCAGTCCGGTTGATTCTGATTTCCGTCCATCCCTGGTCAATGATGTACTCCAGCAAATCGTCTCCCGGCTCCGTGACGGTCCAGCCATATTTCTCGTGATGCCCGATGACCAGCCCCCGCCGTTCCACCTCCGCCTTGAACTTCTTGTTGTGGTAGCTCCCGCCCCGGCTGCAATCCTGGATGTCATGGGCGATATTGTACAGGTGCACCATTTCATGGACCAGGGTTGCAACGACGTGTTCTATGGGCCTGTCCAGCGTCTCCGCCCCGATGTTCAATTCGTGCCGCCAGTCGTCTTTCCGCTTCCAGGTTTTCGCTACGGTCACATGACCGTAAGCCCTGGGTGTACTCTGGATGGTAATGATTGGCTCTTCCAGCTCCCCGCCGAACCAGTCCCGATTCAGCGCCCGAAACATCTTTTCCAAATATCCCGCCGTCCGGCTGGTCTTGACTGTCTCTTTCATTTCTGCTTCCTCCTTTGTTAGTGGTGGCTTCCCACGACGGCCCCGAAAGGCCGTTTCGACCGGTTGCTGTCCGGTTCTCATCAGG
>CAJUKH010000010.1 GCA_910587345.1 uncultured Oscillospiraceae bacterium | reverse complement strand
TAGGGGCCACTACGAAGATTGAGGGGGAACGTCATGGATTTCGAGAAAGACCGTATTGCCCAGCTTCAGCTACCAGACCCGGCAGACGCCGATCCGCACCCCCGGCTGCTCCTGGAGGGCCGGGGCATCCATGCCGGGGAGGGGTTCACCGCCTTGTTCCCGGATGGATGGCACGACATTACCCTTGAGGTTCGCTGGGAGCCGACTGGCCCCGGCTGCTGGTACATCTCGACACCTGGCTTTAGGGACATCTGCCCCATTGGTCTGTTTGTCAAAGTATGAAAACCATACGGGAGATAGCGGACGAAATAGGGGTATCGAAGCAAGCTGTCTTTAAGAAAATCAAGCGGGAGCCGCTGTCAACCAGTTTACAGGGGTTGACGTCAACCGTTGACGGTAGGTTGACGGTATCGGTTGACGGTGAAAAGCTGATAAAACAAGCCTTTTCGCAGGATGTACCGTCAACCAACCATCAACCGGTTGACGGTGTGGTTGACGGTCAGGTTGATGGCCCAGTTGACGGTATGATCGCCGTTTTACAGGCCACCATCGACACGCTGCAAGGCCAGCTTGAGGTGAAGGACAGGCAGATCGAGCAGCAGACGCAGACTATCACCCGGCTGTCTGATGCCCTGGTTTCTGCCCAGCAGACGGCGGCAGCGGCTCAGGCCCTCCATGCTGGGACATTGCAACAACGGTTTTTATTAAATGAGAATGAAGTTGATTATCAGGAAAAGAAGTTGGTACAGGGATGGTTTAGTAGATTATTTAGGAGGTATATGTAATGTTTTGGGGAGGAATTATCGTAATGACTATCATTGGGATTATCATGGTAGTAAATCCATATTGGGTCTATAAAATACTTGAAGGATGGAAAAATGTTGGAGGAGAAGGCCCATCAAAAGCATATATTGTTGAAATTAGATTTGGCGGGATAATGTTTATGGTTGTTAGTATTGGGTGTGGAGTGATAAGGTTTTTGACCAATGTATATGGCTTCGTATAAATATATATGAAAAGTTGCATGGGATAGGCTATATACAATCCCATGCAACTTTGAAAGTATGTTTTGTTTGTTAATAGCGATAAGGATTATCTAAACCACTTTTGGCGGATACGGTATGCCTAAGAACCTCTTTTCCGTTGGCATCTTCTTCGTAATATTTTGCACTTGGTGCGGTCAGCTTCTGATAGTAACTTCTTAAGAAATTTTGGTAAGCTTGTGCATCAGGTGATGCAAAGTATTCTCCTTCGATGACGTAGTCCTTTTCTGTAACTTTGCTTTTAGCTACTCCGTTTTCGCTATAAGAGGAATTATGGACTTCGTGATAAGACACACTGTGATCTAGTAGAGATAAGCTATAGGAATCTTTATTGTCAACGTCTGTATCTGCTACATAAACATATTTCGCAGTTGTTGCTGAGTTTACATTAATAGTGTACGTTGCTTTAGTATTTTTTACATCTGCATCGCTCCAGTTCATAAATAGGTACTCATATGGAAGCCACCGGACCACCGGAATTTGCCCAACACCTTTTTGGGCATAAATTGAAAAAGTGTTGTTCACGAATGATGATAATGGTGTTTTTTTAGCGTAGAGAGAGACTACTGTAATATCTGATTTATCTAACACAGAGTTTTCATCTTTTGGAATAACTCTAACGGTTACAACATGGTAACCAGAACGTCCATGTCTACGACGAAGTGGACCTGTTACAACGAACTCATTATAGCTTGTGTCAAATCCATCAAAGAAAGGGGTTGAGGCTGCTTGTGCTACAATTCCGGATTCTGCGGGAGTGAGATCATCTGCTCCAACAATCTTAGCGCCCAAGCTGCGTAACGAATTGTAGATGCGGTTCTCATCGGTTGTGGTAGATGCTGGCGTTATAGAGTTTTTCGATTTTCCAGAATGAAGCCGTATTTTGACCAATTCTTGAATGAGAAGGTCTATTTGTCGTTCAGTTTCTTCGTTGTAATCTTCATACGGACTTTCATCAGAGGTATAGTCTGCCTCGATGGCAAAGGCGGTTATGCTTAATGGTAAAAGCATAACGAAGGCAAGTAGAAATGAGAAGACCTTTTTCATAAAAACACCTCCAAGAAATATAGGGTCAAGAAACAATTACACATTTCATAATAGCATATATAACCAAAAAAGTAAATATCTATTTAAAAAATTTTATGTAAAAACATCAACTTTTTACATAGATTGGTATTAAAATGTTCCTCTTACGATTACCATTTACCTCCAGAAACCCCCGCGGGAGCGCGCAAAAGCACTTTCATACTGACGCCCAAACGGGGCGGCGGTGTGAAAGTGCTTTTGCGTTACTTTCTCACCGAGAAAGTAACAAAGAGGTTGCAATGACCGGCCCAGTATGGTAACATGGGAAACGTGGGCAACGTCGCTGCAAAATGTCGCTCACGTTCAGACCGAGATGAAAGGCGGTGATCTCCATGGCGGTTACAATCTCCGGCATGACGGGCCGGGGCAGTATCAGGCACAACAACAGGACGTTTTCAGCGGCCAACATTGACAGGAGCCGGACGGCCCAGAACGTCACCTTTTGCCGGGAGGACTTGAAACAGGTCTATCACCTGGTATTCGATGAAGCCCTGGCAGCGTACAACGCTAAGAAGAAAAAGACCAGGGATAAGATACCCGACTACTATGAGCATATCCGCCAAGGTAAGCAGGAGAAGCTGTTCCATGAGGTCATCTTCCAGATCGGCAACAAGGACGATTGCGGATGCGGCACGCTGGACGGTGATCGGGCCGCTGCGGTGCTGAAGGAGTTTGCGGAGTCCTTCCAGGAGCGCAACCCCCATCTGCGGGTGTTCAATGCGGTGCTGCACATGGACGAGGCCACGCCCCATATTCACATCGACTTCGTGCCGGTGGCCACGGAGCAGACCAGGGGCTTGCAAACCAGAGTTTCCATGAAACAGGCACTAAAGCAACAAGGCTTTACATCCCTTGGCCGGAACATGACCGAGTGGCGGGCCTGGATGGACAGGGAGAAGCAGACCCTTGCCGAACTCGCCCAGGCCCATGAGTTTGAGATTATCAGCTTGGGCGGGGGCCGCAAGCACATGGATTTGCCGGAGTACCGGGAGGCGGCCCAGCGTCTTGAAGCGGCCCAGGAGCAGGTGACAGCAGCCGAGCAGGAGATCGCCGCTCTGAAGAAGCAGAAAAAGGGCTTACAGGGGACAGTGAGGGCGCTGGAGGCCGCAGAGAAGGTGCGGGTGAGGTTAGATACCATCCAGCCCGAAAAGACGCTGACAGGGGCCGTCAAGGGCGTTACGGTGGAGCAGGTGGAACAGCTCAAGGCAGCGGCTCTCCGGGGCGTACAGGCCGAGCAGAAGGTCAAGGAGCTGACAGCGGAGAATGGGCGGCTCAAGAGTAAGATACCATCGACTAAGAAGCAGTTGCAGGAGGCAGAGGCCCAGGCGAAGATCAGACAAGAGAACCAGCAGCTTCAAGTCGAGAACGAATACCTTCAGGAGCAGTTGGAGGAAGAACGCAGCTTCTCGGCTCGGCTCCTGGCTGGCATTGATGCGGCCCTGGACTTCCTGTGGGAACACCTACCCGAACCGCTCCGGCCTTTGGTCGAAAAGGCCCAGCAGCTTATCCCGGTGCCGGATGTCCAGGAACCGAAACGGGAGCATGACCGGGGCCGCTCCTGGGGCGATATG
>CAJUKH010000009.1 GCA_910587345.1 uncultured Oscillospiraceae bacterium | reverse complement strand
TGAGCAGGGCAAGAAGCTGTACCCCGGCGAATACACCGTGACCGAAGTGGCCCCCGCCCCCGGTTTTCAGATGAAAGAACCCACCACGCAGAAGGTCATTATCCACGGCGGCGAGAGCAAGACTTTGACTTTTTTGAACGAACCGTTAAACGCCATCATCATTGAGAAGTACGACAGCGTGACCCATGAGGCCCTGCCCGGATGCACGTTCCAGCTCCGCTACCTGGGTGGCACCAGCGGCACAGGCGGCACCGTCATCGGGCAGAAAGTGACCGGGAAGAATGGCACCGCCATTTGGACGGGGCTGAAAAGCGGCACCTATGTGGTGGAGGAAGTAGACCCGGCTGACGGGTATTCCATCATCAACGCCTCCGAAACGGTGTATCTGGCTGACAGTGGGGAGCAGAGTGTCGTCACCGTCCGCTTTGATAACGCCCCGGACGGGATTTTACTGGTCAGAAAGGTATGCTCCGTCAATCCCAGCATCACCCTCCAGGACGCCGAGTTTAAGATCATGTATGCGGACGGCACACTGATTGGGGACAGCAACGGTATTTACCGCACCGATGAGAACGGCGAAATCCGCATCCCCGGCCTGAAACCCGGCAAGAGCGTAGTGGTAACGGAAACCCGCGCCCCTGCCGGTTTTATCATCGACACGCAGAGCCAGGCCGTGCAGATCAAGGAGGGCCACACCGTCACCCTCACCTTTAAGAACCAGCCGAAAGGCAGTCTGATTATCCAGAAGCGGGACAGTCTCACCGGCCAGCCCCTCCCCGGCGCGGAGTTCCGTGTGGCGACCGCCGCAGGCTGTGAGGTTGGCCTGGACGGTGTAATTGGTGACAGCACCCTGACGCAGAACGGCCTGTTTGTGACCGACAGCAACGGCGAAATCTGCATTACCAACCTCGCGCCGGGGGCCTATGTACTGACTGAAACAAAAGCACCGGCAGGGTATGTCATGGACAGCCCCAGCACCAACGTGGTCATTGGGGCCAACGGCGACACGCAGACCGTCATCATCACCAATACCCCCAAGGCCACCCTGACCATCACCAAGCGGGACGCCGTGACCCGCAAGCCTCTGGCGAACGCCGAGTTTATTGTCCGAGACAGTGAAGGTCACGCAGTCGGCCCCACCAATGGCATTTATAAGACCGGGACGGACGGCACCGTGGTCGTGTCCGGCCTGGAACCCGGCAGCACGGTCATGGTATCGGAAACCAAGGCTCCAACAGGCTATATCCTCAATGAAACGCCCAAAAGCATTGTGGTGAAAGCCGGTATCTCCAACAGCCTGATTTTCGATAATGAGCCTGGGACAACTCTTATCATTCGTAAGTTCATTGAGGGCACGGAGAATGAACCGCTTTCCGGTGTGTGCTTTAAGGTCGTGGACGGCTCCGGGGCCGCTGTTGGCCCGGACGACGGCACCTATTACACCGACAAGGCGGGTGAGATCGTTCTGGACGGCATCGAACCTGGCACTACCGTGATTGCCAGAGAGATCAAGACCGTGGAGGGCTTTGTGATCGACGGCACTCCCCAGGACATTCTCATCAAGGGCGGCGAAGTCCAGCAGTTGACGTTTTGGAACAAGCGGGCTGGCTCCTTGGTTATTCAGAAAAAGGACAGCGTGACCGGCGCTTTGATTGCCGGGGCACAATTCCAGCTCACCTATGCCAGCGGCGGTTTCGTGGATAACGCCAACGGCCACCTCTCCAGCAACGGCCTTTACACCACGGACGATAAGGGTGAAATCCGAATTTCCGGTGTGACCGGCACCATCGTCGCCAAGGAGGTCAAGGCGGCTCCCGGCTATGTGATCGACCAGTCCACACAGACGCAGACCGTCACAGTCAACCCGGAGGACACACAGACCCTTGTGTTCCTCAACGAGCCTCTTTGCAGTTTAACCCTGACCAAGCTGGACTCCGTGACTGGCAAACCTGTCCCCGGTACGGAATTTACCGTAAAGGACGGGAACGGGACGGTGCTGGGCCGTTACACCACCGGCAAGGACGGGACTGTGACTGTTTCCGGCCTCGTTCCCGGCAGTACCGTCGTGGTCAGCGAGAGCAAAGTCCCCAGCGGCTATGTACTGAACACTACCCCGCAGACCATCATCGTCCGCAACGGCTCCAACAGCATCACCAGCGGCGCGGGCGGCAACGGAACCAATGGCGGCAATCATAGCGGAGCCAGCGGCGGCAATGATTTGACATTTGAGAATGACCCCAAGACCAGTCTGATTATCGAGAAGTATGTCACCGGCACCACTGACCCGCTGAAAGGGGTAACTTTCCTGGTGACGGAATCCAACGGTCAGGTGGTAGGCAGCTCCAACGGCGAGTTCATCACCGACGAGAATGGCCGCATCGTGATCGAGGGCCTGGAACCCGGCGTGACCGTCACTGTCAGGGAAATCAAGACGCTGGAGGGCTTTGTCCTCGACACAACACCCAAGTCCATCAAGATCAAGGTGGGCGAGGCGCAGACCCTCCGTTTTTACAACGCCAAGCAGGGAACCATCGTGGTGAAGAAGCTGGACAAGCAGACCGGCAACCCCCTGGCCGGGGTGGAGTTCCAGATCACCTATGCGGACGGGAGCTATCTGGACGACGACTACGGCCACCTGTCCAGTAAGGGTCTCTATAAAACCGACGCCAACGGCGAAATCCGCATTTCCGGCGTGGTGGGTACGCTGGTCATCACGGAAACCAAGCCCCTGCTCGGTTATGTGATGGACGAGGGCACCAAGACGCAGACCGTCAAGGTGAACCCCACCGACACACAGACCATCACCGTCTACAACACGAAGGTGGGCGGTTTGACCATCATCAAGAAAGACGAGGAAACCGGGGAGCGCATCAGCGGCGTCCAGTTTGAAATCCGCAAGCTCAACGGGGAGATCGTTGGCACCTACACCACCGACCGCTCCGGCGTCATTTCCCTGCCCGAAGCGGAAAAGGGCTGGTATCAGGTAACGGAGCTGAAAGCGGCCAAGGGCTATCAGTTGGACAGCCAGCCCTATCAGATTGAGGTAAAGGACGGCAGCACCGCCACGTTGGAGATCACCAACCGGCAGACCGGCAGCGCCATCATCCACAAGATCGACAGTGTGACCGGCAAGGGGATTTATGGCGTGAAATTCCTGCTTTCCGACGCCAAGGGCAACCCCGTGGGCACCTATGAAAGCGATAACGAGGGCTATGTTTATGTAGACGGCGGGCTTGCGGACGGCAGATACACCATCCGGGAAATTGAGTGCGCCGAGGGCTATATCCTGGACACCCAGCCCAAGACCATTTATGTGGAGTACGGCGGCTGCACCACTATCACCTGGAAGAACACCGCCGTCACAGGGCAAATCCAAGTGACCAAGACCAGCGCCGACTACAACAGCATGAACGGCTGGCCCGCTGGCACCCCCATCCCCGGCACCGTGTTTGAGATTTACCACTACCGCACCGGCAACCTTGTTGACACCATCCGCACCGATAAGAACGGCGTGGCCGTGTCCAAGCCCCTGCCCCTGGGCCGCTACAAGGTGGTGGAATCCCAGGCTGCGGACTTCTACGCCCTGGACAAGACCCCCATCGACGTGGAGATCGAACACGCAGGCCAGATCGTCAAAGCGGCCATGACCAACAAGAGCCTTTATACCAACGTGGCAATCCAGAAAACCGGCTATGCTGAGGTCATGCCCGGTCAGAACATCCGCTACACGTTCTCCAACATCGGCAACAACTCCACCACGGCGCTCACCTCTTTTTATTGGAGGGACACCCTGCCCGTGGAGGCGGTGCGGCTGGCGAAGATCACCACCGGCACCTACAATGCCGCTGGCAGCTACAAGATCGTCTACAAGACCAATCTCTCCGGGGCCGACTACCGTGTGCTGGCGGACAGCCTGAACACCCAGCAGAACTATGTGCTGGAGGCGTCCCCCGTGGCCCTGCGGCTGGCGTCCAACGAGTACGTCACAGAGGTGATGTTTGTGTTCGGCGTCGTTCCCGCCAACTTCCGGCAGGTGGAAGCCCCCAAGATCGACTGCACTGTTGTGTCCTGGGCCAAGGGCGGAAGCCAGTTTGTGAACCAGGCGGACGTAGGCGGCGTCTACAACGGCCAGTGGATCATGGCTACCACCCGCTGGGTGACGAAGGTCTACGCACCTCCTACGACCCTCCCCCGAACGGGGTATTAAGCACATCCCTGTGGCCCGCACAGCGGGCCACTTACATACCCGTTCGCACATTTGAAACCGCTTCTTTTTTCTTGTACTATGGTGGTGAAGAAAGGAGCTGTTTCAAATGTTCAAACGGGAAAAGAAAGTCTATCTTGAACTGACTGATAAGGAATACCGGCTTGTGAGAAAGTACCTGATGGACTGGCGGAACAAGCTGACCGCCCAGGGCCGGGACGCTGGGCCGGTGAACGAGCTTCTGATAAAACTGATGGCCTGCGGATAAGGCGACCGCTTACATACGCCGCTCTTTGTCTGACGGACACAGGGCGGCGTAAATTTATGGACAAGGAGGGAATCAGATGAGCATAGAGAAGGAGAAACGCATGGCGGGCGATTATGTTATCATCCATGCGTTTCATATTGGCGACCGTGAGATCGTGCTGGGGGAAAATCCGGCAGCCGAGCGCAATGAGCGGTATATGTGTGCGTTCTGCGATAATAACGGCCTGATGGCTGGCTACACCGAAGTAATGGTCAGCGACGACTATCCTGAACTGGCGAGGCTGTTTGGTGAGCGTGTGGCGGAACAGGCGGAGAAAACCCGTATCTACCTGAACGGCCCCAAAATTCAGGGCATCCCCAATGCCCCTATCACCGCCGAAGGATGTGAGGTAATCAACTACCAGCACGACCTCCAAGGCAAGATCGTTGTCATCAAGCCGGAGGTACTGCGCCCGGAATACCGCCGAGCCACCAGCCAGCTTCAGTTATGCACTGGGGGCTTTGGCGCTTCCCCAAACAGCCGGGGCACCGCCTGCTACTGTACGCAGTTGTACTCAGGCAAAACTTCCCGTTTTGAGCGGAGCGACATCCTCGGCGTTATCGCGCCGGAAAACCTGCCCAAGTGGGCGAAGCACTATCTGATTTGTCTACAACAGGAGCGACAGGCAGAAAAGAGAGCCAAAGACAGGGAGGGCCGCTGATATGGACGCCAGAATAAACGAAGGCTACGTTATCACCGACTCCATCCAGGTTGGGGAAACGGAATTTGTATTTGGCAAGTTGGACGGCAAAATGCCCATGTATGTGACCTGGGCCTGCAAGGGCGGGGACTACTACTATTGGGGGCACTACTTCTCCGATCCCCTGGCAGCGAAGAAAGACTTATTGGGCCGTGCCAGTGAGGAATTGGAGTATCAGATGGAGCGGCGGGCGAGGGCTTCTGAAAGACAGCCCAAGGAGCCGGATAAGGAGTGTGAGCGGTAATGGATATGACCCTGCGGCCCGCCACCCCAGCGGAGCGGCTTTTTGCCTATGAACAGAGTGCGCAGATCAGTGAGCGGTGCGGGAATCCGGGCTATTTATGGGGCGAGCTGGACAACAGCGGCTCTATCTTCCTCCACAGTTGGGAAACTCTTGTACGTTCTGAAAAGACGCCGGAGTTTAAGGCCGAGTTTGACACGGTGCTTGATATGCTCCGCTTTGATGAGCGGTACGGCCATGTGCTGAAAAACCGGGCCACAATGATCGTCTACTGCCTCGACCACTCGCAAGGAAGTTTCCGCAACGGCTACGAATATGCGTTTCGGGCCGACACCCGTGACTATTCCTATCTGATACGCTGTACCCCGGCTGGGGAGGATAATCATGTTCATATTTATCCCTATCGCCGGGACTGCCTTGACCGGCACATGAAACAGGCTGAAAAGGGCATCCGCTTCATCACCCCGGACGGCAAGGAAAAGTTCAGGGTGGCGGACGGCGATATGGTGCGTATCACCACCAGCGAGGGTGCGAGCCGTGACCGCATGGCCCGGTATATCGACGATTGCCACGCTGAAATCGGCGGCAGCTTTTACCATATCCGAGAGTTTGCGGAATGGATGAAAGACAGTAACAGCAAGGTTATTCCCATACGTCTGGGCTTGCCGGAAAAGTGCTATGCTGTGCTGCCCAGCGGCGACGAGATCATCACCATCAAGCACGGAGAGGACGGCTATTTTCACACCGGCAAATACGGTCATGACCGTGCCCACGCCCAGACCATCGTGGACGAGTACAACGAACAGATCAACGTCACCAAGGCGCAGGCAGCGGCGATGCTGGCCGGGGCCATGTTCGGTTGGGAAGTCCCCGCCGCCGACCCCAAAAACTATGATGAGCAGGGCCAGCCCATCAAGCCCAAGCACCATGACCGGGGCGACGCCCGGTGAAAAAAGCCTTTGAACTAAAACCGGCAAAGACGGCTTCCAGTGAATGAACTGGATGCCGTTTTTCATTTGAGGGAGCGTGATAATAGATGAAACTTCTGCTGGGCGGCTCCCCCTGCACCCATTGGAGCATCGCACAGACCCGGAACCGGGAAACAAAGCCGGAGGGCCTGGGCTGGGAGCTGTTTCGCAACTACCTGATCGCCAGGGAGCGGTATGGGCCGGACTTCTATTTATACGAAAACAACAAGAGCATGGCCCCGGCGATACGGGCACAGATCACGGCGGAGCTGGGCGTGGAACCGCTTTTGATAAACTCCGCCCTTGTGTCCGCCCAAAGCCGTCAGCGGCTCTACTGGACGAATATCCCCGGCGTGGAGCTGCCAGAAGATCGTGGGCTTATCCTGTTGGACATTCTGGAAAGCGGCCTGCCGCTCCATGAAAAGGGCTACACGCTGAAAGCAAATTACAGCAGGGCCAGCGCCGTAAACGCCCTGGACGGCGGGCACTTCCCTGCACCTATGGCGATAGAGCCGGTGAATGTTACCGCCGATGGCAAGGCCCAATGCCTGCGGGCCACCTATTATAAAGACGGCATCCGCAATATGGTGGGCAACACCATTGACCGCAAAACCTGTGTGGCCGAAGCGGTCAGCGTCAACCGGCTGGGCGGTCTTTACGGCCAGCATACCCGCTGGGGCGTGTTCGATGCGGGCGGGAAAGTCCCCTGTCTGACCGCATCGGCGGGTATGGGCGGCGGGCATATCCCCATGTTCCCTGTCCGTGTAGGCACCATAGAGAGCAGCACTGGCTCCGAGGGGCAGGGCCACCGGGTATATTCAGCGGACGGCAAGAGCAAGACCCTGTGCGGAAACGGCGGCGGGGCCGGGGCGAAAACCGGGCTTTATACTGTCCCCACCGACTGTCCCGCCCTGCGTGTGGCAGAGGCCACCGCCAAAGGATACACCGATATTCTCCCCGGCGAATGTGTTGACTTGACCATGCCCAACAGCAAGACCCGCAGGGGCCGCGCCATGCGGGAAAAGGCGAATTGCCTGACCACCTCCTGCCAGTATTATCAGTATTGCGGAACGCTGGACAGGCCCATCTACGAAGTTCGGGACGGCCAGATCACAATAAAGGGCCAGCAGTACCCAATCAAGCTGATGGACGGCTACTATATCATCCGCAAGCTGACGGTGCGGGAGTGTATGCGGCTCCAGACCGTGCCGGAGGGCTTTGTGTTCCCGGTCAGCGATACCCAGGCGTATAAAATGCTGGGCAACGGCTGGACGGTGGACGTGATCGCCCACATCCTGTCCTACTGTCCCGGCATCACCACCGAACCGCTGGAAGTGCTTGTCCATGTATGATGGCATGAGCTGCGGCCACCTGGCCCTGGATAAGCTGGGGGCCACCATCCTCCGCTACTACGCCACCGAGATCGACAAATACGCCATAAAGACCACCCAAACAAACTTCCCCGACACCATCCAATTAGGCGACGCTTTTCAGGTGCGGGAGGATGAATGGTGGTCTTTTTTTGAGCAAGTAAAAGGAGTGTGACATTGATGGAATTGACGTTTCGCACCGCCACCCCAGCGGAGCGGCTTTACACCGCCAGTCAGAGTATGCAGATAGAGGGCCAGACCGGGTATATCGGTTGCTTTCAGACTGGAATGAGCGAGGACGGCAAAGGTGCTTTCCCTAAATGGAGCAGTGGCCGGGAAGGTCTGAACACCGAGGAATTTCAGCAGGAGTTAGCAGGCGTTATGGATGCCCTCATTCATGACGAACAGTACGGCGGCTTTCTGAAAGACAGCGATGCCCTGCGGGATTTCTGCCAGACGCACCCGGAGAGCGGCTTCAACAACGGTTTTGCGTTTGGCTTCCGGGCAGACACGGCGCAGTATTCTTACCTGATAAGGCTGAATCCCTGCAAAGGGGAGGAAAATCTATCCATCTGCTGCTATCGCCGGGACTGGCTTGACAGCCACATGAAATACGCTGAAAAAGGCATCCGCTTCATCACCCCGCACTATAAGGAAAAGTTCAGGATCGCAGACGGCGACAAGGTGCGAATCAGGCGGTTTGATGGGCAAATGTTTGACCGGGTATGCCGCTATATCGATGACTGCCACGTTGAAATTGGCAGCGAACTCTACCATATCTGCCAGTTTGCCGAAATCATGGAGCGGAACGGTAACTCCGTTATCCCCCTCCGAAGTTCGCTGCCGTTTGTATGCTACGGTAAGGTGCCCGAAAAGCGGGCCATCGTGATGTTTGAGCGGGGCTTTGACGGCTACCGTTCTGCGTCCTATGTGACAAAGGGCCGCACCAGCCAGAAACTCGTTGACGAGTTGAACGGTGAGTTGGGCGTTACCAAGGCGCAGGCGGCGGCGATGCTGGCCGGGGCCATGCGGGGCTGGGCCGACCCCACCGCCGACCCGAAGAACTATGACGAGCAGGGCCAGCCCATCAAGCCCAGGCACCGGGACAGGGGTGACGCCAGATGACCGAGCAGAAGCACCGTATTTGGAGCGACTTTGACCTGGACTATGAGGATTGGCGGGCCGATCTGGAGGCTGACTACCCGGAATTGACCGAGGACGAACGCATGATGCTGATGCACGAAATCAACACCGGCTATCTGGACGATGAGCGGGCTAATCTGAACATCCAGCTTGACCAGCCCATCCTGATTATTGCCGACCTGGGCCTTTGGACAGGGCGGCACATGGGCTACAAGGAGATTGCCAGCGGCAATATCCGGGACTGCCTTTACGGCGACCGGGACACCGATTTTGCCACCTGGTACGTTGACAGGCTGGGCGACCTGCGCTGTGACGCCATCCACCATGACGGCACCAATCACCTGCTTTACCGAACCTACAAGCCTGGAGTGTCGGAATCGCAAATCGACCTGCTGAAAGAAAAACTGTATAACGGAACAGCGACCCGCGCCGATATTACCAGGATCACCCGCAGGCTGGGTGACGAGATCGGCAAGGTCTACGGCTGGGACTTCCCCCAGCGTGGGCGGCAGGCTGTGTCCGTGGAAAGGTAGGAGCATCATGGCACAATTACCGAATGTCAAATTGAACGTACACCCCTCCATGTTTGACCTGATGATGGCCGTTCTGGAGCGCAACACCACCGCCGAGGATGT
>CAJUKH010000008.1 GCA_910587345.1 uncultured Oscillospiraceae bacterium | reverse complement strand
TCGCCTACCGACTGCTACCGCCCACCCAGGCGGCGTGGATACCAACGGACGTGGTACAGTATTCCACCCCCTCAACGGCAGTGGCGCAAGAGGGACCACGGGTCGCTCAAACGCAAGCCGCCGGAAACAAAAGGGATACCCTAAAGTCCCTCACCCGAGGGATACCATAGCAGTACAAATCCAACGTCTGGTTGTATCGTACCACCCCAAGATTTCCACTGGTCTACCTTTTCTTTTTCGGAGTCCAGAACCGCTTTTTCTTTTGCAGTGCAAAAGAAAAAGCGGTTTTGGCCCCAGCTGGGCAGGCAAAAACCAACTGCAAAATAAAAACTTCCCGCTTTCCCACAAAAGAAAAGGCGGTTTTACCCTCAAGGGCCACCCCCATCCGTAAGGCGGTAAAGCCCCCAACAACCGGGCTGTGGCCCTCGGCTGGGCCGGCCGCAACCAACAAAGTCGAGAAGGAGCCCCTTTTCGCCGAAGAGAAAGACAAATTTATGAGGTCCTTCCGCCGGACGGACAATACCCGCAAGGGACACGCTCCCCGTTCATCGCAAAATGCTTGCCCTTTCTCGGCATTAAAAGAACGTCTTGGCGTTCCCCCCTCCTCCCCTCCAAAAGAAACGCCCGTCCTCCCTTCGGAGGACGGGCGTCGGGAAGATTCCGGTTTCAAGTTCTCAACAAAAGAGAATCTGTTTCTTACATGACCTCGTAAGAGGGCTCGGGATGCACGGTCTTGGACCGGACATAACCGAAGATGAAGGACGCACCAATCAGAACCACATTGAAGATGATCAGGTTGGTGTCCAGCTTCTTGATGTTCAGATAGCCGTTGAAGGCGGCGCCGCAGGCGCCGAGGACGCACAGCACATTCAGCACGCCCTGGGGCACCTTGAACTTGCTCTTCTCCCAGGCCTCGGGGACCAGCTTGGGGATACGCATGGTACCCCAGGCAATGATCACGTTGGACACAGCGGAGGCCACCTGGGTCATGTTGCCCAGAATGGCAATGGACAGACCGGAAACGGTACAAATAACGGCCACGATGTACAGGAAGATCTGGATCTTCCAGGGCACCTTCTTCTTGTTCAGAGCGGCGAAAGACTGGGGCAGCCAGCCGTCGTCACACATCTGCATAATGGGCTTGGGCTTGGATGCCAGAGAGTTGTTCAGGGTGGAAGCCAGAGCGCAGCCGGCACCGCCAATAATGAAGACATAGTAGAGAGCCTTGGGCAGAATCGCATCCGCCACCACGGTCAGGTTCTTGCCGGCAACCTGCTCATAGGGCAGCACACCGGCGGCCACACAGGACAGGAAAGCGTACATAACAGCCACGGCCAGAGTGGAGATAACGATGACCAGAGGCATATCCCGGGTGGGATTCTTGGCCTCAGCGCCATAGCTCAGGATGGTGGTAGCGCCGCCAGTGGCGAACACCAGCAGGCCGCCGGACTCCAGCATACCCATGACGCCGTTGGGCATCCAGTACTCGTCGGGCTGGAAGTAGGTACCCCAGCTCACCTTGCCGAAGCCAGCCACGCCGAACATGATCAGAGAGCCGATCAGGATAATGACCAGCAGGTTCTGGACCTTGGCGAACACGTCCAGGCCGATCAGGTTCAGGATCAGGAAGGCAGTCAGAATGACCAGAGCGATCCACTTATCATAGGATGCATCGATTTGGAACAGGTCGGTCAGATAGCTGGCCAGGGACAGGCCGTACATGGAGATGGACATGTTGCTCATAACATAGATGATAACATACATGCCGGCGGCCAGGTCGCCGCCCACCATGTGCAGCTGGGTGTAGATGCCGCCGCGGAGCTTCACCACGCTGGTGATGAAGATGGCGGGGATGGCGGTGCAGCAGGTCAGAACAGCTGCAACCAGGAAGGACAGGAACACGGAACGGCCGGTGTTCTCAATGGCGGCAGGCATCAGAGACATGATGCCTGCACCGATGATCTGGCCAACCGCTGCGCCCATCAGGTCGCCAAACCCAAGGGTAGGGACAAGTTGTTTTGTAGAGCTACCTTGCTCTGCCATAAGTAATTCCTCCTCTTTTCTCATTTTTCGATCACAGAAACCAGTTTCTTCTTCCGCTGAACTATTTTTCGGAGAAAAGAGATATTTTTGGTTGTCCACAAAAATGGACAACCAAAAAGCGCCGGCGCTTCTGCCTTTTGCGTTCTCTCTTGCCTTCGACAAATAGTCCAACTTTACATTGGTAATTTTACCATATTTGTTGAAAAGACACAAGCGTTTCTTAATACATTTTTGCAATTTTCTTTCTGCTTTTTATGCCTTTTTTGTATATTCCTTTTTATCATCAAGGGCTTTTATAACCAAAAAACATTGAACCGGCCGAATTCTGGCGATTGCCCTTGGGCACGGTATCCCTCTCCTCTGCCTGCGGCCCTTACCCCGTTCTCCCCTTCAGGCTTTCCTTGCCTTTCCACCCTTTGCCTGCAGCCTGCATAAAAAAGCACCCGGGCGATCGCCCGGGTGCTTTTGTTGCTTTGCTTGACGCTGTAATAATTCTTCTGCCTTGAAATTAGGCGTTGAAGACATACTTGTCCAGACGATCGAAAGCCTCGACAACGGCGTCGTGAGACAGAGCCAGGTTGATACGGATGGAGTTGGGGCCGTGGAAGGGACGGCCATCCTGCCACACCACACCGTACTCAACGCCCTTGCGCTGCAGCTCCTCGATGGTCATGTTGTGCTCCTCGAGCCACTCGGTGCAGTCGAGGTACAGCAGGTAGGTGCCCTCAGGCTTGGCCAGCTTCACGCCCTTGACCTTCTCGGTCAGGACCTTGTAAGCGTGGTCAACATTCTGAGTCAGCAGGTCGCACAGCTCGTCGACCCACTCCATGCCGCCCTGATCATAAGCGCCCATCAGGGAGTGCATCCACAGCACGTTCATGCTGTCGTAGTGGCTCAGGCTGGTCTCCTTGTTCATCTGGTCGATGAGCTTGGGATTGTAGACCATCCGGTAAGAACCGACAAAACCGGCCAGGTTGAAGGTCTTGGAGGGAGCGGAGATGGTGATGGTCCGCATACGGGCATCCTCGTTGACATTGGCGGTGGAGACGAACTTGTGGCCCTTCAGGATCAGGTCAGACCAAATCTCGTCGGCAACGACCATAACGTCGTGCTTCTTGAAGATGGCGAAAGCCTTCTCGATCTCCTCCTTGGTCCAGACACGGCCGGAGGGGTTGTGGGGGTTGCAGAACACGGTGGCGTGGATCTTGTTCTCCACGATCTTCTTCTCCATGTCCTCGTAGTCCATGCGCCAAATGCCCTCGGCGTCACGGTACAGGGGGCTGTGGATGATCTTGTAGCCGTTGTTGGTGATACAGCCGGTGAAGCCGATGTAGGTGGGGCTGTGCAGCAGCACGTTATCACCTTTCCGCAGGAAGATGTTCAGAGCGGAGACAACGCCGCCCAGAACGCCGTTCTCATAGCCGATGTTCTCGGGCTTCAGATCAATGCCGTTACGGGTCTTCTGCCAGTTGATGATGGCGTCGAAGTACTCCTTGGGCTGATAGAAGTAGCCGTAGTGGGGCTGCTTGGCACGCTCAATGATAGCGGCGGGAATGCCCTCGTAGGTGGGGACGTTCATATCGGCGACCCACATGGGGATCTTGGAGAAGCCCTCCTTGATGGTGGCGCCGGGGATGGGGATACGGTCCACAGCGTTGGTCCAGGTGCCCTCACGGGAAGCGATAAAGTCCATAGAACCAAAATTGTACTTGCCCATTATGTTCGACCTCTTTCATTTATATTTTGCAGCGGGAACGGTCCCCGCAATGCAACAATTTTTGCGGTCCAAAGCCGCCTGTGGGGCTATGTAGGGTCATTTCTACCTGTTAGCACCTTGATTGTATCAGGAAAAGATTTCACCGTCAAGGGCTTAGAGGATATTTCTACCTTTTCATCAAATTCCGCATCTGAAATTATGCAAAATAGATAAACTCTCTTTTCAGAAAGGCGGCCCCCTGCTGTCAGTTCTGCTGCCGTGGCTTCACATTCCTTAGTGCCGGCAGTTTCTATGATTAAGCAGCTTAATTATACTTTTATTATATAACTTTTCCGCCATACGTCAAGGGGAATTTGTATTGTTTTGACAACTTTGGCGGCTTTCACAAATTGACGTTGTGGTTTTTGGCTATCTTGCACAGCAGCCCCGGTCGGTATTCCGACCGGGGCTGCCCCTTTTCGCCGTAAGGCCGTTATTTACGCTTTTTCATAGCTGATCTCCATCTCCACACGGCGGCCCCGGAGAACCCCGAAGCACAGCGCCCCTATTACCACTACCACGTTGAGTCCCAGCAGTGCCGGGGTCAGATTCCGGGCGTTGATAAACACGTTGAAGGCCGAAGCTCCGCCCCCGATGAGGCAGGCCAGTACCAGCAGCGGTTTGGGCAGTTTGAATTTGGAGGCGCCCCACTCCTCAGGGCAGACCACGGGCAGGCGCATGACGCAGAGGTTCATGCACACGCTGATAAATCCGCCGGCCACAATGGACAGGCTCACCAGCGTGGACACACTCAAGTTGGCAAAGGTGGCCAAAGCCCCCATCACATAAAGCCAGGTCTGGATGACCCAGGGGGAACCGTTTTTATTGAGGGTGGCCAGCTTCCGGGGCAGCCAGCCGTCATCGCACATCTGCATCACCGGCCTCGGACCGGTGGCCAGCTGCCCGTTGATGGGGGATACCAGGGCCAGCCCGGCGCCGCAGGCCACAAAGAACACATAGGCAAACTTCGGCATGACCACCGAGGCCACCACCGTCAGGTTTTGCCCGGCTACCTCCTCCACCGGCAGCACCCCCGCCCCAACAAAGCCCACCAGAGCATAAATGACCGCCACCACAACGGTGGAGATGATGGCCACCAGGGGGATGTCCCTGGTGGGGTTCTTGGCCTCGGCGGACAGGCTCACCACGCCGGAGCCGCCGCCCAGGGCAAAGGTGAGCATCCCCGCCGCCTGAAGAAAGCCGAACACGCCGCCGGTAAAAAAGCCTTCCGAGGCAAAATAGCCCGGCTGTATTTTCCCCATGCCGAAACCGGCAAAAAGCCCCAGCGCCAAAATCAGGGTGGCCGAAATGACCCGCTGGGTCTTGGCGAACTTATCCACCCCCATCAGGTTCACGGCGTAGAGCAGCGTCAGCACCCCAAAGCCGATGAACCGCTCGTAAACGGCGGGCAGGCCGAACAGGGAGCAGAAATAGCTGCCGAAGGACAGGGTGTACATGGCCATGGACATACTCTGAAACAGAAAGATGATCACCTGTGTCCCCGCCAGCTGCTTGCCGCAGAGCATGGCCACCATGGTATAGCTCCCGCCCCGGAGCCGGACGGTGCCGGCGGTGATAATGGTGGGCAAAAACTGGCAGATGGTGATCACGGCGGCCATCAAAAAAGCAAAGGGCACGCTGCGGCCCGTCATGGCAATGGCCGATCCCAGCAGCGTCATGATGCCGGCGCCGATAATGTAGCCGAAAGCCACCCCCATCAGGTCACCAAACCCCAGCACCCGCTTCAGGTTTTTAGTGGATGATGCTCTCTCTTCCATTTTTCTTCCTCTCTTCCCCTCGGACGTTTTATTCTGTTAGCGAAAAAAAGAGGACCCCCAAACGGGGTCCTCTCAGCTTATCTCAGCCAGGCCGCCAGGGTGTCGGCGTCGGGCACATCGCTGACCTTCTTCCCATAGTGGGCTTGGGTCACTGTTCTCTCCCGGTCCAGGACGAAAACAGCGGGGAGCTGAAGCTCATCCCCCTCGTACTTGCCATGCTCCAGCCCGGCGCTCTTGGCCTGTTTCATCTTGCCTATGGTCTTAAAATCCACCATCCCCAGCTTGGATTTGGCGGGATTTATCTCAAAATCCTTATAGAGCTTCTGGTCCGGGTCGCAAATGATATCGAAGGGCAGGTCTCC
The DNA here is from genome assembly GCA_910587345.1 of uncultured Oscillospiraceae bacterium. Taxonomy (GTDB): domain Bacteria; phylum Bacillota; class Clostridia; order Oscillospirales; family Oscillospiraceae; genus Vermiculatibacterium. The sequence goes on along the minus strand of CAJUKH010000008.1, from coordinate 31,935 downwards.
CTCCTTCATCTCCCCGGCCACCAGAGCCGGATCGGACTGGAGGACCACCAGCATCTGTCCTCCCCCGGCAGTGATCTTCTCCTGCTCCCGGGCAAACTGGCGGATATCCAGCTGGCAGAGGGTGCAGCCGTAATAGCGCAGAAACACAAGGGCAGTCTTGCCCTCCACCTTCTGCACCGTCTCGGTCAGGGTGCGCCCCGAAGCAAAGGGGGTGTCGTAGGTGAAGTCGGGCATGGTCTGGCCGGCAGTCAGTTTTGCCATGATTTTAGCCCCTTTCTTTTTTAATAGGTAGTGCGGTTGCTTTATTGTATTAAAAAACAGCCCCTTTGGCAAGGGGTTTTCCCATTTTTCCCCGCCAAAAATGGAAGGTGTTTTTTGTGGGAAATGCCGATGGAATTTCCGTCGCCGAAGGGCGGAAAGGCCCAACGCCCGGGGAGATCTCCCGGGCGTTGGGCCTTTCGAGAAGAGAAAAAGAGGAAAAAATCGTTGTTTAGCCCTGGGTCAGCCACTCCACCGCATAGCGGACGGTGGCCAGAGCGCCCAGCTTCAGCACCTTATCGTTGAAATCAAACTTCTCGTTGTGATGGAGGGCGCCGAAGCCTGCCTCCTCGTTTTTGATGCCCAGGAAAGCAAACACACCGGGGTACTTCCGCAGCCACTGGCCGAAGGACTCACTGGCGTACCAAGGCTCACAGGGGACAACAGTGCCTTCGGGCAGCACCTCGGGCAGCACCTTCTGGGCCAGTGCCGCCGCAGCGGCATCGTTGATGACGGGGCCGCCGGCCACCACGGGCTTGCCCCGGGGGAACTCAGCGGTGCAGTCGAACATGGCGGCGGTATGCTCAGCGGTCTTCACAAACCGGTCGGCGGCCCGCTGGCCCTCCTCCATGTTAAAGAAGCGGAAGGTACCGCCCAGCTCGGCGGTGTCGGCAATGACGTTGGCGGCCTCGCCGGCGTGGAACATGGTGATGCCCAAAGTTACGGTCTCGCCGGCAGTGACCTGCTGGCCGAAAGCCATGGACAGGTTGTTGAGGAAGGCGGCCGCCGCAAAGACGGGGTTCCGGGCCATATCGGGCCGGGAGCCGTGTCCCCCCTTGCCCTTGAAGTTTACCATGGTGCCAATGGCGCTGGCCATCCGGGGACCGGCGTCCACGCTCATCTTCCCCTCTTCCAGCTCGGCATAGACATGGATACCCCAGCACACATCCACATTGTACTTGTCCAGTGCCGCCAAAAGGGCCTTGATGCCGGTACCCTGCTCCTCCCCTTCCTCAAAGCAGAAGAGGATGGTGCCGTTGAGCTGGTCCTTCAGCTGGGGCAGGACCTTCAGCGCCCCCAGCAGCATGGACATATGGGCGTCATGGCCGCAGGCGTGGCAGTAGCCGTCATGCTCGGACCGGCAAACCCGGGGGCCGGCCAGGTTCTCCTCCGACTCCTTCACGGGAAGACCGTCGATATCGGCCCGAAGGGCCACCACCTTACCGGGACGGCCGGTGTCCAGCTTGACGATAATGCTGTTGGTGGGAACCTCCTCATAGGGAAGTCCGGACTTCTTGATCTCCTCCATCAAAAAGGCCTTGGTCTTGACCTCCTTGGAGCAAACCTCGGGAATGGCGTGGAGCTTATGGCGGCAATCAATGATGTACTGCTCCTGCTCCTCCACCAGTTTTTTGATCTGTTCATTCAGGCTCATGGCATTTCCCTCCTTAAAATTTTTCTCTCAGGTTTTGCGCCCGTGTCACCGCCGGGCAAAAGCCCTCTTTATTCCTGAATAAGCCACTCCGCCGCATAACGGACGGTGGCCAGAGCGCCGGTTTTCAGCACCTTGTCATTGAGGTCGAACTTTTCGTTGTGATGCAGGGCTCCAAAGCCCTCCTCCTCATTTTTAATGCCCAGGAAGGCAAACACGCCCGGATACTTGGCCAGCCATTTGCGGAAGGACTCGCTGGCGTACCACGGCTCGCAGGAAACGATGGTCCCCTCGGGCAAAACCTCGGGCAGCACCCGCTGGGCCAGTGCCGCCGCAGCGGCATCGTTGATAACGGGGAAGCCCACGGCCTCAGGTGTGGTCCGGGGGCCAAATTCCACCGTGCAGCCGAAAATAGCGGCCGTCTCCTCGGCGGTTTTGCGGAACAGCCGCACCGCCTTCTTTCCCTCCTCCCCGTCAAAGAACCGGAAGCTGCCGCTCAGCTCGGCGGTGTCGGCAATGACGTTGGAGGCCTCGCCGGCGTGGACCATGGTGATGCCCAGCGTCACGGTCTGACCGGCGGTGATCTTCTGCCCAAAAACCATAGACAGGTTGTTCAGAAATGCCGCCGCCGCAAAAACGGGGTTCCGGGCCATGTCGGGCCGGGAGCCGTGGCCCCCCTTGCCCTTAAAGGTAGCGGTGGTGACGGCAGACCCCGCCATCCGGGGGCCGGCGTCCACACTCATCTTATTTTCCGCCAGGTCGGCATAGACGTGAATGCCCCAGCAGCGGTCCACATGATACTTCTCCAGCGCTGCCAGCAAAGCGTCAACGCCGGTGCCCTGCTCCTCCCCTTCCTCAAAGCAGAAGAGAACGGTGCCGCTGAGCTGATCCTTCAGCTGGGGCAGGACCTTCAGTGCCCCCAGCAGCATGGCCATATGAGCGTCATGGCCGCAGGCGTGGCAGTAGCCGTCATGCTCCGATTTACAGGCCCGGGGCCTGGTCAGGTTCTCATCGGATTCCTTCACGGGAAGGCCGTCGATGTCGGCCCGAAGGGCCACCACCTTACCGGGGCGGCCGGTGTCCAGCTTGACGATGATACTGTTGGTGGGGACCTCCTCATAGGGAAGTCCTGATTTCTTGATCTCCTCCATCAGAAAGGCCTTGGTCTTGACCTCCTTGGAGCAAACCTCGGGAATGGCGTGGAGTTTATGGCGGCAGTCAATGATGTACTGCTCCTGCTCCTCCACCAGTTTTTTGATCTGTTCATTCAGGTTCATGACAATATCCTCCTTTTGTCTGGGAAGGCTACGGTCTGTACCCATACAATAGTATATCTGATACTTTTTTCTATTTCAAGCCTTCCTCCCGGCGTTTTTTCCGCTTTATCCAGCTGCGCCGGCAAAGCACGCCCAGAAGGATGGCCACCGCCGCTTGGATGGCGGCTCCCCCCGGCTCCCCTCCGGAGAGGAGGAGCTGGAGGGCGCTCACGCCATACCAACCAGCAAGACTGCCCCATAGCAAAAACATGATTTTAATAACCCATCCAGCCGATGGAGCTCAGGTAGTACAAAATGATCCACTGAAACACCAGCATTACCAGTACAAAGGGGACCGCCCACTTCAGCCACTTGTCGTAAGGCACCTTGGCCACGGCCAGACCGCCCATGGTCCAGCCCAGGAAGGGGGAGATGACGTTACACATACCGTCGCCCACCTTAAAGGCCTGGACCGCCACCTGTCCGGTGATGCCCAGAGTCTCGGCCATAGGCTTCACGATGGGCATCAAAGCGGCCACCTTGGCGGAGGCGGAGGGGATGAAGAAGTTCAGCACGGTCACCACCAAAGAGATACCGATGGCAGCAAAGCCCTTGCTCAGATTGGCCAGCGGCATGGAGGCATAGTAGGCGATGGTATCCAGGATCAGACCGTTCTTCATGATCAGAGAGATGGCGCCGGCAAAGCCGATGATGAAGGCGATAAAGCCCATGCTGCCCACGCCGCCGGCAAAGGTGTTGCCGATCTCATCGGTATTCATGCCCTGAATAAAGCCGATCAGAATGCTCACGGGGATCATGACCGCGGGCATGGCCCGCATACCCAGACCCATGCCCAGGTTCAGGTAGATGGTCAGGGGGAACTGGCCGATAAAGATGGCCACGGTAAGCAGGTCCTTGCCATTCAGCTTGACCTCCTCCATCTCGGTCACGTTACCCAGGTCGGCCTGCCACTCCAGATCGCCCATCAGGCTGCTGGCGGGGTTCTTGGCGACCCGCATGGCGTAGACGGCGGTGTAAGCGGCGCCGGCCACAGCGGTGATCAGCAGAATGACCACCCGCTCAGTATAACCGGAGTACATGGGAATGTCCATCAGGGCCTGCGCCGTATAGGCTCCGCCGGGGCTGCAGGCAAAGCCGGTCAGCGTGCCGGCCAGAGAAATGGCGGCGCCGCTGATAGGGTCCAGCTTCAGCTTCTTTGCCACCATAACGCCCACGGGGACCACGGCAACCAGAGCATCGGAGCCGGAGAAGCCACCCAGCATGGCCATCAGGAAGAACATCATGGGGACCAGAACGCTGGCTCCCTTATCCTGAAGTTTGTAGACGCACGCGTCAACGACCCGGTCCAGCGCCCCTGTCTTCATGGTGATGGCGATACAGCCGCCCACCGACAACAGCGTGGCAATGATCATGCCCGAGTTGAGCAGGCCGTCATAGATAAACAACAGTGCCTGCCAGGGGTTGACCGGAGAGCGGTCCATGGGGGTGTAGACCCCGTCAACGAACTGGCCTGCTGGCAGGATATAGGTCAGAGCGACCATCAATACCATCATGCCCAGCAGCAGGAACAACAGATGCGGTACCTTGAACCCTTTTTTCCCTTTTGCCTTTTCTGCCATTTTAGAACCCTCCTTTTCCTGAATAGTTCGCACGTAAATAAAAGCAGCGCCCCGCTTTTATCCAAAAAAGAATTGTTGCCAGCCTCTCATCATGTCCTGTGTAGAACAGGACATGCGAAACGGCCGGCCGTTTCGGCTTTTTGGAAAAGCCCCCCAAATGTGGGTACAGTGTACCATAAAATGCCGATTTTTGTCAATCTGTTTTGTGTATTTTGTCGAAATGCCGATACATTCTCCATCCTCTCGCTCGACCTTATCTTTTTTCTGTGTCCGGAATAAAATAAAACTGCCCGAAGCCTTAGGCCTCGGGCAGTTTCATATTTCAACTCACTCAGCGGTTTCGTCAATTTTTTCCGGCTCTTCCTCTTCTTCAGAGGCTTCCTCCGCCTCAGGGACTTCAGTGTCTTCCACAAAAGCCGCCTCAACCTCAGGTTCTGCCTCACTCTCGGCAAGGTCCTCCTCCGGAGAAGCGGCCTCCTCATCCCGAAACTCGGGCGTGGGGAAGGGGGTAACATTATCCCCGCCCTTCTGGGCGTTTGCCTTTGCCGCCTTCTTCTCGGCCTGCATGGCTTTCCACTTCTTCCGGTTGCCCCGGAAGCAAACCACGCCAAGGACCAGAATAAATGCGGCAATGATCGTGCCGATAAAATCCCGGATCAGCGCCTGCTTAACGGCATAGATCGCCCAAACGACCACAACGAGTCCCCAGCCGATCATCTTTATCAGCACCATATTTCTCACCATTTCCTTCTGTTTATTTGGCTAACAGGGTTTATTTTACCTCATTTCCTCCGGCTCGTCAACCCCTGCGGGCTGGGCGGCGGCCTCCTTGCTGCGCTGGATATCCCCCATATAGGCCAGATTCAGCTTCTTCTGCACCCGCAGATGATGCTCCAACTCCTCCTCGGTAAATTCCGCCAGTAATCCAAAGGTCAGGTCCTGGCAGTTCTGGCTGAAGCGGGTATGGTCGGCGTAGACCCTCTGCCCGCTCTCGGTGAGCGTCAGGTTATACTGCCGGTTGTTTTGCTGGTTCCTGCTTTGAAGCACCCATCCCTTTTTCCGCAGCTTTTGCACGATTTGGGAGCAGGCGCTGGGGGTCTTGTGCAAAATGGCCCCCAACTCCGTCACCGTAATGCCGGGATGGTCTGCGATCAGGTCAATGATATGGCCCTCCGCCTGATAAAGCACATTATCGCCGTACCGGTGGGGCAGGGAATCATATTCGGCCATCAGGTCATATGCCTCATCCTGGGCTTCCCAAAGCCGTTGGAGCAGTTCTTCTCGCCCTGTTCCCATAATACCCTCTCCTTACTGTGTATCCCTTGATAGTGAAAACGAGCCGGTCCTCTGACCGGCCCGCCCTGGCAAATGCCGACGGTCTTTTCCGCCAACCCTTATCCACTTGTTTTCCGGGAACTTCTTATTTAATAGGTAGTCCCCCGTCTGTCTGACAATTATAACGTATCCGCTTCATCCCGTCAAGATGTTTTTTGTGGCTTTTGACAACGCCTCCCCGCCTCCGGCCCTCCGAAACGGTTCGGTTCCCTCTTTCCATTTTTCCTTTTGCGTGGTAAAATGTTTATCGTTCATTCCCCTTCCATCCATTTGACAAGGAGGTCCCGCTTATGGCCCACTCCAAACCCATCCCTCCCCTCTCCCTCACCATTCAGGGCTACGGCACCAACGGTGAGGGGGTGGCCCGGCTGCCCGACGGCATGGCGGTTTTCCTCCCCGGCGCCATGAAGGGGGAAACCTGTCTGGTCCAGGTGGACAAGGTGGGCCGGCAGGCCGCCTGGGGCCATGTACTGCAAGTCGAGACTCCCTCCCCCTTCCGCATAGAGTCCGATTGTCCATATTATGTCAACTGTGGAGGATGCGCCCTCCGCCATATGACCTACGATGAGGAGTTGGCGTTCAAAGGGCAAAAGGTGCAGGACTGTCTCACCCGCATCGGCGGGTGTTCCCTCCCCGTTTCCGCAATATATGGCGCAAAAAATACGGAACGTTATCGAAACAAGGTGCAGTTCCCCATCTCCGGCTCCTCCATCGGCTTTTATGACCGGGGGACCCATCGGGTCACCGATGTGGCCGACTGCCTCCTCCAGCCGGAAAGCTGCAGCAGGCTGCGTCAGGCTCTTTTTTGTTTTATGTCAACCTATCACATCCCCGCCTACGACGAAAAAACCGGCACCGGCCTTCTTCGTCATCTCTATGTCCGCACCAACCGGGCGGGGGAAAGCCTGTGCTGCGTGCTGGTCAACGGCAAATCCCTCCCCTGGGAGGAGTCCCTGGTCACCGCTCTTCGGCAGGCAGAACCCAACCTGAAGGGTATCGTGCTGGGAGTCAATGAGAAGAAAAACAACGTGATATTGGGAGATTCCTACCGCACCCTTTGGGGGCAGGACTACCTGATGGACCAAATGTGCGGCCTTACCTTCCGGCTGTCGGTGCCCTCCTTCTATCAGGTCAATACCCCCCAGGCCGAGGTCCTTTACGACCTGGCGCTGGAACTTGCCGGCCTCACCGGGGAAGAGACCGCCCTGGACCTCTACTGCGGCATCGGCACCATCACACTCTGCCTGGCCCGCAGAGCCAAACGGGCCATCGGGGCCGAGATCGTCCCCCAGGCCATTGCCGACGCCAAAGAAAACGCCGCCCGAAACGGTTTACATAACACAGAATTTTTCTGTGGAGATGCCGCCGATATCGCCGCCAAACTGGCCGCAGACGGCATCCGCCCCGATGTCATCACGGTAGACCCGCCCCGCAAGGGTCTGGCCGAAGGCGTGGTGGATTCCATCTGCTCAATGATCCCCGCCCGGGTGGTCTATATCTCCTGCGACCCGGCCACCCTGGCCCGGGACATCAAACGCTTCGCCGAAAGGGGCTACACCGCCCAAAAGGCTGTGGCAGTGGACCTTTTCCCCCGCACGGCCCATATTGAAAGCGTGGTCCTTCTCACCCGGTAGGGATAAACTTCCGGCAGAAACGATAGGAAAGCCCCGGGGAGCATGGCTCTCCGGGGCTTTCCTGACATCGGTATCCTTTTTATTGGGACGTAATGCTGGAAAACTCCAGCACCCGGGCAAAGACGCCGCTCTCCGCATCAGAGATCCCATCGTCCCCGCCGGTATTGATCACATCGCAGAATACTCCGGCAAAGGCCCGGAAGGCCGCTTCCTCCTCCTGGCCGGAACACCCCAGTCCCAACGCCTTTGTCCCCTCCTCCTGCAACCCTTGCAGCAAAACGGGAGTCACCCGGTCCTTCATGCCCACAAGGGCGTGATAGGCCGCCTGAAACCGGGATTGCATACACAGCAGGGAAAACAGCATCAGGCGGCGGTCCCTGTTTTGATACAGCTCCGCATCGGCCAGATTTTTCAGCAGCAGGAAGGAATTGAACAGCCGCTCCATCCCCTTCGGCTCCCGGCCGATGGAACGCTCGATCAGGGACACGGAAAGCCCCAGCTCCCTGTCATCGGGCTGGATGTCGATACGCTCCAGCTGCTCTTTGACATAGTTTTGGATGTTATAGCCCGAGGTGGGTACCCGGAAGGAGACCCGGAACAGCTTGTCAAAAAACTGCTTCCCCTGAACTCCGTCCAGCTCTCGGCCATAACGCTCCTTCACCCCCCGGATCACCCAGTCATGGTCCACCGCCACCACAAAAACGCAGCCGTCACAGTCAAAGAAGTTCCGCATGGCCTCCAGCAGTTCCACTCCCTTGCCGGGGGTCAACCGGTCCAGGTCATCCACCAGGATCACCACCTTGCCCTTCTCCCGGCCGGCCCTTTTCTGCGCCTGAACGGCAAAGTCCCTGACCAGCTTTTCCAGGGAGTCGGTGGAATTGTCCTTGAACAAAGCGTCCATCAGGTTCTGCCCATCGGTGCCGCCCTGAGAGATGATGCCCGTGGTGAGATTGATCAGCCCCTTGGCCACCTTGATGGCCCTGTCCTTGGCGGCCATATTGTCGGTCCCCCCCAGCAGGCCGATGAGCCGGTTGCCCACCAGCATGGGCAGCTGCTCCCCCAGGTCAAACTGGGCAAACTGCCAGGTGCTGAACCACACCGGCGCCTCTTGACAGGTCTCTCCCAGCTTGGCGGAAAGCATATGCATGATGCTGTTTTTACCGCTGCCCCAGCCTCCCTGAATGGCGATGGTCATGGGGGCACTGCACTCCCCGATAAAGCCGGAAACTCCCTCGATATATCTGAGGATGCCAAACAGGTCCTTCTCCATGGCCTCCATGACAGGCTGGGCAGGGACCTCCTCCACCGGTTCGGGAAGTTCCTCCGCCGCAGCCCCGGAAGGCTCCTCCGGCAAAGGCTTCTCCTCCTCCGGCGGCGGAAGCACCCGCTCGCAGTTCGGATAGCGCTCCGCCAAGTAGTCCATAAACCGGGTCAGTTCCCCCAGATATTTCCCATACTTTTTGTTGGTCCTGCTCATACCCAGAAGGAAATCGCCGAACCGGACCGTCACCGGCTCCTCCTTCTCCTCCCCCGAAAGAGTCAGCGTCACCCCCACATACCCCATCTTCTCATCGGGGTCCTGCCCGCCGGCGCCCACAGCGCTGAGAAGGGCCATCCCCCCGGACAGCACCCCGCCGATGACTCCGTTTAAGGGCTCCTCCACCCACTGGCACCGGATGATATCGGCCATGGCCCGCTCTTCGGTGATTTCCTTCCCTCCTTGCCGAATGATATGGAAAACGCCCCGTTCCTCGTTGACCTCCATCCGCTCGTCAATGCCGAAGGACAGGTCAAAACCCACCGTCCGGGCCTCCACATAGGGCCGGATGCCCTTCTCCACAAAAGCCAGCAGCTCTTCCTGGACCTCCTGGTCCACAGCGAAGGACCTGGCCGTCCCGTTGACCATGGCAATTTCCAGCATCCCGCCGAAAAGATTGACCGCCCGTACTTTTGAAAAGGGCAGGACCTGATTCCGCCCCGACTTCTGGGCATACTCCGCCCGGTCGGCAAAGATGTTCAGGCTCCCCCCGTCAGCGCCCAGACAGGAAAAGTAGATCCCCCGGGCCAAAAGGGCCTCCTTCCGCTCCGCCTGATAGGGGGCCAGCGCCTCCCGCACAAAAGCGGCCACCTCCTCCCGGACCTCCTTGTCCAAAGAGAAGGCCTTTGTCCTCCCGTCCAGCAGCGTCAGTTCCAGCCCGCTCATGGCGGCGGCCGCCGACCGGACCTCCCGGAAGGAGGTGGTCTCGCTCTGTCCCGCCTTGCCTTTGAACTCCACCGCCTCATTAGAAACGTTGAGCACCCCGCCGGTAAGGCCCATACTACTGACCAGAGAGTACCGGACCCCCTGGGTCAGAAGCCGCTCCTGCCGGGCGGCGATATAGGGCTGGGAGGCCTTATCAATATATAAAAAGGCCTCGTGTATATTCTTCCGGTTAACGGCACAGGATTCGCTGCGCCCGTCCTCGGTCATAAACACGATTCGGTCCAGCCCCTTTTTTACCGACACCAAAGTAGAGTAGACAATCACCATCCGCTGGACATTGCTGGTGATAAACTCCACCCGGTCGGCGTAAACCGCCAGCGTCCCGGACTTCAGCAGGCCCTTGACCTCTGCCGTATAGAGGGGCTTTGCCTCCTCCGCCACCTTTTCTCCGCAATAGGGACAGAAGGCGGCGCCGTCTACGATCTCCCGTCTGCATTTGGTACACTCCATGGCCCTGTCAGCTCCCTTTATTTCATTTTATATCAGGTAGTGTATCACATAATTCTCCCTTTTTCAACCGATTCCCTCCCCGTCCCGAAGAAAGTTCTCCGGCGGCGGAACGGTGGTTGTCAAGGGAGAAAAACTGTGCTACAATGGGGCCGATCACGCCAAAAATGCCGCACAAAGGAGCGTTTGCATATGGAAAAGCTAAACCAGCTGATTTCCCTGTGTCACGGGCAGCATGTCTACATCCAGACCCACAATTTCCCCGACCCCGACGCCATCGCCTCGGCCTACGGCCTTCAGCAGCTGCTGGCCCTCTATGGGGTGGAGGCCAGCCTTTGCTATGACGGACGCATCGACCGGCTGAACGCCTCCAAAATGCTGGATACCTTCCAGATCCGGATGTCGCCCTACGAGGAACTGTCCTCCCACATGAAGGAGACCGACCCCATCCTCTATGTGGACACCCAGAAGCTGGCGGGAAACACCACCGACTTCATCGGGGACGAGGTGGCCTGCATCGACCACCACCCCACCTTTGTCCCCATGGAATACCACTATCAGGACATCCGCATGGTGGGGGCCTGCGCCTCTTTGATCGCGGAGTACTATGTCCGGTCGGGGAACACGCCGGACCGGAACGTGGCCACCGCCTTGCTTTACGGCATCAAGATGGATACCCTGCAGTTCACCCGGGGCGTGACCCCCCTGGACATTGAGATGTTTGGCTTCCTCTTTCCCCTCTGCGACCAGGAGGTTTTGGCCGATCTGGAACGAAACAACATGGAATTCAGCGACCTGAAGGCCTACGGCGAAGCCATTGAGCGCATCGAGCTTTATGACAAAATAGGCTTTTCCTGCATCCCCTTCTCCTGCCCCGATGCCCTTATCGCCATCCTCTCCGACTTCATTCTGGCTCTCATTGAGGTGGAGGTGGCGGTGGTCTTCTCCTTTCGGGAAGACGGCATTAAGCTGTCGGTCCGCTCCGAGGACCCGGATATCCACGCCGGCGATCTGCTTCACGAGGCCCTGAAGGGTCTGGGCAGCGGCGGCGGCCACGCCGTCATGGGCGGCGGGCTTATCCCCAAAGAGAACCAGCATAAGCTGGGCCGATACCCCGAGGACGCCATCCGGAACCTGTTTTTGGACGTGCTGTCGAAGGGGTAAACCGATCTCACACCGGGAGGTGCCCCCATGGCTATCACCATCATAGACTCTTTTCCTCAAATACAGGCACTCTGCTCCGTTCCCCACTTTGACCGGGACCTCTGGAATGCCTACATTGATAGTCTGTCCCCCACCCTTCGCCCCCGGCTGGAAGCCCGTGTGGAGCGCACTTTGGCCGCCGGCCTTTCCTGGGAGGAACAGTATCTTCCCGCCCTCCAGACAGCCTGGGCGGCTTCCGAACGGCGGGAGGCCCTCCACCGCCTTTTCCTGACCGCCGTGGATGGGCTGGAAAACCGTATCCCGGCCGCTTTTGCCCGGTGCCCCCAGGTGGATATTCTTTTTTATTTCGGGCTTTGCACCTCCGCCGGCTGGGCCACCACCCTTAACGGCCGCCCCGCCATCCTGCTGGGACTGGAAAAGATTTTGGAGCTGAACTGGGACACGCCCCAAGCCGTCTTCGGTCTTGTCTACCATGAGTTGGGCCATCTCTATCAGGAGCAGTTTGGAACTCCGGACCGTCCCTGCCGCACCCCCAGAGAAACATTTCTCTGGCAGCTCTTTACCGAGGGGATCGCCATGTATTTCGAGCAGGTCCTGATGGATGACCCCACCTTTTATCAGCAGGATGTAGCAGGCTGGCGTCTTTGGTGCGATGCCCATTTTTCTCAGATCAAAGCTGATTTTGAGGCCGATTTGGACGTCATGACCTTTACCTCCCAACGCTGGTTTGGCGACTGGGTCCGCTATGAGGGCCGACCTGCCGCTGGTTTCCGAACTGTGGCGCTCTTTCATAAAACAGCCCTGACTGCATTTACAATGTCCCAAAGCTGTGATATGATAGCAGTAACCTGCACCACACTATAAATCAGGAGGGAAAGAACATGAAGTATCAAAAGCTGGGCAAGACCGACCTGAACGCCTCGGTGGTGGCCTTTGGCGCCTGGGGCATCGGCGGGGGCATCGTGTGGCCCGATATGTCTCTGGGGGTCAAGGACGTGGAGCGGCTGCTGGACGCCGCCACCGAGCTGGGCATCAACTACATCGACACCGCCCCCGTCTACGGCACCGGGGTCAGCGAGGACCTTTTGGGCAAGGCCCTGAAGGGCGCCCGCCGGGAGAAGTTCCTCCTCCAGACCAAGTGCTCCCTCAACTGGCGGGGGGACGGCGGCAACTACCACTATGAGCGGGACGGCGTCACCGTCAACAACGACACCAGCGCCCGGGCGGTAAAGCAGGATGTGGAGGACTCCCTGAAGCGGATGGGCACCGATTACATCGACCTTATCGTGGTTCACTACGTCTGCAAGGACTGGCCCGTGGAGGAGACCATGGGGGCTCTTCAGGAACTGATCAAGGAGGGCAAGATCCGGGCCGTGGGCCTTTCCAACTCCCAGCCCGGGGATCTGGAGGAGTACTCCAAGTACGGCACCGTGGCTCTGGTGCAGGAGTTCTTCTCCCTGCTCTCCCCCTACCACGGCGGGGACTACTTCCCCGTCACCGACAAGCACGGCACCACCTTCCAGGTCTACGGCGCACTGGAGGAGGGGTTCCTCACCGCCCCCGACTTTGTGGACCGTACCTTCCCCGCCGGGGACGTCCGGGGCAAGCTGCCCTGGATCCACGAGCCTATCAAGGGCAACATCCACAAGCTCTTTGACGTGATGAAGCCCCTCACCGAAAAGTATAACTGCACCTACTCCAATCTGGTGCAGGCATGGACTCTGGCCCAGTATCCCAACCTGAGCCTTCTCACCGGCTTCCGCCGGGTGGAGACCATGGAGAACACCTGCAAGTCTCTGGACCTGCAGCTGGAGGCGGCTGATATCGCCCTTCTCAGCGAGGCCGCCAAACCCGCTCAGGTGAAGGTGCTGGACAAATAATTCCTCCCCGGGAGCATAAAAAGGACCCATCCGCTGTGCGGATGGGCCCTTTTTATCTATTCTGAAATATCAACTTCAATCCACTTTGTAACTTTGTCTCGGAACGACCCACCTAATTTCACAAACAGTTCGTCTGTTTGGTTATGTTCTGCGGCAGAGATGCCTTGTAATGCCATTAAAACCGGTAAATTTTCTCCTGCAGGCGCTCCACAAACTTCCCCACATGATAGCCGTCGCAGGCGGCGTGGTGGACCTGAACGGCCAGCGGGAGAAGCCGCCGCCCCTCCCGCTCCACGAACTTCCCCATGGTAAAAATGGGAAGCAGGTACTTTCCCGACCCATATAGATTCAGGTGAAAGCCGGTAAAGGACAGCCAGGGGACCATGGAAACGTCAAAGCAGTTCTCCGGCGCACCCGGTTTTGGACGGTAGTGAGGAGAGGTTTTATACTGCTCCACATCCGCCAGATAGCGGCGTAAAAAGGTCTGATAATCCGGGTCAAAGGGGGTCCAGACAGAGGAAAAGCTCTTCCTCTCCTCATTGAAAATGGTATAGCTGGGGGTCATATCATCGAATATCCCCACCCCCTCGGGTGACAGATGGGTCCGAAACTGGGGAAATTCGTTTACCGTGTCGGTCAGAAGCCACAGCATGGCCGGGTAGAGCTTCTGCCCCTTCAAAGCGGTGATATCCAGCTCCACATTCACGGCGTAGGAACACACCGCCTCCTCCATAAAATGGGTGTAGACCTCTTTTCGCTCCCAGTTCTCTACGTCGATCAGACGAAATGCCATGTGCGGGGTCCTCTCTCTTCTCTATCTCGAATCAACAGCCGCAGTCGTCCTTCGGCTCTGCCAGACTCTTGGGAATGGCCACCAGACGCTTCATCTCGGGCAAATAGGCATAGACCGACTGGGGCAGCGCCCCGATCTCCTCATCCTCCAGAATGCGGACAATGCCCCGCTTCACCTCGCTGCTGTCCTTCCAGCGCTGGCCCTTCCCCTTCATGATGGCCTTTTGCAGATGTTCCACCCGCTCCCAGGCCGCCTCTATCTCGTCAGGCTCCAACAGATTGAACAGCAGCAGGTTCAGGTCCTTCCGCTCCAGACTCATGACCTCCATGGCGTCATCCTTGCGGATGACCCCCATGGTCTCGGGGGTGGGGAGGATATGGCCGGCGCTTTCCCCGCCGTAGCCCTCCTCCAGCTCCTTCACGCTTTTCACTCCAAAGGAGTTGTCGTTGTCGATGCCCTGTACCCCCATGAGCCGGACCACGCCGTCCTCCCCTTTTTGCAGGTCGTAGAACATATTGGCCTTGTGCCGGTCGGTGTTACCGCAGATCCAGTCAATGACCTGCATACTGGCCAGCTGGATCTTTGCCTCCGGCGTATCCCACACGATGCCGGGGGTGGAAAACAGCGGCTCTGCATTCTGGTTGTTCAGATCCAGCCCTCTGGCCTTCTCCATAAAGACCCCTTTTGTCTTCTGGCCGGAGGCCGTATCCATCAAAGAGGTGGGCCAGGCCCGGACCAGCATATCCACCCGGCCCAGCCGCTGGGCCACCAGCGACATGGCCACATTCCGCCGGGTCAGGTCGCGGCCCACCGGAATGCCGGTGTCCTTCAGCACATTGAACTTGTTAAAGGCATAGTCGGCCCCGTTGTGAAGGGTGAACAGCATCTGGCGAAACTCCGCCTTTCCCATCAGATCGTCCAGCGTCTCCTCCACGGGAAGGCCGGCCATCTCACGGGTAAATTCGTTGCTCATCACCTTTTTCAGCGCATCCAGATAGGGCTGGATATACTTGCGAAACCGCGCGGCGTCCTTGTCCCGGGCGTTTTCCATCCACGCTTTCTCTCCGCACTCCAGCCGCTCTCCCACGCTCCACTGGACCACGCCGTAAGGAAAGTCCTTCTCCGGCCGGGAGAGGATCTTAATATAGGGGGCGTACTGGGGGAACTGGCGCAGCACCAGTTCAATGGACTTGTGATGCATCTCCTCCTCGGTCTCCACAAACTGGGGCGGGACAAAATAGCCCTCCTCCCGCTCGTCGGTAGCGGGGAGATAGATGCGGGTGCTCATGGCGCCGCTGACCCGCCGGGCCTGCTCCAGATCGACTTCCTCCACCGAGCCGCGGACCCGGCTGATCACATCCCGCAGGGTGGGATGGATGGAAAAATCAATATCCTCCATCTTCCGCCGGTCCTTATCCACCAGCTCGATGATACGCTTGGCCGACATATAGCGGACGTACTCGGAGCGAAACAGGATATCCTCCGGCTTCCGTCCGCCGATATATTCCAGGCAGGCCTCCACCGTTCTGGTCTGCAAGGCCTTCAGTTCCTCATTCTCCCCCGGGGTGTACTCCGGCCGCTGGCCGCTCTGGTCCGGGGTGCAGAGGTTATTCATCTTCTCGCACATGGCGTTAATGGCGTCGCACATTTGGGCATATCTTGTCCCGTTCTTTCCGAATCCGAACAGCCGTGGGGGGCCGCCCATGGTTCTATACACTTCACGGTATTTATCTGCCATCGCCATAAAAAGCCCTCCTTTTCTTCTTTTTCAGCTTATTTCCGGCCTTCTTTCCCATCGGTACAGAAAACCGTCTGCCTGATCGTCATACATAGAGTATTGTATCATAGCCGATTGGAAAAAGCAAACCACAAAATAAGCAGTCCCGCCCTCTTTTTTCCCTGTTTTTCTTGCATTTGAGCCGTCGGACTGGTATCATCTCATTATACGCAGGTCCCCTTTCTCACGCACTCTCTATTTTTACCGAAAAAGGAGCAACTCAACATGGAATTTTCAGAGGTCATTGCCAAGCGCATCAGCATCCGCAAGTACAAGGATACCCCCGTGGAGCCGGAGAAGATCGCCCAGCTGATGGAGTGGCTGCGCATCGCCCCCTCCGCCGCCAACCGGCAGGAGTGGAAGTTCGTGGCCGTCACCGACCCCGACCAGCTGGCCAAGCTGCGGGTGGCCTGCGAAAGCAGAGGCCCCGCCATGACCGCCCCCCTCATCTTCTGCATCTGCGCCACCGAGTATCAGGAGATGAACGACTCGGGCTACAACCGGGGCACCATCGACTGCTCCATCGCCTCCACCTACCTCCACCTGGGCACCTTTGCCCTGGGCCTCGGCTCCTGCTGGGTAGGCAGCTTTGACCCCGACATGGCCACCGAGATCGTGGGCTGTCCCGAAGGCACCCGGGTGGTCACCGTGGTCACTGCGGGCTACGCCGACGAAGACCCCGCCCCCCGCTCCCGGAAGGCTTTGGAGGATGTGGCGGTCTACGACCGCTTTTAATGTTCTGCCGCTATCAGGGCCGCACCCTATAAAGGGTGCGGCCCTTTTCTCACAATTTTGCCCCTCCCTTCTTCTTTTCTTTTCCTCTGGACAAGTGCGGGGCGGCATGATAGGATAAAGAAAAATCATTTTTCAGGAGGTATTTTCATGCCAAAGGCCGCCCTGCTCCTCTATGATCCCGCCCCCTCCCCCTGGGCTTCCAAAGTCCGGCAGCTCTGCGCCATTCAGGGACTGCGGTTTTCTGCGGTGGATACCGCCCAGCTGGACCGCCCCATCCGGGATCTGGCCCAGGGCCTTCCCGCCCCCGGCAGCGCCGGGGAGCCACTGCCCGAGCCGCTGCTTCTTCTCTGCCACCTCTCCTCCCCCCAACTGGACAAGGTCCTTCAGGGCCTCCGGAACGCCGGCGTGCCCCGGACCTGCCTGAAGGCCATCCTCACCCCAACCAACGCCGGCTGGACCCCGCGGGTCCTTTATGACGAGCTTTGCCGGGAACGGGAACAGCTGTCCTGACCCACCAAAGTGCGGCCCTTCCGGGGCCGCACTCTTTTTTCCCCTTTTTACGCAAAATTTTCCCCTTTTCCCTCCACTTCCCCTTGCGGCTTTCCCGGAAATATTGTAAGATAAAAAGCAAAGCACACCCCACAAAAAGGAGGCAGCGGTACATGGACTATGACGGACTTCTCACCCTGGCCACCGACCTGGGCTATGGCCTTTTGGTCAGCGGGGCGGAGATCTACCGGGTGGAGGACTCCATGAAGCGGCTTATGTTCGCCTACGGCATCGACCGGGTGGAATCCTTCGTCATCCCCAACTGTATCAACATCAGCATCCTCACCCCTCAGGGCAAGACCCTGACCCAGATCCGCCGGATGCCCAGCCACGGCAACGACGTGGATCTGCTGGCCCGGTACAACGACCTGTGCCGGCGGCTGTGCCGGGAGGTCCCCCCTCTGGAGGAGGCCCGGGAGCGGCTGGACCACATCACCGCCACCCCCAGGCATTACTCCCTGGGTATCATGCTGCTGGCCCACTATGTGGCCTCGGCGGCCTTTGCCATCTTCTTCGGCGGAGATCTGTGGGACGCTTTTTGCAGCGGTTTCTGCGGCATCGCCATCTGCCTGAGCAATGAACTGCTCAGCCATGCCGAGACAAACCCCTATTTCGACACCATGATCGGGGCCATCGTCTCGGCCTTCCTGGCCCTGATCCTGGTCCATGTGGGGCTGGGCCACCACTCCCAGTACATCATCATCGGCGCCTTCATGGCCCTGGTTCCCGGCATCCTGTTCACCAACGCCCTCCGGGACGTGATGGTGCGGGACATGGTCTCCGGCATCAGCAAGGTGGGCGACGCACTGTTCATCGGCGTCATGGCCGCTTTGGGCACTGCGCTGGCCCTGGGTCTGGCCGGATTTTTGGGGGTGTGAGCATGGGCATGGAAAACATCTTTTGGACCAACGTCATCTCGGTGCTGGCGGCCTTTATCGGCTCTGCCTGCTTTGCCGTCATCTATAACACCTGGGGGGGCAACATTCTCTGCTCGGCTCTGGGGGGCGCCATCGGGTGGCTGGTCTACCTGCTCACCGGCCCCATTCTGCAAAGCGATATTGCCCAGACCTTTGCGGGCACCATCGCCCTAGCCGTCTTCTGCGAGATCATCGCCCGGGTGCGGAAGGCCCCGGTCACCGGCTTTCTCATCGTCTCCATCTTCCCTCTGGTCCCCGGCGCCAGCATCTATTACACCATGCTCCACGCCATCAACGGGGAGAATGATCTTTTCCTCACTTCCTTTATCCACACCATCGGCGTCGCCGGGGCCATTGCCGTGGGCAGCCTGCTGGTGGCCTCCATCGTGCGCATGACCCCCTGGTATCATGCCCCCCGGGCACAGTCCCTTCCCACCCCTCAGAAGGAGGTGCGGCCATGAGAGAGTACCGCTGGCTTTTGATGGACGCCGACAACACCCTCTTCGACTTCAACGCCGCAGAGGAGTTCGCCCTCACCCGCACCCTGCTTCACTACGGGATCTCCCCCACCGAGGAGGCCAAGGCCGGCTATCACGCCATCAACAATGCCCTCTGGGCCGCCTCCGACCAGGGGAAGATCACCCAGCAGGCGCTGATGAACGAACGGTTCGTCCGCTTTTTCGAGGCCCGGGGCATTCAGGGCAACTCGGCAGAGTGGAACCAGTTCTTTCTGGAGCAGCTCTCCCAGTGCTCGGTGCTGCTCCCCGGGGCCGAGGCCCTGTGCCGGAAGCTGTCCCAAAAGTATATTCTGGCCCTCTGCACCAATTCTGCAGCCCCCTTCGTGGCCCGGCGGCGGCTGGAGAACTCCCCCCTGGCCCGATTCTTTGGGGACCGGGTCTTCATTTCCGGGGAAATGGGCTGCCACAAGCCGGAGAAAGCCTATTTCGACAAGGTGCTGGAGACTCTGGGGGCCACCAAGCACAAAGCCGATGTTCTGGTCATTGGCGACAGTCTCACCAGTGACATCCGGGGGGCCTTCAACTCCCGGCTGGACAGCGTGTGGCTTCGTTGGCCCACCGCCAAGGCCGGTCCTGTCTACCCCACCTATCAGGTGGACAACCTGGCCCAGCTGGGGGAACTGCTGGAAAATAAAAAATTCCCGTTTACGCTCCGATAGGAGGAGGATTTTCGTGTCCCGTCCATCCACCCGTCCGCCCCAGTGGCTGATGTGTATTCTCATGCTCTGCCTGTCCGCCCTGCTGGTGGCCTGGCTGGCCCACCCGGCAGGACCCCTGACCATCCGGGCCATGCCGGAGGTCCCCACTCCCACGGCGGCGCCCACCCCCGCACCGGCCTCTTCACCTACGCCGGAACCTGCCCCCGCGCCCGACTACTCCCTCCCCGTCCCCGCAGGGGAGGCGGTGGCGGCGGAATGGTTCGATGACGCCGTCTTTATCGGCGACTCCCGTACCGACGGCCTTCACCTTTTCAGCGGCGTCTCGGCCAAGGCAGTCTTTCTGGAAAGCACCGGGCTTACCGTCTACGAGGTGATGGAGGGCAAGGAGGTCATCCGTCTGGGCCGGGAGAAGGTCTCTGTCCTGGACGCTCTGGCCCAAAACACCTGCGGCAAGGTCTATATCTCCCTTGGGGTCAACGAACTGGGCTACTACGACCCCGACGACTTCGCCCGGGTCTACGGCACTCTTATCGACGCCGTCCGGGAATGCCAGCCCAACGCCAGGCTTTACATTCAATCCATTATCCCGGTCAACACCGCCAAATGCAAAGCCAACGATGTGCCCTACTATGTGACCAACGAGGGCATCGCCAGCTATAATGAGGCCCTTTCCGCCCTCTGTGCCGAGAAAGAGGTCTGGCGGGTGGACGTGGACCGGGCCTTTGCCGACGACACCGGAGAAGTCCCCGCTGACCTGTCCGCCGACGGAGTCCACTTTAAGAAGGAGGGCTACGCCCTCTGGCTGGACTACTTGGCCACACACACCGGCACCTGACCCCGAGAAATAAAAACAAAGGGGCATATCATATGAAAAAAATACGTTTTGGCATCCTTTCGCTGACCCTTTGCCTCTCCCTCGCCGCCTGCGGCGGCGGCAAGGAGTCTTCCCCCTTCGACCCCGCCGCCGACGCACAGACCCTTCTGGCCGCTGACGGAGCCTTTACCGCCGACCTGACGGCGGTGGAGGAGGCCACCGCCTGCGCCCTCTACGGTATCGACCCGGATACCGTTACCGGCTGTGCCGTCTATATGGGCAATACGGGGGTCTCTCTGGAAGAGCTGGCCATCTTTACCCTCACCGATGGGGAAGCCGCCGAAGCGGCCCTTACTGCGCTGGAATACCGGGTGGAGGACCAAAAGGAATCCGCCGCCGACTATGCCGGTTATCTCCAAAACGAGCTTCCCAAGCTGGAGGGGGCCGTGACCCGGCAGCGGGGCAATTCCGTACTGCTGGTCATCGCCGCCGACTATGGCCCGGTAAATGATTTTCTGGAGGCCGACCTGTGAGCCGCTCCGGCCGGGTCCTCCCCCTGACCCTGGGATTGGCCCTGACGCTGACCACCCTGACCTACGCCGCTCCGGCCCGCCCCCGGTGCCTGCCCGACGTGGTCCCCGCCCCCTTTGTCTATGACCGGCCCCTTCCCGCCAGCCCCGCCGTCTCTGTGGACTGGTTTGACGACGCCGTCGTCATCGGGGACTCCCGTGCCCAGGGGCTGCGGGAATACATGGGGGACCCCGGCGGGCTGTGGCTGACCCAGATGGGCCTTAACATCCGCACTGCCCGGACCTCCTCCGCTTTCCTGGTCAACGGGCGGCAGGTCTCCATCGCCCAAGCGCTGGAGGGCGGTTCCTGGGGCAAGATCTACCTGACTCTGGGGGTCAACGAGGCGGCCTGGATGGAGGAGGAGACCTTTTATCGGGAGTACGCCGCTCTCATTGACGACCTCCGCCAAATTCAGCCCCATGTCCCCATCTATCTTCAGACCATCATCCCCGTCACCCTCTCCCGGGCGGCGGCCCGGGCCCCCGATAACGACCTTCTGGCCCACCACAGCCAGCTTCTGGTCCGGCTGGCCCGGGAAAAACGGGTCTATCTGGTGGATACCGCCGCCCCTCTCACCGGCAGCAACGGCGCCCTTCCCTCAGATTACAGCGCCGACGGCCTCCATTTAAGCGATGAAGGCAACAAAGTTTGGCTGGACTGTCTGCGGACCCACACCATGGAATAACAGAAACCACACCGCCCCGGCCTGACGGCCGGGGCGGCTTTTCGTGGGAGGATAAAAATGCACTCCGGGGAGGCCCCGGAACCATACATCTCCTGGCCCTGTTTATCCCTCCATATCACAATGCTGCTCAATGGCCGCCATTGCCACGGCTGTCCTGCTCCACCGCCCGGCACAAGCGGAATAGGGATAAAGGAAAGGACCCGGCGTTTTGAAAACGCCAGGTCCTTTTTTCATCTCTGATACTCAAATTCCAGATTGTAAAGGCACAGGATGTCCCCATCCTGGATGCCCATCTCCTCCAGCCGGGCGTACAGCCCCGACTCCCGGAGCTTCCGCTCGAACCAGTTCTTGGACTCGTAGTCGGAAAAGTTCACATTGGCCATCAGCTGCCGTAGCCACGGCCCGTCCACGAACCACTCCCCGTCCTCCACCACGATCTCCAGCTCCTCCTGGGTGTCGATCTCCGGCGGCCGCTCCACATAGGTAGGCTCATAGACCGTGATGGGGGGCAGCTCCTGAAGCCGCCGGGCGGCGGCCCACATCAGCTCCCGGGTGCCCTGATGGGCGGCGGCGGACAGTTCAAAGAAGGGAAGCCCCAGAGCCTCCACATGCTCTTTCAGCTTCTCCAGCCCCTCCCGGTCCGGGGCAATATCCACCTTGTTTCCCGCCACCAGCATGGGCCGGGTGGCCAGCTCGGGGGAGTACTGGGCAAGCTCGGCGTTGATGGCCTTGAAATCCTCCACCGGGTCCCGGCCCTCACTGCCGGACACATCCACCACATGGATGAGCAGCCGGCACCGGTCAATGTGCCGCAGGAAGTCGTGGCCCAGCCCCGCTCCGTCGGCGGCCCCCTCAATGATGCCGGGGATATCCGCCAGCACGAAGGAGGTCCCCTCCTCCAGAGCCACCACCCCCAGATTGGGGGACAGAGTGGTAAAATGATAGTTGGCGATCTTGGGCTGGGCCCTCGTCACCACCGAAAGGAGGGTGGACTTCCCCACATTGGGGAACCCCACCAGCCCCACATCGGCCAGCAGCTTCAGCTCCAGGGTCACATCCCGCTCCTGCCCCGGCAGCCCCGCCTTGGCAAAGTGGGGCACCTGCCGGGTGGGGGTGGCGAAGTGCTGGTTGCCCCAGCCCCCCTTGCCCCCCCTGCAGAGGACAAAGCTGTCCTGCCCCGCCATGTCGCAGATGATCTCCCCGGTGGCGGTGTCCCGGACCACGGTGCCCCGAGGGACCCGGATGGTCAGGTCCTCCCCGTCCTTGCCGGTGCAGCGCCGGCCTTGGCCGGGCATCCCGTCGGGGGCCACATACTTCCGCTTATAGCGAAAATCCATTAATGTGGACATATGCCCGTCCACCTTCAGCACGATGTTGCCCCCCTTGCCCCCGTCACCCCCGTCGGGGCCGCCGGCGGCCACATACTTCTCCCGGTGGAAGGCCACGGCCCCGCCGCCGCCTGCTCCCGCCCGCACGGTGATCCGGGCCTTGTCAATAAATCCGCTGGCCATTCTGGCACCTCATTTCTTTGGCGTATCTGACTATATTTTGCAAAAAATCCGAACCCAATACATCCTTGCAGGGCAAGCACAGCCCACGCCCTCAAAAAAGAACGCCCCGGACACAAAAGCCATGTCCGGGGCGCACCGATCTCGTATTTACTCGGTCACGATAGAGACCTGCTTGCGGTCCTTACCCAGCCGGGAGAACTTCACCTTGCCGTCCTTGAGAGCGAACAGGGTGTCGTCGCTGCCCTTGCCCACGCCCTCGCCGGCGTGGAAGTGGGTGCCCCGCTGCCGGACCAGGATGTTGCCCGCCAGCACGAACTGGCCATCGCCCCGCTTCACGCCCAGACGCTGGGCGTGGGAGTCACGGCCGTTCTTGGTGGAGCCGCCGCCCTTCTTGTGGGCGAAGAACTGAAGACCAATATTCAGCATTGGTTACACCTCCATAACGATAATGTGGTCAGGATACTCCTCGGTCAGCTGAGTCAGATAGAGCATCAGTCCCGTCAAAAGGGTCTGACAGGTGCTCTCGTTCTGCTGGCTCAGCCCCCCGGGGAGCCGGAGGGAGATAAGGGCCTTTTCAGGCTTTACCTTCACGCTGGCCTCCAGCCCCAGCACATCGTTGACGGCGCACTCGGTGAGCCGGACGGCGCTGGTGACGGCGGCGCAGAGGATGTCCTCCCCCTCCGTGGCAAGCCCGCTGTGCCCCTCTACCTGAAAGGAGACGATGCGGCTGCCCTCTAAATGAAAGGATGCGGTGATCATTACACGGAGATCTTTCCGATGGTCACCTTGGTATAGGGCTGCCGATGGCCCTGCTTACGGCGATAGTTCTTCTTGGGCTTGTACTTGAAGACGATGATCTTCTTGCCCTTGCCGTTCTTGACCACATTGGCCTCCACCTTGGCGCCCTCCACCACGGGAGTGCCGAAGGTAGCCTTGTCGCCGTCGATGACGGCCAGGACCTTGTCGAAGGTCACATTGTCGCCGGCCTCCACGGGCAGCTTCTCGATGAAGAGGGTATCCCCCTCGGCCACCTTGTACTGCTTACCGCCGGTCTCGATGATTGCGTGCATACTGTTTCAACTCCTTCATTACGGACTCGCTATCGGAGGTGGAGCGCAAAGCTCGCTTAAAACCCATTCAATGCGGCTTTAGCATTATATCAGTCAAAACCCAAAAAGTCAAGCCCTTTCTCAATTTATCCCACCCCCCGGCGAAACGCTCCGGTCTTTGTGGGGCGCGACCACCGGGCGCGTCGGCAGAACCATCTTACAAACTTCCACCCCTCATCGGCGGAAACCTCTGGTCTTCGTAGGGGCGCACATTGTACGCCCGGTACCCCGCAAGGCTGTAATCTCCTCCGAAAAAGGGTATGGTCCCGTAGGGGTGGGTTACGACCCGCCCGGCAGGAGCGCTTCGCAAAGCTACACTCTCTCCCGGCGAAAAGGTATCCCTTTATTATTTTGTACTTTCTGGCCTGCCCAGCCGGGGCCAAAACCGCTTGAAAGCGGTTCTGGACTCCGAACTTTTAAGGGCGGTAGACCAGTGAAAGTAACCACGAGCTACGTTACAACCTCACAAAGCCCCAACCCTGCCACACTATCCCTCGGGTAAAACCCTTTAAGACATTCTTCTATCGACCGGCGGCTAGCGCCTGAGCGATTCGTGGTCCCCCTCGCGCCATTCGCCATTAAAAATTGCGTTATTGAAAAAGGTGCCGCTGTAATCCCCGCCGCCTAGGCGGTACAAGGTGGCAAGCTCCGGCGGGCCGAGGGCGGCCCGCCCCACACAACCATCCCCTTCAAAAAGGAAAAACAAAACAGGAAAGAATGTGGGGGCCGCCCACCGTCCAACACCGTAGGGGCCGGACACCTAGCCGGCCCGGCCGCACCACCTCACAAATCCCCCCACTCCCCGGCGAGATGGCACCCCCCACCCCCAAGCAATCCCCCTCAAACCCCCAAAAATCACGGCAATTCCGCCCTGCACTCCCCCATCAGCACCGCGGTGATTTGCTCCAAATCCTGGGCCTGCGAAAAGGCCGCCGCAAACGCGACCTCCTCTCCCCCAGGCGCATTTCCATACGTCAAAGCCAACTCCACCGGCTCTTCCGTCCCATTCCTCAAAAACCGCAGCTCCTCCGAAAGTTTCTCCCCTGTCAGCCCCAGCGCAGACCGGGACGCGTCCACCCGAAGGGAAAACGGCGACAGCATTACCTCCCCCACCGTCTCCCCAGCCGGGTCCTTCAGCTCCAATACCAGCTCCTCCGCCTCATTCTTCGCCGTCCAGGTAATGTAATGCTCCGGCTCTTCCACCGGTCCATTCTTGTCATGAAACCCAGCCAGGCACAGTGTCATTTCCCCCGCCATCGTCCCCGGCCCCGTCATTTCGATTAGGTAGGTCACCGCCCGGCTTTCCTCGTTTCTTTGCCATACTTCCAACCCCCAGCCGTCGATTTCCCCCCACCGGCTCCCCTCTTCGGCAGCAGACCTCTCCGCCTCCTCCGGCAGCTCCCCGGCATAGAGAAATACCCCTGCCGGAGAGACCGTGTTCTGCTCCACCTCCCCGGAAAATGTTACCTCCACCAACAGCCGAAGCGCCCATTCATCCCCCACTGTCTGGAGGATGCGGGCGTTGCCATCGGAAGCCGTCGCCTCCGGCGTTTGAATACAGTCCGCCAGCTCTCGCCTCATTTCCTTATCCATAAGCCCCTCAAACCCCGGAAGCAGCTCCGGCCCTTTCGGCTCGCACCCCCCAAGGCACAAAAGACACGCAAGCAGCCCGGCCCATATTCTTTTTCTTCTCATACGTCCCCCCTTCCTTCCGCCAAATTCTCCACCTTTCCCAAATACCACCCCGTCACCCCATCCTTCTTACACAGCGTTCCCCGGCTGGTCTGCCAGATGACGGACAGGGTATCCCCCGCTTTTACCGGCAGGAGATAGTCGGTGGAGTCCTCGCACCACACGCCCCTCTCATCCCGGCGGAGAAACTCGGTGAGGATGTCCAGCTCCCGCCCCGTCTCCAGATGGCGGCAGCGGCAGAACTCCGCCCCCTCCTCCAAAACCTCCACATCGCTTCTCCCCCAGCGGATGTTAAGGGGGTCCGCCGATGCCTCCTGAGCCTCCAGCGCCGTCCCCTCCGGAAAGCCGTCATAGGACACCCAGGAAAATTCCTCCCCCTTCTCCCCGGGCAGAATGAGGGCGTTTAATTGCCCATCCAGCTTCAGGGTACACCCTCCGTCGATGGATACGATATGCCGCTCCCGGTCCACAATGGGGGCCGCCGAGGGAATGTCCCCCCGGTACAGGGTCACCGGCCAGTGACCCACAATGACCCACCGTTTGAAAGAATGCCCCTGACCCATGAAATCGTCGTTCTTCATACAGCCATAGGCATCCAGTTCCTCCAGCCTCTCCTCCCGGGGAACGCCGCCGTGAACGAATAGGTAGTCTTGGTTTACATAAATATGAGGCATGGCCCGCAGAAACTCCAGCTCCGGCGCAAACTCTTTTGCCAGCACGACCCGGGCTGCGGAGTAGTCAGCCTGCGTTTCCAGCGGCACCCCGGCCAGATGAGCCATTCTCACCAGAGTGCACTTCTCCCCCAGCTTAAACCAGCGCCGGCTGTAAAAGGCATCAGGGTGACCGTCCCTACCGTCAAAAAAATTTAAATTCAGGCTGTCACAGTTGCCCATCACGGGATACACGGTATAGTCCCGGCACAGCTCCATCACATAACGCAATGTGTCCAGGCTTCCCTCGTTCCGCTCCACGATATCCCCCAAAATAATGAGAATGTCGTCCTTACAAAACCCCGCTTTCCGAAGCACCCCCTTCAAAAGAGGCAGGTTGCCGTGAATGTCGCTGATCACCAGCACCCGGCGGCCCGGGGGAAGGTCGATGGGCCGCACCTCCGCTTTCAGGCTCATTGTTTGCCTCCCAGGTCGGCGGCCAGCGCACACCAGCCGTCCCGCTCCAGCCGCTCCAGGATGCGGAGGCCGTTTTTCTTCAAAGCCCCCTCTACCTCGTCGGCCCGGGTATCGATAATGCCGGAACACATAAATATCCCGTCAGAAGACATATACCGCCCCACCTGGGCGGAGAGGGGAATGATCACGTCAGAAACGATATTGGCCAGCACCACCCGGTAAGGCCCTGTCCCCGCCAGCTCTTCCACCAGTGCCTTGTCGGACAGTACATCCCCCGCCCGCACAGTGTACCGGTCCCGGCCGATGCCGTTGAGGGCCGCATTCTCATAGGCTACATCCACCGATTTGGGGTCAATGTCCACCCCCAAAGCCCTCTCCGCCCCCAGATTCATGGCGGCGATAGACAGAATACCACTGCCGCATCCCAGGTCCAGCACGGTATCCCCCGGCTTCAGGTGCTTTTCCAGCAGGCCCAGACACAGCTGGGTGGAGGCATGGGACCCGGTGCCGAAGGTAAGCCCCGGATTGAGATACACCGCTGTCCGCCCGTCGGGCACCGGCTTCCCCCGCTCCCACTCGGGGACAATATACCACCTCTCTCCCACCGCCATGGGCTGGTAGTGCTTCTGCCAGCCATAGGCCCAGTCCTCCTCCCGCAACACGGCGGTGGACACCGGGTTTTCAATACCCTTCAAAGCGGCGGCCATCTGCTCCCGGCCCGCCTCATCATCGGTGACATAGAACTTCACCCGGGCCACCCCCTTCATTCGTTCCAGAAGGGCATCGTCCACATAGTCCCAGTACTGCCGGTTCTGCTCCAGAAAGGTCTTGAAATCCTCCTCGCTCTCCATCACCAGCCCCTCGGCCCCGTTCATGGTGAGCCGGGCGCACAGGCCCTCCATCTGCAAATCGGTGGTTTCCACCGTCACTTCCAGCCAGTTGTCCATTCTAATCTCTCCTTTTCTCTATCCGCGCTTGTCCTCACGCAAAATCTTCCGGCCGAATGATCCCCGCTCCATTTCCGTACTGCACATAGGCGGTCCCGTCACAAAGCTCCCCTGCTAATGTATCCGTCCCCTTTTGGGGAATCTGCAGCTTTAGCAAGAATACTTTCAAATTCATCAGCGTCAGAATACTGAGGCGGGATGACCCATGAACCACCCGCACCTCAATAATCCATCAAAATCGGCACCCGGTTCTCCTCTGCAAATTTTACTGCCCGATAGAAAACGGAATACGCAAACTTCGCCAGGGATTCCGTGCGGTAGCCCCTATGGGTCTCCCCCATTGTCACCTGTCCCGCCCCATCGATCCAGCCATCCGTCGGATATCCCTCGGTATGGCTCCAGTCCAGAACGGTCTCCTCCTCCGCCTGCCAGACCAGCTGGTTGATTTGTTCCAGCTCCCACCGGAGAAGGCTTACGGACGCTATTGCCCCCTTGTCTCCTCCGGGCCGGGGGGCTTCAAACAGGATGGTCTCGGACAGGGGCAGCCACCATTCCACTCCCCGGAACAGGGACCATCCCCGGGACCGGTCCTCCCCCATCCGCCGGATGAGGGGATGATCCCAAAAATCCCACCCCTTGGCCACCGTCTCCGGCACCGGGTCCCCATAGATATGGCAGGCCGCCACCAACAGCAGCGCCCCAAAGGCGTCCCAGTCCGGCTTATCGGTAAAATAGGGTCTTTCGTTGTCCTCCTCCCAGACGGCGAAGGGGACCTGCCCCGGCTGAGAGAGAGCCTTCAGCAGCCAGTCTCTCCACGTCTCCATACCTCGCTGCACATCCTCGGGAGAGACCGTCTCTTCCCCAAGGGCGTCCCCCGTGGAGCTAACCCGCTGAAAGCCGTAACCATGCTCCTCCGCCCACTGCTGGCTGATGGTCTTCCAGTTGTGGGCATAGTACCGGGTCAGTGTCCCGGCGTACAGGTCCATTCCCATGGTATCCCCCTCACTTTTTATTCTTCCTGGCCTTTATCTCCGGCTTGGGCGTTTTCTCCCGTAGCAGCTCCATAATGCGGCGGCAGGCCAGACCGTCAGCGTAGCTTTGCAGGGCCAGGGTCAGGGCCAGGCGGGACAGGTCCCCGTCGGAGCAGTCAGGGTCCAGCCCCTCCGCCGTGGCAGCCAGAGCCCTGTCCAGTTCGTCCCGAAAGTGGGCGTACATCTCCCTGGCCGTCCCCTCCTGGGCCGCCACCAGAAGTCCGGCATCCTTCACCGGCAGCACCTGCTTCAAGGCACAGATGGCGGTAAGATAGGCCAGATGGGGCCGGGCGTACCGCTTCCCCTCCGCCCGGGGCATCAGGCCGTCCTTGATATAGTTGTTCACCATGGCCGAGGTAAGCCGCTCTCCCTCTCCGTACTGGATCAGCTGCCGGGGCATATACCCGATGACCTGGTCCATGTAAAGACTCAGGTCGGGTAGGGCCTCCCAGGGGGCGGGGCGCTGATTTTCCATACGATTTTTCAATTCCTGCAATTCTTCCATGGGGACCTCCCGATCAGTGGTTTTTCTTATTATACCACGCCCTGCCAAATTCGTAAAGCGACCGCCCCGTCCACAAAGGGCACCTTTTTCTGTTGTTTGTCCGTCTGGGAAAGACAAATGTTGACACCTTGGGGATGGCATGGTATTCTAAAAATAGATATGGCCCGGGGCGCCCATGGACCCCCGGCCACTTTGTCTATATGGAAGAGGAAAGGATGATTCATGATGACCGACAGACAGAAACAGCTGGTAAAGAACGCCGAAGCCCACCGGCAGCTGGTACTGGACGCCGAACGCTGGCTCTGGGCCCACCCCCAGACCGGCTACACCGAGTGGCAGGCCAACGAGTACCTTGTGGAAAAGTACGAAAGTCTGGGCTATGAACTGGTAAAGGCGGGCAACATCCCCGGCTTCTACACCGACATCAAGACCGGCCGGCCCGGCCCCACCCTCTGCATCATGGGAGAGTTGGACGCTCTGGACATCGCCAACCACCCCGAGTCGGTGAACGGCATGACCCACTGCTGCGGGCACAACGGCCAAAGCGCCGCCCTTCTGGGTCTGGCCGCCGCCTTCAAGGAGCCGGGGGCACTGGACGGCCTCTCGGGCACCATCCGCCTCATGGCCGTCCCCGCCGAGGAGATGATCCAGCTCTCTTTCCGGGAGGAGCTGCGCAAGCAGGGCACCATCCACTACATGGGCGGCAAGGTGGAGTTCATGTACCGGGGCTTCTTTGATGACGTGGACATCGCCATGATGGTCCACGGCGGCGGCAGCAAGACCGACATCGACTTTTCCTGCGGTCTGGGCAACAACGGCTGCATGGCCAAAACCATCACCTATAAGGGCAGGTCCTCCCACGCCGGCGGCGCTCCCCACCTGGGCATCAACGCCCAATATGCCGCCATGCTGGGCCTTCAGGCCTGCAACGACCTGCGGGAGACCTTCCAGGAGAAGGACACCATCCGCTTCCACCCTATCCTTATGGGAGCCAAGGTGGCGGTGAACATCATCCCCGACGAGATGAAGATCGAAAGCTATGTCCGGGGCCGCACCATCGAGGCCATGAAGCGGGAGAACAAAAAAGTCAACCGCGCCCTCGCCGGCGCCGCCCTGGCCATGGGGGCGGGGGTGGAGCTTTGCGACCGCCCCGGCTACTCCCCCGAGATCCATGACCCCGCCTTTATGAAGCTGG
Organism: uncultured Oscillospiraceae bacterium; assembly: GCA_910587345.1. Classification (GTDB taxonomy): domain Bacteria; phylum Bacillota; class Clostridia; order Oscillospirales; family Oscillospiraceae; genus Vermiculatibacterium. Next base: position 1,492 of record CAJUKH010000008.1, on the reverse strand, counting down.
TGGAACAGTGCTGCGGCCAGCTGGTGGGACCGGATCGGGTGGACTTTGACTATGAGGAGTGGAGCTCCGGCTCCTCCGATTTCGGCGATGTGACCTGCGTCATGCCCGGTGTCCAGTTCAGCGCCTCCGGCTCCCAGGGCACCGCCCACGGCATTGACTACTATGTGGCCGACCCGGAGCGGATGTGCGTCAACTCGGTCAAGGCCCAGCTCTTCGTCACCGATGCCCTTCTCTCCAACGATGGGGCCGCCGCCAAGGAGATCATTGCGGGCTATAAGCCCCAGTACCCCTCCATCAAGGCCTACTTCGAGGCCATCGACGACTTCATTCTGGATAAAGACGCCGTCATCTACGACGAAAACGGCAACGCCACGGTGGATTTTCAAAACAACTAACTTCCAAAAAGCCCCCCGGGAATCACCTCGGGGGGCTTTCCTCTGCAACGACCATCCCATGAAAATAGGGCCCTCAACCAGCCACCCCGCAGCTTTCCCTTCGGTACAAAAAAATCCCCGCCGATGCTGGGGCGAGGTGCGTTTGGTTGATGGGTGCGTGGGAAGCCTATGGGTGCGTGGAACGTGGGGGACCATTCTTTGACGGGCCAAAGAATGGCCCCCCACACTCCCAGCCGTTTCACGGCACTAACTCCCGCTAAACTCGCTTCGCTCATCAAGCGGGAGTAAGCATGAAAGCCCTCAGGTCAAGACAAGGTGTGTTAGAGTCGGCTCGTATCGTCTTTACGCCCCCATGGTCCCCCTTGCCCCGCACCCGTGCGTCCGTTGGTGGAACACAAAAGAGATGCCGTTGAAATTGACCCGCCTCTGCCTACACAGCTTGAAGGGTGGTTTCCCTCATCAGAAAACCATCCCACCCCGTAAGGGCGGGGTACGTTTGGATGGTAGTTGCGTGGCAACCCTACGGGTGCGTGGACGTGGGGGACCATTCTTTGCAGGGCCAAAGAATGGCCCCCCACCCCCCCCAAGAAAGCCCCAAGGTCAAGACCAAGTGCGTTAGAATCGGCTCGTGCCGTCTTTACGCTCCCATGGTCCCTCTTGCCCCGCACCCGTGCGTACGTTGGTGGAACACTAAAATGATGCCGTTGAAATTGACCCGCCTCGGCCTACACAGCTTGAGGGGTAGCTCCCCTCATCAAAAAACCATCCCACCCCCATAGGGGCGGGTGGCGTTTGGATGGTGGGTGTACACCAAGCCTTGAACTGCGTGGAACGTGAGGGACCATTCTTTGACGGGCCAAAGAATGGCCCCCCACCCCCCCAAGAAAGCCCTCAGGTCAAGACCAAGTGTGTTAGAATCGGCTCGACACGTCTTTACGCTCCCATGGTCCCTCTTGCCCCGCACCCGTGCGTACGTTGGTGGAACACTGAAGAAATGTCGTTGAAATTGACCCGCCTCGGCCTACACAGCTTGAGGGGTAGCTCCCCTCATCAAAAAACCATCCCACCCCCATAGGGGCGGGTGGCGTTTGGATGGT
>CAJUKH010000007.1 GCA_910587345.1 uncultured Oscillospiraceae bacterium | reverse complement strand
GGACAACCGGCCCAATGGGATTGCCGTTTCGCTCCCGGGAAAAGGCGGGAGCGTCAATGGGATCGCCTTAGAGATTGAAGGAAGTGGAGCGGCTCGGCGGTATATCATTACGGATGATTTGAAGAAGCTGGATGAGCTGATGGATACTGATTTTACTATCATATCGCCCATTTCATATTTTGGGAAGAAACGGTCAGGGAAAATGGCTCGGTTTCTTTTTGCCCTGGCTTTTGATCTGGATGGGGTGGGTATGCCCCAGCTTCGGGACGTGATCCATCAGATGAGTAAGGGAATCTTGCCCAAGGCCACCTTTGTGGTGAACAGCGGGACGGGCCTGCATTTGTACTATGTGCTTTCTGAGCCGGTTCCTATGTATCCGCAGAATCAGCACTACCTAAAGGAGCTGAAGTATTCGCTTACCCGGCAAATTTGGAACAGGTTTACTTCCACTATCAAGCAGCCGCAGATGCAGGGGCTTATGCAGGGGTTTCGGGTAGTTGGGTCGTGGAGTAAACTGGGGAAGGGCTATCCTGTAGTAGCGTACCGGTTCGGCGGTCGGATGGAACTGGATTCTCTCTTAGACTTCGTTCCTGCCTCAAACGGAGAACGGCAGAAGTTGGAAGGTATCATGCGAAAAGCCAGTATGCCCTTGGAGGAAGCTAAGGAGAAGTACCCGGGTTGGTATGAGCGGAGGATTGTGAATGGGGAGCGCAGGGGCCGCTGGACGGTGAAAAGAGATCTTTATGACTGGTGGCTGCGCCGTATCCGGGATGAAATTAAGGTGGGACATCGTTATCATGGAGTGATGACACTGGCTATTTATGCTAAGAAATGCGGTATTGAGGAAACTGAGCTGCGGCGGGACGCATATTCTCTGCTACAGCCGTATGACGATATGAGCATTGAGGAGGTCAATCGCTTTACTAAGGATGATGTAGAGGCGGCTCTTTCAATGTTCAATGAGGACTACGTGACATTTCCCAGGGATGATATAGCTCGGCTCTCTGGAATGTCTATGCCAGTAAATAAGCGGAATTGGAGAAAACAGGCCCAGCATTTACGGCTTGCGAGGGGGCAGTTGTCTATTTTGAGAGAAATGGGAGAAGCGAAGGATGGTAGGCCACAAGGGAGCGGAACAGCACAGGAAAAGGTTTATCAGTGGCGGCAGCAGCATCCAGAGGGCCGGAAAGCTGATTGTAGGCGAGACACTGGCCTTGACCCTAAGACCATACGAAAGTGGTGGGACTGTCCGCCGCCAGAGGTCAGCATGAGGGACGGACACATCACGGTGCGGGTGTCCCCGTCCCAGACGGTGAGCGATTTCCTTGTGTCGGCTTTGGCTGAAACTGACTTGTAAAAAGCAGTTGTATATTATTCTGCTTGTGTTTTGCGCTCTATTGTGTTATACTATAAAGGTCGAGAAAGGAGCGGTTTTTATGGCACAGATTAGTTTGCGAGTTGACGATGATGTGAAGCGTGGGGCCGAGCGGGCGCTGAATGATATTGGGTTGAGTATGTCTACGGCTATCAATGTGTTTTTGCGTAAGGTTGCCAGAGAGGGGCGCATACCGTTTGAATTGTCTGCTGACCCCTTTTATTCTGAAAGCAATATTCGATACCTTGAGGGAATCATGCAGGATGTAAAGGATGGTAAGGCTCACTTCGCCGAGCATGATTTGATTGAGGTGGACTAATGCGGTTACTATGGGAAGATAGGGCTTGGAATGACTATCTGTATTGGCAGACACAGGATAAGAAGATGCTGAAGCGAGTCAATGTGCTCATTAAGGACATTTGCAGGAGTACCTTTGATGGGATTGGAAAGCCGGAGCCGCTGCGGGAAAATCTGGGTGGACTGTGGAGCCGACGCATTGATGAAACCAACCGTATTGTTTATTACGAGAAGGACGGGATTATCTATGTTGTTTCCTGTCGGGGCCATTATAATTGAGTTGAAGGGTGGTTGCGATGAACCGACAGGAGTTTGAAGAAAAGCTGGAAAGAGGGATTGCCCAGGTTCGAGCCGGCCAGGGCATCGTCAAAACGATGGAGGAGTTGGAACGTATGGCAGAGGAAACGAGAATTGCCCAGCTTCAGCTACCAGACCCGGCAGACGCTGATCCGCACCCTCGGCTGCTCCTGGAGGGCCAGGGTATCCATGCCGGGGAGGGGTTTACTGCCATGTTCCCCGATGGCTGGCACGACATTACCCTGGAGGTGAGCTGGGAGCCGACCGGCCCTGGCTGCTGGTACATCTCTACTCCTGGTTTTAGTGACATCTGCCCGATTGGGCTGTTTGTCAAGGTATGAAAACCATCCGGCAGATAGCCGATGAGTTAGGGGTATCGAAGCAGGCGGTCTATAAGCGGTTCAAAGGCAAGCTGCATACGGTTTGCGCTCCGTATGCGCATACGGAGCAGGGGGTCTTGTACT
>CAJUKH010000006.1 GCA_910587345.1 uncultured Oscillospiraceae bacterium | reverse complement strand
TGCAGTTTGAGAGCGAGGTCTATTTTAAACTCCAGGAGGCAGAGAGAGAAGCAGAGCTGACGGATAAGCGGTATTCATCAAAAGAGGTTTTGCGGGCTATGCGGACGGCCATTGGAGGAGAGCAGGTTGTATAAGTTAGAGTATTTGCCTGTGGCCCGTCGTGATATGATTGAGATTGTACGATATATAAGCCAAGAGCTTCAGAATCCGACTGCTGCGGATCAACTGGCTATGGAGCTTATTGAGGCGGGGGATAGTATACCGAAGCTTCCATATGCCAATCCGGCCTTTATTCCGATTAGACCGTTGAAGCATGAGTATCGGAAGTTGCTGGTGCAAAATTATTTTATGTTTTATTGGGTAGATGAAGTAAAGAAACTGGTTACAGTGGCACGTGTAGTTTATGCAAGGCGGGATTATGAACGGCTGTTAGAGTGAGAGATTTGATTATGAAAATGACGCTTGGAGAACGGGAGGAATTATGCAAGACTTTGAACGGGTCAGTCTGGGGCGATTGCAAGTGGCCACCGCTGGCATAGACCTAACCTCCGGGGAGCAAAAGACCTTGAAATGGATATCAGGGTGGGAGACGTCCACCGTGGACAACGTAGCACATATTATCGAAAAGGCTAAAGGAACAGAGAAGGCCGGGGAACTGACCCAAGACGATCTATTCAAACTATGGGGCTTTTTGGAGACGTTGAAAAACATCTTTGAGGAGGAAATCAGGTGCGCTGCCAGTATTGAGGATGCCACGATCAGGGACACCGTAACCACCAATAACACAAAATGGGCCGCTGAAATTCGGGAGTTACAGCAGAAACTAAACAGGGAGGCCGGGGGAGAAGAGTAATTGCCACGTTCCCGGATGGCTGGCATGACGTTGCCCTGGAGGTGAGCTGGGAGCCGACCGGCCCCGGCTGCTGGTATATCTCCACCCCTGGTTTTGAGGTTGTCTGTCCGATTAGCCTGTTTGCAAAGATTTAAGTTGTATAATATAATTAAGATGTGTAATAGAAATAACTGATATAATATAAATATAAACGGTGCCGCCTTAACCTGGTGGCACCGTTTTAGTTTGACAACTGCGAAAATATATGATATAGTTTATATACATTAAATAGTAGACGCAAATTATATCAATTAAATAAAAAGGAGTGAAGCAGTTGAAAGTCATAGCGATAGCAAATCAGAAGGGCGGTGTGGCCAAGACCACGACAACGCATAACCTGGGTGTTGCTCTGGCCGCAAAGGGGAAGCGGGTGCTTCTGATCGACCTGGACAGCCAGGCCAGCTTGACCATCAGCGTGGGCCTGGAGCCGCTGGAGGTGCAGCGGACGATTGTAGACGTGCTGAAGAAGGACGGGGTGCCAATCAGCGAGTGCATCGAGCGGATCAGCGAACGGCTGCACATCGTCACATCCATTATCGACCTGGCGCCGATGGAGATGGAGCTGCTGTCCAGGGCCAGCCGGGAGAAGATTCTGGATAGGGCCTTGAAGCCGGTTCGGGGGGAGTATGACTTTATTCTGGTGGACTGTCCCCCGCAGCTCTCTATCCTGACGATCAACGCCCTGTCATGTGCTGATGGGGTGATTATCCCAGTCAAGACGGACTACCTGGCGTACCGGGGCCTGACGCAGCTTCAGGACAGTATTCAGGAGATACAGGAGCTTATCAACCCGGAGCTGAAGGTGCTGGGGGTAATAGCTACCCTTTACGAGAAACGGGTAGGGGATGACAACGAGATATTGGCCGCTCTGAAAAAGGAGTATAACCTCCTGGGGGTGATTAAGCGGCTGGCCGTGGCTAAGAAGGGCGTGTATGACGGTCTGGCTGTGGTGGAGCAGACGCCCGGCAGCGAGATATCCGTAGAGTACAATGCTATCGCTGATATGATGATAGTGGACAAATACGAAAGAGAGGGAGCAGATCATGAGTAAGCTGGAGGAACGGGAGAGCCGCAGGAGATCGTCAGTGGTCGGCAGCATTGTCGATAGTGCACCGGCAGCGGTCAACGGAAAAAAGGGACGACCCAAGGAGGACAGGGAAACAAAGAAACGAGTGAGCTTGTCGGTGCTGCCCAGTCTTTATGAAGACATCCAGAAGATTGCCTATGTGCAGCGGCGGAGTGTAAGTGATATAATGAGTGAGCTGATGGAGGGGTATAGAGCAGAAAATGTGTCGAGCATTTCTGAATTTGACGTAATTACAAAACACTGAATTGGAGAGAGAAAATCAGGATTAGAGTTCAATTAAGAGAGATGAAAGAAAAATGCGGATATAGCAATAAGAAGATTGCAGAATTGTCCGGCATATCGCTGCCTGCAGTGAATCGGATCATGTCTGGGCAGACGGATGCACCTAATTTTCAAACAGTATGTGATCTAGTCATCGCAATGAGAAGATCATTAGACGAGTTGGCAGGCATACAAATCCTAACCTGTAGTACAAGACAAAGGATTGGTTGAGATTTATAAGAACAATCAGCATCAAATGAAAGGGACAACAATAACGCCATCCCTTTCATTTGATGCTTCAACCTTTATTTTGTAATGTCAAATTCTGCGGTGACATATTCTCTGTTCCGTACAATTTCAACTGCGGCCCGGTAATGCCCTGCCTTTAAAGGCAGACCATATTTTTCTAATCCTACCTCTAAAGTTATTTCTTCACCAGGAGCAATTGAAATGCTGTTAGCAGGCGGAAGAAATTCCCCATAGTTAGGTTCTTTTAAGCTGTACCACTGGTCTTTATAATAAAATTGAATCGATACGTCGGTAATTTCCTGATATCGTGAATCATTGTTTATTACGGTAAGTGATACAACTTCTGTGCTATTCGGATAAGCAGAGAGCTGTGTTGCTGCGATCATATCTTTCGAAGAAGATGGATAGGATACAGTTTTATCCAAGATAGGATACCTGATACTTTTGCAATAAAGAAAATATATCACAATAGAGGAAAAGAAAACTAAACTTAAAATGGGGAGTATTTTCCGCAAATAATTATTATTCATATGTTTTTATTACAAATCCTTTATTGTTCAAATAAAGGTATGGAGAAAAATAATAGTATCCATTATCGGGGTTCGTGGATTGAGAACTGGTAGTACCAAAGATCACGCCATATGAACTAAAATTGGGTCCCCCACTGTCACCGCCCAATACTTTTCCTTGGGACAGTCGTACCTTTACCAAACCTGTGATATATACACCGGAAGGATTGCCATTTTTGTCCCCAACGCTCCATGTGCAATTGGCATCTTCCACAGTCCCATAAGCAAATCCTCCGTTTTTTCCGTACTTTATTATAGACGTGCCAACGGCTGGACGGTTGCTTGCTCCTGTCACATACCACTGACCCGCAGATGAGTTCGGGTCACCAACAAGCCCAGCGGTTGTATAATTTGCGTTTGTAATTTTTGCAATAGCGTAATCGCCATTTTCATTGGAGTTATATTGTCGTACGTTTACAGAGCCAATAATTGCTGTGCCAGACGCATTTTTAATTGAAGTACCAACACTAAGCCCATGACCACATAGTCCAATTGCATTTGAGCCTTGATATGTACCACATACACCAAGAGTATAACCGTCTAAGGCCGATCCATCAATTAATGTTGCAGCAACAGAAACATTTGGTTCGGAATGAAACGAAATAGGGATAGCCTTTTCTGTCAGATTATTGGACTGTAAAGAATCACCAAATTTAACATTAAATGAATCATTTTCGTCTATCCCAATAGATACACAATTTTTTTTGGTATCTGCTCCATAACTTGTAACAGAGACGCCATTATCAATTAAAGAGTTTGCAATCTTGTTTGCAGAATCATAAAGAGATTGCAGTGAGTGTTCGGCGTTTTCAAAGACAATGTAGTCCAGGTAATTATGTAAAAGATCATTATAATACGTGATGTTTTGGGTTGGTAAGTCGACAACTAATATGTGTAAGGTATCCCCATCAATGTAATCTCCACCGAAATTATCTGGGTAATGCTCTATATCAGAGCCGGCAATTAAAAAACTGTTATACAAGATATCATGTGCTTCTGCAGCATATCTTTGAATTTCTCCAAGTTTCTCTAAATAAGCCCGTTCAGCTTCAGTAATATCCGGTGAAGATTGGGTTACAGTGTCAAAGGCATAAACAGATGAGAGTAGTAGAGAGAGTATGATTATTAAACAAACAAATTTTGCAATCAAGTGTTTCATGATATACCTCCTTTTATTTGTTTCCATTGAGTGCTTAAAACTTACATTATATTATACTACTACTTCATTTCAATTGCAAGCATATGTTACCTAATATAGCGGTTTACCCGTTTATATAATGAACGGGTAAACCGCTATGACTATAGTTTTAAGAACATCTTGACTGCCCCGGAAACTTATGTTATACTAAATGTGGGAGGTTAGATACCGCTGCGTTAGAGGCACCAGGCTGGCCGCTGCCGACCGGCAACCTGGCTGACGTCACTTTCCACGCTGCTCGTCTGGGCGAGGGTAAACAGCTAATTAGGCCCAGAGCGTCCCGGCTCCTGG
>CAJUKH010000005.1 GCA_910587345.1 uncultured Oscillospiraceae bacterium | reverse complement strand
GAGGGGAAATGGGGGGTGTGCGGAGGCTGTGGGAATGTGGTAAACCCATAGGGTTTTCCATCATTTCCACAGCCGGAGCGAGGGGGGAAAGGGGGAGGTGACTTTCTCTTTAAGGCCCCGAAGGGGCCGCTCTTTGGCTCCCCCTTTCCCCCCTGCCGCCCAAAGGGCGGCTCCCTCGTCCCCGCCGCAGCGGATTTTTTTCTTTTTGCTTCTTTTTCTTTTTTGTGTGGGAGGTACTTTTATGGCAAAGACAGTAAAGCAGAATGTGTTTCATGGTACAGTTGAAGAATATCAGGCGTTGTATATGGAGAAGAATGCCCACTTGGAGCAGTTTTTAGAACAGGTTACGCCTTTTGAGTTTTATCGGGAGATTTTCCCGGAGGGGTCTTTTGAGCGGCAAGGCCACTTTGAGGATAGTAAGCCCAACGGGATCGCCGTTTCTTTGCCTGGTAAGGGTGGCTCTGTCAATGGGATTGCTCTGGAGATCGAGGGGGATGGTACGGCCAAACGGTACATTATTACGGATGATCTGAAGAAGCTGGACGAGCTGAAGGAAACAGATTTTACTATCATGGCTCCTATATCGTATTTTGGGAAAAGGCGGTCGGGGAAGTTTGCCCGGTTCCTCTATGCTCTGGCCTTTGACCTGGATGGGGTGGGTATGCCCCAGCTTCGGGATGTACTGCATCAGATGGATAAAGGGATTTTGCCAAAGGCAACTTTTGTAGTGAACAGCGGGACGGGGTTGCACTTGTATTATGTCCTGGCTGAGCCGGTTCCTATGTATCCGCAGAACCAGCACTATCTGAAGGAGTTGAAGTATTCGCTTACCCGGCAGATTTGGAACAGGTTCACGTCCTCTATCAAGCAGCCGCAGATGCAGGGGCTTATGCAGGGGTTTCGGGTGGTCGGCTCCGGGACAAAGCTGGGCAAGGGCTATCCTGTGGTGGCCTTTCGGGATGGTGATCGGGTGGAGCTGGATGATCTCTTGGAGTACATACCCTCGTCTAACGGGGAGCGGCAGAAGTTAGAGGGCATTTTGAGAAAGAGCAGTATGCCCCTGGCTGAAGCTAAAGAGAAGTATCCAGATTGGTATGAGCGGCGGATTGTGAAAAGGGAGCGGCGGGGCCGCTGGACGGTGAAAAGAGACCTCTATGATTGGTGGCTGCGCCGTATCCGGGATGAGATCCGTGTGGGCCACCGTTATCATGGGGTGATGACCCTGGCGATTTATGCGAAGAAGTGCGGGATTGAAGAGGCCGAGTTGCGCCAGGATGCCTATTCTTTGCTTCTGCCCTATGATGAAATGAGCATCGAGGAAGTCAACCGCTTTACCAGGGATGATGTAGAGGCGGCGCTTTCGATGTTCAATGAGGACTATGTGACGTTTCCCAGGGATGATATAGCGAGGCTTTCTGGTATGTCTATGCCAGTAAACAAGCGGAATTGGAGAAAACAAAGGGAGCATTTAGGGCGAGCGAGGGCAGTGCAAGCCTTTGATGATCCTGACGGAAAATGGAGGAACAGAGATGGACGGCCTAAAGCTCAGACGTGTGTTTTTGAGTGGCAGCAGCAGCACCCGAAGGGGCGCAAGGCCGACTGTCACCGGGACACTGGCCTTGACCCTAAGACCATACGAAAGTGGTGGGACTGTCCACTGCCAGAGGTCAGCATGAGGGACGGACATATCACGGTGCGGGTGTCCCCGTCCCAGACGGTGAGCGACTTCCTTGTGGCGGCTCTGGCCGAGGAGGATTAGAGGGTTGATTTAGATGGCCGTATATGGTACAATAAACAAGACAGAATATAGTGCGTGGTATGAAAGGGGTATTGTATGATTGCGATTAACTTTACAACGGCCCGGAGCCGGTTCAAGGACTTCTGCGACAAGGTGACGGACGAGGCCGAGACAGTGATCGTCACCAGGAAGGCCGAGAAGAACGTGGTTATCATTAGCGCAGAGCGGTATAACGAGTTGGAGAAGGCAGAGCGTAATGCCGCCTTTCTCGGCAAGCTGGAGCGAGGGCTTGCCCAGGTTCGAGCCGGCCAGGGTATCGTGAAAACGATGGATGAACTGGAGGCGATGGCGGAAGATGGCGTATAACATCACCTTTTCGCCTGAAGCCTGGGCCGACTATCTGTACTGGCAGACAGTGGACAAAAAGACATTGAAGCGGATAAACAAGTTGCTTCAGGAGTTGCAGCGGGATGGAGCGGTGCGGGGGATTGGCAAAGCGGAGCTGCTGCGTCATGCCGATGGTATGAGTAAGCGAATTGATGATAAGAACCGGCTGACCTACACCATGGAGGGCGAGAGCCTTGTGATTTTGTCGTGCCGGGGCCACTATGAGGACTGAACGGAGGTTTATCATGGATTTTGAGAAAGAACGGATTGCCCAGCTTCAGCTACCAGACCCGGTAGACGCTGATCCGCACCCTCGGCTGCTCCTGGAGGGCCGGGGTATCCATGCCGGGGAGTGCTTTTCTGCTCTGTTCCCTGATGGCTGGCACGACATTACCTTGG
>CAJUKH010000004.1 GCA_910587345.1 uncultured Oscillospiraceae bacterium | reverse complement strand
TTGTCGGGCTTGTGTGGGCCGTACAGAGGGGCTATATATAGGGGCTTGTCAATAGGGAAATTGCAAGCCCTAGTAAATCGAGTACACAAGAGTACATTCACTTGTGCTATCGTTTAAGCGTGAGCAACAGAGAAGCTCACAAGCCATAGTTGCCCTCCTTCCCTTCCCTTGCGGAGCGCATGACGAAATGCGCTCTGCGAGGGCAAGGCACCGCCAAAGGCAAAAGGTACTTCCTACCCGGCCTCCCCATGCGGGGCGAAGGAAGGCGCGATGTTTTTTCGGTTGAAAATGAAAAATTTTTAGGCGTTTCGTTACGCAAAGGGGGCCGGACCGTGAAATTTGAGCGTAAAAACCTCGCCGACTTGCACCCTGCGGAGTACAATCCGAGGAAAAAATTGACCCCAAACGACCCGGAATATATACAAATTCGCAACAGTTTAACGGAGTTTGGCTATGCGGACCCCATTGTGATAAACAGCGACGGGACCATTATCAAGGGCCACCAGAGATGCACCGTCATGATGGATTTAGGGTATACAGAGGCGGAGGTTATCGTCCTCGACATACCCGATAAGGCCAAAGAAAAGGCCCTTAACATAGCCCTAAACAAGATTACAGGCAAGTGGGACAACGCCATCCTAAAGGATTTGTTGGTTGAGCTTGACCTGGAGGGCTACGACTTTAGCGTTACCGGCTTTCAGCGGACGGACCTGGAGGACCTAATCCAGGAGCTTGACATCCCGCCGGAGGCCACAGAGGACGGCTACGACGCCGAACAGGCGGCGGCGGAGATTGAGGTCCCCGAAACCCGCCCCGGCGACCTATGGAGGCTCGGACGCCACCGCCTCCTCTGCGGGGACAGCACCGACCCGGAGGACGTAAGGCGGCTCCTGGCCGGTAAGGCCCTGGACCTTGTGATCACGGACCCGCCCTATAACGTTGACTACGGGGAAAAGGTTGACTTTCTAAAAAAGTTTCGGACGGACGAATGCCGCCCGGAAAGCACCATCCAAAACGACCGCATGAGCGAAACCGGGTTTTATGATTTCCTCCTTACCACGTTTCGGAATATCAGCGAGGCCATGAGGCCGGGGGCCGGGATTTACGTTTTCCATGCGGACACCAACGGCCTCCCTTTCCGGCAAGCCTACACCGACGCCGGACTAAAGCTGGCGCAAGTCCTGATTTGGGAGAAACAGCACTTTGTGCTGGGGCGGCAGGACTACCAATGGCGGCATGAGCCGATTTTGTACGGATGGAAAGAGGGAGCCGCCCATTATTTCATCAATGACCACAAGCAGGACACCATCCTCCTGGAGGATGAAACCGATTTTAAGGCCATGAACAAGAAGCAGCTTTTGGCCTTTATTGAGGACTACATCCGGCAGTACAAGGACCTCACCACCGTCCACTATGAGCCAAAGCCGCAAAAGAGCAAGCTACACCCCACCATGAAACCAATACCCCTGGTGGGCCGCTTGATGAACAACTCCAGCAAACCCGGCTGGGCCGTTGGTGACTTTTTCGGCGGCAGCGGTACCACGCTGATGGCGGCGGAGCAATTAGGTCGGACCGCCTACATGATGGAGTTTGAACCCCGCAACGTTGACGTCATAGTGAAGCGGTGGGAAACCTACACCGGGCAAAAGGCGGTGCTTTCCAATGGCTGAACTTGATAACTTGAGCCTTGAGGGTTTCGACCTGGGAGCCGCCCTCGGTATTTCCCCGGAGGCGGAGGCCGCAAAGAAGACGCCGCCCCGGAGCAAGGCGGCATCAAGGTATCCCACAGGATGGGAGCAAGACAGCTCTGGCGCAAGGCGGCATCCGAAAAAGCCCTTGAAGACGCCATGCCCTCCTGGCATTTCCGGGAAGGGGATTGCTACCATTGCTTTTCTTTTGGAGACGTTGACAGTTTTTCCTTTTTCAAAATGGTTTTGCGGCAGCAGCCCATAAAATACGCCGCCATTTCAACGTGGTGCATGGCCGGGGAGGACGTTACCGACCTACGCAAGTGGCACGAAAAGGGCCTTGTCGGCAGAGTTGACTTTTTCATGGGCGAGATTTTCAAGGGCAGTTACCCGGACGTCTACGCCGCAACCAGGGAATTTATTGCAGAGTGCGGCGGACGGCTGGTCATTTTCCGAAACCATTCCAAAGTAATGGCCATTGAAGGGGAAAGGTTTGATTGCCTGATTGAGAGCAGCGCAAACATTAACACGAACCCCCGGAGCGAAAACACGGTGGTCACCGTTGACCGGGATTTAGTAGGAGCCTACATCCGGCTCTTTTCAGAGATTATCCCATTCAACCAGGACTGCGGGGCCGCACCCTACGAACGGAGGTAGACAGATGGCAGGGACAAACATGGGAATGTACCGGGTTGAGGTTATAGCCCAGCTTTTCGGCGTAACCGTCCGGCGGATTCAGCAGCTTACACAAGAGGGGGTACTCCCCACCACCGACACGGTGGAAGGGCGGCGGTATGATTTGGTCCCCACCATTCAGAGCTACGTCCAGTATTTGAGCGATAAGGCATACGGTAAAAACCGCTCCGAAAAGGAGACGGAGCTGCGGGAGCAAAAGCTCCAGGCGGAGATCGCCCTAAAGGAGAGCCAGGGCGAACTCCACCAGTTGAAGACGGCCATCGCCGCCGGGAAGTACATAGCGGTCGAGGAAGTGACGCTGGATTATCAAAAGTTTTTCGTGACTTTCAAAAAATTTGCCATGAGCCTCCCCTCCCGGATTTTGGACGCCATCACTGGGTTTTCTGAAATAGACCCGTTGAGCGCAAGGCGGCTCGACAAGATGATTCAGCACGAAATTCAAGGCTTGCTTGAGGCTTTCGTGGTCGCTGGCGTGACCGAAAAACCGAAGGGCAAAAATGCCAAAGCCTAGAAATTGGCGTATCAGAAAATACCTTGTGACGCCATACCAGAAAAAGGCTCTCGAATACCTACGCCCCCCGGAGGATATAAGCGTATCCGAGTGGGCGGAGAAATACCGGGTATTGGATACAAGCTCCGCCATACCCGGCCCCTGGAAGAACAGCAAGACCCCGTACCTTGTCGAGATTATGAACACTTTCCTTGATTCAGACGTTGAGGAAATTGTTTTCGTGAAGCCCACCCAGGTCGGCGGCACGGAGGCCATGCTCAATATGCTGGCCTACATAGCAGCCCAGGACCCGGCCCCCACGTTGGCGGTATACCCGTCGGACGAATTAGGGGAAAGAGTAGTAAAGAAGCGAATCCGCCCCATGATCTACGCCTCGCCGCCGTTGCGGCAGCGGTTTAGGGCAAGCGAATCCTCCACCTCTGAACTATTCTTTGAGGGCATGAGCATAACGGTCACCGGCTCCGGCAGTCCTTCCCAGCTTGCGTCGTTCGCCATACGGAACCTGTTCCTTGATGAGGTGGACAAGTACCCCGGCGCAACCAAAAAGGAATCGGACCCCATATCGCTGGCCAGGGAGCGGACCAAGACTTTCCGCAACAACCGCAAGATTTACATTACCAGCACCCCCACCCTAAAGACCGGCCACATTTGGAAAGCCCTGGAGGGGGCGGACATTGTAAAGCACTACTTTGTCCCTTGCCCCCATTGCGGCAAGTATATAGAGCTTATCTGGAAACAAGTGAAATTCCCGGATGATGAAGGTATGAGCTACGCAGACCGGGCGGAATTTGCCGCCTACGTTTGCCAGGAATGCGGGGCCGTGATCACCGACCGGCACAAGCCGGAGATGCTCCAGCACGGGGAGTGGCGGACCGTAGAACAGCGGACCCAATTCCCCCGCAAGGTCGCCTTTTGGATAAACACCCTCTATTCCCCCTTTGTGAGGTTTTCGGAGATGGCAAAGGAATTTTTAACCAGCAAGGACGACCCCGACGCTTTCCAGAATTTCACGAACTCCTGGCTTGCGGAGCCGTGGGAGGATACCAAGCTCAAGACAAGCGCAGACCTTGTCCTTGAGCGGCAGACCGCCCTGGCGGAGTACACCGTCCCGGCCTGGGCAAAGGTTTTGACCGCCGGGGTAGACGTACAAGAGACGTGCGTTTATTGGACCATACGGGCCTGGGGCAATTACCTCACAAGCCAGAACATAGCCCACGGACAAGCCGGCTCTTTTGCGGAGGTTGAGCGCATCATGAACCTCCAGTATATACGGGAGGGAACCGGGGACCCCCTGGTGGTTGCCCTTGCCCTGATTGACAGCGGCGACAACACCGATCTCGTTTATGATTTTTGCGCCAGCAATTCAGAATGGGCCTTGCCCAGCAAGGGCAGCTCCCACCCGATGGACACCCATTTTAGGCTTTCCAAAGTGAACCGCACCGATAGCAAAGCCTACGGGATGCCCCTGGCCATCATTGACACCGGCAAATACAAGGATATGATCGCCGGACGTATGAGGAAAGAGAACGGGACCGGGAGCTGGATGGTCTACGCCGGGTGTGATCGGACCTACGCCGAACAGGTCACGGCGGAGCATAAGGTCAACGTAAAGACCGCCGGGGGCCGCACCGTACAAAGCTGGGTATTGAAGACCACCCACGGGGACAACCATTTTCTCGATTGTGAGGTTTACGCCATGTGCGCCGCCGATATGATCGGGGCCAGGACATTCCACCTCCAAGAGGTTGAGGTCCAGGCCCGGACAGAGGCGAAGCCGGACCCGGACCCGGCCTTTACCCCGGAAGAAAACTGGATAACCCAAAATGAAAATTGGTTAGGAGGATAGGCATGGCAGAGGAACAAAAGCAGCCGGAACGGCAGACCATAGCGCAGCGGCTCCTTGAGGTTGATACCGCTATCCACGCCGTCCTTTTAGGAGGCCAGAGCTACAAGCTCGGCACCCGCAGCGTTACCAGGGCGGACCTCGCCCTCTTGCGGCAAATGCGGGATGATTTGGCGGCACAGTTACAGACAGAGGACAACGGCAACCTCCTGGGCGGCGTTGTTGTTGCAGTATTTGAAGGGCGGTAGACCATGAACATTTTAGACAGGCTGATCGGCTGGATTAACCCGCAAGCCGGGGCGGAGCGGGAGGCATGGCGGCAAGCCCTTGAGGAAATGAGGCACTACGACGCCGGGAGTTACGGACGGGCAAACGCTAACTGGTATGCCATCAACCAGAGCGCAGAGACAACCGACCGTTACAGCCGGGATGTTGTACGGGCCAGAGCCAGGGACCTTGAGCGCAACAGCGACGTCATGGCCTCGGTCATAAGCCCCTTTATCCGCAACGTTGTCGGCAAGGGCCTGATTCTCCAGGCCGAAACCGAAAATCAGGAGCTTAACAAGGAGATTGAAAAGCTCTGGAAGGTTTGGACCAAAAAAAGAAATTGCGACGTTACCGGCACCCAAAGCCTAAACCAGATGCTCCGCATGGCCGTCCGGCGCAAGAAGGTGGATGGCGGCATCCTTTTCGTGAAGCGGTACACAAAGGGCGGCGTCCTCCCGTTCAAGTTGCAGCTTTTCGAGACGGACGAACTGGACGCCTCGCAGATTGCCCCGAAACACCAGGGGAACCGGGTGGTCGGCGGCATTGAGTACGACCGATTCAACGCCCCGGTCGGCTATTGGATACGGCAATACACCCTTGACGGCATGAGCATTTCGGACCCGGTTTTTCTCAAGGCGGACGATGTGATTTTCTATTTCAGCAAACGCCGCCCCTCCCAGTTGCGGGAAATGAGCGATATGAGCCAAACCGTGACCCGTGTCCGGGACGTGAACGAATATATAACCGCCGTTTCGGTCAAGCAGCGGATTGAGGCTTGTTTTGGCATTGCCGTAAAAAGGAACTACCCCACCGGCGGCATTGGCCGGGTAAATCAGTACAGTGGCCCCGTCCAGACCTACGCCGGGAAGACCGTCACCCCCGGCATGATTCTGGAAATGAACCCCGGAGAGGAAATACAGGCCATCAACCCCCAGGGACAGGCAAGCGACGCCTCCAGTTTCGTCAAGCTCCTGCAGCGGCTTACCGGGGCGGGGCAGGGTATCAGCTATGAGGCCACGTCCAGGGATATGAGCCAAACCAATTACAGCAGCGCAAGACAGGGCCTCATTGAGGACAGCATGACCTATGCGGAGGAAGACGAACTGCTCCTGGATATTCTTGATGAAATTTATGAGACGTTCATCATTTCCGCCGTTCTTTCCGGGGCCTTGACCGTTCCCGACTTTTGGCAGCGCAAAGAGGACTATTTTAACCACCGTTTTGACAAGCCGCCCAAGCCCTGGATTGACCCCAGCAAAGAGGCGACCGCAACACAAATCGCCTTGCGTACCGGGCAACGGACCTTTAAGCAGATCGCCGCCGAAAACGGCTCCGATTGGCAAAAACAGGTTGACGATATATGCGAGGTTTTGAAGTACGCCAGAGACACCCACGGCATTGATTTAGGAGGTGTGAT
>CAJUKH010000003.1 GCA_910587345.1 uncultured Oscillospiraceae bacterium | reverse complement strand
TGCAGATATCCGGAACCACACAGGCGGCATTGCCGGATAACGGCGCTCCGATTGATGTAATGGAACAGATCAAAAGAGCGCAGGCGCAGAAACAGGGAAAACAGCCGGTTCCCGCACAGCAGCCGCAGAGCCAGTACGAAGAGGAATTTTTGCAGTTTGAACAGCAGCAGGGATACGGAAACGGCGGGGGCTATGATCCCAATTTTTCCATTCCGAACGAGATCGAAGATGAACTACCGTTTGCGTAGGATAGGAGGATAACAGGATGAATGAGATTAGCGTAGTAGTAAAGCAGGAGCCGGGAAAGGTTTCATGGAACTTTGAAGAGATCAAACAGGTTTTGGAGGACGGGCTGGAAGTATACCGGACTACAGCCTATACGGACGCCACAATCAAGACGGCAAAGAGTGATGTTGCCACACTCAGAAAACTCTCGGCGGCTATCAAGGAACGCCAGAAAGAGGTCAAGGATAAGTGTCTGGAGCCGTATGCGATTATAGAATCCCAGGCAAAGGAGCTTATCGCTCTGATTGAAAAGCCGATCAATGCAATCAATGACCAGGTTCAGGATTACGAGAGGCGCCGGAAAGAGGCGGCCAGGAAAGAGATCATGGACTACTGGAATAAAAAGTCAGAGTCTCTTCCGGAGGATATCAGGGAAAAGGCCAGGATCGTTATCTATGATGAACGGTGGGAAAATGCCACGGCCACTAAGAAAAGTTGGCGGGAGGGTATCGAGAACGGCATCCAGAAGATACTGGATGAAATCACCACAATCAAATCTTTTGCCAGCGAATTTGAAGAGGATATGCTGGCAATCTATAAAGCTGACCTCTCTTTGCAGAAAGCCATTGCAAAGATGAACGAACTGAAAGCCCAGCGTGAGCGCATCCTGGAAATGGAGCGGAAAAAGCGGGAGGCAGAGCAGAGACGCAAAGAAGAACAGGAACGCATGGCACGGGAACAAATGGAACGTGACGGAAAAGAAAAGCTGGCCGGGATGATGCCGTCCGGAACGCCTGCCAAGACACATGCTGCTGGATCGTTGGCTGGCATGATGCAACCGGGTGTTGCGTCAGCGGGAGCGCCTGGGGCGCACGGACACAGCGGGAATGTACCGGCCCAACAGGAGCCGCCCAGAATGGGGCAGTCGGAGAATGCCGGAAATGCCGGGGTTGCGGCTGGAAATATCCCACACCGGGAGGAACCGGCAAAAGTGGGACAGCCGGAGGCGCAGACAAGAGCATATCCGGGAGGCAGGTCTGTAAAACTTATCATTACTGGCACACAGGAACAGATCACGAAGATTCAGAACTACATCCGTTTTACGGGTGCGACTTATCAGGAGGTATAGAGTATGCAGTTGACAGCAGAGAATTATTATTCGGAAGAGGCCAATTTTGAGTATATGTCCGTCTCACAGTTTAAAGATTTTGTGGGAACATACGGACGGAGAGGGTGCGAGTTCACCGCCATGGATAAGATCAGGGGAGTGTATGAGGAAGAGGAAACAACCGCACTCCTGGTAGGGAGCTATGTAGATGCCTACTTTGAGGGCACGCTGGATAAGTTCAAGGCAGAGCACACGGATATCTTCAAGAAAACCGGAGACAAGGGCTTGAAATCGGATTATGTGCAGGCAAATGACATTATCGCCCGCATTGAGCGTGACGAGTTCTTTATGGCGCACATGTCCGGCCAGAAACAGGTTATCATGGCCGGGGAATTGTTCGGACTTCCCTGGAAAATAAAAATTGATTCCTACCTGGAGGGAATCGCAATCGTGGATTTAAAGGTTATGGCATCCCTTACTAAGTTGGAATGGGTACGGGATATCGGCTATCTGGATTTTGTAAGGTATTGGGGGTACGACATCCAGGGCGCAGTCTACCAGGAGATTGTCTACCAGAATACAGGTAAACGCCTGCCGTTTTACATTGCGGGGGCCAGCAAGGAAAAGGCAACGAATATCAAGGTTATCCACGTTCAGGACAATTATCTCCGGGAGGCTATGAGCGTGGTAGAGCACAATATCGAGAGGGTAAGACAGGTGAAATACGGAGAAGTTCTTCCGGACCGGTGCGAGTGCTGCGACCACTGTAGAGAGACGGAAGTCCTCACTGGCCCTATCGGAATTGCTGACCTGGTGGCAGATATTTGACGGTAAAAAATCACAGAATGGCGGTGATGAAAAATGGCGTGGATCAGCGTAGACCAAAAGCTGATAGGTGGAAAATTGAGAAGCCTATATAAATCGATTGGATGTTCGCAGAATGAGGCCATTGGAATCCTGGTCAGTCTGTGGCTCTGGGGAATAGATAATGCTGAAATGGACGGCCTCATGGTGAGTGCCGACCGGGAGGATATCAAACAATCTTTCCAGGCCGGACTCTCCAAAGAGGTTGACGGTGATGCGGTTGTTGCCTGCCTGATTGATACCGGGTGGATAGATGAAGTTGACGGCCAGCTATATCTCCATGATTGGGGAGACTGGCGGTCATATTACAATCGCTATGTCAAAGATAAAAAGGGAAATTGCGAGAGGCAGGCCAGATTCAAAGCACGACAAAGAGAAAAGGCAACCGGAGACAAACAAAGTAACGTTACTGATGATGTTACCGGTAACGTTAGCGAAATAAAACCAGAAAGCAAGGAACCAGAGAAAAAGAGCCGTAAAGAAGAACAGGAGGAAAAGCACGGCAAGGAATTTGAAGAGTTCTGGAGCGTTTATCCAAAGAAAGCCGATAAGGGAGAGGCGTACAAGAAATATAGGGCCAGGAGGAATGAGGGGTACTCTGCGGAAGAGATTCTGGCGGCGGCAAAAGCGTACAGGGCGGAGTGCGAAAGAAAGCATACCGACAAGCAGTACATCAAACATGCTAAGACGTTCCTGGGGCCGAATCTTTCCTTTACCGAGTATATACCGAGGAATCCGGAACCGGCACCAGCACCAGCACCGGCGCAGGCACCAGCAGGCGGAGTGAGATCAATGTGATTTGTTAAGGAGGTTTTGCATGGAAGAAATTAGAGAAACGGCCGCTAATGCCCTGCATAGCATTGTGGCCAACAGTGCCGCCACAATGGAGAGCGGAGATTATATAGGTGACGGCGGCCTCCTGTACTGCGGGAAGTGCCATACCAAAAAAGAGCGTGTTGTGACTTTTCCGGCTGGGCTCATGGGCCCGGAGGAAGTAGAAAGAAAGGTTCCGTGTGTCTGCACATGCAGGCAAGAGGCCATGGCGAAAGAGAAACAACAGGAGGAATATCGGGAGAAAATGGCCAGGATTCAGAGAATCCGTGACGCATCCATGATGGAATCAAAATACCGTGATGCAAGGTTTTCTTCCTACACCGTGGTAGACCAGAACCGGAAAGTCTTTCAGATCGCCAGGAAGTATGCCGCAAATTTCCAGCAGATGTTGAAAGACAATCAGGGGCTTATCTTCTGGGGGCCGGTCGGAACGGGAAAGAGCTTTACGGCGGCCTGTATTGCAAATGAACTTCTGGCAGAGCAGATTCCGGTTATCATGACCTCTTTTGTAAAGATACTGCAGAACTTGCAGGCGCATCCGGACGAAGCGGCCTACATATCAATGCTGAACAATGCAAGTCTCCTGGTGCTGGACGATTTAGGCACAGAGCGTAACACAGACTATGCGCTTGAAAAGGTATACAACGTGATAGACAGCAGATCAAGAGAGGCAAAGCCTATGGTTCTGACAACGAACCTGACGCTCTCTGAAATGCTTGAAGTCGAGGATATCCGGTATAAGCGCATCTATGATCGTATTTTTGAAACCTGTCTGCCGGTTGAGGTATCGGGAGAATCATTCCGCAAGATATCCGCAGAGCGCCGGTTTGACAAAATGGCTAAATTCATGCAGGAGGGATAATTTTGGGAGAGAAGATAAGAGAGCATTTGAAAAAATTCAGAGAGGCGGCGGGGCTGACACAGAAACAGCTCGGAGCCATGGCTGGGAAAGGGGAAAGCGCAATCCAGGCTTACGAGAGCGGAAAGTCAGATATTCCGTTAAGCGCCCTGATCTCCATTATGGGGGCATTGAAGATTTCCTTTGCCGATCTGGAAAGAGGCAGTAAGACGGAGCCACCGGCAGAGAAACCGGTGGAAATCCTGATTTACAACCAGGAGGACAGACTGAACACGGCGGCTATCCTGGTAAAGAACGGATACACGGTAGAGCAGGGAAAGCGGAATAAAACGCCTACAGGAAAAGCCCTGGACTACTTTTTACGGATACGAAAGTATGACGAGGCCGCCGATACCGGCAGATAGGAGGGTACATGAGCAAATCAAGATATTCAAAAACAAAGGCCGCAGGGGAGGCGGTAGGAATGAACAGATACGGGAAACAGTTCAACCAGAAACCGAACATTGTACCGGCGAAAAACCGGCAGTTTCGGAGAGCAGAAAGCAGAGGGAGGTAGGAAGTGGAGATGTATTTCAAATTAAAGATAATCTTCGAGTACGTTGTGCCGCTTGCGCTCCTGGCCGTCTGCTCTCTGCCGTGGGTATACCTTTTTGGGAGCGCAGCTATCAATGACTGGAAAAAGAAAAGGAGGGAAAAGAGAAAACATGGCGAAGTACGAAAAGAAGATGATGCAGTTTGAGGCGTTCCGGTACAATGGCAGCCTGTCAAGACCGGCAGTGGATAAGGACTTTGACGAAAGCAAACACGCCCCGGAGTGGGCGGCGTTGGCAGTAATCAAAGGAGTCCTCTTTTTTGAGGGAGAGGGAGAGAAAAAGGAGCTCTATACCAGGCACCCGGACGGAGAAGTGGTACATATCCCGGTCGGTTATTACATTATCCGGTGGAGCGATACGGAGCTGTACCCCTGCGAGCCGAATCTGTTTAAGGCGTCCTATATTCCGGTGGCGGAGGGGAACGAAGAAAAGCGCTGCCTGAATATCCAGGGAGGACAAAGAGCCTGGGATAAAAAAAGAGGGGAGCTTGAAGAGGCGGTGAAGCCTCTCCATGAATGGTTATGCAAGTACGGTGATCCCTATGTGACGGTGGCGGTGACACAGGATAGGGCAACGGTACACCAGGAGTACATGACAACGCCGCTCCCGGTTCCGGACTGATTAAGGGAGGCAGGGCATGAAAGCATTAACAATATGGCAACCCTGGGCGAGCATGGCAGCCGTTGGAATCAAGCATAACGAGACCAGGGGATATCCTACAAATTACAGAGGCGCTATCGCTATCCATGCGGGAAAGAAGTCTGTAAATGAAATATGGTCCGCATACCTTGACGAAAGAGCCCGTGAGGTAATATGCCGGAGGCTGAATCTTTCAGGCCATACCGGGCTTGAAATCTTTCCTCTGGGGTGCGTACTTGCGACAGCGAACCTGGTAGAGTGCATAAAGATCACGCCGGAGTTTGTCGCTACCCTGTCTCCGGATGAACTGGCACTCGGAGATTATACCCTCGGACGGTACGCCTGGAAGTTGGCAGACGTAAAGCAGTTTCAGGCCCCTATCCCAGCAAGAGGGCAGCAAGGGCTCTGGGAATGGGAGGGGATGCGGTAATGAAAACGGTGAAATTTACAGTCCTGGGAGAGCCCACCGGAAAAGGGCGGCCGCAGACAAAGGTAATGTATTCCGAAAAGGTTAAGAGAGAATGGCAATTACAGAGGAAACCAGACAGGAAGAAATGAAAGAGTACGAGAGGTTACTGTTAAGTACGGGGCGGACCGGCGTGGAGAACCTGATCACTTATATCGGTGCCAGTGATTTTTACACGGCTCCGGCATCCACGAAGTTCCACGGTTCCTTTATGGGTGGGCTTTTGCACCACAGCCTGGAAGTATACCGGAACCTGGATAAAAAGACCAGCAGCTCCGAGCACAACGTCTGGCGGGAACTTCTCGACACAGACAAGATCGGAAATGACAGTATCATCATTGTTTCTCTTCTGCATGATATCTGTAAGACGCACTTTTACACAACGGAGCTGAAAAACCAGAAAAACTATGACCAGGAGGTTGTCGCCGCCGCTGACAGACGCCAGGTGAAGCACGACAGCAACGGGGATTTCATCTGGGAGACGGTGCCCTCATATGCGGTGGATGATAAAATCCCGTATGGCCATGGTGAAAAGTCTGTGATGATGATCGAAAATTTCATAACCTTAAAACCGCTGGAGAGGTACGCTATCCGCTGGCACATGGGATTCTCGGAGCCGAAAGAGCTCTACAATACCCTGACGGCGGCCATTGAGAGATACCCGCTTATCCTGGCACTCCATGAAGCGGATATGGAGGCGTCATACGTCACGGAGGAACGGAATGAGTAGTGAAAAGGTTGCGCCGTCCAACCTGGAATACCTGATAAAGCACGAAGCTCTCCCGCAGGGTACAACGCTGGAAGATGCGATATATATTCTCACTGACCCGTTGAATTGTGCGGAGTGTATCGCAGAGGACCAATGCGCTGACCGGTACGGCCATGACGCCGGAAAGAACAAAGAGGCTGACTGCCTGGAAGTTGTGGCGGCATTTCTGAAACAAGACCATAAGGAGGTAAAGAGAAAGACATGAGCAAGATCGCTGATGATACACAGGAACTGGTCATAGAGGATGTAACCTTTGACGAGGCCAGGATGAATTTTAACAGGGTATTACAGAGGCTTTTCAAGAATTTGGTTGACAGCGATTCCACGGACGGCTCCATAACGCTGAAAATTGATGTTTCTCTGGAAAACGAGTGCATACCCAACTATGATCCCGATATCGAGGGAGAGAGCAGGCGGATTCAGAAACCGAAGTTCAAGCATAAGGTTTCTTCCAACATCACCGTGAAAGACGAGCTGACCGGAAACAAGAATCCGGAAATGCAGCTTGTATGGGACGAGGGGCGCCAGATGTACGTCCTGGCATACATCACAGGAACGGATCAGCGGACTATCTTTGACAAAGACCAGCCGTGGAACCAGGAAGAGGGCGAGGGCGGCCAGGGCTCCCTTGAAACTGATCCTGAAAAAGCGTGGATGAATACTCCCCTGTTACCTGGTGAAGTGGCAGACGAGGGAGCGCTGCCGGGTGAGGTTGCGGATGCCGGCGCACTGCCGGGAGAAGTAATAGACGGGGAGTGCAGGGAGGTAGACGAGGAAGAGGAGCACAGGGAGGATGACGGTTACTCCTATGAGGAACCGGAGGACGAGGAATAACCAGACAGGAGGATGCCATGTGGAAAGATAATTTCGGACAGTGCCGGGGATGCGGCCAGCGTGTCCTCTGGATAAGGACAAAGGCCGGTAAGAATATGCCGGTCAACACCACAATTCACCACTACCGGAAAGATGCGGCCGGGAAAGAAAAAATCGTCACGCAGGGCGGTGATGTGGTGACAGCAACTATCGTTGACACGCCGGAAGAGGCTGACGGAGTGGGGTACATTTCCCATTTCGCCACCTGCCCGCAGTCGAAGAGATTCAAAGGAAACCGTGCCAGGTAAGGCAGACAGGAGGAAATATGAACAGTAAAGAGGCAAAGAGACAGGCAGATCAGGGAGGGTGGCACATGGATTTTGAATCAATGTGGAACCAGGCACAGATGAATTTTTGTAAAATGTGGAACCGCCTCAGATCGGAGCTCACAAAAGAATCCGTCCGTGTCGAAATCGGCGGAGTGGCAAGAACGGAGGTCAACAAGATTCTGCTGGATATGGCAAGAATCGAAGCGGAAGAGTTCAACGAATCTATGGCCGCCATGTATTCTGCGCCATATGAAAAGAAACAGCATACCAACGGCGAGGAAAGCCGTACAACCGCAAACGCAGAGAGGATCGCCAGAGAATTATTTGAGCAGATCACCGGCCATAAGGTCATTGACAGCCTGGAAGAGCTGGAAAGCGAGATTCGGAAAAGAAAAGGTAAAACCCTTTTATCTGACGCCAGAGAGCCTATCGTTGTGGATGAAAAGGTGGATATTCCGGAGCATATGCGCCATGAGGCGGACTTGCACGGAATCAGGATCGCCAGATTCGGGGTGGACGTCATTTCCACTGATACGCTGCCGAAAGGGGTGTTCATGGCGAAAAAGATTTCTCCTGACGGGTTCCCCGGCTGATTGGCCGGCCGGATAAACTGAAAACTGAATAAAGAAAAAGGTCTGCCCAATGCCTCCCAGCACTTGACAAACCCCATACACGGTAACGCCATTATAAGGCGTTTTGGGAAAAATGTCAAGTGGGAGGTTTGGGAAAATGGCTAATAAAGGCGCAAAGACTTATAACATTTCGGAACGGGAACTACAGGAAATGATGCGGAGGGCATCAGAGGCCAGTATAGCGGCGTACAAGAATGAGCATGAGGAAACCACCAGGAGAAAGGCCGGACGTCTGCTGTACCGGACAAAAACTCTTCTGGAGAGATATACGCAGCTCAACGAGTACGCACAAAATTCCGTCTACACGCTGGAACGTGCGGAAGAGGTCAACGAGGGCATTGCCGATCTGGAAGTCCTGACAAAGTTCGGTATCTTTGATGATGATAAAACGCTCCACAATCTGAAACGCAGCGTGGTGACGGTCAACATGGTCATGGCCCATGTGAATACCATGCTGGAAGTGTACCGGAAAGAGTGTGAGAGTTCCGCGTCCAAAGTGAAGCAGAGACAGTACAGGGTGATCGAGTACCTGTACCTCTCCGAAAACAAGCTGAACACAAAGGAGATTGCGGAGTTGGAGGGTGAGGATGTACGCACTATCCAGAATGACGCCAAACAAGCCAGAGAGGACCTGACAGCCCTTATTTTTGGCCTTGACGGAGTGATTACCAGAATACTTAGGGAATAGGTGGTTTTGCCTGTCCTTGCGGCTATAAGAGAGCCACGGACATAAATTTTCGTTTTTTTTACGTTGACCATTCATTTCCCAGGATGTTATAGTGTATCTGGCAAGATTGACTTGCCTGCCATTCGTAGACTGAACCGGTATTCAGGACTACGCCATGCTCATTTATCCCTTACGGACGGGGAGGCGCAAAACCTCCCCTATCCCGATAAAAGCATACGGCCTGGCATGGAAAGCTACTCCGATCATCCACAACCACTGAAAAGGGCCCGCCGCTGGTAGGCTCTTTTGCATTTCATAAGTGCCTGTAAAGCCGATAAATACAAGGAAAATCATTGAATTATGTCGGACAAAATGGTATAATATTGTTAGGGCAACAGTGGAAAGGAGGCGGTCGTGTGGAAGTCAAGAGAGGGCGCCCCACAAAGAATCCGAAGCAGAGCAAGATATCTGTCCGGATAGACGCAGAGTGTGAAGCGATACTGAACCAGTATTGCCAGGAAACCGGGAAAGACCGGGCGGACGCTGTAAGAGACGGAATCCGCAGACTGAAAAAGCGCAGGCCCAGGAGTGGCCGAAAGGAGAATGAGCATGAGTGAAGTAATGAGCGGCGAGTTGTCAAAGGTGGCAGACGGTAGGAGGATTTGTTTGCTTGACCTGAATTATACCCTGGTCGGAAACCAACAGGAAACCCGTATGCTGCGGCCCTTTACAAAGCGGATGCAGTACGAGGAATACCGGAGGGATTTGATCGAGGCGGTCAGGGGCGATTACGTTATCATCATAACGGCCAGACCGGACTACCAGATGAAAGCCACCATGGAGAATATTCTCCGCAAGACCGGCTGGCAGCCGGAGGAATATTATTTCAATGACTTCAACGCTGAACCGCCCGTATTTAAGGAGTCGGCACTGAAAAGGTTCGTGTTCCCGAAACATGGTATGAATCCGATTCAGTTCTATGCGGTAGAGAGCAATCCCAGGACGAGAACCATGTACGGCAGGTACGGGATTGAGGCGGCTCCCTATGATAAGTTCATAAAGAGTGCGGACAGCTACCACGAGATAAAGCAGAAAGAGCCGGAACCGGAGCAGTTATCCCTCTTCGGTTGAGAGGGAGCGGACCGGCCGCAACACAGGTAAGAAAGCAGCGTATTTGCGGATGCGCTGTTTTTTTATGCCAAAATTGAGAAAGCGAGGGAAAAGGCATGGAAAGTAAGGTTATGAGGCTGGAAGATATCAAGCCTGCAGAATACAATCCGAGAGTGCGCCTGACGGAAGTGGATCACGAATACAAGGCACTGAAAGCCAGTATTGACGAGTTCGGTCTGGTGGTTCCTCTGATTGTGAACGAAAGAACCGGTACCCTGGTAAGCGGACACCAGCGGCTAAACGTCATGCTGGCGGAGGGCGTGGAGGAAACGGAGGTTGTTATCGTTGACATGGAGCCGGAGAGGGAAAAGGCCCTCTGTATCGCCCTGAACAAGATCAGCGGCCAGTGGGATTACGGAGCCCTGGCGGATATCCTGGAAGAGCTAAGGGATTCGCCGGTTGATATCCTCGCAACGGGATTCTCTGATGATGAAATTGCCGATCTGCTGGGGGAGCTCCAGGAGGAAATCGGAGGCGGGGAGGCGCCGGATGTGGAAAGCGTGGGAAAGAAAGAGGATACAAAAGAGGGCGTGCCCTGTATCGTGGGCGAGTACACGTTCCGGATTCCCAACGGCCCGTACAAGGACATGATGGCAGACGTCCGGGAAAAGGTAGGCTTTTCAAAGGAGAAAGTAGAGGCAGAGCTGAAAAGGAGGCTGTTTGGGAATGGAAATCAGGAAAATACAGATTGAGGATATCCGGGAAAGTGAGTTCAATCCCCGTGTGCGGCTGGAAAAAGGATCGCCGGAGTATGAGCAGATAGAGGCGAGCATCCGGGAATTTGGATTCATTGAGCCCCTGGTTGTCAATGAACACAATATGCGCCTGGTCGGAGGGCACCAGAGATTGCAGGTGCTAAAGGATACGGGTGCTGCAGAAGTGGAGTGCGTCATGATAAACGAGCCGGACGAGGACAGGGAAAAGGTTCTTTGCCTGGCCCTGAATAAGATCAAAGGCGATTGGGATATGGAAAAGCTGGCCGCACTCCTGGGGGATGATGATATATCCGTCTTTCCTACCGGATTCATGGACGGGGAGGTTGACCTGGATAAATACCTGGAAAGCGCCACGGATGATTTCGTGGGCGGCGGTGATGATGCGGATGCAGAGGCAGGCCAGGAGACGGACGGCGATATGCGGGATGTAAGTACGGTGATAAAGATAGGCAGCTATTCCTTTACCGTAAAGGCGCCGGAATATTATGCGCTCCTGGAGGATATCAGGGACAAGGGCATATTCGAGCCGTCCGAAATCAAAGAAGAGTTGCAAAGGAGGATTCTAAGTGATTAAGTTAGTACCGATAAAGGAAATACAGGCGTCAGAGTACAATCCACGCCGGAATGATGAAAAGAGGCTGGCACTGACGGAGCTCTCCCTGAAAAAGCTGGGATTTCTTCTCCCGGTATATGCGGATACCAGCGGGGAGATATTATCCGGGCACCAGCGTTGTCTTGTAGCGGCCCGTATGGGCTATACACGGGTTCCCGTGGAGTATGTGGATATAGTAGACCTTAATGAAAGAAAAACCGTCAATATCCTGTTTAACAGGGCCACAAACGACCTCCACAAACAGGACACTTGCGGGAAGATCAAAAACCGGCTTTACAATATGGATATCGAGGGCATAAGCGCAGGGCTCCCGGACATTGAGCCGGACAGCGAGGCGGCTTTTCCCTGTATGCACACCCGGAGGGTGGATACCGTAGAGCTGGCAAAGAAGAACCACCGGGAATTTGACGGGCACATGAAAGCCCTGGCTAAGACGCTGGAAAACCGGTTCGGCGTGGTGATGCCGATTGTGGTAGACCAGGATATGGCCGTGGTGAACGGCATAGGGAGATTGCAGGTGGCGGCGGAGGCGAAGCGCCGGTTCGTGAAGTGCGTACAGGTATCAGGAGCGCAGAGGGAGCTTGCGGCGGCTATGCTCAATCTCCTGTCTATGGATTTCTCCATGGAGTCCAGCTATGCGGATGTGCTGCGGTATAACAGTTTCATGCGGGAAAGGAATACCAGGGAGACGGACACCGAGGGCAACTGCGCTTTGGGTGACGGCTTTTTCAAAGGTCTTTTCCCCAACAACAACGGCAGGGATTTCTTCAAGTTGGAGGGAGATACCCTGGCGGCATGGGTACGCAAGTATGGAGACAAGATCGTGGACTTTGGGGCTGGAAAGCTGAACAATACACGGACGTTGAGGGAGGCCGGTTTATTTGTATCAGCTTTTGAGCCTTATTTTGTTACCACGGGGGATCAGGTGCATAAGGAGAAGAGTATCGAGATTGCCCGAAAGTTCCTGGATGAAGTGGAAAGCGGGGTGGAGTATACGTCCGTGTTCATTTCCAGCGTGTTCAATTCCGTGCCGTTCATGGCGGACCGTATCATGATTGCCAGGATAGCGGCGGCCTTGTGTGCGCCGAAAGGAAAGGTGGTCTGCTGGTGCCAGAGCAACCAGTCACAGCAGTTCGTCCTGACAAAGAAGCACAGCGTTACCAATAACGCCAGCCTGACATTCGATCTGGACTATGAGCCAAATACTATCCTGGGGGATATCTCGAAACATCCCAAAGTGCAGAAAGGGCACACCCAGGAGGAATTGCGGGATATCTTCGGCTGGAGCTTTAAGAGCATTGACCGTGTAGATATGATATGCCGCTTTTGGTATTTGGAGGCGAGCCGCCCGGTGATAGATCTGAAAAAGCTGGGGGAGGCTCTGGATTTTGAATTTGAGCTCCCGTACCCGGACGGTACGACAATGGGCCTGTCGCAGAGGGCGAGGGCGGCATTTGGAAAGAGGCTGGGAGCCGAGATTCCGAAAAAGGAGGGCAAGGACAGTGGGGATTAGACAGGATAACGGGGTGGATAACGTTACCCCAAAGGATAAATGGGAATTTGACAGCGAGGTTGCCAGGTGCTTTGCGGATATGCTGGAAAGAAGCATACCGGACTATAAAAGCATGAGGGGCCTCATATACGAGCTGGGGGAGAAGTTCATCACCCCCGGAACGTGGATCACGGATATCGGATGTTCAACCGGCCTTGCGGTGGAACCGTTCTACAGAAAGCACCAGGGAGATAACCGGTATTTCCTCTGCGACAACTCGGAGGCCATGCTGGAAGTGTGCAGGGAGAAGTTCAGAGAGGGGATAGAAAGCGGGCATGTGGAGATAGAGCCGGGCAATTTCTATGACAAGATGATACCTGAGAACCAGAGCCTCATACTGTCGGTGCTGTCAATGCAGTTTATGCCGACCGCATACAGGCAGCGGATGATAAACGATATCTACAGAGCCTTGAATCCCGGAGGGGCTTTTCTTTTTGTCGAGAAGATAATCGCAGACGAGGGCACGGACGATCTGGAAGTGGAGCTCTACTACCGGATGAAGCGCATGAACGGGTACTCGGATGAAAAGATTATGCAGAAACGTAGGAGCCTTGAAAACGTATTATCCCCACTCAAAGCGGAGTGGAATGTGGATATGCTGCATGAAGCGGGGTTCGGCAAGGTGGATATGTTCTGGCGGTGCCTGAATTTCTGTGGGTGGGTTGCCATAAAATAGGCAGATCACCAGCGGAAAGGAGGTAGGCAGATATGTCAAAGGACAATGACAGAGAAGCATGGGAACGCCAGCCCGGAGAGAGCGGCCCCGCCTTTGAAGCCTTTGCTGCCTACCGTGACATGGGGGAGAAGAGGACAATTTCAGCGGTTGCGAGACAGTTGAATAAAAGTGGTACTCTTTGCCACCGTTGGAAGTTGAAGTATGACTGGCGGGCCAGGGCAGACGCTTATGATGCCAGCATAGCGGAAGAGGCCAGAAAACAGGCGGTTTCCGAGCGGAAAAAGATGCAAGACCGCCACATCAAAATGTCGTTGCAATTACAGAGAAAAGCTATGGAGGCGCTGGAAAAGATTAAACCGGAGGAAATGACGCCAAAAGATGTGAAAGAATTTCTCCGGCTGGCAACGGAGCTTGAACGTATGAACCGGGAAGAAAGCATACAGCAGCAGACCTTACAGCTACGGCGTGAAGAGTTCGAGTATAAAAAGGAGCGTGATTCAGGAACCAACAAAGAGGTTGAGGATTTGGAGGAGGTAGAGGCTGATGTATACGGTGAAGAATAGCCAGGACGGAAAGCCTCTCAAAAAGCGAAAGACAATCAATTTCCGGTTTGGGGATAAGCACAAAGAATACATCCGGGCCTGCCGGTATTGCACATTCAATATCCTGGAGGGGGCGGTTCGTTCCGGAAAGACGATTGATAATGTGTTTGCCTTTGCTCATGAGCTCATGACAACGCCCGATAAGTTCCACCTGGCAACGGGCTCCACCATAGCGAACGCAAAACTGAATATCGGTGACGCCAACGGTTTCGGCCTGGAATATATCTTCCGTGGTCAGTGCCGGTGGGGGAAATATAAGGACAATGACTGTCTGCGGATAAGAGGCCCATACACGGGAGGCCGGGAGCGGATAGTCATTTTTGCTGGCGGCTCCAAAGCGGACAGTTTTAAGAAAATCCGTGGTAACTCTTACGGCATGTGGATAGCCACGGAGATAAACCTGCACCACGATAACACCATAAAGGAGGCGTTCAACCGTCAGCTTGCGGCAAAGCGCAGAAAGATATTCTGGGATTTGAACCCGTCACACCCAAAGGCTCCGATCTATACGGAGTATATCGACAAGTACGCAGAAAAAGCGGAAAAGGGGGAACTGAAAGGCGGATTCAACTACCAGGCTATGACAATCTTCGATAACATCACCATTACCGAGGAACGTCTGGAGGAAATCATAAGTCAGTACGATATGGCGAGTATCTGGTACCTGCGGGATATCTTGGGGAAAAGAAGTATTGCAGAGGGGCTTGTATATCCAAAGCTGGCGGCGTCAATCACCGCAAAAGACGGGAAATTCTTTATAAAGCGTGAGGACGTCCAGAAGATGAACAAGAGAGGCGAGCTTCTGGAAATCAATGTAGGCGTTGACTTTGGGGGTAATGGCTCCGGCCATGCCTTTGTTGCAACGGCTCCCACGCTGGGATATGAAAAACTGATTGCTCTTGCGTCTGAATGGCATGACGCCACGGACACGGACCCGGCAGACCTGGCAAGGATGTTTCTGGATTTTGTACGGATGATTCTAAGCCTGTATGGGTACATCACCAATATTTACTGCGATTCTGCAGAACAGGTTCTCATAAGGGGGCTTGAATCCGCACTCGTGGAGAATGAGCTGGGAAACTTGCGGCCCAGGGACGCATTAAAGAGACAGATCACAGACCGGATTTTTACCCTGACAACGCTCACGGCAAAAGACCGGTTTCTTTATACGGAGGATTGCGAGACGCTTACATCAGCTATCAGTATGGCGGTCTGGAATCCGAAGAATACAGAGCTGGAACGTCTGGACGATGGCACCAGTGACATAGATTCGCTTGACGCTTTTGAGTATTCGTATGAGCGAGACTATAAGAAATATATCAAGAAGAAAACGGACAGGAGGCGATAAGCACATGGTAATAGATTTTCTAAGGAGCGCATGGAATAAGCTGACGCCCAAAAACAATATCGAGAAACAACTGCACGTTTCTATCGCTACTTCCGTAGTCATGGAGCGTGCTATCGAACTTTGGAGCCAGATGTATTGCAACAATCCCCCATGGCGTGGGGGCAAAGCTGATGTGATTCCCTTGAATCTCCCCGCCGCCATAGCGGAGGAAATGGCAAGGCTCATTCTGACGGAGTTCAGTATTGAGGTATCAGGGAGCGCCAGGGGAGATTATATCAACCAGCAGATAAAGGACAATTTCACCAGTCTTTCAGATCACGTTGAGCTGTACTGCGCTAAAGGCGGTATATGCCTGAAACCATACGTTTCCGGACAGACTATCAACATAGACTTTACCCAGGCAGACAGGTTTTTCCCTACTGCCTACACCAGCAGCAAAGAAATCACAGGCGGGATATTCGTTGACACGAAACGCCAGGGCGATTATCTGTATACCAGGCTGGAATGTCATTCCCTGGTCGGAACGGACTACACGATAACAAACCATGCGTTCCGTTCCGAAAAGCTGAATTACCAGATATCGGATGATGATTACATCAGCGCACAACACCCGTTCATGACCGTGGTTCCTCTGTCGGAGGTAGAGGATTGGGCGGGTCTTTCAGAGGAGCCGGTTACGATTCAGAATGTGGATCACCCGCTCTTTGTGTATATAAAGGTTCCCAGGGCGAATAACATTGATACCTATTCCCCGTTGGGGGCCTCTGTTTTTTCCAGGGCAATAGAGGTAATCGAGCAGGCAGACCGGCAATTCTCCCGCATACTCTGGGAGTATTTTGCTACAGAGGCGGCAGTCCACGCATCCGAGGACATATTCGAGACTGACAAGAAAGGAAACGTCATTCTTCCGGAGGGGAAAGAGCGGCTGTACCGTACTTTTGATTTTGACATTAAGGAGGCGGGAACCGGCTCATACATGAAAGAGTATGCGCCAACAATCCGGGATAACAGTCTTTTCTCCGGCCTGAATAAGTATTTCCAGCGCATAGAGTTCCTTTGCGGCCTGTCTTACGGAACCATATCGGACCCGCAGCAGATCGAAAAGACGGCGGAGGAAATCCGCACATCTAAGCAGAGGTCATTCACGGTGGTTTCCCGGATGCAGAGCGCATGGGATTCCGGGTTTGACCGCCTCATATACGCTATGGACGTTCTCTGTACCCTGTACGGTCTGGCACCGGCTGGCAAATCTGAAAAGGCCGTGACCTGGGGTGACGGTGTTCTGGAGGATACCAATTTGGAGTATCAGCGCCGCTGGTCAATGGTCATGGCGGGAAAATACAAGATAGAAAAATTCTATGCCTGGTATTTTGGATGCACAGAGGATGAAGCGCTTGACCTGATTCCCGATAACGGCGAGTTGATACCGCCAAAGGGCGGGCCCGGTAATCGTGGCAACTATCCACCGGAAGAGTAGGGGGTGCCGATATGCTGACACCTGAATATCTGGAATCATGCGGTGAGAGTACCATTGTGGGAATATACGATATCCTGTCACGGTCAGTTGTGGAGTGCCTTGCCAAAAGGATAGCAAAGACCGGCAGGGTTACGGCCTCTTCCATGCACCAGATAACGCAGGTTCAGGAGGCCGGAAAACTCATGGACGAGATAACGGAAGAGGTTGCCCGGATCACTGGCTTTTCCAATGCCTACATCCGGGAGCTCTTCAATGAGGCCGGAGTCAAGTCAATCAATTACGAGAGCGACATATGCTCTATGGCTGGCCTGGCTCCTATCGAGCTGAAACAGTCACCGGCCATGATACAGACGCTTGCGGCGGCAGTCCAAAAGACGCAGGGGGATTTGAGCAATCTCACACTGACAACGGCGTCCACGGCGCAGAACCTATTCTATGAGGCCACGAACCTTGCGTATATGCAGGTGGCCACTGGTACATTTTCATACCAGGAGGCCATGAGGCAGGCAATCAGGACGGCGGCCATGGACGGCGGCACGGTTCTTTTCCGAAAAGGCCACTCTTCAAAACTGGATGTTGCGGTCCGGAGGGCTCTGCTGACAGGCGTAAACCAGACAGCAGGCACACTTACGGAAATGTATGCTGATGAAGTGGGGTGCGATTATTACGAGACAACGGCACATGCGGGTGCCAGGAATACCGGAATTGGATACAACAATCATGAGAGCTGGCAAGGCCAGGTCTTTTGCATATCCGGAAAGGATAAGCGCTACCGCCAGTTTGTTGACGCCACCGGGTACGGCCAGGGCGGGGGATTGTGCGGCTGGAATTGCAGGCACAGTTTCCACATGTTCTTTCCTGGACTGTCAAAACCTGCATACAGTCAAGCCGTCCTGGACGGGTACGCGAAGAGGTTACACACCTACAAGACGGCGGACGGAGAGGAAATCACCCTGACGGAGTATGAATGTACCCAGAAACAGAGGGAGTATGAGAGGAAAATCAGGGCGTCCAAAACCCTGTTAGCTGGATATGACGCTGCGGCAAAGGCGGCTCCAAATGCCACGCTTGAAAATGCCATGAAAGAGGATTTTTCCTCCGAGAGCGTCAATCTGAAACGCATAGAGGCAGAAATGAAAGACTTTTGCAGGCAGACCGGCCGGGCGGTCGATTCGGCCCGGACACAGGTATACGCCGTCAAAGACCAGGACGGCAAGATCATTAACTTTGGGAGGTCTACAAGCCAAAAGGCAGTATGGGCCAACCGGAAAGCGAGGTAATCACATGAACGGCGGATAGATAGGTGCTGAAACGCCCGTGTATAGAAAACAGAGCTTTATTTATTATTTTATCCTTGCAACCAGAAAAACCCCGTCACGGGGCTATAACGGAGCGCAGGGGGTACTTACAACTGAATATGTGAGAGTAAAGAGAGGGCGGCCCTTATTCCATGGGTGCGGCCTCTTTTTATTGCCCTGGAGGAATGGCATATAAACTACTCAATTTCCGTTTGTGGGCGGATATATCCCACGATAGCAGAGCCGGAGTGAACCGGAATCTAAACAAAATCAGCGAAGAAAGAGGAGGTACACCATGTACGAATTTTTGAAGAAACTTTTCAAGGAAGTAGACGGCCAGCCGGAGGCGATCACAGCGGAGGAGCTTATCAAGAGGATTCAGGCGGATAGCAAGCTGAAAATCGTAAACCTGGAGGACGGAGGCTATGTGGCGAAAGAGAAACTTGACGCCAAGATTACCGAGCTCTCCGGGGTGAAGAAACAGCTTGATGATGCCAACAAAGAAATCCAGTCCTACAAGGATATGGATATCGAGGGCGTCAAGAAGTCCGCAAAGGAATGGGAAGAGAAGTACAACACCGATACCCAGAACCTGAAAGACCAGCTCGCACAACAGGAGCGCTCCCACCAGACAGACCGGTATCTGGATACCGTAGGACTTCGGCCCGGTGCCATGTACCGTGAGTTTGTCAAGAAAGCCTTTGACGCCAAAGAGTTCAAGCTGGACGGAGAGAAGTTCCTGGGGGCGGATGATTTCATTGCCGAGTTGAAGAAAAACCCGGATTACAAAGATGCGTTCATTCAGGACAATCCGGACGGCGGAGCAGGGGATCAGCAGAACCAGGGAGGCTTACCGGCCGGAACGCCCGCAGGGGCTCCCGGAACCATACCGGCAACAACTCTTCCGGGGCAGGCAACTCCACAGAAACCGTTGCCGCAGTTTGCTACAGGCACAAGCGGCGCAGGATCGGCGGGAGCTCCTGGGGCGGGAGGCCAGAATCCGTTCATGAATTTCCATTTTACAGATGTGCGGCCCCGTGGCAATTCCGGAGGAACAAACCAGTAACAACAAAACAACATAAGGAGGATTTAACACTATGGCAGCTTTAAACTATGCAGTACACTATCAGCAGGCGTTGGAGCAGAATTTCCCGTATGTCCTGTACTTCGGTGCTCTGTACTCTACGCCCAACAACGGACGTTTCAAGTGGATCAACGCAAAGACCATTGAGATTCCGTCCATCACAACGACCGGCCGTGTGGATTCCGACAGGGATACCATTCAGACGGCCTCCCGTAACTATGACAACTCCTGGGAGCCGAAAACGCTGACTAATCAGCGTAAATGGTCTACCCTGGTACACCCTGTGGATGTTGACCAGACTAACCAGGTGGCGTCTATCCAGAATATCACCCGTGTCTACAATGACGAGCAGAAATTCCCTGAAATGGACTGCTACACCATTTCTAAGATTTTTGCAGACTGGAAAGAGGCGGGCGAGACGGAATCCACCACGGATTTGACGGAGACCAACATCCTGGAAGAGTTCGACAGCTTTATGCAGGTCATGGATGATGCCAGGGTACCGGCATCCGGGAGAATCCTGTATGTGACGCCTGCTATCAGCAAGGTTATCAAGAACGCAAAAGAGATCACCCGGACGCTGAACTTGCAGACCAACAACTCCACCCTGAAACGTCAGATTTCCCGTATTGACGAGGTTGAGATCGTATCCGTTCCGTCCGAGCTGATGAAAACGAAGTATGACTTCACCCAGGGCTGGAAAGCCACCGAGGATGCCCGTCAGATCAGAATGGCGCTCATTCACCCGCTGGCTATCATCACCCCGATTTCCTACCAGTTCTCCCAGCTTGACCCGCCGAGCGCAGGTTCCGAGGGTAAGTGGGTGTACTTCGAGGAATCCTACGAGGATGTATTCATTCTCAACAAGAAGAAAAAGGCCATTTGCTTTAATGTGCAGGCGGCGGCCTGATTCTTCCACACCTGTAAACCTGGGCTCCTACATGCAATATGCTGTGGGAGCCTAATCTGAAAAATGGAGGTAAAAGATATGTTACTCGCTGAAAAGGCAAACCGCAGAGTAAGGATCGCTGATGAAAAGAAAGATGAATATATCGGCATGGGCTACACCGTGAAGAACATGGACGGCTCTCTGGTGCAGGCTCCCCAGGACCACAAGAAGAGGGTACAGGAGCTTGAAGCGGAGCTGAAAAAGACCAGGGAGGACGCAGACCAGCACATTTCCTATCTGACCGGGGAACTGGAAAAGGCCAAAGGGGAGGCGGAGGCGGCGTCCGGCGCCAGAATGGATCTGGTGAATACCACCAGGGCGGAGAATGAATCTCTGAAAGCTGAAAACTCCGATCTGAAAGGCAAGCTGGCAGAGGCCAGCGCCTATGCAGAGAACGCAGATAAGAGGATCGCAGAGCTTGAAGCGGAGCTGAAAGCGGCCAAAGCCGCAGAAACGCCTAAGAAAGAGGCGAAAACGAAGCAGGCAGATAAATAAACAGGGAGGCGAATAGAAATGCTCCATGAGGCTGTAAAAAGTCCATATGTAGATTATGAGTATTACGCCAAAGCCTTTTTAGGCACCGCCATACCAGAACCGTCTTTTCCCGCATTGGAGAAAAAGGCAGAGGCATTTTTGCACCGGATAACCTTTGGCCGGGTTAAGAGGCTCCCGGAGATTCCCAACGAAGTAAAAGACGCCATTTGTGCAATGGCGGAGTACAACTTCCGTGAGGATAAAAAGACGCCAGGAGTCAGGTCGGAAAACATAGACGGCTACTCTGTATCTTACGGCGATTCCACCGAAACATCCAGGAGCGCCGAACTATACAGCGTGGCAAAGAATTACCTGTCAGATACCGGCCTGCTACACAGAGGGAGGTCACGGAAATATGACAACCAATGCTGACATTACCATTTTCAACAAGAGATATGTGCGGGAAGAACGGACGGAAAAGTTTGTGGCAACGCAGATACGGGGCGTCAGTTTCTATTCCAGGAAAGGCACATCATCCGGGAACCAGGACAGGAATGTTAAGGATACCTACACAATCCGGGTTCCTGATACTGCCGACACTTCCGGGAAAGCATACGCTGAACAAATGGAATATTCCGGCATGGATGATGAAACATTTCCCGGCTACTGGACTATACAGCGTGGAGATATCATCATCCGTGGCCTCTGCGATTGTGAGACGGCAACGGAGACGGAGCTGAAACAGAATTACCCGGATGTGATTACCGTGGATAATTTCTCGGACAATCGGAGCCGGTGTTCTGAATGTATGAGGCACTGGCGGATAGGTGGCGAATAATGGCTATACAGATCAAGACACCGAGAGGCCAGATTATCCAGACCACGACCAGAGGGGGAGAGGTAAGAGCGGAGCTGACCTGGAATCCAAACTTCGCTCCGGCCAGGACGAAGAGGTTTTCGAGGGCGCAGGTATTTGTCGATAGCGAAGTGCTGCGATATTGCAGCGCCCTTATCCCTTTCCAGACCGGTATGCTGGATAAATCCGGAAAGCTCGGTACAGTAATCGGTAGCGGCCTGGTGCAGTATATAGCCCCGTATGCTGCAGAACAGTATTACAACACGGCCACAAGCCGCTCCTATGATGCGAACAGGGGTTCAAAGTGGTTTGAACGCATGAAAGTATCATACAAACAGGATATTTTGGCGGGGGCTCAAAAATTGGTGTAGAAAGGAGTAAAAGTGGCAAATTCAAT
Source organism: uncultured Oscillospiraceae bacterium (assembly GCA_910587345.1). Taxonomy (GTDB): domain Bacteria; phylum Bacillota; class Clostridia; order Oscillospirales; family Oscillospiraceae; genus Vermiculatibacterium. The sequence continues at coordinate 20,969 of CAJUKH010000003.1, read as the reverse complement.
CATTAAGTCGCTGGAAGAATACTTCCTTAAATGCGACATGCTGAAAGACGGGTGCCTCCGGGTGGATTTCCTGGGGGAGAAACCGATTGAGTACGCAATAGAGGTATTGCCGTGCGACCCTATCATCAAGAAGTATACGAATGGTGACAGCGTCCGGCAGTACCTCTTCGCTTTTGGTTCTAAGGAGTTCTACAGCCAGGAACGCCAGCAGAACATTGAGAACAGTGCCTTTTATGAGAGGTTTTCGGAGTGGGTGGAAACACAGAACGAATCCGGCAATCTCCCGGAACTTCCGGAGGGCATGGAGGCGGAGGAATTGCAGGTCATTTCTTCCGGGTATCTGCATGGGGAATCAGGAAAACACGCAAGGTACCAGATACAATTAAGGCTGAAATATTTCAAAGAAAAAGTAAAGGAGGCATGAAATTATGTCAGCAGACAAGAAAGACAGGAGTAGAAACGTGACAAAGCGCCACGAGTTTGCGGACTATCTGAACATCCAGGATACGGAGAATCCGTCTTTCGTGCTCATGGGGACCGGCTTTACCACGCTGGATGAAAACCCTGGGGCGCAGACTTCCAAAAAGAAGTACGTCAATGAGGCGGCAAGTTCCTCTTCGATTACCAGCTACGAGACCGTATTCCCGTTTGAATCTGACCTTATCATCCAGCAAGAGGCGGTTCTGGCCCTCTACAATGTAGGCCGGAATCACTGTACCGGCTCTGACGCTGAATTTCAGTATGTGAGGGTGGAGCTGTGGGATAAGGTGCCTGATAAGCAGAATGAGTTTGCCGCAAGGCTTTTCACGGTATCTGCGGAGATCACGAGCATCAGCGGAGAAGATGAAATTGCCGTTGCCGGGAACCTGAACGCAGTCGGTGATCCTATCAACGGTACGTTCAACACGGAGACAAAGGTATTCACCCCGCTTGCGGGCAATACCGAGGCAACCACGCCGGGAGGCGGCGAGACAGTATAGGGGGAGTCGTAAAGGCTCCCTTTTCATGTAACCAGAGTTTAATCAACAGGAGGAATGATATATGAATATTTTTGGCGTAGAGCTTGAATACGATTTTTTTGACGCAGATCAGTTGGAAGTATACGAGCGGGAAAATGCGAAAGTGGCAGAGGATATCAAGGAGCCCACGCAGTACGAGGGCAAGAGCACCGCTGACGCTCTCCGGATTCAGTGCCAGATCGTGGATAATTTCTTTGATGCCGTGTTTGGCTCCGGCACTGCCCAGAAGATTTTCAAAGGAAAGGCGAATATCCGTGACCATATGGAGGCTTTCGGTATCGTGGCCCAGGGTGCCATGAGTGCCAGGGAAGAGCTTGATAAGATCGAGGATAAATACACCCCCAACCGGGCAGAGAGACGCCAGACGGAAAGAGATAACCGTCAGGCACAGAAACAGGGCTCCCGGAATTACCAGCATTACGCCGCAGGCAGTAAGAACGGAAAGAAACACAGACATTGAATATCCTGATTGACGATATTGATTACCCCGACCAGGCGGAAGTGAACGGGAAGAGGTACGAAATCCGGACAAATTTCCGAAACTCTATCCTCTTCGAGCTGATGATGCAGGATAACAGCCTAAGCTCCAAAGAAAAGGTGAGAAAAGGTCTGGCCCTGTATTATCCGGTGATTCCAGGTGATTTAAGTGCGGCCGTTGATACCGCTTTGTGGTTTTACCGGTGCGGCAAGGAAGAAACCACAATCCAAAAGCGCATGGCCGCCAGACGGGGGAAAAGCCCGGTGTACTCTTTTGAGCATGACGCCGGGCTTATATATGCGGCTTTTCTCCTGGCATACCAAATTGACCTCCAGGATACCCGGTACATGCACTGGTGGAGGTTCCGGTTCCTCTTCAATTCCTTGCCAAAGGATTGCGAGTTTGTCCGGGCTATGGAGTACCGCAGCATAGATATCAATGACAAGATGCCAAAAGAGCAGAAAGACTTCTACAAGAAGATGAAGCGCCTGTATGCGCTGCCCTTGTCAAAAACGGAGGACGATAGGCAGACCGCCATACAGAACGCACTCTTGAACGGCGGAAATGTGGAAGGGATATTGTAGGGGGTGACTGGATATTGAAAAGATGAAAAACACCGTCCGGGTGGAGTGCCCGGAGTGCGGGTATATAATGCCGTTCTGGTATACAGACCAGGCGGAGTGCAAAGGCGTGATGTTACGGTGTAAGGGCCGGAACTGTCACGCTGTTTTTGAACTGAAAATAGAAAAAGGAAAGCAGATCAAGTAAATCTGGTAGTGCCATTACGAGCCGAGGATTTCTGACCATGAAAGAGAGGTGAGAACATTGGCTAGTGATGGCACTCTTAAATTTGATACCCTGATAGATTCAAGCGGGTTCCAAAAAGGGATAAGTTCTATCGGGGAAATCGCACAAAAGGGCCTGAAAGCAACCAGTGACATCCTCAAAGGGAGTATGACCGCAATCGCAGGCTTAGGAGGAGCCGCTATCAAAATCGGTTCCGACTTCGAGAGCGGAATGTCGAAAGTGGCAGCTATCTCTGGTGCCTCCGGTCAGGAGCTGGAAAAACTGACCGAAAAGGCAAAGGAAATGGGCTCCACCACAAAATTCTCCGCAACGGAATCCGCCGCCGCATTTGAGTATATGGCTATGGCGGGGTGGAAAACGGAGGATATGCTGAACGGTATCGAGGGTATCATGAGCCTTGCGGCCGCATCCGGAGAGGATTTGGCCACCACTTCCGATATCGTGACTGACGCCCTCACCGCATTTGGCATGAAAGCCAGTGACGCAGGGCATTTCTCGGACGTTCTGGCACAGGCATCTTCAAACGCAAATACGAACGTTGGCATGATGGGAGAGACGTTTAAATATGTGGCTCCCGTTGCCGGCGCTTTAGGATATACAGCCGAAGATACGGCACTGGCAATCGGCCTCATGGCCAATGCCGGAATAAAGGGTTCAAGTGCTGGTACCGCCCTCCGCTCCATGATGAGCAGGCTCACGAAGCCTACAAAGGAAGTCCAGAGCGCTATGAACAGGCTGGGAATTTCCCTCACTGACGATAACGGGAAAATGAAAAGCCTGAATGAAGTCATGACAGACCTGCGGAACGGATTCAACGGTCTTTCGGAGGCAGAGGCGGCAGAGCTGGCGTCCTCCCTGGCAGGCCAGGAGGCAATGTCCGGACTGCTGGCCATTGTAAATGCCTCTGATGATGATTTCAAAAAATTAGAGAGGTCTATCTATAATTGTGACGGTGCGGCCGCAAGAATGGCCGAGACCATGAGCGATAATTTACAGGGGCAGATCACAATCCTTAAATCCGGGGTTGAGGGCCTGGCTATTTCTCTTTATGAGAATATGCAAGCCCCTTGTATGGAAATTGTAAAAACCGCACAGGAAATGATACAGGAGCTCCAGGAGTCTTTCAATGACGGAGGACTTGACAGCCTGGTAACTACTTTCGGCAGCATACTCTCCCGGATCGTGGAGAGCGTTGCAAATGCGGCTCCTGATTTGATAAATGCGGCAACGAGCCTTGTAAGTTCGTTCTGCGATTCGCTGAAAAGCAGCCCGTCAATCGGTGATGCGGCGTCAAGCCTGATTACCGCACTGGTGACAGGCTTTTTCTCATGTGCGGATGATATCTGGACTACGGCTATTGTCCTGGCCGGTAAAATGGCTGACGGACTGGCAGAGGGAGCCCCGCAAATTGCACAGGCAGCCGCCCGGTGTGCGGGGGATATCGTAGAGTGCATAATCGACTGGGCGCCGGATTTCATAGACGCCGGTAAACGCATTATAGAGGGCATTATTCAGGGGATCAGCGAAGAGTTCCCGTCTCTGGGCGCATTTTTGAGTGGATTGTTCGAGGGATTCACTTCTACCCTGGAGCCGATTTTATCCGGGGTTGTCAGCATAGCAGAGGGCATATTCGGCGCTTTGAGCGAGGCCGACCCTGCGACTTTAGAGGCCCTGGGAAAAGCGATAGGAACCATAGCGGCGGCCATGGTCACAATGCACACGGCAAAGGCGGCGGCAGCCAATATCAAAGGCGTTGTTACCGCAATAAATTCCCTGTCTGGCGGTATAAAGGCAGCAATCGGAGTTGTGCCTAAGCTGGTAGAGGGATTCCAGCTCCTGTCCGGGGGCGCAGGGACGTTTTCGGAAGTCCTTGCGCTGGAATTTCCAAAGCTGGCCGGAATCATATCTAAGATAGGTTCCGTATTCTCCACCGTGAAATCCGTGATAGCCAGCATAGGCTCCACGGTCGGCGGTGTGGCCGCAATAATCGGCGGCGCAATCATGGCCATAACGAATTTCTTCGACATGCTGAAAAACGGCTTTAGCTGGCTGAAAGAAATTTTAATGGTGATAGGCATTGCCATAGCCGCAGTAGGAGCTGTCATACTCGGAGCGCCAGCGTTGGTTGCGGCCGTGGTAGCCGGAATCGTTGCGGCGGTTGCCTCCCTGGTGGTGGTGATAAAGGATCACTGGACGCAGATAGTTGATTTCTTCAAAAATCTGGGCTCTGCAATAGCCGATTTCTTCAAGTCCATTCCCGGCACTGTGAAAAATCTGGTAGACCAGGTTGTAACATTCTTCTCCGAATTGCCGGGGCGAATCAGCACATGGCTGACTGACACGATTTCAAAGGTCAAAGCCTGGGGAGCTGAAATGCTGGCGTCTGCAATCGAGACGGCTAGCAATTTTATAAACAATATCATCACATTTATTTGTGAATTGCCGAACAAAATAGCCTACTGGCTGGGCTATGCGATAGGTACGGTGATTAAGTGGGGAATCGACCTCTATAATTGGGTGACAACCGAAGTTCCCCGCATCATAGACGAAATTGTAACATTCTTCTCCGAATTGCCCGGAAAAATCTGGACGTGGCTGGTCGATACGGTGAACAAAGTCATACAGTGGGGAATCAACCTGTATAACACAGCCTCTACATGGGTGACAAATACGATCAATGCCGTGGTTCAGTTTTTCTCTGAATTGCCGGGGAAAGTCTGGAACTGGCTTGTAAGCACTGTCAATAAGGTCATACAGTGGGGTACAAATCTGCTGGCGGCCGCCAGTTCCGCAGCACAGAACGCCATTAACAAAGTAGTCGAGTGGTTCCAACAGTTGCCCGGAAAAATCTGGACGTGGCTGACCAACACGATTACAAAAGTGATTCAGTTCGGCGCCGATCTGAAAGCAAAGGCAACCGCAGCGGCGCAGGGGTTTGTAACGAACCTGGTAGACGGGGTGAAGAGCCTCCCCGACAAATTTAAGGAAATCGGCTCCAATATCGTAACCGGAATCTGGAACGGCATTTCTTCCGGCTGGAACTGGCTTGTAGACAAGGTGAAGAGCCTGGCAGACAGCTTATTCCAGGGCGCGAAAGATGCGCTGGGAATCGAATCACCGTCAAAGGTATTCGCCCAGGAAGTAGGCCGGTGGATTCCTCCCGGAATCGGGGTAGGCATGGAAAAGGCCATGCCGGACCTGCAGAACCAGGTAGATTCAGAAATGGAAGAGCTGGCAAGCCGGATGCAGACGGCGGTTGCCATTGAAACCGGAGGCATCACGGTACGGACCAGAGCCAAAGCAGAGCATGACGCCGACACGGACTATCCAAAGGGCGGCGGAGATACCTATATCGACCAGCACATAGAACAGGAAAACAACTATCATGTACCGGTTGTGTCTCCTGCGGAGGCAAGCAAGGCACAAAGAGAGGCCGCCAGGAAATTGTTAGGAGGTGTGAAGTAGTGAATTTTATTGATTTTACTCTGGAATGTAACGGCCGGACGCTCACGTTTGGCATGTCACCGAACAGAGAAAAGCGTGAGTTCGGAATCACGAAGATAACAGGTCTTGAATCTTCTGACCTGGAATTAAACCTCACCGACAATGCCCTGGTGGACGGTTCTACTATGGATGGGAAACGGATTAAAAGCCGCCCCATCCATATTGAGGCAGAATTAAGAGACGACAGAAACAATGAGGTAAACCGGCAGAGGATCATAAAATTTTTCAATCCGAAGTATGCCGGGAAAATGACCATAAACCACAGCGGCACAAGGCGGAATATCGAATATGAGTTAGAGGGCTGGAATTTTGTAGCCACAAACAACGTTCATAACCACCTTGCCATTGTCGTTGATCTGAAATGCGCTGACCCTTTTTGGAAAAATATAGACAACTTCGGACAGAACATGGCAGACATAAGTAAGCACATTGCTTTTCCGTGGAGGGTGGTAAAAAAGAAAGTATCTGTACCGGAACCATACAAGGGGCTTACTCTTCCAGGCCAGATCACCGGATACCGGACGCTCACGAAAGAGGTATTGCTGCCGAATGACGGTGATGTGCCTACAGGAGTGCAGATTCAGTTCATAGCCGAGAGAGGTCCCTGCACGAATCCTAAGATAACGCATGTAGGCAGCGGCCTTTTTGTCCGGGTGAAAGTGGCCATGGAACAAGGGGACGTTCTCCTGGTGGATACCAATATCCGCCACCAGGTAATAGAACTGAACGGAGTCAATATCTATCAGAAAATCGACAGGCTATCGGAACCGTTCGAGCTTGCGGTCGGCAATAACTATCTGGAATATGATGCGGATACCAACTATACAAATCTGGATGTGCGGCTGTTTTATACACCGCTGTATTTGGGGGTGTAGGTATGAAGCTGATAGTATTAGACAAAGATTTTCATACCATGGGGAGCGTTCCCCTCTTCCGTACCCTGATTTGGGCCCGGAGATATGAAAAGCTGGGGTGTTTCGAGCTATACACTTCTAAGGATTATTTTCATCTGCTGAACACAGGCCGCTACCTGTACCGGAGTGATGCGGATGAATTGGGCGTTATTGATGAAGTCAATTACTCCCAGGACGAGAACGGAGCCAGGGAATCCTATGCGAAAGGGAATTTTGCCGAAAAGCTCCTGGCAGATAGGGTGATTGAAACCACGGTGCGGCTTGCGGGAAATGTGGAGGTTGCGCTGCGGAGCCTGGTGCAAAGGACGGCGATAGAACCGGCAGAGAGCGACCGGAAAATAAAGCACCTGCGGCTGGGGGATGTGAGCGGCATACAAAGCACCATAGAGATTCAGGCCACCGGTGATAATTTGAGCGATAAGCTATACGAGGTCGGAAACACGCTGGAAATCAGCCACCGGGTACGGTATGACTACCTGACGGATGATTTAGCCTTTGAAGTATGGCAGGGCAAGGACCGGAGAGATACCCAGGAGGAAAACTCCTGGGCGATTTTTTCCAATTCTTTCTACAATATCCGGAACGTTATCTATAACCGGAATGAGAGCTCATATAAGAACTTCGCTTATGTGGCCGGTGCCGGTGAGGGCGCAAACCGGAAAATCGTTGTCGTGGATCTGCGACAGCCTGGGGAGGAAAGAAAGGAAATATGGGTGGACGCCAGGGATTTACAGGAAGAGGACAACAACGGGAATAAGATTCCTGACGCCACATACCGGGCGCAGCTTGCACAGAGGGGCAGGGAAAAGCTGGCAGAGTACCGGAAAGTCGAGACGATAAACAGCGGCGTTGACCCCAACGCAAACCTTGTCTACAAAAAGGACTTCGACCTGGGCGATTACTGCACCTACATCAATACGGAGATACACATATCCACTGACAAGCGGATAACAGAGGCAATGGAAACTTACGAGGGCGGAGCTATGGAGCTTGAAATCACTTTCGGAACTGATGAAATAAGCACCGTCCGGCAGCTTATAAAAAGGGAGGCGTGAACGTGTTAAGATATGGTTTTTTCGACAGTGAAATTGTTGGCTATGACGAAGAGGGGATGCCGAAATTTGACCGGGCGGAATCCTCTGACTTTTTGGCCATGTTCATTTCACAGATCATCAGTGACGGGGTACTGGCCGCTCCGGGAGACTGTTTTCAGGTTGTGGCCAGCGAGGGGATGATGCTCAAAGTCAGGCCCGGATTTGGCATTGTACGGGGCAGATTTGCGGCAGACACAAAAGAGGCCGAGATTGAGATTCCAAAGGCTCCCACGGCCTATAAGCGAATCGACAGGGTGGTCTTGCGTGTCAATTATCTGCAAAGGCTCTGTGAAATTGTAGTGAAAACGGGTACTCCTGACGCAACTCCGGTTCCTCCAGAACTTTTGCAACCGGCATCAGGAGACTTTTACGAGCTGTGCCTGGCAACCGTATCCGTCAATTCCAATCAGACGGTTATCGCCCAAGCCCATATCACGGATACCAGGTATGACAGTTCTGTATGCGGCGTGGTGACACAGCTTATAGATCATCTGGATACATCCGTTTTCTTCGCACAGCTCAATTCATTTTACGAAGAATACGTTGCCAGGTTTGACGGAGACTATGCGGATTTCATCCTGAAAATGGATAGCGCATACCAGAAGTTCTATACCAGCCTGAATGACCTGTTTACAGGGTACGTTGACAAATACAACACCGACTATGCGGATTTTACAGATAAGATGCTGACCGCATACAGCCAGTACATGCAGGATTTGAACGCATATTTCACCAGCCTGCAGAACAAAGGATACAGCGACATGGCGGATATCATACAGCGTATGTCGCAGTTTGAGACAGACAGCGAGGCGGCCTTTGATGCCTGGTTTGAATCCGTCAAAGGGAAAATGGACGGAGACATAGGCACAAAGGCTATTCTTATGCTGAACGAACAGGCAAACAAGCTGAATGAGCTTGAAGAAATGCTTGTGAGCGGAGAGATTCACGCACCACTCGCCACCGAGGACGGAGATATCCTCCTGACGGAGAGTGATGATGTGATAGAGGCTTTTTGGTATTATGCCACAAAATAAAGGAGGATAAGAAAAAATGGCAAACAAACGAATCAGTACGCTGCCGAATACCGACAGCATCCCGGACGGTTCCGTTTTCCCCGTGGTGATGGGAGACGGCACCGGCACAAAGCAGGTATCAAAGGAAACCATGAAGAAAGAGATCGGTGGCTCCGCTCCGGAGGATATGCTGGCCACCACAGAAAAGCCCGGAACGGTAAAGCCTGACGGCGTGACGGTCGAGGTTGACGAGGACGGCACAATCCGGGTTCCCGGTGCGGCATCCGGAAATTCCGGCATCAAGCTGGCGAATCCGTCAAACGTGACTATCAGTAATTTTGACCAGTCCGCACGGATCACATGGACTGACCCTGAAAACGTTGTTTACGAGGGCGCAAGACTGGCAACCTGGCAGGGCACGGTCGTTGTCCGGAAAGAGGGCGGCACTCCGCAAAACTGGATGGACGGGGAGCTTGTGGCGAGAGTGACCGAAAAGAACAGGTACCAGACGGAGGCGCTGCTGGATGAAAACCTGGAAAACGGAAAGGAATACTGTTACGGTATCTTCCCTTATTCCGATCAGTTGGTCTATAACTATGACTTTACACAGTCTTTCGTTCCCGAAGAGATAACCCTGTCCGCCCCTGGAATCACCAGTGCCAGCGGAAAAGACGGGCGGGTGATTCTGGATATCGTGAACAATACCGAAGATGCGCTTGTGAAGATAGTGTATAAGGCAGGTTCCGCACCTACCAGCGGCACGGACGGAATGATTGTGGAGGGCCTGACCAGCGGAAAGGTTGAGATAACCGGCCTCACCAATAAGACGGAGTATTTCTTTGTTGCGTATGCTTACAGCAATATGAAAACCTCTTCCGCCTCGGCTCCTGTAGCCGCCACTCCCAGGCAGTATACGCTCCTGGGATTCCGGATGAAGAAAGCAGAAAGTGATCCCGCAACAAAGATTGAGTACACAGAAGAGGCGGTGGGGCTCACACCGGCAAAGGTAAATCTTTCCACCGGCGAATTTGATTACGGCTCATTCAAAAATTTCTGGTTCGTCCGGGATAACGTGCCTGTCATGCTCAACAATGACGGAACGGAGGCATACGAGCTCAACCCCAACGATTACACAAAGAAAGCTGACGGATCGCCGTCTGATGTGGCGAACAGTTCCTTTGCCGGAAACGCCATGAGCCGCATCCCCAAAGTGTATATGAAGATGTGGGAGGCGAACGGTTACGAATACTGCAATATCTGTGATATTAAGCTGGACGATTCCTACCACGCATACGCACATACCAGGGCGGACGGCTCCGAAATGGACTATCTGTATCTGTCTATGTTCGAGGGCTCCCTGGTAAGTAATAAGGTGCGCTCCATTAAGGGGCTGAATCCCATGGTAAGCAAGACGGGAACCGAAGAGCTGACTGCGGCAAAGGCGAACGGTTCCCGTTGGAGTACCCGGTCATGGTCACAGCGTAACCTTATCAACATGCTTTTGATCCTCATGGGAAAGACCACCGACACGCAAAAGGCTTTCGGATATGGATATTATACTGGCGGTTCCTCTTCCGCTCCGAATTATCTTACCTCCGGCGGCGCATCCAACAAAGGCCAGTTCTACGGCACCAACAAGACCAGGGATTACGTCAAAGTATTCCATATCGAAAACTGGTGGGGGAATGTCTGGGAGCGTATCGAGGGTTGCGTGACGAATGGCAGCACCCGTATCCTGGTAAAATCGGTGCCCCCGTACAATACGGCCGGAACCGGCTATGTGGATACAGGAGTCACGCCCGGAGGAACCTCTGGCGGATATATCAGCGCCTGCAAGATGATAGAACACGGGCTTATCCCCATGACCGCATCCGGGAGCGAGACAACACAGTACCCGGACGGCCTGTGGTTTGCGGCGAACTGTTATGCGCTGGTCGGCGGCGACTGCGCCGCTGGTCTGCATGTCGGTGCGCTCGCCTTGGTTGTGAACTATGCGCTGTCTAATGCGAGCTGGTCCGTCGGCTCGGCCCTTTCTTGCGAACAGCCTTTAGCGGCGTAGCCGCATAGGGGGACCGGGGGATACTCCCCCGGAGAGCTTTCAAAATGAGAATATGTAAATTTTTATCAGGAATCGTGAACGGCGGTTCCTGAATTTTTATAGGGGAAATGGTGTACGCCCTGGGCCTGTTCCGTGCGCTGGTCGGCGGCAACTGCAACAATGGTCTGCATGTCGGTGCGCTCGCCTTGAATGTGAACAATGCGCTGTCTAATGCGAACTGGAACATCGGCTCGGCCTAATTCTTATTGAAATGGAGTATCAACTAAGGACACCATTTTCCTACACCGCAGGCGGTTGAAATACCGCTAACCAGTGGAAATTACGCCGATAAAAGGCATGGTCTAGTAAGCGCACGCCCACCGACCATGAGGCAATAAGAAAGAAGAGGGAATATGAAGAGTTTCCGAATCAACCAGAATGAAATGCTGTCACATGACAGCATAGAGAAATCGTTCCTGGTACCCTCCCGTGGAAAAAGAAGCAGGCCGGACGTGAAAGAGACGCTGGATAATCTGGAAAATGAAATACAGTACGTCTTTGAAATGCTCATGAACGGTCAATTTGAGCCTACCGACCATAAGGCGGTAAAAATCAATGAAAGGAATTATCAGAAAGTCCGTACAATCGTAAAGCCTGATTATAAGTATGAGCAGGTGGTTCATCATGTGGTAGTACAGGCAATCCGTCCTGGGATTGAAAGCGGGATGTATGAATACGTCCTCGGCTCCATTCCGGGAAGAGGCCAGCACATGGGAGCTAAGATAATTTCAAAATGGATTCAGGAGGACCCTGAGAATACGAAGTACGTCCTGAAAATGGATATACGTCATTTCTTCGAGAGCGTGGATCATGAAATCCTGAAAGCCTGGATAACCAAAAAATTCCGGGATGAATTTGTCCGGGAATTGCTTTTCCTGATAATAGACGCCATTGAAACGGGATTGCCGCTGGGCTTTTATACCAGCCAGTGGTTCGCTAATTTTCTTTTACAGCCTTTAGACCATTACATCAAAGAAACGCTCCATGTCAAATATGGAACACGGTACATGGACGATATTGTATGTTTCGGTCGAAACAAGAAAGAAATTCACAAAGTCCGGATAGCAATCAATGAGTATCTGAACAGTGAGCTCAATCTAACCATGAAAGATAATTGGCAAGTATTCCGGTTTGAGTACGAAGTGGAAGAATACGCCATAGAGTGCCAGACCATGAGGGAGCTTAAAGCTCTGGGGAACGAGCTGGGGAAAATAAGAATTAGGCACAAGCTGAAAACTCACAAGAAGCGCTGGAAGATTTTTATTAAGGTTGCGAGCGTGAGGAATAAGCAAGATAAATTGGAGCGCCTGCTGGTGATGTACCATGGCCATAGCGAAAAAGTGACCATGACATACGGCAGGCCGCTTGACTATATGGGTTTTGAATTTCACAGAAACCGCACAATCATACGGAAAGGCATCATGATACGCCTAACCAGAAAAGCGGGGCAGGTATCCAGACAGGAGAAAATCAATCCGAAGGACGCCGCCTCGCTCTTATCTTCTATGGGTTGGGTGAAGCATACCGACACCTACGGGATGTATGAGGAACGGATCAAGCCGATTGTCAGCATTAAAAAGCTGAAAAAGGTTGTCAGCAAAAACCAGAAGCGGATAAACCAGAAAGAAAAGGAGGCCAGAAAGAAAAATGAAAATCGTATGGGAAACAGTGACGGGCTCACAGGAGAACCGCCCGGAGGTCATAGACAAGACTTCCAGCGGGAAGTATGTGTACCTGCGCCGGAACTTCCAGCGGATAACCAGGACGAATGAAAATTCCGGAGCGGTTGTCCTCTGGCAGTATGAAGAGGCAAAGGTCACACAGGAGGAATATGCACAGTATGACACGGTTGTCATGGAGATTGTGCAGGCGGAGCTTGACAGCATGGCGTCAGAACAGGCAGAGCACAACGCCGCCATGCTTGCCAACATTGAGTATATCGCTATGATGGCGGACATTGATTTGGAGGGATAACCTATGGAACACAGCAAGAATTTTGAAAAGGTAAAGAAGTTTTTCGATAAGGGCCTTTGGAGTAAGCAGCGGGTGTATAACGCTGTCAGCAATCCTACATCCGGCCCCTGGATCACCGAGGCGGAGTACCAGGAAATCACGGGTGAAGCCTATGAGTAAAAGCGGTTATGACTGCGGCTCCACGTTGGAGCTCCAGAATAACATCATAGAGGGCCAGCGGCACATCATAGGCGAGCTGGTGAAGCTCTACTGCACGGAGCCGGTGTTCGATCTGCCGGAGGAACTGCAGAAGAACATCAGGGAGACAAACGAGATGTACCGTGAGCTGACCACACCATGAGGAAAGGGGGTGAAGAGATTGGATATCACGGCTCTTGTAGTGGCAATGAGTATCCCGTCCGCTATTACCGGATTCTGTTTCTGGCTTTTAGAACGGAAAATGGAAAAGCGGGAGAAGAAACGGGAGAAGAAAGAAGCTGTCCGGGAGAAACAGGAATTTCTCATGGTTAAGAGTATCGGAGCGGCCCTCTCTCTGGGGGAGGCCACCGCCGAGGCAGTAGCCAGAATCCCGGACGCTCATTGTAACGGCGACATGCACGCCGCCCTGGAATATGCCAGGCAGATAAAGCATGAGCAGAAAGATTTTCTGACGCAACAGGGAATCGAGGCGATATTCTGAAACGTTCAGATTTTGGCCTGAAAAGGGGTACAGCCCTTTGTGTGGATATTTCTATATCTAAGCACATAAAAACGCTCCATGAGCCTATAACGGCTTTAGATGCATATCACAAAAAGGATAGGAGGACAAGAAAGATGATGAAAGAAATCAACTGGAAAAGGAAACTGACAAGCAGAAAGTTATGGACGGCCGTAGCCTCTTTTGCATCCATGATGATCGTGGCAACGGGCGGCGCAGAGAACACGGCTACCCAGGTGACGGCGCTTATCATGGCCGGTGCGTCCGTGGTGGCGTACATTATCGGCGAGGGCCTGACGGATTCGGCCAATGTCGATACTTCCGTGGAAACCTCTGTAGAGGTCGAGGGCGAACAGTAATAACAGATCAGATCGTGAGAGAAGAGCCCAGGGGTAACAGCCTGGGCCTTTTCTTTTTCCAGAAAGGAGTAGGAAATGAACGAACAGAGAATATTTGACTTTTTCGCCGGTAAAGGTTTTACCGCTGCGGGCATTTTCGGTATGCTGGGAAACATCAGGGATGAAAGCGGCGGCAATCCCCGGAACCTCCAGAACAGCTACGAGAAAAAGCTGGGGTACACAGATGATTCCTACACGGAGGCCGTTGACGCTGGCACCTATAAAAATTTCGTCCATGATGCCGCAGGTTACGGCCTGGCACAGTGGACGTACTCCACCAGGAAAGAAAATCTCCTGAAATTCGCAAGGAACCAGGGGGATTCAATCGGTGACTTCGATATGCAGCTTGCTTTCATGTATCAGGAATTGCGGGGATATAAAACCCTGTTTGCAATCCTGACCACAACCGATTCTATCCGGGAGGCGTCAGACGCCTTTATGACGCAGTACGAGAGACCGGCAGACCAGAGCGAAAAGGCGAAGAGGCGGCGGGCGTCATACGGTGAAGAGATATGCGCCATGCTGACCGGAGTGGAGAATCCCGATTCCATGGTACAGATCACCGAGGCGGAGGCAAGGCAGAGGGTGATATCTATTGCCGTGTCCTGGTATGGCAAAAAAGAGGCAGACGGTTCCCACCGGTCGATCATTGACCTTTACAATGGCCACACCCCGCTTGCCAGGGGATACAAGGTCAGGTATACGGATGCCTGGTGTGCTACCTATGGTTCGGCGGTGGCGATAGCGGCAGGGTATACAGATATTATCCCTACAGAGTGCGGATGCGGGCAGATGATAGCCGCTTTCCAGGCCATGGACTGGTGGGTGGAGAATGACGCCTACATCCCGTCTCCTGGAGACTACATCTTCTACGATTGGGATGATACCGGAGCCGGTGACTGCACAGGCTGGCCGGAGCATGTCGGAATCGTCATTTCTGTTTCCGGTGATGTGATAAAGGTTATCGAGGGCAACAAGGATGATGCGGTCGGATACCGTGAGATCAAAGTGAATGGCCGGTATATCCGTGGGTATGGAGTTCCGGACTACGGGGCAAAAACCGTTATCAAAAAGCCGGAAAGCGTTACCGGAAAGCCGGAAAACGTTACCGACAGCACCGGAAACGGCTCTCTTTGCATGACGCCTAAGTGGGTGGGCGTTGTCACCGGCGATATACTGAACGTCCGGGCGTGGGCCGGTGAAGAATATCCCAATATCAAGAGCTGGCCCAAACTGGCAGAGGGAAACATGGTGGAAGTCTGCGACAGTATCAAGGCGGCGGACGGCTCCACCTGGTATTACATCCGGATAGACGGCAGAATTTACGGCTTTTCCCATTCCGATTACATCCGGGAGGCGTCCGGATCGGCGGCACCTGCAGAAGTCAGAAAAGGGGATGTGGTACAGTTCACGGGCAGTAAGCATTACACAAGCTCCTATGCAAAGGCCACCGGGAAAGCCTGCAAGCCTGGCAGGGCAAAGGTCACGGCGGTCAATCCTGGGAGCACACATCCGTATCATCTGGTGGCAGTCTCCGGTGGCGGCTCCACGGTCTACGGTTGGACGGATGCTGGGGATGTGGAAATCTGACGCCAGAAAGGAGGGAAAGGTTTATGGTTTTCCTCAAAATATGTTCGGTCGTTGCGGCAGTTGGCGGTTTCCTTATCCTGGTATCTATGGCGGGAGCCGTCCTCATAGCAGCGGCCATTAACTCTGCGCTGGATTGAGTGCGGAGGCCGGACGGGTGCTATAGCATTTGTTATGACATTTGCTATAGCATTTTGGCTGGCAGATGATGTATAACTAGTTAGGTAACGTTATCTATAATGTTACTGATAACATATCTATTCTATTTTTTCTTTTATCAGAAATCCCGAACTGCTCCAAACACATATTCGTCAAAAAAATTTTTCTTCCTATTTATAAGTAATCGCTAAAAATGTTATAAATAACATTACAGATAACGTTATAAAAAGCGTTACAATAAACAAAACAAAATAGTATTTATCTATATATATACCCTCGCACAAATAACGATAGCGGTAACGTTATACTGTGCGTTATTTTTTATTCAAATTGCAAATATAATACTTGCAAAACGCAGAATAATGTGTTATGATATATATAGAAACGCAGAATACTAAACTCAACACAGGAGGATGCACATGGTAAATCTTGAAAAAATGACCACCGAAAAGCTCTGTGAGTTGTTCGAGCTGACGGGAACTATGAGTGATGAAAATATACCAACTGTCAGAGGTTGGCTCATGGATGAAATCATGAAGAGAAATCCGGAGGGCTTTGATAAGTGGCTGGATTCTGATTATCCAGCAGATAGCGAGCTGAGAAAATTTGTTCTTGTATAGGAGACGGATCATGGAAATAGTGAAAATCGGCAACGTAGAGCTGACACGGGAAGAGGCAGAACGGTATTACTCGGAGGAAAAGTACATAGTCACATACGGATGTATCTACCAGCTTTTCTACAGTACGGCACAAAGAACCGTCTACGGAAAGGGAATCTATAAACAGGCGGGAATGACCAAGCGGGGGCGATTCTTCGCAATGGACGCTAAGACGGTCAATCACCTGGTCGGATTCAAACTTGTGAACGAATAGGAGGGATAAGACAGTATGAGCATGGCACAGATTATAGAATTTCCGAGACAGGCACAGAGAATGAGCAATGCCTATCATAATTTGACAAGGCTGATTGACGCTGCCGAGAGCGAAGCTACATTGGAGTTTTACATAGAGGCGTTGGTTGTCAGCCACGAAGAGGGGGAGCTGTATCCGGGAGAAGCGGAAAAGCTATCCGCACAGATCAGGCAGAAAGGCCGTGACCTGGCAAAGCCGGAAAAGAAAATGGTAATGGTACAGGAAGTTACTGGCCCCGGACTGTATATCTGGTGCCCTGAAATGGGAGAGGGCCAGCCGGAGTGCCAGATAAGGGCGAGAATCGGACACTATGGTACACATTATTACCTGGATACCCCGCTCGATCTGAAAGGCAGGGGAATCACATTCATGGAAAAACATGAGGCAAAGAACCTGACGGCGAGCGGCCAGTTCATGGCGGGGTGGAACCGGTATAAAGCCACGGAGCGGGCTTTCAAAAAGCTCCAGGAACAATACAGCATATCCATGGAAAGTAACTTTGATTAAAAGCACACCGGCCGGAGGCGGTTTCCTCCGGAGAAAGAGGCAGGCATGGAAATAAAATGGAATATTACAAAATGGTGCAAGGCAATTACTGATTCTGGGAAAGACGAATATACGCACAGGGATGTATCGGGATTTGAACATAGCTTCAGACTTTTAGATGATGACGGGGAAGTTTACGCATATGGAAAATCCAATGCAATTTCGTTCGCCCCTTTGATTCAATATAGGAATGACTATGGATGTACTGAAATACAGTACAAAAACAAGGAAACCGGCAAATACGAAACACTGTAGGAGGATAATATGCTGAAAAACGAAAAATTCTACGAGAAATCGGACATAGAGGATATGCTGCCGGAGGCAGAGGTCACGGAGCCTGGCAAGTATTGGGCAATCGGAGATAATGGCAGAGCCTACAGCGCAACATACACACTGAAATACGGTGGAGTTTTCTTTTTCTGTATCCCGGCCGCCGTAAAAATCCTGGGGTATGTACCGGCGTGAGCCGGTGCCTCTAATGCGGGAATCAGGTCACAACCCCTGGGGAAGTCGCAGAGTGGAGGCAGCTCTTTTATAAGCATTGTCTATTTGGTTTTGGTCAACAAGTTTTCAGTCCGGTTTTTAATGAGAAAACGGGGCGGCGGTTCGAGCAGACAACGCCTGAAAATGCTCATACTGGTCAGCAAGTTTTCAGGCTTTAGTGCGAAACCTGATAAGGGAGGTTCCCCCTGACATTCGAGAGAACAGGCGGAAAGTATGAAAGCCGCTCAATAAATTCATACCCAAATAGACAATTTTTATAAAAGGGCTGTCTGCCTAAAAATAAGCCGAAAGGAGAATAAAGTGTCAGAAAAGGGAAAGAACATATTGCTGCGCCTGCACCAGACAGGAGGATGCGGGGCAACGGACGAATATTCCAAAGGCTGGGATGATGCCATAACAGAGGCAATCCGGATAGTGGAAGAGGAAATGGGAATAAGCATAGTGGAAGTATTGGACTAAAACAGGAGGGAAAATCTATGAAGTATTACAGCACACAGCGGCCGATCACGCCTGGGAGTTATCCGAAGTCACCGTTTAATGAGGTTCTGCAGGTGTTCAACTTTGACGCCAGAACCTATTGCGAAGAGATAGGACGTGATGCCTGGGGATATATTGAGTACAAATATCCTCTGCATCCGGATGATGTGGCAGATTATGAGCTTTCAGTTATCCCGTCCAAAATTAAGGAGGTCGTATTTGTCGGGCTGGATGATTTTGGATGCCGTACATACAAGGACAAGGACGGTAGGATTTGGAAATATCCGGAGCCTGGGGAAATGCCGGAAGAGCGACACGACAGGTTACACGCCGCATCCAGTAACGCCATGGACGGAGAATCGGACGGCCCTATGGACTTAGATATGGACTACCGGATAAAAGAGGATTTCACTAAAAAATACTGGTGCGTGACAACCTCTGTCAACAATAAAGGACGTGTGGTGGCAAACATAACAAATGTAATTGAAGCGGCCCAGAAACCGGAGAACTCGTTCACCAGCACGAGCCGGAGGGATGTTTACAATGACTGGTTTGAGAGCCAGGAGGAGGCAGAAAAATTTGTAGAGGAGGCTAAGAACGCATGAGATTCAAGCATACAGAACAGACGGCAAAAGTCTACAATTCCATGATTAAGGAATATCGGGAAATATCGTGTGATAGCGACCTGGAACGTGTGGGGCTTTCCTATGACGATTACCACAGTTCCGATTTTGGTCTTTTCCTGGATATGCTGCGGTATGACGGTATAGGCCATACATCATCAAATGATGTGGCAGAGTGGGCGAAGCGCCACGGGTGCTTTGTCACCGAAGAGGAAAACAACTGGACGGTCAGATTACAGGAGGCAGAGGATGAAACTGGAAATTGAAGTAAAGAGGATCAGGGGGAGTGTCACCCAGGGAGAAGCGGCCGTATATGTGAACGGTGAAAAGGTGATACAGTTCGGAGACAGGATAGAGATTATCAAAGAGGGCCAGCCGTACTACAGTGAGAAGATAGGCGGCTGGGCCAGCGTAAAGCCGGATGCGGATTTCATCAAGGGCCTGTTGTGGCATCCGTTTGATGATATGTATCATTACAGCGATAAGGTGAAAGAAATCCTGGATGCAGACACGGAAAGGATGAAAGGTATGGATTGGAACATTGAAAAGACAGAGGGCATCCTGGAGGAAATAAGGGTGCGTGAGGGATTCAAAGAATTTCTGGCCATGGCCGTTCTGCGGTTCATGACAAAAGACTGGGGAGTGGTTGAGCCGGAGGACGCCGCCCATAATAACAAGAATCCGCAGGCGGCTATCGGCGCCTATATGTACCAGGATGAAATAAAGGTATACATCAAAGCAGAGGGCGCACACCTGCGGGTGTTTCTCCCGGAAGAATGTTAGGAGGCAAGGAATGTTAGAACTTTTGAAATTTGTATTGAGTGATTTTTGGATTTTCTGCGGAACCGTAGTTTTGATTTATGTTTCCGGGGAATCGGTGGCAATGGTCATTTCTGCAGCACTTGGACGCAATGTGAGTTTTTCTTTGATAAATATGCCTGGAAAGAAAAAAGAGGATAAAGGGGGAAATAACGGTGCTGTATAAGCTGTTTTATCAGAGATACCGGAGGAAATATCAGAAAGCGAAACGTGCCGCCGACCGGCTCCGGGGTGTCAAGGCGGCTTACAAGAAAGAAGTGGCAGCGCTCCGGAGGCGTGTAGCTCTTCTGGAGGACGGTTATGTGGTGGAGTGGTGCTCAAACTGCGATACCCAGATCACCATGCTTTGGAATGTAAAAGAGGACGGATGCCGGGCGTGTTGCCCGCATTGCGGGGAAGTGATGATGCTCTGCGATTCATGCCAGGGCGAATGTGATTACAATTACGGGAATGATACCTGTAAGGAAATGTAGGTGAAAGATGAAAGGACAGTTGAGCTTGTTTGATTCCGGATTCATAAAGGATGCAGACTGTACCAAAGATACTCCTGTAGTTTATGGAGTTCCGGACAAACCTGTATACGGAACCGGGCATATGATAAAGCCCAGGATTCCAGGCAGAACAGATACGGATCACATGAAGAGGATATTTTTACCTGAACTTTTCCCGCTGGAAGAATATGACCTTGTAGCCGTATTGCTGTCTGGCGGGAAAGACAGTATCGCTTGCTATTATAAGTTGCTGGAGCTGGGAGTGCCGAAAGATAAAATAGAGTTCTGGCACCATGACATTGACGGAGGGCACCCGTGCCGCCGCATGGACTGGCGCTGTACCCATAATTATGTAAAATCCTTTGCGGCGGTAGAAAATGTACCGCTGCGGTTATCCTGGCGGGTAAATGGTTTCTTCGGAGAGCTCTACAGAGTCGGAGCCAGTGAACCGGTGGAATGGATGGAACCGGACACAGGGGAAGTCATGCAGTGTAAATTATCCGCAAATTACCTAAAGTGCAAAAAGCTGAAAGAGCAGAGTGCGGACGAAATGGAGGAACTTTTAAAGCAGTATGGTTATCGCATGAAGTTCCCGGCAAAAACAGGGGATTTGAGCCGCAGGTGGTGTAGCGCTTATCTGAAAATAATGGTTGCCGACACTGTTATGAGCAATCTAAGCAGCCTGGGAAAACTGGAAGAGATCGGAGGGAAAAGAGGAAAATTCCCGGCAAAAGGAGGAACGCATCAGGGGCGTTGGTGTAGCGGGAACCTGAAAGCGGCCGTCCAGGACAGCGTAACATCTAACCTGGATAAAACCAGGCAAAACGTAAAAGTCCTCGTTGTATCTGGGGAACG
>CAJUKH010000002.1 GCA_910587345.1 uncultured Oscillospiraceae bacterium | reverse complement strand
GGATATGCAGAATATCGTCCTGGACGGCTTCAGGAACGGCAGAAGCACGAAGTCCATCATCCAGGAAATCCAGGATGTCTATGGGCAGACCAAACGCCACGCCCGCCTCATCGCAAGGGACCAGATTGGAAAGCTCAACGGTGAGCTGACCAAGAAGCAGCAGGAGGACGCCGGCGTGGAGGAGTACGAGTGGTCGGACTCCGGTGATGGCCGGGTCCGGGACAGCCACAAGCACTTGAACAAGAAACGCTTCAGGTGGAGCGATCCGCCAATCGTAGATGCCAAGACAGGTAGGCGCTGTCACCCCGGCCAGGACTATCAATGCCGGTGTGCGGCCCTGCCTGTTTTTGACATAGATACCATCGACCTTCCGTTTGCAGGGAAAGGGGGTAAGTCAGTATGAAGAAGTTTTTGTCGTGACCCGGCAGAACAGGACAGGCAGAAAGGAGGAACGAGCAAAGTGGAACCCCCTGTTCTCAAGCGTGTCGAGCGTCTGGACAGCATCCCGCTCAGCGATACCTACTGGACCGAGGAAGGCTATCTGATTGATAAGCCCATCGTCACGTCCGTGGGTATCTTCGAGTACCGTAACCCCGACGGCAGCACCCGAAGGGAGCTGCGTTTGCCGGAGCACGTCTTCGACAAGGACAGCCTCGCCAGCTACCGGGGCAAGCCGGTCATCCTCACCCACCGGGCGGGAAGCGTGGACAAAGACAACGTGGACCGGGAGCACATCGGCACCATCCTGTCCGAGGGCGTGGCGGACGGCGATGATGTTCGGGTGGAAATCATCATCCACGACACGGACATCATCAAGCAGACCGGCCTCCGGGAGCTCTCCCTGGGCTACTCGCTCGACCTGGACGAGACCCCCGGCACCTGGAACGGCCAGCACTATGACGCTATCCAGACGAACATCCGCATCAACCATTTGGCCCTCGTCGATAAGGCGAGAGCCGGAGAACAAGCCCGGCTGAACATCGACAGCCGGGACGAAAATTCAGAAGGAGGAACCAATATGGACCCCAAGTACGATCTGACCCCCGAGGAGATGGACGAGGCTGTCCGGCAGTTCAAGGCCCGGCGGGCCGACGGCAGCGACCCGGCCCCTGCTGATCCCAAGAAGGACGGCGGCGACCCGCCCGACAAGAAGACCGACGGCGGCGACAGCAACACCGACGGCAACGAGCCCAAGAAGGATGGCGGCGATGCCCCCGGCAGCAACACCGACGGCGGCGATCCCGTGAAGATGGTCAAGGACCGCCGGGACGGGCGCAAGGCCGACGGCGCCCCCAAGGACACTGAGAGCGCCAAGAAGGTCATCGCTCAGCAGGACGCCGACATCGACGCTCTGCTGAAGGTCATCGAGCAGATGAAGGCCAAGAGCGACTTCGACTCCGCCCCCGCCGTGAAGAAGGACGGTGAGGACTGTGCCAAGACCGACGGCGGCGACAAGGGCAAGGCCATGAACGCCGATTCCGTGGACGCCATCGTCCAGGAGCGCATCAGCCTTCTCCGCCTGGGCGACCGGCTGAACCTGGACGGCACCGATGCCATGACCATCCCCCAGCTCAAGCGGGCCATCATCAAGGCTGTGAAGCCCACCCTGCGGCTGGACGGCCAGAGCGAGGTCTACATCGACGCCGCCTTCGCCATCGCCCGTGACGAGGTGGAGGCCCGCAAGGGCACCGAGTACCAGCGCCGGCAGATGTTCAACACGGACTCTGCCCCGAGGAAGGCTCCCGAGCCCGCCGGTGCCACCGCCCGGCGCAACCAGATGATCGAGGACATGGATGGAGGTAACGAGTAATGAGCATTTGGACTGAGTACAACAACAGGACCCCCGCAGGTGTGGCCGGCGGCCTCTATGACCTGACCGACCACGCCGTTGACTCCTTCCGCATCGACGCTGCGGACGGCAAGGTCAAGTTCGGCATGGGCGTCGTGGCGGGCACCACCCCCGGCACCGACGTGACCATCCCCACGGCTGACAGCACCATGGACAAGTTCATGGGCGTCGTCATGAACGGCGGCTCCAACGAGATGGACATGAACGGCGTCATCGTCGTCCGCAACAGCTCCACTCAGAGCATCATGCGTCACGGTCGGGTCTGGGCTCGGCTGGCTGCTGAGGCTGAGCCCGCCTATGGCGATCAGGTCCACCTCATCACCAGCGGGGACGACGCCGGCTGCTTCGGCACCACCGGCGGCATCGCCATCAACGCCCGGTTCATCACCACGGCCCAGAACGGCATCGCCGCCATCGAGCTGTATAACCAGCTCAACGCAGCGCCCGCCGCCAGCGGTAACTAATCGGAGATAGGAGGAAAAGACACTATGAGCAAGATGAGATACGACGCCAATATGCCGTCCAAGACCTATGACTACGCCGATGAGCGGGCGCTGCGGGCCTCCAACATCCCGTCCACCCTGGCGAGCTCCCCCGCCATGCGGTTCGACAGCGAGGAGGATGCCAGCGTCTTCTTCGCCCGTGAGCTGGACTACATCAAGTCCAAGGCTTACGACAAGCGGTATCCCGAGTTCACCGCCCTCCAGATGTTCCCCGTCACCCATGAGGTGCCGGAGGGGGCCGAGAGCTTCACCTACTACGGCTACGAGCGGACCGGCATGGCGAAAATCATCAGCAACTACGCCACTGACCTGCCCCGTGTGGACGTGAAGGGCGAGATGAAGACCGGCTACGTCAAGAGCATCGGCGACAGCTACGGCTACAACGTCCAGGAGATGAGGGCCTCCCGCATGGCCGGCAAGTCCCTGGACAGCCGTCGTGCGGACTCCGCCCGCTACCACATCGACCGGCTGACCAATACCCTCATCTGGGTCGGCGACAAGGCCAACAAGCTGGTGGGCATCCTGTCCGATGACAACGACATCCCCGTCTACACCCTGACCCCCGGCGCCAAGACCAACAAGACCTCTTGGCTGGAGAAGGACCCCGATGAGATCGTCGAGGATGTCAAGTCCTGGCTGACCCAGATGGAGCTCTCCACCCAGGGCGTCGAGAAGGCTGACCGGCTGGGCATCCCCTCCGATGTCTACATCGCCCTGTCTCTGCGGCGCATTGAGAGCACCGAGAGCTCCGTTCTGAAGTACCTCCAGGACAACCTTCCCGGCATCAAGATCGTCGCCTGTCACGAGCTCAACTCCACCAGCGTGGACACCAACCCCTACGCCAAGGCCGCTGGCTCCACCACCCCCGGCCAGGGCGTCGGCATCCTCTACAAGTATGACGCCGATAAGATGTCCGCCGAAATCCCCATGCCCTTCCTCCAGCACCCCGCCCAGTACAAGAACCTGGAGGTCGAGATCATGTGCGAGGCCCGTGTCGCCGGCGCTGTCATCTACTACCCCATGTCCGCCATGATTATCGTGGGCATCTGAGAAGGAGGAAATTGAAATGCTGCTCAAGAACAACAGTCAGAAGGTCATCCACGTCGGCAGCGTGATGATCCTGCCCGAAGAGACCAAGCACGTTGATGATAGCCTGTCCACCGCTCCTGCGGTGGCAGCTCTCATCTCCCGTAAGGCCCTGGCCGTCGTCAAGCCCCCTGCCAAGGAGACCGTCGGCGAGGAGTCCGGCAGCAAGCCCCCTGCCGGCGATGGCAAGAAGCCCCTGTCCCGGATGAACAAGCAGGAGCTCACGGAGGAGTGCCTGAAGCTGGGCCTGGACATCCTGGAGGACGATACCAAGGAGACCCTGGCCGAGAAAATCCGGGCCGCCACCGCCGAGTAAGGAGGGCCAGCTATGGCTAAAGCCAGGACCCCGGCCAAGTTTAAGGCCGTAGTGCCCATCCTCGACATCTTCCGCATTTTGGCCGCAGAGTTCGCTTCGGTCGAGGACCCCACGGTTCTCCAGTGGATTGACCTCACAACCCCCATGGTCAGTCGGAAGCAGTTCGGGAACCTGTACGAACAGGCCGTGGCGCTCCTGGCTGCCCACCGGATGAAGATTGCCGGCTGCGGGGAGGATCAGTCCGCCGGGGAAGGCGGGCTCCAACTCGGTATCGGGGACACCCTTCGGGTAAGCAGTTACTCGGAGGGTGAAACCTCCATCTCGTTCAACAGCTCCGCAGCCAGTACGCTCTCGGACTCCGAGCTGACCCTCACGGCCTACGGTATGCAATACCTGTCCCTGCGCCGCATGGTCATCATGCCCATCCGGTGCTCCGGGGAGGGAAGGCGATGAGCGGCGGTCACGACCGGCTCACCCCGGAAGGCCGCCGGTTCCTGGCCGAGCTGGAGAAGATGAAGCGCCTGGAGGTCAGGGTCGGCTATCAGGCTGGCGAGGCCACCGACGACGAAGGTGTCGATATGTGCGACATCGCCCTATGGAACGAGCTGGGCACGAGTGGGGCTCACCCCATACCGGCCCGGCCGTTCCTTCGCCAGAGCGTTGATGGTAACGAGGACAAAATCAGAGCGCATTGTGCGCAACAGGCCAGGGCCATAGCCCGTGGTGGCACCGCCGAGGAAGCCCTGAAGAAAATCGGCATCCACATGAAGGGCATCGTCCAGAAGACCATCAAGGAAGGCTCCTTCGTTCCCAACGCTCCGTCCACCATCAGGAAGAAGGGCTCGGATAAGCCCCTGATTGATACCGGCCGGCTCCGCCAGTCGGTGAATTACCACATCAAGCCGAAGGGAGGAGGATGACCATGGGCGGCCTGAATATTTTCCGCCGCAAGTACACCGTCCGCAGGTTCGGCCCCCAGGAAGATGTCCCCGGCGGCTACACCACGGCGCCGTATGAGGATGTGGTCACGTTCCTCAACGTCCAGCCCCTCTCCACCAAAGAGCTCCTGGCCCTGCCGGAGGGGGAGCGCAGCACCAAGCGGGTCAAGGCGTTCGGGGACCTCCAGCTCACCGCAGCGGACCAGTACCAGGGCATCCCTGGAGACTGGCTGTTTTACCGTGGGTCGTGGTACAAATGCGTGTCGGCGTTCCCGTGGGACCATACGATGCTGGCCCATTGCAGGTCCGAGTTCGCCATCATCCCGGAAGGGGAGCTGCCGGACAACGTAGAGCCCCCCGGCGGGTACACGAAGGAGGAAGAGTGATGGATGTCAAGGAAGCCCGCAGTCTCATCTATGAGCTGCTGGGTGTTTTCTATTCCAAGGCCAGTGTCAAACACTCCAAGCAACCGAACACGGTCAAATCTAAGCCCCCTCTCGTGACCCTCACGACGATTTCGGTGAAGCGGCCACTCAATCCCCCTCAGAAGGTCATCGACGGCATCATGGTCAGTTACTACCCTACCAGGATGGCCCTCCAAATCGACCTCTGCACGAAGGGGGCTCCCGTGGAGCAGCGTCCCGGCTTTATCGTCCCGGCGGAGAACACCGCCCTGAGTGATCTGCTGGAGTTCGCCAACTTCGTCGCCTCGGACTATGCCGTGAATTGGTGCCACCAGCACGATGTTTCAATCGTCCTGACCGGAGAGGCCCACGACACGTCGGAGCTCATCAACGATGCCAGCTACCAGTTCCGGGCAACCATGGAGCTGGCGATGAATTTCACCCAGAAGGCCGTCGGTTACACCGCCATGCTGGACCCGTCCAGCATCAAGCACAGCTCCGCCCCCGGCGAGACCCCTGGTGGCCCCGGAACCCCCGGCACCCCTGGTACACCCAGCACACCAGATACCCCCGTCATCCCCGATACAGACCCGGACGAGGCGGAGGATGTCTACATCGAACCGGTCTTCGTTCCTTCTGCCAGCGGCGGGGCAAACGAAGAGCTGGCGAAGGAAACCCTCGGCTACTTCACGTCGGCCGAAATCACCAACAAGGAGGAAAAGTAGAAAATGGGAAACAATCTCGACCGAATTGTCACTGTTTCTATCGACATCGCATCGCCCATCATCGACAGCAACAGCTTCGACAATCTTCTCATCTTCGGCCCCGCCCCGGCCAAGGCGGACCATAAGGCCCCCGCCGTGGGGGTCTACAACAGCCTGGAGGAGGTCACAGGCACCGGCTACGTCGCCGTTGGCAAGGACGCCGACATCGTGGGCGTGGCCGCTCGTATCGCCTTCTCCCAGAGCCCGTCCCCGTCCAAGGTGTTCATCGGGACCCTGGCGGAGGATGGCGACCTCGCTTCCACCCTGGATGGGCTCCTGGGTATGAACGGCTGGTATGTCATCTGCCCCGTCGGACTCTCGGAGGAGCAGCTCAACACCGTCATCGAGTGGACAGAGGCCCAGAAGAAGATGTGCGGCTTTGCCTCGTATAAGCCGGCCACCGCTTCCCAGACCATTTACCAGCGCAGCTTCGGTATGTACTGCAAGGAGAGTGACGATCAGGCTGATGCCGATGTCTCCCCGGCCAACCAGTGCATCGCCGTCGGCTGGACCGCCAAGTGTCTCAACTACCACTCCGGCAAGGAGACCTGGGCCCACAAGACCATCAACGGGGTCGCCCCGTCCTCGCTCACCAGTACGCAGATTGCCGCTCTGGAGGCCGGCAATATCAGCTACTTCATCCCGACCGCCTCCAAGAACATCAGCTACCAGGGCAAGACCCTGGCTGGCGAGTGGATCGACACCATCCGTTTCCGGGACTGGCTGGAAAACGATATGCAGGTCCGGGTGGCGAACCTGTTTATCACGAACCCGAAAATCCCCTACACGGACAAGGGCATCGGGCTCATCCAGAACCAGATGATCGCCTCCCTGAAGTCCGGCGTCTACTACGAGGGCATCGCCCCCGACGAGTACGACGAGGACGGGAACCTCATCCCCGGCTTCACCACCCACGTCCCCCTGTCCGCCAACCTGACCGCCTCGCAGAAAGCGTCCCGCAAGCTGACGGACTGCACCTTCACGGCCCGGCTGGCCGGCGCTATCCACTTCACGGAAATCAAGGGCAGCCTGACCTACACCCTGTAAGGAGGTAAGAACCAGCTATGACTAAGACTTATGACCCTCGCCTCGTCACCATGTCCTTTGGCAGCCACATCGTCACCGGCTTTGCGGATGACTCTCATATCACCATCGAGGCGAACGGCGACGGCATTACCAAGAAGGTGGGGTGCGACGGGGAAGTGGCCCGAGCCCTTCCCACCGACCGCACCCACAAGGTCAAGTGCGTCCTGCTTCAGACTTCCGACAGCAACAGCGTTTTTCAGGCTGCCTACAAGCGGGACCTGGAGACCGGGGAGGGCAAGGCTCCTCTCCTTATCAAGGACCTGAAGGGCGGTCTGCTGTATAGCTCTGAGGAAGCCTGGATCACCAAGGACGCCACCCGCACCCGTGGCAAGGACACCAACAACAACGAGTGGGAGTTCGACAGCGGCTCCGACGACCTCAGCGAGTAAGGGGAGGGATAGAGGATGAAACAGCAAGACGCTACTCCGGTACTGGTCGGCGACACCACGTTCTACATCCGGCCGTTCCCCGCCTTCAAGTCCGCCAACATCTTCGGCCAGCTCACCAAGACCATTACCCCCGTCGCCGGCGGGCTCCTGTCCCTGGTCGGGGGCACCGGCGATGAGAAAAGCATTTTCGACCTCAACCTGGAAGAGGCGGCTCCGGCTTTGGCCGGGGCCGTTTCTGGTCTCTCCGGCACCGTGGTGGAGACCCTGCTCAGGCAGCTCTTGGTCGATTACGGCAACATCGCCTATGACGACCCGGAGACCGGCGCCACCCCGAAGCTGACCATGGACAAGGCCAATGAGCTGTTCTGCGGCGAGGTCCAGGATATGTTCATCCTGGCGGTGGAGGTCATCAAGGTCAATTACAACGGTTTTTTCAAGAAGCTCGCCGCCCAGTTTGGCGCTGCCATCGCCAAGTTCAAGGACCTGATGGCGGCGAGTTCAGCCAGTACGGAGACTTCGACGCCTCCCAGTTCGGAGAGTTAGAGCTCCGAATGTATTCCCTCATCAAAGCGAAGCTGGCGACGATGTGGGAGCTGAAGAACGTCTACACCCTGGACGAGGCCCTGAAGCTCTATGCCCTGTACTGCATGGAGCTGGATGTGGAGCGTTGCAGGGCGGACGACGCTCAGGCAGAACGGGACAGGAGGAGGTGAGCCATGCGCTGTGACTATCCGTGACATAATGATCCTGCTGGGCTTCGACATCGACGAGCAGTCCCAGAACGAAGCCGAGAACAGCGTCAAAAGCCTGAAAGACATGGCTACCAAGGCCCTGGGCGCCATCGGCGTGGCCTTCTCCGTAGCTGGTGCAGCATCCTTCGTCAAAGATTGCGTGTCCGTGGCATCTGAGGTGGAGGAGATGCAGAACAAGTTCGATGTCGTCTTCCAGGGGATGACCGACGAGGTGGAAGCGTGGGCTCAGTCCTACTCCGACGCCATCGGTCGGAACAAGAATGACATCAAGACCTATCTGGCCGACCAGCAGAATTTGTTGGTCGGCTTCGGCATGACCCGGCAGGAGGGCGCTGAGCTGTCCAAGCAGATGACCACGCTGGCCCTGGACCTCGCTTCCTTTGCCAACCTGGACGAGACGGCCGCTGTGAACAACATGACCAAGGCCGTTATGGGTGAGTCCGAGGCAGCCAAGGCCCTGGGTGCTGTCCTGAACGATGACACGAGGGCCAGAGCTATGCAAGCCATGGGGCTGTCCGGCACCTATGAGAAGCTGGACCAGCTCACGAAGATGCAGGTCAACTACAACGCCATCCTCGCTCAGAGCCCAGACGCCATCGGAGACTGCGAACGAAGCCTCGGCTCCTACAAGAGCACCGTCGTTCAGTTCCAATCCAAGCTGAAGGAAATTAAGACCCTCGTGGGCCAGTTCTTCATGCCCACATTTCAGAAGGTCATCAGCTTCGGAGCGAAGGGCCTCACGGTATTGCGGGACGGGGTGCAGAAGCTAAATGACTTCGCCGCCAAGATAGGTGGGGCCGAGAAAATCATCGGCGTCCTGGGCGTGACCATCGGGGCCACGCTCGCCATCGTCAACTTCCAGAAAATCTCCAACGGCCTCAAGCTGATCGGGAAAGGGCTCAGCAACGTCAACCTGAAGGTATTCGCCATCGCAGCCGTCGTGCTCATGCTGGCCCTCATCGTGCAGGACTTCATCGCCTTCATGAATGGGGACAACAGCGTGATAGGCGCTCTCTTTGAGAAGGCCGGTATCGACGCTGACGAGGCCAGAGCCACTATCCAGAAGGCATGGAGCACCATCAAGGACTTCCTGCTGTCGATATGGGGGACCCTCCAGGGGGCGGCCCAGGCTATATTCGGAGCCCTGTCCGACTGGTGGGCCGAGAACGGCGAGGCGGTTAAGGAGACACTTCTGGGCATCTGGAAGGCCATCGTCGGAGCGGCCAAGCATATTTTCGGTGCGCTGTCCGGCTGGTGGAAGGAGAACGGGGCCCAAGTCATGGAAACCTTCTCCAAGCTGTGGGAAGGCATCAAGCAGCTCTGCGAGACCCTGTGGAACGCCCTGGTATCTGCGGCTCAGACCATCTTCGGGGCCCTGAAAGTCTTCTGGGACACCTGGGGCTCTACCATCATCGCCGTGTTCAGCATCCTATGGAATACCCTCATCTCGCTCATCCAGCCGTTCCTCGACTTCCTATCGGCCATCATCGACTTCCTGGCGAACGTCTTCACCGGTAACTGGGAAGGGGCCTGGAACGCCATCAAGGACATGGCTGCGGCGGCGTGGGAAATGCTTGTGACCATCCTCAGCGGTGCGTGGGATACCATCACCACCATCTGGGGGGCGGTCATCGACTTCTTCGCCGGTATCTTCCAGGGCGTTTGGGATGTCATCGTGGAAAAGGTCACTGGCATCAAGGACGCCATCGTCAACGGCTTCCAGGCCGCCATCGACTGGATTACAGCCCTTCCCGAGCAAGCCCTGAAATGGGGCTCCGACATCGTGGACAACATCGTCAACGGCATCACCGGGGCGGTGGGCAAGGTCGGAGAGGCCGTCAAGGGTGTGGCCGACAAGATTAAATCCTTCCTGGGCTTCAGTGAGCCGGAGGACGGCCCCCTGAGTGACTTCCACACCTATATGCCCGATATGATTGACCTGATGACCCAGGGCATCGCAGCGGGGAAGGAACGGGTCCGCAACGCCGTCGAGGAGATTGCCGCAGGTATGTCCGACGGCATGAACCTAGAAGACAACAGCGGCTCCGTCACCGGCATGGTGGGCAACCTGCTGGGCGGCATCAAGGCGGCCAAGACCAAGGCGAACGAAATGCTGGGCTCCATGAAGGACGACGGCATGACCTTCAATCCGAAGATTGCGCCGGTGTCTGACCTGGGTAATTTCGTCCAGGGCATCGCAGCGGGGAAGGAAAAGCTCAAGAGCCTCCTCCAGGGCTTCAGCGGGGACCTCTCGTTTATGACCCAGGCCAATGTGGTGCAGCCTGAAACCGTGTCCAAGGTCGGCGGCGGCAACGACAGTAAATCCGTCAGCATCACGCAGAACGTCAACATCGACAATCAGTTCAACGGGGACCGGGCGGGCCAGGAGAAGAGCTCGGAGGCCATGGACAAGGCCGCCGACGACTCCACCAGTGAGATGGCTCGGGCCCTGCAATTCGCAAGGGGGTGACAGGGTATGGGAAGAGCTATGCAGCCCGTGAGTGTGGACGGCATCGAGTTCGACGCCCTCATGAGCTCGACCGAAGCGTATGACGCCACCGTCCCGGAGTATTCGGTAGAGACCGGCTTTGCCGTCAGCGACACCATCATCCTGTCCCCGGAGGCCCTGGACATGACCCTGCTGGTCAGCAACAGGCCCGTGACCTGGGCCAAGCGGTTCGGCAATTCGGGAGACCGGGTGGCGGAGGTGGTGAAGCGGCTCAAGTCCCTGTACTTCCAGAAGAAGCTCATCACCGTCACCACCAGCTCCGAGACCTACACCGACATGGCTATCCTCAGCCTCAGCATCCCGAAGACCAACGCCATGATGGAGGCCATGGAAATCCCCATCAAGTTCAAGAAGGTCCGGGTCACGGCCACGAAAACGGCCACCATCCCGGACAGCTACGGAAAGAGCGGAGCCTCCGCTGCCTCCGCCGGGACCGCCAGCACATCCAAGGGGTCCAGCGGGGGTGGCTCGGGCTCCGGCTCCAGCTCTGGATCGGGTTCTAATTCCGGCGGGGGCTCATCCGGTGGCGGCAATAAGTCTGGGTCCATCCTGTACTCCGCCGCCGCCGGCATGGGTCTCATGAAGTGAGGTGCAGCATGGACTATATCATCATCGAGGTCCCCGATATGAACGACAGCGTGTCCCGCATCGTCCTGAACGGGAAGCAGTACCTCATCCGCTTCACCTACAATGACACCGGCGGCTACTGGAGCTTCGGCCTGTCCGACGCCCTGGGCGAGCCCATCGTCATGGGCGTGAAGGTCGTCCCCCGGTTCCCCCTCAACGTGTTCTACTACGGCGTGGCCGAGCTGCCCATGGGCGTCTTCGGTGTCATGACCGAGCTGGACAAGGTGGGCCGGGCGGATTTTAGGGAAGGCCGGGCCAGCTTCATCTTCGCCCCGGTCCAGTAATTTCTTCTGTGGATTTTCCGTGGGACATCCTGCGGACGGTCCAAACGTCGTCCAACACGGCATCCGCCACAAATCCATCCATCATCCCGAAAAAGCGTGGTGGTAGGGGGAAAGGGCATCTCAGCCATAGAGGGTGAGCGAGACAGGCCAAAACCTGAAAATCTCGCTCATCCTCCCTTTTTCTACGTTTTTCGTACCCTTTTGATTTTTGTCCAACGTCTCGTCCGCACGACCGTCCGCAGGACATCCGGTGGAAATCCGCTCGTAACCAAACCAAACCTAACCATAACCCTTTATATAGAAAGAAAATTATTAAAAGAAAGCCGAGCAAAGGAGGCGACAGCCTTGCAAAACTTCGACCGCCAGTACCGCCTAATCGCTGGTCAGGCCGGACAGGTAGGCTTCGAGATAGGGGAAGGGCCAACACCCCTCCATGTCTCCTTTTCCTTCCAGAAAGCGGACCTCAAGAGCCAGAACACCGGCAAGGTCTCCATCTGGAACCTGAACCCCCAGCACCTCGCAGAGCTCAGCAAGGACGATTGCGTGGTATCCCTGAAGGCGGGGTACGGCTCCGTCATGCCCCTCATCTTCACCGGGGTCGTCACCTACACCAGCACGTCGCTGGACGGGGCGGATCGCTGCACCCAGCTTGAGTTGGTGGACAACCGCATCGAGGTCCGGGACACCTACGTCTCCGTCTCCTACTCCGGCACCGTTAATACGAAGACCCTCATCCAGGACGCAGCCGACCAGATGGGCGTGGCCGTCACGTTCTCCTACAACGCCGAGTTCGTGGACCTGCCCAACGGCTTCAGCTTCGTTGGCCCGGCCAAGGATGTCCTGACCAAGGCTTGTGATTGCAGCAGCCTTCAGTGGTCGATACAGAATGGCGTCCTCCAGGTCAAAAAGCCTGGGGATGTCATGTCGAAGGAGGTCTACGTCCTGAGCCCGGACACCGGGCTCCTGGGCATCCCGAAGCAGATACAGGTATCCGATGACAAGGACACCTCGAAGGCCCAGCACGGGTGGGACGTGGAGTACCTGATGAACGCAGCTATCAACATCGACGATTATGTCAAGCTGGAGAGCAAGATGGTCACGGGCTTCTTCCGGGTCTACTCGCTGGAAATCGAGGGGGATAACGTGGAGGGCTCCTGGACCTGTACGGCCCGGCTTCTGGAGGTGAGCGGCTGATATGATGCAAGAGCTCGTTGAACGGCTCCAGCAGATGGCGGAGGGCGCCGTCAACTGTATCCACACGGCCATCCCTGGCTCCATCGTGGACTTCGACCCGGCAACCTGCCTCGCCACGGTGTCCCCGAAGATGAAGTACACCAAACCGGACGGGAGCAAGATGGACTACCCGAATATCGCCGGGGTCCCCGTCTACTTCCCGCAGGGGGCGGGCCAGAAGGCATCCATCGCCTACCCGGTAAAGCCGGGGGATGGGTGCATCCTCTTCGCCGCCGAGCAGTCGCTTGACTTCTGGATGTATGGCCGGGAGACCGCCACCGATCTGCGGTACGACCTGACCAACAGCATCGCCCTGGTGGGCCTCTTCGTCAAGCCTGGGCCCGGCGTCCAGAAGGCTTGTGATGAGAACGCCGTGGTCATCAAGGCTGAGAGCACCACGGTCACGATAAAACCCAGCGGCGTGGTCATCGACGGGGATGTAACTATCAACGGCAGCCTGACCACCCAGGGCGGAACCGTCAACCTAAATTAGCGGAAGGAGGTAATGACCATGAACGCTACACGGCAAGGGGACTG
Source organism: uncultured Oscillospiraceae bacterium (assembly GCA_910587345.1). GTDB lineage: Bacteria > Bacillota > Clostridia > Oscillospirales > Oscillospiraceae > Vermiculatibacterium. The sequence continues at coordinate 2,797 of CAJUKH010000002.1, read as the reverse complement.
CTGCACCGGTCACGACGCTTGCCCGCCGGTCCCCCTGGTGGAGTACAGCTCCGATGTCAAAATCAACGGCCGTGGCGCTGGCCGGGTCGGAGACCATTACGCCTCCCATGGCTGCGTCTCCCACCCCGGCCACCAGGACGTGATTGTCGCCGGCAGCTCCTCGGTCTTCATCAACGGCCGCCCGGCGGCCCGCATCGGCGATGCCGTTTCCATCGGAGGCTCTGTCCGGGATGGGAGCGGCGACGTGTTTGTCGGGGGGTGATCCGTATGGTGGACTTCAAAATCACGCCAGACGGGGACCTGGAAATCACCCCCGTGGGGGACATCGTTCCGACCGAGAGCGTCGCCCAGGCTGTCCTCATCCGTCTCAAGTGGTTCCTGGCCGAGTGGCGGCTGGGGCCCACCCTGGGCTTCCCGTACTTCGAGGAGGTGTTCGTCAAGAACCCGAACCTGACGAAAATCCGCTTCCTGCTGCGAGACCTCGTTCAGAGCGTGGAGGGAGTGACCAGCGTCACAAAGGCAGACATCATCCCGGACCCCCGCACCAGGGAGGCAAAAATCGTTACTGTCTTCACCGTCGAGAGCGAAATTTACGAGAGAGAGGTGAAAATTTGTGCCTGACTATGGCCTGACCCCCAAAGGGCCAAACATCAAACGCCTGGATGTCATCCTGGAGGAGATGCACAGCTCCTTGACGGAGAAGCTGGGGATAAACACCCGTCAGAATCCCCAATCCCTCCTGAACCACCTGCTGACCAATGTGGCCGATAAGATCGCCGAGCTCTGGGAGTACGGCAGCGACATCTACTACTCCCAGTACCCGGCCACGGCGGAAGGTATCAACCTGGACAATGCAGCTCAGTACGGGGGCTCCACACGGGGCTCCCCGGCGCCGTCCTACTACCACGTCCTCTGTACCGGTATCGACGGCACCGTAATCCCGTCCGGGACCCTGATTGCCTCCGATACCAACCCTGCCACGCAGCTCGTTGTCAGCGAACAGAAGGAGATAACCCGCAGCTCCTTCAACAAAGCGGCCGTCAAGGTCACATCCACGCAGCTCTCCGGCGTCTTCACGGTGGCCCTGAACGGGAACCCATACTCTATCACCCCCACAGGAACCCCGACCACCACGGACGTTCTAAACGCTCTATCGGCCGCCATCACCGATGATGCCTTCCTGGTATCCGTCGATGAAGAGGCGGCCCTGCTTCGCATCGAGGCGGTGGACGAGGCTTCCGCCAACGTCCTGCTGCTGTCCGAGAACCTGACCACCGATACCGTGGGCAGCGTCATCACCTTCGCCACCGAAGAGGCGGGGGACATCCTTCTCCCGAATGGCGTCATCACGAAGATCGTCAAGGCTGTGCCGGGGCTCCAGAGTGTGGTGAACGTGGGCTCCTACATCGCCGGCCAGCTCACGGAAACCGATACCGAGTTCCGCCAGTCGTATGCGGATAAGATTTTCTCTATGTCCTCCCGGATGCTGGAGAGTATCCGCAGCGCCATCCTGGACAACTGCCAGGGCGTCACATCGGCGGTTCCCTATGAGAACGACTCCAACGAGGTCGATGACATGGGCCGGTGGCCCCACTCCGTCGAGGTCGTGGTGGACGGCGGGGACGCCAACGAGATCGCCCGCCAGATACTCAACACGAAGGCCGGAGGCATCAACACCTTCGGCTCGGTGGAAGTCTCGGTCCCCGGCGAGTACGGCGAGGAGATTACCGTCCGCTTCAACCGCCCAACCTACCTGAAGGTCTGGATGAGGGTGGGCGTCACCATGAGCCGGAGCTCCACGCTGCCGTCCAACTATGCCGACCTCATCAAGGCTGCCATCCTGGACAGGATGGACACGCTGGACACCGGCTCCGATGTCGTCCCGCAGAAGCTCTTCCTGGGCGCCCTGTACTCCACCGTCACCGGCATGGACTACGCAGACATCACCATGGCGGTGGGGGAGAGCAAGCCGGCCACGCTGGACCAGCGCAGCATCACCGTAACGCCCAGGGAACGGGCCATCCTGTCGGAGGAGAGGATCGAGGTGGTCATCAGTGGTTGACTACTTCGCCAGCCTGAAAGCTGACCTCGTGGAGCAGTTCAAGGGCCAGCCGAACATCGAGGCCGTCATGGAGGTCATCGCTGAACAACTCCAGGACGTAGCGGACTTCTATGAGGACCTGCGGACGCAGCGTTCCATCAGCACCGCCGTCGGCTCTCAGCTTGACGGCGTGGGGGACATCGTGGTCCTCAGCCGGGCGGAGGCCGGGGAGCTCTCCAGCTTCGTCAACCCCGGCGAGCCCATCAACGATGAAACCTACCGGAAGTACCTGTTCTACAAGGTCCTGAAGAACACGAACACCTGCACCTACCCAGACCTCATCCGGGCCTTCCGTATGTTCTGGGAGAAGCCCCTGTACTACCACGAGGACCCGGAGTACCCGGCGGTCATGTTCCTGGACGCTGGCATCCTCAGCCCAGAAGACCATGCGGAGAACCTGCTGAGCGCCCCCATCATCAAGGCCGCCGGCGTGGGCATCCACATCACGGCCACCACGGAGTCTCCGCCCATGGAGTCGGAGCTGCACGTCACCCCGGTCATGGGCCGGGGAATGGCTATCACGAAGCTCCCGGAGCTGGAGCCGGAGCTCCCGGCCGCCGTCATCTCCGTCGTCCCGGTCATCGGGCGGGGCCTGAGTATCACGAAGCTCCCGGTCATCGAACCGGACCTGGGGATCGCCGCCGTGGTGGGCCACGCTTCCGCCGCCATGGTCGGCACCATCATGGAGACCCGGCT
>CAJUKH010000001.1 GCA_910587345.1 uncultured Oscillospiraceae bacterium | reverse complement strand
TGTGGCCGACGCCTGGTTGGACCGGGCGATATAGTAGGTCAGGGCAATATCGAAGGTCTTTACCTCCGGGGCGGAAACGGTCACAAGGTCGGTCATGGGGCGGATTTCCTCTTGCGCCAGAAAGTCCTGGAGGCCGTCGATTACCTCCTTCCCCGGAAGGGTGCCGTCCTGCATGAGTATGTAGACGGTCACTTTCCCCGGCTCCGGCGTCGTGGGCCGCACCGAGCCGATGTCGGTGTTATAGGTCCGCACCCAGAAGGTGTAGGCGTCCTGTGGTCCCGCTGTGCTGTAGCCGGATGGGGCCAGGAAGGTCCGCTCTGCGAGGCTCCGGTCATCCTCCAGGTCCGTTCCTCCGGCTGTGGTGGTGGTGTTCGTGATGCTTTCCACATAGGGGAGCGGGTCCACAAGAATGTTGATTTGTCCGGGCAGAAAGTTGTTGCCCTCTATGCCCTGGGCGGTGCATTCCGCCTCTACGTCCACATAGCCGCTCCCCGCGGGGGCCTCTGTGTATTCCGTGGTCTGGAAATATACGCCGTCGCCGTTGGTCAGGCGGGTACCCGCCGGGATGCCGATGGCGTAGTCACGGACCGCCGAGAGGGTGAAGCGGATGGTGGTCCGGGCCGCTGCCGCCTGTTGCCGGGTAACGCCACGGTTCCCGGCCAGGTTGTCCAGGAAGCCGTCGTAGCTGTATTTGAGAAGGTCCTGCTTCCCGGCCCGGTCGACATATTGCTCTATCTGGTAGAGGTCGAGGGCGATTGCGTAGAGCTGAATCCGGGCGGGGTCCGCCGCCCCGAGGCTGACGGTCTGCCCGGTGACCTCTTTGTATTTCTTTTCGTAGTTGGAAACGAGCCGGTGCATCATGGCGTCCAGTGTGTCGTTCTCTATGAAGGAAATGTCCGGGAGGTCAAAGACCGATTTCAGGATATTATCCATCTGCGATCACCACCTTTGCTTTCAGTTTGCCCTCTGTGCCGTCGGCCACGAAAGAAACGCCGGTCACCCGGACCCGAGGCTCCCAGCGTTCCACGGCCTCCATCGCCGCCACGGCGAACAGGTTTTGGGCCAGGTCCAGGGGGTGGTCCAGATAGCTTACATCGAGGCCGAAGTCCCGGTAGAGGGGGCAGGTGCCCAGCGGCGTGGCCAGAATGGTCTGCACGTTGCGGACGATCTCTTTTCGCTCCGCCTCGGTGCTGTCGCCGTACTCGAACGAGATTTCAATGCCCGACAGGTCCATGCTGCTGTCCCTCCCTTCAGACGTATTCCTCCATAGTCACGTTGACCTTTGCCCGGTATAGCTCCCCCCGGTTGTAGATGGTTTCCCAGGCCTCGCTGAGGTCGGTGATCCGCCAGCGGTACCGGCCCACCCGTCTGCCTCCGACCACAAAGGGAAAGACGTGGCCCTGTTCGGTGTGGCGCTCCAGCATATCCAGGACGGCCCTGGGCCTTACTCCAAACGAGGCGTTAAGCTCCATGGTGAAGGTCAGCTTCTGAAGGGTCGGCCTCAAATACTCCACCTGATCCTTCAGGCCGATGCGGCTGTGGGTGGCCCAGCTGGAGCCGACGCTGTGGTTCATGTCGTTGAAGGTCAGGACCCGGCGGTCGCTCACGCTGAACACTACGTCGGTCCCCCAGTTTCCGATTGCCACGGCTGTCGCCTCCTTCAGTGTGCGTCGCTGGTTTCCCCGTGGACGCCGGTGTGGGTGTGGTCATCCAGGCTGACGCCTCTTGCGATCACGTCCCCGGTCACGGTGATGGTGGGGGTGGTGATGGTGATCCCGGCGGGGGCGGTGATGGATATGCCGCCGCCCTTCTCCACGGTGATGGTGCAGCCGCCCACCTGTAGGGTCCAGGTGTCGGTGGGCTTGATGGTCATGGTGCCGGTGACTTCCTCGCTGTAGGCTTGCTCTTTGGCGTCGTATCGCTCGAAGGCCAGCCCATATTTGCGGTTGTAGTCCTTGCGGTATAGGCCCTCGAAGCCCTCCGGGGGCCTGTGGCCGTCGTGCCAGACCGGTCCCAGGATAACGGCGGAGCAGGACCCGTTGGAGAGGTGGCCCACCAGCACCTGGTCGCCCACTCTCGGCATCCAGTATTGCCAAGCGAGGAAGGAGAACATTGCCGTGGTGCTGTCGCTCTTGTCCTCATAGGTAATTCTGGCGGTTCCCTTTGGGTAGTCGATGCTTGAAATCTTTCCTATACGAAAAGTGTCGTTGCTGGCCATGCTCATCCTCCCTCTGCCACGGTGCTGGAGATCGACGTGGCCCCGGTGATCCGTTCCTCCACCCGGCGAAGGTCCAGGGCCATGGTGTACTTGCTGCCCAAGCTGTGGGTGATCTGGACGATGTAATATTTCCCGTCCAACCGCTTCAGGCCCCGTATCTCTATACAGTCCGAAGCGATAAGCCCCGGTCTGGCCATTATGGTGATGCTCATAGTGGTGGTGCCTTTGTTGGCGTTGTTGACCGCTGCCAGGGCGATTGCTGTTGCCTCTGTCAGGTTGTCCGCCGGTTCGTTGACGGTGAGTATCCGGTCGCCCTCCCCGGCGGTCACGGTGAAGGTCTTGTTCTTGTCGCTGTTGGTGTATTGGTACTTGACGCCGGTATAGGTGCCGGTGACGGAGGTGTCCCAGCTCCAGCCGGGGTCGAAGTCCGCCTCTGTCAGGACGGCTTTGGGGGCTTTGGCCTCATAGACCGCCTCCGAGAAAACGACCACCTTGTCGTTATAGATTTTGATGGCCAGCCCGTACTTTTCCACAAGGTCGGTGTAGAAAGCGCAGTCGTTCTGCTTGCTCTGCTCCACCTTTTCGATGGATACGTCCGGGGCCTCGAAAAACAGGGCGATACCAGAGCGCCCGGTGATGGTCTGGCCTATCTCCTTCAGGGTGGTCTTTTCATAGGTTTCCGTCCGGTCCGTGGCCTTGAAGCCGCTGTTTTCGGCGGGGACGGCCACGGCGTCCAGGTGGAGGCGGATAGGGCCTCCATTGAAGCCGAAGTCATCCACCCGGAAGGTGCCGCAGGGGAAGTTTAGCTGCTGCCCGTCCCCGGTCCAGTTCCGGGTCTGGATGGTGGGCTGGAGCAGGTCCCCCTTTTGGGGGAACCATGCTCCGATCCACTTGTGGTCCCGGTCGTTCAGGTCCAGGCTTATGCTGTCACTGGTGCCGGAGGCCACGTCCTTGTACTGGAAGGCCGACAGGTAGGTGCCGATCTGCCCGGAGGCGTTCGCCCCGTTGTACTGAAGGGAAATAGTCGCCTTGCGTGGGTCCATGGTCACTTCCTCCATTCGGGCAGGTCATCGGTCGCCGCCGGTGCCTCCACCTCCGGGGCGGCCACTACGATACCGGCGGGGAATACCTGGTGAT